>OMZY01000024.1 GCA_900315675.1 uncultured Eubacteriales bacterium
TATGGAAATCCGGTGAGACATTTTTCCCGGATCACATCGTACAGGCGGTGCAGGAATTTCATGTCGCCGTAGGGGCTGAGCAATACCCGGACAATCTCCTGGTTTTCTTCGATAAAACGGAATACATCCAGCAGGATCGGTTTGGTTTCCTGTCGGGCCGCGTCAGTTTCATGCAGGGCGGCAATGCTGTCCAGGGCCTCAAACATGCTGTCCTCCAGCTTTTCCAGCATGTCGTACACATCCCTGTAATACAGGTAGAAAGTACCCCGGTTCATATCCGCAAGGTCTGTCAGCTCCTTGACTGTGATCTCCTTGATCTGTTTTTCCTGCATGAGCTGAGTCAAGGCCTGGGTCAGCATCTTTTTGGTGCGCCTCACACGCCGGTCTTCTTTTTTTTGCTCTTCCATGGGTCTCCTTCTTTCCTGAACAATATTGGCTTTTTTGTTGATTATCCGGATGGCGGTTGAACCGGTGTTGATTAACAAACGATCGATAATCAATCTGATTATTGATTTCGATCACGGGGGTCATTATAATTCACGGCGTTGAGAAAGTCAACACGGTGTTCAAAACAAGCACCGAACAGGAGGAAGACAAACATGAAAGGATTTACCAAGGGACTGGTTCAGCACCGGATACTGACCGTCCAGGGCCAGGAGATTCTGCTGAAGGATTTCGGCAAGGGCGCTTTTTCCCTGCTGGTTACGGAGGGTATGAACCTGAAGGACCAGGCGGATATGGAAAACGCCCTGAAGGAAATACCGCATGTGGACTCCGTCATCGGGTACGCTTCACTGACGAAGGGAACGCTGCCCGTGGAAATCATCCCGGATGATATTCGGGAGAAGTTCCAGCGGGGCGACTGTATGCTTTCCGCCGTCTTCTTTGATGAAGGTTCCTCCTCTGAGGAAACCATGGAAGCTATCAGTCAGGTACGGAAGGTTGCCGGTGAAAAAACTTTTGTGAGCGGCCTTTCTGCGGTCGTGACCGATACCAGGCAGCTGGTGGAGGACCAGGAAGCGATCTATGTCGCCATTGCCGTGGCACTGTGCGCCGTTGTGCTGATGCTGACAATGGACTCGTTCCTGCTGCCGATGATCTTCCTGCTCTGCATTGCCGTTTCCGTTCTGTGGAACATGGGCAGCAATTATTTCCTGGGCGAGATCAGCTATATCACCAAGGCGGTGGCTGCCGTGCTGCAGCTGGCTGTGACGCTGGACTATTCCATTTTCCTGTGGCACAGCTACAAGGAGCAGAAAGCCCTGACGGACGACAAGGATGAAGCCATGGCGAATGCCATCCGGCTGACCTTCACTTCCATCCTGGGCTCCTCCCTGACCACGATCGCCGGCTTTGTGAGCATCTGCTTCATGAGTTTCACCCTGGGCAAAGACCTGGGCATTGTGATGAGCAAGGGCGTAATCCTGGGCGTGCTTGGCACGGTGACGCTGCTGCCCTGTGTGATCCGGGCGCTGGACGGCGCGATCGAAAAAACGAGCCACAAACCGCTGCTGCCTGATGTGAGCGGCATCGGCCGGTTCGTTACGAAACACTATAAAGTGCTGGCTGTGATCCTGCTGGTTATGATCATCCCGGCGTTCTACGGATACCGGAATGTGAATGTCTACTACGATATGAGCAAGGTCATGCCGCCGGAACTGGAGTCTGTCCAGGCCAATAAAAAGCTGGAAGAAACCTTTGATATGTCCACCACGCATCTGCTGCTTGTCGACGCGGATGTATCCCAGAAGGATGTCCGGGACATGACGAAAGAAATGCAGCAGGTGGACGGCGTGAAAAGCGTCATCGGGATTGACAGCCTGCTGGGCGCCGGGATTCCGGAATCGATCCTGCCGGAGGACGTGCTGTCCCTGGTAAAAGGAGACCGGTACCAGCTGATGCTGGTGAACAGCGCTTATGTCATCTCCTCGGACGAAGTGAACGCGCAGATCGACAGCCTGAACGCAATCCTGAAGAAATATGACAAGGGCGGCATGCTGATCGGCGAAGCACCCTGCACGAAGGACCTGATTGCCTGTACGGACCGGGACTTCACGGTTGTCAGCCTGATCTCGATTATCGCGATCTTTGTGATCATCATGCTGGTGCAGCGGTCCTTCTCGCTGCCTGTCCTGCTGGTGGCTGTGATCGAACTGGCTATCGCGGCCAACCTGTGCATCCCATATTACCTGAAACAGGAGCTGCCTTTTGTGGGGCCGATTCTGATCTCCACCATCCAGCTGGGCGCCACCGTGGACTACGCTATCCTGATGACGACCCGGTACAAGCAGAACCGGCTTGCAGGCAAGGATAAGAAAGAAGCGGTTCAGGACGCTGTCGCTTCCGCCGCGCAGAGCGTGCTGGTCAGCGGCCTGGGCTTCTTTGCGGCGACCTACGGCGTGGGCCTGTATTCCAATGTGGCCATCATCTCCTCCATGTGCAGGCTGATTGCCCGCGGCGCGCTGCTGAGCGTGGCAGTGGTATTGCTGCTCCTGCCCGCGGTGCTGCTGATCATGGATAAAGTCATTGTTCATACGACAGCCGGAATGGAAAAAGCTGCCTGCTGATCAGAAAGGAAGGATTATGATGAGTAAGAAAATTATTGCGATGCTGACGGCGCTGGTTATGGTGCTTGGATGCACCGGAGCGCTGGCTGAGAATACGAAACATGAACGGGTCTATGTGGTCGCCGGTGCTGACGGTACTGTGACAAGCATTACGGACAGCATCCGCCTGGAAAACACGGATGGGCTGGATGAACTGGCTGACCGCACCATGCTGAACGGCATTCAGAACGTGGGCGGAAATGAGGCCTTTACCCTGGAAGGCGAAACGCTGACCTGGAAGGCGGACGGAAAGAACGTGATCTATCAGGGTACTTCTGATAAAGCACCGGCTGTGCTGCCGGTTGTGACCCTGACCCTGGACGGGGAAGAGATCTCCGCGTCAGACCTGAAAGAAAAGACCGGAGAAGCGGTCCTGACCGTAACCTACCGGACGGAGGGACAGGCACCTGCACTGGCGCTTTCCGTACTGCCGCTTCCGGAAGAGGGCATTTCGGACCTGAAAGCGGAAAACGCGGCTGTGCTTACGGAAGCAGAGCGGTCCGTACTGGTGGGCTGGGCTGTGCCGAACATGGACGCTACCCTGCAGCTGCCGGCATCCTTCTCCGCAACGTTCCACGCGGATCACGTGGATCTTGGCTGGATGATGACTTTCTGCTCCTCCGATCCGCTGGAAGCTGCCTGCAGGGAATTGGACGCGCGGATCGACGGTATGGATCCTGAAGCGCTGCTGAAGGATGTCACAGCGCTACTGACAGCGCTGAAGGACGGTGCTGATTTGCCCGAGACCGAAGGAATGACGAAAGAAATCGTCGGTAAGATTAATGAACTGAATAAAGGATTGAAGGATCTGGATGCCAGCGCTTTACAACTGGCAGAAGGCGCGCAGCAGGTGGCGGAAGGCTCAGCTGCTCTGGACACAGGCCTTGCTGCGCTGAAAGGGAATAATGATACACTGAACAACGGAGCGGAACAACTCTTTGCAGCAATCCTGAACACGGCCAATGACCAGATCGCTGCTTCCGGCCTGGCTGACGCCGGCATCACGATACCGGTGCTGACCGCAGAGAATTATGCCGAAATCCTGGATGGTGTGATAGCGCAGCTTGATCCCGATACGCTGAAAGCCGCTGCCTCCGCTAAAATCGCGGAGGAAGTCCGGAAACAGGTCGCAGCCAAAGAAGACCAGATCAGGGCAGGCGTTCTGGAGGCCGTAAAAGGCAAGGTGCTGGAAGCCGTTCTGAAGGCTGCCGGGTTTGAGATGACTGCCGAACAGTATGCCGCCGCCCTGAAAGGCGGATTGGTGTCAAAGGAACAGGCCGCACAGGTAGACACCGCTGTGGAAGCTCAGATGAAAAGCGAAGCAATTCTGGCTCAGACCGAAGCGGCCGTACAGGAACAGATTGAAAAACTGGTGACTGAGAACACAGAGGCTTATCTGGCGAAGGACGAAACGATTACTGCGAAACTGGCACAGGCGGCAGCGGCCCGGGAGCAGCTCCTGGCTCTGAAAGAGAAGCTTGATCAGGTGAACACTTTTGTAACCGGTCTGAAAGATTATACGGACGGTGTGGCCCAGGCTTCTGATGGTGCAGCAACGCTTTCAGCAGGCGCAATGCTGGTATCCGCCGGCGCGTCAACGCTGCAGGAAACCGGAACAAAAGTGTTGAAAGACAGTATCCTTACCGCTGAAAAAAGTGCGGCAGAGAAGCTGCTTCCGCTCATGGAAAAGGATCTGACCGGTGCTTTGAATGCCTGGAAGATCACAAAGGATCAACTGACCGATACCGGATATGACCTCAAACCGGAGGGTATGGATGAAGAGACGGTATATATTATTCGGACAGATTTGAAATAATAGATTGAAATTGGATCTGCGAGTCAACAAATCTATTCCCGGTTAAATCCCGTGTAACAATTTGTATAATTCGGTCATATTCTGTAAAGGGTACAGTAAAGGGTACAAAGCCGTTTTTTGGCAGAAAAAACCCCTAGGAATGTTGACTTTCCTAGGGTCTTATTGGCGGAGAAGCCGGGATTTGAACCCGGGCGACCCTCAACGGATCCTACTCCCTTAGCAGGGGAGCCCCTTCGGCCACTTGGGTACTTCTCCATGTCAAGGCTGGCGGAGCGAGAGGGATTCGAACCCCCGGTACCTTTCGGTACCAGCGCCTTCAACCGCTCGGCCATCGCTCCAGAGCTAACCAGCCCGATTATATTACCATGAGAGACTGACCTCGTCAAGGGCTTTTTGTTGCGGGATAATGCTATATCAGATATAATATCCGGGACAGGAGATGAGACGATCATGGGTAATGTATTCTATTTCGATTGGGAAGTTGACCTGATTGAATGGCTGCAGAATGCCGCCGGAAACTTTGGACAGGCTGTGTCCAAGGTCGTGACTTTCATCGGCGGGGAGACTGTGACCCTGCTGATCCTGCTTGTCATGCTTTTCTGCTACAACAAAGAAGCAGGGAAACGCTGCGGCTTCACGATTGTGGCAGCCAATATGTGGTACCCGATGATCAAAAATATTGCGCTGCGGATGAGACCGTACATGGCGCATCCGGATCGCGTGGAAGCGCTGACGGTTGTGGAGGCTGACGCTGATCCGATGGATATCCTGCAGCAGGGTTATTCATTTCCCAGCGGCCACAGCGCCACGGCAGTGTCTGTGTACGGCAGCGTTGCGCGGGAAATCCGCAAAAAATGGATGTGGTGGCTTGCGGTGATTCTTCCGCTGCTGATCGGCCTGAGCCGGTTTGCGGTCGGTGTGCATTATCCGACGGATGTGCTGGCCGGATGGGCCGTAGGCCTGGCGGCGATCGCCTTCAGCGCTGTTCTGCATAAGAAAGTGAAACAGGAATGGGTACGGAGCGTCATTCTGCTGGCGGTAACCCTGCCGGGCATCTTCTGGTGCACCAGCCGGGATTATTTTACGTCCCTTGGCCTGCTGATCGGTATGGTGACGGTCTATCCGTACGAAAACAAATATGTAAGGTTTAAAGATACCAGGAACGTGTGGGCAATGATCCTGCGACTCGCGGGTGCTTTCGCGATCTACGCGGTTCTGAATAACGTGCTGAAGATGCCGTTCAACAAGGAATGGCTGAACAACGGCACGCTGGGGGCGAACCTGGTCCGTACCGCCCGGTACGCGATTATCCTGTTTACGATTGTGGGTGTGTATCCCCGGGTGTTTCCGCTTTTTGAGAAAATCGGTAAAAAGGGAATTCATAATTCATAATTCAGAATTCACAGTTATAACTGCCTGAGGGCGAATACTATTGAGTGCAAAGTGAGGGGCAGGGATGGAGTACCGGGTCGGGCCGGAGGAAGCCGGATGGAGAATCAGGGAAGTTCTGCGGCGGTCCATGGGCGTAAGCTATACGGCGCTGAAGAGCGCCAAATGGAACGGACGGATCCGGCTGAACGGTGAGCCGGCCCGGGCAGACGCCCGGGTTGAGGACGGCGACCTGGTGAAGATTGACTGGGAGGAAGACGTTCCGGTCTACCAGCTGAAACCTTATGAGTTTCCACTGGAAATCCCTTACGAAGATGAACACCTGCTGGTGGTGGCGAAACCCGGCGGGATTGCCAGCCAGAGCAGCCGGAATCATCCGGATGATTCCCTGGAGAATGCGGTATATTCCTATTACGGATGTCCTGAAAACTTCATATACCGGCCGGTGAACCGGCTGGACAAGGGAACGGGCGGACTGATGGTTATTGCCCGGACACCCCATGCCCAGCATCGTCTTCAGCAGGAGCTGCATACCCCGGCCTTCCGGCGGCGTTATCTGGCGCTGACAGACGGCATTCCCGCAGAAGAAGAGGGAATGCTGGATTTTCCTATTGCCAAGGTGCCGGGCGCGACCATCAAGCGAATGATTGCGCCTGACGGCAAACCGTCCAGAACCCGCTACAAGGTGCTGGAAAAACGGAATGGAGGCACTTTGATCCTGCTGGAGCTGGAGACGGGAAGGACCCACCAGATCCGGGTCCACCTGAGTCATATTGGCTGCCCGGTGCGGGGAGATTTTTTATACGGAGAGGAACGACCGGAGGAGTTCCCGGGCTGCTTTGCGCTGCACAGCGCCATGGTCGAACTGCGGCATCCGCTGACAGGGGAAACGCTCCGGCTGACCAGCCTGCCGCAGTGGGCGGGGGAGCTGGACGATTCTGTTCTTTTCATGGACTTTAATTGACAATTCATAATTCATAATTCATAATTCACAATTACAGGATTCTTACTCTCTTGAATAGGGCGGCTGCCCGTTTTTTTGAGAATGAGACTTCAACATGTGCAAAAGAACAAGGGGATTAACATTTATGACCATTATTGAACTGCTGGAAAGAAATGCCAGGGAATGGCCGAATGATACGGCACTGGTGGAGATCAACCCCGATCAGCCTGAGACCCGCCGGGTAACCTGGCATGATTTTGAACTGGTGGAGCCCAGCGCAAAACAGAAACACTACCGCCGGGAAATCACCTGGGCGGTTTTTGATGAAAAAGCAAACCGGGTGGCAAACATGCTCCGGAGCCACGGGATCGGCAAGGGCAAAAAGGTTGCCATCCTGATGATGAACTGCATTGACTGGCTTCCGATCTATTTCGGTATCCTGAAGACCGGCGCTGTGGTGGTTCCCATGAACTTCCGCTACGCTTCCAATGAGATTGAATACTGCCTGAACCTGTCCGAGAGCAATATGCTGATTTTCGGGCCGGAATTCATCGGCCGTATAGAGGAAATCGCGGACAAGATTCCCCATGTGGCGCTGGTGTTTGAAGGCCCCGGGTGCCCGAGCTTCGCGGACGACCTGGTGGAACTGATTAACGAGAGCAGTTCCAGCTTCCCGAAGTGCGAGCTGACGGAGGACGACGACGCGGCGATCTATTTCTCTTCCGGTACCACCGGATTCCCGAAGGCGATCCTGCATAAGCATCGCAGCCTGATTCATTCCGCACGGGTGGAGCAGGCGCATCACGGCCAGACGAAGGACGACTGCTTC
This sequence comes from uncultured Eubacteriales bacterium, assembly GCA_900315675.1. Classification (GTDB taxonomy): domain Bacteria; phylum Bacillota; class Clostridia; order Christensenellales; family Aristaeellaceae; genus Aristaeella. Next base: position 7,584 of record OMZY01000024.1, read on the forward strand.
CTGTGCATTCCGCCGCTGTATCACACCGGCGCGAAGATGCACTGGTTCGGCAGCCTGATTTCCGGCGGCAAGGCTGTGATCCTGAAGGGAACGCGGCCCCAGACGATTCTGGAGGCTGTGGACAGTGAGAAGTGCACGATCGTCTGGCTGCTTGTGCCGTGGGCGCAGGATATCCTGACGGCGCTGGACAGCGGAGAACTGAAACTGGAAAACTACAAGCTGGATCAGTGGCGGCTGATGCACATCGGCGCGCAGCCGGTGCCCCAGAGCCTGATCCACCGCTGGCTGGAATATTTCCCGAACCATGAATATGACACCAACTACGGCCTGAGCGAATCCATCGGCCCCGGCGCGGTACACCTGGGCATCGAGAACGTCCGCAAGGTAGGCGCGATCGGTATTCCCGGATACGGCTGGGAAACGAAAATCATCCGGCCGGACGGCACAGAAGTGGCGCCGGGCGAAGTCGGCGAGCTGTGCCTGAAGGGACCGGGCGTGATGGTTTGCTACTACAACAATCCGCAGGCAACCGCGGAAACCCTGAAGGACGGCTGGCTGCTGACCGGTGATATGGCGCGGCAGGATGAAGAAGGCTTCATCTACCTGGTGGACCGGAAAAAGGACGTGGTTATCACCGGCGGTGAGAACCTGTATCCTGTTGAAATTGAGAACTTTATGGCGGCCTATCCGCCGATCAAGGACGTGGCTGTGATCGGCCTGCCGGACGCGCGCCTGGGCGAAATTGCCGCGGCCATCGTGGAACTGGTTCCGGGCAGCACCGCGACAGTGGAGGATATCAACGAGTTCTGTATGGGAATGCCGCGGTATAAGCGGCCGAGGAAGATTATCCTGGCGCCTGTGCCCCGGAACGCTACCGGCAAGATTGAAAAGCCGAAGCTCCGCCGGATGTACGGAGGAGAAGGGCTGGTTGATTCACAGAATCGCAGTTAAGCGATTCTGCGAATCAACAATGAAGAATGAAAAATGAAGAATTAATAGTTGAGGATGGCATGTCATGAAGAAACTGTTAATTGGTAATGAAGCGGTGGCCTGGGGCCTTTACAACGGCGGAATCGGGCTGGTGAGCAGCTATCCGGGGACCCCGAGCACGGAGATCACGGAATTCCTGGCAAAGCATGACGATATCCACAGCGAATGGGCGCCCAATGAAAAGGTGGCCATGGAAGCTGCCTTTGGCGCGAGCCTGGCCGGTATGCGGAGCGTCTGCGCCATGAAGCACGTTGGACTGAACGTGGCGGCCGACCCTCTGTTTACGCTGAGCTATACGGGTGTGACGGGCGGTATGGTGGTATGCGTGGCGGATGACCCGGCCATGCATTCCAGCCAGAATGAACAGGACTCCCGGCATTATGCCATAGCGGCGAAGGTGCCGATGCTGGAGCCTGCTGATTCCGCGGAAGCTTACGCTTTTGCCCGGTCCGCATTTGAACTGAGCGAGAAGTATGACACGCCTGTGCTGCTGCGGATGTGTACGCGCATTGCCCACAGCCAGTGCGTGGTGGACATCGGCGAGCGGGAGAAAGTGCCGCTGAAGGAATATGTCAAGCAGCCTTCCAAGTACATCATGATGCCCGGCTACGCCAAACAGCGCCATCCCGTTGTGGAAGAGCGGACGGAGAAGCTGAGGGCCCTGGCGGAGGACTGCGTTTACAACAAGGTTGAGATGGCGGAAAACCGGGAAATCGGTATCATTACCTCCGGCTGCAGCTACCTGTATGTGAAGGAAGTCTTCGGCGACGACGTCAGCGTGCTGAAGATCGGCATGCCTAATCCGCTGCCAGAGAAGCTGATCCGGGATTTTGCCGCCCAGGTCAAGAAGCTGTATGTGATTGAAGAGCTGGATCCGGTGATCGAAACCCACGTGAAGGCGCTGGGTATTGAAGTGACCGGCAAGAGCCTGTTCTCTGTTATCGGCGAGTTCAGCCAGAAGACCATCCGGGACGCTTTCCTCAAGGAAGGCTATGCCGTGAAGGAAGTGCCGGAAGCGCAGGGTGAAGCACCTGCTGTGCCTGGACGTCCGCCGATGATGTGTTCCGGCTGCCCGCACCGGGGAATGTACTATACGCTGGTGAAAAACCATATTACCGTACTGGGTGATATCGGCTGCTATACACTGGGCGCGGTGGCACCGCTGAACGCGCTGGATTCCACCCTGTGCATGGGCGCCAGCATCTCCGGTATCCACGGATTCAACGCGGCCCGGGGCAAGGAAACCGAAAAGAAGACCGTGGCCGTGATCGGCGACAGCACCTTCATGCACAGTGGCATGACAGGCCTGGTGAACATTGCCTACAACGCCACAAACTCCACGGTAATCATCCTGGATAACTCCATTACCGGCATGACCGGACACCAGCAGAACCCCACCACCGGATACAACATCAAGGGTGATCCGGCGGCAAAGGTGAACCTGGAAGCACTGTGCAAGGCGCTGGGCATTAACCGGGTCCGGGTGGTGGATCCCTATGATCTGAAGGCTTGCGAGGAAGCGGTACTGGAGGAACTGGCCGTGGAAGAGCCGTCCGTGATCATTTCCCGCCGTCCCTGCGTGCTGCTGAAGTACGTGAAGCCCAAAACACCCCTTCAGGTGGATACGGATAAGTGCCGGGGCTGCAAAAAGTGCATGAAGATGGGCTGCCCGTCCATCAGCTTCAAGGAAGGCAAGGCCAGGATTGACAAAACACTCTGTGTAGGCTGCGGCGTGTGCGAACAGCTGTGTGCCTTCGGCGCGATCGGGGGTATGGACAAATGAAAACAACGAGTGTAATGATCGTCGGCGTCGGCGGACAGGGAAGCCTGCTGGCTTCCAGACTGCTGGGAACCCTGCTGACGGATGAAGGTTATGATGTGAAGGTCAGCGAAGTGCACGGCATGAGCCAGCGCGGCGGCAGCGTCGTGACCTATGTGCGTTTCGGTGAGAAGGTGTACAGCCCGATCGTGACCGAAGGAGAATGCGACTATATCATCAGCTTTGAAAAGCTGGAGGCTGCCCGGTATGCCGGCTGCCTGCGCAAGGGCGGAAAGATCATCGTCAATACCCAGGAGATCGACCCGATGCCGGTTATTACCGGCGCGGCGGAATATCCGACCGGCGTGCTGGAAGACCTGAAGGCCAGGGGCTTTGACATTGACGATTTTGACGCGCTGACGCCTGCCGTGGAAGCGGGAAGCTCCAAGGCGGTTAACATTGTGCTGATGGGGCACTTTGCAAAGTGCACGGAGATTCCGAAGGAAAAGTGGCTGGCGGCCCTGGAAAAGGTGGTTAAGCCGCAGTTCCTGGAAATGAACAAGGCCGCGTTTGACCGCGGTTACGGCGCATAAGCAACAGAATACCGAAGCGGCGGAGCTGAATGCTCCGCCGCTTTTCTGTCAAAGTGTATGAAAATGGGCGTTACCGGCAGATGAGACTGACGGCGTTATGAATATTGCGGATTTCAATAACAGGCGCACCTTCAGCTTCTTCGCCATCCAGGGTCCACTTGATATCGGAAGCACCGGTGAAGGAGAATTTTGACGCCCTGAGGAAAAGCAGGGAAGGATCATCGTAATGCCGCGTCCGCAGGGCTGAGAGGATCCGGTTCAGAACGAGAAGATCCGGCGGGAAGGGAATGAGCAGCGCCTCAAAAAGGCCGTCGCTCATGTGCACCTCGTTGTCATCCAGCTTCAGGACGCCGCCAAGGGATGTGGAATTGCATACGGCACCGAAAATATAGTCGTCCTCGTATTCCTGCCCGTCAGCGGTAACCTTCATATGAATCGGATGAATATCCGCCAGGGAACGAATCCCTTCCAGGATATAGGCGGCATGACCGATAACGTTCTTCACATTCTGGGGCGTGGACCAGGAAACGCTGGTAAAGGCGCCGAAGGAAGCGGTATAGCTGAAATAACGGTCGGAACCGAAAAGCCCCACATCCAGAGAACGCGGATTTCCGAAAACGATGGAGTCGCAGGCGAGCAGCGGTGCAAGGGGAAGCTCCAGCCCGCTGGCAAAATCATTGGTGCTGCCGCAGGGGATGTAGCCCAGGGGCGTCCTATGACCGCCCTGCTGCAAACCGGTGATCACTTCATTGAGGGTGCCGTCGCCGCCGCAGGCTACGACCAGATCCGCTTCACCCGCGTGTGCCCGGGCAAAATCCACCGCGTCCCCGCGCTTTTCCGTTACATAAACGGAACAGAGGTATCCCGCCTTGTTGAAGACGGAAATCATCTCGGGCAGGAAACGGCGGCCCTGGCGGGTTCCGGCATTGGGATTGATGATCAGGTGGAGAGACTTCAATTCAGAGTTCATAATACAAATTGCATGATCATAATGTTAAACAGTGACAAAGAAATTATAGCAGATACGAAGAGAAAAACAAATTCATAATTCATAATTCATAATTCATAATGGTGGAGAAAACTGCTTCCTGGCGGAAGCAGTTTTTTTGATTGGGTGGAACGGACGGAGAATGGAAGCGGACAGGAGGTAAGAACTTGACAGATTTCGAAAGGTACGGTTCTGGGTTGACAATATGATCAGATGGGGATAAATTGAAACGTACGTATACATAAGGAGAGGAGAAGTCCTTTTGAAACACTGGATGAAATACATCAGGCCGTACAAGGCCTGGTTCATTCTGGGTCCGCTGTGCATGATTGTGGAGGTTATCGGCGAAGTGCTGATGCCCATGTTGCTGGCGGGCGTGATCAATTCCGGAAACCTGGGCACACTGACGGTGGGCTCCAGCATTGGTACGGCGGGACTGATGATCCTGATCGCGCTGATCATGATGGCCGGCGGCATCGGCGGATGCTATTTCAGCTCAAAGGCCAGTATCGCTTTTGCCGGGGATATCCGCAACGACCTGTACCGGAAAATCCAGAGCTTTTCTTTCGGGAATATTGACCGGTTCTCCACGGGCTCACTGGTCACACGGGTGACCAACGACGTGACCCAGATGCAGAACTTTGTGGCCATGCTCATGCGGATGGCCCTTCGGGCGCCGGGCATGATGATCGGCGGCCTGATCATGGCGATCCGTCTGCGGCCGAGCCTGGCAACGGTTTTCCTGATCAGTATTCCGGTGCTGCTGGTGTTTGTGGGCGGCAATATCCTGACCGCTTTCCCCCGGTTCAAGAATGTGCAGGCCAGGGTAGACGGCCTGAATTCCACCGTGCAGGAGAATATCACCAATGTGCGCGTGGTGAAATCCTTTGTGCGGGAACAGGATGAGAACAACAAATTCCACAAAGCCAACGGAGACCTGAAGAACGCCCAGCTCCGGGCGATGCGGATTGTGATCCAGATGCAGCCGGTCACAACGCTGATTATGTACATCACTGTGATCGCGGTGGCCTGGCAGGGACATAAACTGGTGCTGGGCGGCGAGATGGCAGTGGGCGACCTTTCTGCTTTCGTCAACTACGTGATCCAGATCCTGTCTTCCCTGATCATGGTGACCTTCCTGTTCATGATGTCTTCCCGGGCGATGGCCAGCGCCAAGCGTATCCGGGAGGTACTGGAAGAGGAACCGGACCTGAACGATGAGACTGCCGCACAGAAGGAACTGACCGTGAAGGAAGGCCGGGTGGAATTCCGGAATGTTTCCTTCCGCTACTACAAGCACAGCGAGGACAGCGTACTGGACGATATCAGCCTGACGATCGAGCCCGGCAGCGTGGTAGGTATTATCGGTTCCACCGGCTGCGGCAAGAGTACGCTGGTGAGTATGATTCCGCGGCTGTATGACCCGGATCAGGGAGAAATCCTGGTGGACGGGGTGAACGTGAAAGACTACAGTCTGTACAACCTGCGCGAAGGCGTGGGCATGGTGCTGCAGAAGAACGTGCTGTTCTCCGGAACGATCGCGGAGAACCTGCGCTGGGGCGATGAAGACGCGACTGACGATGAGATGATCGCCGCGGCATCTGCCTCCCAGGCGGACAAGTTTGTATCCACCTTCACTGACGGTTACGACACAGAACTGGACAAGGGCGGGAACAACCTGTCCGGCGGCCAGAAGCAGCGCCTGTGTATTGCCCGGGCGTTGCTGAAAAAACCGAAGATCCTGATCCTGGATGACTCCACATCCGCCGTGGATACGGCGACGGAGGCACAGATCCGCCATGCCTTTACGCATGAACTGGCAGGAAGTACAAAGATTATCATCGCCCAGCGGATCGCTTCCGTGATGGACGCGGACCAGATCGTGGTGATGAACGAAGGCAGGATCACCGGCGTGGGCACCCATGAAGAGCTGCTGGCCTCCAATACGGAGTACAGGGAAATCGCTGAAAGCCAGCTCGGAAAGAAGGAGGCGTAAGAGATGGCCAGAACATTGGAACGCCTCAGAAGGCAATACGCCGCCCGGCCCGGAGATATGCAGAAAGGCCCCCGTCAGGGCCCGCCCGGACGCGGGATGACCGGTAAGCCCAAGAACGCCGGACAAACCATCCGCCGGCTGATGAAATACGTCGGGAAATACTGGTACAAGCTGGTGCTGGTGCTGCTGTGCATGCTGATCGCCACGGTGACAAGCCTGTGCGGCGGCTATATGATGGCGCCGATTATTGACCACCTGACCCTGGCGGTGAAGCCGGACGCGGTGATCACCATGAGCCCGTTTGAAAGAATCGCGGACAACATACTGAACCAGATTACCGCCGGCGAAACGGTGCAGAACTGGATCGCGTCCGGAACCATCCAGGCGGTATCCGCCTATGTGGCTGTGGCGCTGATCGTGCTTTCCGTGATTTACCTGGTGGGCGTGGCCTGCACTTATCTGCAGGCGCGGCTGATGATGTCCGTTTCCCTGAAGGTCATCGAAACCATCCGGAACGACCTGTTTGAGAAAATGCAGACCCTGCCGGTGCGCTATTATGACGGACATCCGACAGGCGAGCTGATGAGCCGGTATACCAACGATATTGACAACATCGACGTGATGATCAACAACTCGCTGGTAGGACTTGTATCCGGTCTGATCTCACTGATCGGTACCTTTGTCTTTATGATCACCACCAGCTGGCTGCTGACGCTGATTACGATCGCGTTTGTGCCGGTGTTCCTGTTCGGCGGTATGATGATCGCCAAGCGGAGCGCAAAGTACTATGCCTGGCAGCAGGCGGCCCTGGGCGCGGTGAACGGTTATATTGAAGAAACCGTGACCGGGCAGAAGGTGATCAAGGTCTTTAATCACGAGAGCGAATGCGTGGAGGAGTTCAGCCTGCTGAACAGCGACCTGAAGGAGAAACAGTTCGGGGCGCAGTTCTGGGGCGGCATCATGTGGCCGGTAATGGGCAATGTGGGCCAGGTGACCTTCGCGGTGACAATCGGTGTGGGCGGTATCCTGATGTGCACGGGCGGATTTACTCCCGGCGCGCTGACGGTATTCGCCGGTTACAGCCGGCAGTTCTCCATGCCGATTAACAACCTGAGCCAGCAGGCGACGACCATCCTGGCAGCCCTGGCCGGCGCGGAACGGGTGTTCGCCGTGATGGACGCGGAACCTGAGACTCCGGACCGTGAAGGCGCGGAAGCGACCGAAATCCGCGGCGACGTGGTGATGGAGCATGTGACCTTCGGCTATGTGCCGGAGAAGACCGTGCTGAAGGATATCACCCTGTATGCCCATCCGGGACAGAAGATTGCCTTTGTCGGTTCCACCGGCGCGGGCAAGACGACGGTGACGAACCTGCTGAACCGTTTCTACGATATTGAAGAAGGCACCATTACCATAGACGGGAAGAATATTAAGGATTATCCCCGGGAGTGGCTGCGGAAGAACATCGCCATGGTGCTGCAGGATACCCACCTGTTCACCGGTACGGTGCGGGAAAACATCCGCTACGGGCGGCTGGACGCCACAGACGAGGAAGTGGAAGCGGCGGCCAAGCTGGCCAGCGCCCACAGCTTTATCATGCGGCTGGAAAACGGCTATGACACGATGCTGGAGGGTGACGGCGCAAACCTGAGCCAGGGCCAGCGGCAGCTGCTGAACATCGCCCGGGCGGCGGTGAGCAAAGCGCCGATCCTGGTGCTGGATGAAGCGACCAGCAGCGTGGATACCCGGACTGAACGCCACATCGAGCATGGCATGGACCGGCTGATGAAGAACCGGACCACGTTTGTGATTGCCCACCGGCTGAGCACGGTGCGCAACGCGAACGCGATCATGGTGCTGGAAAAGGGTGAGATCATCGAACGCGGGACGCATGATGACCTGCTGGAGATGAAGGGACGGTACTACGAGCTGTATACGGGGAAGAAAGAGCTCGACTGATCTTCCATGCTGAAGCTATGGAAGATCAATGAAAAATGAAGAATGAAAAATGAAGAATGGCGGACAACACAGCTTCCGGGGGACCGGAAGCTGTGTTTTTGATTTGAATGAAGAGAGAATCGTGTGAAATGTATACAAGATTTCCGGAAGGAGGATATATAAGGGTTCCTTCGGTTTTTGGATGGATTGTAACACTTTTGGCATATAATCTTCATTGAAATATTCGGGTAAATGGCGTATAATTTCTCCTATCCCAAGAGGGAATGTTCGTGTTTTTGGAGGCATCATGGAAGCGCTGCGCCGGAAGATCCTGGAACTTGGAAAAGGCATCGGGAAGGATATCGTCAAGGTTGATATGTTCCTGAACCACCGGATCGACACGGCGCTTTTGTTCCAGATGGGCGAAGCCTGGGCGGAAGAATTCCGCGGAGAAAAGCCGGAACTTGTGCTGACGGTGGAAGCCAGCGGAATCGCCATGGCAGTAGCTGCGGCCCACGCGCTGGGAGACATCCCGGTGGTGTTCGCCAAGAAAAGCGCTACGGTGGTGCAGAACGATGATATCGTCCAGGCACCGGTGTACTCCTTTACCCATAAAACCGAAAACATGATCCGCATCGAGAAGCGGTACCTGCCGGCAGGCACAAGGGTACTGATTATTGATGATTTCCTGGCGGACGGACAGGCTGTGAGAGGTCTGATGAACCTCTGCTGGCAGCAAGAAGCGCAGGTTGTGGGCGTCGGTATCGCGGTGGAAAAAGGTTTCCAGCCCGGCGGAAAACAGCTGAGGGAGTCCGGTGTACATCTTAAGTCTTTGGCAGTTGTGGAGGGCATTGAGAACGGAAATATCGTTCTGAAGCCGGATGACGACTGATCCAATAGAAAAAAATTTACTCCGTAGTCCAATGAGAAAGAGGAGGAAACACAACATGAAAAAGGTTCTTGCCCTGGTTCTGGCTCTGGCCCTGTGCCTGACCGCTTTTGCGGCCCTGGCTGACGGTGTTGCCAAGGAAGACATCAAGCTGGGTGTCATCCTGCTGCACGACGAAGACTCCACCTATGACCTCAACTTCATCAACGGCGTGAAGGATGCCGCTGCTGCTCTGGGTCTGGCTGATGAACAGGTGATCATCAAGCGCAACATCCCCGAATCCAATGACTGCTATGAAGCCGCTCTGGACCTGGCCGATGAAGGCTGCCAGATCGTTTTCGCCGACAGCTTCGGTCATGAGACCTTCATGCTGCAGGCTGCCAAGGAACTGCCCAACGTGGACTTCTGCCACGCGACCGGCACCATGGCTCACACTGAGAAGCTGGACAACTTCCACAATGCTTTCGCCGCGATCTATGAAGGACGCTACCTGGCGGGCGTTGCCGCCGGCCTGAAGCTGAACGAGATCAAGGAAGCCGGCAAACTGAAGGGCGAAGCTCCTGTGATGGGTTACGTCGGCGCCTTCACCTATGCTGAAGTGGTTTCCGGCTACACCAGCTTCTACCTGGGCGCCAAGAGCGTCTGCCCCGACGTTACCATGAAGGTGCAGTTCACCGGTTCCTGGTACGATGAGAAGGAAGAAAAGGCTGCTGCCGAAGCTCTGATCGCTGCCGGCGCTGACCTGATCTCCCAGCACGCTGACTCCATGGGTGCTCCCACCGCCTGCGAGAACGCCGGCATCCCGGACGTTTCTTACAACGGCTCCACCGTGGAAAGCTGCCCCAACACCTTCATCGTTGCCAGCCGCATTGACTGGGCTCCCTACTTCCAGTACATCATCGGCCAGAAGATCGCCGGTGAAGCCATTGACACCGACTGGACCGGCACCATCGCTACCGGTTCCGTGAAGCTGACCGACGTGAACGAGCAGGCCGCCGCTGCCGGCACCGCTGAGAAGCTGGCTGAGATCAAGGCCGCTTTCGAAGCCGGCACCCTGAAGGTGTTCGACACCGCTACCGAAGGCTTCATCACTGTTGAAAACGGCAAGGCTCTGAACGAATACATGGCTGACGTCGACACTGATCCTGCTTACGAGAAGGATACTCAGGTTGTTTCCGACGGATACTTCCATGAATCCGAGTTCCGCAGCGCTCCCTACTTCGATGTCAACATCGACGGTATCGAACTGCTGAACACTGCTTTCTGATCCGGAAAGCTCACTGAGGTTTACCCACGGACTGCCATTCTTTCAGGGTGGCAGTCCGTATCCTTTTATGTTAAGATAAAACGTATACTATAGGACGCATTTTTCGGAGGACAGATCGTGGAGAAGCAGCTTGCGCTTCAGATGCGCGGAATCACCAAACGGTTCGGCCCGGTTGTGGCGAACAATCATGTGGATCTGGATGTCTATCGGGGTGAGATCCTGGCCATTCTCGGAGAAAACGGCTGCGGCAAGACCACCCTGATGAACATGATTGCCGGTATCTATTTCCCGGATGAAGGACAGATCCTGATTGACGGGGAAGAGGTTGTGATCCGTTCTCCAAAGGATGCGTTTGAACATAAAATCGGTATGATTCACCAGCATTTCAAACTGGTGGATCTGTTTACGGCTGCCGAAAATGTAGTGCTCGGTACGGAAACAAAGGAAAAGTACAACCTGAAGGCGGTCAATGCCGAAGTGGCCCAGATTGCGGAACGGTACGGCTTCAAGCTGGATCCGGCCAAGAAAATCTATGACATGTCCGTTTCCGAGAAGCAGACAGTGGAAATCATCAAGGTGCTGTACCGCGGCGCGGATATCCTGATCCTGGACGAACCGACGGCCGTGCTGACGCCCCAGGAGATTACCCGCCTGTTTGACGTGCTGCGCCGGATGAAGGAAGACGGCAAGAGTATTATCATCATTACCCACAAGCTCAACGAGGTGATGGAGGTCAGCGACCGGGTCGCGATCCTGCGCCGGGGCGAGCATATTGCCACGGTCAACACTGCTGAAACGAATGAAGCACAGCTGACGGAAATGATGGTCGGCAAGAAGATCGACCTGAATATCCACCGGTCCGCTCCGGTGAATGCTGTTCCGCGCCTGATTGTGGAAAACCTGAACCTGTACAACAACGAAGGCGTTCACGTGCTGAAGGACATTTCCTTTACTGCCAACGGGGGAGAAATCCTGGGTATCGCGGGTATTGCCGGCAGCGGCCAGCGGGAGCTGCTGGAATCCATTTCGGGCTTGCAGCCTGTTGCCAGCGGAAAAATCACTTTCAACAACCCCAAGAAGAACCGGCCGGTCAGCTTTTTTCACAAGAGCATGAAGCAGGTTCGGGCGCTGGCAGAAAAGGGTGCGTTCCATGACCGGAACATGAATGATGTGACCTTCCACGGCATGAGCAATAAAGCCGTCCGGAAGTGGGTACAGAACGGGGACGTACTGTTCCGGGAAGACGAGGTTATGAATCTGCGGGACAAGGATCCCCTGGAAATCCGCCGGCTGGGTATTCACCTGAGCTTTGTGCCGGAGGACCGGCTGGGCATGGGCCTGGTGGGCAGCATGGACATTACGGATAATATGATGCTGCGCAGTTACCGGAAGGGCAGGCTGGGCTTCCTGAACAGGAAAAAGCCCAAGGCACAGGCGGAGCAGATTATCAAGGAACTGGAAGTGTCCACCCCGGGCGTGTCCACCCCGGTACGCCGCCTGTCCGGCGGCAATGTGCAGAAAGTGCTGGTGGGCCGGGAAATCGCCTACACGCCGAAGGTGCTGATGGCAGCCTATCCGGTACGCGGACTGGACATCAATTCCAGCTATACCATTTATAACCTGCTGAACCGGCAGAAGGAGAACGGCGTGGCCGTGATTTATGTCGGTGAAGACCTGGACGTGCTGCTGGAGCTGTGCGACCGGATCATGGTCATCAACGGAGGCGCGATTACAGGCATTGTGGACGCCCGGAACACGACGAAGGAAGAAATCGGTCTGCTGATGACGAAGACGGATGAACGGAAGGAGGAGGACGCGTGAGTACTGCAAAGAAAAGCCAGGTCCGCGAACCTCTGATTCACCTGAGCAAGCGGGCTTCCGTGAATCCGGTGAGGGCCTGGGCCATTCGCATCGCGGCTGTTGTGCTGGGCCTGATTGTGTGCGGCCTGGTGGCGTTCCTGCTGATTGACAAGCTGAACGAGAATCCGGGAAGAATCGGAGACTTTTATGAAGCCTTTATCAAAGGCTCCTTCTCTACAAGCCGTAAACTCTGGAAATTCCTGAAGAACATTGCGATCCTGCTGTGCATCTCCCTGGCGCTGACGCCGGCATTCCGGATGCGGTTCTGGAATATCGGCGGTGAAGGACAGACGCTGGTCGGCGTACTGGGTGCCATTGCGGTGGATTTTTACCTGGGCGGTTTGATCCCGGAATGGCTTCTGCTGATCCTGATGTTTGCCGCGGCACTGCTGGCCGGTATGGTCTGGGGTGTGATCCCCGCGCTGTTCAAGGCCAAGTGGGGGACAAACGAAACGCTGTTTACCCTGATGATGAACTACGTGGCAACCTTCCTGGTGGCCTACTTCCTGGTGGTCTGGGTACCGAGCGGTTCCTCCTCCCTGGGCAAGCTGAAATACGGAAAGCTGCCCTCCATCGGCAATGATTACCTGCTGATTATCCTGATCGTGCTGGCACTGGCGGTCGGCCTGTATATTTACCTGAACTATACCAAGCACGGCTATGAGATTAACGTGGTGGGCGAGAGCGTGCGCACCGCGCAGTATGTGGGCATCAATGAGAAGAAGGTTATTATCCGGACGATGATCCTGTCCGGCGCACTGTGCGGCCTGGCAGGATACCTGATCGCCGCGGGCCTGGACCAGACGGTGACCACAGAATCCGCCGGCGGCCAGGGATTCACGGGAATCATGGTGGCCTGGCTGGGCAAATTCAATCCGCTGGCGATGATCCTGACTTCCGCCCTGATTCAGCTGCTGAACCAGGGTGCGGCGCAGATCAGCCAGGACTTTGACGTGTCCGGCGCGTTCCCGAACGTGATCGTCGGCATTATCCTGTTCTTCATTATCGGCAGTGAATTCTTTATAAACTACGAGATCCATTTCCGCGGTCATCACAGCCATGCGGAAGCCGGAAAGGAGACCGTCAAATGAACATCTGGCTGAACTTTCTGATTGACTCCCTTGCGTTCGGCGCCACCTTCATGTACGGCTCCACGGGCGAAATCCTGACGGAAAAAGCCGGCCATCTGAACCTGGGCATTCCGGGTATTATGTGCATGGGCGGAGCCGGCGGCTGCCTGGTTCTGAACATGATCGGCAAGAGCGGCCTGCCGCCGTTCCTGATCGTAATCCTGGGCATCCTGGGATCCCTGCTGCTGGCAATGTTCTGCGGACTGATCTATTCCTTCCTGACGGTGAGCCTGCGCGCCAACCAGAACGTGACGGGCCTGGCCCTGACCACTTTCGGCGTCGGCCTGATGAAGGTGATCATGAGCAAGCTGGACGCGACCGTTTACCTGATCGGACCGAAGATGATGTACCGCTGGCCCTTTGCCGGACGGCAGGACAGCCTCCAGTGCCTGGGCGTGCTGTTCTTCCTGGCGATCATTATTGCACTGTTGGCCAGCTGGGTGCTGTTCCGCACCCGGGTGGGACTGCAACTGCGTGCCGTGGGTGAAAATCCGGCAACGGCGGACGCGGTGGGCATCAACGTGACCCGCTACAAGTACCTGGCCACCTGCATCGGCAGCGGAATTGCCGGATTGGGCGGATTTTACTACATCATCGACTATATGGTTTCCCAGGAAGCCTACCTGAGCCTGGAAGCCTTCGGCTGGCTGAGCATCGCGCTGGTCATTTTCGCTCTGTGGCGGCCGCATATGACCATTATCGGATCCACCGTATTCGGATTCCTGTTCTCCTGCTCCAGCTTTATCACGAATATTCCCGGGATTCAGGTGACCATGGCGGCCAAGCCGCTGCTGAAGATGCTGCCCTATGTGGTGACGATCATCGTCCTGGTGATTTCCAGCATCCGGAATAAGAGAGAGAATCAGCCGCCGGCTTCACTCGGATTAAGCTATTTCCGCGAGGAAAGATAAAGTGGTATAATGAGGCGGCTGATTCTTCCGCAACCTCAATGGTCGCAGCTCCCTTACCGGGGCTGCCGCCCGTTCTCCACTGAAAACTGTCCACTGGACAGTTTTCCGGGCGCTTCGAACCCATGGAGCCTGCTCCCTTTCGGTTGACCTCACCTCTTTCGAGATTTCTGCCACTGGCAGTCGAAAGAGGTTCGCCCGCCGGCAAGCCTGGGGCTGAGCTATTTCAGGGAAGAAAGATAATACCAATTCAGAATTCTGCGATCGCTGTTACCAGAATGCCATTGGCATTTTGACAGCTGCAGCATGGGAGTCATTAGCCGTGAATGGCTCGGTGTTACCAACGCTAAAGCGTTGACACCTGCATGGACGATCTGTTACCAGTGCTAAAGCACTGACAGATCAGTCTGAAGCACGGATGACTCCTCAACAATTAATACTTCATCCTGCTGCAGTAGGATACGGGGGAAATTTATGAAGATCAGAATGACTGCGGACAGTACCTGCGACCTGACGCCGGACTGGATCCGGAAGTATCATATCGGAGTGGCTCCGCTGAGCGTGATCATTGACGGAGAAGTGTTCCATGACGGTGTGGACGTAACGCCCCGGGACATTTTCCGCGCAGCGGAGGCCGGCAAGTCTGTCCGGACAGCCGCGGTAAACACCTACGAGTACAAGGAATTCTTCAGGGAACAGCTGAAGAACTGCGACCAGCTGGTGCATGTCTGTCTGAGCAGTGAGTTTTCCACGAGCTACAATGACGCGGTGGAAGCCAGCCGGGAAGTAGGCAACGTGTTTGTGGTGGACAGCCGCAATCTTTCCACCGGCAGCGGATTGCTGGTGCTGGAAGGAATGAGGATGATCAACGAAGGCGCGGAAGACGGAGCAGCGATTGCCGAGGCGCTTCGCGCAAAGACAGGGCTGGTTTCCTCCAGCTTTGTAGTCAGGACGATTGATTATCTGCGCCGGGGCGGCCGCTGCAGCGGACTGGAGGCCCTGGGCGCCAAGATGCTACACATCCGGCCTTCCATCATCGTGGCGGACGGCAAGATGCATCCCGGGCAGAAGTACCGGGGACGGTATGAGCACTACCTGAAACACTATATCCGCGACCTGCTGGAAAATGATAACAACATTGATTTCAGCCGGGTGGTGGTTGTTCATTCTCCCAGTGAAGAAGGCCTCGTACGGTTTGCCATTGACACGGTCAAAAGTTACGGTCTATTCCGGGAAGTGCTGGAAGCCATGGCGGGATGCACGATCTGCACCCATTGCGGACCTGACACGCTGGGGCTGATGTTCATGCGGAAGGAAAAAACCAATGGATAAAAACCCGAAAAAAATAGCAGGGATTGCGGGACTGGCTGTAATGGTGATCCTTGCGATTGTCCTGGCAATCCAGATGATTCCCACCATTGGTGAGGTCCGGCGGGAAATGAGCCTGACTCCGACGCCGCTGCCGCCCGTTCCCGGATCCGTATGGGTCGCAGGATACGTGGCGGATACGCCGGAACCCGCACTGGGAAAAGGAACCACCCGGATTGAAGAGGTCCGGAAACTGCAGGAAAGACTGAAAGAGCTGGGCTATTACGAGGACGAGATTGACGGCCAGTTTGGACAGAATACGCATGACGCGGTGATGGCTTTCCAGCAGAAGAACGGACTGGAAGCGGACGGCTATGCGGGAGAAAAGACGCAGGCGGTTCTTTACAGTGAAGAAGCGGTACCAAACAGTAATGAAGAATGAAAAATGACGGAAAAACCAGCTTCCGGAACGGAAGCTGGTTTTTGTGTTTAGTGAAGAGTGATGAGAGAAGTGCGATCGCTGTGTTCCGCAATCTCAATGGTCGTAACTCCACACAGTGGAGCTTACGCCCTTTCGATTGTTTGCCCGGGGCTGCCGCCCGTTCTCCACTGAAAACGATCCACTGGATCGTTTTCCGGGCGTTACGAACCCCAGATCCGATGAGATTTCCGCCACTGGCGGTCATCGGCTCTTCGCCCAAAGCTCTGTTCACTAACGCTCCAGACCTTTGGCAGCTGTAGCATGGGAGGCATTCGCATCGAATGGCTCGGCGATACCAGCGCAGAAGCGCTGACGCCTGCATGGACGATCTGTTGCCAGCACTAAAGTGCTGACAGATCTGTATAAAGCGTTGATGCCTCCTCAACTGAAGAGTGTTTGATTACTCTCCAAAGGATAGAGCAATCAAAATCCAGAACATGGGAGCGACGATACAGACGGAGAAGGCAAAGAAGGCCTGCACCGCATAGCAGAGGACTGCCGCGGAACAGGGCGTGAGAAGCGGCAGCAGGCCATCCCTTTTCCGGAAAACGGACAGGAGCAGAAGCAGAACGAACAGGATCAGGGCCGGCAGACCATGGTCTGTGAGCTGGGATATATATTCATTGTGAGGTGTGTCGAAATAATCCGGCAGGGCTTTGCCGTCCTGTTCAGTGGGAATTTTCAGATCGTTTTTCAGGAGGAACTCATTGAAACGGGTGCGGAAGGTTCCTGAACCGCCGCCGGTGAGGAGACTTTCCCCGGAAAGCAGGAGACTGTAATACCAGACGGCAAGCCGGTTGCTGCCGAAGGAAAGCTGTGTGCGTCCGTGGAGGACTTCATGCAGCTCCCACAGACCGCCGCTGTGCCCCGGCCAGAACCAGACAGCAAGCAGGACGATGATGATCAGCAGGATGAAAACCAGCAGACGGTATTTCCCGGGGAGGAACCGTAGAAAGGTAACCAGGGCCAGAACGGCAAGGGAAATGACACCGAACTGAACATCCATGGTGATAATGAGCCAGAGCGTAATCAGAAATGCAATCGCAACAGGCAGGAGATGGATGCTGCCGCTGCGCGATGAGGAAGAAGAAAACTTCGGAAAGTATTGGAGAAGCGCGTAGAGGAAAAGGCCGGCAAGAAGCAGAAGGTACCCCGTGCCCATATCGATGTTGCCGATGGTCCCCTGGAACTCCGGATTCTGCGCATAGCTTCTGCCGCTGGGATACAGGCCCAGCGGGTTTCCGCCGGCACGCTGCAGCAGAACGATGATAAAGAAAACTAAAACACCGGCAGCCGCGGAAAGCAGGACGGGTTTCAGACGAATATGAGAAAAGAAAAAACAAAAGAAAAGGAAGAAATAGCAAAGCTGTGAAATCAGCCCCTCATAGCGGACGGCCTCGCTGCGGAACCAGGTATCCGGACCAAAGGAACTGACCAGGCAGGAAAGCACAGTCCAGAGTAAAAGCGCGGCGGCAGGCACAAGCGGAATGAAAGAACGGAAAGATCTCTTTCCGCCGGGCAGGAAGTGTGAAAGACGTCCGGTGGCCAGATCAAACAGGAAACAGAGCAAAGTAACCCCGGACAGGGCGAGCATGATGATCCATTTATCGTGTGTAATACGGGCATAGGTTCCGCCCTGAAGCAGAGGGAACAGGCCGAACCAGAGACAGGCGGAGAGGGTCATTCCATATCCGGCTTTCAATTTTGCAGGCTGCATATGGAACCCTCCTTTCCGTTGTTTTTCGAGCCATGATATGATAGAATCAAGCCAAGTAAGTATACATCATCCGAACCTTTCCGCACAAGAGCGCGGAGGGATTGTCGAAAGGAAGCGGATGCCATGAAAGTAGTGCTGGAAAACCTGACGAAGTGTTTTCCGTCCCGTAATAAAAAGGGGACGGAAGTGATTGCTGTCAACAATTTCAACTTTGAGATTCCGGACGGAAAGCTGATCGGCCTGCTGGGACCCAGCGGCTGCGGCAAGAGCACGACGCTGAACCTGATCAGCGGTCTGGAAACGCCGACGGAAGGGAAGATCTATTTCGGGGACGAGGATGTGACAAATCTTCCGCCGGAAGAGCGGGGCGTGGGGCTGGTGTTCCAGAACTATGCCCTCTATCCGCATATGACGGTGGAGGAAAACATTATCTTCCCGCTGCAGAACCTGAAAGGTGCCCAGAAGATGTCCAAAGAAGCCATGCACCAGAAAGCGGTGGAAACGGCGAAACTGGTGCAGCTGGACGGCTTGATGGAGCGGAAACCGAAAGAACTGTCCGGCGGTCAGCAACAGCGTGTGGCCATCGCCCGGGCATTGGTAAAGATTCCGAAGGTGCTGCTGCTGGATGAGCCGCTGAGCAACCTGGACGCCAGACTGAGACTGCAGACCCGGGAGGAACTTCGCCGGATCCAGCGGGAGACAGGCGTTACCACGATTTTCGTGACGCATGACCAGGAAGAAGCCATGAGCATCAGTGATCTGATCATCGTGATGAAGGACGGCGTGGTACATCAGATCGGAAAGCCCCAGGACGTATATGACGAACCGGCAAACCTGTTCGTGGCCCAGTTCCTGGGAACACCGCAGATCAATGTGTTCCACGGCGAAGTGAAGGATGAAAAACTGTATATCGGCGACGAAGCCGTGCTGGATGTTCCGGGACGGAAGAATATGCCTGTCTGGGTCGGTATCCGGCCGGAAGGATTTGTTCCGGACGAAAAGGAAGGGCCTTTTACCTGCAACATGGAACGGGTGGAAGTGATGGGACGGGACGTAAGCGTTGTGTCCACGCATCCGCAGATGACAGGCAGGAGTATCCGCTCCATCGTCAGTGCGGAGAACAAATTCGATCCGGACCAGAAAACCGTACGTTTCCGCCTGAAGCCCTACAAGGTGTTCCTGTTTGACAAGGAGAGCGAGGAACGGGTATGAAAAAGAACAACCTGAAGGCATGGCTGTATCTGCTGCCGGCGATCCTGTTTCTGGGCGTATTCATGGTTTATCCGCTGATTGACGTATGCTTTTACTCTCTGGAGGAGAACTACCATTCGATTTCACAGACCTATACCGGCGTCGGACTGGGTAATTTCGGACATGTGCTCAGCGATCCGTTCTTTATCCAGGCATTGAAAAACACACTGATCCTGGTGGCGATCACGGTGCCTGTCAGTACCGGCATCTCCCTGCTGATTGCCCTGGGACTCAGTTCCATCAAAGCCCTGAAGAAAGCTTTCCAGACCATTTACTTCCTGCCGTATGTGACCAATACGCTGGCGGTCGGCCTGGTTTTCATGATCCTGTTTGCCAGGACGGAGTATACGGACGGCCTGATCAACGCACTGATTCACGGACTGGGATATGAAATGGTGGACTTCATTAACGGACCGTACTGGGCCAAGATGCTGGTGACCTGCCTGTATACGGTCTGGATTGTGATGCCCTTCAAGATCCTGATCCTGACGAGCGCCCTGGCGAGCGTGAACCAGGATTACTATAAGGCAGCGAAGGTGGACGGAGCGACCAGCGGGCGCATTTTCCGGAAAATCACCCTGCCGATGATCAGCCCGACGGTGTTTTACCTGGTGATTACCGGACTGATCGGAGCATTCAAAGCCTACAGCGATGAGGTGGCCCTGTTTGGCGTGAACCTTAACGAGGCGGGCATGAATACGATCGTGGGCTATGTGTATGACATGCTCTACAGCGATAAGGGAGGTTATCCCGGATACGCGGCGGCTGCGGCGCTGATCCTGTTCGCGATCGTGTTTACCATCACCTACATTAACCTGAGATTCAGCAGAAACAAGGTCCAATACATGTAAATCAATTCATAATTCATAATTCAGAATTCATAATGAAATGGCTGAAGAAGATTATGAACGCGATCCTATATCCGGTATCGCGATGAGGATGGAAAAAAATGATTGAGAAGAAGAACGCAAGGGTGTCACGGGGACTGATTTATCTGTTCCTTGTGATCTGGGCGATTATCGTTCTGTTTCCCTTTTACTGGATGGTGCTGACCAGCGTCAAGAATACAGCGGCTTACAACAACGAAAAAAACCCTGAATTTATCACGCTGGCGCCGACCGGGGAAAACTATGTCAAGGCCTTTACGGAGGTCAGCCTGGGACGGTATTTTGTCAACACGCTGATTTTCACGGTGGCGACCACCGGACTGATGATGCTGGTGATCGTTCCGGCAGCCTTCGCTTTTTCCAGACTGGAATTCAAGGGAAAGAACCTTCTGTTTGCCCTGTTTCTCAGCATGATGATGATTCCCACGGAGCTGGTGATCATCACCAATTACGTGACGATTGTCAACTGGGGATTCCAGAAGGGGGATCTCACCTATCTCGGACTGATCCTGCCCTCTGTGACCAGTGTGTTCTATATCTACCTGCTGAAGGAAAACTTTGAGGCCATTCCGGATGAACTGTACAACGCGGCCAAGGTGGACGGGACCAGCGATCTGAAGTACCTGCTGAAGGTGATGGTGCCCATTGCTCAGCCAACCATTGTGACCATTGCCATCCTGAAAGTCATTGAATGCTGGAACAGTTATGTGTGGCCGAGACTGATCACCAAGGAATCCAAGTATTTCCTGGTATCCAACGGAATCCAGGCTATCCGCGAGAGCGGATTCGGCCGGCAGGATATCCCGGCGATGATGGCTGCCGTGGTTGTGATCAGCGTACCGCTGATTGCCCTGTTCCTGGCCTTCCGCGACAAGATTATGGCGGGAGTGTCTCGCGGCGGAACAAAAGGATAATGCATATGCATTATCCTTTCGCCGCAATTAACAATTAACAATGAACAATTGATTTGTTGGGCGAACTGGAGGCAGCGCAGATATGAATAAACACCTAAAGAGCATTGCGATCGGACTTGTGTTGATCTTTGTTCTGCTGTTCTTGTCCGGGTGTCATGGACGGCTGGAGAGCCGGGAAGCGGAAGGGGCGGGGAGCACCGCGATTCCGGAGACGTTTGACGACAGCAAGCCGATTGAACTGGTGTTCTGGGCCAAGAATGATACCAACAAGGTGCAGACAGCGGTTTATACGAAGGCGATTGAAGACTTTGAGCAGATGTATCCGAACGTGAAGATCAACCTGCGGCTGTATGCGGATTACAGCAGGATCTTTGCGGACGTGATTACCAATATTGCGACCAAAACCACTCCGAATATCTGCATTACCTATCCGGATCATATTGCTACCTACAAAACCGGACAGGATGTGGTGCTGCCGCTGGATGACTGGATGAAGGACAGCCGCTTCGGCCTGGGCGGAAGTGAGGTCCGGTTTGATTCCCCGAAACAGGAAGAGGTTGTGCCGGAATTCCTCAACGAATGCATTCTGGACGGCCGTTATTATGCGGTTCCCTATATGCGGTCCACGGAAGCGCTGTATGTCAACCAGGACATGGTGGAGCAGCTTGGATATGAACTGCCGGAAATCGTGACCTGGGACTTTGTCTGGGAAGTCAGCGAAAAGGCCATGGAAAAGAATGAGGACGGGACCTTCCGGATCAACGGCCAGAAGGTGATGATTCCGTTTATCTATAAGAGCACGGACAATATGATGATTACCATGCTCAAACAGCTGGATGCTCCCTATTCCACCGAGGACGGGGAAGTGCTGATTTTCAATGATACGACAAAAGGCCTGCTGGAGGAGGTTTACAAGCACGCGAAGAGCCGGGCGTTTTCCACCTTTGCGATCAGCAGCTATCCCGGAAACTTCCTGAACGCGGGACAGTGCATCTTCGCAATCGACTCGACAGCCGGCGCCACCTGGATGGGCAGCGAGGCACCGATGCTGGATATCCATGAGGAACAGGTGGTTCCGTTTAAGATCAAAGTCATGCCGATTCCGCAGTTCAAGCCGGAAGAACCGAAGATGATCAGCCAGGGGCCTGACATCTGTATCTTCAACAAGGAGGATCCCCAGGAGGTGCTGGCCAGCTGGCTGTTCACCCAGTACCTGCTCAGCAACAAGGTTCAGCTGGGCTACGCGGAAACGGAAGGATATGTGCCGGTTACCCTGAAAGCACAGGAAAGCGCGGAGTATCAGGATTATGTCAGCCGGATCGGGGAGGATGACGATCATTATTCCGTGAAGATCCAGGCAAGTGAATTGCTGCGGAAATACACTTCGGACACCTTTGTGACACCGGTGTTTAACGGCAGTACAAGCCTGCGTTCTGCTGCGGGACAGCTGATTGAAAGCACAAGCAAGAGCGCGCGCCGGAAAGAAAAAATGAACGACGCGTATATTGAAAAACTGTACAGCGACGTGACCAGCCTGTTCCAGCTGGATCAGATTGAGGTGAAGGCCGGGAAACGGGTGACCTTCGGGGAACTGCCGGCGGAGGCCAAGACCCTGCTGATCGTGATTCCCTGTATCTGGATTCTGATCGGCCTGTACGCCCTGGTGACAAAGCGGAAGGGCCGGAAGAAGACCTAAAAACAGAACGGGATCGTTGTGTTTTTGAGCCTTTTGTTGTATGATGTGAACAAGGAACAGCGGGAGAAAATCTCCCGGGAAAATGAAAGGAGAACAGTCATTATGAAGAAAATGATCAGTCTGATTCTGGTTCTTGCCCTTGCGTTGTGCATGGTTCCCGTATTTGCGGAAGAAGAGGCTGCCGAAGAGGAAGCTTCCGAACTCGCGCTGATGACATATGCGGAATACGCCGAAGCTGAAATCGACGCTCCTGTGTATGTGGAAACCTATGTCCAGGCGACCCAGTCCTGGTGGGAAGACAAAATCACCGTTTATGCCCAGAGCGAAGACGGCGCGTATTTCATCTATAACATGGCCTGCTCTCAGGAAGACGCTGAGAAGCTGGTGCCCGGCGCCAAGATTGCCGTGAAGGGCTTTAAGAGCGAGTGGAGCGGCGAAGTTGAAATCACTGACGCCACCTTCGAATTCGTTGAAGCTGATCCTTTTATTGCTGAAGCTGAAGACGTGACCGCAAAGCTGGGCACAGATGAACTGATCGACGATCAGAACAAGCTGGTAGCCTTCAAGGGCATGACCGTGGAAGCGTATGACGAAAGCGGCGCTGCCTTCGCGTACAAGAACGCGGAGAACAAGACGGATGACCTGTACTTCAAGGTCTCCAAAGACGGCCAGACCTATGACTTCTGCGTGGAGTTCTATCTGTGCGGCAACGACACCGAAGTGTACAAGGCTGTTGAAGCCCTGAACGTCGGTGACGTGATCGATCTGGAAGGCTTCCTGTACTGGTACAACGGCGCGAATCCCCACATTACCAAGGTGGTTCCCGCTGCCTGATCGGCAAGGTATTTCAGGCCTTCGGACTTAATTGTCCGAAGGCTTTTATTTTTTGCTTGACATTTTAATCCGGGTCATGTAATATATCCCTTGCGCTCGCAAGAGCGGATGACGCGGGGTGGAGCAGTTGGCAGCTCGTCGGGCTCATAACCCGGAGGTCGGGGGTTCAAATCCCTCCCCCGCAACCATATGGCTCAATAGCTCAGTTGGCTAGAGCATTCGGTTCATACCCGGAGTGTCATAGGTTCGAGTCCTATTTGAGCCACATAAGAAAAACAGATCCCTAGTGGATCTGTTTTTTCTTATGTCAGGGCTCAAAAGGACTCGCCTATGACACGACGGGTCCCGGGGGACAGCCGCCGAGGACTGCCAGTGGCAGAAATATCGTCGGCGGCTGTCTCAACCGAAACAAGCGATCCCCCCAGTGGGGAGTCGCGCCGATTGAGGCTGCGGGGATAGGTTCGAGTCCTATTTGAGCCACAAGACAAGGCTGCTTTTTTTGAAAAAAGTTGGAGAACGGGAACATGACAGAAGGGACAGTCACACTGTCACAGCCTAACGGCCATGACAGAATGCAACTGTCCCTCTGTCACATTCCCGCCGGGCGTGATGGGCGCTGGGGGCTTTTATCCAGGTAGAGCTGCAAGCAGGAGAATTCTATGTTCTTTAGATATGTCAGATCTGCTTTTTACTCAATTTCCAGAATTTGCAAAAAGTACTTTCAACTCTTTGATCCATCTGATATAATACGCATAACAATGCATGGAATATCATATAAATCCCCCCCGAAAACCGAAGGAGGATCCTTTTATGCATGGGCTGTATGTTCTGCTTGCCTGTCTTCTGAGCTGTCTGCTGCTTTCTGCAGCTGCGCCGTGCGAAACCGCTGCGGAAACCAATCAGGTAACCAATCTGGATATTCAGGCGGAGCCGGGTGGGTTCCTGTTTGACGATACCTGGATGTATACCGGGTACACCTACGGCGGGGTGACCTTTGCGATTCCTAAGGAGAGCAATTCCTATGAATTGACGGATCAGTTCCGGGAAGCAGGAATTGTTCTCCTGATCGGCAATGATGATTTCTGCCTGCAGCTTCGGAAGTTTGATCCGGAGGTGCTCAGTTATGAGCAGTTTAAGGAAATCATCCAGGCTGAACCCACAGCGGAGACACGGATTACGGAACGGAACGGGAAGGAAGTTTTCATTTACCGGAATACAGATCCCAACCCATACGGGGAATTGTACGGCATCGCTGTGACAGGACTGGACGGAAACACCTATAAAGTCAGTATCTTTACGGGAGACAGTGAAGCATACGGGGAAGACGATCCGGTCTGGAAGATCGCTGAAATCATAGGACAGAGCTTTACGATCCGCGATTTTTCAGAGTGGGGAATACCGACAGCACCGGATGAATAAGGCATTGTCTGATGCGTGTGATGAATCGGAAACAGACCTGCGCGCGGGTCTGTTTTTGTTGACCAAATGTGGCCTATCCTCTATAATAAAAAGGATAAAACAAGCCATTCATAACAAGTACAAAGGCGGGAGAATATATGGATAAATGGGATAAGCGGTTCATGCAGATGGCGTTTACCATTGCGGACTGGTCCAGCTGCTTCCGCGCAGGCCGGAAGATCGGCTGCGTGATCGTGAAGGACAAGCGGATCATGACTACCGGATACAACGGCGCGCCGTCAGGAATTAAAACCTGCCGGGACAAGGGCGTATGCCTGCGGGACAAGCTGGGCATTCCCAGCGGAACGCAGATGCAAACCTGCTACGCGGTACACGCGGAGCAGAATGCCATTGTACAGGCTGCCAAGCTCGGCGTGTCCATTGACGGCGCTACGCTGTACTGCACGCATCAGCCCTGCTCCATGTGCTGCAAGATGATCATCAACAGCGGCATCAAACGGGTGATCTATAAGGAAGGTTATCCGGATCCGTTTACGCTGGAACTGTTCGCGGAAGCAGGCGTGACGCTGGAAAGGTTTGAAGAAGAAATATAATCAATTCATAATTCACAATTCATAATTCATAATTATGATAACAAGGTAAACAAAGTAGTTCTATGACAGGAGATAAGATTTAATTGCGATATCATATTGACACAATCCCGGTGTGGGATGCGATGAAACTGGACGGAGAGTGCCTGCTGTGCGCTCTGGAACGGAAGACGGAGCTGGGAGAAGCGGAACGGTACCTGGGCGCATCGGTCATGGAACCGGACGTGCGGGTGAAGGTGAATGACAGGGGCTTCTGCCGGAAACATCATGCGATGCTGTTCTCCATGAGCAACCGGCTGGGCCATGCTCTGATGCTGGAAAGCCATATGATTGAAAACCGGCAGAAGCTGGAAAAGATCTCGGCCAGCCTGACGAAGAGTGCCGCACAGCTGAAGGACGCCGGAATCGGTGACAAACTGAGCGGAAAAACCAAGGTGGCAACCGCGGAAATCCTGAAACAGGCCCAGGCCCTGAATGAAATGGCCGGCAGCTGCCTGATGTGCGAAACCATTGAAGAAAACATGAGACGGTATCTGCATACCTTCTTCCATCTTTATCAGAATGACGGAGATTTTCGCAGCCGCTTTGAGAAGAGCAAAGGCCTGTGCCTGCCGCATCTGGGCCAGCTGCTGGAAGTCGCGGCGGAAGAGCTGAGCGCGAAAGACCTCGGCCGTTTCGTTGAGACCGTGACAAAACTGGAGAAGGAAAACATGGACCGGATCCAGGAGGATATTTCCTGGTTCATTAAAAAGTTTGATTACCGGTATGAGAATGAAAGCTGGAAGAACAGCAAGGACGCCGTGGAACGCACGGTGAACAAGGTGCGCGGCTGGTGCGTGGGGAAAGAGCCGGCCGCAGATGCATAAATGCATCTGCGGCAATGCAGAATTCAGAATGCAGAATGCAGAATTATATAGTGTCTGACTGGCTGTAGTGGCATTGACGGAACAGATTGAAAGGGGAGACACCAGATGATGACGATCAGGGAAGTTATGGAGATCGTGGACGGGAAGGTGCTCATAGGAGAAGAACGGCTGGATACACGGGTGGACACTGCCTGCGGATCCGACCTGATGAGCGATGTGCTCGCCTTTGTGAAGGAGAAGACCGTTCTGATCACGGGACTGATCAATCCCCATGTGCTCCGGACGGCGGAAATGCTGGACATTACCTGTATTGTTTTTTCCCGGGGAAAGATGCCCAGCGAGGAAATGCTGGAAATGGCGGATGAAATCGGAATTACGGTGATTTCCAGTCCGCTGACAACCTATACTGCGTGCGGAGAGCTGTATGTTCACGGCCTGCCCGGTACGAAACGGAAGACGGGCGTAAACGGGGAGGTGTAAGCGTTGGCATACATCCTGGAGAAGAGCTTTCCTGTAGAAGCGGGTGCTTATACCACAGCCGGTGAGGCATCCACCACCATCAAACGGACGCTGAAACAGCTGGGGATCAGCGCGGAAGTGCTGCGGCATGTTTCTGTTGCCTGCTATGAAGTAGAACTGAACCTGGTGATTCACTCTCTGGGCGGAACGCTGACACTGCTGGTGGATCCGGAAAAGGTGACGCTGATCTCGAAGGATGTCGGACCGGGCATTCCGGATATCGACATGGCCATGACGGAAGGGTTTTCCACGGCCAGCGCGGAAGCGCGGACGCTGGGATTCGGCGCCGGCATGGGTCTGCCGAATATGAAAAGGAACGCAACAGAGTTTGATATCCAGAGCGAGATGGGTGTTGGCACGACGATCACAATGAGCTTTGCTCTTGCGTGAGGAGTAAGATATGGAAAAACGGTTTCATTCGGTGAGGCTGGAAGGCGACAAGTGCAGAGGATGTACCAACTGCCTGAAGCGGTGTCCGACGGAGGCGATCCGGGTCCGCGGCGGGCGGGCACATATCATTGACGAGCGTTGTATTGACTGCGGCGAATGCATCCGGGTTTGCGGCTATCACGCCAAGGTTGCGGTGACGGATCCGCTTTCCGCTATCAGTAAATTCAAGTATAAAATTGCTTTGCCGGCGCCGAGTCTGTACGGGCAGTTCCAGAACCTCAAGAGCATCAGCCAGGTACTGAATGGCCTCAAGCAGATGGGCTTTGACGACGCGTTTGAAGTAGCAAGGGGAGCGGACGTGGTGTCCCGGGCAATCCGCGAACGGCTGAAGAATCCGGACTTGCCCAGGCCTGTGATTTCTTCCGCGTGTCCCGCGATTGTACGACTGATTCAGGTCCGTTTCCCGGACCTGCTGGATCATATTGTGGATGTGCGTCAGCCGATGGAAGTGGCGGCAATGATTGCCAAGAGGGAATATGCCCGTTCACACGGCGTCAATGAAGACGAAATCGGCTGCTTCTTTATCACTCCCTGTCCCGCGAAAGTGACAGCAATCCGCCGGCCGATCGGCCATGCGAAGAGTTCCGTGGACGGAGCAATTTCCGTGCTGGAAATCTACGGCCTGCTGAGCAGCCAGATCAGGAACGCGCCGGTGGATATCAGCCTGGAAACCGCTTCAGACCTGGGTGTGGGCTGGGCCAGAAGCGGTGGCGAGTGCAACGCGGTGAGCCCGGAAAATTCCATGTCTGTGGACGGCATTGAAAACTGCATCCATGTGCTGGAGGAAATAGAGGACAACCGGCTGAAGAACCTGGAGTTCTTTGAAGGCGCCGCCTGCACCGGCGGCTGCGTCGGAGGCCCGCTGAACTTTGAAAACAACTATGTGGCCCGTTCCAATGTCCGCCGACTGGCAAGCCGGGATCAGAACCCGGAACTGAACGTGGACAACGGCATGATGACCAAGTATTCCCTGTATGACGATATGCGGATCCTGCCCAACTCCGCGATGAAGCTGGACGACGACCTGATGGAAGCCATGCGCAAGATGGAACGCATTGACAAGATCTACAAGGAACTGCCGGGCTTCGACTGCGGAAGCTGCGGTAGTCCGACCTGCCGGACGTTCGCGGAGGACGTGGTGCAGGGGTTTGCCACGAAGATGGACTGCATTCATATGATGAAGGAACAATTGCGCGTGATGGCGCAGCAAATGGTTGATTTGGCAAAAACTACTCGAGAGTAGTTTTTGCCAAATCACCATTTGCAATGCAGAATTCAGAATTCAGAATGCAGAATGATAGAGTGTCTGACTGTTAGTGGGAGTATGGAATGAAGACAGACAATCCGATTGTTGACAAGAGCAAGGCATTTGCAATTCGCATTATCCGTATGTGCCAGCATATTGAGACAGAGAAAAGGGAAATCATGCTGTCAAGACAGGTGCTCAGAAGCGGAACAAGCATCGGAGCAAATGTCAGAGAGGCGACACGCGCTCACAGTAAAGCGGATTTTATCGCGAAGATGCAGATTGCTCTGAAGGAAGCGGGCGAAACAGAATACTGGATCGAACTGCTTCAGGAAACGGGATATATTACGGAAAAAGTGGGAGAAAGCATGCTGGCTGACTGCAGGAAATTGCTGAAGATGATCTCGGCAATTATCAGAACAGCTAAAGAGTAATCATCATCATGAATTATAAATGTGAATTTGGAGGAATATGGCCATGACGGTGAAGGAACTGTGTGAACTGATTGAAGCGAAGGATATGACGCCGGAAGCGGATAAGGGGGCGGAGGTTTCCTGCGGATATACCTGCGATCTTTTGAGCTGGGTGATGGCTCACGGAGCTGCGGGGATGGCGTGGGTGACCGTGCAGACGCATATGAACGTGATTGCCGTGGCCAGCCTGATGGAGATGGCGGCGGTGATCATTCCGGAAGATATTGAAATGGAAGCGGGTTCCCTGGAGAAGGCACGGGACGAGGGAATCAATGTGCTGCAGACCAAACTGACAGCCTATGAAATCTGCGCGCGGCTGGCGGCTGCCGGACTGCCGGGAAAGAGCCGGGACGCCTGAGACGGAACAGAACTGTTTGCGATGAATGACGGAAGAAAGGTGGGAGAGATTTGTTTGTTGATCTTCATATTCACTCCTGCCTCAGCCCCTGCGCGGATGATGACATGACGCCCGCGAATATCTGCGGGATGGCGCATATCAAGGGACTGGACGCCATTGCGGTGACAGATCATAATACGGGCCGGAATCTGCCTTATGTGAAGGAGGCAGCGGATTACTACGGATTGATTTTCCTGCCGGGAATGGAGATTACCACAAAGGAAGAAGTGCATCTGCTGGGGTATTTCCGTGACGTGGATACGGCGGTGGAGGTGGGGGAGATCTTTTCGAACCATCTGCCGCCGATGAAAAACAAGCCGGATTATTTCGGCAACCAGCTGGTGATGAACACGGATGATGAAGTGGTTGCGGTGGAGGACCGGCTGCTGATCGGCGCGACGGATCTGGACCTGGCCGAGTGCACGAAAATCATCCGGGAACACGGCGGCGCAGCGGTGCCCGCCCATATCAACCGGGGACACGGCCTGCTGGTCAACCTGGGCCTGTTTCCCGAAGAACCGATCTTTCCGGTGGTGGAGGTACGGCCGGAGCTGCCGGTGAACGAGAAACTGATCCCCGGGAAGAAACGGCTGTGGTCTTCGGACGCGCATCACCTGGGGGACATTCTTGAAGCAGTCAGCGAACTTGATACTGACCGATTTTCACTGGGCGGGTTGTTTGATTTCGTCAGCGGACACAATCAAACGAATGCATAATGTATAATGCAGAATATATAATGATTGAATGATGCTCAGCGGTAAGAAAAAGTCATTTTGAGTCAAAAGAAAAACAGACGATGAGATTTGTCTGATATTAGGGCATTTTTTTGAGGGCATACCGGAGGAATTCCGGCGTGCCCTCTTTATATGGCGGGAAGTTTGGGAAGCGACGATGGCTGAAACCGTTGAAAAACAAGGGAATTGTTAGCTTAAACTAACCAAAAAGTTTTATTATTCAACGGTGAAAACCCTTTTCTTTCAAGGGCGAATATGATAAAATCAATCAGATAGCTGTAATGGGCAGAGTCTGCCTTTACATAAGTCTCAAAAACATCCCAAGGAGGTCAAGGACTGTATGCCTGACAACAAGGAAAAGTACGCAAAGCTGCAGGAAGTGATCGAGAAGCACAAGGGTGAGCGCGGTGCCGTGATGCCCTGCCTGCAGGAAGCCATGAACATTTTCGGCTATGTGCCGCAGGATGTTCAGGAAATGATCGCGGACGGACTGGGAACGACCCTGTCTGAAGTCTACGGTGTTTCCACTTTCTATTCCCAGTTCTCCCTGAAGCCCAAGGGAAAACACGTGATCGGTGTGTGCCTGGGCACTGCCTGCTATGTCAAGGGAAGCCAGAAGATCATCGAGAAGCTGTCTGAAGAGCTGAAGATCCAGCCCGGAGACACCACAGATGACGGCCTGTTCACACTGAACGCCACCCGTTGCCTGGGTGCCTGCGGTCTTGCTCCTGTTATGATGATCGGCGAAGAGGTATACGGCCGGCTGACGCCGGATCAGGTCCCCGGTATTCTCGAAACCTATCGTGCGTGACCTGAGTCTTCACCTGCTGGATCTGGCGCAGAACAGCATCACAGCCGGCGCAAGCCTGGTGACCATCCGCCTGACTCTCGGGGAGGACGGAATGCTGACCATGGAGCTTGCGGATAACGGAAAAGGAATGAGCCCGGAGCTGTTAGCCCGGGTAACGAGTCCTTTTGCCACAACCCGGACGACCCGCAAGGTTGGCCTGGGAATTCCCATGATGAAGGAAAACGCCGAAAGAGCCGGAGGCACTTTCCATCTGGAAAGCGAGGAAGGGAAGGGAACAACCCTGACTTGTTCCATGGATACCGGCAATATCGACTGCCTTCCGCTGGGGGATTTATCCGGTACTTTGCTGAGCCTGATGCTGACCAATCCGCTGTTCCCGGATTTCCTATTCGAGGGTAAAAGCCCGAAGGGAGAGGGATCTTTTGACACGCGGGAGGTCAGAAATGCGCTGGGCAGCGACATCCCCTTTAACGAGCCTTCCGTGGCCGCATGGCTGAAGGAAGCGCTGGACGAGGAAATCAACTCAATCTTTGGAGGTGTATTGATATGAAATCTTTGGCAGATCTGGAAGCCATCCGCGCCAGAACCCTGGAAAGCATCAACATGCGCAAGGATAACGACGCCTGCCGCGTTGTGATCGGTATGGCCACCTGCGGTATCGCCGCCGGCGCCCGCCCCGTGATGCTTGCCTTTATGGAAGAAATCCAGAAGCGGAATCTGCAGCATGTGACCGTGAGCCAGACCGGCTGCATCGGTATGTGCCGCTACGAGCCCATGCTGGACGTGATCCTGCCCGGCAAGGAAAAGGTTACCTACATCCACGTGAAACCTGAAATGGTGCCGCGGATCGTAGCTGAGCACATTGTTAACGGTCAGCCTGTGGAAGAATATACCATCGGCGCCGCAAAAGACTAATTAACGACAAAGAGGAGGAAAACCCAGATGGAGCTTTATCGTTCTCATGTGCTGGTCTGCGGCGGCACCGGCTGTTCTTCTTCCGGTTCCGCGAAGCTGATTGAACGCTTCGAGGAGCAGCTGAAGGAAAAAGGCCTTGACAAGGAAGTCAAGGTAGTCCGCACGGGCTGCTTCGGACTTTGCGAAGCCGGTCCCGTTGTTATCGTTTATCCCGAAGGAACCTTCTACAGCCGCGTCAAGGTTGAAGACGTGGATGAGATCGTTTCCGAGCACCTGCTGAAAGGCCGTAAGGTTCAGCACCTGGTTTACGTGGATCACAAGACCCACGAGAGCAGCGTTCAGAAGAGCCTGAATGAGATTGGCTTCTACAAGCAGCAGCAGCGCGTCGCACTGCGGAACTGCGGTGTGATCGATCCCGAAAACATCGACGAATATATCGCCTTTGACGGTTATAAGGCCCTGGCTAAGGCCCTGACCGAAATGACTCCCGAACAGGTCTGCCAGGAAGTGCTGGATTCCGGCCTGCGCGGCCGCGGCGGTGCCGGTTTCCCCACCGGTAAGAAGTGGCAGTTTGCCCGTGCCAGCCAGGCGGAGCACAAGTACTTCGTCTGCAACGCTGACGAGGGCGACCCCGGCGCGTTCATGGACCGCTCCCTGCTGGAGGGCGATCCCCACGCGATCCTGGAAGCCATGGCCATCGGCGGCTACGCCATCGGCGCTGACGAAGGCTGGATTTACGTCCGTGCTGAGTACCCCATCGCCGTAAAGCGTCTGGAGAAGGCCATCGAGCAGGCTCATGAATACGGCCTGCTGGGTGAGAACATCTTCGGCACCGGCTTCAACTTTGACATTCACATCCGCCTGGGCGCCGGCGCGTTCGTGTGCGGCGAGGAAACTGCTCTGATGGCCTCCATCGAAGGCAAGCGCGGTGAGCCCCGGCCGAAGCCCCCGTTCCCGGCTGTGAAGGGTCTGTTTGAGAGCCCCACCAACATCAACAACGTGGAAACCCTGGGCAACATCGCCCAGATCATCCTGAAGGGCGCGGACTGGTTCAAGTCCATCGGTATCCCCAGCTCCACCGGTACAAAGGTTTTCGCCCTGGGCGGCAAGATCAACAACACCGGTCTGGTGGAAGTTCCCATGGGTATCCCGCTGCGCACCATCATTGAGGACATCGGCGGCGGCTGCCCGAACGGCAAGAAGTTCAAGGCAGTGCAGACCGGCGGTCCTTCCGGCGGCTGCATCCCCGCAAGCCTGCTGGATATTTCCGTGGACTATGACTCCCTGACGAAGATCGGCGCCATGATGGGTTCCGGCGGTATGATCGTCATGGACGAAGACAACTGTATGGTGGACATCGCCCGCTTCTTCCTC
>OMZY01000040.1 GCA_900315675.1 uncultured Eubacteriales bacterium
ATCCTTCGTGAGCAGAACGCCCACATGTCCCGCTTCAACCTCCGCCAGCATCTTTTTGAAGCCTGGTCTGTTGAAGTCGGTTCCGCTGTAACCGTCGTCCACGAAGAAAGTCGGATTGGGGAAGCGATGGTCTTTTGTGTATTGCAGCAGGATTTCCTTTTGATGTTCTATCGACAGGGATTCGCCCAGCCTTTCATCTTCCTGGGAGAGCCTGCAATAGAGTGCCGTGATTTTAGCCCCTGACATGTCTGTATGATCCTCCTTATCTGTCGGGGCATCTGTCAGTACAGGATTGGTCGTTTCTATTATACCATTCTTCCGCATATCTGTCATGGGTCATTCCTCCGATTCTTCCATGTTTTCTTGGGGTTCAGTTGTAAAACTTTTAGCCATAATACGTTCCAGCTTTCGGGTAAAGAGCTCGCTGCCCTCATAAGTGCCTGTAACAACATAGGTGGTTCCGTGGATGACTCTCTGAATGGTTTGCTCTGGAATCCAGTATGCGGATAGATTTTGAACAGAGATGCGTCCGTTTTCTTCAAGGGTATATTTTGCTTCACTCATAGTAAAATGCTCTCCTTTTCTGTTTCGATTTGGGGCAGGATGATCATTAGATCGTCCTGCCCCGATGGGGTGTCCGGGAAACGTTGATTTTCCTGGACTTTTTTCGTTCTAAAGGGTAACGGTCACGCCGGTGTTTTCTGCCGTTCTCGGTAGCGGCGCTGCTTCTCCCGGCTTCGGGCTTGTTTGGCTGCTGCGCCGCAGTCGGCACAATAGCGCTGTCGGTTGCTGCCGGGGATGAAGGGCTTATGGCAGCGGGCACATTCTTTCCAGCCTTCGCCTGCCTGATCTTCCTCCCGCAGCAGCTCATGCCAAACAGCGGTGTTCAGCTCCGGTTGCAAGGGCAGGACTGCCCGAAGAAAATAATCACAATTCATAGTGCCGTCATGGATAGTCTTGTAGGCCGGGCTGATGACATGGCAGGGCCGATCCTCCGGCAGGCAGCTTCCATTGTCATAGTTGGCACATTCCTTCTGTGCCAGCTGCCGGATGCCGCATTGGATCTGATTTTCAATCTGATGCATGGTTACCGATCTCCTTTCTGCCAGTTCTTCTGGCGTTCTTTGGTCTGCTGATTCTTGATTTGCTGTTCGTCTGCTTGAATCTGGTTGGGGTTGGGATTGTCCTGTTCGATTTCTTCACTGCGCCGGATTGCCGTTTCTGCGGTATGATCCAGCAACTCCCGAAGCTCCTGCTGGTTCTGAACTTCTTCAGAAACATCTTCAAAGCGTTTTTGCCCATTCTGACTTGTGAATGTCAATGCTTCCGGCAACACCTTCCGTACATGAGAGCGAATCTTCATCTGCTCGTCCAGTTCTGCCTTCACGTTTTCCAGCTCAGGCAGCATGGTTTCCACCTCTGCCTGAAGCTGGGCGGATTCCGCGCGTAGCGTTTTGCTGTTGATTGGCAGCGTAACATTCAGTTTGTGCAGCAGCCTGTTGGCCTTGTCGATCCGGGCCAGCTCATCGGCGTGTTCCTGCCGATACTTTTCCTTTGATTTTGTGAAATGAATCCCATTGTATTTCTCCCGGATCGGATTCAGCTCTTTCAGCGTCTTGACCGCATCCATGATGGCGTCGATGTCCCGGATGCGTTTCTCCTTTGCCTTTTTATCCGATTCCAATTCTCGGACTTTTCCGCTGGTGGCATTCAGCAGCCGAGCAAAATCATTGATGGAATAGATGTCATGTTCCTTCATGAAGGACAGAACAGCCGCCTTCTCTTTCAGATCGTTGATACCCGCCTTATTACGAGCAGGATATTTCCAATCCCAGCGTTCTTTTTCCCGCAGATCATAGTAGGCCATGAGCACGGAAAGGAGCGGATAATCGCCAGGGCTTTCCAGCTTCTGTTGATCGTGGATGACTTCGTTCAGTTCTGTCAGCCATTCCAGCAGAGCTTTCAGCTTGTTCTTGATTGCGATAAGCAGGGCGTTGACTGCTTTCACAATCCGGTTGTAATCGCCCAAGTCAGTGTGGATGCCTTTCCTCTCCAGGGCAGAAGCGGCAGGGCCCAGGTGGACAGTGGGAGCCAGCTCGATCCCCTGCCGTTCAAAAGATCGCATATCAATGCGTTCCTCCCGGCCTGCTTTTTCCAAGGCAGCGTTCTGCATAACCTCCCATTCATGCCGCCAGATTTCACAGTTGCCCCGATCATTCCAGCCGTCCCAGCTGACGCAGCGGCGCTTGAATTTTCCGTTGGCCGTTTGGATGCGCTCGCCGTTCTCATCCAGGATAAACTCGGTTCGTGTTTTCGGGTTCCACTCTCCCTTCTCATTGATTGAACGCATGGTCAATAGCACATGGGCGTGGGGATTTCCCTCCTCGTCGTCATGGACAGCAAAATCCGCAATCATGCCGCGATCCACGAAGGACATTTGGCAGTAATTGCGGGTCAACTCGATGTTCTGCTCCTGAGTCAACTCCTTGGGCAGCGCCATGATAATGCGCCGGGCGGTTTGGGCGGTTGATTTATCTTCAGCAGCATCCACAGCGTTCCAGAGCATCGCGCGATCCCGGTATTTCTCCGGGGCGTTGGGTGGCAGCAGGATTTCCTTGTGGATGATCCTCTCCAAATGATCGCCGGATTTCCATTCATGCTCGTATTCGGAATAAATCTTATCGCCCGATTGGTAGGCTGCGGCTCCGACTACGGAGTTGCCTTTCAACTTGCCCCGGGCAATAATCGTAATGTTATAATGGGGACACGGGATGTGTGCCTCACCTCCTCTTCGTTTCGTCGTTCCTGTGCCATGACTACGGGGGTAGCCGATGAAATCGGCGCAGGGGGCCGCCCCTGCTGATGGAGAGAAGCCATGATTATGGCCTCTCTCCATCGAGCCCTCCGCAGGAGCCCTCGGAGAGCGCAATGAATGAACGAAGTTCATATAATTGCGCCTCCGTAAACTCCGGGTCCTTAGTCAGCCAGATTCCCGGCTTCGGTTCCCTCAGCCTCGGCAGCAGCCTTCCGCTTGGCTTTCATCAGGTTTTCCAGGTGCGTTTTCGCGTAGGGCGTATTCAGGGCGTAATGCAAATGCTCGAACACTTCCTCGTCCGAAAGCTCTGGCGCGCCAAGCTCAGTAAACAGCTTTTCTACGTAGCCACCTCTGGTACACAGCCGATGGGTGCGCTCGTTCCGCTTCAGCTCTGCGATCCGCTTCTTGAGCTGCTTCTCTTCCTCCTGTGCCCGGCGCAGCTTCTCCTGGGTTTTCTCCTGAGCAGCCAACAGCTTTTCCATCTGGGTACTCATACGATTCCTTCACCTCCTTCCCATTGCCGCCAACAGGCAATGCAAAAGGCACCGGTCTTTCGAAACGATGCCCTTTGCACTGACTGTTGAAAAATGGCATACAAAAAACGCCACATTTCTGTGACGCTGCCACATATGAAAAAAACATTGGTCCTTCACAATAATTATGTTGAAATTTTCAAAAACCATGAAAAATTAACGACAGAGTCAAAAAGGAAAGACATGACACCTCCTCATTTTTCTCACGTACTCCTCTAATATACATTAGCTTGAGAAGAGATACTTTTCCCTTTGCTGCAAATTTTCATAGAAAAGAATACATTGGTCACTCTTATATCAGGGCAAAAAGAAAAGCCCGAGAATAATTTCTCAGACTTTCACAAATACATTATATCATGTCAAGAGGGTGACATCAAGTGCTTTTAGTAAATTTCCCAAAGCAACGTCCACAGTGGACGAGTGGATGGATGTTTGTCTGGGAAATTGCGTAGCGATATTTATAGATTTTTGGAGTCATAGGCAGTTATGCAACAATTCCTACCAAGTAGCCACCGCTGAAACATTGGAATACCATAGTTGATATTGTTCCAATATTGGAGTATAATAAAACTGCTAATACAACAATGCTCTTTGAGGATTTGCAATGAATGATTATATGACAATTAAGGAAGCTTCAATAAAATGGGGAATCGGCATCCGAAGAATCAATACCCTTTGCAACGAGGGACGAATTAATGGCTGTTTACGTTTCGGTTGCTCTTGGGCTATCCCAGTTGATGCAAAAAAGCCAATGGACATGAGAATAAAAAGCGGAAAATATATAAGGGGTAAAGAAAATGGCCAACGAGACTTATAAAATTGCGATCTGTGATGACAGCCAAGCAGATGCCGAATACATAGCAACGCTCGTAAAAGAATGGGCCAAGGACAGGATCGTCAAAATCAGAACCTATCCGTCCGCAGAAGCATTTATGTTCAATTATGCGGAAGAAAAAGATTTTGATATCCTCCTTCTCGACATTGAAATGGGCAAGATGGACGGTGTGACAATGGCAAAGGCGATTCGCCAGGACAACGAATCCGTCCAGATCGTCTTTATCACAGGCTATTCAGAATACATTGCAGATGGTTACGATGTGGCTGCACTCCATTATCTGATAAAGCCTGTAAAGACGGAACAGCTTTGGAGCGTATTAGACCGGGCATCGGAGCGGCTAAAGAAAAACGAAAAAGAGCTCTTGCTCAAAACCGCTGATGAGACTGTCGTCATGCCTGTAAGAGAAATCCGGTATCTTGATGTACAGCAGAACTATGTCACCGTACATGGGAAGGTGGACGTACCGTCAAACGGACGCTTGGAGAATTTGAGAAAGAGCTTGACGAGCGGTTTTTCCGCCTTGGACGGTCTTATATCGTTAATTTGACCTGCGTCCGTCGTATTTCCAAAACAGAAGTCATTCTTAATGACGGCAGTGCAATCCCCCTCCCAAGAGGCCAATATGATGCGCTCAACCGTGCCATTATAGCAAGGACATAGGAGGACAGGTTTCATGCCATTGTTTAAGAAGAAAGAGGATCAGCGAATTGCGGCCTATCAAAGAGAGCTTATTGAGACTCACTATGCCGAAGTAGAGAATATGTATAAGAAAATCCGGGGCTGGCGTCATGATTATCGCAATCATATCCAGACACTCAAAGCCTATGCAGCTTCGGGAAATATGGACGCTATCAAAACCTATCTTGATGAATTGGATACGGATTTGGCAACAGTCGATACCGTTATCAAAACCGGCAATGCCATGGCAGACGCCATCCTAAACAGCAAGATATCTTTAGCGCACTCTAAAGAGATACCCGTCCACGCGGATGCTCATATCCCGCTTGCACTGACCACGCCGGACATTGATCTGTGCGTCATCATCGGTAATCTGTTTGATAATGCAATCGAAGCAAGTCTGAAGCTGCCGCCTGATCAGCGTATGATCCGAATCTATATGGACATGAAGAATACACAGCTCTACATTTCCTTTACGAATTTAACCGCAGAAAAGAAAATGCAAAAGAGCGGGCGAATCTTTCACAGTACCAAGGGCGAAGGGCATGGTCTGGGGCTTGTCAGAATAGACGCTATTATAGACCGCCTTGGCGGTTATCTCAGTCGCAATTCCGAAAATGGCGCTTTTACAACTGAAATACTGCTTCCGCAACAGTAGAACGGAGCAATTCGTCCCCTGAAAAGAACGATTCGTCCCCCGGAATGCCTGGGGGCGAATCGTTCTGCTATACTGTGCTGCGAAGGGAGGCTTGGAATATGAGTGAAAAGAAAACCAAACCAAAATATTCGTTATTCAGTAACGTGGCGTACATGGTGCGCCTTGCACTGAACGGGCACAGGGGCGTACTCTGGCTGTGCTTAATTATCGCGTTTTTTACCGTGGGCAAAACGGCGGCGGAAATGATGGTCGCTCCGGCAATACTCGCTATTATTGAAGGTGGCGAGGGTCTGACAGTGCTCTTAACGGCAGTCTGCGGATTTACGCTCCTATTGGTTTTCCTCAACGGCGGTAAAGCATATTTTGAGGAAAATACGTTTTTTGGAAGAACTACGGTACGCTCAGATATCGTGGTCGCGCTGGATATGAAGCGCGCGATGACCTCGTACCCCAACCTTCTCGACACTCGGTTTCGTGAATCTAGCAACCAGGCGGGGGTAGCTGTAAATGGGGACAGCGGGGCAACCGAGTCAATATGGAATACACTTACGGAACTTCTCGCGAATACTCTTGGTTTTTCCTTATATTTAGTTCTGCTCTCCGGGCTTAATATTTGGCTTGCCGCAGTGACCACGGTAATGACGGTGTTGGGCTTTCTCGTCAATCTGCGCCTCAGCCGCTGGGGTTACGCGCACAGGGATGAGCGGGCCAAGTTTGTGAACGCCCTAAGTTATTCCACAAACCTCCTCCTCGAGCGAAATTACGCTAAAGATATCCGCATTTTCGGTATTACCGACTGGGTACAGGAAGTTTGGACGAAAAATCTGGAGCTCTTTCGTTCCTTTGCCGAAAAAAATCAGAGGCATCTTTTCTGGGGAAATCTGCTCGACGCCGTGCTCGCTCTCCTGCGAAACGGTCTTGCGTATTTTGTGCTGGTATCAATGGTGCTGAGGCAGGAAATCACGGTGTCGGAATTCCTTTTATACTTCTCCGCCGTTTCCGGCTTTACAGCGTGGGTCACGGGGATTCTGGATGGGGTATTTACTCTGCACCGTCAATGCCTTGATATTTCAAAGGTACGGGAATTTTTAGACTGGAAGGAGCCGTTCCGATTTGAAAGCGGCACGGAGTTGCCGGAAAAGCCCTACGAATTTCGGTTTGAAAACGTTTCTTACCGCTACCCCGGTGCTAAGGAGGACACGATAAAAAATCTTGATCTCACCATTCACTCCGGCGAAAAGTTGGCAATAGTGGGCTTAAACGGTGCAGGAAAAACCACTCTCATCAAGCTCCTAGCGGGCTTTCTTGACCCTAACGAAGGCCGAGTGCTTTTGAACGGGACGGATATAAGGGAATTTGACAGAAGGAAATATTATGAGCTTTTCTCAGCTGTATTTCAGGACTTTTCAGTACTGCCCGCCACCATCCGTGAGAACGTGACACAGTCATTAGATAAACCAGATATCGAAAGGCTTTGGCGTGCATTAGAGCTTGCAGGGCTCAGTAGTAAAGTAAAAAGCCTGCCGTCCGAGCTTGAGACACAGGTCACACGTGATGTCTATGAGGACGGCACGGAGCTCTCCGGCGGTGAGACTCAACGTCTGATGCTTGCCCGTGTCATTTACCGCAACTCGCCCGTGATATTGCTGGATGAGCCCACAGCCGCACTGGACCCCATAGCTGAGAATGAAATCTATCTTAGATATAATGAAATAACCGAGGGGAATAGCTCAGTATTTATCTCCCACCGGCTAGCCTCCACCAGGTTTTGCGACAGAATACTGTATCTCGAGGATGGGGGTATCGCCGAGGAGGGAACCCACGATGAGCTGATGTCCGCCGGAGGTAAATATGCGGAGCTTTTTGAGGTGCAGAGTAAATACTACAGCGAGGAGGCGGTGGAAAATGAGTAAAAAAGGGATATCAATGAAAACTGCGTTCAGCCGTCTGGCGCGGGCAGTAGGGATATGGCGGAAATATGATCCTCAGCAACTTAACGCGCTTCTACTTTCTCGCCTATTTACGAAACTTACACCCTACGCGACGGTGTTTCTGTCGGCAAGGATAATTAACGCTTTGGTGACAGGAGTGGAGGCGCGCGAGGTATGGAGGTTAATAGGGATAACTCTCGGCGTCACCACGCTTTTTGCTGTGATTTCAGCCATACTAAACCGTTGGTACGAGGCTAGGAAGGACGGCAACTGGATAACAACCAGCAAGGTTATCGCCGACAAGCACGCCGCTATGGATTTTGTGGACGCTGACAGCCAGCACGTAGCTGACTTAACTGCACAGATACAACAGAATGATAACTGGGGTGGTCGAGGCCTTTCACGCATACCGAGGCTTTTGGAGGAACTGCTTGACGGAGCATTTTCAATGCTTGGCGGCATCGTTCTCTCCGTGGAGCTTTTCATACTGCCGATTCCGTCAGGGAGCCTTCGATTTTTGAACAATCCGCTATTTGCCATATGTATCCTCGCGGTGATGCTCACGGTAGCCCTTGCCTCTGGACAGCTCGTGGGTGTTGCGAACGCCGCGTGGGAAAATTACGCCTCTGACGCGAGGCTTGGGAACAGGATGTTCGGAGCCTATGGTTTTTTTGCCACGAGGTTAAAACGCGCAGTGGATATCCGCATATACAGGCAGGAACGTATCAGCAAGTTCTATATGGGGAAAGGAGATGTGTTCACGGAAAATTCGCCTCTTGCTACAGAATACCGTGGAAAGTTGGGACTGTGCGTCGCGGCATCTAAGGGCATAGGCGCAGTTATGAGTGGCATTATCTACCTCTTTGTCTGCGTCAAAGCGTGGGCTGGGGCTTTCCCCATCGGCTCTGCTACCCAGTACATAGGCGCAATTACGGGAGTTTTCATGGGACTCAACGGACTCATCGTCGCCTTTGAGAATGTGCGCGCCAACGGCGTATTTTTGTCAAATACCTTTGAGTATCTTGATATCCCAAATTCCATGTATCAAGGCAGCCTGACGACGGAGAAACGCTCGGATCGACAATATGAGGTGGAGTTCAGAAACGTATCCTTCAAATACCCAGGCTCAGAAGCATATGCGCTGAAAAATGTCAATATAAAATTCAAGGTTGGCTCGCGTCTTGCTGTCGTGGGCATGAATGGCTCCGGAAAAACTACGTTTATCAAGCTTTTGTGCCGCCTCTACGATCCAACGGAGGGCGAAATACTGCTCAATGGTATTGATATTCGCAAGTACCGCTATGACGACTATAGGGACATTTTTTCTATCGTTTTTCAGGATTTTCAGCTCTTCGCTATGCCTCTCGGCGAAAACGTCGCCGTTTCCGCATCCTATGACCGTGAGGATGTAGCGGATTGCCTTGAAAAAGCGGGCTTTTCCGAAAGACTTAGCACAATGCCAAAGGGGCTTGACACGGTACTATACAAAACCCTCGACAAAGACGGTGTGGAGGTTTCTGGTGGCGAGGCACAGAAAATCGCCATCGCCCGCGCGATATATAAGAACGCGCCATTCATCATCCTCGACGAACCGACAGCGGCACTTGATCCTGTTGCGGAGGCTGAGATCTATGAAAAATTCAACGATATAGCAGGCGACAAAACCGCGATCTACATCTCTCACCGTCTGAGCTCCTGCCGCTTCTGCGACGAAATCCTTGTTTTCGATCACGGCCAAATCGTTCAAAGCGGATCGCATGAAGAGCTTGTACATCAAGAAGCAGGAAAATACTATGCCCTATGGAATGCTCAGGCACAGTACTATGCGGTGAATGGCTAAGTGAATATTTTTATCCTAAAGTGACTGTTGATATGATATAAAAAATCAACGAAAAAGTGAATAAACACAAAGAAGGAAG
Source organism: uncultured Eubacteriales bacterium (assembly GCA_900315675.1). GTDB lineage: Bacteria > Bacillota > Clostridia > Christensenellales > Aristaeellaceae > Aristaeella. Next base: position 9,373 of record OMZY01000040.1, read on the forward strand.
GCCGCTGGTGCGATTAATCCACCAGCGGCTACTTTGTTTATAGGATATGGATAACTTCTTCCATAACAATCTCCTCGGCTCGGTTACGAATGCTGTTCATCCTGCCTACCCATACCATGGGCTGCTCTGCCTTGAGTTGTTCAGTAACACCTTCTTGCTTAACCATCTGCGCGATCAAGCTTTCAAGCATCGCTGTCGCTCTTCCGTCTGCATAGGCAAGATGTCTGCCCATAGTTCCGTTTAGAATGAGTTGCTGATAAAGGCTCGGATGCTGCTCCTTCAGGTATTCCCTGTGCATCCGTCCCCATTTTCCAATGGGTCGCTGATCAGCTTCCTCAATCATCAGGTTCGGATAGTACATACCGTCTTTACCCAGGGTATAGGTGCCGCCAAGCTCTTCAAACAGAGATTTCATTGTGTTTTCCTCCATAATTCAGTATTGACCAATCCGGCACACAGATGCCTTTTCTGAATTTCTGGCTAATACTGTTTTATGGAAGACCCCAGTCTGCCGATCTTTTTTCGTTTCCTGCCGGATTTTTTATTTCGCGTATTCCGTGCTTCTGGTTTCGCGGATGACGTTCACCCGGATCTGGCCCGGATATTCCATCTGCTCTTCAATGCGCTTGGCGATTTCCTTCGCCAGCACCTTGATGCCGTCGTCATTCACGTCTTCCGGCTTCACCATGATGCGGACTTCACGGCCGCTCTGGATGGCGTAGCACTTATCTACGCCGCTGAAGCTGTTGGCGATTTCCTCCAGCTTCTCAAGCCGTTTGATATAGTTCTCCAGGCTTTCGCGGCGGGCACCGGGACGGGCGGCGGAAATAGCGTCCGCGGCCTGCACCAGAACCGCTTCCACGGTCTGGGGTTCCACGTCGTTGTGGTGGGCCATGATGCAGTGTACCACGTCCGCGTTTTCGTGATACTTCCGGGCGAGTTCCGCGCCCAGGGTCACGTGGGTACCTTCGCTCTCGTGGTCCACAGCCTTACCGATGTCATGCAGCAGACCTGCACGCTTGGCAAGCTGGACATCCGCGCCGAGCTCGGCAGCCATCAGGCCGGCCAGGTGGCTGACTTCGATGGAGTGTTTCAGCACGTTCTGGCCGTAACTGGTACGGTACCGCAGACGGCCCAGCAGCTTGACCAGCTCGTGGTGGATACCATGCTGGTTGGTTTCGAACACGGCGTTCTCGCCGGCTTCCCGGATCTGGTTGTCCACTTCCTTCCGGGCCTTCTCGACCATTTCCTCGATGCGCGCCGGATGAATCCGGCCGTCCATGATCAGCTTTTCCACCGCGATGCGCGCCACTTCCCGGCGGACCGGGTCGAAGGCGGAAACAATCACGGCTTCGGGCGTATCGTCAATGATCAGATCCACACCCGTCGCGGTTTCCAGCGCACGGATGTTGCGGCCTTCACGGCCGATGATCCGGCCCTTCATATCATCGTTGGGCAGGTTGATGACGCTGACGGTGGTTTCAGCCACATGGTCCGCGGCACACTTCTGGATGGCCATGGCGATGATGTTGCGGGCTTTCTTTTCGCCTTCTTCCTTCGCCTGGGTTTCGATTTCACGCACCTGGGCGGCGGCGTCATGGAAGGCTTCCTTCTGGACGCGGTCGATCACCAGCTGCTTGGCCGCTTCGCGGTCCAGGCCGGCGATCCGTTCCAGTTCAGTCAGCTGCTTGGCCTTGAGCTCTTCCAGCTCGTTTTCCTTCTGAGTCAGGTCAGCCATTTTGTTGTTCAGGGATTCTTCGCGGGTTTCCAGGTTGCTGGCCTTCTTGTCCAGGGTTTCCTCACGCTGGATCAGGCGGCGTTCATTCTTCTGGATTTCGTTGCGGCGTTCCCGGATTTCCCGTTCATTCTCTGCGCGTTCCCGGTCGTTTTCTGCCTTCGCCTTCAGGATTTCCTCCTTGGCTTCCAGCACTTTTTCCTTTTTGTAGTCTTCTGCTTTGCGGACGGCGTCGTCATACAGACGTTTGGCATAATCTTCCGTCCGTTCGATTTTCTTTTCGGTGAAATTCTTCCGGTAGGTATATCCTAAGAAACCGCAGATCGCGCCCACAACCACGGCGATGACCGCGGCAATTACAGGACTCATAAATTCCCTCCCCTTCTTTTTCAAAATCTCATTTTCATTATTCAGATGCGCGGGAAAGCTTTTCCCATGCGCGTTTCGGCAAACAAAAAACCGTACGAAAACAAACGCTTCGCACGGCTGTATACTGCCTCGACCGAGGGGGTTCCCGGTTCGTAACATATCTGTTCTATGCATGGCGGCATAAAGGATCAAGCCTGCCGCGGCACGGAAGACTAAGGGCATGTGCAACCGGACAGGTCATGGCAATCCGCGGGAAAGCCCAAACCTTTCCGATTGGACTAACCTCTGAAAATATACCGTCACTGACGGCGGCAGAGGCCCGCCCGAAAGAATACAGATCGTGAGGAATACTCACGGTGATACATTTTGGGGATGCTCTATCGATAACAGCAGCGATATGAAATCGCACAGCCGAACATAATAATATTACAGGCTGTACGGATAATTGTCAAGATTTTGAAAAACCTGTGAAGAACAGGTGATGGAGGACAGTGCCTTTGGCTCAATTCATAATTCATAATTCACAATTCATAATTATTCCGCCTGCGGCGGAAGAAAAAGTAAAAACAGCGGGGAGCGGGAACGGGAATGTGACAGAGGGACGGCAGCAAATGTAATGCGAAGTGTGACATTTGCTCCGTCCCTTACTGTCATGTTCCCGCAGAGCGCAGTGGAATCGCTAAAGCGACGCCGAATTCAGAATTCAGAATTATCCGCTGCAGCGGGGAGAAGATCATTCAATGGAGGCTGTGGAGAGCAGGAATGTGACAGAGGGACAGACACTCTGTCACATTCCCGCTATGCGGGTCGGGTGTTGTGCTTATTATCCGGCCAGATGGAAAACGGAGTGTGCGGGAATGCACACTCCGTAAAGTAACAATTCTGAATTCTGAATTCTTAATTCTGAATTTGAACTGCGATTAAAAATCGCAGTTCATGGGCGTCCGGAAGTAAGGAATGACGTCGCGGATGTTGTCCACGCCGGTGAGGTAGATCAGCAGGCGCTCGAAGCCCATGCCGAAACCGGAGTGGGTGCAGCCGCCGTACCGGCGGAGGTTGACATACCAGTACATTTCTTCCTTGCTGATGCCCAGCTCGTCCATCCGCTGCGTCAGCAGGTCATACCGGGTTTCCCTCTGGCTGCCGCCCATCAGCTCGCCGGAGCCGGGGACCAGCAGGTCTACCGCCGCGACGGTCTTTCCGTCGTCGTTCTGGTACATATAGAAGGCTTTGATGTCCTTCGGCCAGTTGTAGACGAAGACCGGACTGTGGAAATACTCCTCGGTCAGGTACTTCTCATGCTCCTTGGCGGTATCCTCGCCGTATTTCGGCTCGAACTTGAACTCGGTGCCGTTCTCCATGGCCTTGCGCAGGATGGAGATGGCTTCTTCGTGGGTCACCCGGGCGCAGGTGCTGGTCAGCAGGGTGTTCAGCTTGTCCAGCAGGCCGCCGCCGGTGAACTGGTCCAGGAACTTCAGCTCGTCCGGGCACTTCTCCAGCACGGTCTTCACGATGGCTTTCAGGAAGTCCTCTTCCAGGTCCATCAGCTGGCCCAGGTCGCAGAAGGCGATTTCCGGCTCGATCATCCAGAATTCCGCCGCGTGGGTTTTGGTGTTGCTGTTCTCGGCCCGGAAGGTGGGTCCGAAGGTGTAGATCTTCGAGAAGGCCATGGCAAAGGTCTCGCCTTCCAGCTGGCCGGTGACGGCCAGACTGGTGGGCTTGCCGAAGAAGTCTTCGGAAGCGTCCGCCGTGGAACCCTTGGGCAGGGTGGTTACGGTGAAGGTGTTGCCGGCGCCTTCGGCGTCATTGCCGGTGATCAGGGGAGTATGAACATAGACATAGCCCCTGTCCTGGAAATAAGTGTGGATAGCCATGGAGGCAACGCTCCGCACACGGAACACGGCCTGGAACAGGCGGGTCCGCGGACGCAGGTAAGCGATTTCCCGCAGGTATTCCACGGTGTGGCGCTTGGGCTGCAGCGGATAGTCCTCCGGGCAGTCGCCCTCAAGCGTGATGGCGCTGGCCTGGATTTCCGGGGTTTCCGGATCCTTGTAGCTGGGGACGACTTTGCCGGTCACCTTCACCGCGCTGCCGACCCGCAGGGCCTGCACCGTTTCGAAGTCCGGCAGGGTATTATCGTACACCACCTGAGGATTCTTGAAGCAGGTTCCGTCAAAGAAGTCCACGAAGCCCATATTCTTCTGCTTGCGATGGTTGCGGATCCAGCCAAGCAGGGTCACTTCCTGACCCTGCAGCTCCTGAAGGCGTTCCTTCAGCTCCCGGGTGGTGATGGTAGTCATGTTGAGCCCCTCCATACTAATTCATAATTCAAACTTCCCACATGAATAAAGTGGGTCGAACCTTGAAAAATCTATAACAAGCCAAGAGAAAATAGCTGAAAGCGTTGAAAAATAAAGGCAAGA
>OMZY01000055.1 GCA_900315675.1 uncultured Eubacteriales bacterium
CGTGACGGAGCAGCCACCCATCACCATTCCACTGGAGCGGAGCACCCAGACCAATGTGCCCGGCAGGCCGGGGAGCCTGACGCAGCTGGAAGGCGAAGACGTCTACGACGATATGATCCTGACAGCCACCTGCTTTATCTCTGATCCGGCGCTGATCCCTGCCATCGCCGCCTGGCTGAAGGGCAGCGGCACGGTGACCTTTGCCAACCGGACGGGCGGCTACTACAAAGCGCGGATCGCCAACCAGATCCCTTTTGAAAAGGTGCTCCGGGGCAATCCGCACTGTACCTTTGCGGTCAACTTCCGCTGCTATCCATTCTTCTATGCCGATGCCGCTGCTGACATCACGGTCACCACATCCGGGACGATCATCACAAATCCGGGAAGCGTGCATTCCGAGCCGATCCTGACAGTCACAGGTTCCGGGAACATTACGCTCATGGTGGGCATGGCCATCGTGGAACTGGAGAACATCTCTGGGAGCATCGTTATCGACTCCGTGCTGCAGGAAGCATACCAAGGAACCACACTGATGAACGATCACATGAACGGCGAGAGCCCGGTGCGAATGCCATATCATGGACGGGTACGGTCACGAAGGTGGTCGTCAGGCCGAATTGGCGCTCCCTCTGAGTTCGTCAAAATGCTTTTGCAAAGAAAACTTTGCAAACCCTATTGACAAGTGTACTTGGCAATGATATAGTATGCACATGCCAAGCGAACTTGGCAAAAAGGAGGATTTATGATGAACAGAGAAGAGATTCTGGAAAAAAGCAGGCAGGAGAACCATGGACAGGACATCGCAAATCTTGAAGTCGCCAGATCAAGCATTGTCTTTGGCTGGATTGTCGCTGTGTGTTTACTTGCGGTTGTCGCTGTAACAGAAGCAATCAAATATGACCGTATGAACAGCGGGATCTTCTTCGCTGTCATGGCTGGATGCTCGGCAATCTTCATTCGCAAGTATTTGAAGCTGCACAAAAAACACGAGCTGTATATTTCGATTGTCTATGTGATTGCAGCTGCTGCATTTCTCGTTTCCTGGATACTCCAGTTGACGAAATAAGGAGGTGGCAGCATGGATGAGCAATTGGTTTTGAAAAACAAGCTCAAGGAGATACGCACGGAGAAAGGGCTGTCGCAATCTGCGTTGGCTGAAATGGTTGGTGTTTCGCGCAACACGATCAGTTCCATCGAAACAGGTCAATTCAGCCCAACCGCAAAGCTCGCATTGATTATATGTATTGCTTTGGACAAGAAATTTGAAGATGTATTCTATTTCTGAGTCATTGTAAAGGAGAAAATCAGCATGGCTTTCTTCCCACCAATTCCCTTGATTCGCAAGAATGTAATCCTAAAAAAACTGAGAGATTGCGGAGCAACGTCAGAAAAGACAGCGCGAACACTGGCCGAAGCAGGCGTCATCAATCCGAATGGGTTCAAGCATATTACAGAATTGCTTGTGCGGCAAGGTGCCATCCATAGGACTTCCGATAGCCGATACTACGTATAAAGTGTGAAACACTTTCGAGCGTCACTTTGGTGGCGCTTTCTTTTTACCCATTTGGAGGTGATACCCCATGATCTGCGTCTATCCTGCCGACTGCACCGACTTCTCCACCAACGGCAACGGAACCCTGGCCCCGTTGTCGGCGGAGGTTACGGAAACGCTGAACGGCGAATACGAACTGACGCTTGTGCATCCCATCGATGATGCGGGAAAATGGCAGCGGCTGGTGGAGGGCTGCATCCTCCGCGCTCCTGTTCCCGCCGCCATGACGCCACGCGTCAACTTCACCGCGCCGGGCGACGACAACCGGACGGAGGTCTGGCGGGTAAATACGGACTTCTCGGGCGCGGAAACCCGGAAAGGCACCCTGCGCCTGCGCTCCGGGCCAGGCACAAAGTACAAGGTGCTGGCGACCTATAAGAACGGCTCCTTCGTGCAGATCATCGCCAAGACCAACAGCAGCTGGTATGAGGTGACCGCGCCGGATGGAAAGCACGGGTACATGTCCACCACCTACCTGGTGCTGGATCACACGGAAG
>OMZY01000034.1 GCA_900315675.1 uncultured Eubacteriales bacterium
CATTGGCCTTGTACGCTTGGTTCATTGCCACGCTTGCAGGGTCGCATTCATTCCATCTTGTTCGGGCTCTCTCTCGATCCCCCTCCCTTGATGGTGCCTGTATTATATATCGAAGGTCAAAGAAAGTCAATAATTTGGAAAAGGTTTTTCTTTTTATTTTTCTCGTTTTCCGTGCATTTCACGTAGTATTGACTGTGTTTTGAAATATTTCTGCGGATTTCATTGAAATACTTCGTTTTTCTTGCAAAGAACATCCCCGAAACAGGGGGAACCCCCTGGAAAAGCAGGTTCCCCAAGCATTTATTCAGTTGTGATCTCGCTGCACTCCCCGGAAACCCATCCGACCTGGCTTCCGATCTTCACGGCCTGCCAGCCGTTGAAGGCACTGTCCACGTACTCCAGCGCTGTGCCTGGAGCGACAGCAGTGATTTCCGCTTCTCTGAAAACTATGTTGTCCATATTATTCCCAACTTTCTTATCACATTATAGCCAACAATTTCAAAAAACATGTTCCGATTTTGTTTTCTATCATTTCTCCTGCACTGGTCTGTTTATCCATGATCCGCTTCCGGATCCTGTGATCCGTCATACGGAACATATCCTCCGCCGCCTTCCCAGAAGATCAGGCTAAAGCCTTCTTCCGTCAGTTCCAGGCCTCGCACGATTGCGCAGCCGTTATCGAACAGCAAGGTCAGTTCATAGGATGTTTCGTTCCAGTAAAGATTCATGAAGGGATTGTATTTTGTCACATACCATGTTCCGGAGGAAGCGCCTTCTTCTGCGATCTCGGCTGTCGTTCCCGGTGCGGTGAACGAGCCGTCAGCTTCCAGAACCAGGATGTCCGGTGCCAGGGTGCCGCCAGCATCGAGCTGCCACGCTCCGGCAAGCTTTTCCATCACTTCCGGTACTTTTTCCTGTTCCATGGGTTCCAGATCCCGGATCGGGATAAAGCCCCATACGACGGCTCCTCCGTCCGTAAACTTCCCGTTCTTTACTTCTGCGGTAACATAAGCATAGTGGTTATTATACAATCCCAGGCAGGAAAACTGCGTTCCCTTCGGAACAGAAAACTGATGGAACTGGCTGACATCGGGATCATCCGTCAGGAAGGTGTCTGCAGTCGCTTCCACATCAATATGGACAAAGGACCGGCCGGGCTCGTTGTTCTGCACGCTGATTTCCGACAGGCCCAGATCCTTGCATAGCGCATAGCCGATCCGCTGCGTGCGTTCGCTGACATTATACCGGATGCAGGCGTAGGATTGTCCATCCTCGTTTTTATACTGTGAAAGCAACCACAGTTCGCCGTTCAGCCCGACTGCCGCTTTTCCTTTTCCGGCACGCCATGCGGATTTCCCGTAAGGAGCGCTGTATACGGCAGATGTCCCTTTCTTCTTCGGCTGAAGGAGTTCTCCCGGGTGGTCGGGATCATATACATTACCGGAAAAAGCGGTTCCCAGCACGTTCAGTCCGCTGTCAAACCGGGCATGCATATAATTCAGATGGCATACTTCGTCCACGGAATGCGGAAACAGATCAATGTTGAAATCTGCGAGCATGATCTTTTCCGGCCAGGCTGCGGGCGCGTCATGATCATCGTCTGTTGCCTGGTACCGCCAGGAAAAACCGGATTCACCCGGAATACCGGTCAACTTGAATTCATTTATGACCGCTTCTGACAGCTGATACTCTCCGCTGCCCTCATCCCATTCACAAAATGTATAGTGCTCAGACTCGCCATATGAAATCGTCAGATAATGTCCGTCCCAATATAGCTTCGGTGCTTTTCTTTTTGCTTCCGGCTGATAGACTGCTGTTGTATAGACATGAAGGTGCTCTTGGCTGTCCACAAAAAACAGTGCATTATGATAGCGTGATTGCATCACCGCGAAAGAACCTTCCTGATTGCTGAGTGTCGTATAGTCATCCCATGTGTGATCTGCCATGACAACTGTCAAGAGTTTCCCCTTCAGCCCCCAGCTGTTGGCGGATGCTGTTTCGCAGAGAAGGAAAGAGCCAGCCAGCAATGTCACAGCAAGAATGACGCAAATACTCTTTTTCATGATGACGCACCTCCGAAACATTTCCTTTTCCAAAACGAACTTCTAAAGGATTATCATCCTCCTATAGTATCCATTTTGATAGTACCTATCAAAAATGACCGTACTTGCTCCATACTTTGATATCGCTTATACTAAAGCAGATCCGGTGATGTGTCAACAGGAGGGCAGAAGTAATGCAGGAGTTGCGGTTTGCTGTCAGGAATACGATCCCTATTTTCTTTACCTATCTCTTCATTGGCATTGCGTTTGGCATGCTGATGAGCGATGCGGGGTACGGCGTTCTGCTCTCCACCGCCTCCGGATTGTTTATCTTCGCCGGTTCCATGCAGATTGTCATGGTGCCTATGATGATCTCCGGAGCGTCCCTTCCCTCCCTTGCCCTGATGACATTTTTCATCAACGCACGCCACATCTTTTATGGGATAGGCTTTATTGAACAATTCCGGCGTATGGGGTGGCGCCGCCCCTATATGATTCTGACGCTGACCGACGAGACCTATTCCGTTCTCTGCTCGGTCCAGTACGAGAAGGGGCTTGACAAGGACAGGGCCGCATTTCTGATCGCCATGCTCGATCACCTTTATTGGGTCTTCGGCTGCTTTCTCGGAGCTTGTGCCGGGCAGTATCTGCAATTTGATCTGCGCGGGATCGATTTCTCCGCAACGGCCTTTTTTCTGGTGGTGGTCATCAACCAGTGGCGTCAGTACCGCTCCAAGCTGCCGTTCTTAACGGCTGCTGTCTGTGCTACAGGGTTTTACCTGCTGTTAGGCAAAGAACAGTTTCTGATCCCTTCGCTGATTACTTGTCTTGCAGCGTTGATTCTTCTCAAAAAGCCGATTGAAGCAAAGGAGGCATACCGGGATGAATGATATGCTTTATCCTGCCGCGGTCATTGCCGTGGTTGCCGTTGTAACATGGTCGCTGCGGGCGGTTCCCTTTTTGATTTTTGGAAACAGGCCCCTGCCCAAAGTGATGCAGTATCTTGGAAAGGCACTGCACCCCGCCATCATGACGATCCTTGTTTTGTACTGTCTCCGAAATACAGACGTTAATCATTCGCCCTTCGGCATTCCTGAATTGACCGCATGCTCCCTGGTCGTCTGCCTTCAAATTCTAAGGAGCAATATGTACCTGTCGATTATTACAGGAACCGTTTGTTATATGATCCTGATTCGGATCCTTTGATTGACAAAGCGTATATGCAGAAAAAATCCGGATAACATTTATGCGGATGATTTACATCCTGCCCTATATGAAATTCTAAACAGGAATATCACGACATTCATTATAACCATTGGCAGAGGATCCTGCAAGGTGCTATGATATAAATGTCCTCAGAAAATGACACTCTCAGGAGGAAACGATGAACGCGGAAAACGCAAGGCAATGCCTCACAGATATCGGATGCAGTCCGGATCGGATAAACCCTCTGGCTGAGCTTGTGGAAGCAGGCAGACTTGCGGAAGCAAAACAGCAGCTCCGCCGCCTGCGCTGCGAACTGATGGAAGAGCTTCATGTCTGTCAGCGCCGCGTAGATCAGCTGGACTGGCTGATCCGGGAAACCGAAAGAGCCAATACCGTATAAAAATCAAGGAGGATCTGAGATGAGCGATGTTCTGGTAATTTTCACAAGTTACCATCACCATCTCTGTTGAATAAGGCACATGGAAAGCCTGAACCACAAACAGACAATAAAAGGAGGACGGGATCATGATCTACAGAGACTTTCAGGACCTGAAGCTTTCCGCACTGGGCTTCGGCGCGATGCGCCTGCCGGTACTCGATGGAGATGACAGCCGGATCGACGAAGCTGCCGCGCTGCACATGGTGGACACGGCCATGCAAAACGGCATCAACTATTATGACACCGCCTGGGGCTATCACGGCGAAAACTCTGAAACCATAATGGGCAAAGCACTGGCTCGTTATCCGCGAGACAGCTTCTATGTTGCCACAAAGTTCCCTGGCTACGACCCTTCCAACTGGAACAGGGTGAAGGAGATCTTCCCCCGCCAGCTGGAAAAGCTGGGTGTGGACTATTTTGATTTCTATCTCTTCCACAACGTGTGCGAAATGAACATCGATGCCTATCTGGATGATGAGAAGTACGGCATCTACAGCTACCTGATCGAGCAGAAACGCCAGGGCCGCATCAGGCACCTGGGCTTCTCCTGCCACGGGGAGCTGGATGTGCTCAAACGATTCCTGGACGCCTATGGCAAGGATATGGAATTCTGTCAGCTGCAGCTCAACTATCTGGATTGGACATTCCAGCACGGCAAGGAGAAAGTCGATCTGCTGAATAAGCTGGGCATTCCCGTTTGGGTGATGGAACCCCTGCGCGGCGGCAAGCTGGCAAAGCTTCCGGCAGAGCAAGAATCGGCATTGACTGCGCTCCGCCCGGATGAGGATATCCCCGCCTGGGCCTTCCGTTTTCTGCAGAGCATCCCATCCGTGACTGTGATCCTATCCGGCATGTCCAACCAGGAGCAGCTGGAGAAGAATCTCAGGACATTTGCGGAAGACAAACCTCTGACAGATGCAGAAATGAAAACGCTGATGAACATTGCCGATAGGATGCTTTCCCGCGGCACGGTGCCATGCACGGCCTGCCATTACTGCGTCAGTCATTGCCCCATGAGCCTGGATATTCCGCGCTTGCTTTCCCTGTACAATGAGCACGCGTATACCGGCGGCGGGTTCATCGCTCCCATGGCCCTGAGCGCCCTGCCGCCTGAAAAACAGCCGTCCGCCTGCCTGCAATGCCGTTCCTGCGAGCAGGTATGCCCTCAGCAGATCAAAATATCCGAGGTGCTCGCGGATTTCTCAAAGAAGCTTGGATAAAACAGAGCATTTCCTGTGCAGGCGGACACAGGAACAATGAAAGCGCTAAAAAACTTTTGAAGGGGACTTTGAGACAAAGAAGAATAAACATCTGAAAGGTGGACCTGTGATATGGCAAACCTGATCGTGTACTACTCCCGCAAGGGACAGAACTACTGGAACGGCAGCATTGTGGATCTGGCGAAGGGCAACACCGAACGGGTGGCGGAGTTCGTGCAGAAGGCTGTCGGCGGCGATCTGTTTGAGATCGAGACCGTCCGGGAATACAGCAAGGATTATATGGTCTGCATCGAGGAAGCCAAGGCTGAGCTGCGGGAAGGCGCCAGGCCCGAACTCAAGAAATACCCGGAATCCATCGATCAGTACGACACCATCTTTGTGGGGTATCCCAACTGGTGGGGCACGATGCCAATGTGCGTGTACACGTTCCTGGAGCACTTCGACCTGACCAGCAAGAAGATCATGCCCTTCTGCACCAACGAGGGCAGCGGTATGGGCGGCAGCGAGCGGGAGCTCAGGAAGATCTGCAAGGGCGCGACGGTGGCAGCCGGTCTTTCCATCCACGGCGCGGAAGCTGCGCAGAGCGAAAGCAAAGTCGCGGCCTGGGCAAAAAGGAGAACCGCTGGCTGATCACCCTTGCGGAGACCAGTACATACTGACAGCATAGAACAAGACTTGAAGGAGTGCATGAATTGAAAAAGCTGGTTTCCCTGCTGCTTGCCACGATACTGCTGTGCAGTGCCATTCCCGTCTTCGCAGAGGAAATGCCCGCCCATGTGCTGGTTGTCTATTTTTCCCGTACCGGTGAGAATTATAACGTAGGATTTATCCAGGAAGGCAATACCGCGAAAATGGCGAAGATCATTGCGGCCCAGACCGGAGCGGATCTGTTTGAGATCGTACCCGAGGTGCCCTACCCGGATGATTATGACAGCGTGCTGCCCATCGCAACGCAGGAGAAGAACGAGGATGCCCGCCCTGCTTACATCGGCGATGTAGAAAACTGGGAGCAGTATGACACGGTCTTCATCGGCTACCCCATCTGGTGGGCCGGTATGCCTTGCATTATGTATACCTTTCTGGAGAACCACGACTTTACCGGAAAAACCGTGATCCCCTTCAACACGCATGAAGGCAGCGGTCAGGCCGGCACGCAACAGGATCTGGAAGGCCGTCTTCCCGGAATCACCGTATTGCAGGGTCTGGCCGTTCGCGGCAGCAAAGCTCAGAACGACGCAGAAGGCACTGGCGAGGACGTGGCCAATTGGCTCAAAAGCATTGGGCTTAGTGAATAAGAGGAGGAATCCGTGACACCCTGCATGCATATCAGCTTGCCAAGCGCTGCAATGAAAAGCGCGTCATGGCAGAATGCGTCAAATGGGGTCAGCGCGGCGCTCGGCTCAACGACATTGCCCCAGGCATCATCGTAACGCCCTTGGCCATTGATGAATTCAACGGCCCGCGCGGAGACTTCTACAAGAATATGTTTGCCAAGTGCCCTGCTGGACGTCCAGGTACAGCCGATGAGATGGCCAATGTGGCAGAACTGCTCATGAGCGACAGAGGCGCGTTCATTACCGGTTCCACCTTCCTGGCGGACGACGGTGCTACGGTCAGTTATTTCTATGGGCCACTGCAGCCCGAAAAATAACTGAACGGGTAGATCCAAGGGTACGCAAAAATCGGTGCGTACCGGTACGCAAAATGGGGTACGCAAATGCCAAAAAAGTGCGTACCCTAACGGGCGAGTCGTACACATCAACCATAGGCCGTTAGTCTGGTTATCTTCCGAGTTTGTCGGCTATTGGTATCTTCTAATCCTGTAATTTCTTGCCCATTTCAATCCGCATGTTATGTTCCTCGGGTCCGCGGTTTGAATAGGCATACCTGTCGAATCCGATGATCTGAAAGCCGTTCTTTCTGTAAAAAGAGATCGCTTTGAAGTTATAACTCTGCGTTTCAAGCACCGCCATTCTGGCTCCACACCTGACCGCTTCATCCAGGATGGTCTCTATCAGTTTTGTACCCACCCCGTTCCTGCGGTCGGCACTGTCAAACACACAGATGTTGGCGATGGTGTATCTGTTGTTCCACTTCTCCAGGAAGCCTTCCACAAACCCCAGGAGCCTGTCTCCCTCAAAAGCGCCGTAGGCGACCGGATGGTCCAGCCAGTCCTGCAGCATATCATCGTTGATGGACATCCTGAGGGGCCCATCAGACATGATCCATCTGATATCAAAGCCGTCTCCTTCCGGCTCAATGGACAGGAACCTGTCGGAGAGGATCTCCGCCTGGTATTTCCGTCCTTTATACTTCTCGTAGTCCAGCTTTTTGATAAACATTCTTACCCTCACAATTATCCCGAATATCACATGGGAATGGTCAGGAATATCAAAAGATTCCTTCTTTCACCGCTTCAAAGCTGCCCGATACAGCGTCACGGCATCCGTACCGCATGTGCTTTCAAGCTGTCGGTATACTTCCGCCTGTTCCTGACAGGACTGAAAGCTTCGGGAGTTGCTGTCTGTCTTCCGGAGATAATACTCTGCCAGACCTTCTGTCAGCATCCAGTTCCCGAATGACAAAAAAGCATCCTCATCCTTCAGGGCAATCTTCAGCAGGTAGATAATAAACTCATGGGATATAAATGCTTTTTCCGCTTCAGGATTGCGATCCGGCTGGATAGCCCTCATATACTGCGCTCAGGACAATACATTTCCCTTCACTCTGATCCTTCAGTTTGTTGTTCTGTACCCGCGGTCAGATCGTTTCTTTTCCCATGGAAGACAAAGTTACTTTCCGGTACCCGTTGGATTTGTCTTCCGGATGTGGTTCGAGTCCGACAATTGTGATGTCGCCTTTCCCCGGTCCATAACACCAGAAGATCCGGCCTGCTTTCGGAGTGTCATTTTCCAGATACGATTCCCAAACCTTCTGACCATAACGGGCTGTCAGGGAAGATATTTCATGGGAGTGGAGCCCCGGGTGCCGGGGATTATCTGAAAGAAAAGCCATGGCTTTCCCCATTCGTCTGCGCAGTTTTTCCTCTTCCTTTGTTGCGGTTCCATCCTGATGCCTTTTTTGCAGGCTTTTCCAAAGTTCTTCCATTTCGGGGACGCCAAGATGTATTTCAAACATGGTTTACTCCTCGAATTCGGACAGATCCAGTGCCGGGGAAACTTTTCCCTTTTTCATATTTTCAACAGCGCTGTCCATCATCTTCAGCGTATTCGCGGACACTTCAAACGGTGTTGTCAGCACCCTTGGCTCCAGGATAATCCTTTGATCCGGAAGAACGGAGACATGATAGTACTCATATCCGGCTTCCCGCAGGGTCAGCCTCTTTTTCGAATCCAGCTTCGCGTCATATTCTCGGACAACGGCTTCCATTTCAATTCCTCCCAAACGCTTAAAGTGGGATATCCCACATCCACAATATCATCTATGCCATAAGTTGTCAAGCACGTTGATAAAAAGTTAACTCAAAAGATATTTTGGCAGACCCCCATCGGCCTCCCCAACACTGCCATACAGCCATATACTATGAACATTTCGTTCCAGTATAACGCATATGCAGTCTGTCATTCGTTCAATGGATTGATTCAGATTCATTATATAATCTGCCTCTCTCTAATCTTTCAGACATCCAATCGGTATCACATAAACTCCATCCGGACGCAAATAACCGTATTTTGTTCCGGTAATGATTAATTTCAGATCCGGCAGGCGTAATGGATTTTGTTTTTCATTCTCGTTATGTTCGATAATAAGCCTTTCAATTTCACACAGATGACGCGCTCCTTCTTCCACTTCAGTCTGTCCGAGCTTGAATTCGATCAGGGCATATCTTCCATCTTCCAGATGCAGCACAGCATCTGCTTCCAGATTATACCGATCATGATAATATGAAATCATTCCACCATTTGCAGATGTATATATTTTAAGATCACGGATACATAGTGATTCAAATAAAAAACCGAGCGTCTTGTAATCACTGGAAAAATACTCCGGGGATAATCCCAACGCTGCTGCGCCAATGGAGGGGTCGACAAAATTTCTTTTTTTGGAGGACCTGATGGATGTTTTTGATCTGATAGCCGGGCACCATGCTTCAATATCTTCGATTATCATGAGCTTTTCGAATCCGGAGATGTAATCATAATATGTTTGTTTTGACAGATCACATGTCGCTGTTACATCAGCAAGAATTGTCTTTGCATCCGCAAGTGTACAGAGGTTTCGGGCATATGATTTCAGAATTGTTCTTGCCCAAACCGGATTCCTTTTTATTCCATCTATTTTTGATATATCTGTATCACATGTCTGATTAAACAAGTCCTTTGCTATCGCCAGCCTTGCGTGGTCTGTACGCCCCTTCAGCGCACCTGGCCATCCTCCGCGGCAAATCACATATTTTATCCCATCGATTGACAAGTCTGATTCGCATCCATCAAATGTCTTCGGGGAATCAAACAGAGCTTTCAAAGATATTTCACCGTTTGATTCTCCGCTCTCGTAAAGGCTCATCGGATACATCTTCATCCTGGATATTCGAAGTGTACCAGTATGTGCGGTCTGAACATCAGCGGAGCTTGAACCGGTCAATATATACTGACCAACTTCTCCTGAATCATCAATATCCTTTCTGATCGCTCCCCATATTTTCGGGGCATCCTGCCACTCGTCAAACAATCTTGGCTTTGCACCTTTCAGCAGGTCAGAAGGGTGTGTGTTGGCAATAAGGAGATAGTTTTCACGTTCATCTTCATCCTGAAACTCTATTATGCTTTTTGCTTTCCGCTTGGCCGTGGTTGTTTTTCCGCATCCCTTAGGCCCCGTGATTAATGTGCCGCCAAATGCTTCCATCTTTAGTGAAAGCATTTCGTCTGCGATTCTGTTCAGGTAAATCATCCACCCACCCCTCTCTCTTTCAAAAATGATTATAAGCTATATTTGACAGTTTTGCAATATTTTGTTTGACAGTTTTGCTGAAATTTATCTGACAAATTTGTGCTATATTGCTTGACAGATGTGCGGACGCATTTCAGCGGGTTCTTCTTTACGGACGATCAAGAAACCTTTTCCTTTCACCAACTCGGAAGAGGGCTTCGAAAGCTTTGTATCGTTCCTCTCCTTCAGTACCCACAGGACAAAAGCGAGCGGTTTGGCAACCGGGAAAATAAAAAGACTTTGCCCGAAAGCAAAGCCTTAAAAGTGTTTTATTCGCTATTCACCAATGAACTCCAGCAAGGCACCTGTGTCTCCATCGATGCAGATGCTGCGTGCTTCAATCTGCTTCGGACAGTAAGCCTCATCATAATTCAGGCAGCAGTAAACCGCCTTCGGATTGTCGTCCGTCATCTGCCAGAAGGGATATTTGATGATCACCGGCGTGTTGCTGCCGACCCCGATCTCCAGATACAGCACGTGCTGACCGTCGTGCTTCCGGAGGTAATCAGCATAGGCAGCGGATGCCCGGTGCCAGCCTTCGTCCTCCACAAAGGAATCATCCGCCCGCAGATTGGGCATCACTTTGCGCCCGTCCTCCGGGCTGCAGGGAATCAGCGCGGTCGGAATGCGCATGGCGACTTTTCTGTCCTCCGGCATTACAAACGAGCCGTCTGTATTCTTCACAAAGCCCTGCGCAGCCATAGCCTGCATGACCCAGGCTTCGTTGTCCCAGGTCTTCTGCACCGTCGGGCGCTGATTCTGGAAGAGACCATAGTCACCCTGGGTATAGAACAGGCGCTTCTTGTCAAAGCCCGCCTTCTGGAACATGTGATCCACGTTGGTGCGGTTGCAGTAGATATGTCTGCTCCACCAGGCCCAATATGTCTCCTCATCCGGGAAGGGGTAGAAGCCGCCGGAATACATGTCCTTAATCCCGAAGCGCTCCGCGAAGTCCGGGAACCAGTACCGGAAGCGTTCACCGCTGTAGACAAAGCCCGCCGAGGTGGACAATCCGGCTCCCGCGCCGATGACGATGGCGTCCGCCGTCTTCAGCTCCGTCTTCAAGCGATCAATCTGTTCCGCTCGGGTGCCGATACCAAGAGACAAGCCGTCCCGGAAGTTGCGCAATCCATCCAGGCCTTTTTGAATGGTTTCCAGATAGCCGTTGGGCCGTTCATTGTAATTCCTGCTCATAGTATTCTTTATCCTCGTCCTTGAAAACATTGAAGATCACCCGATCCATGACACCTGGATGCATGGTCATCCAGTCTCTTACGGTTTTCACGGCAATTTCAGCCGCCCGTCGACCCGGAAAACGGAAAACCCCTGTGGAAATACAGCAGAAGGCCACGCTTTTCAGTCCGTTCTCCAGGCACATGTCCAGCGTGTTCGTGTAGCAATCGGCCAGCGCCTTTTCCAGCGCCGGTGTCAGCCTGCTCTCGACGATCGGCCCGACGATATGAATCACCTTTTTTGCGGGTAGATTATAGGCATCCGTCAGCATCGGGACAGCCGTCGGCTGCTCGTAATCCGGACCGTACTGACGCCTGAACGCCTCCATCTGTCGGTTGCAGGCGGCGCGAAGCTGGATGCCCGCGAAGGAATGAATGCAGTTGTCAATGCAGGTGTGCATGGGCACAAAGCATCCGAGCATTTGAGAATTTGCAGCGTTGACGATGGCGTCCACCGAAAGCCTGGTGATGTCGCCCTGCCAGAGGGAGAGACCGTCACGGAGCATCGGGATCTCGTCCAGCGTAACGATTCCTTTCTCCCTGGCGCGGCCCTGCAGATAAGCATCCTGTACCCGCAGCACATTTTCCGGCATCGTACCGGGCATGCGGATGTTCATCAGGGAGCGGAGGACGCGCTGCCTGCCGCTGGTATCTTTGGGTGTGGTCAAATTCTGATAGCCGCCCGAGTCGGCCTTGAAAGCCTCCACGAGAAAGATCAGCCGCTGGTCCTGCGTCATCATTTCATCCATAGTGTTTTACCTCTTTTGCACCGCTCCCACCGGACAGACCTTCATGGTCGTGTGGATTTCGTTCACGATATACGCCAGATAATCTTTCGCTTCCATGTGCCGCTCCTTTGAAAGAGGCTCCGATGTCAACCGCACCGGAGCCTCCCTTGATCAGTTTTCCTTTGCCAAAAGATCGTGCATGCCTTCCCGCAGATCCGCGAGGGTATACTTTCTCATTTCGTCTTCCATCGCGTTCTGGATCGCCTTCAGCTTGTCGTCCAGCAGGGCGTGGATGTTCCGGCCTACCGGGCACTTGGGATTCGGCGCTTCGTGGAAATGGAACAGGTCGCCGTTTTCCACCGGCTCGATGGCCTGATACACATCGTAGAAGCTGATCTCCTCCAGCGGCTTTGTCGGCTCGATGCCGCCCGTGCCCCGGGCCACTGTGATCAGCCCGGCGCTTTTCAGCTGCGTCAGAATCCGGCGGATGATGACAGGGTTGGTATTGATGCTGCCTGCCAGGAAGTCGCTGGTGACCTTGTAGTCGTCCTTGAAGGTTTCGACACAGGCGAAGACATGCAGCGCGATGGTAAATCGGCTGGATATCTGCATGCGCTCACCTCCTTGCGTCTGCTGCCTTTTAGCCGCAGGCGCTTTCTTTCATGCCTATTATACCCTTATTTGATGGGAGAAGCAACAGCTGTACCCTCGGCGGTTACAAAATTTCCAGTCTCCGCATCCAGGGTCAGAGGATCGGCGTGACCGACGATGGCAGCGGCATTCTCCGCGTCGTACCAGAAGATCACGTCAGAGTCAGCAACGCCAACACCGATCAGAGCAGAGGCTGGAACATCAAAGCGATATCCTTCCGCGCCTTCCACTGCGCCATCCTTGATCGCGGCGATCTCTTCAGCTGTGTAGGGAGCATACTCGGGATTGGTGGGATTCACAATGCCTTCCAGTTCATAGTAAGCGGCAGTGTAATAGATCGTTCCGACGTTCCCATTGTTCAGCGGCATCGCGCCGTAAGCCCAGTTCATCGTGTTATCCTCCTCGGCAAAAGCGTTCACTGCGGTCAGCAGCAGGGCGGCAAGCAGCAGGGCAACAAGTTTCTTCATGGTGGAATCCTCCTTGTCATTCGTTTAGATGTAACCGCAGTGGTTTCATCCAACGAGGCAATCTTAGCACATTCAAAATGTAATGTCAACAGTTACAACAAGAAATTTCAAAATTTTTTTGCCGTGAAAAAAAACAGGCCCGCAATCCGGCTCGTAACCAGACTGCGGGCTTGCAGTTTGTGTTTATCCTTCAATCAAAATTTCATAGGCTTCTTCGGGCAGACTGCCGTCCGGTCGGGCGATGCCTTCCCAGGTGGCGGAGCGGACGAGACGGTTCTTTACACGCAGATGTTTCAGTTGAATCGGATCAAATAAGCTCTTCATCGAAAAATCCTCCTTGATTTCCGGGCACATGTATATTATGATGCTCTACGAAGAAATAACAAGAAGGCAGATTATTCTTCGCCACTACAGAAATGATAGTAATGGAGAACAGCATGAGTAAGAAGCCCTTGCCCAAGGAAGAAAACATCTACGAAACCCAGTGCCCGATCCTGTACGCCATGGAGATCATCGGGCAGAAGTGGAAACTGCCCATCCTGTGGTACATCGCGGACGCGGACCATCAGACGCTGCGCTACCGGGAACTGGAACGCAAGGTCGTGGGCATCACAGCCACCATGCTGACCAAGTGTCTGCGGGAGCTGGAGGCAAACGGTCTGATCTCCCGGACGCAGTACAACACGATCCCGCCTACGGTGGAGTACGCGCTGACCGAACGAGGCAAAACGCTGATCCCGGCTTTGGAGTCCGTCTACCGCTGGGCGGATCAGCAGATGAAGGCGAAAGAGAAGGATTAGAACAAAATGGCCTGCAGAAGGCCTTTGAGATGGGGAAAAATATCTGTTGATCCGGAGAATAAAAGCATGATCGAAATGCGTTTGTTGGAAATCCTGTCCGCCTTCGCGGAAGAAGGCACTCAGGCCGCGGCCGCGGAGAAGCTGCACATCTCCCAGCCCACCCTGTCCAGCTCCATGCGGAAGCTGGAGGAGGAGATCGGTGCGCCGCTTTTTGAGCGGACGAAGAACCGCATGGTACTGAATGAAAACGGACGGGCCGCAGCGGAATATGCCGGACGCATCCTGCGGGAGGAAGCCGCCATGCGCCAGCACATCCAGGAGATGGAACGGCGGAAGCATACGGTTTCGTTTGCGCTTTGCTCTCACAGCCCGGTTGCGAAGATGACGATGATCGCATCTCAGGCATTCCCGGATATGCAGCTGAATACCGTGTTCTGCACAGAAACAGAGGAGATGGTGCAGGGCTTGGCGGATCATCTGTACACGTTTATCCTGACGGAATCGCCGGTTCTGGATGAACGGACATACGGATTCCCCTGCTATACGGAGCGTCTTGTGGCCCTGATCCCGGAAGATCAGCCGGAGGCAAACCGGACAAGCATATCCCTGGATGAACTGAAAGAGCACCAGATGCTCTTTTTCTGCAACGGCGGAGCCTGGGAGCGGTACATCCGCAGAAAGCTGAAGGACGGCGAGTTTATTCCGCAGACGAATTTCGCGGATTACTGTTCACTGATCAACATCCTGCCGGTATGGGCTTTCGGGTCTGATACGCAGGTTGCTGCGCTTTCCGTTCCGCCCGGCCATAAGGCCGTTCTGGTCAGCGATGAAGACGCCCATCTGGATTACTGGTGTAGCTGCCTGAAAGAAAAAAAGAAGGAGGCAGACGTACTGCGCTCCTTCCTGTGAGAAATCATTCGATGTTCAGATTTGTTTGATTGATTTCAGCCACTTGGCGATATGTTCCGCGTCGCCGCGTTCTGCCCGGGTCATTTCTACCGGCAGACCGTCCAGCACGTTGGCATTTGGCGCGAGGCGCTTCACGGTCTTATAGGTGCCTCCGTCCCCGCTGCCCATGTGGGTATTGAAGGGAATCAGAGTCTTGCCGCTGAAATCATACCGGTCAAACAGGGTGTAGATGATCATCGGGAAGGTATACCACCACATGGGATAACCCAGGAAGATCGTGTCATAGTCCCCGACGGGGATCGCGTTTTTGATGGCCGGACGCTGATCCTCGTCGTGTTCTTTTTTGGCCAGCTTCGCCAGCTCGTTGTAATGGTTCCTGTCGCTGTCGTAGGGCACAACCGGCTCGATTTCCATGAGATCCGCTCCGGTCTGCCGGGCGATTTCTTCCGCTACGGCTTTAGCGGTGCCGTACACAGAGAAGAAGAGTACCAGCTTCTTTGCCATGTCGCCCTCTTTGCTCACAGGTCAGGCTGCAATTCCATCCTGGCATAGGCAGCGATCGCTTCCGGTGTGGCGGTGTAATAGCGCATGCCCTTGTCCACCTTGGCGATGGCGGCCATGTCTTCATCGCTCAGGGCAAAGTCGAAGATATCGAAGTTGTCCCGGATATGGGCGGGGTTCTTGGAGCCGGGGATCACGATGTTGCCGTTCTGAATGTGCCAGCGGAGAATAATCTGCGCGTTGCTCTTGCCGTATCTGGCAGCAAGCTCAGAGAAAACGGGCTGCTGGATCAGCGCCTTGTCGCCGTGGCCCAGCGGATACCAGGCCATCAGCGCCATGCCGGTCTCGGCCAGGATCTTCTTGAGCTCCGTCTGCGGGAAATAAGGATGGGCCTCCACCTGCACCACCTGGGGGCGTATCTCCATGGTGTCGATGGCTTCCTTCAGCAGTTCGTCCGGAAAGTTGCTCAGGCCGATGGCTTTTACTTTGCCTTCCTTGTATGCCTTCTCGATGGCCCTGTACCCGGCGCGCCAGTTGTCTGTGGGCTGATGCAGGAACAGCAGGTCGATGTAGTCCGTGCCCAGGCGGGCCAGCGTTTCCTCGATGGCCGTCTCCTTCTCATACACCGTGGGCCACAGCTTGGTGACCAGGAAGATGTCCTCCCGCGCGACGCCGCTCTTTTTGATGCCGCGTCCCGTACCGCTTTCGTTCATATAGCCATTGGCGGTATCGATGAGGCGAACGCCGCTTTTCAGCGCGCTCTCCACAGCAGCTTCCGCTTCCGCGGGCGACATCATAAACACGCCGATTCCGGCCATGGGCATCCGGATTCCGTTGTTCAGCTTGTAGTATTCCATGGTGCTCCTCCTTATCACCGCCGTGCGGTGTTCATTGCTTACACTGATATTCTACAGGAGAAACCCGCTTTTGTACATTACACATTTCCAATATCAGTATAGATGATTCAAATGCTGAAGGCTGCACATCCGACCTGCGAGCCTTCACAATCACCAGTTCTTCTTTTCCTTGCTGGAATCGTGCTGATGCTTGCGCTCCTCCACCATCCTGGCGAACCATTCCACCATATTGGGATCATAGTGGGAGAAGAAACTTGACTGCTTTTTATCCAGCGCGGCGATGGCCGTCATGTCCTCATCCGTCAAAGTAAAATCGAACACATTGAAATTCTCCGCCATCCGCTCATAGTGGGTGGACTTGGGGATCACCACCACGCCCCGCTGGATGTGCCAGCGTAGCATCACCTGGGCTGTAGATTTTCCGTACTTCGCGCCGATGGCGGCGAGCACTTCATTCTGGAACAGGCCGCCCCGGCCTTCGCCGAAGGGAGCCCATGCCTCGATTTGCACGCCGTACTTGTCCATCCATTGCTTGGCCTCGATCTGCTGGTTCAGAGGATGGGTTTCCACCTGGTTCACCATGGGCTTGATGCGGGCGAAGGAGCAGATATCCACCAGCCGATCCGGGTAGAAATTGCTGACGCCGATGGCCCGGAGCTTGCCTTCCTCGTAGAGGTCTTCCAGGGCATGCCAGGCTCCGTAATAATCGGAGAAGGGCTGGTGCAGCAGCATCAAGTCAATGTAATCGGTTTTCAGCTTCCGCATGGATTCCAGCACGGAAGCCCGGCAGGCATCGTAGCCGTAATGCTCTACCCACACCTTGGTGGTGAGGAACAATTCTTTCCGGGGAATGCCGCTCTTCTGGATGGCGTTGCCCACTTCTTCCTCATTGAAATAGCTTTGCGCCGTGTCGATGTGCCGATAGCCCGCTTTCAGGGCATCGCTGACACAGCGTTCGCATTCGTCCTTAGTGACCTGATACACGCCGTAGCCCAGGATGGGCATCTGAACACCGTTGCTGAGTGTTTTGTATTCCATGACAGTATCCTCCTCTTTACTCTTCATCCGGCCACACTTCCGCGATCATGGGGAAGGTGCTCCAGGCTTTGGGCCAGCCGCAGTTTTCATATTCCTTTCCCAGAAGGAAACTGCATTGTTGATCCACCCATCTGCCACGGTGCCGGTCCCCAGCCCGAAACCATGAGACAGGCCGGGGAACACCTCGATCATGGCGTCGGTGCCGTTCGCCCGGATCGCCGCGATCCGGTGTTCCATCGTGCGGTAGCTGGCAATACTGTCATTGGTACCCACGCAGTTGTAGGTGGGAGGTTCGTTGCCGTATACTTCGCTGAGACCCGTGTACTGCATGATCACCGTGCCGGGACGGGGATAATCTTTTTCGCCAAAGGCTGCTGTGCCATAGCTGCCCAGCCAGGCTGCCATCCTCGCACCTGCGCTTCCACCCCACAGGGAATAATCGGCTGTGTCCACTTCCAGTTCCGCAGCGTGCTCATGGATAAAGGCAATGGCCCGGACCAGGTCCTCACAAGCCGTCTGCGCACCGGGACGGTAGATCAGCGCAAAGGCGTTATAGCCCATTTTGCTCAATTCCAGTGCATGGGGAAAGCTGTCATGCATGGCCCCGACGAAGGCGAACCCGCCGCCTGCGTTGCAGATGGCGAACTTCGCGCCGGGATTGCCCTTGAAGAAGAACAACCCAGTGTCCGCTTTCCAGGGATCGGCGGCAATCTCCGCATCGGTATAGATGCGGTAGAAAATCTGATCTCCCGCATCAGCCTTGTTCTTCATGTAGTTGACGATCTCCACCGTCTTGGCGGGCTGGATATTGCTGTACCAGGTCAGGCGCAGACTGCCCAGGGTGCTGCCGGAAAAATAGCCTGCGTCCACCGGGAAGATCATCCGTCCCCAGTCCCCGAAAGCGGGATAGGAAGTCACTTCATCGATCCTTGTGTTCTCGTTCCAGGTCACTTGCTCCGCCTCCGCAGGTATCAGTCCCAACAGGACGATGGCTATCCATACAGCAAAGAATAATCGTTTCATGCATTCTGGCTCCTTTTACTACCGAAAAAAAGCGGCAACGCATTGTACATATATTCTTGTACAGCATCAAAGTCATGATAGCCGCCGTCCTTCTGGTAGAAAACATAATGATCCGGGGTGAACGTATCAGATCGGGAGAGCATCTCATCCGCCATCATCAGGGATTGGCTCTTGACCGCGTCTCGTGTACCCACAGCGTGATAGATAAAGTAGCCGCGCTCATCCAGATTGTTTTCCAGGACAAGCTGCTCGATGAAGTCCACGTTCCGTTCAATCTGGAAGTCACCATAGGTGCCATAGTACCAGCTGGAGCCGCTCATGGGCAGGAAGTAGCGGATATAGTCCGTATCATGGCAGAACTGCAGCCAGGTGGTCACGCTGCCCAGGGAAAAGCCGCCGAATGCCCGGTGATCCCGGGAAGCCTTCAGATCTTCAGGAGAAGTGGAGGCCGCGTAGGTATGATACTTTCCCTCCACCGCAGGCATCAGCGCGTTGTCAAAATCCAGATGGAACTGGCGGAATTGATCGATGGACGCGCTGAAATCCCGATTGCTGCCTTCTGTGTAGAAGGTGGCGGAAACCGCGATCACAGGCTTGATGTCGCCCCGCTCAATCATCTGATCCAGCATGGTTTTGATGGCCCCGTTGTTCATGTAGAAATATTCGCCTGCTGCGCCGCCCCAGCCGTGCATCAGGTATATGATGTCGTAGCGGGTTTCAGTGTCGTTTTCGTCATAGCCATAAGGCAGGTACACATACGCCACCTTCTGAATGGCTGAACCGTCCCCGGCGTAGTCCTTCGTGTCATATACGATCTGTTCCACTGTACCCGAATGATCGGATGCAACCGTATATTGGGCGGGCACGGCTGTCGTCCATCCGGTTTGGGGAATGCCGTTCTCAGCGGAGGCGGAAGACAGTAGTGTCAATAATGAAATCATCAGAAATAATAAGCCTCTTTTCATATCCATGGTTCCTCCTGTGAATGAACGATGATTCATTCAGTGTGGTGAAAAAACCGCCCATACGCTGATAGTCAATGCTGAAATGCATGATCCTGTTCCGCCATAGCGACGCCCCCTACGAACAGGCAGACAAGAAGAACAACCCAAAAAGCGAGCTTTTTCATGGCGGATTCCTCCTCGTCCTTTTCTTCATTCGGGATCATGTTTTCACGATCCTGATGGTATTGTAAGGGAAGAAATCCCATAAGTACATTACAAATAGCTGATATCAGTATTTGGAAAATGAATACTGATGTCATTAGATGTTAGAGTGCGAGAATACGACTCACTGCTTCTGATAAAACGCGCACTCATACCCATCCGCCCGCAGTTCAATCCCCGGCAGCCACGGCGGCGTCCTCCCCATCTGCTCACAGATGGCATCCAGCGATACACGCGGATCGCACTCGATGATCAGCTCATCGTGAACGTGCCCACAGATGAAGCAATGGCTCAGCGTCCGCATGAACTGTCTGGGTGTTTCCTATTAAAAACAGTTGGAAAGCGTTCAAACACTTTAGAATGTATTGCAAGCGCACTTTCTTTTTGATAGGATGTATAAGGGTGTTTGTAAGTATTTATACATCAGGAGGAGCAATCGCATGAGCAACGAGCTTCAGAATCAGGAGCAGATTACAGAGCAAACCTATCTTGCGATTCGCTCCAGTGTGATCACCGCATGAACAGGGAGGCTTAAAAACCATGAAGGGGAAGAAGATACTGGCTTTGTCGCTTGCGGTGCTTCTTTTGACAGCGCTTTTGCCGACGGCGGCTTTTGCAGCCGGATCACCGGGGCTTGCGCAGGGAACGTCCGTGCTGTCCGAAGACGCGAACACTTCCGGCGCTGCAACGGTTTACTACGGCGGAAAGGCATGGCGCGTGATCGCTTACGACAGCGGCAGCATCACACTGCTGGCAGCGGAGAATTTAGGCCATATGAGATATGATACCAGCGGTAACAACAGCAACGCTTACGGCACAAGTACGCTGAAGACCGCCATAGAGGCCATCGCGGCCGGATTCTCCTCGGGAGAACAATCCGCTGTGATTCCACGCACTTTGGAGGGAGGCAGCGCGAATTACGGCGAGACGGAAGATAGAAAAGTATATCATAGCGATCATATCAGGGGTGATCCGGTAGAAAACGCATTGCTCTGGCCACTTTCCGTCGCGGAAGCGAACAGCCTGGACAAAGAGCTGCTGAAAACAGATTCTGCAAATCCAGACTGGCTCTCCAGTTACTGGTGGCTGCGCTCTCCCGGCTACGGTGGTAACTATGCCGCCTTTGTCTCTGGGAACGGTGATGTACTCGTCAGTGGGTACGGTGTCACCAGCAATGATGTTGGAGTTCGCCCCGCTTTTTATGTAAATCCTGAATCTGTACTCTTCACATCTGCCGCCGCAGGCGGCAAATCCACCGGCGCCGTAGGCGCCGGCGCGCTGAAGGCAGTCAGCGCGGTCGACACAGCGGCCTGGACGCTGACACTTCTGGATCCAAGTCACAGCGGTTTCGGTATTGACCCCTTCGCGGTGACATACAACAGCGAAACAAATGCAGTAACTGTGCCGTATTCAGGCGCAATGACAGGGTTCAATGAATTCATTTCCGCCATCATAAAAGACAGTTCCGGAAATATTACATATTACGGCCGGGTTGTACATCTGGGAACAGCAGCCGCCGCGAGTGGCTCCATCACGGTGAATCTGGCCGGAAAGCTGAATGCCGGTGATACGCTCTTTATTTTCAATGAACAGGTGAACAGTCCGGAAACCGCTCCCCCTGATACACCATTACCTGTAGGCGCACCTGATACGCAGACAGATTATGCTTCTGCACTGATCGAGATCGAAATCCTCCCTGAGGGACAATACGATGACGGAGAAGCCGTACCTTCCCTGACGGTCAATGCCGCGCCGGAAGAGCCTGATCTACCCAAAACCGAGCTTGATATACCCAAAACCGGTGATGACGCACCTGTCTTCCTTTGGCTGGTGCTCATGTCCATCGGCGCGATCGGTATGGCTGCCGTTGTGTTCTTCGGCAGGAAACGCATCATACAGAAGCGAGACCAATAACGATCTGAATTCATAGTGGGCGGGAGCAATGGCCATTGCGGCGAGGTCTGTGAAAAAACCTCGGGATAGATAAGATGCAGCTTGGGAAGGATGGGGACTGGGGAAACGATTGAGACTGAGGGAACGAAAAGGACCGTCCCCATCGTTCCCCTAAATGGTTGAAATGTCAGGAGAAGAGGGAACATGAGGAAACGGGGAAGCTGGAAAAAATTAGCGTCGCTGCTGACGATGGCAGTGCTGATGGCTCTGTGTGTTGGCGCGATTCTTGTGGTCCCGGCCAGGGCAGAAGGTGACAAGACCATCTCCGGGCTGGGAACGGCAGGGATTGGAGACGGCGGATGGAGCAAGGTATATTTTGGATCGAACAGTACGCCCATTCTGTTCAATGTGCTGAAGAATGGAGAGGCCAGCTTTGGCGGATACACGCTGTTGCTTGACTGCGCCACAATTCTTGAAGCAAGAGCGTTTGATGGGGAATCGCCATACTCAAATGTCTGGGGCAGCAGTCCAATAAAGACCTATCTGAACGGAGAATTCAAGACGAATCGGTTTACATCGCGGGAGATTGCTGCGATTCATGAAAGCCGCAAGTCAGCCACGGGCACCGGTGATGGAGATGGAGGGAGCTCGCTTGGCTGGGCTTCTCTGAACGGCGAAAAGATTTTCCTGCTGGACGCGAAGGAAGCGACGAATACGTCCTATGGCTTTGCGAGCACTGACGATTTCGGCAGCACCACAAGGGAAAAGACAGGAACGACTGGATGGTGGTGGCTGCGGTCTCCCTACTCCAGAGATGATTACGCCGGCTGCGTGGACGAGCGTGGCTATGTGGTCACCGACAAGGTGAACCATAATTACATCGGTGTGAGTCCCGCTTTGAATGTCGATCTGAAATCTGTTATGTTCTCATCTTTAATCTCAGGTACTGCAGGACAGGCGGGAGCGGAGTATAAGCTGACACTGATAGATGAGAATCTTAAAATCAGCCCCGGAGCAGTTACAAGAGACGGGACGACAATAACTGTACCGTATACGATAACAGGAAATGATGCAAATACCGCGACACAGGTATCGGTGCTTATAATGGACGGCCCGGGAGGATATACTTATACGAAGCTGACAGTGGATTCGTGGGGGACATCGGGAACAGGCACATTTACGCTCCCGAATGAATATGCCGATAAAACATGGGGGAGTGATTACCATGTTTATATCCTTGCGGAGGATGTGAACGGTGAGAAGGAAACGGATTATGCCAGTATGACGGTGGAAATCAAAGAACTGACAGTAAATGCCTCAGCGACCGGCTATGAAGGCACCTATGATGGACAGGCACATGGTATCACGGTTTCTGTTACCGATCCCGCAAATGAGGTGACAATTAAATACGGGGAGACTGCTGAAAGTTGTACGGCAGCTTCAAGCCCGACCATTATGAATGTATCAGATAGCCCAAAGACCGTATATTATCAGGTTGAGGCAGAGGGGTATCTGACTGCCAGTGGCTCTGCCACTGTGACGATCAGCAAGGCTGAACTGACAATTACTGCAAATGACCAGACTTATGAATATAACGGTCAGAACCAGGGACCGGGAGACGTGGCTTATGCAGATCCCGCGGAGATTGCTAAGATGGTGACAGCAGTCGGGTTGCAGGGGAATGATGCAATCACCAGTGTAATTGTTGACGGGCAAGGGAAAGACGTCGGAACATATGAACTTGTTCCTTCCAATGCAACGGTCAACAAGGTAAGCGCGTCAGAAAACTATGATGTTAAATACATTAACGGCACATTAAAGATTCAACTTCCGATTTCATACACTGTCACATTCAAGGTTGTGAACGGCTCCTGGAATGACGGGACGAGCATGGACAAGACCGTGACCCTGACGGGCTATAAGGGCGATATGCTGAAGCTGACATCAGACCAGATTCCAGCTGTTGGCAGCAAGCCGAACGATACCTGTAAGGCGGGGAGCTGGGATGTGACACCCAGCACGGAGACGGCGATCACAGGGGCAACGACCTACACTTACACTTACTCACAGAAGGATACGGCAGTCGTAAAGACGGCTCCAACAGCGAAGACACTTACTTACACCGGTTCTGCGCAGGAACTCATAACAGCGGGGACAGCTTCCGGCGGTACGATGCAGTACGCCCTGGGCACCGTGACCGAAGCTACACAATCTTATACCGCATCCATCCCCACCGGAACCAACGTGGGAACCTATTATGTCTGGTACAAGGTCATCGGGGATGCAAATCACCTTGATTATATTGCGCTGCAGCCGATTGCGGTTACGATCGCGGCGGGCGGAGAGCCGGAGGCCAGAATGGAGCAGCGGCCGCTGGACAGTGTGCCGGCGGAGCTGGCTCACCTGTACGGGAGCGTGGAAGAAATCCGCCGGGACATGATGCTGAAAGTCAGCATCAACGGGGAGCCGGTCAAGGCGGAGAATACATTCCTTTACGATGTGGCTCTGCTGGTGAGCTTTGACGGGGGAAGAACCTGGCAGCCCGCGACGGAGGAGAATTTCCCGGCGGAGGGGATACAGGTCACGCTGTCCTATCCGGCGGGAACCAACGGGAACGATTTTGATTTTGCGGTGAGCCATATGTTCACGGTCACATCGAGACGGCTGGGAACGACCGCCGGAGGGATTGAAGTGCCCGCGGTCACGAAGACGGCGGAAGGGCTGCGCGTGCTTTTCCGCGGGCTGTCTCCGGTACTGGTTTCCTGGGCGCGGAAAGAGGAGAAGCCAGAACCTTCGCCGACGGTTACCATTGAGCCGACGGCCACGCCTGCACCGACGGCCACGCCTGCACCGACGGCCACGCCTGCACCGACGGCCATGCCCGGGCCGGTGCCGAAGACGGGGGACAGTGCGAACCCTGTGCTCTGGCTGGGTATGATTGCGGCAGGGCTGGCCATGGCCATTGCGGCGAGGTCTGTGAAAAAACGTCGGGATAGATAAGATGCAGCTTGGGAATGATGGGGACTGGGGAAACGATTGAGACTGAGGGAACGAAAAGGACCGTCCCCATCGTTCCCCCGAGAACGTACATTACGAGAAATACTGAGGAGAGACGGCTATGTGGTTCTTGTTCGCATTGGGCTCTGCGGTGTTTGCAGCCCTGACATCCATTCTCGCCAAGATCGGTATTGAAGGCGTCAATTCCAATCTGGCCACGGCGATCCGCACAGTGGTCGTGGTGGTCATGGCCTGGGGCATGGTGTTCCTGACGAACGCACAGGGCGGCATCAAATCCATCAGCCAGAAAAGCTGGATCTTCTTGATCCTGTCCGGCCTTGCCACAGGCGCTTCCTGGCTGTGCTACTACAAGGCTTTGCAGATCGGAGAGGCGTCAAAAGTCGTGCCCATCGACAAGCTGAGCGTTATCATTACCCTGGTACTGGCTTTTGTTTTCCTGCATGAGGAATTCTCCACGAAATCCCTGATCGGCTGCATCCTGATCGGTGCCGGGACACTGGTCATGGTGCTGTAGATCAGGTAGAAATTGGGAGGCTGGGTCTGCGACGAGGCGCTTGTCATCGCGGTGTACTGCGTTCTCAAGTATTCCGGTGACATCGACAACGCGCTGATCGCCGCCGTCAACCACAACGGAGACTGCAACTCCACCGGCGCGATTACGGGAAACATCATAGGAGCCCAGGGAGGATTTTCCGGGATTCCGGCGAAATACACAGAGAAACTGGAACTGCGGGATCTGATTATCGAGGTTGCCGACGATCTGTGGCATGACTGCCGGATCAGCGAATACGGCAGCGAGCGGGATCCCGTATGGGAGCAGAAGTACATTGAAATGACATACGGAAAGCGGCCGTGAGCTGGCGAAAAGCAGACCCATGGAGAAGGTGATCCGATGATCGACATATTGAAAAACAGGTTTCTTGAAAATCCCGTACGCCACAGGGATCTGACATGGGAAGACGTTGAGATTCGCCTGCGTGGGAACCTCAAAGCGCTTGATGTCCTCAAGCGCATGGAGGAAAGCGGCGGAGAACCGGATACCATTGGTTTTGACGAGCACACCGGGGAGCTGATCTTCTGCGACTGTTCAAAAGAAACTCCTTCCGGACGCCGAAGCTTATGCTATGACGATGCGGCGCTCATGAAACGCAAGAGCAACCCGCCGCCCGGGAGCGCTGTCCGTCAGGCGCAGGAGATGGGAATCGAATTGATGACGGAGGCGCTTTACCGCAGGCTTCAGGAACTTGGAGAGTTCGATCTGAAAACATCGTCATGGATTGCGACACCGGAGGAAATCCGGCAGAAAGGCGGAGCCTTATTCTGTGAAAGACGGTATGGAGTTGTTTTCACTTTTCATAATGGGGCTGATTCTTATTATGCGGTCCGGGGGTGGAGAGGCTATTTCAGCATTGCCTGATCGGAGAAGGAATGGAGAGGATATCGTATGTGGAAGTGCCCGACTTGCGGACGTGAATTCAGGAATACGAATCAACACCATTACTGCGGAAAAGCTCCGGAAACGGTGGATGAATACATCCTTGCCCAGGACGAAAATGTCCGGGAGTATCTGCAGCGTATCCGGTCAGCGCTCAAAAGCGCGCTTCCTGACACGGTGGAAAAGATCTCATGGTCGATGCCGACCTACTGGAACGGACACAATATCATCCATTTTGCCGCGTCAAAAAAGCATATCGGGCTGTATCCCGGCCCGGAGGCCGTGGCGCATTTTGCTGAAAAGCTGGATCGGGCGGGCTGCATGACCAGCAAGGGGACGATACGGATTCCCTGGTCAGAGCATCTTCCTTTGGAGTTAATTGCGGAGATCGCAGCCTGGTGCCGGGATACAGGGAACCATGCATGAGCGTACCCTTTGATGCGGATGATTGAAGGATAAAAAAGTATGCGTGTTCGCATGTGAGGGGAGTATGACTAGAATCCTGTTGACCGGCATGTCCGGAGTTGGGAAAAGCGCAGTTCTGCAAAGACTGGCATCTGACGGCATTCTCTGTGTTGACCTGGATGACGGATGGATGTATGACGCTGGGGGTGAACCGATGATCAATCTTCCTGTGGTTCACCGCTTCATCCAGGCACATCCAAACGAGTCAATCGTATTCGCCGGCTGTGCCATGAATCAGCGGAAACTCGAAGTGGATTGCACCGTGCTGTTGACGGCAACGCCAACGCTGATGAAGGCAAGGATCGAACAGAGGGATAATCCCTTTGGAAAGGATGAACCTACCTGGCAGAAGATACTGGAGGACAAAACTCAGTTTGAACCGGTTCTCATAGCCTCGAGCGATGTCGTGATTGACACGGAGCAGCCATTGGAGCAGACAGTGGCGCAGATCAAAGAAATCCTGACCGCTGGACATTAGTGCAGTAGCCTCGATGTGTTTAACCTCAAAGTTCCCAATTCTGAGGCTGTGTGAATTCTTTTCTGTAAATTCCGGACTTCTACGATAAAACCGTGTTTGTGTCACAGGATGCCCTCAGTTGTTTGGAAAAAAACAGGATCAGATCGTCATCCACAGTGCAGACTGTTTCGTACTGGACACATTGCCTGCCCTGATACCAGACGCCGGACCCGTCAGGAATATATCCACGTTTGACATACATCCGCTGTGCAGTTCCATAGCTGTCACATAAAGCCACCTGAATCACCCCCTTCGGATAAGGATACATGAAAAGATTCTATTTTGCACCCGACGAATTGTCGTATTGATTACGTGGGCAAATGAAAACGGAGCAGCTCCCTGTCTGCTCCTGATTGAGTTTAGGCTTCCGGATCCTCCTCAGGCTGAGGCCCCCATGGATAGGACCAATTATGCAATTCGAGCAATTCTCCATTGCGTAGGAATATGCTCGTATTGTAGGGATTGAAAAAACTGGGGGAACTATCTTGTAGGTCGGCTAAAAGATCCTCCTCCGTTCCTATCTCCGCGTCTTCTCCGCCAGGATAATCATAATAGACAAACGATGCGGGAAGTGGCAGGGGGATCGTAATATGTCCAACATAAGTCACAGGCGTCCAATCCCCTACGTTAGCAATAAAGAATCCATCGGACAACTGGAGAAAATGAATTCCTTCCCAGTCTTCCTCCTCTGTCTCGATCTCATAGATAAGTGATTCTGGATCATCTTCAAACCAGCGATCATCCCGAATACTGATATCTTTCACAGTATACACAGCCCCAGCTACCAAAATCGTATCACCGGGAGAAAGGTTTTTGATCTGATTAGAATCGTAATGGTCATCCAGATAAAGGGAAAATGTCAAGGAGTGATTATGTACTATTTGATCAAGATCCTCTATCTGCACATTGAAGGAGCCATTGGAGAAGTCCAGACTGTTTATGTCAACTGGCAAGGGTGATACTTTCGCAGCGCTCTGCCCACCGGGAACAGCATCTTCCTCCCTGGCTTCATGCTTTTCTATCAGACATGCCGTCAAGTTCCAAAAATTATCTGCATTACTGATTTCATAATTCTCCATCCCGCCGATGCACAGCCATTTCGCCTCAAACCGAACGCCACCATGCGTTCCGTCGGTCAGATAAAAAACAATCTGCGGATACCAGTCTGTGATGGACTCATTTACTTTTTCACCAACCTGGATTGAATTGATCGCTTTCCACAATTGTGCAATCTCATCAGGATCATCCGTGGTAAATTCGCTGGTGGAGAAGCCATATCCGTTGGTGTAGTAAACTTTTCCAAGCGTAATGCCCTGATCGAGTTTGCTTTGAATCACACCTAAATCGGTCATAGACTGAATCGTTCTTGAGGTCTCATCTGCGGCAGCAATGGAAACCATCAGCATGATTCC
>OMZY01000031.1 GCA_900315675.1 uncultured Eubacteriales bacterium
ATTCTGGAGAAGTCGCAATTCGTCAACAGACTGTTGACGAATTACCAGAAGATACTATCTTTCGTATTCCTTGGGGGCATCATGTAGCCATTATCAATGCCTGCCGCCACGATTCGAATAAGGCTTTATTCTATGTGCGGAAAGCTTTGGAAAATAATTGGTCAAGAGCTGTGCTTTTGAATTTTCTTGATACCGATCTATTTGAACGCCAGGGAAAAGCTTTGACGAATTTCCGGCGCTTGTTGCCTGATCCGCAAAGCGATCTGGCGCAAGCCATGACAAAAGATCCATATAACTTCGATTTCCTGACGTTGCGGGGGAAGTATGACGAAAAGGAATTGAAGGATGCATTGCTGGCGAATACAGAAAAGTTTCTCCTTGAGTTGGGTGCTGGCTTTGCCTTGATGGGCCGCGAAGTCCGTGTGGAAATGGGCGAAACGGAGAATTTCATTGATTTGCTTTTCTATCACGCCAAACTTCATTGTTATGTAGTGGTAGAAGTAAAGGCTACCCGGTTTGAACCCAGCCACATGGGACAGCTTGGCGCATATGTGGTGGCAGTCAATCACCAGATGAAGATGCCGGAAGATCAGCCAACGCTCGGCCTGCTGGTTTGCAACGCTGGAAGCCACAAGTCAGCCTTTGGGCATCTCCAGTTATCAGTTAACACATCTGGTACCAGACAACTTTAAGAGCAGCCTGCCCACGATTGAAGAGATTGAAGCAGAATTAAGCGATAAACCCGAATAAAACCGGTATTGATGGGCACATTCTGGTGTGCCATTTTCACAGCACTTGCAGCTGTAAACGCCTCGGTAGAATTCATTAGCGCTGTTAGCGCATATTCGTACGAATTCGTACTACCATTAAATCATAACTGGGTCATGTTTCACAGACGCCAAATCATTTGACGGATACGGTTTTCAGACAGTCTGACCACATCACAACATCGTATGTGAATATCAAACAAGGAACGGCATCGGAAGGACAATGGGGCCATGGCTGCGTGGTATGTTCTGGGCGTATTGGGCTTCTATGGATGATTTACAGTTTGACGGAGATGATATCCATCCGGTGCGTTTGACCTGAAATACAGGAAATACCAGTAAAAGGCGAAAGGAAGGAAAAAAGGCAATGAGTACTATTCGCAGAACGAACCATCCGCGTCCAGATCGGGTGAGAAAAAACTGGCAGACGCTGAACGGCTCCTGGCAGTTTCGTTTTGATTGGAACAATGAGGGCAAAAAGCAGTGCTGGTACGCGGCGCCTGCGTTTGATCTGACCATTCAGGTGCCCTTTGCTTACCAGGCGGCGCTGTCCGGCATGGACGAGAAAAAGCACTGCGATGTGCTGTGGTATGCCCGGGAGATCACGATCCCTGAAACCATGCGGGATCAGCGGGTGCTGCTGCATTTCGGCGCGGTGGATTATCAGGCCGACGTGTGGCTGAACGGCCAATATTTGGGCGGGCATGAAGGTGGCTACACGCCCTTCACCTTTGACATTACCGATTTGATCGAAATCGAAGAAACCTATACGCTGACCGTGCGCTGTGAGGATCGGCTGGATATAGAGCAGCCCCGGGGCAAGCAGAGCTGGAAGCCGGAGCCCTTTGCCTGCTGGTACACGCCGGTATCCGGCATCTGGCAAAGCGTGTGGCTGGAGGGAGTAGGAACTGTTTATCCCGTGGATTTCCGGCTGACGCCCTGCATCGACAACGGCAGCCTAAAAGTTGAAATCGAGCTGAACGAGCTGCCCCCAAACGGCAGCCTCCGCCTGACGGCCTCCTTTCAGGGGCAGACCGTGGCCCGGCAGGAAACGGCTGTGCTGGACCGGCATGTTTCCACTGCACTGCACCTGAACAGCACCCAGAATCGCGAAGGCGTGCAGCTGTGGTCGCCGGAGCATCCGAGCCTCTATGATCTGACCATCGAGACGCTGGCGGACGGACGGGTGATCGACCGGGTAGAGACCTATTTCGGCATGCGGCAGATCGAGATCGCCGGCGATCAGATCCTGCTGAACCACGATGCTCTGTATCAGCGGCTGGTGCTGGATCAGGGCTATTGGGCGGATGGCCTGCTGACCGCGCCGGATGACGAAGCGCTGAAAAAGGATGTGGAGCTGACAAAGGCCCTTGGCTTCAACGGCGCGCGCAAGCATCAAAAGTTTGAAGACCCGCAATATCTGTATTGGGCCGATCATCTCGGCCTGCTGGTGTGGGGCGAGCTGCCCGGCGCCTATGCCTTTAGTAACCGCGAAAAGCGGAACCTGCTGCGGGATTTCTCTGAGGCAATTCGCCGGGATTACAATCATCCCGCGCTCATTGCCTGGACGCCCCTGAACGAAAGCTGGGGCGTGCCGAATATCCGGGATCAGCGGGAACAGCAAGCCCTTGCGGACGCCCTGTACGCCCTGGCACATACCCTGGACGGTACACGCTTCGTTTCTGGCAACGATGGTTGGGAACAGGCAGCTACCGACGTCGTGACGGTGCACGATTACACCGCCTGGCCGGAGCAGTTAGACGCCGCCTATGGCAGTGCCAAAACTTTGCTGCAAGCCGCGCCTGCCTCCCGCTTGATTCAAGCCCGGGGCTATGATCACACCGGCAAGCCGATGCTCATGACCGAGTACGGCGGCATCGCCATGGCGAAGGATGCCGGCGGGGCGAACTGGGGCTACAACGGTGCGGTGCAGGATGAGGAGAGCTTCCTCAAGCGTTACGCTGCCATCACCGCGGCCTTCCGGGCCATGCTCTATTTCCGTGGCTACTGCTATACCCAGCTGACCGACGTGTTCCAGGAAGTCAACGGCCTGTTGGATATGCAGCGCAATCCCAAGGCAGGAATTGAAGCTATCCGCAAAATCAATCTGCTATGAAACGACGCATTATTTTGATATGCTGAACATGAAGGGCTATGCAATCTGAGCCATTTTTCTTCGAGGCTTCGTGAAAGAACACTGGAAATCATTCCGACGCCCTCACGATCGCCCGGACAAGGTTCTCCTGACCATGTTTACAGTTTTGGAGCCAGCTTCTTCCGGAATGCGCTCGGGGAGATCCCGGTGACTTTGCGGAAAGCGCGCAGGAAGCTGGAATAGTTCTGGAACCCGCATTTGTAGCAGATATCGCTGATGGATTCATCGTCAAACATCATCTGCCGGGCATACATAACCCTTCTGTAAAGAATATAGTCATATACACTGTGGTGGATATACCGGAAAAAATCATGTGACAGGCTTGACATGCTGACGCCGAAGCGCCGGGACAGGTCAGCCAGGGTCAGAGGTTCGGTAAAATGCTCATTAATATAGATGAGGATCTGCTGCATGACAGGTTGGACACTGACGCCGGGCTGGACGTGGGTGGAAGTTTGTATGACCTCCAGCACCGTCTGCAGGAATGGCAGGATGCGGGAATAATCGGAAAACCGATCCCATGGCGAAGTGTGCTCACTGTTTTTCTGAACGGCCTGCATCAGGGCGGCACAGGTCTGTGCCTGTTCCGGGGAAAGCGAGAACAGAAAGCGCTGGTTCCGGGCATTTTCCGTCAGTAAGCCTATCAGGTCGATCTGCTGCAGGCCCAGCAGTTTCAGGGTGTCGCCCGTAGCATACAGGAATGCCCTTTCATAGTAGATCAGGGGTTCCTCTGTGATCAGCCCGTGCATATGGAATGGCGGGACCACAATCAGCTCATTTGGCTTGAGCAGATAGACTTCGTTGTCGATGCCGAAGTACCGGGCCCCCTGCTTATGAATATAGAATTCATAAAAATCATGGCAGTGGAAGCCGTAGTATTTCATGTTTTCCGTGATGCCGTAGAATCCTTCATAATCACAGCGTCCGTACCCCATGGCAGTATACCCGTAGTTCACAGGCTGACTCTGCTTTTTCATTGTTCTGTTCCCACTCCTTTCAAAAGCATTATATTGCCAGAACAGCCTACTATCAAGCACGATTTTGATAGAAGCCTGGCTTTCGCTTTTGTTACACTGAATCCGGAAAACGTCACCGGCAGACAGAAACTCAACAACCGGATCAGGAGGTGAACTGTCCTGTGCAATCGGTAAAACAGAGAAACAATCGGTTTCTCCGGATCAGGCGGGACTGGCGGCTCTATGCCATGCTGGCCATTCCGTTTGTTTGGTATCTGGTCTTCTGCTACAAACCCATGGCAGGTATTGTCATCGCTTTCCAGAAATACAGCATCTTCAAAGGCATTGCCGGTAGCAAATACGTCGGCCTGGAAAACTTCAGATTTGTCTTCGGCATGCGGGACTTCGGCATCGCGCTGGGCAATACGCTGCTGCTGAACCTGCTGGACCTGATATTCGGCTTCCCGATGCCCATCATTCTGGCCATCATGCTCAATGAGATGCGGACACCCAAGCTGAAAAAAATCTCCCAGACCATGCTGTACCTTCCCCACTTCCTGAGCTGGGTCATCATCGGCGGCATGGTTCTGAAGATTTTCGCACCGACCTCCGGGGTCATCAATGCGCTCCTGATGAAGTCCGGTCTGACCTCCGGCAATATCCCCTTTCTGACGGAAGGGCCCTGGTGGCGGTTCACCTATGTGCTGGTGGGTGTCTGGCAGAGCATGGGCTGGGGAACCATCATCTACCTGGCCGCCATCACCGGCCTGGACATGAATCTGTTTGAAGCAGCCCAGATCGACGGTGCCAACAAGCTGCAGCGGATCTGGCACGTGACCCTGCCCGGGATCCGCCCCACCATCATCGTGCTGCTGATCATGAGCATCGGGCGGATGATGAGCATCGGTTTCGACCGGCCTTATATCATCGGGAACACCATCGTGAAGGATTACTGCGACGTGATCTCCACCTTCGTTTACCGAATCGGCATTACCAACAGCAAGTTCGACCGGGCCACCGCCGTCGGCCTGTTCCAGTCCTTCATCGGCCTGGTGCTGATTACGATCGCGAATGCCGCTTCCCGCCTGTTTGACGAACAGGGTATCTGGTGAAAGGAGGAATACGGATGATGAATCAGTCTTCCGCCGCGGCGTCCGGATTCACCCGGAAAAAGAAATCGCTGGGCGCGGGACAGATCGTTCTGAATGTTCTGATGGTCCTGTTCGTGCTGCTGTGCACGCTGCCCTTTGTGAACGTGATCGCTATTTCACTGTCGTCCAAGTCTGCGATCCTGCGGGGGGACGTTTCCTTCTGGCCGGTGGAATTCTCCCCGAAGGCCTATGAAGTGATCGTTCAGGACCCGTCCATGTTCCGCAGCCTTTTCTTCACCATCAGGATCACGGTGATCTATACACTGCTGGCCATGGCCCTGACGATCCTCTACGCCTTCCCCCTGACGATGAAACGCCTGAAGGGCCGGAAATTCTTCATGCTTTTCATCGTGTTCACGATGTACTTCTCCGGGGGCACCATCCCGATCTATCTGAACGTCAAGGAGCTGGGCCTGATCAACAACGAATGGAGTCTGATCCTGCCGGGCCTGATCTCCACCTTCAATATCATCATCCTGAAAAACTTCTTCCAGGGGCTTCCGTATGAGCTCAACGAGGCAGCCTATATCGACGGAGCCACGGACTTCCAGATCCTGCTACGGATCTACCTTCCGCTGAGTTTTTCCTCTCTGGCAACCCTGTCCCTGTTCTACGCGGTGGGTAAATGGAACAGTTTTTCAGACGCTCTGTACTATATCACCTCCCGGGATCTGCAGCCGCTGCAGCTGAAGCTGTACAACCTGATCAAGGGAGGGCAGGCCGTGGAGGTCACGGTTCAGGAGGGCAACGCCAATGACCTGGCCTCCTCCATATCGGCCTCCATTGAATCCGCCACCATCATCTTTGCCACGGTTCCGATCCTGGTGGTATACCCCTTCGTCCAGCGTTACTTCGTATCCGGCGTGACACTGGGCGCCGTGAAGGGATAAACATCGTATCCGGGCGGGAGGATCATCCCGTTCAGAATAAAAGGAGGGTTTGTTTATGAAGAAACTGTTGACTCTTGTTCTTGCGGTATGCCTGCTGCTGGGCATGGTCCCGGCCGTTGCTGCGGCGGAAGACGACTGGGTGACCCTGCGGGTGGAGATGTATGACCGTTCCACTGCCGGTTTCAATGTGGAAGACTGCTGGCAGCTGCACTACATCCAGAAAAACTTCGGTGATCCGAACCATATCAAGGTTGTCTGGGTTCCTGTCTCCCGCTGGGAGGAAGGCGAGATCCTCAGCCGTCTGCTGGCCGGCAACGAAGCACCGGACCTGTGCATGACCTACGGCACGGCGAATCTGGAATCCTATATTACCGACGGCGGCGTCCGGCCGCTGGATGAGCTCATGGCCGAGTACGGCCCAGACATCGCGCCTTTCCTGGGTGAGGAAGTGCTGCAGTACGGGCAGTTTGACGCCAACGACGGCCGCGGCAAGCTCCAGTACTACATCCCCGCCCGCCGGATCATCGTTGCCACCCAGAGCGCCTATATCCGTGGCGACTGGCTGGAAA
Source organism: uncultured Eubacteriales bacterium (assembly GCA_900315675.1). Classification (GTDB taxonomy): domain Bacteria; phylum Bacillota; class Clostridia; order Christensenellales; family Aristaeellaceae; genus Aristaeella. Next base: position 6,489 of record OMZY01000031.1, read on the forward strand.
AGCTGAACATGGAAGTTCCCGCCAATATCGAGGAACTGTATGCTTACCTGAAGGCCGCCAAGGAATCGAATCTGGGCGGAGACAAGACCATTCCCTATTCCTCCGACCTGTATGCCGCAGATCCCTTCTACGGATGGATCTACCAGATGGATCAGTTCGCAGATTACAGCCAGATCACCGAGGAAGACTGGATCGCCTACCATGATTTCCATTATCTGCTGCCCGGTGCCAAGGAAGCCATCCGCTGGATGAACAAGTTCTTCAACGAAGGCCTGGTTACCGACTACTTCGGCCTGGGAAATTCCGATCAGACCGACGCGGACCGCGTCCAGGGCTATGACGGCTACTGGATGGGCAACTGGGACGCCGGCTGGAGACAGGAAATGCTGTACTCCCAGGATCTGGAGAAGAATGTGCCGGGCGCCTACTGGATCGCCTGCGATCCCTACAAGCCCGTGGACGGACCCACTGTGCATGAGACATACAATGCCAACGGCCAGGCGCTGTTCATTCCGGAAAGCACCAGCGACGAGGCCGCTGCTGCCGCGATTAAATACCTGAACTGGATGGTAAAGCCGGAAAGCCTCTTCGCGCTGCAGAACGGCGAACTCGGCCATAACTACACCACCGTGGATGCCAATGGCATCCCCACAGATCTGAAAAACATCAGCGACACGGAAGACGCCTACAAGATCCACGCAACCGATGGTTGCCCCATCTGCAACGGCTTCTACTACGGTTCCGACGAACTGAACTATGCCGCTTCGGCGAACGCCTATCCGGGATATACGGAAGCGGTGGCCCACAGCCTGGAGATCGCGAATGCCGGCGCCTATCAGCCGGTCACCTTCACAAAGACCATTGAAGCCCGGGTGGACTACGGCTCCACGGTCATCTCCAAGGAAGCGGACCTGCTGGTGAATGCCGTAACCTGTAAAACGGAAGATTTTGACGCTGTCTGGGACAAGTATGTTCAGGAGATCCTGAACAACGGCGGCCAGCAGATCATTGACGAACAGCGCGCCGCTTATCAGGAAGGCGCCTACCGCGGGTTCTACCCGATGAGCAGCAAGTAAGGGACCAGTACCCGATCGGATGTATTCCTGGCTGCCGCTGCCGGATAAAGGCGGCGGCAGCCTTTTTTACCCAAACCCGGAAACAGAAAAAGGGGGGCAGAACAGACAATGCCGGAAATCAGTATGACAGCCGCTGTCTGGATCTTGGAGGAAAGCGCCTGGCCCGGTGTCCGCAGGGTCTGCGGTATGGTACGGGAAGACGTCCGTGACGTGACGGGTGTTCTGCCGGAGATCACCGGAACGCCGGCAGTCTGCAAAGATGCGGTGATCGTCGGAACACTGGGCCGGAGCGCTGTCCTGGATGGGCTGGCCGCGTCGGGGAAACTGAATGCCTCCGCGATCCGTGGGAAATGGGAGGTTTATTCCTTTCAGGCTGTGGAGCATCCGCTCCCCGGCGTGGACCGGGCGCTGATCATCGCCGGGAGCGACAAGCGCGGCACGATCTACGGCCTGTTCCACCTCAGTGAACTGATGGGAGTCTCTCCCCTGAAGGACTGGGCGGATGTGCCTCCGCCCCGGCGGAAACGTGTGACGGTAACCGGGATGGACGATCTTATCTCCCGGGAGCCTTCCGTCCGTTACCGCGGCATTTTTCTCAACGATGAGTGGCCCGCCCTGGGCACCTGGGCTTCCGTGCGCTTCGGCGGTTTCAATGCGAAGATGTATGCCCACGTTTTCGAGCTGATCCTCCGCCTGAAGGGAAACTATCTCTGGCCGGCTATGTGGAAGAGTAATTTCAGTCTGGAAGGCCCGGGCCTGGAAAGCGCGGTGCTGGCGGACGAACTCGGGATCGTCATGGGCACCTCCCACCATGAGCCCTGCATGCGGGCCGGTGAGGAATACGGTCGGATGCGCGGGCCGGATTCGCCCTACGGCGACGCATGGAACTTCATCACCAACCGGGAGGGCATCATCCGGTTCTGGGAGGATGGGCTGAAACGCAACGCTCCTTTTGAGAACATCATCACCGTCGGCATGCGCGGCGAACAGGATACGCCGATCCTCGGAGAAAACGCGACACTGGCGGAAAATATCAGTTTGCTGCGGGATGTGCTGCGTGTCCAGAACGATCTGATCCGCCGTCATGTCTCCCCCGACCTGAAAAAAGTTCAGCGCCTGTTCGTGCTCTTTACGGAAGTGGAAGCCTTCTTTTATGGGGATGCCGGTACCAAAGGCCTGCGGAACGATCCGGAACTGGATGGAGTCACCCTGATGCTGTCGGACGACAATTTCGGAAATCTCCGTTCCCTGCCGACAGAGGATATGCTGCCGCACCCCGGCGGATACGGACTCTACTACCATCTTGATTTTCACGGTGGCGCGTACGCCTATGACTGGATGAACACGGATTACCTGCCCAAGATGTGGGAACAGCTGACAACTGCCTGGGAAGGAGGCATCCGGGAAGTCTGGATCGCCAACATCGGGGATATATGCTTTCTGGAATATCCCTTGAATTACTTCATGGATCTGGCCTATGACATGCCGACCTACGGCACCCGGGCCGTCAACCGGACCGGGGAATGGACATCCCGCTGGATCCACCGGCAGTTCGGGGATGCTTTCGCACCGGCGCAGCTTGAGATAATCCGGGACATCCTGGACAGCTATACCCTGATCAACCACAACCGGAAACCGGAAGTCATGAATACAGGCGTATACCATCCTGTTCATTATCATGAGACCGAAAAGCTCCTGCACAGGACGGAAAAGATCCGCCGGCAGGCGGACAGCCTGCTGGAAAAATGCCCGGTGGCGCTGAAGATGGCTTTCCTGGAGCTGGTCTATTATCCTGCGGCAGCCTCCGCCAATCACTGCCGGATGTGGCTGTGCGCCGGCCTCAACAGGTTTTATGCAGACCAGGGAAGAACGGAAGCCAATCTGTGGGCAGACGCGGTGCGGGCCTGCATCCTGGAGGACCGGCGGCTGACCCGGGAATACCATCAGGCAGGCGGCGGCCGGTTTTACGGTATGGCCCTCAGCGAGCATATCGGATTCGTCTGGTGGAATGAAGACGGAAACCGCTATCCGGTTTTAATGCAGGTGGAAGGCGCTAACAAGCCGCGTCTTCTGACGGCGGACGCCGCGGGAGAAAGTTTCACGGTGGGCAGCCGCTGGAGCGGAAACACGCTGGAAATTGACGCCGGAAGGCGCCCCGACTGCGGTTCCGTGGAGATCGATCTGGCCTGCGGCAGCCGGGAACCCGTTGCCTTCGAAGCAGAAACAGACTGTCCCTGGCTCTCCTTGTCCCAGACCCGCGGCGTGGTCGTAACCCGGGAAAGATTGACCATCCGGATCAACCGCAGCTTGCTGAAAGGCAGGGAAACCGGAACGGTCGTCATACGCGGACCTGAAACCAGCTATGTGCTTATCACTGCGGAGCAGATGGATCCCTCCGGTATCCCGGAAGGCGTTTATGTGGAATCCGGCGGAGTGGTCTGCATGGACGCGAACGGCTTTGTCCGTTCCGGGGCAGCCGGGGATGCGGCCTGGACCGTCCTGAAACCCTTTGGACGAACCGGCTGTGGCGTGAAAGTTCTCCCGCCCCTGGCGGATTTTCGGGGAACCGCACGCAGCCGGCCCTGGATCGAGTATGCTTTCCTGGCTGCGCAGGAAGGCAGTTACCGGCTGGACTTTTATCTGGCTCCGTCCAATACAGCCACCATGGAACACCGGCTGTGCTTCGGTTTCCGGGTCAACGACGGGCCTTTCCGGGAGATCAACGGCGCCGGGAAGGACTTCCGTTCCCTGGATCTGAACTGCCGGGAATGGGACTGCAATGTGCGGAACAATATCCGCATCCGCAGCACACAGGTAACCTGCATCCGGGGGATCAACAGGCTGCGAATCTACGGAGGATCCCCCCTGGTAGTGCTTGAACGCCTTGTGCTATACCCGGCGGGGATCGCGCTGCCGGAGTCCTACCTGGGCCCGCCTGAAAGCTGGGTCAGGCGGTAAATACGGATGGGAGCCCGGAACAGGCATTTTCCGAATTTGCGTATACCCCAAAGCCTACGGGGCGTAAGTACGGATACTTCGTTAGTGCGCTACATTCGCATTGTAGGGGTTCGGAGCGCCCGGAAAACTGTCCAGTGGACAGTTTTCAGCGGAGAACGGGCGGGAGTGAGCCGTGGCAAAACACAGCACCGGCGCTGTTGGGAAGCAGACGCGTCAATCAGGCTTTAAAGGCTTTAAAGCCATCATCTTGGCCTGGCAGGATGTCTGCTTTAGTGATATAATGGAGCCGCCCAATTGGGCATTACAGCAATGATACGATAAGCCTAAGCATTTGAACATCGGACAAAGATATTCCCAACGCATCCTTGAGATCCATGAAGCACGGATTATCAAATAGAACAAAGGGGAAACTGTCTTGGAAACCATCAATACGAACCTGAATGTGGAGAACAACGGCCCAAGCGTGAGGGGATCCGTGTTTTACCTAATCGTCCTCATCGCTATCGTCCCGATGATCACGGGGCTGATCGGCGACTATTTCAGCACCCGCTTCCTGTCTGAGGAGGAGGTTTCCGTGCTGGGCCTGACCGGATCGATAGACACCCTGTTGACAGCGCTCATTGCGATGTTCGGCATCGGGGCCCAGGCGGTCTGCTCCAAGGATGTGGGCGCGAGAAACCCCGGCGAGGCATCGCGGAATTATACTTCAATTGCAGCAATGGAGTTGGCGGTGGTGCTGGTCGTCGCCGTCGTCGTGGCGGTGCTGCGCATGCCCATCGCTGAGTTGATCGGCGCAAACGACGATATCGACCTGAGGCAGCCGGCCTCTGTCGCCATCCTTGCCTTCGCAATAGGGATGCCGGGCAGCGCGCTGTATTACCTGCTCTCGGTATTGCTGTATTTGGACGAGAAGACGCGCAGACTGGTGCTTTACGCGACGCTGGCCAACTTCGCGGTCAGCCTTGCAGGGCAGATCGCCGTTACAATTGCAGGACCGACAATGCTGGGCTATCTGACCTGCGGCATCGCGGGCGATTGGGTCGGCGTGATCTATCTCGTCATTTGCAAGCGCAAGAGGACAATATATTTCCACTTTTTACCAGGAAATTTTTCGATGAAGCGATTTTGGCGCGTGTTTTCCATCGGCATTCCCGGCGGGCTGGAATACATTTATTACGCCGTGTTTGAGTTTGTCACCTATCTGTTTGTGGTGAATCGCTTTGCCTCCTATTATCTTGCGGTGTTTGAACTGAAGGAGGACATCGGCGGCATTGCAGAAAACCTGGTCGTTGGCATGTGTATCCTGCTCGTCAATCGGATCGGCCTGGCGGTGGGAAGCGGCGACAAGGCGCGAATCCGCCGGGAAATCAAGTACTCCTGGCTGGCATGCGTCGGAATTGCCATAGTCTCGGCCATGGGTCTGGCCTTCCTCTATCCGCAGATGGTGGAGTTGTTCATGGGCGATAACGGCGCGCACACCGCGCAGATCATCTGGCATGCGAAGTATTACCTGATCTGCACCTGCATCGGCCTGCCATTCTATGTGGCGAACAACCTCTTTACCAGTGTGTACGAGGTGAGGGAATTGCTGAAGCACGCGCACCTGAACTACTTTCTCGAGCAAGTGGGCTTTGCGCTCATCTATAACGTCGGCCTCGGCTGGCTGATAGGCCCCGTGGGCATCTGGATCGCCTATCCGCTGACGGAGGCGACCACGCTGCTGGTGAACTTCATTCTCGTCACCGTTCACAATCATCGCTTCCCAAGAAACTGGATTGACCTGTCCTTTCCGCGGAAGCAAATGGAGGCTGATGAGATATGAGCAGCCGGACACTGGGCATACGCAAGTTTGACCGCATACTCCTCGCCTCCTCCATCGAGATGATCGTCGACATTCTGATCGGGCTGATCGACTCGGCGGTTACAGGCCACGTCATCGGCATGGCCGGCCTTTCGGCCATGAATGTCATCGCCCCGGCACTCGGCTTCACGGTATTCACTGAGAACCTATTCTCTGTGGGAACCAGCATGCTCTACGCAAAGCACACCGGTGAATACCAGCGGGAAGCTTCGGAGCGGGTGTTCGGCATGGGACTGGGGCTCTCCACACTGGTTGGTGTGCTGACGTTCGGGGCCGTGACTCTGTTTCTTCCGGCGTATCTGGACGCGATGGGTGTGTATGGCCAGGTGCGCGAATACATCACGATCTACATGTCGTTCCTGAGGTTTGAGCTCCTGCTGTCGCCGATCTACGAGGTGCTCAATCTGCTGATCACCACGGACGGCGACGAATTCCTGAGCATGGCCGCGGAAATCGCGCGCCCTCTGTTGAACATCGCTCTGTCCATCTGGCTCGGCAGGCGCTACGGCATGTCGGGCATCGGCATCGGCACCCTCGTCAGCACTGTCGTTGCATTTACGATCCTGACGTTTCACTTTCTCAGCAAGCGCAGCAGCCTGCGGCCCAAGCCCTGGTTTTCTTGGACGGATCTGCGGTCCATGCTGATCTTCGGGTGGAACGATTCAGCCATGTTCTTCGTGCTTCCGGCGCTGTTCTTCGTCGTCACCAAATTGGTTGTCCTTCGCTATGGGGAAACCTATTTGCCGGTGCTGACGGTGCTGTACGCGATCATTGAGATCACCGGCGTGTTTGAAGCGACCGGCGAAGGCATGCGCGCGATCATGCCCATATATATCGGCGACCGAAACAACTGCGCGATACTGCGCCTGACGAAGCACTCCCGAAGGATCAATCAAATCTTCGGGTTTGTGTTCAGCGCCGTGCTGCTCGTCTCCGCCGACTGGATCCCATTGGCCTTTGACATCGATGACCCGCAGCTGCTGACCCTGTGCGCCCGCGGCATACGGCTGTACGCGATCGCTTGTCCGGCCCTCTCGGAAATCGCCCTGGTCAATTCTTTCTATCTGAACACAGGCAGGCCAGGCATTGCTGTGCTGGAAACGCTGCTGGCTCAGCTAATTTGCCCCTTGGTGCTGGTCGTTCCGCTGATCTTCCTGCTGGGCCTGAATGGCATCTTCATCGGTTTTGCCGCCTCGGCATACCTTGCGCTGCTGATACTCGGTGTCGTCATCTACAGCCGCTTTGGCAAGGCGTCCTTTCCCTATTGTCTCGAGGGCAACAATTACCCGATGCTGAACGAGGAGATTGCGCTGAACGATGAATGCGTCATGGCCTTTGTCAATCGCGTGGATGCTTTTCTGCTGAAGAACGGCGTGCCGAACAAGACCACCGTGCTCGCCGAACTGGCCTGCGAAGAATATCTGCTCTTTACGAAGGATCGAAACAATGGCAAGCAGGTGGAGGCGGAGTGCTGCGTTCGCATCGAGCCGGACAACGTCGTATTCTCCATTTGGGATACCGGCGAGGTGTTCGACTTGACGGACGAAAACGCTGTGCCGAACAGTGTTCGCGCTTACGTCGTGGCATCGCTGATGGAGCGACAGGCAGGCAAAAAGCACATGGTCGCTACCAGCTTTAATCGAAACAGCTTCAGTTTTCCAATCACCGATATGAACATTTCAGTTTGTCAAAACGCTGGAGTCACTCTCACTACTCCAACAGCCCCTGCCTGATCACCGCACAGACGAGCTCTTTCTGTGTATGGACAGCTTCTCCGGTATTGGCAATTCTGATTTCAAACGGTTCATCCACGAAATGCATGAGGTGGCCGAGCCTAACCAGGACGTCCTGCTCCATTCCGATTCTCAAAAGCCACGAAGCGCAGTTATCTCCGCAGATGGAAGCGTTGAAGACATGGTGCTGGTCGTGGGCAATCAGGATCAAAGTCTTGGCCCCGCCAGAGAGCCGGTCAGGGGAAATAGCCCCAAGCACGGGGCTGATGACAAGATGCGGGCTGACGAGCTCCGACCGGTCGATGTCCGCGACCATACGCTTCACCCAATCCTGCTGCGCGGTGTGCGTGCGATTCCTCGCGACCATATTCACCGTGAATCAGGAACTCAATTTCTCAAAAGTCATTCTGTACAATCTCCGATCAAAAGTTTTCAAACATCCGACCGAAATTGCACCAAACATCCGATTAAATTCATGTCAAACATCCGAGTAATGTCATTGATTACCCGTCAGGCTCTGTGGAGCAATCCATGGGGCCGCTTTTTTCGCTTTGGAGAAAAATACAATGCTGTATCCTTCACTTCTAATCCTGTTTTTTTATCTTGCAGTGCCTTATCCTATACACGTACCGAATGACCGGTACATACGATATGACAATACGGAGGAAAGAAAAATGCTGCGTCTGCTTGGTATCCTGACCCTTGGAAACATGATCTTTGGTGGCCATCACTGCCATTGCCATCATCACCGCCAAGGCAGCTTCCTGGGCAGAAGCCTTCTGCTCGGAACGCTGCTCGGACTGTTCATGAGCCGTGCGAATCAGAATCGCACCGAGGAGGAGGATTAACAGTGTTCGACATGAATAAAAGTACTGATCGCCGTCAGGTATTGAGCGTGCTGGGAATTATTTTTGCGCTCTCCTGCATCCCGACTTTACTGGTACTGTTCTCTCATGTAGCCGGGAGGTTGTTCCCCAGCATTCTAATCGGCATCGCCCTGTACTTTGCTTTTCTGCGGAAGAATTAATCAGCACCCGCAATAACAGAAACGGGAATAGGCTTTCATATATGGAGCAGGAGTCAGTTTCCTGCTCCGCCTTTTTGTTTCAAGAGATACTTGTCGCTCTTGAAGCGAGCGATTATTATATAACTTCGATTTCCTGACGTTGCGGGGGAAGTATGACGAAAAGGGATTGAAGGATGCATTGCTGGCGAATACAGAAAAGTTTCTAAAAGAAGCATTCATCTATCGGGAAATCCCTAAGATTTGGCAGACGTGTCTGCCAAATTCGCAAATCGGATCCAGTATGTAATTTGGCAGACGCGACTGCCAAATTAATCTGATCGGTATCAGAGCCGGCATCCAGACTCGCCCATTCCTCATAGAAAGATCGCATATTACGAAGATTGCGCGCAGAGAACCCTTTCAATCCGGGCAATTCCTTTTCCAGCCTATCACTGATAGCGTCGATTGCACCCTTGCCCCAGAAGCCTTTCCGGGAATTCAGGGAGATATACTTTCCGATCCCATAATAAAGCATCAGCTGCTTTTCATTCACGGATCTGGCGGCATCATACTGGCTTTGCAGGATAGCCGTTTTTTATGATCCTGACAGCATCTTTATTTCATATTCAAAATCTCAATTAATGCAGCCCAATCCGCGATGATCGGTGTATCCCACTCAGTGCCTTTCTGAACATGTTGCCGTAATATATCTCCATCTGCCTGTCCTTGATAAAGGACTGCCATTATACCTGCCGTACGGGCACCTTCTATATCTTTATCATACGTATCTCCACAGAACCAGACTTCTTCCGGCTTGAGCTCTGCTTTTTCCAAAGCGACCCGGAAAAGCCTCTCATCCGGCTTTCTCAAGCCATAATCGCTGGAGGCAAGGATAAATTCAAAATGATGATTCGGCAGGAGTGTGTCGATTCTCCGTCGTAATGCTGATCCCGTCCAGCCAATATTACTGATTACTCCTGTGCGAATATTGTTATCATGCAGATAGTGCAACAGCTCACGAATATGGGGGTACAAGCATTTTTCTGTCATCGGAGCTGTATGGTCCCAGAAGATAAACTCTGCTTCTTCATATGGAATATCAAGCTTGATCCCATGAAGTTCATACTTCAGACGCAGCATCTGAATTTCTGTAGGTTCAGCACCAAGATCCCGGACGGGTTGAAGCGATTGAAAATAGTCCTTTTCCCAGGAGCAAAGCTGCTCAGGTGTAAAGTGATGCGGATTGGCAACTACATGCTTAAAAAGAGCGCACTCACCACGCAACATGTCCCAATCGGGTTCACAGAGTAATGTTCCGCCATAATCAAAGAGAATCATCTTTGGCTTTTGTTTCATCTTGTCTCGTCCTCCGAATTCTTCACTTTCCACCAGCCTGTCTTTCGCGATCCAATCCTTTCGATATAACCGTTCTTTCGCAAATAAGCGATATGATTCTCCACTGTCGTTTCCGCGCATCCGAGAAGCATCATTAATTGTGTTGTTGTGATATTCGGATTGTTTCGCATTTCTGAAAGAATCTGTCTTCTACGTTCATTCAGAGCAGAATTATTCCCCGTTTTATTCCCCAACTTGATCTGGGGATTATGAAGGCGGTCAAAGGGGATAGTTACTACTATGGTTTGCTCTCGAAATGAAAAAGCATCCTTCCCATATACTTCAATGATCTTGGGTACGCCGCGCCCGGATTTCTCACTGATATGCAGCTGAAGAAAAATCTCGGACAGTTTTTCGTTTACGGGAACTGATTCCCCCAGGAAGAATCCGTCCATTGTTTGCCCGTCTGGAATGGTTCCCCTTGATAGGATTTCAATCCTGTCAGTGAATACCGAAATCATCGGTTCGTTTCCATTGGCCCATTTGTTATGCAGTACCGCATTGATGACAGCTTCCCGGAAAGCCTTGTTATCAAACAGAGGGACTTCTTTCCGTTCAACAACCCGCTGTCTCTCATCAGCCTGTATCAGGTTCAGCACATCCCCATATCGCAGCAGTTCATCCAGGCTGTACAGAAGGCAGTTGTATCCAAATTCCCGCACAGAAAACAGTGGGGAACCTTTCGTCTTCCCATCAAATATGGAAACCCGAAGAGGAAAATGTGAATTGTCAGACAAAAGCTGAGCAAGCAGGTTGAATTCTCCTTTGCTGTTCTTCAGGCCCAGATTTTTAATGAATGTCTCCTGCTTCAGAACAATACCCTTTGATCCATAATAACCGAACAATTTTGAAAACGTCAGATCCTGATATTTTGCGGGCAAGGTTTCTATAGTCTCTACCCGTCCATCAAGGATTTTGAAAAGTTGGATTTCGCGTTTCGGATAATCCTTCAGATTCGCTTTGGAAGATCCGATCCGGATATATCTTTTTTCCCTGAATGATGTCGGAATTTCCGAAGCGGCCGGGATGATCAGTACCACAATCCTCTTTCCCTCTATTGATTCTTCTTCAAAAGAAAAGTTGATACTCGGGGACAGATTCCTGGCCAGATAATTCTGATACGGTTCTTTGTTATGCTCACGATATTGATTGAAATCGGAACCAACGATTTCATGCGTTTTATCATTTATTCCCCAGATAAAGAATGCGAACGGCTTGTGATGGAAAGCAGCAGCATTGGACAGAGCAGAAACATACTCTCCAAGCGCTTCAGGCTGGAACCAGTTCTCTTTAAATTCAAACCATTCCTGCTCATCGCTGTAAGTACACAATTCCTTCACGATCGACTGAATATCCATGGGATCACCTCACAAGTTTATTCCCCAATTCTGATTATACCACATGGGGATTAAATCGGGGGAATATTTTTCGAAAAAATGTTGATTTCGTGTACCTCTGACTGCGCCGCCGATCGCCCGGCAAAACTGATTGGGATCACCGGAATGTTTCTTCTACTGTTGTGCCCCTTCAAACTGCGCTTTTGAGATTTTGAACTTGATGTGCACCTTGTAACCGTCACCCAGGTCAACCCGCTCAATCAGCCTGGCCATGATCATATGCTTTGTTTCTGTGTTGGCCTTGTCGAAGCATTCAGACCAGGAAAGCAGCTCATCGATCTGGGCTTTTGTTTCCTTCGCATTCTGAGCCTCTGCTTCAAGCCTGGCTTTTGCCGCTGTAAGCGCTTGTTCGGCGGCGTCCATCCGTGCCCGATGTTTTACCTGCATGGTATTGACAATGGCAAGATACAGCTGGCTCTCGCCGGTGAGAGCCTTGACAGCTTCCTCCTCAAGTGCCGTTGCTTGCCTTTGCGCGTTCTCCAGATCCTTTTCGGCCTGCTGCATGGCAATCTGGTAAGCTTCCACGTTTCGTGCCGAAGCAATCCCCGTCGCTGATGGGATGCAGTAAAGGTTCATATGATTGCTTATTTTTCTCAGATTTAAATTGACATATGATAATATATGCTTTATATTATAACTGCATTAGATATTATTTCGTAAATAATATCGCTTAATAATATATCAAGGAGGAGAGAAAGATGCCGAAACGTGTTGAAAAGGAAGAAAGCCTGCGCCCCATTACCGTTGAAGATCACAAAGCGCTGGCGGGACTGCAGCTTCAGAAGAAGCAGACCGCAGTGGATGATGCACTGGGATTTCCGGATGGAAATCAGTTTGAAGCGGTGCTGGACGAGCTGCTGAAGAGCGATGCGGAGGCGAATGGCGAGGTGATCGCCATCGCGCTGATCGATCTGGATAGCTTTGACCACATTAATAAGGACTTTGGCCGCGAGGAAGGAGACCGGATGATTATTGCTGCCGGGCGCTATATCCAGGAAACGGTTCCGAAGGAAGCGACCGTCTTCCGCATTGGCGGGGATGAATTCGGCCTGATTTTCAGAGGCACCATGGAACGGGAAGAGATTTTTCTGCTGCTCAATGATCTGAAGAACAACTATCCGGTAACAGCTCCGGACGGAGTCCGTCAGACGTTGACCATCGGAATGGCCGCCGCCTTTGAGGATGCTTCCCGCTGCCCGGAGCTGATCCGGAAAGCAGACAGCGCGCTATACCGGGCGAAGCTGAGCGGGCGAAACAGGATTGCCATGGCCCGTGAAGAAAAGATGGTGCCTAAAACCAGTCACTATACGCAGGATCAGCTTCAGCGTCTGGCTAAGCTGGCAAAACGTGAGGGCGTCGGAGAAGCCATCCTGCTACGGGAGGCAATGGATATGCTTCTGAAAAAATACGATATTTGAAAGCTGTATTTCAGTCCAAAGAATTCGACGCTTTCGTAAACGGCTTACGCCTCTTTCTGCGCGTTATCCGAATATTCGCATAAGCCTGCGAACGCAGCATTAAGCCCTTTGTCATGCTCGTCTGGTTAAGAAAAACCAGAAAACAAAAACTGCTCTGGAAACCCCCGGTACTGGAAGCAAACTTTTCACTTCAGCGAGGAAAAAGAGGCAAACATTATGACCAAATTCTATTGACAAGCGATGTTTCATTGAGTACAATCAAATCAGCAATTGGTAACGTTTTCGGTCACCATTTTTCACAAACAGGAGGAGAACAATCCCCTTCGCAGGAGTTATTTGGATTTCTAAACGGTGGAATCCGTTTTGAAATAGTTTGGCTACGGCCGAAAAATAAAAGGAGGTTACCCCATGAAGAAACTTATTTCTCTCGTGCTGGCAGTCGCCATGATGCTGACTGCGGCTTCCGCGCTGGCTGATATCGTGATCTGCCAGAACAAGGTGGAAATCGGCTCCATCATGGAAGAGTACGCCAAGGGCTATACTGAGCGGACCGGTGTCCCGGTGAAGGTTATCACCGGCGGCGGTTCCCAGGACTACAACACCGTGTTGAAGGCGGAAATGGCTTCCGGCCGTGAGCCTGACATCTTCGTCATTGAAGGCGTGAGTGGCTACGAGCTCTGGAAGGACAGGATTGCCGATCAGAGCGACGCCGAGTGGACCAAGACCTGCACCGCTCCCTATGTGGCAGACGGAAAGATCGTTGGTTTCCCTGTGGCGCAGGAAGGCTACGGCCTGGCCTACAACAAGGACATCCTGGACAAGGCCGGGATTGATCCCGCGACCCTGACTAACTACGACGCTTATGCCGCGGCTTTCGAAAAGCTGGACAGTATGAAGGCTGAGTTGGGCCTCGATATGGTCGTTTCCATGGTCGCCGGCACCACCAACAACATGACCTGGGTTACCGGTCTGCACAACTTCAACGTGTACCTGTCGGTCGGCCTGGAGCGCGGCGATGACACGATCATCAACAAGCTGCTGCAGGGCGAAGTGGACGCTGAGCGGTTCCATCAGTACTGCCAGTACGTGGCGCTGTTGTTCAAATACAGCGATCCCGAGATGCTGCTGAACGGCAATCAGGAGACCCAGATGGTCGCCTTTACCAGCGGCAAGGCTGCCTTCTATCACCAGGGCAACTGGATGGATCCCACTATCGCACAGGCCGGCGGAATCGGCTTTACCGCTGCCTACGCGCCTCATGCCTTCCTGAAGGAAGACACCGACGGCATCCTGACGGACGCTGCTTCCTGGTATGTTGTGAACTCGAAGGGCAATGTGGACGAAGCGATCGCCTATCTGAATGCCCTGTGCGGCACCGACGAAGGCAAGGAATACATGGTCGACAAAGCCGGCATGATCCCCGCTTTCACCAATGTTGAAGCGAAAGCAACTGATGCCACGCCTCTGACCAAGTCTGTGGTTGAATGGGTTAACGCCGGAAAGACCTACAGCTGGCAGCAGTACAAGATGCCTGACGGCTTCGGTATGGGCACACTGGGCGCAATCTATGAACTGCTCGCGTCCGGCGCGATCGATGTGGACGCTTTTGAAGCGATGATGATCGAGGCAATCCAGGGAGTCAAGAAGTAATACGGATGTATTATTCGGGGGATGGCAGACGGGTAATTCGCTCAGGGGCCATCCCCCTTTTTAGCCCTCAGGACAAAAAGGTATGGAGGGGTCTTCTATGACCAGTAAAGTCAAACGGAAGCTGACGGAGTTTCTGTTCCTGCTTCCGTCACTGATTGCCTTTCTCATGGTAATCATCGTACCCTTTATTTTGGGTATCTATTATTCCTTCACTGACTGGCAGGGAACCGGTGCGGTTTCCCAGAGCGTTGGCTTCGCAAACTATGCAGCAATTTTCAAGGATGCCGGTTTCCTGCATTCATTCCTGGTTACGCTGTTGTTCACGGTGCTGAACATCATCACGGTGAACGTGGTGGCCTTTATTATCTCGCTGTTGGTAACCAGCGAGATTCGGGGCCGGAACGTATACCGGGCAGGATTCTTCATCCCGAACCTGATCGGTGGTATCGTGCTGGGCCTGGTGTGGCAGTTCATCTTTACCAATATTGTTCCGTCGATTGGCTCTTCGCTGGGCTTACCGACGCTGAGCAAATCCCTGATCTCCAACAAGGACACGGTGATGTTCACGATGGTGACAGTGAACACCTGGCAGTATGCTGGTTACATCATGCTGATCTACGTGGCGGCGATCCAGGGGATTTCCAAGTCCGTCATGGAAGCGGCGGAAGTGGACGGTGCGAGGTACTGGACGCGGGTGACCAGGATCCAGATCCCGCTGATGGCGAACGCCTTTACGATCTCTCTGTTCCTGACGCTGACCAACAGCTTCAAGATGTACGACGTGAACGTGGCCCTGACCAATGGCGGTCCCGTGGCGATGTTCATGAACAAGCCGGTGCAGGCTTCTGAACTTCTGGCGCTGAACATTTATAACACGGCGTTCAAGTATAACAACATGGCGCAGGGCCAGGCCAAGGCCGTGATCTTCTTCATTGTCCTGACGATCTTCTCGATCATCCAGGTCTCCTGGAACAAGAGCAAGGAGGTGGAGGCATAATGGCTAAACAGGCTGCAGCCCCCATCGAACGCATGGCGGGATACAAACCCCACAAGGGTCGTACGATCGCCCTTGAGATCGTCACACTGATTCTGTTTATTCTGTTCATGATGCCTTTCCTCATCGTGGTGTTCAACTCGATGAGGTCCAACACGGACATCATCAACAACCCGGTGGCTCTGCCCAACAGTCTGAGTCAGTTCTGGACCAACCTGACGGATATCTGGAACAATCCCACCTTCAATTTCCTTTCCGCACTGCGGGACAGCGTGATCATCACGATTCTCTCCCTTGCCATCATTTCCATCTTCTCCTCCATGGCGGCATGGGTGTTGGTGCGGAACAAGACGAAGTGGTCCAACTTCATCTTCTTCTGCTATGTGGCAGCGATGGTCATCCCCTTCCAGGTCGTCATGTTCCCGTTGCTGACCTGGTTCAAGAGCGTGGGCGACTTCCTGGGTATTCCGTTATTGCGGAGCTACCAGGGCATCATCTTTGCCTACCTGGGCTTCGGCGAAGCCATGTCGATCTTCATCTTCCACGGCTTTATCAAGGGCGTGCCCCTTGAGCTGGAGGAAGCGGCAGACATCGATGGCTGCTCCCGGGCGGGAACTTTCTTCCGGATCGTACTGCCGCTGCTGCAGCCCGTATTCGTCACGGTGCTGGTGCTGAACGGTCTGTGGATCTGGAACGACTACCTGCTGCCCCTGCTGGTGCTGGGCGCCAACGGTGACATCCGTACGATCCCGCTGGCGGTGCAGGGCTTCAACGGTGCCTATGTGAAGCAGTGGCACCTGATCATGACGTCCACATTGCTGGCTATGCTGCCGATCGTGATCCTGTATCTGTTCGCGCAGAAGTACATTGTACAGGGCATGGTGGACGGCTCCATCAAGTAATTTCAATCATTCCGGCGGCAGGTTGTTTCAGCCTGCCGTCCTTTTTACGGGGGGTTCACAATGAATAATGAAAAAAGGACATGGTGGAAGGAAGCGGTGGTGTATCAGATCTATCCCCGCAGTTTTGCCGACTCCAACGGGGACGGTATTGGTGACCTGAACGGTATCACTGCCCACCTGGACTACCTGAAGAACCTGGGGATTGACGTGATCTGGGTCTCGCCGGTCTACGCGTCGCCGAACCACGACAACGGTTACGACATCTCGGATTACCGGGCGATCATGAAGGAATTCGGCACGATGGAGGATTTTGACCGGATGCTTTCGGAGATCCACGCCCGGGGCATGAAGCTGGTGATGGACCTGGTGGCGAACCATTCGTCCGACGAGCATGCCTGGTTTGTAGAGAGCCGGAAGGGGAAGGACAATCCCTACCGTGATTACTATATCTGGCAGGACGGGAAGGACGGCGGCCCGCCGAACAACTGGGGAAGCTGCTTCTCCGGCTCCGCATGGGAGAAGGATGAGGCCAGCGGCCAGTACTACCTGCACCTGTTCACGAAGGAGCAGCCGGACCTGAACTGGGCGAACCCGAAGGTCCGGGAGGGCATCTTTGATATGATGCGCTGGTGGTGTGAAAAGGGTGTGGATGGCTGGCGAATGGATGTCATCGGCATGATCGGGAAGGAAAACTTCAATGACGGTCCGGTAGCACCCGGGGCATTGTACGGCGACTTCAGCCCCTCCTGCATGCACACGGAGACCACACACCGGTACCTGAAGGAGATGCGCAGGGAAGTGCTGGACAAGTACGACCTGCTGACGGTCGGCGAGGCAGGTGGTACGACGGACAGCGCGATCCGCTACGCGAACGAGGATGGGTCCGAGCTGGACATGATCTTCTCTTTTGAGCACAACGATGGTCTGAACGACGGGACGGAGCTCGGCAAGTGGAGCGATCACGGCGCGCCGCTTAAGGATGTGCGCAGGCCGTTCAACCGCTGGCAGACAGCGCTGCAAGGCAAGGCCTGGAATACCGTCTACCTTGGAAACCACGACCAGCCCCGGCAGGTAAGCCGTTACGGGAATGACTCCGAGCTGTTCCGGGCCCGAAGCGCGAAGATGCTTGCCACAATGATCCACATGATGCGCGGGACACCCTACGTCTACCAGGGCGAGGAGCTTGGCATGACCAACATCTATTTCACGGATGTGAACCAGTATGAGGATGTGGAAGTGCACAATGCCTGGCATCAATGGGTGGAGAGCGGCCTGGTGGACGCGCAGGACATGCTGCGTTACTTCGCGCGGATCGCCCGGGACAATGCCCGGACGCCCATGCAGTGGAACACAGAGAAGAACGCCGGATTTACGACGGGGACGCCGTGGCTGCCGGTGAACAAAAACTACCTGCTGATCAACG
>OMZY01000022.1 GCA_900315675.1 uncultured Eubacteriales bacterium
ACTGGTGGTCGCGCTGTCGCTGGACTCCAGCAATTTCTCGCGCAATATGCGCACCATCAACCAGCAGATCAAGGAAGCCGAGTCCACCTTCCGTCTGGCTGGAGCTGGGGTGGAGAACTTTGAGAAGACCGTTGCCGGGACTGAAGCGAAGCTTTCCATGCTGGGAAATAAGCTCACCCAGCAGAACCGGGCTGTAGAACAGTACAGCCGGGCGCTCGTTGCCGCCAACGATAAGCTGAAGGAAAATTATAACCGCCATCAGGATTATTCCCAGAGGCTGGATGAAGCCAAGGCCCGGCAGGAAGCACTCCGCTTTGAAGTGGAGACGGCTACCTTTGCATATGAACAGTATCGGGATTCTCTCGGAGAAACTGACTCTGCCACGATCGCCGCCAAGCAGAATATGGAGCGGTATCAGGAGGAATACCAGGATACCACGGCAGAGGTTACCAAACTGGAAGGCCAGGTTAAAGCGCTCCAGAAAACCATGCAGAATAGCGCCGACACGGTTTCCAAGGCCACTACTGACCTGAACAATGCCAAGGCTGGCGTCCGGGAAACGGAAGCCGAGATCCGCAGGCTGACGGAACAGCTGTACCGGATGCAGTCCGCGTGGACACAGGCTGGTGAGGCACTGACAGCGATCGGCAAAAAGTGCGAAACCATCTCTAAGGCCATGACCAAAGCTGGGAAAACGCTCACCCGGAACATCACTACGCCCATCATCGGCCTTGGCACCGCCGCTGTTAAAGCCAGCATTGACTATGAATATGCTTTCGCCGATGTGCGGAAGACCGTCGATGCCACCGAGGAGGAATATGAAAAGCTCTCTGACTCTGTAAAGCAGATGAGCACCGAGGTTGCCGCCTCTGCGGAAGATATCGCAGAAGTCATGTCCATTGCTGGTCAGTTGGGCATTGAGAATGAGCATCTTGCTGAGTTCTCCCGCACCATGATCGACCTGGGCAACAGCACCAATATGGTCGCTGCGGATGCCGCCAGTCAGGCTGCGCGTTTTGCCAACATCATGGGTATGAGCCAGAGTGAGTTCCAGAACCTTGGTTCTACACTGGTTGACCTTGGTAACAATTATGCCACCACGGAATCGGAGATCATGGAGATGTCCCTCCGCCTTGCTGGTGCCGGTAAGCAGGTCGGGCTGTCTGAAGCTCAGATCATGGGCTTCGCGGCGGCGCTGTCTTCTGTAGGCATTCAGGCCCAGATGGGAGGTTCCGCTTTCTCCAAAGCCCTGATCAAAATGGAAGTCGCCGCTGCAACCGGCGGTGAAGCATTGGATGACTTTGCCCGCGTATCCGGGATGAGCGCGGCACAATTCAAGGATTTGTGGGAGCGGGATGCCGCTTCCGCTTTTCAGGCGTTTATCGTCGGCCTTTCCAAAATGGATGAGGAAGGCGTATCTGCCATCAAGACCCTGGACGATATCGGCATCGCTGAGATCCGTCTGCGGGACACTCTGCTCCGCGCCACTAATGCCACAGAGCTTTTCAGCAAAACACAGGCGACCGCCAATAAGGCATGGTCAGAAAACAGTGCCCTTACAGAAGAGGCTAACAAGCGGTATGCCACCACGAAGAGCCGTCTGATCAACCTGAAAAACACAGCGCTCATGTTTGCCCGGCAGATCGGCGACGACCTGAATCCGACGATCCAGCAGATCATCGACAACGTGAATGGCCTTCTGCAGAAGTTCCTTTCTCTGGATCAGTCTCAGCGGGAATCCATAGTGAAGTGGGCTGCCTTTGCCGCAGCCGTTGGCCCTGCTGTGCTTGTGCTGGGCAAAGTCACCGGTGCTGTTGGTAAAGTGAGCAGCGCTCTGGGTACTGCCTTCACCGCGATCGGAAAGTTCTCCGCGAAGGTCAGCATGGCTGGCGGAGGGCTGGGCGGTCTGGTGAAAACCCTGGCATCTTCCAAGCTGGCAATGGTTGCCCTCGCCGCCGCTGTTGTGTATGGCGCGGTAAAACTGGTGGACTACGCTTCCGGTGCAAAAGCCGCCCGGGAAGCCCTCGAAGGCATGGCGAAAACCGCAAAGGACTGGAAGGAAACCGAAGCGGACACCTTTTACAGCCGGAGCAAGGGACTGTCCTTCTTCGGCATGAGCAAGGAGGACTTCCAGCGGGATACCGCCAGCGCTCAGGAATGGGTAAACGGTATTCTTGGCATCTGGTCTGATGGAAAGAAGGAAACCAACGAGATCATTTCTGAATGGACGGAATCCTTCAAGAGCCTGACTGCCAGCACCCGGGAATCCCTGCAGGGCATGAAAGACACAGCGGATGCTGCCGGATACACTTCCGTTTCGGATCAATTGCAGCAGGATATCAAAACGCTGGATGCGATGGACAAGGAAATCGCGTCTCTCCTGAAAAAGCGGAAGAACCGAAAGCTGACGAACCGGGATAAAGTCCGCCTGCAGGAGCTGATCGACACCCGGGAAGCCATCGAGGTGAAATATCACCTGTCCGCCGCCGACGCTGACGGCTTCGATACCATCCGGAAGAAGGTGGAAGCAGAAGTCGCCCGTGCGGAAGCCCGGGGGCAGGAAGTCAGCGGTGAAGTGTACCAGGAGGCCATGGTGGCAGCCGCTGAAGGTATGGCATCCGTAAACTCCACTCTTGACGAGCAGTATGATAAGGAATATGCCCTGATCCAGCTGATTGAGAACGCGGAAGAGCGTCAGCAGGCGCTGGATGCCCTTAACGCAAAATACAATGAGGATCGCCGGAATTCCGCGCTGGAATATGCCCGCCTGATGGCTGACATGGTCGCGCCTGTATGGGAAAGCGGAAATGTTCAGGAAGCCAAAGGCCAGATCGGAGAACTGATGCAGCTCCTGCGTCAGTACAGCACAGCCAAGACCGATGCTGAGAAGAAAGCCCTGCTGCCCGATCTGCAGAAACTGACTGCCAGCATGGATGAGGGTGCTTTGACTGAATATGTTGGACTGCTGACACAGATCCAGTCCCTGCTGGACAGCGGCCTGTCCGAGGATGAAGTCAAAGCCATGTTCCCGGATATTGACTTCTCTACAGCTCTGGAGCAGCTGGCTTCCATTCAGACCTTCCTGAAGGATAATAAATGGGACACCAACCTGACCAGCCTGAACGAGATGTTCGGTGAAGCGATCGGCGACGAGGTGCTGAAGATCACTACGGATCTGGACATGACCGGCGCGAAAGCCCGCTGGGAAGAATGGGCCGCTAACCCGGGAGCCATTACGACGGATGCCGTGATCCAGAGCTATACGGAAGCGGAGAACGCGACAAAACAGCAGCCGCTGGTGGATGCGTTTGTGGCGAAGTATACCGAAAAGCCGGAGGGTGCTGACAAGACGGCACTCTCCCCGGAAGGCCTGGTAGCCTATGTGACGAAGTATGCGGAGGCCACTACAGGCATTGATGTTTCCGGGCTGAATCCGACAAACGTGACCGCCGTCGTCAGCGCCTATAAGGAGCTGGCTGAAGGCACGGATGTCACTCAGCTGAAGCCCAGTGAAATCACGGCCTATGTTTTCAAGTATCTGGAGGAAAACAAGGTCGACACGACAGGCCTGACTCCCGGCTCTGTGACCGCTACGGTCATGGCATATGAAGAGGTCACAGGCGGAGCTTCCACCGCCGCGCTGAAACCCTCTGATGTTGTTGGCCTGATCACCAAGTACGCTGAAGCGGAGAATGTGGATGTTTCTGCGCTCTCTTCTGCTCAGGTGGAAGGCATCGTGACAAAATTTGCGGAAGCAACCGGCTGTGATAAGTCGGAACTGCTGAAGGAATTCACCGCCTACATCACCGAGTACAAGGAAGCCAACGGTGTGAAGAAGCCCACCCTGAATATGCAGGTGGGTCTTTCCGGGTATGACCTGTTGGAGTATCGGCGCTGGCTGAAAAACAACAAGGTGGAAGTCGAAGGCATTGTCCGGCTGTCCGAAGCCTATGAAGATCCCTCCGGTGTGCTGGGCGAATCCGGGGTGAAGTTCTGGAAGAATGGCGAAGAAATCCCTGTAACAGCAGTTTCCACGGATATGCTGAAACCGGAGGACGTCGCCATCCTGGACAAGGACGGAACCATGCATGTGCTGATCACCGCCGAGGTTACCGGTGCGCCGGAAGCGATCGCTGAAATGCGTGAACAGGTAGCTGAAGTGGATCAGCTGGGTCTGACCGCGCTCGGAAAGGCTGCCGGAATCATGCCCACCAGCCTGATGGGCTTCATCGATGCCGCAGAGAGAAGAATTGAAGATGCTAAGCGCCGTACAGGCCAGTGGTGGAACTTCATCTTCGGCGGCGATGAAGGCATCAAACGGACGCTGGATCAGTCCATGCAGTCCGACTTTAATGCTGACCGTGTCGCTGAGCTTTCCACCTATGTGGCTGAAGTCGTCGCCGCCATAAAGAACGGCGAAGAAGTCAGTCAGGAAGACATCGATAACGTGAACAAGATCCTGCAGTTTGTGAAGGATCTGGATGCCGCTGGTGTTGGCGGCAATGTCACAGCCGGTATCGCGGAAGGCATGACCGAAGCAGGATGGGATACCACCGCTGAAACTGTCGCCACTAATCTGGAGACGGCACTGAACAGTGCTTTCATCATCAACAGCCCCTCCGAGCGAATGAAGCCAACCGGTGAGTATGTTGCCGCCGGTATTGGCGCTGGGCTTTCGGGCTATGACTTCTCCACGGATGCAGCCTCGCTGGTTACTGCTCTGCAGACAGCAGTTGCCGCAGCCCTGGGAGAAAACACACTTCAGAGCACGATCGCCGCAGCCTTCCCGGAAGGATCACTGAAGAAGATTGGTGTGAACGCCATGGCTGGCCTGAAGGCTGGTATTACTGCCGGACGGTTTGGTGTGATCAGCGCTATGCAGGCCGCCGCGCTGGCAGCCGTGAACGCGGCAAAGAAAGCCCTGAAGATTGCTTCTCCATCAAAGGTATTCCGTGATGAAGTCGGCTCCATGACCATGAAGGGCTTCGGAGAAGGCATCCTGCAGGAGAGCAAGGTGCAGGCGCGGACAATCCGGAATGCCGCCCGCTATCTGACGGATGAAGCGAAAGAAGGCTCCATCGCCTTTGGCAGTACGGATAACCGGAAGACCTACAACAACACATCCTCTGTGAACCTCTCTGGGAACAACTTCTATATCCGGGACGAGCAGGATATCCGTTCACTGGCCGTCGAGATTGCCACCCTGACCCGCCGCCAGCAGAGAGGCAGAGGACTGAGGATGGCATAAAGTTGTTGACTTTCAACGCTTGTAGAGGATATATGTTCCTACCAAATGCAAAGGAGGTAGCCATATGTTTTCCATGCACATCAGGCCAGAGATCCTGAAGAACATCCGGGAAAAGTACCCGCCCGGCACAAAGGTGGAGGTTGTGGAGTTTCACGATCAATACCGGGATGTCCCGGCGGGTACGAAGGGCCGGGTACTGGCAGTTGATGACACCGGAACGATCCACTGTGAATTCGAGAATGGTGTTTCACTCGGAGCCCTTTGGGGCATCGATGTCGTGAAGAAAATCGACTGAAACGACTGACTGGGAGGAAGCTGCCTGCGGGCGGCTTCTTCCCGTTTTTGGAGGTTGCCATGACTGACTATTTTATCTGGAACGGTGTGGATTGCAGGCAGTATGGCATCCATGTATCCGAACTGCCACCCATCACCATTCCACTGGAGAGGAGCACCCAAACCAATGTGCCCGGCAGGCCGGGAAGCCTGACGCAGCTGGAAGGCGAAGATGTCTATGACGATATGATCCTGACTGCCACCTGCTTCATCTCTGATCCGGCGCAGATCCCGGCCATCGCCGCATGGCTGAAAGGAAGCGGCACAGTGACCTTTGCCAACCGGACGGGCGGGTACTACAAAGCACGGATCGCTAACCAGATCCCTTTTGAAAAGGTACTCCGGGGCAATCCCCACTGTACTTTCGCGGTCAATTTCCGCTGCTATCCGTTTTTCTATGCCGACGCCGATGATGACATCACAATCACCACTTCTGGAACGATCATCACGAATCCGGGCAGTGTTTACTCTGAGCCGAAAATCACGCTCACAGGCTCGGGCGACATTACGCTCATGGTTGGAACCACCATTGTGGAGCTGACCGGTGTCACAGAAAGCATTGTGATTGACTCTGCCCTGCAGGAAGCCTACAAAGGCACGACACTAATGAACGATCATATGAGCGGAGATTTCCCGGTGCTGAAGCCCGGACAGAACGCCATCAGCTGGTCTGGAACCGTGACCAGGGTGGTTGTGAAGCCAAACTGGCGATTCTTATAACGAACGGAGGTGACTTTCCATGATCTGTGTTTATCCCGCCGACTGTACTGACTTCTCCACCAACGGCAACGGAACTCTTGCTCCTCTGTCTGCAGAGGTGACCGAAACCCTGAATGGAGAATATGAGCTGACGCTGGTGCATCCGATCGATGAAGCGGGCAAATGGCAGAGACTGGTGGAAGGCTGCATCCTCCGTGCTCCGGTGCCTGCGGCCACAACGCCCCGGGTGCACTTCTCCGCTCCGGGTGATGCCAGCGGCACAGAGATCTATCGGATTCATACGGACTTCTCTGAAGCGGAAACCCGTAAAGGAACTCTGAACCTGCGCTCCGGCCCCGGTCGAAATTATAAGGTGCTGGCTGCGTACAAAAACACACTGACAGTTCAGGTGATCGCTAAGACCAGCGCTGCTTGGTACGAAGTCACTGCTCCGGACGGGAAACACGGGTATATGGATACCACCTATCTGGTGTATGACCACACAGAGGGTTCCGCGTCCGAGGCTGTTTCCTCCGTAGTAGACGAGCGGCAGCTGAGGGATCAGCCTTTCCGCATTTACCGGATTGTTCCTGAGCTGGATAAGATTACAGTCTATGCGCGGCACGTGTTCTATGACCTGCTGGATAACATGATCAAATCCTACAAGCCTTCACCCTCTGCGGTGGGGGCTTCTGTCGTTCAGACGCTTTCTTCCTCCTGTTTGTCGGAGCATGACTTCACCTTCTATTCTGACCTGGACAGCACAGCAGAGGATGTGGAGTTCGAAAATGTGAATCCCGTGGATGCCCTGCTGGGTGAAGAAGGTGTCATAGAGAAATACGGCGGCGAGCTCACCCGGGACTGGTGGGATGTTTTTGTCGTGAAACGGGTCGGTCAGGACAGCAATGTGCAGATCCGGCAGGCAAAGAACCTGCTGGGCATTTCCTATGATGTTGACCTGACAGACGTCGTTACCCGGATCATGCCGACCGGTGAGGATGCAGATGGCAACGTGCTGTACCTGCCTGAACTGTTTATAGACAGCCCGATCATCAGCACCTACACTCATCCGAAATGGATTCATCTGCCCGTTTCAGAAGCGAAAGAAAGTACTGATGAGGATGAGCCGAAGACCAAAGCGGACTGCTATACCCTGATGCGGAATGCAGCGCAGGAGCAGTTCGACGCGGGCTGTGACAGCCCGACTGTCACGCTGACAGTCAGTTTCATCAACTGTGCGGAGACAGAGGAATACAAGGAGTACGGCTTTCTGCAGAACATTTTTCTCGGGGATGCTGTTCGTGTGATTGCTCCCCGGGTGGGCGTATGGGTATCCATGCGGATGACGCAGTACACCTATGACTGCCTTACGAAGAAATACACCAACATGACCCTCGGCACCGTTGCGGATACTGTTGAGGGGAATGTGATCTCTGCCCGGCAGCTTCCTTCCGGGATCATTACCGGCAGTAAGCTGGCGATCAATTCTGTAGGCTCCGGTGCCCTGCAGAGTGGCTCTGTCGGTGCTGTTCAGATCCAGATGGCGGCAATCGAAACGGCCCATATTCAGGATGCGGCGATCAGTAAGGCCAAGATCGGTGAAGCGGCTGTCGGAACCGCTCAGATCGAAGACGCGGCAGTAACCAAGGCGAAAATTGGCCAGGCGGCTATCGGCACGGCCCAGATCGAAGATGCCGCTATTACTCAGGCTAAAATCGGCAGTGCGGCTATTGGAACGGCTCAGATCGAGGACGGAACCATTACCTCCGCCAAGATCGGCAATGGTGAAATACTGACTGCTCATATCCATGACGCAGCAATCACAGGAGCCAAAATCGATCAGGCTGCAGTGGGCTCTGCCCACATTCAAAACGCTGCCGTGGACTCTGCACAGATCAAAGACGCGGCTATTACCAACGCGAAGATAGCAGGCGCGGCTGTTGGAACGGCAAATATTCAGGATGCCGCCATCGTTGCCGCAAAGATTCTCGACGGTGAGATTATAACAGCGAAGATTGCCTCACTGGCTGTGACTGAGGGTAAGATTGCCAATCTGGCTGTCACCACGGCGAAAATCGCAGAAGCGGCAATTACCAACGCCAAGATCGCCAATGCGGCTGTTGACACGGCACAGATCGCCTTGGGTGCGATTACGACAGCCCTGATTGCTCAGGGGGCCATTGGTACCGCTCAGATCGCAGATGCTTCCATTACCGCCGCAAAGGTTGTCTCTCTGAATGCTGATGTGATCACATCTGGCACACTGGCCACAGAGCGCCTGATCATCACCGGGGCCAACGGCCTGATCTATGAGATCAATGCCGAAGCGTCCGGCCTTTCTGTACAGGAACTGTCTGATCAGAAATACCAGGAGCAGATCAACGGCACTGTTATTGTCGCCCGGTCAATTACGGCACAGCAGATCGCTGCCGCAACAATTACCGCCAATGAAATTCTGGCGGCGACCATTACTGGCGACAAGATTGCCGCTGCTACAATCGAAGGAAGCAATATCAAAGCCGGGACGATCACGACCACCAACATTTCCTCTGACTTCGGGCAAACCCTTGACCTGTCCAGCAACACTGGAATCAATCAGCGGGTACAGCAGATCTATACCGACATGAATGCCGCCATTGCGGCAGCGGGCGGTGGAGAAATCATTGTCGGAACCCAGGTCGCCAGTACCAGCGCATGGACTGGCGTTGCCTCTTTCTCCCAGCTTTCTGACGGTCAGCAGATCGTGTACTGGCTGCCGATAAGCTCGACTTCAACAGCTGTCACTCTGGAGCTGACACTTTCCGGTGGAGGGACAACGGGCGCGGTTCCTGTCTATTACAGCGGTGCTACTCGGCTGAGTACTCATTACCCCGCAGGTAATGCGATCCGGCTGATCTACAAAGTGAATGCCCCGATCAGCGGTGACACCTACACCGGCTGGTGGGCTGATGCGAACTATGACAGCGGCAACACCTATGACCGCATCAAACTGGGCAATTCTGTCGTCGTAAAGGAAAGCTTCGCTTGGGCCAAGCTCATCGTCGGTGATGACACAGGCTACTGGAATCTGGCTGGAGGAACCACTTTCAACATTGACCATCCCATTCTGTACCCGGCTGCCAATGGAACGGCGGGATACTACTTCTCCAATGCGTATATCTGCTATCCGACCGTCAGCCTGCGAACAGTAACGGACGACAGCTCTTTTGCGGTAACGGCCCGAAAGATGGTGTACCTGGTTGGTCACTTGAGCGGCAGACAGTTCACGGTACAGAGCACCAACTGGCTGACAACCAGCCCCTCTGACTCGACCGGAACGCTGACCTTCATTTCTCTTGGCTACATGTACAACACATACCAGATGTACCTGTACCCGGAGCATCCCATGTACATGTTCGTGGATGGAGAGTTCCGCAGTCTGAGTGAAGTGGCATACAACGCCAGTGTTGTGGCGAACGATGCTGCGGCAACATCGACGGAGAACGCTGCTTCTATCAACACCCTTCAGGATCAAATCTCCATGAAGGTGTCCCAAACCACCTATGACAGTGACCATACCGCGCTCGAGCAGCGGCTATCCAATGTGGAGCAGACCGCTTCCGACTTCAAGGTGGAAATCACAAAGAGCGTATCTGATCAGATCGCAGAAGTGGCTGGTGATGTAGATGGGCTGGCGGAGGACATCGCTGGCTTCAAGGATACGGTCACTGGGTACATGGATTTCAACGGCGACTCTCTTGCCATCGGTGTGATGGGCAGCTCTTTCAAAACGGAAATTACCAACACAGAAATGGCTTTCACGGAGAATGGTGAAAAGGTCGCCTATGTCTCCAATAACGATATGTACATCACCCGTGCTCGGGTGACGGACACCCTGTCTGTCGGTACCGTCAGTAACGGGTACTTTGACTTCGTAACGCTTCCCGGCGGCCTTGCGCTCAAGTGGCGTGATGCGGCTTCGTAAGGAGGAATTCCATGGCTATCACCGCAACCTATACGGTCACTCTTTCTGCTTCGGATAAAGACCATGGCAAAGGTGAATATGTATACGCCAGCATCGTGCGGACATCCCCGGCAACGCTGGTGCCGGAAGGACTATATGTTCAGAGCGCCACAATCAATATGACCGGCACAACCTTCTGGTCTGGCTCCGGGTATAACCCTTATCTGGACTTTGGGGATATCGGGCGTGTGTATGTCTCCACTTCGGTGACGGATAAGACGGCAATCCCGATCACAACGCCGATAGATTTCAATCTGGATGAGCTGCTTTTGGTGGGCACAGTCCTCAATGACTTTTACATCTATGGATATAAGAGTTCAAACGGTAATGTCTGCACCTATGCCAGCAATAATGCGCAGTTCACGATTACCGCCACGATCGTCCAGCAATATGCGAAGTCCTCTGCCCGAGTTACATCGAGCGTTGCGGCTGGCAGCGCATCCACTGTCACCTTTACCAACCCTTACCTGAACAACGTGTACCATATCGTGGACTGGCGCTTTGGCAGTTCGCTGGTGCATAGCGCGAGAACAAATATCGGTGACTCTTCTGTTTCGTACACCATCCCACTCAGCTGGCTGACGAACATCCCGAACGCAACATCCGGGACAGCGACGGTTGCCGTCACTACTTACTCATATGCAGGCTCAGAGCTGGGAACTGACACGTACAGCTTCACAATCACAGCCCCATCGACAGCGGTGCCGACAATCTCGCTGGCGGCAACGAGGATTGATAATTCTGTCCCATCCTCGTGGGGAATCTACGTGCAGGGTCAGAGCGGCATAAAGATTACAGCAACTGCTGCCGGGTACCAGGGAAGCACAGTCGCCAATTATACAATCTCCGGCGGTGCTACAGGAACGCAGACGTCAAATGTGTTCACCATCTCCAAGATTTATACCAGCGGTACAGTCACCTACACAGTGAAGGTGACTGACTCCCGTGGACGGACAGCGACCGCCAGTGTGAGCATCTCTGTTGTAGCGTACTCAGCACCGTCTTTCTCCGCTACGGACGCTTTCCGCTGTGTGGCTGCCGGGACGGCTTCTGATACCGGCACCTACATCTCAGCAAAGGCGACAGGCACTTATGCTTCCGTCAGCAACAAGAACAGCATGACGCTGAAGGTGCAGTATGCGCTCAGCACCTCCGGGGCCTACTCCACAGCGGTTACGCTGACCAACGGAACCGCATCAATCATCGGCAACGGCTCGATCGACATTAACTACTCCTTCAAGGTGAAGTTCACCCTGTCGGATGCGTTTAGCACGATCGAGAAGGTGCTCAATGTCGGCACGGCGGCTTTCACGGTGTTCTTCCGTCAGGGCGGCAACGGTGTGGCCATAGGAAAGGTCTCTGAACGGGCCAATGCCGTGGAGATCAATCCTGACTGGGATATCTACCACGGTAACACAAAGCTGAACGGCACCGTCCCAATCTCCCGGGGCGGCACTGGCGGGACAACAGCTGCGGCTGCCCGGAGTAATCTTGGTGCTGTGAACAAAGCGGGAGATACGATGACGGGCAACCTGACCATTCAGGGTTCCCTTTATCCATCCATGCTCCTACAGCCGACTTATAACGACACAACCAACCGGACAGTCTTCGAGGGCAGTTACGTTGGTGCGTCTTCCTTCGCCGCGTGGGAGGATAGCTCAGGCAATAACCGCCGGATGCTGGAAGTCCGCACGAAGGCCTATGCTTCCAGTCTGGATAATGCCGTTATGGTCCGTGTTTGCGATAACGGCACATGGGGGAATTACCGCGTTTTCCATGCTGGTATGCCCTCTGGGGTTCCGATCGCCAACGGCGGCACAGGCGCTACCACAGCAGCCAACGCCAGAAGCAACCTCGGCGCTAACAATGCGGGGAATCTCACCACAGGCACACTTCCGGCTGCCCGGCTGCCGTTCAAAGTCCAGTACGGGCAGACAAGCGTTACAGGCGTGTCCTGGACAACGGTCAGCCTGACAGCCGGGTTTACCGCTACGCCAACGATCGTGGTTTCCTATGCAGGGAACCCGTCCTCCAGTGGCATTGCCGTGCTGAAAACTGCCAACGAATCCAAGAGCAGCTTCCAGGTCTGTATGGCGGGCTCTTCTGGTTCTGGCACCCGCTATGTCAACTATATAGCTATCGGTGTGTGATGAATAGCCTCCTCCACCCGGGGAGGTTTTTTCATACTCATTTCTACCTGACAATAAAAAAGGAGGTTTCTAAAATGCGCGATTTTTCTATTGATCTGCTCTGGGCAAAAATTCAGACGGCGATCACCGCTATTGGCGGTTGGATTGGCTGGTTCCTGGGAGGTGTGGACGGTATGCTCATTGCCCTGATTGTGCTCATGGCGCTGGATTATATCTCTGGCGTTATGTGCGCCATCGAGGATAAGAAACTGTCCAGTGCCATTGGCTTCAAAGGCATCGCCAAGAAGGTATTGATTCTGATGCTGGTCGGTGTGGCTAACATTCTTGATGTGAATGTAGTCGGCGGCGGGGCTATCCTGCGGGGTGCTGTCATCTGCTTTTATCTGAGCAATGAGGGCCTGAGCCTGCTGGAAAACGCTGCTTATCTTGGCCTGCCGGTACCGGATAAGCTGAAAAGCATTCTGGCGCAGCTCCATGACCGCAGCGAGAAAGAAGGCACCGACGATACCGACAAGACCGATGAGGGTGGAGGCGAATAACCTCCGCCCCGTTTTTCTGATGGGGAGGCGAATCCGATGCTTGATGTTAACAAACTGATCGCTTCTGTAGAAGAGTGCCTTGGCTGGCCGTATGTCAGCCCGGGCACCAATGACGCCCGGGGCATCGACTGCTCCGGGCTTTTCGTGAAGGCTTTCCGGGATCAGGGGGCTTCCATCTACCATGGCAGTAACACGATCTACCGAAAATACTGCTCTGAAAAGGGCAAACTGACGAGCGTCAGCCAACTGCAGCCCGGCATGGCGGTATTCAAGTGGAATGCGAATACCCCGGAAAAGTTCAATGATGGTCTTGGAGACTTCCAGCATATCGGTCTGGTCGTGAGCGTGAATCCGCTCAGGATTATCCATGCGTCCTCTGCGGTTGGATGCGTCACGACAGACACGAAGCTGGGCAAATGGGCCTACTGGGGCTGGCTGAAGGATGTGGCCAAAGGCACGGTTATTCCTACAGAACCCGACGATGATCATGGAGGAGATGAGGAACCTATGACCGAAACGCAGTATGCTACCGTAATTGCCGATTCTGGTTCAACAGTGAATATGCGCACCAAGGCGAAGACCAGCGCAGCGTTGGTGGAACGTGTCCCTATCGGAGCACGGGTAGAGCTGTTGGGAACTGTTGGCTCCTGGACTAAGGTGAAGTTCGGTTCCCGGATCGGGTATATGATGACAAAGTTCCTGACTGCGGAAGAGACGCTGGAACCGGATGAGGATCTTTCCATCGAAGAAAGAGTGAAGCGTCTGGAGCGCAGAGTGGCTCAGCTTGAAGCAAAAGACGGTGCGGTTGGTTGATATTTTCACCAATGTCCATCATTCTGCTACAGATATGATGCAATTCCGTATAGCCTGACTTATAATGGTTTCGGAGAGCTCTCCGATGCTCTTTGACGTCGAGGATATGTTTACCACCCGTCAGTTGAAAGGAGTATAGCGATGACTGTTAAACAGATCCCGACAGATGAGATGCTGGACAAACTGCATGACATGTATATGGAGGGTCTGCCCACACCGCAGAAGGTAGAGGCGGCAATAAAGCATATACGTTCTTATGCAGGAAAAGAGCTTTATAATGAGATCGAAGACGATTTGAGTATCATTATGGATCATTATGAAGTCAGAGGTTTCAAGCTAGGGTTTAGAGTAGCTTTCAAAGCTGTGATCTCGTTCTCGCAGGAAGATCTCAACGTATAAATAGTCTCGCCGATGGCGGTTTACACCGCTGTCGGCCTTTTTTGCGTTTTGGAAAAATAACTGATGATAATTTTCTGACCTGATCCTGTATTATCATGCCTGAATCCCGTATGCTATACATGTACCGAATGACCGGTACATGCGAAACGACGAGATGGAGGAACACAAAATGCTGCGTCTGCTTGGAATTCTGACCTTGGGGAACATGATCTTTGGTGGCCATCGCCATCATTATCATCGTCGCCTGAGCCGTCGTCTGGGCAGAGGCCTTCTGCTCGGCACGCTGCTTGGGTTGTTTGTAAGCCGTGCGAATCAGAACGGCATCGAGGAGGAGGTATAACAGTGTTTGACATGAAGAAAAGCGTTGATCGCCGTCAGGTTCTGTTGGTGCTCGGCATGATTCTGTTCTTTGCCAGCATTCCGACATTCCTGGTCGTATCCACGCAGCTGGCTGGGGAACTGCTCCCCAGCATCCTGGTTGGCATTGCCCTTTACTTCATCTTCTTCAGGAAGAGCAATTGGAAAGAGGAATCAGAAAATGTTTGAGTATTGTGTGAAAAAATGCGCGGTTCGGAACGCTGAAGCGGAGATGAACCGCATGGCTGCTGAAGGCTGGCGTGTGATTTCAGTATGCTACAACATGGCCACCTACGGCATCATCGTGACGTATGAGCGGAAGAAATGACCAGCACCCGTAATAACGGAAACGGGGACAGGCTATTGATATAGGCTGCAGGAAGGGCACTTGTCCCCCTGCAGCTTCTTTTGATTGTACGATATTTTCACCATTCTTCTTCAAAAGCCTTTAAATCCGTCATTTTATCGGTTATAATGAGCTAAATCACTGGATGCTTTGAAGGAGGATTGCAGCAGAAGAGAAAGGAGGACGGCACGATGAAAAAGATAATCGCTCTACTGCTGTTGTTCCTTTTCCTGCCGATCTCCGCCTTTGCTGAACTTACGGTCTATTTCTTTGATGTGGGGCAAGGCGATGCAGCGCTGGTTCGTTGTGACGGAGAAACCATGGTTATTGATGGTGGCCCGGCCTCTGCCTCCCAATTCCTTTATTCCTTTATTCGAAACACATTGAAGCTTGATCATCTGGACTACATGATTGCAACGCATCCGCACGAAGATCACATAGGCGGTCTCCCTGCGGTGCTGAATGCGGTACCTGTCGATCTGATCCTTTCGCCAACGGAAAGCTGGGACTCGGATCGCTTTCGGGACATTGAAAAGTATGCCGATGCACAAGGTGCACCAATCATTGTTCCAGACGAGGGAGATGCTCTGCATCTTGGTGAAGCAACCATAACGATCCTGCATTGCTGGTTCGATGCATGGACGACAAATGACATGTCGATTGTTCTTCGCATTGACTACGGCACGACCTCGTTTATCTTCACTGGAGATGCTGAGTACACATCGGAATACATGATGATTGACTCCGGTCTTCCGTTGGCAGCTGATGTGCTAAAGGTGGGTCATCATGGTAGCACTACATCCAGCACCACTGAATTTCTTGAAGCGGTGCATCCTAAATACGCTGTGATTTCCTGCGGAAAATACAATGGCTATGGTCATCCGCATCAGGAAACACTTGATTCATTAAAGAAGCTGAACACTGAAGTTTTCCGAACAGATCTGCAGGGCACGATTATTTGCAGGAGTGATGGTGAAACAATCTCTTTTCTTCCTGAGAGAGAAACGGAAGAAGACCTTTTTGCTTCACCGCGAATGCAGACAGAAGAATCGGACGTCAAGACGAACCCTATAGAAGAATTGTTTGGGGAGGAATCATCCCGTGAAGATGCACAGTAAGTTGGTCGCCAGCATCCTGCTTGCCTTTGCAATTATATGCGCATCCTGTATCAGCTGCATTTCCCTTGCTGAAGAAGGAAACCGGTATGAGCAGGCTGTTCCGTTTGGAGTTGCCCACAACGAGGACGGCTCAAATATCAGCATATACCAGAAGCCCGGAAGCAAGAAGGCTTCTGGCTCCATTTCTGATTACACACTCTGCGCTGTTCTTTCCACCGAAAAACTCAGCGGAACAACCTGGTATCATGTCAGCTACTTTGATAATAACCAAAACGAGCAGGCTGGTTATGTCAGGGACGGAGAATTTTATCAGCTGACAGTTTCGGGACTCATTGCAATCGCATCTGATCCTAACACAGCTGCTTACCTGCAAATGTTTGCTGGTGTAGCCGGTAGTGCTGCTTTCACTTCAGATATAACAGCAGTCAGCAGATCCATGCCTGCTGAGCCTGACCCGACTATCGCGCCTACAGCAGAACCTGCCGCAGCAAAGCAACCAACATATATTCTGAACAAGAATACCAAAAAATTCCATTACCCTTCATGCTCCAGTGCTGACGATATCAAGCCAAAGAACAGGCTGGAGTTCTTCGGAACACGCGAAGAGGCTATTCAGAAGGGCTATAAACCGTGTAAGCGCTGCAATCCTTGAGGAGGTTTCAGATGAGATACAATCGTAAATTGCCTATCGTAACTTTCATCATTTTGGGCTTGAATGTTGTCGGCTTGCTATATGAATTCAGTGTAGGCCAGACTCGGGCAATCTATACCTACGGAATGTATCAGGGTGCCCTGCAGGATGGAGAGTACCTGCGTCTGATTGTCAGTGCCTTTCTTCACTTTGGGTTTTACCATTTTGCCAGTAATATGATCTGCCTTGTCTTGTATGGATTCGATCTGGAAAACAGACTCGGCTCAGCTAAATATGCTTTGATTTATGCCGTCTCTGTTCTTGGCGGTAGCCTCCTGATTAACTTTGCTGGCGGTAACGGCATCCACGCAGGAGCCAGTGGTGCAATCTGGGGCCTTATGACAGCTACACTGATATATAACCTCAGGAACAACCTTAATCCTGTTTATGCTCTGCGCGGCATCCTTATCAATCTGATATACAGTTTCAGTGCTGGTGTCAGCTGGCAGGGCCACATCGGTGGCGGTGTCGCCGGTCTTGCCACGGCACTGGTCCTTTGCAAAGGGAATAGTTCCAACAACTACTGGAGGGCTGAGAATTGAAGGCTTGTAAGTTTTGTGGCACACAGGTCGATAATAGTGAACAGCATTGCCCTTCCTGCGGCTCTGCTGTATTCCTGCATATCTGTGAAAACTGCGGCACACACTTTGACAGTGGCTTCTGCCCGAACTGCGGCGTAAAGGCTGGTCAGGTAAAGAAGGTCTGCCCTGAATGCAAGACCGTCTATTTTTCCAACGCCTGCCCAAACTGCGGATATACGCCTTCCCGAAAGCCTGTGGTGCAGAAAGTGGAACAGACAGTTATCCATAAGCATGTCTATGAAGAGCCTGTCCGTACTGCACCGACACCGACGCAAGCCCGGCAGGTAAAGAAAAAAGGAAAAGGCTGTGGTTGCCTTACATGGATCATTATCATTCTTGTGATCGCAGGGCTCTTTGGCGGCAGATCATCGTCCAAGAAAACCACTTCTTCTACACGCTCAACTACAAGCGTTCGCACTACTTCTTCCGTAACGAAAGACCCGAATGCTACAGCCGCGCCTACGGCTACGCCTGAACCGGCTGTTGCCGCTGCGCAGGAAAAAGTGGATCAGTATTTTGCAAACGCAGATGCAGCTGAGATTGCAGCTGTGAAGGAAGCAGATTCTGCACTTTATCAGTACCAGGCTAAACAAGACGGCAAGGTTCTGAGCGTCCGCCGGTCATATGTGGAAGATAGAGGGACCGTTGGCAAGAGCAAGTATGAGCCGGATTATATCGGCTCCTTGGGATATGCTGCAGTATACGAAGACCAGAAACTGGATAAAACGGACGCTTTCAGCAAAACGCCATGGACAATCCCTGTCTATCAGAAGGATAAGCAGTTCTGGGAGCAGGCTGGAACTATCGATCATAAGACAGAAATTGTGGTAATCGGTCAGGAACTGGAGATGCCCAAACGCTCTTACAGCACTTCACGCTGTAGCGGTTATCTGCATGTGATTCGGATGGACACCGGAGAGGCATGCTGGCTGAACGTGGAGAATTATGTCAACTCTCCCTATTGGGATAATAGCCTGACCAGAGCTCAGGAAAAGGGATATTGCATTGCAACATTCAAACAGGTCAGCGATTATTATCCTGTTACTAAGGGCAATGAAAAGACCGAGCTGGAAGATGGCACACTGGTGCTTTTGCCGATGCGGTCGAAGGAATACGGTTCGAGCCCTGACAAGAACAACAATTCCGTTCCCGGTATAGTATTCAAACAGTGGAGAGTGTCTTACGGCGGTGTAACTGTCTGGTTTAACGAAGCTGATCTGACTCTGACATACTGATGGAGGTGGCGTATGGCTGAACGGCAAACCTTCGGTACAAAAGGCAGAGTGCTATTTCTGCGAAAATATCTGGAAGAACATACGGATGACGATCATTACATCACGACAGAAGAACTGATCACGCTTTATAAGGATAACGGGTACAAGGCACAGCGGCAGACAATCGCTGATGATGTCGCGGTATTGATTTCGTCTGGTTTTGAAGTGATCATCAATCAGGTCGCCCGAAACAAAACAAAAACGAATGCATACCACATCGGTGCCAGACTCTTCGAATTGCCTGAACTAAAGCTGCTTGTAGATGCCGTATCATCTTCTCGGTTCATTACCTCTGAAAAGAGTGATCTTCTGATCAGCAAACTGTCTCAACTGACGAATGAAGAAAACCGGCAGGAATTGTCGGCAAGAATCTTCACTGGAGATCGCCTGAAGACCAGCAATTCCAACGTCCTTGTCACGATCGATACCGTTTGTAATGCCATCAAACAGCAGAAAAAGATTTCCTTCCATTACTGGGATTATTCTCCCCAGAAGAAGAAGGTTCTCAGGCACGATGGTGAAGAGTATATTGTTTCACCGTATGTACTGGTGTGGAACGATGACCGTTATTACATGCCTGCATACTCCGACAAGCGCAAAACCGTCGTAAAGTACCGTATCGACCGGATGTGCGATGTCCAGATACTGGATGAGGATGCATTTGTTGATCCGGATTTCAACATTGCAGAGTACAGTAAAAAGGTCATCAAAATGTATGATGACAATCTTCCCGAACGTACAGTTACGCTACGGTGCATAAATGAGCATATGAAGAACGTCATTGATCGTTTCGGCGAAGATATCAAAACAAGAGTTATTGATGAAGCTACATTCAGCGCCAAGGTGTCAGTTGTGCCCAGTAGCACCTTCTTCGGCTGGGTCATGCAATATAAAGGCGGGATACTCATAGAGAAACCTGCTGAAGTGAAAAAGAACTATGAAAAACTGCTGACTGAGATAATGGCAAAGCAGCAAAGCCTATAAACCACAGATTAAGCCAGAAGGATGTGGGCAGAATGAAGAAGCTAAAGCATAGGATTTTCGAGATTATCAACAAGGCAGAAAATGGAGACAGGGCCAGCTCTATATTTGACTGGACGATAATGATTCTGATCGCCCTGAGCATCCTTACGATTATCCTTGATTCTTTCCAAAGCATCCATGACAGATTCCAGACAGTATTTCAGGTTTTCGAAGTAATCACCGTTATTGTTTTCACGCTGGAATATATTCTCCGGATCTGGACTGCCGATCTGCTCTATCCTGATGCAAAGCATCCACGGTTGAAATATTGTTTCTCCTTCATGGCAATCATCGATCTTTTGGCTATTCTCCCTTTCTATCTGCCTTTTTTCTCAGCAGATCTCCGTTTCCTCCGAATGATGCGACTGTTCCGGCTTTTCCGGCTCTTACGGGTATTCAAACTGGGACGATACTTTGAAGCACTACATGTTATTGTGAAAGTGATCCGATCATCTGGGCCTCAGCTCATAATGTCGGTGGTGATCTGCTTCTTTGTAATGCTCTTTTCAGCAATAATTATGTATGAGGTTGAAAATCCCGTTCAGCCAGAGCAGTTCCCGAATGTGATTTCTTCTTTGTGGTGGGCAATATGTACGCTTACCACTGTAGGCTATGGCGATGTTTACCCAATAACGGTTGTAGGAAGATTTTTTGCTTCGGTAATTAGCCTGGTAGGCATCGGCATCATCGCTATCCCCACTGGTATTATCGCTGCTGGCTTTAATCAGGTGATCAGCAATGAGAATGGTAAGGATAGCATTGAAACGATGCCAGACGAAGAACTGCTTGTTCTGCAGGGCAAAGTAAATAAACAGCTATCGAAACGCGGATATGTATCTATTGTCAGCAAAACAGAAAATCAGGATATGGAGGCAAACGAAAAATCATGAAACTCATACGCAGAAGAAGGCCGAGCATGAAGACTGCATTGGGTATAACCAAGGCAAAACGGAGCTTTGCCAGAGCAAC
This sequence comes from uncultured Eubacteriales bacterium, assembly GCA_900315675.1. Lineage (GTDB taxonomy): Bacteria > Bacillota > Clostridia > Christensenellales > Aristaeellaceae > Aristaeella. Next base: position 20,544 of record OMZY01000022.1, read on the forward strand.
CGGTATTCCGACGACCAAGGCCGGAAGAAAAAGAAAAGCATATAACACCCTTACAGGCGGAGCGTATGGTAAATATCAGAGAACCCGGGCGGCGGTTAATCGCCCTTTCAAGTACCACAAGAGCCCCCACTCCTGCCTCGGCTGCCTGGTGACGCTTATGATGCCAGTACTGATCCTTGTTCTGATCCTGATTTTGATTTTCTGATTGTTCGAAAAGGAGTCCTGAAAATGGGTCTGTTTGATTTTCTAAAAAGATCAAAGAAGCAGGCGGTTCTACCGAAACAGGAAAATGCAAGAGAAGATAAAGTTGCTTCCTCTCCAGCGAGAACAATCCCAGCGCCTGTAAAAGCAACATCTTCCCCTGCAAAGCCCGCAGTACGCAACTCACCGGATTCGTATGCTGACTCAAGCTCAATTGCTCCAGATGAACGACCGTTCTATCAGCCTGATAACTACTATACCTATTATTCTTACCCTGGGTCAGCACTATCGCAGAAAGTCACACCATTTGAGGAAAGGAAAAAGAGCTCCTATCCATCCGCCCGGGGATTATATGTCGCGGAAATCATGCTTTTGGATTACTGCAATCAGGGAAAATATCCAAAGCCTTCATCTGGGTATCCGGGATTCTGGTGGTTTAAATACGGTATCCGCGACGTCGGTCATGCATTGGAATCGCTGGAAAAGAGAGGCTTTATTCAATGGCGTTCTAAAAAAGACAGCCTTAACAGTCTGAAAGTCGATGAGCTAAAGGCGATTCTTTCCGAACGCAGCTTACCAGCTACTGGGAAAAAAGCTGATTTAATTGAGCGCATCGGAACCTCAATACCTGAAGAAGAGATTTCCATCCCGAATTACACACCGAAGTATGAATTGACTGATCTCGGGAGAGCTGAATTGTCTGATAATGGTTATGTCCCTTATATGCACAGGCATACTCATGCAACTACTGATGACAGTACATTTGGGACGCCTTTTACTGTATGGGAAATGAACAAATTGTTCCCGGACGGCAATGCAAAGGACTGGAGAAAGGCTATAGGAGCAGTCGAGAAAAAACGGTTTGGTGTCGACATGGCGTCGTCCGAGACTGACAGTAAGCCTAAGGCCAGAGCTAAGCAGGAAGACTTATCCGCCCAGAAAGAAGAAATACGAAAATACCTTTCTGAAAAAAAGGCTGTTATCAGCAAGGGTATTCAATCAAAGGGCGATGGGTTCGATGAAGAATCCAAAGGCCTGGACTACAAATCAATCGGCAAAGACAAAGAAGCTCTTGTTATGTTTTACATATCCATCGGGAAAGGCTTTGATGCCCCCGCCCTATACAGGGAATGTGCAAAACTCCTTAGAAAATATGGACTTCTTGAAGAAGAATTGTCGGTACTTAATGCTGGCATCAAAAACGTACCCAGCGGAAACAGTCACAGGTGTGAACTTGTCGAACGCAAAAAGAAGGTTCAGGAATTGATCAAAAAGCAGTCCGTATGAATGGACTCAATCCGCAATCACTTTTATGTTAGTCGGCAGTTCATGCTTCCAGTCCATGCCGATCGGGATCGGTGGGATCCATTTCACAATCGGCTTTCTTTCGGGGAACTTTGCGTCCCGGGGGCCAGTCCAGTAGGTATGCCAATGCGCTGCCCTGACATGCGGGCGCGGACTGGCATGAGAGCCCGGTTCAGCGTTCTCGTTCCTCTGATAGCCTGAATTCCCGTTTTTGTATCTTCGGATCACATTGGAAATCCGCACTCCTACATCCCAGACCCTTGGCTCTTCGGGCGGCCTTACGCGCCCGGAGAGCGTTCTTCTTTTCTGGGGATGCTCGATCTCCGGCAGGTCAGGTTCTTCGCTGCAAAGGTACAGGAGCAGCTGCAGCATCGCGGTAAGGGTGACTTTGTATTCCTCCCGCCCACCAATGTAACGGTTTGGATGATGTGGACTCATGAACATATCGTCCACCTGATCAACGCGGGCCATCGCATCCAGAACTGTTCCGGTTCCAAAGGGAATGGCCAGCATTTTCGGTTCTGCTTTCCCTTCCAGAAACAGGGCAAGCTGCAGATCCGTGTCCCGGCTGTACAGGTTGTAGTCCAGGTGTGCAATGAATCCGTACATCCGGTGCCGTTCGTAGCTGAGCCCGGGCGTCTCGATGTAAACCGCCCATTCCGGTAGATGAAACAGGCAGTCCATCGGCACATTTCCTGTAATGGGCTGGTTGGTCAGCGCCTCATAGATCTCCGGCGCGAAGCGGTAAATGCCCTTGCTGCATCGCCAGATGTAGGTGGTGCCCAGCGTCATCAGCTCCTCCATGTGCGTCAGGTAGAAAAGCTCTCCGTACCGGTCTGTCAGCAGCATGAAGGGAAAAAGCGTCGGCATGATGCACCAGTCCGGGATGTTCTTCAGCATCTCAGTGCCGCCTGCTTTGAGACGAATCATGCTGGCAGGATCAGTGTAGGCTTTGTGCAGTTCTGTCCATAAATTTGGGTACTTGCGGTTAACTTCCCGTATCCATCGGTCCGGCGGGTATGGTGACAATTCCTTTCTGGCCATGGGCTGCCCTCCTTTCAGGTCAGACAGCATATATTGCTCAGAATCCAAGGAAAATCAAGCACTTTCGACTTGTGTTTACCTCGTTTCAGAGGTAACATGCCACACACCAAAGCCAGAGGAGGCATGCCGATGAACCGGGAAGCAAAGATTCTCCGTGAACGAAGGTTGGAGCTGGGTATCTCCCAGCAGGCTCTTGCCACTGAAGTCGGGATGGAAGTTCGCCAGTACCAGCGCTTTGAATATGGTCAGCAGCTTATTTCACGCAGCAGTATGAAACAGGGTCTCCGGATCTGCGCGGCACTGGAGTTGGATCCTTTTGAACTGGTCTTTGAAGATGGTGTGGATGTTGCCGTCCCAAAGAAACGTCCCAAATAACATCCGCTTGCCTGTCGGTATGGCTTTCGCAGTATCGGCAGGCGTTTTTTCATGCGTGGAACTATTAAATTTCTCCGTTACCTCATACGTGTCGTTGCTTGGACTGCGAATCTATGGCTACATAGTAAAGCCTTCTCTCATAACGAGATATACATATTCTGAGGAAGGCAGAAAGGAGGTACGGCACATGAACGATGTGCAAAAGGCGGCCCGGGAACGTGCGGCGAAGCAGGGAAAGCCCATCGGCTCCAGTTTCGAGACGGAACGCCAGCGGGAAAAGCGGGCTGTCTTCAAACAGATCGAAGGCAGTAACGGTGCGAACATCCACAAGATCGCTGCCACGGCATCCGCGCCGGAAGGTGACGAAAGCAAGCCCCTGCGCGTCGCGGCCTATTGCCGGGTGTCTACAGATGATCTGGATCAGGCGGTTTCGATTGCTCTGCAGATCGCGGAGTACAAAAAGAAGATCAAAGCCAATGAGAACTGGATCTATGTGGGCACTTATGTAGACGACGGCTTCTCCGGCACGAACACAGATCACAGGCAGGGCTTTCAAAAGCTGATGCAGGATGCCATGGACGGAAAGATCGACCTGATTATCACCAAGGCAGTCTCCCGCTTTGCCCGTAACCTGCTGGACTGCATCAAATGGGTAGAAGCGCTGCAGAACCACGATCCACCCATTCGGGTTTTCTTCGAACAGGAGAATCTGGATACCATGTCCCAGACCAGCGGAATCATCCTGTTCGTGCTGGCTATGGTCGCAGAAGAAGAAAGCCATATGAAAAGTGAAGCAATCCTGCTTTCCCTCGAATGGCGCTTCAGCAGAGGACGGTTCCTCACGCCCCGGCTCTTCGGCTTTGACAAGGTAGAGGTGCCTGACGGATACGGCGGGCACAAGAAGGTTCTGCAGATCAATGAATCGGAGGCCAATGTCGTCCGTTGGATGTATTCCGCACTCTTATCCGGAATGACGCCGGAAGAAATCGCAAGCATGCTCACGGAACTGGCCATCCCGACAGGGGGCCGAAAGAAGGACGGATCCTTCAATACGCATTGGACAAAGAGCACTGTGGTTTCCATCATGCGGAATGAAAAGCACTGTGGTGACGTGCTGGCCAGAAAGACCTACACCAAATCCTTCAAGGATCATAAGGCGCGGAAGAATACCGGGCAGAAGAACAAGTACTATCAGGCAAACCATCACGATGCCATCGTCAGCAGGACGGTTTGGAATGCAGCGCAGCGCATTTTGAACAGCCGACGGTATGGCCATGAGGGTATGTACCTTCCAATGCGGATCATTGACAGCGGTTCCCTGACTGGATTCATCTCCATGAACCGTTCCTGGGCAGGCTTTGACGCAGAGGATTATTACCGGGCCAGTCAAATTGCCATGGGCCTGCTGGACGGTGAGCTTGAGGCAAATCTGGAGCAGGAATATCTGCCAGAGAGCGGGCACAAGATGGGCGGCCTGATGGACGATCACGGAATCGCGCAGATTGCCCGTGACCTGACCGCAGCAGAACAGGAGATGAAGAATGAATTGGAGGGTAAAAAGAAAGACGCTGAAAGTGAAAGTGACAGAGAGGAAATCGTGAAGACGTTTCAGGTGGTCAGCGGGGATATGTTCTCCCGGATCCATGAACCGGTTGTCCGGATCACAACTTCGGCGATCGCGTTTAACAAATCCTGCGTTGACAAGATGGCCTGCCAGTATGCCGAACTGCTGTTAAATCCGGTGGAACGGATGCTTGTGCTTCGCCCCTGCGCGGTTGACCATCCGAACGCGATCCCATGGAACGCCAAGGGCTGTGGAGCCAGTTCCCTCTGCAAGGTTCTTTTCGCCACCATGGGCTGGGAGGACGATTACTCCTATCGGGTACCATGTCAGCCGCTGGAAGGCCCGGATGCAGAAATCGTGCTGGTCTTTGATCTGGACAACTATGTGGGCCATGCCATCAACAAGACGGAAGAAGTTATCGTCGCCAGAAAACAGTTGGAGATGGAAACGGACAACAGCGGAAAAAGCTATTTCTATCCGCCGGAAGACGATGACGAACCTCAGGAAATCAAGGATATGGAAGAGAAGTTCCAGAAAGCGGTGGAGGTCAATAAAAAGATCTTCGGTGTTCCTGCCTTCGAGCATACATCCAACATGCGGGCATTCTCGCAGGGAGAGACCTGGGATATGATGACGCCTGCAAGGCCGCTGGATATTGTCCATACAGTGGACAGCGATACCGTAGACAATCTGTTTGAACAGATCATGAATTCACCGCCAACCATCCCGATGGAAAATGAAAACTCTGTGCTGCAGGCGCATGTGGTAACTTCACAGAAACCGAATAACGAAAGCCGATGATCACCCTTGATCATCGGACACTATTTTTTTCAGGAGGTTTGAAGATGTACATATCCAGAAACCCGGCGAAGAGCAGACCACTCTCCGCCAACGTGAAGCGGCTGATGCGTCTATCCCGCGCAGCCCCCAAGAATGGGAATGTGGTCAGAGAGAAGCGGCATTTTACCGCGAAGGATCTGGCCTGCTGCGGTAAACAGGGTGATCTGTTCATGGAGGCTGCGTCCATGGGCTTCTCCATGGAGGATTTTGCCCCGCTGTTCATGACAAGCCAGCTGGCCGGGGTATTCGATGCCAGCTTCTCCAGCTCAGCGGTAATGGAAAACGAGAATCTGGCGAACCTGCTGCAGATCCCGGTTTTGCTGAAGAGCCCGCAGCTGATCGTGGAAACTCTCTACTGGATCGACGATATCATTTCCAAATCCGGAGAGGGTGAAAACAAGAGCCTGGCGCTGACAGAAGCATACAAAGCGGAAAAACTGAAGCTGCCGCAGGCGCTGGCAGAGCTCCCTGCAGAACCGAACCGGAACGTGGATGATCTGGCTTATGCCTACTGGCTCGGATTCATATACCGCTGCGAATGCCTACTGCATGAGGAATCTAGCCGCATGGTATACGGAGCCTTCAGTGAAAAAATCATGCATGCAGCATACGATCAGCTGCTTAAAACTCCGATGGCAAATGAGAATCTGGTGGATATCGCTGAAGCGATATGCGCCAATCTGGACAAGCTGCTGATCGAAAAGATCTGGCCTGCGGAAAAGAAAGAGCAGCGGAAACGGCAGGCCGCCGAACTCAAACGATAGCGGTTCATCAGGATCCAATGTGCCGCAAAACAAAGGAGGAATGAAAAATGGATCAGTGGAACAAGCCCGGGTATCGTCCCGGAAACAACTACTACAACCCCAACGGTCAGCAGAACACCATGGGCGGTTATCAGCGGCCTTATCCGGCCCAGCCTGCCCAGCAGCCGCCTTCAGTGCCCCAGCCCACGCGATTATCCCGGGAAGAGCAGATGGAAGCTAAACGGCTGGCTGAACAGGCCAGGTTCAGCTTTGACGGCTATCAGGTCGTCCGGCGGGAATTCATTTCCCATAACTTTGATCCCGCCATGACCATCCGGGGAAACAGCATCACCTTCAATAATTCCTGTATCAGCAAACTGGAGAATGCCACATATGTGCAGTTCCTGATTAATCCGGCAGAGCAGCGTCTTCTGATCCGTCCCTGCGAAGAGGGTGCGCGCGATGCTGTCCGCTGGTGCATTGTCCGGGAGGACAAGCGGAAGAGCCGCCAGATTACCTGCACCATTTTCATTGAAAAACTGCGGGAGATGATGGGCTGGGACGATCTGTACCGTTACCGCCTGCAGGGCATGAGGATCGATCACGACGGAGAACAGCTATACCTGTTTGACCTGAGCTCCAATGAATGCTTCCTGCCGCAGAAGCGAGATCCGGATACTGGAAAGCTCATACGCCCGAAGCCCATCCTGCCTGCGGAGTGGCGCGAAACCTTTGGCATGGATGTAAAAGAACACGAAGCGTCCACACAGGTGGATCTGACACAGGGATTCGTTTCGGCGGATCTTTCCCAGCAGGAAGAAGAACTTCCTCTGATTACAGCCCAGATTGAATGATGGAGGTGACAGTATGAACTCGCTGCTTTTAACACTGAATTTGAAGGAGGACACAATTCTGCTCAACAAAGGAATTCTGGATATTCTCGATCATCCCCGGCAGGTACAGATCATGATTAATGAAGAACTCTGCTCCCTGCTCCTGCGGGCCTGCACCGTAGATGACTTGCAGGCGGTGGTTGTTCCAGAGGGACAGGTGATGCAGTTTGAAATCGGCGGGCGCTCCCTGCTGAAGAAGATCCGGAAGATTGCCGGGTGGGTCAATGATGAACCACGGGTCTGCACGGGAGAGTACATCCCGACGCATCAGGCAATCCGCTTTGATCTGCTGAATGCCATGCCCACGACCATGCCCAATCAATAAAACACGGAGAGGAGGATACGGATGAACCGTGAGCTATTATTCAAGCATCTGGAAGACCACTACATTCCCAAAAGAGAGATGATCAGCCGCATCCCCCTGGGAGTACAGCCAGACGAATTCTGGCAGGATGTCCTGAATCGGAGACGTGCCAGAAGTATCAGCCTGCCGCTGCATAATCCCCGGGGAATTCCATACTGGTATGTAGTCACGGGAAAGATGATCTCCGCCAGCGAACAGATCGTCAGTGAAATGATGGACAATGAGACGGAGTTTGATCCCTACAAGGATACCCCGGCGGCATCGTCTCTGGAGGAGAGTTTCTTTACCAGCTATGTGGAGGGCTCCCAGATTTCTCTGCAGGACGCCATGGAATTCCTGCAGGGTGAACGGGAACCACAGGAACCGGAAGAGCAGATGATCATCAACAACAGGAATGCGCTGAGCTTTACCGGAGCCAACCTCTTCCGTCCCGTGGATGAAGAGTACATTCGGACGCTGGCTTATATCCTGACCGAAAACATGGACGGCGGCGGACAGGAGTATCGGCTGGACGACTGCCCGCCAATCCCCTCCATGATGGGAATCCCATACGAACTCCCAATGGCTGCCGCCCTGCAGGACAGGGTGAATGAGATCTGTATGCTGATCCATGATCCGACCATTCATCCACTGATAAAATCAGGCATAGCACAGGCATGGGTGCTTGTGACGCGGCCATTCCCTGAGGGCAATGAACGCCTTGGACGATTGCTATCGCAGGTGATTCTTTTCCGAGCTGGATACGTTTTCTTCTCCGAAATCAGCCTGTCCAGTCTGATCGCCCGCACCAGCTATGCCTACTTCAACGCCATCACAAACATTCTGCTGCCGGAGAACGGCGCTGATCTGACCTATTTTCTGGAATACTACATGACCTTGCTGGCCAAGGCGGTTGATGAACGACACCTGCGGATCCGGCAACGGGCTGAACAGACACTTCAGGCAGAACAGGAAATGGCGCGTCAGCCGCTGACACCTCCGCCGGAGCAAACACAGATGAATATCAATGTTTATGACGAAAAAAACTCCGAGACGGAAGAAAGTGCCCTTCCGGGGGAATCCGAGCCGGATAAAGGAGGTGATGAAACAATTAATCTTGCCATCGTCAAAAGGAATTTGAAGCAGTTGAAAGAAGGACCGAGTGAACGTATTACCAACTGCGCAAAGATCCTGCTCCAGTATCTGGACAACGGCATGCTAAACTTTACCGTGCAGGATATAGCGCACTCAATGAACATTGATGTAGATACGGCAGGAAACGTAATCACGCAGTTGAAAGCTAAAGGCATTCTTCAAAGTAGCCAGCGTAAAGGCAGACTGATGGTTTATTCCTTTTGTGACGAAGAAATAAACACAGATGGAATCAGACCAAGGAGGAGCTTTCGGAGAACCCTGCTCCGGTTAAGTGAGAATGCAAATTCTGCCATCGGCAAAACTGCAGGTGTACTTCTCAAGTACCTGACCAGCGGAAGATTCACATTCCTTAGTTCAGACCTTCAGGCTGATCTTGGCTTTACGAATGAGCAGACCTACAAAATGTGCTATCAGTTGAAAGATAAGGGTCTCGTCACATTGATAAGCCGTAATGGAGAGCACCCCAAGTACGCCCTCGCTTTCTCTGAAAATCCAATCCTTAGCACACCACCCCAAAGACCCAAAATAGAATATAGTCAGGCCTTCATGGAGAAACTGAAACAGCTGGGTGCCTCCACCAGATCTTCTAAGGACCGGAGGATTGCTTCGATGCTGATGGAGTTCCTTTCAATCGGGATGATCACATTCCAGGATTATAAAAATGCCCAGTATGAATCCAGTTGGCAAAAGGATATGAGCCTTGCCGAACAGATGGGACTTGTGAAGAAGCAGAATCCCGGATGCTACAGCATTTTGCGGGATATTCGTCCAGGGCCGCCTGAGTTAAAGCCAGCACAGAAAGAAGTTGTCACGGCCATCTACAACACGTTCGGTGACGAGGTGTTCTCTTCAGAGATGGTTATTGCAACACTGGATTATTCAAAGGCTCACGCCTGCGCGATCCTGCATCAGTTCACGCTTCTGAAAATCCTCGACTGCGATACCAAATCTCCTGACAAATTTATGTACCAGTTCCGGGTCAATCCCCGTGAAAACCCTGAATGCTTCACAGGAGCTGCCTGACCAGAACGGGAAAGGAGCGAAGACACATGCGTATGAAGGAGCCTCCACTGAACGATGCAGGATGGGAGGAAGCGCTGAAGCTGTGCTTCCGGCAGGAGATCACCATCTCCTTTATCACTGGAAAGCAGAACATGATTATTTTCACAAAGGCTGCCATCAACGCCCTGAACAATCCTTCCTATATGCAGTTGCTGATCAACACTGAAGATCTGAGCCTCCTTCTGATCGGAGCGGATTATCAGAGTCCTGACAGCATTCGGGTCTGCGACATCGGGAAAGAGCCGCTTAACCAGCAGAGGCAGAAACTGCTGGCATGGGCAATAGACCGGGCAGGCTGGAAAAAAGGCTATCGGTATACGGTCAGCGCTATCACGCTTGATGTCGCGAACAGGCCTGCACTCCACTTCTGCATGCGGAATGCGGTGATGCGTATTCCCGCGATGAAAACGGCCTGACAGAAACCTCTGGCATTTACATGGATGTCTAGAATTCCAAGGAGCCTGTAGAGAAAGTCGTTAATTATCAACGCTCCCAGCGGTTAGCATCCGCTGGGCTTTTACATAACCGGATGTAATTGCCGCTTTTAGCTATCAGTGCCTGCAGGCGTTGGAAACATTAGCGTTTAAGGAGGGGGCTTCGAAATTTTCCCTTTCATCGAGAGGATCTTTTTCCTCCAGATGGGAGTGGAATCATGACAAACGCGGAGAAGCAGAGAATCATCCGGCTACGTGAACAGGGACTGGGCTATACGCAGATCGCGAATCGAATGGGATTATCCAAGAGTACGGTGTCCACCTTCTGCAAGCGGAACGGGCTGGCCGAAGAGCCGAAAGAAAAGCCTCAGAAGTCAAAGAATTACTTGCTATCTGGGGCCACCCATGGTAATACGTCCACTGACCTTCCGCAGCCTACCACGTTGGTGGCAGATCCCATGGAACTGGACATCACCTGCAAGGTAACGGTTTCCTATGCGGATGAGCCTGACGAAACGGCGGTTGCGGACGTGCTCGAGATTCTGAGAAACGCAGAGAGGAGGAGTTCCTGATGAAACGCGTCATTTGCCTTTACCGCGTTTCAACGCTCGGTCAGGTGGATCATGACGACATTCCCATGCAGAAGACCGCCTGCCGGGAGTACGCCGCCCGGCACCCGGACTGGAAGATTGTCGATGAGATTTCTGAAAAAGGCGTCTCCGGTTACAAGATCAGCACAAACGAACGGGACGCCATTCTGGAAATCAAGAACCGGGCCGTGCAGCATCAGTTTGATGTCCTGCTGGTCTTCATGTTCGACCGGATCGGCAGACGCGATGACGAAACGCCGTTTGTGGTGCAGTGGTTCGTGCAGCAGGGCATCGAGGTCTGGAGCGCCCGGGAGGGCGAACAGCGCTTTGACACCCATGTGGACAAGCTGATGAACTACATCCGGTTTTGGCAGGCTTCCGGCGAAAGTGAAAAGACTGCCATCCGCGTCCGGACAAAACACTCCCAGATGGTTCAGGAGTGCCAGTGGCGCGGCGGACTGGTCGCCTACGGTTATCACCTTGTTCAGAAGGGCCGCACAAACAAAAAGAACCAGCCTGTGCCGGATCTGGAGATCGATGAAGACGAAGCCAAAATCGTCCGCGAGATCTACCACCTGCTGGTGGACGAGGGCTACGGCACAAACCGGGTAGCCAAGTACCTGAATGCGAAAGGGATCAAGACGAAACGCGGCACCACTCTTTGGAGAGGAACTTCCATTCGTGCGCTGATCGACAACCCGATCTACAAAGGAATCCTTCGCTTCGGCCCGGAACGGTCCCAGCCCTTTAAGCACCTGATCATCATCGACGAGGCCAGGTACGACAAGTGTCTGGAGATCGTTAAAGGCCGCGCCAAGGGGTCCACGAAGGATCAGGATTCCCCGAAGACGTCAGCCTCCCGGTCACTTCTGACAGGGCTGCTCTACTGTGCGGACTGCGGCAGCAAGCTCTGCTTCACCCACAACACCACGCGGCGGCATCTCGCCAGCGGTGACATTCGGCTTCATGAGCGTGATCTTTACCGCTGTTACCGGAAGATCTCAGCACCGGACAGCTGCAACGGGCAGAGCGCCTACCATGTGGAGCCAATCATCGAAGCGGTGGAGACAAAGGTCAGAGAGTTCCTTTCCCAGATCGGTGAGATCCCCGAAGAAGACCTGCTCAAGCTGGCAGCCAGCAGGAAACAGGAGGTTTGCGAGGTAGCCCTGAAGCAGGCGCGAAGCGATTACGAAAACGCTAAGCGTCAGGTCGACGCACTCGAGGATCAGGCCATAAAAGCCCTGACAGGTGAAAGCCAGTTGGACCTGAACATCATCAACAGCATGCTGGTGAAGCACCGGGCTAAAATGACGGAAGCGTTGGACGCCATGGAAGAAGCAGAAGGGCGGATGAACGCGGAAAAGCAAAACGCCCGGAATGTAAAAGCGGAGATTGACGAAATCCGGAGTTGGGTGGATCAGTATGCCGAAAGCAGCGTAGAGGCGAAGCACATGGTGATTGCCCGGCTGATTGACAGGATTGAAGTTGGAAGTGGATACGAGGTTCACATTCAGTTCAGGGTTTCAGTAGCTCAACTGGTCAGAAAGACCGCGTGACAGAGTTTTCTACAGGCAGGCTTAGGCCTGCTTTTTTGATTGTTCGAAATTTTCAACAATCAGGCGAGAGCCCTTATTTTATCATGGACATGGCCTGTAAGATCATGGTATAATCCACATTAAGATTTGTAGTAGCAAGGGCGATGGTGGCTGAGGTCGCTCAGTCAAGACAGCATGGCCTTCCCCCGCGAAGGGGTGGTTCCGGCACAAGACCATGGACTGTAAAGGAATTCAACATCTGCTGAAGGGGCACCCACTTTGAGGAAGATGGGAGGCCTGTATTGAGCTTATTCAGAAAGAAGGAATCACTATGCGGAAAGTCCTGCTGATAATCATCTCTGCTCTCATTCTATGCCTCTCGCTCCCTTTTGCGGGGCTTGCTGCAGCTCCTGACATAGATCTGTCGGCATTTTCACTGGAAGAATTAAATCAGATAAAAGCCGATATCACCGCAGAAACCAAGTTACATCATGAGATGAACTCAAAGGTGCAGGAGGATGTCCTGAATGCGGTGAAAGCGGTGACAGAGCAGTATTATTCAGAGAAAGGCATTACGGTCTCCTGGGCTTGGCATGGCTGGGAATATACATACACCAGAAACGTTGACTTCTTCACACTTACTACGCATCTGGATTATCAGGATGCCGAAAAGAAGAACCATAAAGTAGACGTCTCAGCAGAGCTATACTACGACGGAAACGCTTATAATGTTTATCGCTTGAGCTTGGATAAAGAACAGGTGTTCGCCAGTGATTATGTGCTCCCGGATAATCTTCTCATTGATACGGCAACCGTAACAATCAACGAAAGAACAGGAATCAATCTTTCTTTGCTGAGCGCGGATGATCTAAAGAGTTTTGAGAGAAACGTTCAAAAAGAAATTGATACCAATCATAATCCAAGGAATTCGGGTAAAGTCAACGATACCTTGAAAAAGACCGTAGAAGCGCATTTTTCGGCTCTTGGTGTTTCTGTTGAATGGCCGTGGTTTGACTATAACTACACCTGCGATTGGGACTGCTATACTGAAACTACACGAATCACATATGAATTGGATGGGACACGGCATAAAGATGAACGCGTTTATGCGGAAATATTCCCAGATGCCGGACAATACCGTGTGTATTATCTCATAATTGGAGATCAAGTACTATTTGATGAACGTGATTCTGCATCCGATGCAAATGCAGTTCTGTTCTTGCGGAAACGTGCTTATGCAGAAGCAGTTCAGCTTTTCTCGGAAGAGAATTACGAAGCGGCATATGCCATTTTCGACACATTAGGCGACTTTGATAACAGTCTGGAACTGAAAGAACATTGCATTGATGCTGTTGACCATCTGCGGTATGAAAAAGCACAGTCTCTGATGGAATCGAAAGAATACGATGATGCTATTACCATTTTTGATTCCCTGGGCGATTACGCAGACAGCAGCCAAAAAGCAGATCAGTGCAGAGACGCCATAAAAGAAATCAAATATCAGAATGCGATTGCTTTAATGGAAGAAGGCAAGTTTGAACAGGCTATTGAAGGATTTACTGAAATATCTGATTATAAGGACAGTCAGCAGAAAATCAGCGAATGTCAGGGAGGCATCACTGAGAACGAGTATAATCGTGCAGTAGGCTTGATGACTGAAGGGAAGTATTCCGACGCCATTACCATCTTTAAAACTCTGAATGGATATTCAGACAGTGAAGAGAATATCCTCACATGTCAGGAAAATATAAACAGTCAAAATTATGCAGACGCTGACGCACTTTACGTTGCTGGACATTACGATGAAGCTCTGGACGCATTTTCAGCCCTTGGCGATTATAAGGATAGCAAAGACCGGGCTGCACAGATACAGGAAATCATCTCTTCGATTGACCGGGAGATCACACTTGCTGAGTCTGAATTCTTTATTTTCCAAGGACAGAAAGTGGTTCTCGAGCCCTCTGTCACAAAGCTGAATCAGAATGCTACAGATGAGACAACTGTTGTGTTTTCATCCAGCGATCAGAATGTTGCACGTGTCGGTAAGGATGGAAGTGTCACCGCTGCCAAGGTTGGCGATGTCACCATCCGTTGCGAAGCAGCTGATAACCCCTATGTCATGGTGGAAGCCACAGTCCATGTGGTAAAGAATGTTAATCGTATCACACTCAGTTCGAACAAGGCAGACCTTTCTATCCCGGAGCAAAACGGAAATAGCAGTACACAGTTGACGTTCACAGTTGATCCGGAAGATGCTTATATTAAAACGGGCATATGGTCTTCCAACAACGAAAATGTTGCCACGGTCGATCAGGAAGGAAAGATCACTGCAGTAGGCGTCGGACGCGCAGTCATAACATTTACTTCTGATGATAGTTCAAAGGGAAAGAAAGCAGCCACTTGCAACGTAAATGTTGTTCAGGCAGTAACTTCTCTAGTGCTTACTGAAACATCTGGTATCATTTATGTTGGCAAGCCGACTCAGCTTAAGCCCACAATCGAACCCAAGAATGCTGCAAACAAAAAGTTAACCTGGACTTCTAGCAATGAAGAAATCGCTACGGTGAACGCCAATGGTCAGATCAAAGGAATTACACCCGGTGAAGTCGTGATTACTGCTAGCTCTTCTGATGGACCGTCCGTGAAGTATAACGCAACCGTGAAGATGCCTCCAGTTACTTTGAAAGTATCCGGTACTGCAAAATGCATAGCTAAGAATCATGTTGGGAACAAATGGACCAAAGGATTCCTTCTGAATGGAGAAGATATTAAAGGAACTGGAAAAGTGACTGTGGAGAACGGAGACATCATTACAGTTGGATGCTGGATAGAAGAAAACGATGCCAATCCTGAGTCAGATGGATTTACTGAAAAAATAGAAATTACTCCTGAAATAATGAAAAAGGGTCTGAAGATTGAGCGGACAGTCTATGTGACTGAAAATGGTGGTAGGTATTCCGGTTACTCTGCCGAGTGGAGTGTTGTGATAACCATAAAACCGTAAATTCTTACAAAAAGGAAAGCATAATCACAAAAAAGGGGGAAGCAACGTGAAAAAGGCACTCAGTATAATCCTCAGTCTGTGTTTTGTGTTCATCAACATTTCTGCTTATGCCGTAACTACCGGAGAAAGAAATGCTCTTGCCTCAGCCCAAACATACCTTAGTGTAATGAATTTTTCTTACCAAGGCATCATCGATATGCTGGAATATGAAGGATACTCAGAAACAGAATGCAAATATGCTGCAGACAACTGCGGAGCTGACTGGAATGAACAAGCTGTCGGGAGTGCACAAACTTATCTGTCAGTCATGTCATTTTCCAGATCTGGTTTAATTGAAATGCTTGAATATGAGGGTTACACGAGTGAGCAAGCAGAATATGCAGCATCCGTGGTATATGAAGAGGATCAAGCAAAACCAAGCTCCCCTCCGAGTTTAACAAAAGAACCCACCAACAAGCTTGAAACTTCTGCTACAAACGGTAATATTCAGGAACCTAAAGACGTTAAGGTAGTTACCGTACCAGTTGGTGATTATATTGTTGGAGAAGACATTCCAGCAGGTAGTTATACCTTAACTGCCAGCAAATACTCTGTACTGAGGGTATATAAAAACCAGAATTCTAGTTATTACGATGACTCTTATGAAGTTGAAAAGCCATCTTTCCTTGTTGGACGAGTCAATCTTAAGGACGGAATGATGGTACAAGTAGTATATGCGCCGATGGACTTCTCAACCTACACTGGAATTGATGGTATAGATTTACTTCAGACTACTGGACAAGCAACAATTCCTATGGGCGACTATATTGTTGGTGAAGATATTCCTGAAGGTGACTATACTCTTTCATCTGATAAGTATTCTGTTCTTCGAGTTTATAAGGATTCCTCTTCCGGTTATTATGACGATTCTTATGAGCTCGAAAAGCCAGATTTCATTGTGGGAAAAGTATCATTAAAAAGTGGAATGAAAGTTCAGGTTGTTTACGGTTCGATGATTATGACAAAATATACTCGTCTTTCGTGCTTTGTTGAGTTAGAGAACAATGGTGAAGCCACCATTCCAGTAGGAGATTATATTGTTGGTAAAGATATACCTGAAGGTACATATAGTTTGACCTCAACAAAATATTCTGTTTTACGCACATACAAAACCCAAAACTCTAGCTATTATGACAATAGCTATGAATGTGAAAAACCAGACTTTAATGTTGGCAAAGTTAAGCTGACAGAAGGAATGTTTATCCAAATTGTTTATGGCTCTATGGATTTTAAACCTTACCAAGGCTTAGGATTCTAAAGGCTTTGTCTGTTTGCTTTTAAATTAACAAACTTATAGGAGGCATACTAATGAATTGTCCCAAATGTGGTAGCAACGATGTAAGTGTAAACACCTTTCAGGAAGACAGGGGTTCCATCACAACCTCAAAGACAAAATCAAAGTACAAAGAACAAGGTCATGGTTGTCTATGGTGGCTAACCATCGGCTGGTGGTGGTGGATTGTGGATCTTCTTTCTTGGATTTTCCTATTCTTCCCTAGATTGATTCTCCGTCTGTTCTCTGCACCGTTCAAGAAAAAAAGATATAAAGGCACATCTTCAACGGTTAGTACTACCGTGAACAATCTTGGCTATAAAACCATCTGTACCTGTCAGAATTGCGGGCACAGTTGGAGCAAATAATACTTTTATATTGAGGAGGAAGAAACTATGAAAAAAGTTATCTCAATGTTGCTTGTCCTGATCCTGCTTTGTGCAACGGTGCCTGCTTTAGCTGCTGGAAAGCTATCAACGACACAAGAAAACTTCTGGGTCATTTCAAGTTACTGGACATATGCTTATGCTTATGCGAAAGTCGAGAACGTCGGCAACAAACCGATCAATGTGAATGCCGGTGTTCTGGAGGTCTATGATGAAAACGGAGATGTTATTACTTCCAGTGATTACCTGAGCACCTATGCTAAATGCCTCCAACCTGGTGAATACACTTATGTGTCCATTTCCAAAGAAATTGAACTGGCCGAAGATGTTGGAAAACCAGATGACTATATGTTAACAATCACTGGCAAAACAGATGACTCTAGCTCTACTCTTCGTCTGCCAGCAGAAAGTCGGCTGTCGCTCGGAGAATCAAACGGCTACTGGAAAGAAGACTATATGTATGCTACTGTCACTAATAATACAGATGATATTGTTTACAATATTTCCACTGTCTTTGCCTTACTTGATGAAGAGGGGAAGATACTCTATATTGCTAACGACTCTCTTTACAACTCACACGGGTTGACTCCTGGCAGTTCAATTGTTGTCAAAGCAGAGATTTCGTCTTCGTTTATGGACTATTTTTCCGCAAAGAATATTAAACCCACTACTGTTGATGTAATTGCATATGTTGACAAATAACAACTCGTTCACATCCACGCCAGCAACTCGTTCACATCGACGGTTGAACGTGACAATGTGCCCCCACCTTCTCGTTAACATCCCGGGAGGCAACTCGTCAACATCAACGATGGCAACTCGTTCACATCCACCAAAGCTAACCAATGAGCTGGGCACATTGGACGTTCAACCGAATTGCGTACCCTTTTGAGGAAAATCTGCGTACCCCTAAAAGCCGCCAGCCTTTTGAAATCAAAGGGTCTGGCGGTTTTGAAAACGGTTTGATGTTTTGACCAGATCGTGAGGACACCTTGGTAGGAACTTCAAACCGAAGCGTGGTGGCATGGCTCAGTCGGTAGAGCACATCGTTCACATCGATGGGGTCGTTGGTTCGAGTCCAACTGTCACCACCACCCAGAGAAGCTTGAGAAATCAGGCTTCTCTTTCTTTTTGCCCCCGTCCGGGGGTACTCATTTTCTGTACACAAAGTTCGGTGTGGGCAAGGTGGTGGCTCACCTAATATCCCAAACCTTCGATGTAAACGAAATCGCTGGTCGATGTAAACAAGGTGCCGGAAAATGGAAAAAGCGTCACCGAAGTGACGCTCCTGGTCGATTATTGATCATCCGTTACGCTGGCAACCGCTGCATCCGTGCGGATCAGGAAATCCATAGGAAGGAATTTCACTGGCACGTAATCAAGCATGGGCTTTTCGATCAATTCCCCTGTTTCGGCATTGATTAGAATCCCGATCTCCCGGGGTACTGACTGGTTTACTTTGCTGAAAGCCTGATCGAGTTCCTTATGATATCTGTCCATTGCGGCATCTGATTCATATTCTTTTTCAGTATACGAATGTGTCCTCAACCCGAAGAACCAGACAGGATTATCATCCAATACATAATATGCCGACACCCAGATTTTGAACATTCCAGGCATATCGTCTGTCCACCCTTCTGCCTCAGCGAGCTGTTTCATGCCTGCCTGACGCGCTTCTGGATAGTCCAATACAGTATCAGGCGGAACTGTGATCCCTAATTCGATTACTTTAAGATATCGCAGCTTGAACGTGACGTACTGGCCTGTTTTAACTGTGAGGACAGTTATCTTCTGCTTGCGAATGTAACAACAAAGTGGACTGAAAAACTTGCAGGTCTTCATGACCCGGTCATTTCCGATGAATGGACCTGGAAAAGATCCTCTTCACGTTCGGGCTCGATCAGGAAGTCCCCGTACAGGACGGTCAGGTCAAGAAACGTCCGGCTGTCGCTGGAGCGGTCCCCGCCGGTAGGGCCTGTGGTTCCGGCCTCCACCCGGAGAACAGCGTCCTCCGTATGTACCTGCCGTTCGAAGGTGTCAACCACGACACCTTTTTCTTCCTCCATATCTGTCGTAGTGGTGAGCTGCCGTCTGCTTATACAGGTGAGTCTCTGCACATGGTTCCCGGCTCCTTTCCTCGCGTGTTCACTCTCTTACGTTCAGATGGGAGCCCATTTTTACAGTGAATTCGGATTTTTCTTCTGTTGCTGCGGAGATAGTCTGAAGGAGGCAATTACATCACAGCGAATAAGTAATAAGAAGGGATGGTGATCGAATTGGCAAAGTGTAAAAGGTGCGGCAAATCAGGATTATTCTTGCGAACAAACAGTCAAGGGCTATGCAAGGATTGTACTGAGAACGACAAGCTCATAAAAACAGATGTGAAAAAATATCTTTACAAAACCGACGCCTCATATAGGAAGGCGACCGATGAACTGGATCATCAAGACAGACTGCTCAAAGTCGCGCTAAAAGCTCGTGACCAGTATAAAATTGATGGCGATTGTGATAAGGCGATTTCGGAATATGAAAAAGTAATGATAGAAGCTACTCCGCCACTAAAATCAAATGCCCACGCAATGTTTCTATTAGATCTGTACCTTAAAGCTGGATATAACAACAAAGCATGGGGATATACTAATAAGCTCATTCAAGCCCATGGCTTAGACATCGATAAAATCAGAAAATACCAGGCAAAAATCCTGAAAAAGGAAGAGAAGCACGCTGAAGCAATAAAAATGCTAATGCTACACCATCTTGCAAAATCAAAATGGAATAACACTTTTAACAGGGAAGCATTTATTAAGGATATAATGCCATCAATAAAGAAACTTAAATGGGCTCCTGAAGACGCTGATACGCTTGCTGATATGGTTTCCGCACAAGTGAAGGCAAAGGATTACAAAGAATCAGCATTAACTAGCAAGTACAGCGAATATGTTAAGGCTCACGCATGAACCTATACACAGAGGAGATTCAACGCCCTGCCAAATACGGCAGGGTTTTTTTAATGCGGAAATTTCCACTTTTACTGTAAAATCGCCCCTCCATCTGAACGTAAGGGAGTGAGCCGGTCAGAGAGGCATCACTCAGGGAAGGAGGTAAAGTCCCATGACAAAGAAGGACAAGGCGACTCTCGTTGAGGGGCTGAAACGGATCTGCGCGGATGTGGCCATATTGGTCAGTCTGTTTGAAGACGATGAAGCCCCGGGGAAGCAGGACACGCCCGCCGAGGAAGAGCCCAAGGCTCCCGCAAAGGTGTACACCTACGAGGAAGTCAGGGCGATTCTGGCGGAGAAGTCCAGGACTGGGTTCCGAGCGGAAGTGAAAGCGCTGTTGACCAAGCACGGCGTGACACAGCTCTCCGATGTGAAGGAACCGGATGTATTTGCGGCCATCGTAGCAGAAGCGGAGGGAATTGGAGTTGGCTAAGCACGCATTCTTAGCCGCTTCCGCAAGTGACCGATGGCTCCACTGCCCTCCATCCGCGAAGCTGTGCGCACAAGAAGAAGACCAGGGAAGTCCCTACGCGCAGCAGGGAACGGACGCGCACGAGCTCTGCCAGTACCTGCTTGAAAAAGGGCTGGGCAGAAATGTGAAGGATCCGACCGAAGACCTGACATGGTATGACGCAGAAATGCGGGAAGCCGCCGAAGGCTACGCTTCCTTCGTACTGGGTCAGGTGGAAGAAGCCAAAGCCCTGTGCCCCGATCCGATGGTCTGCGTTGAACAGACCGTGGATTTCTCCAAATGGGTGGAGCACGGGTTCGGCACGGCGGATGCCCTGATTGTGGCGGACGACCTGCTGTACATCACGGATTTCAAGTACGGGGTCGGATGCCTGGTCAGCGCGTCGGGCGAGGATGGAACCGGAAATAGTCAGCTGAAATGCTACGCGCTTGGAGCGCTGGACACATTCGGAAACCTGTTTGATATCAAGCGGATCAGGCTTTCGATCTACCAGCCCCGGCGGGAAAACATCGATACATTCGAGCTGACGAAGGATGACCTGCTGAAATGGGCAGATGAGGTTCTGGCACCGATCGCCAAGCTGGCCTACGAGGGTCAGGGCGAGTTTGAGGCCGGGGATCACTGCCAGTTCTGCAAGGTGAAGGCAACCTGCCGGAAACGGGCCGAGTACGCCATGGAGCTGGCAAAGTACGAATTTGCTGAAGGGCCTACGCTGGAACCGGATGAGATCGCGGAGATTCTGCCGCAGATCGACACGCTGGTCAGATGGGCGGACGACATCAAAAAGTACGCGCTGAACCAGGCCCTCGCCGGAGTAAAGTTCCCCGGGTACAAACTGGTGGAAGGCAGGAGCAATCGCAAGTACACAGACGAAGCGGCGGTAGCGAGGATCGTGACCGAAGTAGGATACGATCCCTACGAAAAAACGCTGCTGGGCATCACGGCGATGTCGAAGCAGCTGGGTAAATCAAAGTTTGAAGAACTCCTGGGCGGCTTGGTTATCAAGCCTCAGGGAAAACCGGTGTTGGTTCCGAAGAGCGACGATCGCGTGGAATTCAACACAGAACAGCAAGATTTTATGGAGGAATAACATTATGAGTAAGGTTTCTAATCCGACAAAGGTCATCACTGGCAAGCACACTGTTTTCTCTTACCTGACCGTCAATGAGCCGAAGGTCCCGCTGGGCGGCGGCACCCCGAAGTACAGCGTCTCCCTGATCATCCCGAAGTCCGATACTGTGACCGTGGAGAAGATCAAAGCCGCGATTCAGGCCGCCTACGACGAGGGACAGGGCAAGCTGAAGGGCAACTCCAAGACCGTCCCGGCACTGAAGGATCTGAAGACCCCGCTGCGTGACGGCGACAAGGAGCGCAAGGGCGACGAAGCCTACGCCAACGCCTGGTTCATCAACGCCAACAGCACCACCAAGCCCGGCGTTGTGGACGCTGACCGGAATCCGATTCTGGACAGCAGCGAGCTGTACTCCGGCATCATCGGGCGGGCGTCGATTTCCTTCTACGCCTTCAACAGCAACGGCAACCGGGGCATCGCCTGCGGGCTGAACAACCTGCAGAAGCTGGCTGACGGCACTCCGTTGGGCGGTCACAGCCGCGCCGAGGATGACTTCGCCGACGACGATGACGACGAGGATTTCCTGGGCTGAAAACGACAAAGGGGTGGCGGACAACACCGCCACCCCGACAACGACAAATATGAATGAGGTGAAAAATCATGGAATCCAGTACCATTACCATCAGTCAGCTGGCTGATCTGATCATTGTTGCCTGTTTCTTCATTGCTGGTTACGTTTCGGTTCTGTACCTTCTCGGAGAAGCAATCTCCGCAGTGATGGATTTCATCCGGGACAAGCGGAAAGCCCGGAAGGAGCGTAAGGCCAAAGAAAAGGAGCAGGCCGAAACACAGGAAGCCTGATCCCACTACCAGCGGCAGGAGCTATCCTCCTGCTGCCGCTTTATCTTCGGAGGAATGACTATGATACAGAACCTGAGTATCGACCTGGAGACGAGATCCAGCGTTGATATCGTGAAAAGCAGTGTATACCGTTACGCTGAATCTGACGATTTTGACATTTTGCTCTTCGGCGTTTCCGTTAATCACGGCCCGATCACGGTGTACGATCTCCAGCAGGGAGATACGGTTCCGGCGGAGATTCTGAAGGCGCTGACGGACGACACCGTAGAGAAATGGGCATATAACAGCAGTTTCGAGCGGGTCTGCCTGTCCGTCTGGCTTCGCCGGAAGCATCCTGAATTCTTCTCTTCCTACGGTGACGGTCAGTACCTTGACCCTTCCGCATGGAAGTGTTCCCTGGTACTGGGTATTTACAACGGCCTGCCCCTCGGGCTGGAGAAAGTCGGTGCCGTTCTCGGCTTTGAGGAGCAGAAGCTGAAGGAAGGCAAAGAACTGATCCGGTTTTTCTGCACTCCCAGCCGTACCAGCGGAAGGGCGTGGAACCTGCCGGAGCATGCGCCGGAGAAATGGGACCTGTTCAAACGCTACAATGAACGGGACGTGCAGGTGGAACTGCAGATACAGGAACGGCTCAGCAAATATCCGGTTCCGGATTTTGTCTGGGAGGAATACCATCAGGATTAGATGATCAACGATCGTGGTATCCGGATCGACCGGGAACTGGTGAAGGAAGCGATCCGGATCGATGCCATCACCAAAGCGGATCTGACTGAGAAACTGAAACGGCTGACCGGACTGGACAACCCGAACTCCGTCGTTCAGCTGAAGCAGTATCTTGCGGATCACGGCATTGAGGTGGATTCCCTCGGGAAGAAGGAAGCCGTGGAACTGATCAAAACCGTGCCGGATGACATAAAGGAAGTCCTGTCCCTCCGCCTGCAGATCGCCCTGCAGATCGCCAAGAGCAGTGTGAAAAAGTACCAGGCAATGGAAACGACCGTCGGGAATGATGATCGCTGCCGGGGACTGTTTCAGTTTTACGGTGCTTCCCGGACAGGGCGCTGGGCAGGCCGACTGATCCAGCTGCAAAATTTGCCGCAAAACCATCTGGAGGATCTGGAGCAGGCCCGGGAACTGGTGCGGCAGGGTGACTATGAAATGCTGAACCTGCTGTATCCTTCCGTGCCGGGTATGCTGTCGGAACTGATCCGGACAGCCTTCGTGCCGAAACCCGGATACAAATTCATCGTCAGCGACTTCTCCGCTGTGGAGGCCCGGGCGCTTTCGTACCTTGCCGGGGAACAGTGGCGCATAGACGTGTTCCATAACGGTCGAGATATTTACTGTGAATCGGCGGCACGAATGTTTCACTGCGTCGTGGAGAAGCACGGTCAGAACAGCCACCTCCGCCAGCGCGGCAAGATCGCGGAACTCGCCCTCGGATATGGCGGGAGCGTCGGAGCACTAACCGCGATGGGCGCGGTGGCTATGGGCATCCCAGAAGATGAACTGAAACCAATTGTCGACATGTGGCGTAAAGCGAATCCGAACATTGTCCGGTATTGGTGGGATGTGGACACAGCCGCCAAGACAACAATCCGGAAGCAGATCCCACAGTCTGTTGGCAACGTTCTCTTTGAAACACGGAGCGGCATGCTGTTCGTCACACTGCCGTCCGGACGGAGGTTGGCATACGTGAAGCCCCGGCTGGAAGAAAACCAGTACGGAAGCGAGAGTATCACCTATATGGGTACTGACCAGCAGAAGCGCTGGTCCCGGATCGAGACCTACGGTCCGAAGCTGGTCGAGAACATAACGCAGGCAATCTGCAGAGACATTCTGGCCTACGCCATGAAGAGCCTGCGGGAATACAGGATCGTCGCGCATGTCCACGATGAGGTGATCCTCGAAGTCCCTATGGAGACATCCCTGGACTCCGTCTGTGAACTAATGGGCAAGACACCGCCGTGGGTGCCGGGTCTGGAACTTCGGGCTGATGGATACGAGTGTATGTTCTATCAGAAGCAATAATAACATCCAAAAACGACCCAAAGCGTCCTTGCATTATTGGATTATCTCATTTTTCGTAATTCAATTGCCAATTCGATACTTTTTGTGAATATTTTGTTTTTCGATTGACACTATTCTTCAAATGTGTTACAATAGCCGATGCGGAGAGGAGGCTGCACCATGAACAATGCTACAGTACGTATTGAAAGTGTCTCCATCCACAACTTCAAGAACGTCGTGGATGGATCGATTGACTTGACAACAAAAAAGAAAGGGCTCAAAGCAAGTATTCTTGGCCTGTATGGGCAAAACGGTTCCGGCAAAACTGCGCTAATCGATGCTATTCAGTTGCTCCAGTACGCTCTTCAAGGAAGAAAAGTTCCAGCTTCTTTTGCGGACTGCATCAATGTAGAAGCACAATATGCCAGAATGTCTTTTGCATTTTTGGTGAATAATAGCTTTGGCACATATCACGCAACTTATTCGTTTAGCCTTCGTAAAGAAAAAGATGAAACAGCTCAGAATGCTGTGTCAAATTCTGATACAACTAATTATCGCGCATGTTTGTTTGATGAGGAATTAAAGTGCTCATTCGAGTCTGATGATGAAAAAGTACGTGTCACTCCTATTATGGATACAAGGACAGAAGAGATTTTCGTTCCCAGGTCCAAGTACAAACTTCTGATCGGTTCTAACAAAGCTACTGCTATGGATCTTCTTGTAGCAAAGCGGATCACAGCTGCCGAGGCTCGCTCATTCCTGTTTTCGAGGGAACTTATCTCAATCATTCATGTAAACAAACAAGAAACTGGACTTTCTTCTGAAGCTCAGCGATACATGGAATTGATTATGAATCTTGTTGCCTATGGCAACCATGAGCTTTTCATTATCAACACTGCCAATTCTGGTTTAATTAGCTTAAATGCACAGCCTCTTGCATTCAAGTATGAGGAAAAAAATATGGGGGCCTTTGGAACGATTGCTGTACCCCTAGAAGGTCCAACTGTCGTACCTGTTGAAGCAACTGAAGTCTTCCGTAAGGTAATTGACAGCATGAACATAGTATTACAACAGATCATTCCTGGCCTTACTATCCGCATAACGAGTCTGGGTAATCAATTGATGGAAAACGGGAAACAGGGAGAGCGCATTCAACTGATGTCTCAAAAGAACTCCCATGCTATTCCATTGATGTATGAGTCTGAAGGAATCAAAAAAATAGTCTCCATCCTTCAGTTGTTAATCGTTGTTTACAACCAGGCTTCCATGACGGTTGCGGTGGATGAATTGGACTCAGGTGTTTTTGAATATCTTCTTGGTGAAATCCTGCGCATTATTTCCGAAAAGGGAAAAGGGCAGCTGATTTTTACCTCTCATAACCTCCGTCCTTTGGAAACATTGGATAAAAGTTTTATTGCATTTACAACAACAAACCCAGCTAACCGTTATGTTCGCATGATCAATGTGAAAGAAAACAACAATTTGAGAGATCTTTATTACCGTGACATTATGTTGGGTGAACAGAGCGAAGAACTGTATGAGCCGACGAACAACTCTGAAATTGCGCTTGCGTTCCATGAGGCAGGTGAACTGAGTGGCTCGTAAGAAGATCGTATTTGTCATCGTGGAGGGGCCTTCAGATGATACTGCTTTAGGCGTGATGTTTAATCGTCTATATGATAAAAACCTGGTACATGTAGAAATAACTCACGGTGACATCACCACCCGAGATTGGGCTGCAACAACAAACATTGCTTCTAGAATTGGTGATCTGGTAAAGCATTACGCAGCAGAAAACCATTTCAAATCGTCTGATTTTCAAGAAGTCATTCACCTTGTTGATACCGACGGTGCATTCATCCCATCAACTGCTATTGTAGAAGATCAATCCTGCACTGAACCTTTTTATACACCAACAGAGATCCGGACAGCTGATCCAACATTAATCCGCAAAAGGAATGACGAGAAGAGCAGTGTTTTATCACGCATGGTTGTTTTGAATAATGTCTGGAAAATTATACCTTATCATGTTTACTTTTTCTCAAGCAACTTGGATCATGTATTGCATAACAAGCAAAACAGCAGTGATATTGAGAAAGAAAAAGATGCCTATGCATTTGCAAAACGCTATAGGGATCATCTTCCGGATTTCTTGACCCTCATGTGTGATTCTGATTTCAGCGTTAATGGGGATTACAGAAAATCCTGGTCTTTTATCATGGACGGATTACACTCGCTTGAACGCTACAGTAATCTTTGTATATGCTTACAACCTTTTATAGGCACTCATTGAGCTTTCTACACGCAACCATAAAGTGAGGATTTAATTCTGGCAGTATGGACAAGTAAGGAGAAGGCAATGGCGGTAATTCTCAACTATAAGGCTTACTTTGAAGCCTTCCGGTTAGGAGCTGTCGAAAAGGGATACACAGCTGTAGCCCGCCTGCTTTTTATGCCGTTATTTGATCCGAAGGGGCTAAATCTGAAGGATGAAAATGATGAGCCGTACGCTGTTGACAATCAAAACGCACCCGCATGGGCACATGGCACAGAACCGATTCCTCTTTTGATTCAGAAGGCTGTCGGAAAGGATGAAACACTGCAAATCATTATTCAACATTTCGAATCCAATGAATTCACTAAAGGCATGTCAGAAGCCACACAGGATGAAATGTTCGATGCAATGATCGAGCTTATCAACGAATCAGACCTCAGGGAAGTTAAAAAGAAAGCTCTTCTGAAATACTATAATACTAGGAAATACCGGGAATTTATGGCTCGCTTGTTTCAGCGTGCTCTGCTGGGAGATAACAAAGTGGTCTCATCCCGGAAAAAGAAAAAAGCTGAAGACAAGGATCATGATTCCGTTAATGAGTTTAAAACCATAATCAAGAAGAAACCGCGTACAAAAGTCCCAAAGACGGTTCAGGAGCCTGAACTCGGATATGTACAGCAATTATACTCTGTCTTTTCAGATGCAACTGGAGTGATAATAAAACAGCCTGAAGATCTCGATTCATTTAACTATCGTGATCAATTTGAACGTCAACGTAAAAGTTTCTACATGGCAGAGACTGTTTATCATGAGACAAGAGACTCTGTCACTCCTGATGAAAATGATCCTTTTGATGATTTGAAGGATGAGGTGGAAGAAGGAGTCTATGAAACGGTTCATGATGATTACGCAAAACCACTGGAAAAGTTGAACAAAGTCCTCACTCAGGCTGCAAAAGTACCCATTTCCACTCAGGTTGATGATTCTACATTTCATTGGGTTGGCCCTTTTGAAAAAAAGGGTGTCGTTCATATGTTGGTGAATGATGAGAGGATTAAGTGGACAGAATGAACAGAAGTATTATTAATTCCATCTTTGAAGTGGAAACACGGGTACTGCTACTGCTACAGTCTGTACGGAAAAAGCCGTTTACCGCAGAACGTATAGTAACGATGGATTTTATTGTCTGTTATGCAGAATCCTTTCAACTTCCCTTTCTAAACCTTCAGGGGGACAACAAAAACAGGTTTTCTGAACTGGCCAGCCGACACATGAGAATCCATTCTGCAATTAAAGATCTTGTTACCCGGGGGCTCCTAGATGTCAGTGTTAATAATGGATACCTGTTCACCATTTCTGAAATGGGATCTAAATATATCCGGAAGCTAAAAAGCGATTATGCTACAAGATACAGGGAAATTGCCGCTGCAGCGAACAAACTTTATCGGGATTATAGCGATGATGATCTGGAACGATTGATTCAGGATGCGACGCTTCGTTCTATCAAAGGAGGCCGATGATGTATTATATTAAGACAATCGTGATTGGAAGTTATGATGCAAACAAGGAACTGGTCAAGTCCACACTGGAACTTGAACCAGGTCTGAATATAATTTATGGCCCTTCAAATACTGGAAAATCTCTTATTATGGAGTGTATAGACTTCATGCTTGGCGGAGATCCCAGTGGTGGATTGCAGAAGAAAGAGTTGGATATAAGCTATGTTCAGTTTATTCTTGATGTCGATGGGTATTCCATTAATATGAAAAGACATATTGACAGCCCAGATTATGAAGTTGTCAGCACAGTGCCTGGAATCGAAACTGGGCCTTACAAAACTGATAAAGCTACAAAGCAAAAAGAAGCAATAAACACGCTGTGGCTTAGTCTTATGGGCATTGACTCGCCGGTAAGAATAATACAAAAGATAGAAAATGCTGCAACGCAGAATCTTACTGTAAGAACTTTTTATCATTTCTTTGTTGTAAATGAAGAAAGAATCGTTTCAAAAAACAGTGTGCTGAAATCCGGTGTTGGATACACAAAAAACATTCCAACATCGGCCGTGACATCCCTTATTTATCTTGAGTCCGAAAAAAACTATATTAACCCTGATGCTGAACCAGTCCTTGATTCCACTACAATCGAAGTAAAAAGGAAAGCTGCAAAAACGATTGTTGATCGTAGTGTTCAAGCGCTTGATGAAGAAGATTTTTTAGATATAATGCTTGAGGATGAAGAAACAAGAAAACCGGAAGAAATCCAAAATGACATCAATTGCCTTTTGGAACAAATCAGTGATGCAGAAGATGCTTTGAAGATTACCAGTGAGCAGTATGAAAACGTGTCTGGCCAGATAATTGAATATTCAGATCGAATATCGGAAAGCCAGATGATAAGGAACCGGTATGATGCTTTACGTTCACAATACGAATCTGATATGAGGAGATTGTCTTTTATTGCTGAAGCAGACATTCACCAGGATAGTCTACCCAAGCTGGAACATTGCCCCTTCTGTAACGGAGAACTACCAAAGGAAAAAACGGAATCCTGTATTGATGCAGCAATTGCAGAGGCTGAACGGATTGAAATGCGCCTGAAAGACCTTGGCTCTGCAGCTGAAGCAGTATTAAAAGAGATAATTATGCTTGAAAAAAGTCGTGCTCAGGCTATTTCGGAACAGACACGTTTGCAATCTGTGATACGTGGTCAGCTAAAACCACAGGTTAATGCACTGAAGGATCAATTGGTTAGATACACCGCTGCATTTGAAAAAGCGAAGGCAAAACAGATGATAAAATCATTTGTCACAATTCTTAACAACGAGTTAACCCGTATTAATCAGGAAGATCCCGATTATGAAATCAAGTTTGATGTCCGGGAAAAAATCAGAGCAGAATTGACACAACCATTGGAAACGTATCTGAATGATATTCTGCAGAAGGCAAACTATGAGAATTTCAAAGGTGCTCGGTTTGACGAGGAGTCATGTGATGTTGTTGTTAACGGAAGCGATAAGCTGGCCCAGGGCAAAGGATATCGTGCTTTCCTTAATACTGTAGTTGCTCTTGCCATTCAGGAAATGCTATCTGATACCGGAAAGCATAAAACATACTTGTTGGCAATTGATTCACCTATACTTCCTCTTAGGGAAAGAGAAGAAGATATTGGAACGGTTAAGGTTTCTGAAAGCATGAGGGGTGGCCTATTCCAATACATGATAGATCATCAGTTCAACCGGCAAACTATCGTTTTTGAAAATGAAATACCAGATCTGGATTACTCCTCTGCTCATATAATTGAATTCACCAAGTCAGAAACCAGAGGAAGATATGGACTAATTGATGGTTATAGAGATTAATTAATGCAATGCCTGTTCTCAGGAGGCTCATAAGAGCCTCTTTTTTATTTTGCAAATTTCTACTGATTTCCACTGATTTCAGCCCCATGTAATTGAGCCAGAAATCTATTATTCTCTCCTTGGCACTTGAAATTTCAGGAGATGATTCTGAGGAGGCCGATGCTAAATGACTAAACGGAGAAGGCAAGACTTACTGGACAGTATCACGAACTGTGCGACTACTTTGGAAAAGGAAGCGGTTCTTGATGTTATGCGACTTCATAATATTGAAGACATTGACAACTTGAGTACTGCTGAACTGGAAGATTTTTTCAGCGACTTATTCCAGCGTCAGGTCGACAGCATAGATTAACGGAGGAACCAGTACGAATCATAGCTGTTCTGCCGCTGACGTGGTCTGTATCTAAGAATACGCCAAAGTCGATCAGGATCATCTTCCATGTATTCCTTAAACCATCCTGGTTGCTCCGCTGGATTGGATTCCAACTCGTTCATTCGGCGGTAGTAAATCTGACCAATCACCTGCTTGCTCAGTGTCCGTCCAAGGGCTTCTGAAATCAGGGTGTAGGACAGACCTTCCTCTAGAATCATTCTTACCACGACATTGTCGAACCGATGAGTTGTCCGGCTGTATCGGCTGGCAAACGAAAAGGAGGGATAAAAGACACATCCACAATTCGGCAACATGCATTTGTTCTTTCTGAATTCCAGTGAGATGGTAATGACTGCAGCATCATCATCTCGTGGAATGATATCAAGGTAATCTCGATGCATATTGCCCTGGTTCCGGATTTTTGAGCCACCGCATGTCGGGCATTGCTGAAACGTTCTCTTTGGAACGCAAAAGAAGTGATCTCCATCGCCGATGTCCGCAAGCACAAGAAGCTCGGGAAGACCAAGTTCGTCTGTTTGCGCCGGGTCTGTCCGGCGTCTCGCCACAGCCATCCGGGATCATCTCCGCAGTCACTGAATTGGGTTTTAATTTTACCACCAAATTCTTGACGAATAAACAGTAAAAAAAAGAGCTTTCTGATATGGTGTAAAAGCCCGCAAGGGCCTCTGTCCCGAGCATGACATTAAACTGCTTGCCGGATCTGAGGTTCCTGCTTTACTGATCACGGAGCAGGGTGCAAGGTAGCCAAGGTGAAGGCCGTCACCCATTACTAAACGTCCCAGCAAACCTGCTGCTGGTCACCGACTTCGGGGAAACCCAGAAAGGTGACCAATGAGCAAAACTCAGTTCACAGATTTTCGTTTCTCGGTTTTCCCGGGAAAGGAAAATCTGAATGACAAACGTAGTCTGTAACCCGTCAACCCAACGACCCGATCCCCGCTATCCCTACAAGACAGAGTGGAGCGATACCGGCGAGATCGTCTACCATGTCCCCGTTATCGCTGATTCCGCTGACGCGCTGATTACATTGAACGCGAAAGAAAACGGCGGCCTGCGGTTCATCAGCATTGGCGGTGGAAAGCCCGAACCCGTTGTGTTTATCCGGACGACTGACGCGGCATTCGCCTACAATCAGCGGGCCTACCTGAACAGCCAACACACCAAAGAAAGACGGTATGCTCAGCGTCATGATTTCTTCGAAGGCGTGCAGGAAAACGAGGAGGGCGAAACCATCTCCCGGGACGAGAATCCGATTCTTGAATGCCAGGAAACCGGGTACGAGGAAACCGAAGTGAATGACCTGCGCGACCGGATGATCGCATACGTCAACAAGCGGTTCCCGAAGAATCCGCTCTATGGCAAAGTGCTGGAGCAGTACCTGAAAAATGGGTACGGCACCCGTAAGATTGGTGAGGAGCTCGGCATCAAGGAACGAGCCGCACGGTTCTTCTTGGATCAGGCCAAGCCGATTGCAGCGGAATATTACAGCCGGTTTGGACGGTAATACAACAGCGGCACCAGAGCAAAATCTGGTGCCCATTTTTGTGTACGGCTGGCGTTGTGTACGGCTGTGTACGGCACTTGTGTACGGGGTACACAGAGGGGTACACAGCCGTTTTGAGCAGTTTCCTGAAGGTTGCTGAAACGCTGAATCCTTTGATTTCAAAGGGCCGGATGCCTGTTTCCCCATACTCAGCGGTTTGTAATTCCTACCATGGTGGGAGAGCACATCGTTCACATCGATGGGGTCACTGGTTCGAGTCCAGTACAGACCACAGCAGAAAACCCACCCTTAACGGGTGGGTTTTTTCGTGGGCCGCACAGGCCTTGTGATTGACTTATTTCATGCAGTCCTGCACCCAGGCGATGAAATTAGCAGTAGAGGAACCAGAGCGCTCAGCCTCGGTGTGTCCCTGACCCCAGACTGTCTCGAAGTCCACCTGCGTCCCTTCCGCATAGGCTTCAGCTGCCAGCGCCAGGTCGATCTCCGTGCACAGAGCGGTGTCTCCCTGGTTGATGCCGGTGCGGATACGCCAGTAGGTCGCGGGTTCACTGGTCTGATATCCTTCGTAAGCGGGAGACAGATAGTACATGGGATTGTACATGTTCAGACGCACAACCACCGTATTGCCCAGCGCGTCCTGCTTCGCCAGATCCTCCGCAAAGGCTGCTTCGTATTCGCTGCCCTGCACGAGCTCGGCCAGGATCGCGTCAAAGTGCGCACCATTGCCGTCGCCATAACCGAACAGCGTATTCTCACCCTGCCCGCGATCCAGCTGGTCAAAGGCAGCAATGCCCTTGGAGGCGTTCTTCAGCGCCTGGGTGAAGGCGGCGACGCTGGTGATCGTCACTGTGTTGGTTTCTTCATCCCAGGCAACCCATTCTCCATTGGCGTTCAGAGCAGCAATATAATCCTGTTTCGTCTCATACGTGCCACTCAGAGACAGCGCGGAAGATGTGCTTTCGGTGCGGGTGATGCCATCCGTTTCCTCATAGGCGGTTTCCTGTTCGGCGTTCTCGCCGCCGAAATCAGGCATTTCACCATTCGCAAAGTCGGGCTTTTCCCCATTCCCGAAATCGGGTATTTCGCCGTTGCCGGGACCCGCAAAGCCGCCCTCTGTGCCGCCGAAGTTGCCGCCGCGCATACCGCCCCTGCCGCCACGTCCGCCGAATCCGCCGGAAGAAGTAGCAGTATACGGGAACTCCGTATCACTCAGAAAACGCTCAAGGGACGTCTCAATAACATCCTTCACATAGTCGTAGTAGGTGCCGCTCTGCCAGATGCCCTCCTCACTTTCCGCCAGCACCAAGGCGGTGCCGTTTTCATCCGTCAGGCCCAGGCCGTTGATGTACTCGGCGAAAGCCAGGGCCATGCCGTCAGAGAAGGCCTGTTCCTCCTCACTGAGGCCGGAACGGGTATTGCCCATGTTCCATTCATAGGCTTCATCCGCGATATCCAGATTGGTGATGGGACACCAGCACATGCTGCCCTTCACCGCGTCACTTTCCGTCATGACCGCGCCGATGGCAGCCAGATAGGGCGTGTACAGATCACTGTTGCCGGATGCGCCGATCAGGGCACTCTGTGCGCCGCCGCCGCTCATGCCGAGGGAAAAGATACTGTCCATATCGCCTGGCAGCAGATCTTTGTTGTAGCGGGCATACCGGATCGCCGCCTTGAAGTCTGTCACACCGGCGGGAGCGCCCGCGTCACGGCCCCGGGTACCGGCAAAGAGTACAATGATGCCTTCACTGGTATAGTCCGAAATGCTGCCATATCCCATGGAACTGGAATAGCCGGTAGGCGCAGCCATGGCGGAGTAACCGGGGGTGTTGACCGGAATGATCAGCGGGGCTGTTACGGCGGTATACTGACCGACGGTACCGGATTCATTCACGGTGCAGGTATAGGTTCCGTCGCCATTGTCCGTTCCGGTAAAGTAAGCGCCGGGCACGAAGATGCCCATGGTCTCATAGCTGCTGTCGGCCGGGGTGGCTGCGTAGGACAAGCCTACCTGCCAATATACGTCATCTGCGGCTTCATACTGCCACTTGGTCATATCGATCTTTGCGGGAACACTTTCACCTTCCGCGAAGCAGGAAACGCAGGAAAGCATCAACGCAAACGCCATCATGCAGGCAAGAAACTTCTTCATGGAATCCATTCTCCTTATTTCGTCTGCTGGAACAGCCAGTCGCGGACAGCTTCCAGCTTATATGCGTAATCGAAAGAGGTCATATGCTCACCAGCGCCGCTTCCGGCGGTCTGGCCTTCCGCAAGCGTCGTCCCCAGCGCGAATGTCACGAAGTTTTCCTGACAGTCCTCCGCCAGCATGGCGGCCACTGCGGCATTCTGTGTGTCAGCGTCATCCTGTGCGCTCCATTCTTTATGACTGTACGCAGCGCCATCCGCATCGAACAGGGCGAGCAGTTCGGCCTGACCGGCGGAGGCCTTGGGATCACCTGCGGAAACGATATAGAAGAAGTTTTCATCCTCCAGGCCGTTCAGCAGACTCGTGTCCCACTGGCTCCCGACAAACAGATAGGCGGCGAAAAAGTCAGGATACGCAATACTCAGATGAAATGAAGTCATACCACCCATGGACTGGCCGGTTGTATAAATCCTGTCCGTGTCAATGGGGTAGGTCTCCGTCAATGACTGAAGCAGGCGCATAGCCACATCGATTTGGCTGGAATGATTGAAATTGTCATCCACAACAGTTTCCGTAAAGACAGGTACGACTACAAAAGCGGGATGCTTAGCCTGCTCTTCCTCTGTTGCCCAGATCAGCCCGCCCCATCCCTGGGTCAACACATAATCTGTACCGCGCCCGACAGCGCTTGAATCAGGAATAAACTGGATCATGGGATAGCTTTGGGTTTCATCATAATTCTCTGGGATAAACAACTGATACTGCAGACTGGTACCGGTTTCTGCGCCTTCATAAGTCAGCAGCTGAAACTTTGGCGCGACCTCGGCGATCATAGCCTGAAGCTCGGAATCGCTGGATTTATCCGTACCACCACCATTACCACCGCGCATACCGCCTTGTCCACCACCGGGACCGCCATTGCCACCGCGCCCGCCAGGGGCTTCGGCAAAAGCAGCGCCGACAGTACAGAGGAGCGAAAGAGCAAGAACCATTGAGATGATTTTTTTCATAAGGAATATCCTCCATCATTGATTTCGATATCCGGTCTTACGCTTTCGCTGCTCGATATCATGTGATTATAATAGTATGGATTCCTTAAAAATAGCTTAAAACAAAGATGAACGTTGCGTGAACTTATGCCATGGATTTCTCATATGATCAGGAAACCGATACGATTGATTCTGTGAAATTGCAGGACAGATTAGAAAGAGCAAAGGATCGGTACAGGGAATCGTATCAAAAATGGAGTCAACACGGGTAATTTGAATGACCAAAAGAACGGAGGGACGGTTTCCTCCGTTCTTACGAAAAACACCGGTCATGCCCGGAACGGGCAGCCGGTGTTTGGCTTTATTTGCCAGCTTTGGCTTTCTTTACGGTGAGCAGGGCTGCGACAGGAAGTGCGATCAGTCCGATTCCCCCGATGATCCTCATCAGGGTATCGGGCAGATTGAAATCAAAGAGCGCTGAGCCGGCCAGCAGGACGGCAATGATTGCTGTCACCATCATACTGATCACCCAAAGCAGGTTCTGTTTTTGCTGATCATCTCTGCGCACTCCTTTGTCAGTCCCTGACGGTCTCTGAAAAAACAGACCGGTTACTGTGCTTTCCTGTTCAGGTACAGCCGGACGAAGAACAACACGCTGCCAAGCGCCACGCAGAGCAGACCCCAGTTCAGGGTACTCTTCCCGGCAAAAACGGAGAGCAGGAGAAAGACCAGCCCGGCCGCACCCAGGCCGATCCCGGCAATATTGATGAGGGTGTTCAGAGTCTTCTGATTCATGGTATTGTTCTCCGTTTCCTTGTTATTCATGCAGCAGGCGTTCTTTTTCCAGGGATTCCTTCTTCCCGTGGATCCGGCCCAGGGCGTACATCAGCAGGGTGGCGCAAAGCAGGTTGACCCAGCCCAGGCGGGAGGGACTGAAAGAATTGAAGAGGCCGATCGACAGGTTGGCTCCGCCGACAATGGTCAGGAATTTGCCGATCTTGTCCAGATGGCTGATCCTGGAATCAATATCCGAGAACAGGTCAAAGGGGCCGTCCGCCGTTTTTTTGCGGAAGTAGATCCACATCATCATCCGGCCGACATACTCCGCGCCGGTTTCCTCCATAAAGGAAACATAGGATTCATCATAGGGATGCATTTCCAGGCGCACGCTGTATTCCCCGGGCTCGCAGCGGATGAAGTGATAGGAGCAGAAGCCGACGCTTTCCAGCACCCAGCCGTTCATGGCCATTTCATTCAGCCATTCCTCTTCCTTCTCAAAGTCCCAGACCCAGAACCATTTATAAATTGTTCTTCTGCTTGCCATGTTTTTATTCTCCCCTCAGGATTTTCTCCCCGTTGTCCGCCAGTTCCCGCAGCCTGGCTACCTCTTTGTTCAGTACCTTCAGCCCTGTGGCCGTCAGTTTGTATTCCTTCCTTCGGCTGTCATCCTCAGCGGGAAGCTGGATGATCCAGCCCTTGGCGCAAAGCGCGTTCAGGGCGCCGTACAGGGTCCCGGCCGCCAGGCGGACCCGGCCGCCGGACAGTTCTTCTGTCAGCTGCATAATGCCGTATCCGTGCCGCGGGCTGACCAGGGACAAAAGAATATAGTAAGTCGCTTCTGTCAAAGCTAAACTGTCTGCCATTTGATCACCTCGCTCGTTGCTCGATATATCGGGACTCGATATATCGTGATGCTATTATATCGACCGCCGATATAATTGTCAAGAGGGAAAATGAGAACGGACGGTTCCTTTCGTTCTCTCTTTGTTATAAGCGCGGAAAACGCAAAAAAAGAACGGAAGGAACTGTCCATCCGTTCTCGTTTTGGCACAGTGCATTTTTACTCTACCGGGACTGCGGCAATCGTTACGGTCACATCGCCATGGCCCAGCAGCCCGGCCATTTCCTCCTGCGTCAGATCGACATGGCCCAGCCGGGTATAGGCCCAGGAATTGTTTCCGTAGAAAATGACCAGCTGATCACCGGAATACAGGACGATGTCGCCGGGTTCCGTTCTGGTCTGCGCGTCATTGCGGACGATTTCCTGTCCGAGGGGGCCTACCTGTTCAAAGCCGCCGTACATGGACAGCTGGACAGTCAGCGGAAGAAGGGCTTTCAGAGCTTCCACGGAAGGGTTGTCTTCCCAGGTTACGGGGACTTCCGTTTCACCGATCCGCAGGGTCATTTCCGGGCTGGCCGTGGTAATCTCTCCCTTCCAGTCAAGGATTCCGCCGAATTCATAGAGATTGGAATACCCCAGGTTTGCCAGTTTCTGCGCCGCTTCCTTGCTGCGCCTGCCGCTGCGGCAATAGATCAGGATGATCTGGTCTTTGTCAGGCAGCAGTTCCGGCGGCTCTGTGCCGATGCTCTCGTTCGGGATCAGGACTGCGCCGGGAATATGGCCGGCGTCATATTCATCCCGGCGGCGCACATCCACGATGATATGTCCGTCATCCAGGAGCATTTTCTGCGCCGCTTCTTCCTGGGAAATGCTTTGATATGTCATGGTTTCCTCCGCACTGCAGCCGGTCAGGCACAGGAGTGCCGCCAGCAGGATTAGGATGATGCGTTTCATGGGGAGCTTTTCTCCTTGTCTTCTGTGCTGTGATGGGACGAGTGACGGGTTTACGACTCCGCCAGGACGGCGTCCAGAGCCTTCAGGAGCTTTTGTTTCAT
Organism: uncultured Eubacteriales bacterium; assembly: GCA_900315675.1. GTDB lineage: Bacteria > Bacillota > Clostridia > Christensenellales > Aristaeellaceae > Aristaeella. The sequence continues at coordinate 58,092 of OMZY01000022.1, forward strand.
CTCTTCCAGCTCCTGCTCGTCCGGCCGGGTGGAATCGTCGTACATCTTCTCCCTCGGATACCACCAGGCGGGGCCTTTGCCGTTGTTGCCGTAGTCTCCCAGGTCTCCGGCGCGGCGGGGGAACAGATGCCAGTGGATATGGGCGCCGCCGGTGCCGTTGCCCAGACACTCATAGTTCATTTTCCCGGCACCAAAGGCGTCACGGACCGCTTTGGCCACCAGGGTCATTTCCTCCAGGTGCTTTGCCCGGACAGCCGGGGCCAGGTCGAAGAGCTCCACAACGTGCTCCTTATAGATAAACAGGGTATAGCCTTTAAAATGCTGGAAATCCCCGATGACCACATAACCGGTTTCCAGTTCTTTGACAAAATAAGGATTCCGGCCTTCCCGGGTCATCTGGATTCTTTCGCATACACCGCACATATTCTGATCTCCTTGTGATTTGGAATGACACTTATGTTATAGCTGATTCCAGGCGGAAGATCAAGCCAGAGTGAGGCAGGAGGTATCCGCTCTGTTCTTCTGCTTGACTTTACTTGTATACATCGGGAAAATAGAAGACAAACCAACCAGTGGAGGGAAAAGCATTGCGGATTGCGGTTATGGCGGATATCCATGGCAACCGCGCCGCCCTGGAGACCTGCGTGGCCGAAGCCCGCAGGCGGGGCGCGGAGGAATATCTGTTCCTGGGGGACTATCTGGGGGAAATGGCGTATCCGGAAAAGACCCTGGAGCTGCTGGAGACGCTCCGGAAGGAAGCTCCCTGCACCTTTATCCGGGGAAACAAGGAGAATTACTGGATTGACCGGCTGAAGGGCGCGAACCCGGACTGGGTCTGGGAGAGCGGAAGCAGCAGCACCGGCATCCTGAGGTATGTGTATGACCGCCTGGAGGAAGGGCAGATCCGGTGGTTTGAAGAAATGCCCATCGCGAAAACCATGGTCTATCCCGGCTTACCGCCGTTTGTGATCTGCCACGGCTCCCCGCGGAAGGTGAACGAGAGCATGCGGGAGGACTATCCGTACATCGATGAGCTGACCGCCGGGCTGGAAACGGAACTGACGGTCTGCGGGCACTTTCATATCCAGAGCGTCTACAGCCGGAACGGGCACAGGGTGATTAACCCCGGCGCGGTGGGTGTGGCCCTGCGCTGCGGCGGACAGACCCAGTTTATGATGCTTTGCGGCAAAGACGGGCAATGGGAGGAGAACCTGATCACCCTGCCCTATGACCGGGAAAAGGCCATCCGGGAAATGGAGGAGGAATGCCTGCCGGAGAAGGCGCCCTGCTGGTACCGGGTGACAAAGCAGGTATTGCTGGGCGGCACCGTGACGCACGTAGGGGCCCTGACCCGGGCAGTGGAGCTGTGCAGGCAGGAAACCGGGATTGAAAACTGGCGGAACGTGCCGGAAAAGTACTGGGAAAAAGCGTTAGATCAATTAACAATTAACAATGAATAATGAACAATTATTCCGCCTGCGGCGGGGTAACAACGTTGATATATCGGAGCATAGAAACGGGAACGTGACAGCAGGGACAGACCAACTGTACACAGCCTTTGGCCGTGACAGCTTGGTCTGTCCCGCTGTCACATTCCCGCGTTGCGTTATGGGTGTTTGGCTTTTTCTGCCTCTTACTTTTTCTCTTCTGCCTGGTCGTCCGCTTTGCGGACGACCTTAAAGAACACCGCGGCCAGGGGCGGGAGGACAATTTCGCAGGAGAAGGGATGCTCTTCCTGGGGGATTTCCTCCGCTTTGCAGACGGTGCCGTTATAGAGGTTGCTGCCGCCGAACTCCGCCCGGTCGGAATTGAGGATTTCCGTCAGCTCGCAGTCAAAGGGCAGGCCGACGCGGTAATTGAGATAGGGCTGGGGTGTGAAGTTCACCGCGCAGACGATGGCGTTCTTGTCCTCGTCCAGGCGCATGACCGCCGCGGCGCTGCGCTCCTTGTCGTTCACGTTGAGCCACTTGAAGCCGTACCAGCTGTCGTCAATCCGGTGCAGGGCGGGCTCGGTGGTGTAGAGGTGGTTCAGGGCCTTCACGTATTCCAGCAGGTCCGGATGCCGCTCGTAGTTCAGCAGGAACCAGTCCAGCTGCTCATAGTCCCGCCACTCCGCAAACTGGCCGAACTCGCCGCCCATGAAGAGCAGCTTTTTGCCGGGGTGCACCATGTAATACCCGTAAAGGGCGCGCAATCCGGCAAACTTCTGCCACAGATCCCCGGGCTGCTTGTCGATCATAGAGCGCTTGCAGTGAACCACCTCGTCATGGGAGAAGGGCAGCACATAGTTTTCGCTGAAGGCGTACATCATGGAGAAGGTGATCTTGTCATGATGGTACTGCCGGTAGATGGGATCCATATCGATATAGGACAGGATGTCGTTCATCCAGCCCATGTTCCATTTGAAGCTGAAGCCCAGGCCGCCCTCGGCGATGGGATGGGTAACCCGGGGGAAGGCGGTGGATTCCTCCGCCACGGTGACCGCGCCGGGGCACTCCTTGTGGATGGTTTCATTGAACTTCTGCAGGAAGCGGATGGCGTCCAGGTTTTCGTGCCCGCCGTTCTCGTTGGGCACCCACTGGCCGGGCTCCTTGCCGAAATCCAGGTAGAGCATGCAGCTGACCGCGTCGCAGCGCAGGCCGTCGGCGTGGTATTCCTTCAGCCAGAAAAGGGCGTTGGACAGGAGAAAGCTGGCCGATTCGCCCCGGGCGTAGTCAAACAGCAGCGTGCCCCACTGCGGCATTTCAGCCCGGCGGGAATCCGCGTGCTCATAGCAGGGGGTGCCGTCAAAGAGGCGCAGGCCCGCCTCGTCCTTGGGGAAGTGGGCGGGAACCCAGTCCAGGATGACCCCGATGCCCGCCTGGTGCAGCCGGTCCACCAGGTACCGGAGCTGGTCCGGGGTGCCGTAGCGGGAGGTGGGGGCGTAATAGCCGATCACCTGGTATCCCCAGGAGCCGTCAAAGGGATGCTCCATCACCGGCATGAACTCCACATGGGTATAGCCCATGTCCTGCAGGTAGGGTACCAGCTGGTCCGCGATCTCCGCGTAGTTGAGGACGCGGCCGTCCTCTCCCCGGCGCCAGGTGCCCAGGTGCATTTCATAAATGTTCATGGGCCGGCGGAAGGGATCCGCCTTCTTCCGGGCTTTCATCCATTCGCTGTCGTTCCACTCATAGCCGGACAGGTCCCGAAGCTTGCTGCCGTTGCTGGGCCGCAGCTCCATTTCAAAGCCGTAGGGATCGGCCCGCATGTGCCATTCCCCGTTGGCGCAGAGGATATCGTATTTATAGGTGCGCAGCAGCTCTTTCTGCCCCGGCGTGAGCGTATTGTCCGCCGGGCGGAACAGGGCGTCCGGCAGCCGCAGCTCCCAGATGCCGTCATACTGCTTGACCATGGGATAGGCTTCCGGATCCCAGCCGCAGAAGCCGCCCACAAGGGAGACGCGCTGGGCGTTGGGCGCCCAGACGGAGAAATGCCATTTCAGCTCCCCGTCCTCTTTCACGGGATGCGCGCCCAGGAAGTCATACGCGTCCGCGCAGTTCCCGGAGTGAAAACTTTCCCGTCGCTGGCCGTCCGGCGGATTGTACCACATAGATGCAAGCCTCCCTGTTCATTTTTTATCCTGTGGAATGATTATATCACAGATTGCGGTCAGTTTGCGCGTTTTTTGCGGAAAAGACGAGTGGATTTCCGGTGGCGGCGGAGGGCGGGAGGCTGTATAATGGGGATATTCTGACAGGTCTTTGAAAACGCGGCATCTGATTTTCCACCGAAGGGAGGCGGAAACGGGCATGAAATACAGGGCGGTCTTTTTTGACAGGGACAATACCCTGACCTATTTCAATCCGGAAAAGGAACGCTGGCGGGATGAGACGATTGCCGCCTGGAGCGGGAAACCCTTTGAGCTGCCCTACGATAAAATGATGAAGCTGTTTTCCCAGGCGTCGGAGGGGCGGAGCCCCTGGTACCGGAACCTGGAGGATGAAAAGGCGTTTTTCCGCCGGTACTACCGCTGCCTGCTTCAGGAAGAGGGCGTGGAGGAAAGCCTGGAGGAGCGGGCGGAAAAGCTTTTCCGGGAACTGTGGTGCAACGGTGACCGGCTGCTTTTCCCCGAAACCAGGGAGGTGCTGGAATACTTACGCGGCCGGGGGTATAAGATGGGTGTGATCAGCGACACGTCCCCGTCCCTGGAATACACGCTGGAGCAGCTGGGCATCGCGAAGTATTTTGATTCCTTTACCGCCAGCTCCCTCGTGGGCGCGGGAAAGCCGAACCCGGTAATCTATCAGGCGGCGCTGGATTCCCTGGGCGTCAAGGCGGAGGAGAGCCTCTATGTGGACGACCATCCGCCGGAAGCGGAGGGCGCCCGGGCGCTGGGCTTCACCGCCTTCCGGATTGACCGGACAGGGGAAGACCGCGGAGCGTGGACGATCCGGAGCCTTACGGACCTGGTCCGCTTCGCGGAAAACAGTGAATCATACAAAGGAGATAGGCGGTAATCAATGACAGCCGGAGGAAACATGAAATACGCCATTATCGCGGACGTTCACGGAAACTGCCCCGCGCTGCGGACGGTGCTGGAAGACGCCGGAAGAAAAGGAATCACCCGCTTCCTGTTCGCGGGGGACTACTGCATCAGCGGGCCCTGGCCGGAGGAGTGCGTCAGCGCGATCCGGGGGATTGAGGATAAAACAGTGATCCGGGGCAACGAGGAAAAGTACCTGGAGAACCTGCAGGGAAAAGACCCGGCAGGGTGGACCGACGGCCAGATGCAGGCTTCGTATTACGCCTTCCGGAACCTTTCCCCGGAGAACCGGGCGTATGTGCTGGCCCAGCCGGAGCGGGCGGACTTTGAGGTTTGCGGCGTGCCGGTGCACATGGCCCATTCCTCCGTGGACTTTATCGGAACCCGGGCGTTCTATACCTGGAATTCCGTGACCGTGGCGGAACGGAGCGGGCTGCCGGGGGCCGATCCGGAACGAATCCTGGCGGGGATGCGGGACGAACGGGAGCGGGATCCGGAATTCCTGGAGGCGGCGTCCGGCCTTGAAAGAGGAATCTATATCTTCGGCCATTCCCATATCCAGTGGACCTGGCAGGATGAGCAGGCGGGCGTGTACATGATCAATCCCGGCTCCTGCGGCCTGCCGCTGGACGGGCGGCCGGACTGCGTGCCCTATACCATCCTGGAGATTACGGAAGACGGGCAGGTCCGGATTGAGGAGCAGCAGGTGCCCTTTGACAAGGCGGCCTATATCGGCACAGTGAAAAAATCCCGGATGTACCGGGAAGCGAATATCTGGAGCCGGGTGATCCTGCGGGAACTGGCCTTCGCCCGGGAACATGTCTATTATTTCCTGAGATTCGTGGAGCAGTTCGCGAAGGAGATCGGGGACGAACGGAGGCCCTACGCCGTGGACACCTGGGAGAGGGCCTATGAAGCCTGGAAAACAAAGCAGGAACTCTTCCCGGCCGAATGATCTGCAATTGGAAACAGAGCGGGGAAAACGGGGGGACGGTTCCTTTCGTTCTCCGCAAAGCAAAACTGGGACTGTTTATAAGCAGATCCCGGTTTCTGTATGTACTGATTGTTTGGAATAACATTCTGAATTCTGAATTCTGAATTTAAGCCTGCTACCGCAGGCTTAAAAGCTCCAGGGGATATACGCTGCGATGACCGCCAGAACCACCGCCGGCAGCATGTTGGCGACCCGCACCTTCTTGCCCCAGACCAGGTTCACGCCGACGCAGAAGATCAGCACGGAACCGATGAGGGAAAGGTAGGCCGCGGCAAGGGGCGTAATGACGGGCGCCACCAGCCTGGCCAGCAGGGTGATGCTTCCCTCAAAAAGCAGGATCGGGATGGCGGAGAAGGCCGCGCCCTTGCCCAGGGAGGAGGTCATGACCGCGATGATAATAAAGTCCAGGACCGATTTGACCGCCAGGGTGGAATAGTCTCCGGAAAGGCCGTCCTGGATCGCGCCGACAATGGCCATGGCGCCGATGCAGACCGTGAGGGAGGCGGTGACGAAGGCGTTCACAAACTGCTTGTCCCCGTCGTTGCCGGTTTTCCGCTTCAGCCATTCGCCGAAGCGCTCAAAGCCCGCTTCAATGCCGATCAGTTCCCCGATGACGGTGCCGATGGCCAGGCAGAGCACCACCAGCATGGATTTGCCGCTGACCAGGGTGCTGCCGTCAATGCTGAGCATGCCCTGCATGGCGCCGGCGATGGCGATGAACAGGACGCTGATGCCGCAGGCCATGGTCAGGGACTGCTGCTGTTCCTGTTTGAAAAGCCTGCCCGTAAAATGGCCGATCAGCCCGCCGAGGATGATGGCCGCGCCGTTGATGATGGTTCCGAGTCCCACCATATGCTGTCACTCCATGCCAAGGATTATTCTCAGACAGGAACTATAGCACATTTTGAAAGGCTTGGGGAGGAAAAAACGGAAAGAAAACGCGACTTTCGGGCGCTTGCCCCCTTTTCCGGTGCATGCTAAAATGAATGTAACAATCCCAAACGGATATTGGTTTTCTCCGGAGGTGTACAGATGCTGACGAAAGCGGAACTGCCGGAATGCCCGGTGGCCACCACCCTGCAGCTGATCGGGAACAAGTGGAAAATGCTGATCCTGCGCAACCTGATGGGCCGCCCGTGGGGCGGTTCAACGAAATGCTGCGCTCCATTCCGGGCATCAGCCAGAAAGTGCTGACGGATAATCTCCGGGCCCTGGAGCATGACGGGATCATTACCCGGACGGTCTATCCGGAAGTGCCGCCCCGGGTGGAGTACGCCCTGAGCGGCCTGGGGGAAACCATGCGGCCGATTATCAAAGCCATGGAAGCCTGGGGAACCGAATACCAGCAGAAGGTGCGTGAAGGCGGATGAACCAGAACGAAAGACGGCGCTGGCTGCTGCATGCCCTGCTGGAGGAAATGCCGCAGTACCAGTATCCGGTGTTTCCCTATACGGCGGAGCGCCAGTGGCGGCTGCTGCGCAGCCTCATGAACGTCCGCCCGCCGATGCCCGCGGGGGAGGAATTCCTGAAGGTGCAGGACGCCTTCCTGCGGGAGATGACGGCGGAAAAGGGCGTCACGGACGGGGACAGCCTGCCTGCCTGCAAAGGGGACGGAAGGCTGGTACTCTGGCAGGGGGACATTACCACCCTGAAGTGCGACGCCATCGTCAACGCCGCGAACAGCCAGCTGCTGGGCTGCTTCTCGCCCTGCCACGGCTGCATTGACAACATGATCCATACCATGAGCGGCGTGCAGCTGCGCCTGGCCTGCAACGAGCTGATGCAGGCGCAGGAGGAAGAGGAACCGGCGGGCCGGGCGAAGATCACTCCCGGGTTTAACCTGCCGGCGAAATACGTGCTGCACACGGTGGGCCCCATCGTCGGGGAGGAGGTTACGGCGGAGGATGAACGCCTGCTGGCCTCCTGCTACCGGTCCTGCCTGGAACTGGCCGGGGAGAAGGGACTGCGGTCCGTGGCCTTCTGCTGCATCTCCACCGGCGTATTCCGCTTCCCGCAGGAGCGGGCGGCGGAGATTGCCGTGAGCACGGTGAAGGAATGCCTGGCGGAGGGAAGCAGCGTCCGGCGGGTGATCTTCAACGTGTTTAAGGACAGCGACCTGGAAATCTACCGGAAGCTGCTGGACTGACGGGGACGGTTACCAAAAGGTAACTATGTAATAAAAAAGTGCGTTCTTGTTTTGCCTTCCGCTTTGCCCTATGCTTTGACTGCCGGCGGAAAAGCCGGACAGTAAAAGCCAAAGGAGACAAAAAACATGAACGGACAGAAGAACTGGGCTTACGGCGTGAACATTAACGGTGTGGGCACCGTTTTCTACGGAAAGACCTATTTTGACCGGGAGGGCATTGTGAATCCCCTGACCGCCGCGCCCTATACGAAGGACGAGATTGACGCTATTGTCGGCGGGGCGGCAGCCAACGCGGAGGGATACACCTTTGACCTGCCGGAGGACGCGGTGCTGGGCATGAACGGATTCTGGTATGACGCGGCAGCCGCGGCGGCCATCACCGGCCATGCGGATCCCCTGACGCAGGGAGCGGACGGCGTGTTCGTAACCGCGGACGGGAAGGAAGTCGCGCGGCCGTCCGCACGGTAAAACCGGATTCACGCACAGCCCCGGCGGAGCCTTCCTGCCGGGGCTGTTTACCGGAGAAGGAGAAAAAACCATGGATGAAAAGATCTTGCTGCTCAAGGAGAAAATAAAGCAGGCGGACGCGGTGATTATCGGCGCGGGCGCGGGCCTGTCCACCGCCGCCGGGTTTGTGTACGCCGGGGAGCGGTTTGAGAAATACTTCGGCGATTTCGGCCGGGAGTACGGCTTCCGGGATATGTATTCCGGCGGGTTCTATCCCTACGAAACGCCGGAGGAATTCTGGGCCTACTGGAGCCGGTATATCTGGATCAACCGGTACATGGGCGCGCCGAAGCCGGTTTACAGCGACCTGCTGCGGGCGGTGAAGGACAAGGATTATTTTGTGCTGACCACCAACGTGGACCACTGCTTCCAGAAGGCCGGGTTTGAGAAAAAACGGCTGTTCTACACCCAGGGGGATTACGGCCTGTTCCAGTGCACGAAGCCCTGCTGCCAGGAGACCTGGGACAACGGGGAGAAGGTCCGGAAGATGGTCCTGGCCCAGGGGTATATCATCGGGGAGAAAAACGAGCTGATCCTGCCGGAGGGCGCGGAGGCGAAAAGGCGCGTGCCGGCGGAGCTGCTGCCGAAGTGCCCCAAATGCGGCCGGCCCCTGACCATGAACCTGCGCTCGGACGATAAGTTCGTGGAGGATGAGGGCTGGCAGGCTGCCGCGGCGGAATACGAGGCCTGGCTGACGCGGCACCGGGACAGCCGGGTTGTTTTCCTGGAGATCGGCGTGGGGTACAACACCCCGGGGATTATCAAATACAACTTCTGGCAGGAGGTATACCGGAACAAAAACGCAGTCTATGCCTGCCTGAACCTGGAAGAGGAAGGTGTTCCGGAGGAGATCCGGGACCGGTCCATCCTCATCAGCGGAGACTCGGCGGAAGCCATACGGAGAATGGCGCAATGATTATCAATACAGGACAGCGCACGGATATACCGGCCTTCTATTCCGACTGGTTTGTGAACCGGCTGAAGGCCGGCTTTGTGCTGGTCCGCAATCCCTACAATCCCCGCTCCGTGACCCGGTACCGGCTTTCGCCGGAGGTGGTGGACCTGATCGGCTTCTGCACGAAGAACCCGGCGCCTATGCTGCCGCATATGGACCTGCTCCGGCCTTACGGGCAGTACTGGTATGTGACGATCACGCCCTACGGGAAGGAGATTGAGCCCGGGGTGCCGGACAAGCGGGAGGTGCTGGACAGCTTCCGGCGTCTTTCGGATACCGTGGGGCCGGACCGCATGGGCTGGCGGTATGACCCGGTGTTCATCAGCGGCGATTATCCGGCGGAGCGGCATATCAGGGCCTTTGAATACATGGCCCAAACGCTGTCGGGCTATACCCATACAGCAGTGATCAGCTTTGTGGATTTGTATGAAAAAACGAAGCGGAACTTTCCGGAGGTCCGGCCTGTGACCGCGGAGCAGCGGCTCCTGCTGGGCAAAGCTTTTGCGGAGATTGCCGGGCAGTACGGCATGACCCTCCGGCCCTGCGGGGAAGGGGACGAGCTGGCGCCCTTCGGCGCGGACTGCAGCGGGTGCATGACCGTGGCAATGTATGAGCAGGCGCTCGGCCGGCGGCTGAAGGTGCCGAAAACCGCCCCGGCCCGGAAAGAATGCGCCTGCTACCTGGGCGGGGACATCGGCGCGTACAACACCTGCGGCCACCTGTGCCGGTACTGCTACGCCAACTATGACGCGGCCACGGTGCGGAAGAACCTGGCGGCGCATGATCCGGAATCCCCGCTGCTCATCGGGCACCTGGAGCCGGGGGATCAGGTGCACGAGGCAAAGCAGGAAAGCTGGATCGATCCGCAGATCACCATGGAATTATAAAAGGAGAACGGGGAAATTCCCCGCTCTCCTTTTCATATGGCGGTGTTCAGTTCAGCTCAACCGGATCCCAGCCGTAGTCCTGGTAGGCGGTGATGTCCAGGCCGTTGGCCTTCACATAGGCCCGGATGTACCGCGTCCGGGTTTCCTCGTTGGCCATCAGGTCGGCCGCTTCATGGTATTTGTTTTCCAGCTCCTCATCCCCGCCGGCAAAACGCGCGATGTCCTCGTAGTAGTCGTCCCCCTCCCCGGCTTCCTCCAGGGCGGTTACCTGCCACACGCCGTCCGTCTTTTCCAGGGTGATAACCAGGGGATTTTCCCCGCCGGAGATGTTGACCAGGGTGGTTCCCTGCTTCACATAGTTCATCAGCCAGACGCTGCAGTAAACCGTCGCGCGGCCGTCACCGGTCATTTCCGTTTTCAGGAACAGGGGGCAAGGGATCATGACGCTCCCGGGTTCGGTGTAGTATCTGCCGGCGTAATCCTCCGTCTGCAGGACGCTGAGTATGGCTTCCTCCAGGGGATCCTCCCCGGTATAGGTATAGGCCGGAAGAATTTCGGCCGCGGGTTCGCCGGAGGCCGGGGCGGCGGAGGACGCCAGCAGGAGACAGGCAAGAAGCAGAACCAGTATACGTTTCATCAGATATCCCTTCCTTTCCGGATGGTCAGATGGATTGGTTTCCGTTTTTACTGCCCGAAGAGCGCGGCGGCCGCGGTCATCCGGTCGGCCACCTTCACCCCGAAGGGACAGCGGCCCTCGCAGCCCCGGCAGCCGACGCATTCTTCCGCGTGATGGGCCAGGGACAGGTAATGCTCCTTCAGGGAAGCCGGAACTTCCGGCTGCATGACCGCCAGGTCATACAGTTTGTTCACCATGGCGATATCAATGTCCACGGGGCAGGGCTTGCAGTGGCCGCAGTAGGTGCATTCCCCGCCGGGGAAGGTGTGCCGCGGCGCGCCGGCCAGGACGCTGGCGTAGTCTTTTTCGCTGTCCGGGGCGGTTTCATACCCCACGGCGGCGTCCACCTGGTCCGGGGTGTCATAGCCGCACAGGACGGAGGCCACGCCCGGCTTGGTCAGGGCGTAGTGGATGCACTGCACCGGCGTCAGGGCAACGCCGAAGGGAGAGCGTTTGGCGTCAAACAGCCGCCCGCCCGCGAAGGGTTTCATGCAGGTGATGCCCACGTCCTGTTGCTCGCAGACCTTATACATTTCCACCCGGACGGGATCAATGCCGTTCAGGTCTTCCGCGTACTGCTCCGCAAAATAGTTTTCCAGGTTGTCCGTCGGCGGCATCAGGTCATAGGCCGGGTTGACGCTGAACAGGATCATTTCCACCAGGCCGCTTTCCGCCGCCTTCCGGGCGATGACCGGGTTGTGGGTGGACAGGCCGATGTGGCGGATCTTTCCCTGCGCCTTCAGCTCCATCACATAATCGTGGAAGGGGCCGGGGCGGGAAACGGTTTCCCAGTCCTCCTCCCGGTCCACGTAGTGGATCATGCCCAGATCCACGTAATCCGTCCGCAGGCGGGTCAGCAGATCCTCAAAGGCGATCCGGCACTGCTTCGGATCCCGGGTGCGGGTATACTGCCCGTTCTGGTAAGTGGAGCCCACATGCCCCTGGACAATCCATCCGGCCCGGTCTTCCTCAATGGCCTGACCGATGATGTCCCGGGACTTGGGATCGGGCATCCAGCAGTCCACAATGTTGACGCCCAGACTGTGGGCATATTTCAGCAGGGCAACGGATTCGCTTTCCTCATGCCGCTCCAGCCATTCGCCGCCGAAGCCGATCTCGCTGACCTGAAGGTTGGTTTTTCCAAGACGCCTGTAACGCATATGACTCCTCCGCTTCTTCCTGTCCGGTTTATCTGTTTTTTTATTCCTGCGTATATCATACCACAAAAAGGACAAAAAATCCCGATGCCTTTGGCAGCAGGCGTTCCGGCCGGAAACAGGGAAATATCCGGCGGTATTTTGCGTTCCGCGGCCTGTTTTTTCGGCCCGGACTGTGCTATCCTTTATGCACGCTTGAAGGAGGAGGCAATGGCAATGAAACAGAACTGTGCCTGGATGAAAGGGGTCAGCATCGCGCTGATGGCCAGCGGATTCATCGTGCTGGGTGCGTATATCTTCGATACCGGAGCGTCGAAGGGGACGGGAATCTTCAGCATGATCCTGATGTGCCTGGCAAACGTAATGAACATGATCCGGGAAAAGCAGGAAAAAAAGAAAGAGGAAAAGACAGATGAGAAATGAAGACAGACGGTTCAAGGTGATTCACAAGGAAGGCAACAGCCTGGGACATGTGATGGAGATCCTGGTGGACAAGGAGACGGGCGTCCATTACCTGTTTGCCCAGAGCGGTTATGCCGGCGGACTGACCATGCTGCTGGACAGCCAGGGCAGGCCGGTGATTGACCTGACAGCCGCCTACGATCTGGATGACTGACCGGATACGTGGCCGCGGGAGAGGAAATTCTTCCGCGGCTGCTTTTGTGTTCAGCCCTGCGCCTTTTCCGGCGGCGGGGCTTTTGTTATAATCAGAACGAAATTTTCTTCAGATGCCAAAACAATTTTTGTTCCGGGCTGCGTCTGTATAGGTGAAAGGGGGAGGAAGAATGTCGAATGTATCCGCTTCGGATGAACAGGCGATTGTTCAGCTGATGAACGAATACGGCACGGACATCAGGCGCCTTTGCCTGTGCCTGCTGAACGATCCTTTCCTGGCCGAAGACGCGGCGCAGGAGACTTTTTTCAAAGCCTGGAAGAGCCTGACCGGATTCCGGGGAGAGAGTTCAAGGAAGACCTGGCTTTGCCGGATCGCGGTCAACACCTGCCGGAGCATGCAGCGGGGATCCTGGCTCCGCACCGTTACGGCGCGCGCAACGGAGGAGAACGGGGAGACGGAAATGCCGCCGGATTACGATCCCACGGTCTGGAACGCGGTGCAGGCCCTGCCCGATCAGCTGAAACGGGCGCTGGTGCTCCGCTTTTACGAAGGCCTGTCCCTGCAGGAAGCTGCCCTGGCGCTCGGAACAAATGTCAACACCCTGAACACCCGCCTCCGGAAAGCGAAAAGCCTTCTGCAGGCGAAACTGGAGGGATGGTATTACGATGAAGAAGATTGATCTGAAAAAGAACCTGGAAGAACGGGTTCAGTATACGGAATGGACAGCGAAAAACACCTGGAATGTGCTGGACCGGATCAGCAGCGCGAAGAAGGTGCCCCGGGGCTTCTGGTTCCGCCGCCTGGCGCCGGTGCTGGCATTGTCACTGGTGCTGGTGTATCTCGGTGTGACCGGACTGACGGGACAGCCGGGCGGACCGGATACGATCCGGGAGCAGTATACCGCCCGGCCCATGGTGACCGCCCTGGCCGCCGGACAGGGGGAAGGCATCGGGGAGCTGGAAGCCGAACCGGCGGACAGTGAACTGTCTGTCAGTGAAAAGCTCCAAAGGGACTATCCGGATCTGGCACCCTGGCTGCAGCCGATCGGCATGAGCTGTGAAAAGGACGGGATCCGCCTGACCCTGATTTCCGGTGCGGTAAAGGGGAATGAGTCCCTGATTGTTTATTCCCTGCAGGATATGGAAGGGAAATATGCCGGGAAAGAACTGGACGGCGGGATTGAAGATAATATTGATACAGAACACATTCAGTTCGGGGAAGAACCGAACCTGTACACAGACGAAAAGGAACACAGGTATATAGGCTGCAGCCACAATGTTTATGAAGAGCCGGTTTCGACGGCTCCCCGGACCGTGCAGGTACAAATGAAACACTTCAGCGTTGAGCAAAATGTGCAGCTGGATCCGATCAAGATGCTGAAAAAATATGGGATTACCAGCGAAGGGGTGCTTTCCCCGGAGAATCTCCCATGGTATTCTGCTGAGACACTGGACGAAATTCCTAAAGGGAAGGTGAAAGTGCTGGATTATACACAGCCGCTGAATGTTCCTGTTCTGGGGGATGTTACGCTGGACGGCGTCGGCTGGATTGACGGGAAATTCCATGCACAGTTCCATAATCCGAATGCCCATCCCATATCGGGACCGAACGGGATATATGGAGACACCAACTGGGGTGTCAGCCTGGATTACGATATGGATTACTGGACGGAAGACATGCTGGACTGGGCAAGCTGGGATGAAAACGGAGACAAAGCTCAGGAATGGTCTGAAGAAATCATAAACCGCACGCAGGAAGAGCTGGAGCAGATGCGGATGCGGATTGTAGTGACGGCCATAGATGAAATCGTGGGAGGCGATTGGGAAATCAATTTCCCGCTGAGCATGATCTGCGATGAGGCTTGTATAGAAGAAATTCGGTCGGCGCAGGGTTCTGCCGCGGAGGAAGAAAAGAATTATCTGGTTCCAAGACCGGAAATATATACTTTTAATGCCTGGCCGGTTACTGAAGAAGGATATGCGGACCTGCAGGCGTTTCTCAGGGACCGTGTGGAAAACAGGCAGGTGTATCTGGTAAAGGGCACTGTACAGGAAGTCCTTTCCGAAAAACCGCTGCGGGTGAAGATCAATGCCGGCGAGGACGGGGAATCCCTTCCTGTTGTGCTTGAAAGACCGGCAGGAAGAGTGTTTGACTGGCAGCCCGGAAACAATTATGACATTTACGGTGAAGTGATCGGCGAGTATGACGGGATGCCCCTGCTGCTGGCGGGATACTGTTATACACGAGCTCCCGAAGCTTCTCAGCTGCCGGAAAGCGGGCAGGAGGAAGACGCCGGGGATCCGGAAGAAGCGATCAGGAACCGGGCGGAAGCTTTCTTCGCCGCCTGGCAGGAGCGGGATGCGAGCGGGATGGCATTGAGATGCGTTCCGTCAGAATGGTCTGATACGACGGATGAGATGATCCGGCGAATTCTCGCGGAGAAAAAGCTGGTAAACTGGCAGATTGACGGGATGGAAAGATATCCGGATTCGCCGGTGATGACAATCCGGTGCAGGCTGAACACAAAACCCGCGGAAGGCGGTGAATCCTCCGTACAGGAATACAGGCTGATTGCCAAAAAAGCGAAAAACAATATCTGGTACTTTGAGCCGGACAGCCTGCTGGCGGACGCGGACAATGTAATCCGGGCAAGTGAAATCGCAAAAGAGAACATCGTCCTGTTAGGCGGACAGGATGACATGGAAGGACAGACGGAAGATCTGCCGGATTATCTCCAATGCCTGAATTCTTTCCTTTCCTGCTGGTCCAGGGAGGATACAGCCGGCATGCTGGCCGAGTGTCCGCCTGAATGGGAAGAGGAATATCATCTTTCGGATCTGCTGGCAGGGTTCGGGAAAGAAATGGGTATTCCCGGCCTGTGGAGGATCGGTCAGAGTTACGGAACAGAAAATGACCCGATGCGGGCGGCAGACTGCGAAGTATGGCTCAGGAATACACCTGATGATCAGGATGGCTGGTATCATATTGATGCCCAGATGCAAAAGGGAGAAGACGGGAAATGGTATTTTATTCCCTTCATTGCCAGTGAGTACCGGCCGGTGCGGGTGAAAGAGAATAATACAGCCGGGCAGACTGTAAGGAATGATCTTCTGCCGGACGGTTTCACCATGGAAAAGCTAAAAGCATTCTTCCCGGAAGTGACGGATTCACTGCGTCCCCTCAATCTGAGCTGTGAAAAGAACGGTATCAGAATGGAGCTTCTTTACGGCGGAGTGACAGGGGATCGGTCCTACCTGATCTACTTCCCTTCAGGATCTGGAAGGAATTCATCCTGACAGGGAAATAGAGGCTGAAATGAAAAGCACCATTGGTGAAACAGAGGGAGATTCGTCGACGATTCTGCTGAACTGGGATGAGGCTGAGCATAAGGGAATATATCTGTTTGCTCAGGTCTATACCAACCCGGTGGAACACGAAGACCGGACAGTCACAGCAAAGATCGGGCATATCTGGTTCCGGAAAACAGAGGAAACTGACCTGAATCCGATCCTGATGAAATACGGAAAAGAATGCTCATGTACGGTAAGGAAGCAAGCAACCGAAAACAAGAGATAGACCGCCAGCACTACACTATTCCGAACCAAAGACCAAAAGATAAGCATTGT
>OMZY01000033.1 GCA_900315675.1 uncultured Eubacteriales bacterium
CTACTGGTCCGACCTGCGGATTAAGAACGGCGCGAAAGATCCTCTGAATATCAAGCTCTGGTGCCTCGGCAACGAGATGGACGGCCCCTGGCAGATCGGCCACAAGACGGCCTATGAGTACGGCCGTGTCGCCAACGAAGCCGCCAAGGTCATGAAGTGGGTCGATCCCTCCATCGAAGTGGTTGCCTGCGGCAGCGCATCTCATCAGATGCCCACCTACGGCGAATGGGAATACACGATGCTGGACGAGTGCTATGACAATGTGGATTATGTGTCCCTGCACCGGTACTACGGCAACCCCACCAACGATACCCCCGGATTCCTGGCCCGCAGCATGGATCTGGACGACTTCATCAAGGAGGTCGTGGCGATCTGTGACGCCGTGGGTGGCAAGAAGCATTCAAAGAAGAAGCTGAACCTGTCATTTGACGAGTGGAACGTCTGGTACCACTCCAATCAGCAGGATCAGGAGGTCTGGAAGGCGGACAAGTGGGGACGGGCACTGCCGCTGCTGGAGGATGTCTATAACTTTGAGGATGCCCTGCTGGCCGGCGCCATCCTGATCACCTTCCTGAAGAACGCGGACCGGGTGAAGGTGGCATGCCTGGCCCAGCTGGTCAATGTCATCGCGCCGATTATGACCCGCAACGGCGGCGGCGTCTGGGCCCAGACGATCTACTGGCCCATGATGCATGCCTCCAAATACGGCCGGGGCACCTCCCTGCGGCCCATCCTCAGCTCTCCTGTGTATGACTGTGCGGACTATGAGAAGGTTCCGCTGGTGGATGCCGCGGCGACCCTGGGAGACGACGGCAGCGTAACCATCTTCGCGGTCAACAGGGACATGAAGGACGACATCACCCTGGACTGCGACCTGCGCGCCTTCCCCGGTCTGGTTCCGGACGAGCACATCGTGCTGCACCATGACGACGTCAAGGCTGTCAACACCGAGGAGAACCCGGACGAGGTGGCCCCCGTCAAGGGACGCAAGGCCAAGCTGGACGGAGGACGGATGACCGTCAAGCTGCCGGCGCTGTCCTGGAACGTGATCCGCCTGGTGCCTGATAAATAATTCAGTTTTCTTTCAGCGGAATACTGAACTGGAACGATTCTGAAGCTTCTCAGCCCTCTCCTTTTTTCGGGGAGAGGGCTTTTCAGATCAATCATCCTCATGAAAGGATTTGACACGATGAAAATGCGGATTTTGCTGATCGCTCTGGCCGCCCTCCTTCTGATGACGGGGACTGCCTTCGGAAGTAACGCAGATCTGCCTGCCCCGAAGTTCAGGGAGGTCTCCGTACATGATCCTTCCGTGATCCGGACGGAGGACGGTACCTTCTACATCTACGGAAGTCATATGGCGGCGGCAAAGAGTACGGATCTGGTGCAGTGGGAGATGTTCTCCCGGAACGCGGATACGGGCTGCAGGCTGGTGGAAAACGTGCAGGTTGAGATGGCCGAGGCGCTGCAGTATGCCAGGACGACCACTTTCTGGGCGCCGGATGTTCAGCAGCTTGAGGACGGAAGGTATTACCTGTATTACTGCACCTGCGAAGGCTCCAGCCCGCTCAGCGCCTTGGGCGTCGCGGTCAGCGACGCGCCGGAGGGCCCTTATCAGAACCTGGGGATCTTCCTGAAGAGCGGCTCCGGATACTACGACGCCACAACCCTGCCCAACGCCATCGATCCATGCGTCTTCTTCGACAAGGAGGGGGAACTGTGGATGGTCTACGGGAGCTATTCCGGGGGCATCTATATCCTGAAGATGGATCCGAAAACCGGATTTCCGCTGGAGGGACAGGGCTATGGGAAGAAGCTTCTGGGCAAAAACCATGCCAGGATCGAAGGCCCCTATATTCTCTACAGCCCGGATACGGACTATTACTATCTTTTTCTGTCCTTCGGCGGACTGAACGCGGCGGATGGATATAATATCCGGGTGTGCCGCAGCAGGAATCCTGACGGCCCCTATGAGGATGCGCTAGGGCAGGATATGACTGAATGCGGGGGAGCACCAGGCACCTTCTTCCATGACCCGGATTATGAAGGATACGGCGTCAAGCTGATGGGCGGCTACTGCTTCGAACCCGTGGAGGGCAGCGGAACCTCCCGGCTGGCCTACCGATCTCCGGGACACAATTCTGCCTATTATGAGGCGGAGACGGGCCGGTACTTCCTGATTTTCCACACCCGCTTCGCGAACCGGGGCGAGATGTTCCGGGTGCGGGTGCACCAGATGATGATGAACGAGGACGGGTGGCCTGTGGTGCTGCCCTGGCGGTATGCCGGAGAGATGCCGGAACAGGTACCGGCGGAGCAGATTTCCGGAAACTACAGGGTGATCCTGCATCAGCGGGACATCAACGGAACCGAGCATTCCAGCCAGATGATCAGCCTGGAAGCGGACGGAAAGGTTACGGGCGATCTGAGCGGAACCTGGACGAGTACGGACGGGAGCAGATTCACCTGCGAATTGGACGGTATTACCTATCACGGGGTGATCAGCACAGCATTTGATAACGATTCGGATCAGTGGGTCGTGTGTTTCACCGCACTGGACGGATCCGGCGCGGCGCTGTGGGGCACCAGGAATCCGGTTGACTGATGCGCGCCGGATGATTCAGCGGACAGGGAGAATCACCTGAAATCAGATTTACTGAGCAGCCACCAAAGCTTTGGCAGGCTGCTTTTCTGTTTGAACCGGAGTTGGACGGCAAGCACCGGGAATGTGAAATAATTCCTTTTCTTTTCGCGATGAATTGTGTACAATTCACATAGACATCATCATGCCCGTGCAGCACGGAAGCGCGGACGGACATCAGAAGAAAGCGCAGAGAAGCGTGAGTTATGTGAACGACGTTTTTGCCGGCGACGGCGCGGAGCAGGATGTCTATGTGTTTGGCCCATCGAAGCCCATCCAAACCTTCACGGGAACGGTGATCGCTGTGCTGCACAGGCTGAATGACTGTGAGGACAAATGGATCGTCAGCACGGACGGAAGCAGGCCGGACAAGGACGGGCTCCTGAGGGCTATCGCGTTTCAGGAACAGTATTTTATGGGGGAATTATATGAACGCGCTGATTGTTAACTGCAGCCCCGTACGCGACGGCGCGACGGCTGAGATTG
The DNA here is from genome assembly GCA_900315675.1 of uncultured Eubacteriales bacterium. Classification (GTDB taxonomy): domain Bacteria; phylum Bacillota; class Clostridia; order Christensenellales; family Aristaeellaceae; genus Aristaeella. The sequence goes on from OMZY01000033.1 coordinate 3,128, forward strand.
CTGGCATCATCGCCCGGCAGCTTTCTGAGCGCTTCGCGGTTCGGAGTATATGTATTGATGACTACAGCTTTGCCTTCTGCAGGGGTTGCCGGAGCTGTCATCAGACTGCCGAATGCGTCATGCATGATGACGTGGAAAAGCTGATGGCTGCGTTTGAGAGTGCGGATACCATCGTCTGTGTCTCCCCGTCCTACTGGGCGGATGTTCCCGGGCAGTTCAAGGCCTTCATCGACCGCTGCACGCCCTGGTGCAACACCCACGACCCCCATGCGACGATCCCTTCTGGGAAGAAAGGGTACGCGGTTGTCTTGCGCACCGGCCCTGGCATGAAGGAGTGCGAGCGCGTCATTGCCACGATCGAGCACTTTTATGGCCATCTGGAGATTCAATGCTGCGGACATCTAGGCCTCTGCGGCGTGGAATATAAGGAAGTGGTGGAGACGCGGCGGGAGGAGATCGAAGCCTTTTGCTGCTCAATGACAAGGGATGGAGGGAAATCGGATGAAGCGTGAATTGGGCATCGCCCGCTGCGGGCTGGCCTGCTGCCTGTGCTCGGAGAACGTTCTCTGCAAAGGCTGCAGGCGCGATGGCTTTAAGGAGCTTTCCTGGTGCAAGGACGCAGAGTGGTGCGAGGTGCGCCGCTGCGGCATGGACAAGGGCATAGCCGGCTGCTGGGAATGTGAGCCAGCCGGCTGCCGCAAGGGACTGTATGCGGACAAGATCAAAGCCCGTGCTTTCGCGGAGTTCGCCCGCCGATATGGTGTGGAGGAACTGCTGGACTGCCTGGAGCGCAATGAGCAGGCAGGCGTCGTCTATCATCGCGAAGGAATTATGGGAGATTACGACGATTTCGATGATCTTGAGGCGCTGATCACTTTCATCCAGACAGGCCATCGCCGGGAACAGAGGAAAGGATAAAAGCATGAGCAGCCGCTGGAGCTGTTCCTCGGAAAACGCCGGAGGAGATCCCGTGAGATTTGAGAATGTCTACTTTATCACCGGCACCGCCTACGCCGGAAAGTCCACCATGGTGCATCTGCTGGCGGAAAAGCACGGCGGCATCGAGTGCGAGGAAAACTATCACGACCGGCTGCTGCCAGGGTTGGACAAAGAGGAATTCCCTGCGCTGACCTGGAGCCGGGATCTGGAGGACTGGCACGAATTCATCCGGCGGACGCCGGAAGCATATGAGGCCTGGATCGATCAGGTCTCGCGGGAGTGCGAAGTGCTGGAGCTGCGAATCCTCCCGGAGGCGGCAGCCCAGGGCAGGCCGGTCTTCGTGGACACCAACATCTCCCTGAAAATGCTGCAGGAAATTGCTGCACCCGGCCATGTGCTGGTCATGCTGGCTGACCCGGAGATCTCCGTGCGCCGCTTCTTTGAGCGCCCGGACCGGGAGAAGCAGTTCCTGTACCGCCTGATCCTGGAAGAGCCTGACCCGGAGGCAGCCATGGAGAACTATCGGCAGGGGCTTGCACGAATCAACTCCCGGGAGCGGTATGAGCGCTTCCTGCATTCCGGCTTCCCGGTCATCCTTCGGGATGAGAGCCGGCGTGTGGAGGAGACGCTGGCGCTGGTGGAGAGAGCGTTTGGACTGAGACAAGCCGCCTGCATTTTCCCGAATCCAGATCAGGAAGGAGCCCGCAACGATGTGCGATAATATTGAAGCCACGCAAAGCTATCAAAGCCTGCTCTCCTCAACAACCAACACCCGGGATTTGGGCGGGTTTCCAATCTCAGCAGGAAGATGGACGCAGCGAAACAGAATCTGGCGCAGCGACGCGCCTGTTGTGTTCTGCGAAACGGATGAACAGCGGCTGAAGAGGCTGAATATCACCACCATCATTGACCTGCGAACCGATTCGGAGGCAGAACACAAGCCCTGCGCCTACGCCAGGCGGTCAGGCTTTGAATATCAGCATTTCCCCATCACAGCTGGCAGTGTGCCGCCTAATACACTGGAAGAAGTACCCTTCACCTACCTGCAGATTGCTCAGCAGCGCGAAGCCACAGAGGCAATCCATGCGATTGCTTTGGCTGAGACCGGCGTCCTGTTCTGCTGTACAGCTGGCAAGGACAGAACTGGCGTCATTGCGGCGCTGCTGCTCTCAGCCTGCGCCGTGGATCGGCGGCTCATTATTGAAGACTATGTAGTCAGTCGATATTACAATCAGAAACGCCTGGAACGATACCTGGTGGAACATCCTGAGACGGATCGGCGCATAGTCCTGGCGGATGAGACCAGCATGGAGCGCTTTCTGGAGCTGTTTGCAGAACACTGCGGCGGCATCGAACAATATTTTGAGCAGAGCGGCCTCTCCACTGCCGACCTTGCGCTGATACGACGAAAGCTTCTCCCATATATCTGAAATGAGGTGCTGCCCATGAACGAACAAATCATCGCCGCCTGCGGAAATAGATGTACCGCATGTCCCCGATATAACGCGCACCCCTATGAGAAAACAGAATCGGAGCTCCGCCAAACCGCAGAGCTCTGGATGAAAATCGGCTACCGGGATCGTATCGTTTCCAACGAGGAGATCGCCTGCGCTGGTTGCAGGCCAGAGAACTGGTGTCGCTACCGTGTCGTGAAATGCTGCGCGGAAAAGGGCATCCCGACCTGCGCGGCATGCAGTCTGTATCCCTGCGACCGGGTTCGGGAATGCTTCGCAGTCACGCAGTCCTTCGAGCCAAAGTGCAGGGAAGTTTGCACCGAAGCTGAATACACGCAGCTGAAGCGGGCCTTCTTTGAGAAGAAACAAAATCTTGCAATGCTGGATGGGAATAACCAAAACCCCGAATGAAAACGAGCAACAATCACGGAAAAGCTGATCAGCTTTCGTGATCCGATATGAGCCGTTAAATGAACCGATAAAGGATTGAAAAAAGGTTCGTCCAAGCGTATAAAGAACGTGTGGAAACTAATCATTCTTCATGGCGATCCGGCCCCCGGTTATCACTGTGATAACGTTTTGATAACCAAAGGCTGTATAGGCAGGAGAATAGGAATACCACAGAGAATCAGAGTCACCACCTGGAATCAGAGACACATGAATTATACAAAATGTGTTAAGTCTGAGAGAGTGGGAATGACGCTGACGACCGCCAGTGGCGGAAGTTTCGTCAGCGTCATTCTCAACCGAAAAGGAGCGATCTCAACGGTGTTGAGTCGCGACTATTGAGGTTGCGGAAATGAAGGCAAAGTGGCTTTGATAACAGAATGATAACATTTTTCCGGAAAAAGATTGTTGCCTCGTTTCCGAGTGGTTGTGGGGTATAACGGAAAAGATTATCATCAGACAGATTGTTTCTATAAAACTGACCCTCCGCTGTGGATGAGAAGCCGCAACGGAGGGTCTCTTTATGCATCCCCCTTGATTCATTGAATCAAGATTGCCGTATTACTCCATATCAGCTATAATTCAAATGTTATTTGTCAGACATTGTCTGGTAAATTATCTAGATGGCTTTCCACCGGAAGATAAGAGTTCCCGCGTCAACAGGTGGAAACGATTTATCAACCGTGAGAATTCTCTGGTCGCAGCTTCACGACATGAAAACTGGAAGCTTTAAGATCACAAGCTGTGATCTTGTATCATAATTGAGGAGGCCTGCCCGATGACTGAAAAACTGTCTGTAGAAATTGCAACAGTGGAACACATAAATACTGTATTACGGCATATACTGCATGGGGAGGAGAATCATAAATGATAAGTCCAAATGAAGTTGCAGCACGTGCAGAACAAAAGGAAGATGAAAACTACGCATTCCGCACCTATCTGAAAAATCATGCCAATCCCGAAAAATTGGATGCCCAATTTCTCAAACTGCACAATGAACTGTTTTCCAATTATGATTGCAATTCCTGCCGGAACTGCTGCAAAGAGTATCGGGGGAATCTGTCCGATGAAGACATAATGAAATGTGCTGAGAAGTTCAATATGCCCCCTGATGATTTCAAGGCACAGTATCTCCATCAAAATCAGGAAGGATCATACGATACCAATCATAAGCCGTGCGATTTTCTTCAGAAAGACGGAAGTTGCCTTCTTGGAGATTGCAAACCTGTCAATTGCGCCGATTTTCCGTTTACGGCAAGACCAGATCGCTGGGCAAGTCTGCTCGGAATTGTAAGCAATGCTTCCGTATGTCCTGTGCTTTTTGAAATGCTCGAAATTCTGAAGGATGAGTACGGCTTTGTCTATCATAAGAAATCAAGACGGTAAAAAGGATCGGAATCAAAATGGAACACGCAGAAAAAGTCATCCTCACCAATTTGTGTATGATCCAGAACGGCACAAAAGTGCTTGTAGAGGAAAAAGTCGGTAAAGGTGCTGACGGAATCATCTTCCCTGGCGGTCATGTGGAAGAGCATGAACCGATTGTTGATGCTGTCATCCGCGAAATGAAGGAGGAAACCGGACTCACGATCGAACATCCTCAGCTTTGCGGCGTAAAGGAATGGATTAACAAAGATGGTTCCCGGTATGTTGTCTTTCTTTTCAAGGCTAATCAGTTCTCCGGGGAACTGGTATCGTCTGCTGAAGGCCGGGTTTTCTGGGTGGAGAAGGACGAGATACTCAAAACCAACTGGATCTGGCATATGGATGGCCTGATGCGGATCATGGCGGACGGTGAATACACAGAACTGTATCTGGATGCCGCAGATGACTGGAAGCCTGTACTGAAATAATCATGGAAACTGTCTCCTCCGTTTGAATCCGCCAAAGGAGAGCACAGAAAGTCGGGCATCCGCTTTCCTGTCCTGATATACTAATCACGCAACGGAAAGGAGTGATCATAGTGCAGGGATGGATTGAAGGACTCCAGAGTTCGATCGACTTTATTGAACAGCATCTGACGGATGAACTGGACATCGAAGAAATCGCCGGAAAAGCAGCGCTGTCTCCCTTCTATTACCAGCGCATCTTCGGCGCTCTGTGCGGAATGACCGTCGGCGAATACATCCGTGCGCGCAGGATGTCACAGGCAGCGCAGGAATTGGCGAGAACAAACGCGAAGGTGATCGATATTGCACTCAAATACGGATATGATTCACCGGACAGCTTTACCAAAGCCTTTCTGCGCTTTCATGGCGTATCTCCGTCCAGAGCCAGAGAATCCGGCGCGCCCATGCGATCATTTGCTCCGCTGCATATCAAAATATCATTGGAGGGCGGCAGTATGATGGATTACCGTATTGTAGAAAAAGCACCGTTTACGATTGTCGGCGTGAAAAAGCCGTTCAATTCAGACACCAGCTATGAGAAGATTCCGAAATTCTGGAATGAATGGCTGGCACAGGGCGAAGATCGTCCGGTCAAGGGCACCTTCGGCGTATGTATCGATATGAAAGGAAAGGACTTTGACTACTGGATCGCGGATCTATATCTTCCCTGGGAGGATGTGCCGGAAGGCTGCGAAACCCGGATCATTCCTGCAAGCCTGTGGGCACAGTTTCCCTGCACCATCCGGACGCTGCAGGATACGAACACAAAAATCTGGTCGGAGTGGCTCCCCGCGCTGCAGGGATACACACTGGCCGGAGAATACGACATTGAGGTCTATCTTCCTCCGGAAGAAGGCTCCGACGACATGAAGGTATACATCTGGGTTCCGCTGAAACAGGCGTAATGCATTCACAGCGGCTGTCTGATATGGCAGCCGCTTTTTCAGGCCTTGACAGCTAATTGCAATTAGCTTATAATTTGGCTAATTCGATTTAGCCGTTTGAAGGAGGATACATGGACACGAAACAGAAGATCCTGGATGAAGCGCTGACTCTGTTTTCTGAAAAAGGCTATGCCAATGTCTTTGTCAGCGAGATTGCCGAGCGCGTCGGAATCAAGGCGCCATCCCTGTATAAGCATTACAAAAGCAAACAGGCGATCTTTGGCGCAATCATCGAGGAAATGCACAGGCGTTTTCTGGAGCAGGCCAAACATCTGAACATTCAGGGAAACAATCCGATAGTCGACGCCGAAATCTACAGTGGTTTGCCGGAAGAAGAACTGGTCAGGTTGGGCATCAATCTGTTCCTGTACCAGCTTCATGATGATTACACAAGGCGCATCCGGAAAATGCTGACAATCGAGCAGTTTCATAACAAGGACCTGGCTATCGCTTATATGCACCAGTATATGGATGATCCGATGTTTTACTTCACAGCGCTGTTGAAACAGGCAGTTGATCAGGGCGTTCTGCAAGCGGACAACGTTGAGGTCATGACACTTCAGTTTTATGCCCCGTTCTATACGCTGATGACGGTCTGCGACCGTGATCCGGAACGGGAAGCAGAATCTGTCCAGATTCTGGAAGACCATATCCGTCAATTCAACAAGCTTTACGGGAGGGCAGTATGAATCAACTTTTATCAAAAGCCGGGGCAATCATTGTGACAGTCACGGTGTTTCTTTTCGCGGTATGTATCGTTTGCGGCTTTCATTTCGGTTCCTATTTGGTCTGTATGTTTCTGCCGATCGGATATATCATGATGTCCGCCGGATTCCAGCATGAGAGTACTGAACAGACAAAAGTTTCCGCAAATATCGGGCTCATCCTGGCGGCTATCTATGCCGTGCTGATCCTGCTGGTCTATTATGCGCAGACAACCACAGTCCGCCTGGAAGAACTGAATGGCCAAGCTGCAAAAGTACTGAATTACCAGAATGGTGGCCTGCTGTTCAATTATGATCTGCTGGGCTATGGCATCATGGCGCTTTCCACCTTCTTCATCGGTCTCTCGATTCAGGCAAAGAATAAACCGGATCTGTGGCTGAAACGGCTGATGATCATCCACGGTGTTTTCTTCCTCAGCTGCTTCTTCATGCCGATGACCGGTATGTTCACCCATATGGCTGACGGCAACAACGGAAACGGCGGAGGTATCGCACTGCTGTTCTGGTGCGTTTACTTCTTTCCGATCGGTGTACTGGCTTGCAAGCATTTCTCAATTCATTCCTCGTGAGCCGATGCGCTGTATCATACGCCCGTACCAGAATATGATATTACGACAGACGGGATCATGGTACACTGTAAAGCGAATCAGCGATATCTGGAATTATCGGGTCAGGAATGGGTCAAAGCGGATGACCCAATTATGTCCGCATTCCGTGAAGACGAATTGCCTTTTGTTGATACCATTTTGAAGATGATTGATCAAAAAGGGTACGTGAAAAACGCCGACGTAAAAGCAATGATGGGCAAGTCGGCGGCTACGGCAAAAAGGCTGCTATCCAAAATGGTATCGGCTCATCTGATTATGCTTGATGGCACCGGCAGAGGACAACGATATGTGAAATGGGTCAAATGAGTGACCCATTTTGCGTTCCAGGGTACAGCGGGTGAACAATAACCGGGATCAGGCTGTGGAGGAGGTCAACAACGATCTGATTTACACATAAGGTTACGGCGGCGGGGAGCAATACCCGCCGCTTTTTCTGTATGCAGCATTCCTTTTGTTGCAGCTTATGGGGTAGTATTCTTGAACTTGAGCATGTCGTAGGTCTCATCCGGATCGAACAGCTGGTACATGAGTCTTATTGTTTGCATGACCGCATGACGGTATAAAGCACTTGAATATTTCTGGGGGACTTTTTCTTTGCTTTCTATTGACAAAATGCAGAAAAGATGTATTATAATTAATGTTACATAACGACGGTTATATAAAGAGGAGAGAAATTGTGTATGCCGCCCAAAACAAGAATTACGAAAGACATGATCATAAATGCGGCTATTGAGATTGCAAAACAAAGCGGATATGAGAGCATCAACGCCAGGACCGTCTCTGAGCAGCTCCACTGTTCCACGCAGCCGGTCATGTATCATTTTTCGACCATTGATGCCTTGAAACGGGCTTCTTACACACAAGTCGATCATCTGCATTCAAAGTATCTGATGACGATGATACCGGAACAGGATCCGATCCTTGGGATCGGTTTGAATTATATCCGTTTCGCCGTGGAGGAGCCTCAGTTATTCCGCTTCCTGTTTCAGTCCGGATATGCGGCGGAGCACAGCTTGTTGGAGATGATCGATTCCGAAGAACTGATCCCGGTCCTTAATGCCATGCAAGAGGGCGCCGGATTGAGCATGGAAAAAACCAAGCAGATATTTCTGACCGTGGCGCTGTTTGCGCACGGCTATGCCAGCATCATTGCCAACAACGGTCTGGAATATGACGAAAAACTGGTCGCGGAGCACCTGAAACGGGCCTGGAACGGTGCTTTTCTCGCGGCTGTGCAGGAGGAGAAGGAACATGAAAAAAATGTATGAAAAAAGTGAGATCACCTTTGCAATCCTATGGATCGTGATCTACGCGGTGGGCATGGGGACGCTGCAAAACAATTTCGGCCTCGATTCGCTGTGGCACATGCTCGGCCTGATCGTGATATCCGCAGCGATTTTCCTGTTTGTGAAAAAGAACGGGCTCATGGAAGTGTACGGCCTGGCCGGCTGGGCGAAGAACAGCAGAGCCATGCTGTGGTTTATTCCTTTGTGGCTCCTCTCCTGTATGAATCTCTTAAGCAGATTTCAGCCTGATTATCCTGTACCGGGACTGTTCTATGCCGCTGTATCCATGGCTTTAGTCGGATTTGCAGAGGAACTGATCTTCCGAGGCTTCCTGTTCAAAGCCATGCTGAAGGACGGCAATGTGAAAGCAGCCGTCATCGTTTCCTCCGTCACCTTCGGGATGGGACATATTATAAATCTTTTTACCGGACATGAGCTGATTGCCACCCTCATCCAGGTGGTTTTCGCGGTTGCCATGGGCTTTGTCTTTACGCTCGTTTTTTACAAGAGCGGGAGCCTTCTGCCCGGGATCCTGGCGCACAGCTTCATCGACGTAACCTCTGTCCTCGCATCCGACGAAGGCTCCCAGTCTGCGAATTTGATCGTGCATATCGTGGTCATTGTCATATCTGTAGCCTGTAGCCTGTATCTGGCGAAACGCGTTGAGACGCCGGCAATCAATCGGGCAGACACAAAACAGGAGGATCTGGCATAAAAAATCATTCATTGGCGGAATGGCTTTAGGGGCATTTCTGGTATCGCTGATCCCGTACAGTATCTCCAACCAGGCGGACGCCATTCTGGCCAAAACCCGAGCCAACACTGCCCTGGTAAAAAAGCTGGACGAAATGATTCGCTTCGGGAAGAACATTCTGGAAACCCAGCCCACTATGGATCAGATGAACGCTATCCACTGGAAAGGGCGCAGGGAAAAGTTTCGCACTGCCCATGAGAGTGAAATCAATCTGCATCAGATGTCCAAACGAATTCTGAAGCAAAAGCATGGCGTGATAGAAATCAAGCTCTCCGCCTGGCAGCAGGAAAAGGCAGAACTGGAAGCCGCTAACGAAAAGTTATATCAGGAATACAAACCTCTGAAAGATAAAATGAAGGGCATCATGGAGGTCAAGCGGCAGATTGAGGCTGTCGAACAGGCGAAGGAGCGGAAATACCAGATCGAGCAGCCGGCACGGTGAGTATCCAGAAAGCGGAAAACCGTTCCAAAGACTTGACACCAACCAATTCCTATGCTATCCTCATCGCAACTTACCGGAAAGGAGACCTCCCCATGAAGCAGATGATGCATAACATTCCGAAGCGCATCGCGGCGATGCCCGTGATCGTGTATTCTGTTATCGATAATCTGTATTCTGGGGAAGTGTAGCCTGCTGGACTACTTGTATTATCAGCCGCTTCTTCCGGATGGAGAGGCGGCGTTTTCTATTTTGTGGTAAGAAAGGAGCTGCGAATGAAGATCGTCGAGTATTTCAGCAGCGAATATCCGAAGCACTGGCTGACAGAGATCGGACGCAGTGACTGGAACGCGGGACAATATCTGTATCAATTGCTGCGGGAGCATCGGTTCCATTCGCTTCTGGGAGAGAAAAGCAGGCTGCTTCTCCTGACAGAGGGAGATCATCTGATGGCCTTCTGCACCTATGCCCAGCGGGATGAAATCCCGGCGGATGAGCTGACGCCCTGGGCAGGCTTTGTGTATACCTTCCCGCAGGACCGTGGAAAACGGCGTATGGGCAAACTGCTGGAGTATGTATATCTGCAGGCAAAAGCGGAGGGGTACCCCTGCGTATACATCTCCACCGATCATATCGGGCTGTATGAAAAGTATGGCTGTACCTTCTGGAAAACCATGCAGGACGCCGAAGGCAATGACTGCCGGATCTACCGTATGGAAATTGAGCGTCGGGATTACAGTGCCATTTTAGGCCGGCAGGTCTCCGGCACCATAGACCGCCCCATGGGCAGCGCTCATCCGCGGCATCCGGACATGATCTATCCTGTCAACTATGGTTATGTGAACGACGTTTTTGCCGGCGACGGCGCTGAACAGGATGTGTATGTATTGGGCACAAATCAGCCATTGCAGACTTTCACCGGCCATGTCATTGCGGTGCTGCACCGGCTGAATGATGTAGAGGACAAGTGGATTGTATCGCTGGACGGACAGCAATACACCGATGAAGAAATATTAAACGCGATCAGCTTTCAGGAGCAGTATTTTATGGGGGAATTATACAAATGAACTACCTAGATATCCTGAGAAAGCAGCAGGAGGGAACGGAACGATGATTATACGCAGATTCCAACCGTCAGACGCTCAGGCTGTATCTGACCTGATCATTACCACGATTCGCATTTCCAACACCAGGGATTACCCTGCCAATGCGATGGAAGAACTGATTAAGACTCAAACGCCAGTGCATGTGCTGGAGCGAGCCAGCTGGACCCATTTTTATGTAGCTGAGGAGGGAAGCACGATCATCGGCTGCGGTGCCATCGGCCCATATTGGGGTAGGGAGGATGAGAGCAGCCTCTTCACCATCTTTGTGGAGCCTGAGCATCAGGGACACGGCATTGGCACAGCGATTATCGAAATGCTGGAAAAAGATGAATTCGCCTTACGCGCCAAAAGAATCGAAATCCCAGCTTCCATTACCGGGCTGCCGTTCTATCAGAAGATGGGCTACACGTTTAAGAATGGCGTCGATACATTGGACGAGGAAGGTCTCTACAGGCTGGAAAAATACCGGATCCCAGAGGCACAGCAAGCCATGCTGAATGTCATCTTGTCTCGCCGCAGCTATCGCGGAAAGTATAAGCCAGACAAGGTTCCACGTGCGCATCTGTCCGCTATTCTGGAAGCGGGGTTGGCAGCGCCATCTGGCTGCAACAAGCAGACTACCAGTCTCATCGCGGTGGATGACCCGGCATTGCTGGCTCGAATCAAAGCGGTCATTGATCCACCTATTGCTGAAACAGCCCCGGCTATGATCTGTGTGCTTACACGAAGGATCAACGCCTATCGAAATTGCTGCTTCGCCACGCAGGATTATGCCGGTGCAATCGAAAACATGCTCCTGGCCATCACAGCGCTGAGCTATCAAAGCTGCTGGTATGAGGGCCATATCACGGATACTGATCGGATCGGTGATCAGATCGCAAGGATTCTGGATGTACCAGAAGATTATGAGCTTGTATGCATTCTGCCATTGGGCATAGCGGAATCCGAGCCGGCTGCACCGAAAAAAATGCCCTTTGAACAACGGGCATGGTTTAATGGTTTTCAAAAGGAATCTGATGGTGCGCTACAGGCAGAACACCGGTATACCTGATCGAAAGAAACGAGAAACGCTTTGCCTTCTACAAAACCTATGTTGGCGCGCCGATCACAACGGGATTGATGGAAGACGCCACCATGGAGCTGAAGTGCAGCAAATTCATTCTCTTTGGCGGGGCTGGATGCCCCGGAATGGGATGAGCGCGGCAAGAATTACACAAGCGGCGGACAGCACGATGTGGGACATTTCAACATTGCGCTGGCTCTGGCGGAGTATGTGGCGTCCAGGGCTTGATGGGGGATCAAGCGAAGAAGGGGGATGGAGCGTATGAATATCAGATTTGCCAAAGAAACTGACCTGAGCCGTGTTAATGAATTGCGCAAGCAGGTCAACGACCTGCATGTGGCAGGAAAACCGGATGTCTTCAAGCCTGGTTTCTGTGATGAACTGCGGGACTATATTCAGACCATCTTCTGCAATCCAGAAGAGAAGATCATCGTGGCTGAAAAGGAGGGAACAATCTGCGGTTTCGCTGTGCTGCATCACATCCATAAGCCAGAGAACCCCTTCATGTATGAGCGGGACTTTCTGGACATTGATGAATTCTGTGTGGATAAAACCTTTCGCCGACAGGGCGTTGCCTCCGCCATGGTTGCCTTTATCAGGGACTGGGCCAAAGAGCAGGGATACCACAGGATTGAGCTGAACATGTGGGAATTCAATCAGGATGCCCTGTCGTTTTATGAAGCGGCAGGCTTTACGACCTTCCGCCGGTATATGGAGATGATGCTATGATGCAGTATGGCATGCCGACGCTGATTGAGAACAGGACGCTGGAGGACAACGTTTCCCTCTGCAGCAGCCTTGGCCTCCAATTCATCGAGCTGAATATGAACTTCCCGGAGTATCAGGTAGAATGTCTGGAGCAGACGGATGCTATGCTGCGGATGGCTGAGCGTGCGGGAATCATCTGGCGCTGGGAGACGGTGTGATTGATCGGTCAGACAGGTTGCAACTTGCTCAAACCCGGAAAGCGCGATGCGTCTTCGAAACAAAGACGATTGAAGCATTAAAGCAGTCTGTCGAGTGGCTGAAGGAGAATGATTGGTGGGAGGTATAAGCACCTATGCATAACAGAAAATATTTGCTTCCTGTCATAATGCTTGCAATTTTTGAGACAGTAGCAGTGACACTATGGCTAACAAAGGACAACCTGTTTTACCTGTTCAATTTCAGCTATATTGGAATCTCGATTTCGTTGGGCGTTTTCCTGTTCATCAGGAGATATCAATATGCAAGGCGGATTGTCCAGCTGCTGGTCGGCTTGTATATGCTCATCTATCTGGGCCTTGTCTGCAATGAGAATATGCAGATCGAAGGTTTTTGGTATTACCTGTTTACGGGCGTGTTTGAAGCGGCAACAATTCATTACGCTGTTGCAAAAATATTCGGGCCGCTGCTCTTTGGAAGGGGCTGGTGTGGATATGCTTGCTGGACAGCGATGGTACTGGATTTCCTGCCTTACAAGGTTCCGGCTGAGCCGAGAAAAAAGCTTGGATGGATCAGGTACATTATGTTCGCAGCATCCTTAATATTTGTGGCGTCACTTTTTCTGGCAAAGGCTGGGAACATGGAACGTATCATGTTCTGGGCGTTTATCATCGGAAATGCCGCATACTATAGTGTTGGCATTGCCCTGGCTTTTGCGTTTAAGGACAACAGGGCTTTCTGTAAATATATCTGCCCGATAACTGTATTCCTGAAACCGATGAGTTATTATTCGCTGTTTCGAGTGAAGTGCGATAAAGAGAAGTGCATAGCCTGCGGAAAATGTAAAAAAGTATGCCCCATGAATGTGGATGTTACGGACAATTCCAGAAAAAGAGAAAACGGAACGGAATGCATTTTGTGTATGGAATGCGTCAGGAACTGCCCGAAAGACGCTCTTTCATGACATGAGGGAGGGAAGAAATTGATGAATACAAAACGCTTAATCCTGCGTCGCTGGGAGGATACAGTGGAAGTCAGAGAATGTGGATGTGTCGCTGATGTACGAGAAAAGATCTGGCTATGTGAGCAGCATCACGAAGAAACAATGGCTGCTGGACGGGCAGCTATTTGATGGAGAAACAACATGACCAACGCTGAAATGCTACAAATCGCCATGGCGCAGTCCGCAGAGGACATGGGCTGCCAATCGGAGGACTTTCAGAAGTCAGTCAATGTCACCGTGCCTTTCCGTTTGGGACAGAAGGCACGGAAGTATCTGAAGGAGCCCATCACCTGCCATATGGTTTCCTATGGCAACAACGTGGTGGCCTCTTCCACAGACGAGGTGGCGGAGTTGGTTGCTGCCTACATCGCCCGTTATGAGTTCTACCATTGCTTTGAAACGCCCAACCTGCACTGGCTGAATGATCGTCTGGCGCAGCGGGGGCATCAGGTGTGCTTCATGGCGGAGTATTATCTGCCGGATGTTGACAAAATCCCCAACCTTCCCTGCGCGTATCAAACAAGGCTTCTGACACAGGAGGACTTTGGCGGTCTATACCTGCCGGAATGGCACAACGCACTGTGCGAAGATCGGAAAGAACTGGATGTGCTGGGCATCGGCGCGTACGATGGAGATACGTTGGTCGGTCTGGCCGGATGCTCAGCGGATTGTGAGGACATGTGGCAGATCGGTGTGGATGTGCTGCCGGCATATCGTCGGCAGGGCATTGCCTCCGTCCTGACCAGCCAACTGGCCAAAGAAATCCTCGCCCGCGAGAAGGTGCCCTTCTACTGCTCCGCCTGGTCGAATATCCGCTCCGTGCGAAACGCGGTGAAGAGCGGCTTTATCCCGGCGTGGGTGGAGATGACCTCGAAGCCAAGCGCTGTTGTGGATGAGCTGAACAATCAGAAAAAGGACGGCTGATCGGATGAACATACGCAACTTCGGAAACAGGCAGTTAGAATCCTCGGAACTCGTGATGAAATGGTCCGGAAGTATATGACATTCAAAAAGCGTGCAAATGAAGAACCCCGAATCAAAGATTGCATTGCTTGCTACTATTCACAATCATGAGTGATAAAATGGACTTGACAAGTGACCTTTCGTTCACTATAATTAGTGACCGGATGGTCACTTTGCTAGAAGCGGAGGTTACTATGGCAAAAGACACAAAAGAAAGAATCCTGATGGCAGCGCTGGATATGTTCGCAAAAAAAGGATATGAGGGTACCAACATACGGGAGTTGGCTGCATCTCTCGGACTGGTCAAGTCCGGCATCTATAAACACTATGAGAGCAAGGAAGCTATCTGGAATGCCCTGCTGGACAGGATGATCGCCTATTACGGGGAACGCTTTGGCTCCGCCGAGCATCTGCCCCCTGTGCCGGATTCCCTGGAAGATTTCGTCTCCACGACCATGCGGATGGTGAATCTCACGATCCACGACGAGCAGATCGTGAAGACGAGGAAGGTGCTCACCCTGGAGCAGTACCGGGACGAGCGCGCACGGGATCTGGCGACAAAGCATTTCCTGACCGGTCTTACAGAGATGTTCACGCACCTCTTCTCCGGCATGATGGACAATGGTCTGCTGAAAAAGGATGACCCCGCCATGCTGGCCTTTGCCTACACGACACCGGTCTCCTCACTTATTCACCTGTGCGACCGGGAGCCGGAGAAAACAGAGGATGCGATTAGGAAGATCGAAGCATTCAGCCGGCATTTTATCAAAATATATGGAAAAGGATAATTGGCAGGAGTAAAAGCCTTGCCAGGATAGAATAGATGAAAAAGTACTTTGGCAGCCTGTCCTTTTACAAACAGGCGTTGATGATCGGCGTTCCAGTGATGCTGCAATCGCTGATCCAGTCCCTGGTCTCTCTGGTGGATAACTTCATGGTGGCGGGACTTGGGGATGTGAAGATGTCCGGCGTGAGCGTGGCGGGCCAGATTCTGTTTGTGTTCATGGTGCTGTCCAACGCCATATGTGCGGCGGGCGGCATCTACATGACCCAGTTTTCCGGAGCGAAAAACAGGGATGGCATGCGGCAGGCGCTGCGGTTCAAGTTTTATTTGATCGGGAGCTTTATAGCTCTTTACCTGCTGGTTTGCTTCGCCTTTCCGCGGCAGATCCTCAGTCTGATGGTAATTGGAAACGCCGAAGCGGAAGCCATCCTGGACGCGGGCGAGGAATACATGAGGCTCATGGGCTTCATGGGTATTCCTTTCTGCATCTCTGTGGTGCTTGCAACCTCTATGCGGGAAATTGGCCAGGTGCGCGTGCCCCTGGTGATCTCAGTGATCGGAACTCTGATCAACACCGGTCTCAACTGGGTGCTGATCTACGGCAATTTGGGCGCGCCGAGGCTTGAGGTGCGCGGCGCGGCTTACGCAACCCTGATCGCCCGGTTCGTCGAAATGGCGCTGTACTTGATCTACGTGCTGCGAAATCCCCAGCCCTTCATGGGAAAGCGTGGGGAGAAGCTGCCCACGGACTGGAGGCTGTTCGGCGCGATCCTG
>OMZY01000035.1 GCA_900315675.1 uncultured Eubacteriales bacterium
TTCATTTCCTTCAATAGTTTTTCTCCTCTTTTATCCAGCTCACTCCAGTTTGATATCAATTTATTTTTTAATTCTTCCTTGTCAATGCGTCTTGAAGCAATCATTTCCATTACATGTTCTACGAATTGATCTATTTCATTCATTTTGCCTTACCCGCTTTTCTCCGTAGGTCATTCTCGATACTTTTTCACATTGAATCTGATGCAACAAGATAAGATTCTTATATTGACACTTCGGTGTACTTTTTTTCCTTCTTAACGTTGAAGTCCTTGCAAAATTGTCTACGATCGGATACACCCCCCAAAAAAACAAATATCACAGACTTGCCTGTGATACCTGATAGCAGGTTCATCAGTGCTAGCCTATGATATTTATATATTATCACACAGTATTCTGTTGTCAATTTTATTGGCCAATCAGCATACACCGCCAGAGTCATCATGAGAGTATGCACGGTAGAATAACTCAGCTGTTTACAATACCATTTCGCCAAACGACAGAGTTGCGGCTTCTATTCCCGCTGGTAGAATAGAAAAATGCTTATCTCACTACCAGATCCGGAGGCGACATTCATGACATTTCGCGATGCTTCCAAAGAATTTGAACTTGACTGTAAGGTACGGCACTTGTCAACTACCTCTCCAGTGAGTTTTCAGTCCTGAACATCGAAGATGTGAAACCGGCACATATTAAGAGCTTTATGTCCAAGATGGATGATGCTGGCAGGAAGCCACAATACGGGAAGCCTGGCAGCCCACAGAAATGTGACAGTAAATCGAACGAGGGTTCTGTCGCATTTCTGAAAAGCAAAAAGGAATGTGCTTGCAATTTGGCACATTCCTTTTTTGCTTTTTCGGGTGGATTCCAGACCTGCTTTTTGTATTGCCGCAGATTGAATATCAGGCCTGTATCGGTTATAATATAAAGGATTTCAGCCCTGTTTACAGTAAAGTGATTGGAGGGCCGTCCTATGAGCAAACTGCTTTCCTCCGATACCAGCCATCGGGATTGGGATCCAGGAAGTCGCCGCTGTAAAGGCAAACGATGAGATCGCGTCGTTAACGAAGGCCGGCCGGATGTATCGGTGGAACGGCAGACCCTCCGGTCTGCGGACGGATCCCTGCAGCGGATCCGTACTTTCAGCTGACCGCCTCAGCGGGCGATTTTCCGGATCCATTTATTGCCCTTCATCCGGAAAGCGCACCATACGGTTTTGATGATATAATCAATCTTCATGAAAAAATAAATCCAGAAGGGATCCAGATTCCAGACAAAGGCCGAAAGGTATCCCAGGGGAATGGACAGCAGCCAAAGGAAAATGATATCTCCGAAAACCAGAAAGCGGGTGTCTCCCCCTCCGCGGAGAACCCCTTTGGTCAGCATGGACTGGGTTCCCTGAAAGACCACGGTCACCGCGACGGATTTCATCAGCTGGAAAGCGATTCGCCTAGTTTCCTCATTAATCTGATAGGCGCTGATCACTGCCGGGGAAATCAGCAGAATGACGCAGCTTGCCGCCAATCCCAGGAGAACGCTCAGGAACAGGAAGGTAAATCCCTGTCTTCTGGCCCGTTCCACATCCCCCTCCCCCAGGGTGTTGCCGGTCATGATGCTTCCTGAATTGGCAAAGCCCTGGTTCATGACGGTGGAAAGACGGACCACCATGGCCACGATGGAATTGGCTGCGACGAAGGAAGCGCTCATATGTCCCATGATCATGGATACGGCGGAATTCCCCAGCCCAAGCAGAAAATCGGAAAGCACCACAGGGGCGCTGTATCTCCAGTATTCCGGCAGATACTCCCCGCATTTCTCCTTCAGATGCCGGAGGCGCAGGCCGATTTTCTGATCCCTGCGGAAGAGATAGAACAGCAGAACCCCGGTTTCCACCAGCCGGGCGATGACCGTGGCCAGCGCCGCACCGCGAATCTGCAGCTCCGGAAAGCCCAGTCTTCCGAAAATCAGCATCCAGTTGAAAAACAGGTTGGAAAAGAAGGAAATCACCGAGTTGATCAGGGGAAGGCGCACCTCCCGGACGGAACGGAGCACGATGGTCAGCGTCTGACTCAGCCCCGTCAGGAAAAAGGTCGGCGCCATGATCCGAAGATAAACGGCCCCGGCATCCAGCACCTGGCTGTCCGCCGTATAGATTCGCATGATCTCCCGGGGAAGCAGCAGCGCCGCCAGGAAGAAAATCAGGGAAAAAACCATGCTGATCCGGACCATCAGCACCGTCGTTTTCCGGACCGCCTCCCGGTTTTCCGCTCCCCAGTACTGGGCCGTCAGCACCGCCGCGCCTCCGCCGATGCCCATGCAGAGGATCTGATGAATGCCCACGAAACTGTTGGCCAGGGAGGAGCCGGAAAGCTGGATCTCTCCATACCTGCCCAGCATCATGGTGTCCAGCATATTCACCATGATGGTGATCATGTTCTGGAGCACCACCGGAGCGGCCAGAACGGCGGCCGTCTGATAGAAGGCCCGGTCCCGGACAAGCCACTTCATTCTCATGTTCCGCCCCTCTTTCCCCTTTTCTGCTGAAAAGCCGGGGTCTGCCCGGCCAAAGCGAACAGACCCCAACCTATATCCCTGATTCCGCGCTTCCTTACGGATTCATCACCGCAAGCCAGGCATCCAGCTGGGCCTGTTTTTCCGCAATGATGTCGTCCACGCCGTTGTTCTTCAGTTCCTCCTGGAACTGGGCCAGCATGGCGTCGTCTCCCATGCCGAGCATCAGCGTGCCGAGATACTTGTCGCACACGTTGTTGCATCCCGCAATCTGGTCTTCGACCTCCACCGTATTGAAGCTGAAGCCGAAGGCCGGGCTCTTTCTGCAGGTTTCGTTGGATTCCCTGTACATATCATACAGTTCGGGCAGGTTCGGCGCCTGAGGCGCGGCGATCCAGCTGTTGGGCATGAATCCGGGAGGGGAGGCCCAGCCGACGTTGGTCATGGTGACGCCTTCCGGATAGACGAAGTTGCCTTCCTCCTGCAGGATGTAATGCTCTCCCTCGATGCCGTTGATAATCAGGTTGGCCACATCCGAATCCGTATACAGCAGGTTCAGAAGCTGCATTGCTTCCGCCTTATGCTGGCTCTTTTCGGTGATGCACCAGGTAAATCCGGCCGCCATCGTGGTGGTGGCCCAGGGCTCCTTCTCCGCGGTTACACATCCCAGCGGGAAATTGTAGCTGCCGGAGCCGGTCATCAGAACGAATTCGGGGCTGATGTCGTCGGAGAAGGTCCCGAAGGAAACCTCTTCCCCGAAGAGGGCCTGGGTCGCGTTCTGGCCGTTGATCGCGTCCTTGACGAAGAAGCCGTTGTCCGCCCAGACGCGAGCCATTTCCAGATCCTTTTTGAAGAGATCCGTCTCGTAATAATTCACGATTTTGGGTTCCGCGTTGTCGTCCAGGATGATGCAGGCGTAGTAATTGTCGCTTCCCAGCGTATCCATGTTCGGCCAGAACCATTTTCCGCCGTATCCCGTGGAAATCATGGCCTTGTCCGGATAGGCCATCTTGACCTTCAGCATCTCCTGGGTCAGAGTGTCATAGTCCACCACGTTCTCCGGCACGAAGCCCGCCTTATCCGCCCACTCCTTGTTATAGCGGAAGCAGTTGCGCTTGCTGATGGACTTGATGGCGGGGGTTCCGTAGACCTTTCCGTCCACCATGACCGTGCTGATATAGGGGCTGATCAGCTCCCGGGTTTCCTTGCCGTATTCCTCCAGCAGGTCATCCAGGCAGGCAATCGCCTCTGAATCCGCTCCGGCCGCCAGGGACATGGCCCCGAACATGTTGAATAGGTCCACGCTGCCGTCGGCCACGGCCAGCTTCACCAGATTGCTGTAGTTGCCGTAATCAAAGGGAACGATTTCCACCTTGAAGGAATACCCCTTCGCCTCCAGGAGTTCGTCCAGCCTGGCCTCCACCTTTTCGCGGTCTCTCAGGTCGCTGAATACAATGCATGTATTCATCCGGACGGTCACCTTATCCTCCGCGGACGCCATCGGCAGGATGGAGACCAGGAGAATCAGGCACAGGATCATGGATAACCATTTTTTCATTTTGGAATGACCTCCCTTTCTTGATTTATAACATCTTCCGCATCCGGAAGACTGTTACGGAATCATGCCGCCGGATTCATTCCGGCGAACTGAGCACCAGCGCCCATACCTTGTTGTCAAGCCCGTGATCCCCCTGACGGATCCGCTCGATCGTCTCCTGAGAGGGAGGCGCGTCCGGCGGAAAGCAGACCCGGGCGTTCGGGTCAATCGGATTGGGCAGCGGGATTCCAGTTTCGAAAACCGCGGTCTCCGCCGTATGGACCGCCTTCCGGATGAATTCATGATCAAAGGGCTCGATATAATGCCCGCTCAGGATCTGCTCGAAGGGCAGGGCGTCCAGCTTCTTCAGCCCTTCGATAAACTTTTTCCTTCCGGCGGAACCCCGGCCGAAACAGAGGGTGCAGGCGAAAACCGCGTCTCCGGTATAGAGGATTTTCTTCTCCTCCAGGTAATAGGCCCGGCCCCCGAGAGAATGGCCCGATATGGCGAAAACGCTCAGATGCAGGCCGCCGAGGTCGAATCTTTCCCCTTCCTCGCAGGGAACCAGCTCCCCCGCTCCCCGGTTCAGATATTCCTCCCTGTCCATTCCCGCCACGGATTCCGGCCCGAGCCGGGCGATCCGATCGTCCCAGCTGTGAACCCGGAAGGCGGCATAATTGCTCTTTCGGGCGGCTTCGATATCCTCGCGGCCCATATGCACCGGCAGTCCGAAGGGGGCGTTGCCTCCCACATGATCCACATGGCAGTGGGTATTGAACAGAAGCAGCGGCTTCTCCGTCAGCTTCCGCACCGCCGCCGGCAGATCCCCGAAGCCGAAGCCGGTATCGATCACCGCGGCCTTTTCGCTGCCGATGATCAGTTCCGTATTGCAGTATTGCCGGTCCACCAGAATCCTGTACACCCCGTCGGTTACCTTCAGATAGCTGAACGTGGAGTCCAGCGGAACCTGATTCTTCAGATCCAGATTCATCCCTTAACACCTCCAATGACAATTCCCTTGATAAAGCCTTTCTGGAAAAATGGATAGACGAGAAGCATCGGTAGCATCGCAAAGACGGAAATCGCCATCCGGGCCCCGACGCTGGGAATATTCATCCCCTGCTTGAAGAGCTCGTCCGCCGTGCTGTTCTTCAGGGCGTCCGCGGAGGACTGAATCCGGTTCAGCAGATTCTGAATCGTGAACAGATCCGTCCGGCGGACCAGGTAATACAGCCCGTTCTGCCAGTCGTTCCAGTAGGCCAGGCCGCTCATAAACCCCACCGTCGCCAAAATCGGGAGGGACATGGGGATCACGATGCGGAAAAAGATGCAGCTCTGGGACGCCCCGTCGATTTCGCCGGCGTCCAGGATCTCCCTGGGGATATTGGTGGTCAGATACGTTCGGACCAGAATCACCGAAAATCCGTTCATCAGCAGCCCGGGAACGATCAGCGCCCAGATCGTATCCTTGATATGAAAGGTCTGGGAATACACCAGGTAGGTCGGAATCAGTCCGCCGTTGAACAGCATGGTGAAGAAAATAAAGAAGGAGAAAAATCCCCGTCCGGGCAGCTCGGGCTTCGACAGCGGATATGCCAGCAGCGTAGTGATCAGAATGCTGCAGGCCGTGCCCGCAAAGGTCACCACGAAGGACAGCAGATAGGCCCGCAGCAGCTGATCCTTGGACGTCAGCAGATATCGGTAGGCATCCAGGCTGATTTCCGACGGGAAGAGGGAATAGCCATAGAGATACAGCGCCTTCTCCGACGTAAAGGAGGAGGTAACGACCAGAATCAGCGGAACGACGCAGAGCAGGGAAAGCAGGATCAGAATGATCAGGGCAGCCCGCTCCAGTCCTTTGCTTCTCACGTGTCTCCCCCCCTCTCAGAACAGCGCGCTCTCAGCTTCGATCCGGCGGACGACGGCGTTGGCCGTCAGCACGCAGACGAAGCCGGCAATCGACTGGATGAAGCCTGCCGCGGACGCCCGGCCCAGATTGTTCTCCTCCATCAGCCCCCTGTATACATAGGTATCGATGGTGCAGGTGGTGTTGTACAGCATGCCCGAATTCATCGGCACCTGATAGAAGAGGCCGAAATCCGAATAGAAGATATGCCCGATGGAGAAAAGGGTCAACGTAATGATGACATGCTTGAGCAGCGGCAGCGTAATTCTGAAGATGCACTGGAACTTGTTGGCGCCGTCCACCAGCGCCGCCTCATACAGCGCCCCATCGAAGCCGACGATGGTCGCGTAATAGATGATGCTGCTGTAGCCGAATGATTTCCACAGATAGACCGCGGTGATGATATACGGCCAGTACTTATCCTCCGTATACCAGGAGACCGGAGCAATCCCAAGGGGCCTCAGAATGGAGCCGTTGATCATGCCGTATTCCCCTCCGAAGAGGGCGTAGACGATATAGGCAATGATCACATAGCTCATCAGGTGCGGAATCAGGATCAGGGTCTGAAAGGTCTGCTGCATCCGCTTGCTCCGCAGCTCATTCAGCAGGATCGCCACTGCAATGGAAAGCACCGTTCCGAGCACGATGAAGGCCAGGTTATACAGCAGGGTGTTCCGCAGGAGCAGCGACAGATCCCGGCTGTTGACCAGGAAGGTGAAATTCTTTACGCCCACCCAGGGGCTTCCCCATACGCCTTTGGTATACTTGAATTTTTCAAAGGCCATCATCAGCCCCGGCATGGGCATATAGTTGTTGATCACCAGATAAACCAGCCCCGGAACCATCATCACATAAAGCGGAAGAAAGCGCTTCAGGGGAAGCTTTTTCCGGAGCGGTTTCATTTTCATCGTCATGATGAAAGCCTCCCTGCCCTCATTTCAAGCCGTGGGAAACGGCGAAAGCATCCAGCAGCACTTTCATGACCGGGGAGGGATCGGCCTTTGTCCGCTCCGCTGTTTCTCCGAATTCCATCCGCCAGGGCGTATCCTCGCCAAGCCTGGGCCAGTTTGGAAGCATTTTCCCGTCGGTGCCCATCCCGTTGGGATCCCCCGTTCTCATGAAGTTCGCCCAGTAGTCGCACATCTGCCGGGACAGATCGTAATGCTTTCCGGTGAATACCCGCCAGCACTTGGCCAGATTCTCAAAATAGAACCAGATATCGCTGGAATGGAAGCAGCCGGGATGGTCCCAGCCGGGAATCTCCGCCGAGAAGCGGCCCATCCAGACCGGGCTCTCCAGGGATTTCGCCATGGCATGCCCCGCCATTTCGATTCCGGAGACCGCCGCCGCATCCAGAATGGCTTCCGGATCCTCCAGCCCCTCAAACAGCTTCAGGAAAGCGTTCCGATCCAGGCCTTCCAGGCCGGCCGCCAGCTTTTCCAGGTCCTCCCTGGACTTCAGATTCCGGGGCCGCATGATCATCTCGATATCCGTCGAAGTCATGAACACGGGACAGTCAATATGTCCGGGCTGGAGGAACCATTCATAGGCGGGGCCGTTCATATACACGCCGTCGATCACAGAATCAAACCAGTGGGGCGGCATCTGATTGGCCGCTTCCAGAATCGCCTCCGCCGGGATCTTCCGGGCTTCCTCGATCGTGCGGACCCCCAGCTTTTCCAGGAAGACCTTTCCGTGTTCCTCTCCGCCGGCCAGATCCGTTCCGAAGATGAATTTCGGCGCATAGGCTGGAATGAAAACCGCGCTTTCCAGCACCGCCCGCCGGAACAGCCCCCGGTTGGCCGGATTGGCCAGATGCACGCAGACGCTCATGCCGCCGGAGGACTGACCGCCGATCGTGATATTCCCCGGATCCCCGCCGAAGGCCGCGATATTCCGTTTGACCCATTTCATCGCAAACTGCTGATCCAGGAAGCCGAAATTGGCGGGCGCGGAGGGATCCTCCCGGGTCAGATCCGGATGGCTCAGGAATCCGAATGCGTTCAGCCGGTAATTCACCGTGACCACGACCACCCCGCGGCGGGCGATTCTCTCTCCGTCAAATTCCATCTCCGCTGTGTTGCCGACCTGCAGTCCGCCCCCGAAGAACCAGACGAAGACCGGCAGATTCCCGGGTCTCTTCACGGGATCGTCCTCATGCTTCCTGTACTGTTCCGCATCCCCGACCGCGTATCCGTCGGCCGGCGCCCAGACGTTCAAATACAGGCAGTCCTCGCTCATGGGCAAATCAAAGTCCACCGCCCATTCCCGGGACCAGAAATTGTCCCGACCCGGCTTTCCCTTATCCTGCATGGAGATCGGGCCGAATTCGTAAGCCTTCAGCTCCCCTTCCCAGTCCTGGCAGGGCTGAGGCGCGCGCCAGCGGTTTTCGCCCATGGGCGGAGCCGCGAAAGGAATCCCCTTGAAGCTGGTAATCCGGGGATCCGAAGCCGGAAGGCCCCTGATCAGGCCGTTTTCTGTGCGTACAACACGGTTCATATACTAACCTCTCCTGTTATTGATATTTTGCAAAATCGTTTTTGCTTTTTCTGACTTTATTATATCCACAATCCCGCCCGCTGTCAATCCTTTCTGGGAATTCTTTTTGTATCCGACCGTATTCATCCCAGAAAGCACAATTAATTTTGTCGGTCAAAACAGCAAAAACATATTTGCATATCTATTGACATCCGCCGGCATTTATGCAAAGATACCTGTTGGGGATACTGACCTGAATCAATAAAGGACGGATGCCGGCATACCATCGCCGGGCGGAATGAATCATGGAAAAAAACAGGGTAGGCTTAAAAGAGATCGCAGAGCTTTCCGGCATGAGCATCGGAAACGTTTCCATGGTCCTGCGCGGTCTGGGAGACGAAGCCCGGATCAGCAAGGCCAGCCAGGAAAAGATTCAGAATGCCGCCAGGCAGCTGAATTACAAGCCCAACGTTTATGCGAAGCGGCTGCGGATGAAGGCGGATCATATGATCGTCGCCGTCTTTTTCGCATCCTCCCGGCATGTCTCGGTCATGGGAAGTTTCTTCTCCGGCATTCATGAGCTGCTGTGCGGAAACGGGGACATGAAACCGGAGATCACCCTCTATCCCTATACCCAGGGCCAGCTTGACAGGATGGACTCCGTAATTCGCGAGGAGTGCTTTAACGGCGCCATTTTTATGGGGATGTCTTCCGAGGATATGGACTATCTCGAAACCGTCCGGATCGATACGCCCATCGTTGTGTTCAACCGCGTTTCAAAAATCCACCACTATGTCTACGCAGACAATCAGAACGTCGGGGAGCTGGCCGCGAGGCTTTTCTCCCGGGCCGGAGACTCCGGAGTCTGCCTCGTTTCCGGCCGGAAGCTGTCCACCGCCGGCAGGGAGCGCCGGGACGGTTTCATCGGGGAATGCGCCCGCCTCGGGATCCCGCTGCCCCCGGAAAGGATTCTGCAGGTCACGCCGGGCTATGAAGGCGGCCGGGAAGCGGCGGAAGCCGTCGCCGCCTTCGGGGATTCCTGCCGGGCCGTTTTCTTCTCCGACGATCAGATGGGAATCAGCGCGCTGCATGAGCTGCTGATCCGGGGGATCCGGGTGCCGGAGCAGGTCAAAATCATCTCCTACAACGGCTCCAACAGCGATATGTATTCCATTCCCTCCCTGTCCAACATCCGGATTCCGCTGGAGGAGATCAGCAGGGACTGCCTGGTCCTGCTGGACAAGGCGATCCGGAATCCGGAAAGCGGACAGATGAATATCGTCCATAAGCCGATTCTGATCCTTCGGGAAAGCACAGGCGCATAGCCGGCGCGGATTTCCCCGCAATCAATTCCCGCTGTTTCTCTGAACCTCAGCGCAGGCTTCAGGGCTTACGAGGACCCGATGGACGCAGCCTGTCCCCTCGCGGACAGGCCGCTTTTTTTCATGCAGGAAGAAAACATCGATACCGATTCCATCTCCCGCCGTTTGTGATATACTGTTTCCGCGTTGAAAAATACCCGGCATATGTAAATAACCTTCCGGAGAATGAGGCTCCGAACAGGATCAGGAAAGAGGGATGAACACCATGCGGAACATCTGCTATAACCAGGTGGGCTTCACCTCCTTCTATCTGGGGGACGAGGCGCCGCTGCCGGAGAAGCGGAACGATCTCTGTTTTGAATCAGCGCCGCCGGAGCGCAGCGGAGGAGATGAAACGGATGAAGGAGATTTCCATTACGGAGATAGGCCCTGTCCGGATCGGCCAGACCGAAAACCGGGACGCGGCCACGGGCTGTACGGTTTTTATCTGTGAGCAGGGCATGCGCGCGGGCCTTGATGTGCGGGGCGGCGGGCCGGCCTCCCGGGAAAGCCAGCTGCTGAATCCCCTGATGGCCGCCCAGTTCATTCACGCGATCCTCCTTTCCGGAGGAAGCGCCTACGGGCTGGGCGCCGCCAATGGGGTCATGGCCTACCTGGAAGAGCACGGCATCGGATACGATACCGGCTTCGCGCTGGTTCCGCTGGTGGCCCAGGCGGATATCTATGACCTCTCCGTCAGGAAATCCTCGGTAAGGCCGGACGCGGCCATGGGATATGAGGCGGCCCGGCGGGCCTTTGAGGCGCCGAATTATCGGGACGGAAACTATGGCGCCGGCTGCGGCGCCTCCGTCGGAAAAATCGCCGGCATGGACTTCAGCATGAAAACTGGCATCGGGAGCTATGCCCTGCAGATCGGCGACCTGAAGATCGGGGCGGCGGTCGTGCTGAACGCCCTGGGCGACGTGTATGACTGGAAAACGGGGACGCAGATCGCCGGCCTTCTGACGGAAGACAGGGCCGGCCTTCGCAGCACCATGGAGTATATGGCCTCCTCCATCCAGGTCATGGAGAACCGGTTTACCGGCAATACGACCCTGGCCGTCGTGATCACGAACGCGGAATTTCAAAAGTCCTCCCTGTGCAAGATCGCGGGGATGGCCCACGACGGATATGCCAGATCGATCCGCCCGGTGCACACCTCCGCCGACGGCGACAGCATCTATGCCGTATCCGTAGGAAATGTGAAGGCGGATCAGGATCTGGTCGGCGCGCTGGCCGCCGAGGCGGTCAGCGGGGCCATCCGCAATGCCGTATACCATGCGGAAAGCGCTTACGGCCTCCCGGCCGCCCGCTGGAGATAAAAAAGCGCTTCAATCAACGGTCTTTCTGCGCGGAAGGCCGGGCGTTCCGGCGAAATCCCCACGGAAACACAGGCTCGCCCGCCTGTGTTTTTTGATGCCGCTTCCCTGTTCTTTTCGTGAGTTTTCTGCCTCTCCATAATAATTCCTGCGATTTGACTGCTTATTCACTCATTGGATCTTTGTCCATCATATCTTTTCCAAATCGAATCTATAAATCTATGATTTGGAAAAAACCATTGACTTTTAATTCAGTACTGATTTAAGCCGCACCAGAAAAAGCTCGGAGATGTATAACACTTCGGAAGAAGAAATCACCGATGACACAACAGCAGAAGACAGCTATCTGGCCGCGATCATTGAAAACTGGGAGCAGCCAGATATGGAACCATACATGGGATCATCGAAAGGGACTGCTATAACAGAGCGAAGACAGAGGGCAATCGGGTGCCGAAATGCCCGCCGGAGAAGGAGAAGGTCATTGCGGAGGCGCTGAGGCATTTTCAAATGATCCCATGATGAATGAAAACTACTCAGGTGGAAATCTGCTGCAACGCCTTCTCTCTTCGCTTTCGGGAAGGCGTTTTTGCTTGCTTTACAACACCGTTACAACTTTTTTCTTCATTCAGTGATATACTTGAAAAGGTGATGAATATGGCAGCGATTTTGTTTGTGGATGATGAACCGGCAATCCGGGAGATGCTGGGCACGGTGCTGAAACTGGCAGGGCATCTGCCGCTGGGCGCTGCGGATGCTGAGGAAGCGCGGAGCGTCCTGCGGAGCCACGGCACAGATCTGGCACTGGTGGATATCATGATGCCCGGGGAGGACGGCTTCTCTCTGGCGCGGGATCTGCTGGACGCGGGGATCCCGGTGCTGTTTCTCACGGCCCGGACAGCGGTGGCGGACCGGGTGAAGGGGCTTCGCATGGGCGCGGAGGACTACATCCTCAAGCCCTTCGAGCCGGAGGAGCTGCTGGCGCGCATCGACGTGATCCTGCGCAGAACACAGCCCCGAATCTTTACAGATGGCAGTTTGACCGTTGACTATAGCGCCCGGTCCGTGGTGCTGGACGGGGAGAGCGTGCCGCTGACGGCGACGGAGTTCGACCTGCTGGCACTGCTGACCCGGAACGCCGGGGCGGCCCTGAGCCGGGACAAGATCCTCTCCGTTGTCTGGGGCTGGGGCTTTGTCGGGGAAACCCGCACCGTGGATGTCCATGTGCAGCGGCTTCGGGCAAAGCTCGGCCCGGAACGCATTGAGACTGTCTATAAATATGGCTACCGCTGGCAGAGAGGTGCGGCATGCGGAAAAGACTGATCGCGCTGATCCTGCTGGTCACCGTTCCCCTGCTCTTCGGCATCGCCTGGTTCATGAGCGAGCACAGCTTCACCCTCTCCCTGGAGCGTGAGAAGAACCGCATTCAGGCCACCCAGGGCGTTGTCTTCCGGGACGTGCAGCAGACCATGCAGAGCCTGACCTATCTGGAGGCTGTGGCATATGCAAGGCAGTACACGCAGTACTACCATGCGCAGGGCATCGACCTGATCTTCTGCTGGCGGGGCAATCCTATTGCAGATGCGCTGCTGCCCAACAGGTATTACGACGGCCTGATCTGCGGCCAGCGGGTGGCCATGCTGGACACCGGCAGCCGGCCTCAGCGTTATGCGGTGGCAGAGCCGGTGAACAGCAATCTGACCGTGATTCTCTTGGGGGATGTCGGGGACATTTACGCCCTGAAAGATACCTTCCGCCGGATGGCCTTTGCCGTGGCGGGTGGAGCATCTGCCCTGCTGATTCTGCTTGCGCTGATTCTGGCCGGTGTCCTGACCCGCCCGCTCCAGAAACTCACGGAAGCCGCCCGGGCCATGACGACGCAAAGCAATACCACGGTTCCATTGCCAACCGGCCAGAAGGACGAGATCGGCACCCTGGCCCGGGCGTTCTCCGAGATGCAGGGAGCCGTAGAAACCCGGGAGACACGGCTGCGTGAGGAGAGCGAGGCCCGGCAGGCTCTGCTGGAAGCCCTGGCCCACGAGATGCGCACCCCTCTGACCTCCCTGCTGGGGAATGCGAGACTGCTGGAACGGGAGCTGCCGCAGGAGGAAAGGAAAAGGATTGCGGACAGCATGGCGAAGGAAATCCATCGCCTCACGGATATGGATCAGCAGCTGATGAAGCTGACAGCCATGGGACATGAACCGCCGGAGGCTGAGCGTGTTTCCGTGACGGAACTGCTCCGGGAAACGGCGGAGCGGCTGCAACCCCAGGCCGATGGAATTGCGATCGCCGTGGAAGGCGCGGACAGCGCCATTACGGGAGACCGGGAACTGCTCTCCCTGCTGGCGGACAACCTGGCCGCCAATGCCATCCACGCCTCCTCCACCGGGATGATGGTGATCCTGCGGGCGGAGCCGAATGGATTTACGGTGCAGGACCAGGGCATCGGCATGAGCGAAGAAACCCTCCGCCATGCCTGCGAGCCCTTCTGGAAGGCAGACAAGGCGCGCACCCGCCGCCAGGGCGGAGCCGGTCTGGGGCTGGCGCTGTGTCGGCAGATCGCGGAGCTGCACGGCGGCAGTCTGACCTTCTCATCCTTGCCCGGCCAAGGCACCGCCGTTACCTTTACAACTCCGTTACATCCCGATGATGACTCCGTTACATACCCTGTGGCATGATACAGTTGCCAGCCGGAAAGCGCCGTCCGGAAGACGCGGAAGCAGCTGACAGACAGGAGGAGATTGAATGATCAGAAAGATTTGTACCCTGGCACTGTGCGCGGTCATGGTCCTGCCGCCTCTGGCAATGGCAGAAAACACAGTGGAAATCCTGCCCACCACACCGCCGATGCCACGGCCCGTGGTGGAGGCGAACCCCTACGGAGCGGATGACCTGACCGCCTACTATGAGGACTACGGCGACGAATACGCCCTGCCCGCCCTGACAGCATCTGAGCGGGAACGCCTGCCGGAGATCCAGCGGCGCTGGGAGAGCGGAGAGCGCCCGGAGAGCAGCATCCTGAACCTGACAGAGCGGGTTCACGTCAGTGTCATCCAGCTGCCGCCGGAGCAGTACGAGGGCGAGCCCTGCTTCCTTCTGCTGCCCAACCGTGATCTCACGGACGAGGAGCTGCTGCAAGTGGTGGATGCTTACGGGCAGCTGGGGATCACCCTGGATCCAGACGCGCTGTCCTGGCACAACTGCATGCGGGGCGGCGGCATTGAGGTGGGCATCCGCTCCTTCCGGGACGACGAGAATGAGCGCCGCAGCGAGCTGACTGGCCTGTATACCCGTGCAGGCCTTCGCCCGGAGACATCCTTCACCGATCTGGTGATCGACGACGGCGTGGGCCGGGTCGCCCTGGACGAGGAGGACTTCAACGGCCTGGAGGGGTTCCGCTTCCGTCCGGCGCGGCGGCTCACGGACGAGGAGCTGCTGCAGCTGATCGCCCTGGATCAGGGGGACATGACAGCTACGCCGGAGGAACTGTCCGGCTATGAGACCCAGCTGCGCCAGGAACTGCATCTGCTGCTGGGCATGCCCCTCTCCGCCCGGCGCGGCACCTACGAGGCGGTGGAACCCTTCGACAGCGGAAACGCATACGGCGACAGCCGCATGGCCTATTCCAGCAGTTTCACGGAAGTGGGCGACACAGGCCGGAGATGGCGCGGCAGCATTGACGTGGCCACCGGCAGGCTGATCGAGGGCAGCGTCGACCTGGACGACCGTTATTACACGGATGGTCTCATGGTCTCGGACATCCGGATGGACCCGTGGGATGAGAAATGGGCTTCCATCGCCGTGGAAGCAGTGACAGCGCACAGCAATATGGAAGAAAGCGGGATCACGGAAATCCGGACCTGGAGCGAGACCAATCTGAATGAGCTTCAAGGTGTAGAAGTAAGGATCATGACCTCGGACGGCGGGGTATACCGTGCAGAAATTTCCTATGTGCTGGAAGAGGTGATGATGCTCCGCTATAACGACGCCGTTTCCATCGCGGCGGAGGATGACTACTATGCTCATTTCATGGAGGAGGTGCCCGTCAATGAGTAAGCGGAATGTGCTGTTGATCCTGTGCGCCCTGCTGCTGTCGCTGAGCCTGGGCGCCGCTGTGGCGGAGGAATCGCGTACCGTGGTCTGGCGCGTGACCGCCCCCGCGATCAACGCCGAGGCGCTTCAAACAGAGACCTTCGGCACAGACCTTTCGGCGGTTCAGGAAGAAAAGCGCGAGTATGATTCGTTATTCTGGTCCCTGACCGGAGAAGGCATCCCCTTTTGCGGCATCGACCACAACCGCGGCGCGGAAAACATGCAGGCACGGTTCGATATCTATCGCCACGCGGACGCAGGGGAAGAACGCACCTACTATTACAATCTGGACACATGGAACGCCATCCCGGAGGAGAGCGGCTTCGGTGCGCCCCGGGCGGCGGAAACCCTGGCAGAGGGGCAAAGCCTGCTGGCCCGCCTGGGGCTTGCGACAGAGAATATTGCGCCAATGCCTGTATCCTTCAGCACCCTGGGCCGCATGGAGGGCACCACACCCTGCCGCAAGGCCGTGTACGCGCTGACGCTGGAGGGCTTGCCGGTCCGCTGGTCTGCTGAGCTTCTGCGGGATGACGGCCCGACCCGCCCGGCGATTCTCATCGATCCCTGCTATGTGACCGTCGTTTATTCCGACGAGGACGGTCTGCTGATGCTGGAGGGCAACTGGTGCAGCTTTGAGCCGCTGACTCGGGCATCGGAGGTTCTGCGTGCCGAAGACGCACTGCCGCTGTTCCGACAGGCCGGGCTGGTGAACACGGATGACGATTCGTCCGCGCTGGAGGAATGCTGGTTCCTCTCCGTG
Source organism: uncultured Eubacteriales bacterium (assembly GCA_900315675.1). GTDB lineage: Bacteria > Bacillota > Clostridia > Christensenellales > Aristaeellaceae > Aristaeella. Next base: position 15,962 of record OMZY01000035.1, read on the forward strand.
AACGTTCAGGAAGCAACCGCCACCTTGGCCTGGCGCGTGGGCAACAGTTACCTGAGCGCTGTGGACGGAACCTGGCTGCAAACGGAAAACTGATCCAATCTGACAAATCAGACAAAGACCAAAAGTAGATCAACCAAATCCGCCGGAGCGCCGTACAGAGCCTCCGGCATTTCACTTTTGCATTGCTTTTACAGTGCGCATAAGTGAGAGAGCCATCCACATTGGCGATATCATAAAACCCAAGCGTTCCAGAGATTGTGTCTACTTCTGAAAATGGAAATGAATAAAAAATGTCTCTGGTGTCTACTCCTGAAAAAGAAGAATCATGAAAAATGATTTCCGTGTCTACCGCTGAAAAAAATTATCATTTTAAAACATTTTTCGTGTCTACTTTTCTTGACAAGTACACTCGGAAACATCATTTATTAAGAGCATTATTAAGAGCATTCCTTCCTTGTTGGTGCCAATTACCTTGCCAGTGAACTGCGTTAGAACAGAGCAAAGAAGACCCAAAATACTAAAATGATGCGTAAAATCCCAGAGATGGTGCTGCTTGGCACCACCGTAGTCGTCTATTTTGCTGTCCGCTGCTATTGGAAATTTCTTTTCAAGGTGTTCAATTGCACCTTTTATATCATTCCCTTTATATCCGAATTTCTTTGCAGTCTTTTTGACTATATTTTCAACGTCTTTTTCGCCGTACTGTTTTGCTCTCTCAATGGAGAATTCACCAACAAACAGCACATCAATCAGGCCAGTGAGAAGGCCGCTGGCTAAAGCGATGCTTTTGTCCAGCCGATCTGCATAATCAGCAGTCTTCTCAGCACTAGCTTTAGGTGTTTCCTCCTGAGTGAAATCAAAAACTTCATAATAGTCAGCAGTTTCTTGATTCACATATGGGATAATCGCATCGGAAGAATGTTCCGCAAACAAGTCCTGATCCTGGACAGCGATATCGCAAATTAAAGAAGTATCTTCAAGTTTTCCCGGCCATTCTGTAATAGTGAAATTATCAACAGGCTTCAGTCTTGATGCCCACTTTGCCTTGAGCTGTTCCGATAAAGGATCTGATTCATACCGAACTATGTCTGTCATCTTTGAAACCAATCCTTCCGTGTCGTGGTGTTTATGCCATCTTAGCCAGGAATTCCAAGCATTACAGCCGTTTTAAGTATATCACACACCGCATACCATATTCAGTGAGCATAACCGTAAAATAGCAAACTAAGCACCCGTACTGCAATCTTTTCTTTTCATGTTCTGCTCCATCTTTTTCGACGAAGATTATATTACATCCAAGCTTCTACCGCCAACGGAGGATTACTTCTCCATCACTGCAGTAACAACGTGTGGTTAGTGCACGAAAACATATAAACCTGTATGCTTCCAAAACAAGGAGAATAAGCAGTTGCGGCGAATTCTGAATATGGTTGAGTTTGTCAACACAGACATCCTCAAAGATGCTTAACTGGAGGAAAGCCAGAATGGATAAATCACGGAAAAAGCTCGTGAAAATTGCAGCGATATTATCCGCAGGAATCATGCTGTTGACTGGATGTGCCACTCAGGACAAGGTCAATCCACCAGCATCTAGAGGCCAACAGACAACCTCCATGTCAACAGATAATGCTGTTCCCACTGAAGAGCCAACAGAAGCATTAACTTCAACTCCCACAATCGAGGCAACAAATACCCCAACTCCTACCGCCGTAGTAACGGCAACGCCAGATCCGGTTAGTTTGCTCACTGATACCCAACGCAACTCTATTAACATGTTGAACTGGCTAACCTACCTTTCTCGTCAGATCAACGCCGAAAGCAACAATCGTCTTTATATAGAGGAGATTTATTCGTTGGTTGTCGACGAAACCGATCCCGAGATGGTTGATGAGGATACTCAAGAGAGACTGCGGGGTATCAGGCAGGCGTTAAACCGTTATCGAATGGCAAGTGTGAAGCGCGAACGTATCGAATATCTTTTTGAGCAAAATAAGGCCTCTGCCATCAGATCTATCATCCCAAACCCAATGTCGATCATGTCTGCCGTTATGGCCCAAGATAAGAAAGCTTTGGCGATGACCGTCGTCTACATGGCAATCAACTCAGTTACAAGCTACGTATCGGCTACCACCCAGAACGAACTGCAATATCTAAAAGATGGCTGGGAACTGGATGACGCAGCCCGCGAAGTATTTGATGCTATAAGCTCCGACGCGTATGACTACATGGTGGACATGGTACGCGAATTTGAGCTACCTGGACGGATGTCTATCACAGAGAAAGCCGTTAATGATTTTGTGTCATGGAAGAACAATGACAACATTGTTCGCCGTATCCGTTCTCTCGAATCAAACAAGGAAACTTATCAGGCTTTCGGGAGCTACTGGTTGCTTCTGGCAGAAAGCTATTTCGCGAATGGAGATTATGAAAAGTGCCTCTCCGCTGTCGACGCATATGAAGCACTGGATATAAAAATCTTCAGACATGATACTGAATATGCGAAAATTCTCCCGTTGGCAGTTGCCGCTGCTCGCGAGGTTTTGCCGGATGCAGAATACATCGAACTCGCCAAGAGATACACAGACACTATCATAAAGAACATCAACATTGCCGATTGGGAACTACGGTATTTCGCAGCACAAACCTATGCTGAACTCTATCGTATGACCGACGATCAAGATTATCTCAAACTGGCCTTCCATCAGGCTCGTGACAATGTCAATTATCTAATTGACAAGCAAAATGAACTGAATGCGGCTTATCTCAAGAAAGTCGAAGACGTACCGTAAGCGATAAATAAACCTATACTCCCAACTTGCAGAGTTCCTTGATTTCTTCATTCCAAGGGAGCAGATCCTCAATATCAGCCTTCGGGTCCTTTGCAAACCGATCCGGTAGCACCGTGAAGAT
>OMZY01000001.1 GCA_900315675.1 uncultured Eubacteriales bacterium
CGGGAACACGAAGATAAACTCCATGAACTGGCAGCATACCTTCTAAACAAAGAAACAATTACCGGTGAAGAGTTTATGAGCATCCTGAAGGCTGATGATCAAAAGCCATAAACAGATCGACGGAACTGAACGCTATTGATTCCAGCATGCGTTCAATGCGTTTTACCGGGTAAGGCGAAATGCTGAATGGAGAAAGTGTTACTACAAGATTTTTGAACAGGCGAAAAAGGAGCATTATTTCTTTGCGGACGTGATTGGCTGCCTGTACGTGGAAACTGGGAATATTGAGGCTTCCTTTTCATCTAAGATGATTGCGACGATCGATTCGGACTAGCCTATCTGGGATCAGCATGTATTGCAGAACCTGGGGCTGGAACTGAAGGGTAAGAATCCACGGGAACGGGTTGAGAATGCCATTCTGATCTATGATCGGATTGAAAGATGGTATAAGGATTATTTAACTACGGAAGAGGCGCGGAAGAACATCAAGGAATTCGATAGATGGCTGCCATCGTACAGCTGGATTCCGGATATAAAGAAGATTGATTATCTGCTTTGGAGCAGACGGGAGGAGAAATCCGAGTAGTAAAAAATCCCGTTTTACTACTTTTCTACTACTTTTGGCGGCCTCGATTTGCCGCATTTTGCCGCGTTTTGCCGAGCGATGAATTTCATTTTGGAAGGCGCGGGACAGAACTGACCCGCAGGAAACTGCGCAAAACGCGGCATCCTGCGGCATTAGGAGGCATCTTGTACCAGTGATTAAAATCTTATTTATCTGCCATGGGGATATCTGCAGTCCGGCTGCTGGCTTTTTTATGTTTTCGCGGAAAAGAACTTGTAATCCGACAGAAACCGGCATATAATCCTTTCCCGGAGCAGAAACGGGGAAACCCGCGGATGCCCGACAACTGAAAAACGCAGGGGAGCTTGTAGTGACAGGCTGAGAGGAAGGTATGACCTTCGACCCTTAAACCTGATGTGGGTAATGCCGCCGTAGGAAGACAGAATGTGTTGACGCAGGAGAAACCACAGAAGGTTTCTCCTGCTTTTTTCGTCTCCACTGTATGTGGCGGGCCGAGGGGGAGCGCCCTGGGCCTTGTACAAAGCGATGGGAACCCGTGTTTCGGGGTGAGAGGGGAAAAGCAATTCCCGACCGAGCGAAGCATTACTGACTTCGTATTTCATACGAAAAAGGGGTTCACAAAAAATGAGAAAGTCCGACGTTATCCTGAAACTGGTTGTCCTGTCCCTGCTGATCGCACTGGGCGTGGTGATTTCACCCATCCTCCGGGTGGAAGGCATGTGCCCCATGGCGCACCTGATCAATATAGTCTGCTCTGTACTGATGGGACCGTGGTATTCGCTGCTGTGCGCGACGGTGATCGGCATTATCCGGATGCTGACGATGGGTATTCCGCCGCTGGCGCTGACGGGCGCGGTTTTCGGCGCCTTCCTGTCCGGGGTGTTCTACAGGATGTCCAAAGGGAAGATCCTGATGGCGGTCATCGGTGAGATTATCGGAACCGGCATTATCGGCGCGCTGGCCTCCTATCCGGTGATGACCCTGCTGTGGGGAAAGGAAGGCCTGAGCTGGCTGTTCTATGTTCCTTCCTTTATATGCGGCACGCTGATCGGCGGAAGCATCGCCTATGTGTTTCTGCGCAAACTGGCGTCCAACGGGATGCTGGCGCGGATGCAGCGGTCTGTCGGTTCCGTGGGTTATCACGACCAGCCGAGCGTGGTGGCCGACTCGCTGACCATTGCGGCACTGGGCGGTATCCTCTGGGTGGTGATCAAGGTGGCTTCCACCGCCTTCGGACTGACTGCTCCCGCATGGAACACGGCGGCCATTGCCGCACCGGCCATCGCGGCGGCCACGGGACTGATCTACTATTTCTGCAAGACAAAGAAGGTAAAGGAAGCAAATGCGAAAGCTGAATGAGATTCGCGCCGCGGTGAGGGACAGGCGTCCCCTGATCCACTGCATCACAAACCCGATCTCCATCAACCAGTGCGCCAATGCGGTGCTGGCGGCCGGCGCGCGCCCGATCATGGCGGAGCATCCGGCGGAAGTGAAAGAGATTACGGAGTCCGCGGACGCGCTGGTGCTGAACCTGGGCAACATCACCGACGTGAGGATGGAGTCCATGGAGATCGCCCTGCGGGCAGCGAAGGAGAAAGGCATTCCTGTGGTCCTGGACGCGGTGGGTACTGCCTGCTCCGGACTGCGGAGGGAATTTGCCGCCCGGCTGCTGGCAACCGCCGCTCCGGCAGTACTGAAGGGGAACTATTCGGAAATTTACGCGCTGTACCGAACGGCCTACCGTGCCTCTGGAGTGGACGCGGACGCGGCCCTGGGAGAGGACGAGGTCCGGGAAGCGGCGGGTGAGCTGGCAGGGAAGTACGGTATAACGGTGCTGGCCAGCGGGAAAACGGATATTGTGACAGACGGCACACGGTTTGCGCTGATCCGGAACGGTACGCCGCAGCTGGCCGCCATAACAGGAACAGGCTGCATGCTGGGAGTGCTGTGCGGTGCCTATCTGCCGGTGTGCCCGGGAATGGAGGCAGCCGCGGCTGCCTGCGCCATGCTGGGATGCTGCGGGCAGATTGCCGAAACCGAAAAAGGCAGCGGCACCTTCCTGGTGAACCTGCTGGACGCCCTGAGCACGGTAACGGATGAGCAGCTGGAAGAACTCATTGAGCTGGAGGAGACAAGATGAAGCATTTTGACACGAGCCTGTACTTTATTACGGACAGTACGATGTACGAAGAAGAGGAGTTTCTCCGCCGGGTGGAAGCGGCGCTGCAGGGCGGCGTGACGATCATGCAGATCCGGGAGAAGAACAAGAGCACCCGGGCGTACATCGACCTGGCGGAAAAGGTACACGCGCTGACAAAACGGTACGGGGTTCCGCTGATCATTGACGACCGGGTGGACGTGGCGCTGGCCGTGAACGCGGAAGGCGTGCACCTGGGCGCGGAGGACATGACGGTAGCCGCGGCAAGGAAGATCCTGGGCGAGGACAAAATCATCGGCGCGACGGCGAAGACCGTGTCCTGGGCGCTGGATGAAGCCGCACAGGGGGCGGACTACCTGGGCGTGGGAGCGATTTATCCCACCACCACAAAGGTGAAGACCGTGCTGACCTCCACCGATACCCTGCGGAATATCTGCAAGGTGGTTTCCATTCCGGTGAACGCCATCGGCGGCCTGAACAAGGACAACATTGACGTGCTGGCCGGGATCCCGATTTCCGGCGTATGCGCTGTATCCGCGATCATGAAGGCGGACGATCCGAAGAAGGCGGCGGAAGAACTGAAAGCGAGAGCACAGGAACTCGGCCTCACCGGCAGGAAGGGAGAACAGGACTGATGAAGACAGCATTGACCATTGCGGGAAGCGACAGCAGCGGAGGCGCGGGGATCCAGGCAGACCTGAAAACCATGACGATGAACGGCGTTTACGCCATGAGCGCCATTACCGCGCTGACAGCCCAGAACACGACAGGCGTGCGGGCGGTGGAGGAAACCGCGCCGGACTTCCTGCGGCAGCAGATTGACGCGGTGTTTGAGGATATTTTTCCGGACGCGGTGAAGATCGGGATGGTGGCATCCTGCGAGCTGATCCGGGTGATTGCGGACAGGCTGCGGTTCTACAAAGCGCGGAACGTGGTAGTGGATCCGGTGATGGTGGCGACCTCCGGATCGGCGCTGATCAAAAGCGACGCGGTGCAGACCCTGACAGAGGAACTGCTGCCCCTGGCCACGGTGGTGACGCCGAACATTCCGGAGGCGGAGATCCTGTCCGGAATGCGGATCGGAAACGCGGAAGAGATGGTGAAGGCGACAGAACGGATCGGCAGCAACCATCACTGCGCCGTGCTGCTGAAGGGCGGACACAGCGTGAACGACGCCAACGACCTGCTCTGGGCGGACGGAGAGATCACCTGGTTTGAGGGAAAGCGGATCGACAATCCCAATACCCACGGCACCGGGTGCACACTGTCCAGCGCCATTGCCGCCAACCTGGCGAAAGGGTTCACGCTGGCAGAGTCTGTACGGCGGGCGAAGGAATATATCTCCGGCGCGCTGGCGGCGATGCTGGACCTGGGCAAGGGCGCCGGGCCGATGATGCACAATTTTGACCTGAAATCCCGCTTCGCAGAAGAAGCATAATCATTTTGAAAGGAAAAAGAAGACACATGAGAGACTACACGACCCAGATGGACGCCGCGAGAAAGGGAATCATCACCCCGGAAATGAAGGCAGTGGCCGCGAAGGAATACAGGACGGAGGAGGAAATCCGGGAGCTGGTGGCCAAAGGCCAGGTGGCGATCTGCGCCAACCGGCTGCATACCTGTATTGAACCGAACGGCGTGGGTTCCATGCTCAGGACAAAGATCAACGTGAACCTGGGCGTTTCCCGGGACTGCAAGGATTATGACATCGAAATGCAGAAGGTGATGGCGGCGGTCAACATGGGCGCGGAAGCCATCATGGACCTGTCCAGCCACGGCAATACACAGCCCTTCCGCCGGAAACTGACGGCGGAATGCCCGGCCATGATCGGCACGGTGCCGGTATATGACAGCGTGATCCACTACCAGCGGGACCTGGCGACGCTGACCGCCAAGGATTTTATTGACGTGGTCCGGCTGCACGCGGAGGACGGCGTGGACTTTGTGACCCTGCACTGCGGCATTACCCGGAAGACCATTGAACAGATCAAAAAGCACAAGCGGAAGATGAACATCGTTTCCCGCGGCGGCTCCCTGGTGTTCGCCTGGATGAGCATGACGGGGGAGGAGAATCCCTTCTATGAATATTATGACGAAATCCTGGACATCTGCCGGGAGTACGACGTGACCATCTCCCTGGGCGACGCCTGCCGGCCGGGCTGCCTGGCGGACGCCAGCGACGTATGCCAGATTGAGGAACTGGTGCGGCTGGGCGAGCTGACCAAGCGGGCCTGGGAAAAGGACGTGCAGGTGATGGTGGAGGGCCCCGGACATATGCCGATGGACCAGATTGAAGCCAATATGAAACTGCAGCAGACCATCTGCATGGGCGCCCCCTTCTATGTGCTGGGGCCGCTGGTGACCGATATCGCACCCGGATACGACCACATCACCTCCGCCATCGGCGGGGCGATCGCGGCGGCTTCCGGCGCGGCGTTCCTGTGCTATGTCACCCCGGCGGAACACCTGGCGCTGCCGAACGTGGAGGATGTGAAGCAGGGAATTATCGCATCCCGGATTGCGGCGCACGCGGCGGATATTGCGAAAAAGATCCCGCACGCACGGGACCTGGACGATCAGATGGCGGACGCCCGGCGGACGTTCGACTGGGATAAACAGTGGGAATGCTCCATTGATCCGGAAACGGCGAAGGGCATCCGCGACAGCCGGGCCCCGGAACACGAGGACACCTGCTCCATGTGCGGCAAGTTCTGCGCGGTGCGGAGCATGAACAAGGCATTGAACGGGGAATACATAGACATATTATAAGAATAAAGCGAAAAGGCGGAGCTTAACAGCTTCGCCTTTCTGTTTTATTCAATTCACAATTCATAATTCATAATTCATAATGAGAAGAATGCGGAAAGATCACAGATGGCCTTCGGCGATCAGCAGTTCCAGGACGCGGGCTTCGCGCTCAAACATCATCCGGTTATAGGGTGTGTTGGCAGCGCTGCGGTTCTTCCGGATTGCGCTCTGAGGATCAACAAACTCCAGCCGGTAGCTTTCTTGGGCTTCATAGCCGTCCAGCTCCTGGGAAACCGTATCGTCCAGGGCACTGCAAAGATAATAGAAGTTATCCTGAACGAAGCATTCTGTCGGATCACTGTCGCTTTTCTGGATCCGGTGGACATAACCGTATTCCCGGACGGACTCCGGTATGACGACCAGACCGGCCTCTTCACGGGTTTCACGGATCATGGCGTCAACGGGGCTTTCGCCGTTTTCAATCCCGCCGCCGGGAAACTTATAGTAATCGTATTTCAGACTGTGGATCATGGCCACTTTGCCGTCACAGAGGATAATGCTCCGGGCAGAGTTCCGGACAAACGAATGGGTGCAGGCATCGTAGTCGCGGAGATCGATATCAAACAAAAGACGCATGGCTTAACCTCAATTCACAATTCATAATTCATAATTGACAGTAGTCGGCCTTCAGACGCACGGCGAGTCAATATACAGAAGGGAATTTACAGGAGGGACAGCAGGTCAGACGGGATGGAAAGCAGGTGATCAGCTCCGGCGGACTGAAGTTCCTCCCGGGAACCGTATCCCCACAGGACGCCGGCAGAGGGAAGACTGTTAGCTTTTGCTCCGGCAATGTCCTGGGCCCGGTCGCCGATCATCAGGACAGCAGCGGGATCCACCTGACCGAACTGCTTCAGGAGGCGGGCGATGACATCGGCTTTTTTGCTGACGGTACCGTCCATATCGGCGGCACCGAAATAATCAAAGTACTGATACAGATCAAAGTGCTGCAGGATCTGCACCGCAAACTCATAAGGCTTGGAGGTGGCCAGGGCAACGGTGACGCCTTTCTGCTTCAGCGCCTGCAGCAGTTCCGGAATTCCGTCATAGACAGTATTCTCAAAGATGCCGCCGGCGCGGAAATACTCCCTGTAATAGTCCACGGCCTGACGGGACTGCTCTTCGGAAAAACCATACTGTTTCCGGAAAGACTCCCCGAGGGGCGGACCGATAAAGGAATAGAGTTCACTGCGGCCGGAGACGCTGATCCCGAACTTCCGCAGCGCGTGCATGACGGAATTGGTGATGCCGACGCCGGGATCGGTCAGCGTGCCGTCCAGGTCAAAGAGACAGTAACGGTAATTCATGCTTCTACTCCGTAGATTTTCCAGTATGCCAGGATCTTTTCATACGTGGCGTCATCAAGATAGACTTTTCCGTTGATCTCCCGGTTGTGCAGGTGGGCGACCACTTCCCGGATGGTGACGATAGGGAAGATCCTGATACCGAATTCCCGGCCAAGCTCCGCCAGGGCGGATTCGGCACCCTGCCCCTTTTCCAGCCGGTCCACGGAGATGATGACAGCCTCTACCCGGCCTTTGCCATGCTCCTTCATCAGGTTCAGGGATTCCCGGATGGCGGTGCCGACGGTTATGACATCCTCAACAATGACGATCCGGTCGCCCTCCTCCGGGATCTTTCCGACAAAGACGCCGCCTTCGCCGTGATCCTTCTTTTCCTTCCGGTTAAAGCAGATGGGCGCACGGACGCCGTACTGGCGGTAGAGCGCCGCGGCAGTGACCGCGATGAGGGTGATGCCCTTATAGGCAGGACCGAAAAGCAGGCGGCTCTCCCTGCCGATGTTCTCCACGTAGGTCTGAGCATACATCCGGCTGAGCAGATCCAGCTGGTCACCGTACATCAGCTTGCCGGTATTGATGAAGAAAGGGGTTTTTCTTCCGCTCTTGGCGGTGAAGTCCCCGAACTGAACGGCGCCGGATTCGGCCAGGAGTTCGATAAACTTCTGCTTCTCTTCTGTCATAATCGCAGCCTTCTGTCTTTATCAGATATACAGATAGTTACCGGGTTTGGTTGTCTGATAGGGCGTGAGCTCAAAGCCGTCTCCCTTCAGGGCACATTCGATCATGGTTTTGGTGAGCCCGGGAACTGTTTCGTCCTGCAGGGCTTCAGCCACGTCCATCCAGACGACCTCGCTGTTTTCGTCCCCGTCGGAGCGCGCTTCGCCCGCCACATATTCCGCGGCAAAGACGGCATACCAGTCCCTGGCACTGAAACGGATTCCGAGGAGCTTGCCGGCTTTGACCGTGACGCCGGTTTCCTCCAGATATTCCCGGACCAGGGTTTCCTCCGGAATCTCCCCGAATTTCACATATCCGCCGGGAATGATCAGCTTGCCCTGGCCGCTGCCATAGGTATGGCGGGCAAGCAGGACCTTTCCGTCCCGGACGCATACGCCCGCGACCGACTGGCTCCAGTTGGTGCTGTTGATCTCTTCCTGTGTCACAGATCTGCCTCCTTAATCAGGATACTGTATACTTCGGACATCATAACAAAGCCCGCCGGTTCTGTCAAAAAACCGGCGGGTTACTGTATGCATACGGGGCAGGGTTGGGGAAACGGCAGGGGATGAGGGAATGTGACGACAGAACCGTCCCCTTGTCACATCAGGGAGGGAAGCGCGTCCAGCAGGGCAGCCTTTTCATTCGGGACTTTTCCGTCCATGACGGCTTCCAGGAGAAGCTGCAGGGCTTCGCCGACCGCTTTGCCTTTGAGACCGGCGGCCAGCAGATCCCGGCCGTTGACGGCCAGATTCTTCAGGGTGAAGCAGGGCTGTTCTGCCAGGAGGGCGTCCAGGGCGGCCATCCGCTCCTGCAGGCGGGCGTCCTCCCGCTTCGCCGTGGTATAACCGGTGGCAATCCGGTCGGACCGATGGATGAGGAAGATGGCGCGAAGATCCTGTTCGCCGAAACGGTTCAGCCGGCGCAGCAGGAAGGAACGGTCTGTGTTGATGGCGCCGCTGTCGGTACGCAGGGGAATATCATGGTGCAGGACCAGATTGCACAGACGGTCCCGGAAGGCGTTGTCCAGGTGAAGGACGTCAGCGGTCTTGCGGGCGATCTGTTCGGAAATCTTCGGATGTCCCTTGTAATGACCTTCGCCCTTTTCGTCCGTAGTGCGGGCGGCAGGCTTGCCGGTGTCATGCAGGAGCATGGTGAGCCGCAGGACCGGATCGGCGGGCACGCCTTCGACGCCGCGGACGGTATGCTCCCAGAGATCATAGCTATGATGGTGATTCTGCTGATCGTAGCCGATCATCGGACGGATTTCCGGGATGATCTCCGCCAGCACTTCCGGATAGTCCCGGAGGATGCGGCCAGCGGCCTTGCCGCACAGAAGCTTCAGCAGTTCCTCCCGGATCCGCTCCCCGGCGACGCGGGAAAGATCCGGCGCCATCTTCCGCAGGGCGGCGGAAGTGGAGGGCTCAATGGCAAAATCATAGACAGCCGCAAAGCGCAGGGCGCGAAGAATACGCAGGGCGTCCTCATCAAAGCGCTTCTCAGCCTCTCCGACACAGCGGATCAGGTTCGCGGACAGATCCTGCCGACCATGAAAAGGGTCGGCCAGGCCGGTCTCCGGGGAGTAGGCCATGGCGTTGACGGTGAAATCCCGGCGGGCCAGGTCTTCCGTCAGGTTATCCACAAAATGGACGGAATCCGGATGACGGTGATCGGTATAGTCCCCGTCCACCCGGAAGGTGGTCACCTCATAGGGAACATGATCCACCACGACCGTCAGGGTGCCGTGCTTCAGGCCGGTTTCCACGGTGTGCAGGTCATGGAAAACCTGCTGCATCTGCTCCGGCAGGGCAGAGGTGCAGATATCCCAGTCATGGGGCTGCAGGCCCAGCAGGGTATCCCGGACACAGCCGCCGACCACGTACGCCGAAAAGCCGGCACCGTTCAGGCGGGCCAGCAGGGAGGCGACGGGGGCGGGAAGCTGCAAAATCAATTCACAATTCATAATTCATAATTCACAATTATTAATTCAGAATTCAGAATTCAGAATTATTAGTGAAAGCCTACATGCTATTTGAGTCAGAGATTATTATAGCATTCTAAAGCATAATTGCTCAAGTATATGTAGTGATGAGTGAAGAGTGAAGAAACTGCCGAAAGCGAGGCTTTCGGCAGTGAAGTGAAGAGTGAAGAGTTTCCGCAGCCATCTGCATTATTGAAGTGTGAAACTACGAAGGGCTGCGGAACCAGGTCCGGTGTAGGTAAAGTAGAGGGCGTTGACGCCGTCGGGAATGGCGACGTCGGCGGTGTATTCAGTCCAGATGTTGGTGAACTCCACGGGGATCTTGGCCAGCACGGGGCCGTCCCAGGCGGTTTTTACCTCGAAGGCTCCGGAGCAGTAGCCGCGGACTTCCACGGTGACGGTCTTCACGCCTTTGCAGTCAAAGTATTTGAAACCGCAGGTGGCGCCGTTGAGCATGTTCATGATATAGGGCTGTTCCTCATCGCCGTCTTTTCCGTCCTGGGTGATCCGGGGGAAGCAGCCGTCCGCCCAGACGCCGCCGCCGTAACCGCCGGTATAAACCGCTTCCTTCTCCGTGAAGAGGTTGCAGGCAATATAGGCGGGATAGGTGCCGCGGCCTTCCAGGGGCCGGCCGTTGAGGCCGCAGGAGGTCATCTCCACCTGGGGAATGGAACCGTCCGGCAGAAGCGCCACTTCCTGAGCCATGCCCTGGCGGCTGTAGGTGGTGCCGTTGGTCTGGCGGTGATAGAAGATATACGTTTTCCCGCCGGCCTGCACCAGGCCGCCATGGTTGTTGCCGCCGTAATACATGGGCTTGCCGGCGGGCTTATAGCTGCTGATACCGATATCGTTGTTGCTGACGATGACGCCCTTGTATTCAAAGCCGTGATCCGGATATTTGCTGACGGCCAGGGCCAGCTCATGCATCACGATGGAGGAATAGACAAAGTAATACAGATCCCCGAACTTCCGGATAGAGGAGGCCTCGAAGAACTCGTGGCCTTCATAGCCGGAACCGGCGCTGTAGGGCTTGCTGGGCATGATGAAGACGGGTTCCTGCTCAATGGTCAGCATATCTTCCGCTAGTTTTGTGCACATGGGGCCGTGGCGGGAGGCATCCATGGGGGAACAGAAACCGGTATAGAGCCAGGTTTTACCGTTTTCGGTGAGGACGCCGGGATCGAACTGGGGCTCATCCCCGGGACGGTTGCCCAGCAGGCCGCCGTCCTTGTCATGCACATGGCCGTAGAACTCATATTTCCCGGCAGGCGTATCGCACACAGCGACGGCCACGCGGCACTGCTTGTCCAGGACATAATAGAGATAATACCGGCCGTCGGGCCCCTGGGTGACATCCGGGGCATAGAGGCAGGCTTTGCCCTCCCGGTTATCCGGATCATCCGTCTTTTTATAGATGACGCCTTCATAACGCCAGTCCGCCAGGTTGTCCACCGGCGCGGACCAGCAGACATAGTCATTGAGGCAGAACACATGGCCGTTGAAGCGGTCGTGGGAACCGTAAACATAGACCCGGCCGTTGAACACGTGCGGTTCGCCGTCCGGAATATATTCCCAGCCGGGAAGGTAGGGGTTGAAAGCCTGCATATCGGATTCCTCCTGAAACAGATTTCGATTACCCTATTATATTATTACAGGAAGAGCGGAAATACATCAGACAAATCAGACTTATTTAAGGACAAAAACAGCGGACGCGGGAAGGCGTCAGCGGTGACCTGCCGCGCGGCGCAGGAGGAGATAACAGCCCGCGCCGATCAGGACGCCGAGGAAGTTTTCCAGGAAATCATCAATATCGCAGACGCCCCGGCGGCTGAGCAGCTGAATCAGTTCAATGGCCACAATCAGCAAAACGCCGGACAGAACGGCGCTTTTTACTTTCAGTTTCGGGAAAGCACCGCACAGCACCGGTACAAGAGGAACGAAGATGAGGATGTTGCTTTTGACATTCCAGAGATTGTCATCCCGGAAGGGAATGAAGTTATACCGGATATCCATGACAGGTGTGCGCTCAAAGAAAACCAGATAGGCGGTTCCGATGAACCAGACGGCCAGAGCCGCGCACTGGAAAACCCGGTTCGCTTTTTCCCGGCGGGAAAACAGGAGTACGGCTGTGAGAACGAGGTACAGAAGAATAATCAGTTCATTGTGATTATAAGCTATATCGAGAATTGTATTCAGCATAGCATTTATCCTTTCGGATCAGGCGTTCAGGACATATTTCCAGGCGCTTTCATCAGGATCATGGAAATAATGTTCCTCAATCCGGTCCAGCTTATAGCCGCATTTTTCAAAGGCTTGCTGCATGGCTTTGTTGGCGGAACGGGTTTCACCGCAGAAACGTCGCATGCCGAGTTTTGTCATATCTTCGGTGACCCGGTTCAGCAGGCGGCAGGCGACGCCCTGATTCCGGTAATCCGGATGAACGGAAACATTCATGATCTTGACATAGTCGCGTTCACCCAGCCAGTTGCAGATGAACACGTTGCCGATCAGCCTGCCGCCGTCCATCATTGCGTAATAGGTATCCCGATCCCTTTCCAGCAGCCTTCGCCAGTCTTCTTCCTTCCAGCGATCGGGCTCAGGAAAACAAAGCTTTTCCAGGGCAAGAATGGTATCAAGATTTTCGACGCCCAGCTTTTTAATTGTATACATGACGCTTATTACTCCAGCTTTTTATTTTATCTCAGGGGTTCTGCCGCTCCAGCTGCAGCAGCCGGGTTTTCCGTTCCAGTCCGCCCGCGTACCCGGTGAGGCTGCCATCCGCACCGATGACCCGGTGGCAGGGAATGATCAGGGAAACGGGATTATGACCGACGGCGTTTCCGACAGCACGGGCGGAAACCGGACGGCCTGTGCGGAGGGCAAGCCTTTGGGCAAGCTGACCGTAGGTGACGGTCTGACCGAAGGGAACGGTCAGGAGCGTTTCCCAGACCAGCAGGCGGAACGGGGTCCCCCGCGGATTCAGCGGGGGAGTGAAATCCGGAATGCTTCCGGTAAAATAACGATCCAGCCAGCGATCCGCATCCGCAAACACAGGGAGCATTTTCTCCTCACTGTCAGGGGAAAGCGCAGCGGCAAAGTATTTCTGCCCGTCGAACCACAGACCGGTGAGAGCGCTGCCGTCCGAAGCCAGAGTGATCCCGCCGAGGGGGGAAGCATAATGATGAATATAATCCATACCGGCTCCTTACAGGATTTTCTCCATGCCGACCTTATAGGGAACCAGGCCGAGTTTTTCATAAAAGGCCATGGCGCCGGGGTTGCAGCTCCAGACATTCAGGGTGACGTTATAGGCGCCCTTCTCCCGGGCAAAAGACAGGATATGCTCATACAGGGCCCGGCCGACGCCTTTTCCGCGGGCAGCCTCGTCCACGCAGATATCGTCAATATAGACTGTGGTATGTTCCACCAGCAGCTGGCCGCCGGCATGCTGCATGACGCAGAAACCATGTCCCAGCACCCGGTCCTCCGCGTCGGTGCAGACGAAAACGGGCGTTTCCTCATCGATGAGAATGGTTTCCAGCTCGGCAGCATTGTATTTGGTTGCCGGACCTTTGAACAGATCCGGCCGGCCGTTGTGATGCACCAGATCCACCTGGACCAGCAGATTCAGAATGGCGGGAATATCCCGAATTTCAGCGCGTCGGACGTTCAGCATAAGGATTTCCTTTCTTTTACTGATTCAAAAACAAGACAAAAGAACCGTCCCCTTGTCCGGGGGGAGTTCGGATGGTATGGTTGGATGATAGCAAACGCCGGTACGGACAGTCAAATAAAAACAGCGTAAGAACATAAACGAATGATACATTTTCAATTTATATGCGTTTAATTATAATAGAGACGGTATTGCGACAGTAACGGAGGGACAGGTCTATGAAACAGACCGGAAAAAAAGTATGGTACAGTCACCAGGGTACAGTGATCACCTTTGTTATCCTGCGGGCGCTGGTGGTGCTGACAGGCGTGCTGTCTTTCCTGCGGGGCGACTACGAATCGGTTTTTATTTCGGTGATCGTGTTCTTCCTGCTGCTGCTTCCCAGCATTATTTCCAGAAAGCTGCGGATTGAACTGCCCAGCACGCTGGAGATTGTCCTGCTGTGCTTTATTTTCGCCTCAACCATCCTGGGGGAGATCAACAAATTCTACGTGCGCGTGCCCCACTGGGATACGGTGCTGCATACGATCAACGGATTCTGTTTCGCGGCGATCGGATTTTCATTGGTGGATATCCTGAACCGGCATGAACGGGTCTCGCTGCGGCTTTCCCCGCTGTTCATGGCGATTGTGGCCTTCTGCTTCTCCATGACCATCGGCGTCCTGTGGGAGTTCTATGAATATGCGGGGGACCGGCTTTTTGTGCTGGATATGCAGAAGGATACGGTGATCCGGGAGTTTAACTCCGTGTCGCTGGACGAGACACAGAACAATATCGCGATCCAGGTGAAGGACATCGCGGACGTGGCAGTGATCCACTCCGACGGCAGTTCGGAACGGCTGGGCCTGGGCGGCTATCTGGACGTGGGAATTCATGACACGATGAAGGACCTGCTGGTGAACATGGTCGGCGCGGTGGTGTTCTCCTCCATCGGATACTGCTTTGTAAAGAAAGAGGGGAAGGGAAAGTTTGCCCCGCGGTTTATTCCCCGGGTGCTGACGGAAGCGGACCGGGCGGGGAACCCTGAAACGGCAGAAACCAAGGACACAGGAACGAAAATATGATTATCAATTCCTTTGACCCGGAGAGCCAGGCGATTATTTCTCCCGGAGATTTCTACGGGGAAGCGCGGCAGCTGTGCGACGTCTGCATCGTGACCTTTTCCCATGTGATCTTTTCCCATGTGCTGGAGACGTTCCCGAACGAAAAGGCAGCGGAGATTCATGCCTGCAACGGGTATACGCCTATATACCTGCTGACGGTCGACGGCCGGAAGATCGGGTTTTACCTGTCCCATATCGGCGCGGCAGGCGCGGGAACGGACGTCATCGAATGCCAGCACATGACAGGGGCAACGAAGTTTGTGATGTTCGGATCGGCAGGCAACCTGAACAGGGAAGCGACCGCAGGGAAGTTTGTGGTGCCGGCGGAGGCCTACCGGGATGAAGGCATGTCCTATCACTACGCGCCGCCGGCGGACTACATCGGGATCACGGGTTCAGAGACGGTCGCCCGTGTGTTTGAGGAGCTGAAGATGCCGTATGTCCGGGGACGCGTCTGGACCACGGACGCGCTGTACCGGGAAACAAAGAACCAGGTCGCGCAGCGGCAGCAGGAAGGCTGCCTGGCGGTGGATATGGAGCTGGCCGGGGTACAGGCAGTCTGCAGTTTCCACGGTTTCAGCCTGTATGACTTCCTGATTACCGGCGACGTGCTGGACGCGGAGGAGTATTCTCCGGAGGGACTGCGGGAAGCCAATCACACGCTGAAGCATTTCTACCTGGCGCTGGAGATTGCCAAACGGCTGATACAATAACCAAAGAGGAGACAAGCGTCTCCTCTTTTTACAAAAAGCAATTTTATCCAAGCCGCAAGGGTCCGGTTCGGGTATCCTGTTTCTGCAAATCAGGAAGGAGGTAACCCCATGAACCATGAAACCTTTGAAGCCTTCAATACCGGACATCTGTGCAGGGAGGACCGGACGATCCCTTTCGGGGATATTCCCTGGTCCGCACATCCCGTGTTTGAAGGGGTGGAACTGAAGCACATTCTCACCGCAAAAGATACGGACGGCGCATTCAGCTATCACCTGGTGCGGATCGCCCCGTACAAGCAGATCGGGGATCATATCCACGAAACACAGCTGGAAACCCATGAGGTGATCGCGGGAGACGGCGTCTGCGTCAACGGCGGATACAGCCAGGTTTATACGCCGGGCGTGATCACCATCCTGCCGGCAAAAGTTCACCATGAGGTGCAGGCCGGCGCACAGGGACTTTATCTGTTTGCCAAGTTCTTCCCGGCGCTCTGCTGACCGTCTTCCCGGAGCAGCGCCCGGTACTGGACAGGCGTCAGCCCTAAAAGCTTCCGGAAGCATCTGTCGAGGTGGCTTTGATCGGAAAAACCCGATTCATAAGTCACCCGGGAGATGCTTTTTTCTTCTTCCAGAAGTTTCTGGGCCTTCCGGACCCGGCACTGGATCTGAAACTGATGCGGGGTCAGACCGAAAGCTTTCCGGAAACGGCGGATCATATAGTATGGACTGATGCGGGCGTCCTTAGCCATTTCCTGAATCAGATAGAGGTTTTCCGGCTGCGCCAGAAGAGCGGCGCGAATTTCCTGAAGATCCCTGTCTGCGGTTTCCGGCTCCGTCCGGACACAGAACACCATCATGGAGTAAGGTTTTCCGTCCATGGAACTGATTTCATGGAGCGTATCCGGCGGGATCCGGAAACTGTCTCCCTTTTTACAGGTCCGGCTTTCCCCATTGACAGTCAGCCGGATCATTCCTTCTTCCACATAACCCAGGGTCAGATGGGACGCATGGGTATGAGGCGCATAGGATTTTGTCCAGTTTCTGTACCGGACGATTTCCATCCGCTCGTTGGCCTTCCGGTAAGCGATTGCTTCTGTCTGATGATCCATACCGCTGCCTCAGAAACCGATGATGATTTTGAGAAACAGGAGCAGCAGGACGCCCAGGATGACAGGACGGACGATCCTGGAGCCCTTGTTCAGCGCCAGGCCGGAACCCAGCCAGTTGCCGGCCATGTTGCAAAGGGCGCCGGCAAGGCCAAGCAGGAAAACCACCTGACCGTTCAGCAGGAAGACAACGAGAGAAGTGATGTTGGAGGTCAGGTTGATCACCTTGGCCTGGGCGTTGGCGGAGGAAACGGACATCTTCGCGAAGACGGTAAAGGCAATGATCAGGAAGGTGCCGGTTCCGGGACCGTAAAAGCCGTCATAGGCGCCGATGAGCAGGGCGGACAGGACGCAGATGATCATGGTCCGGCGATTGGCCTCCGCTTCGCCGCCCCGATCCTGAAACAGGTGCCGGTTCAGCACAAAGAAGGCCGACACGGGAAGCACGGCGAAAAGGATGTACTTCATGACATCCTCACTGACGAGCAGGGAAAGGCGCGCGCCCAGGGTGGAGCCGGCAAAGGCCGCCACGGCGGAGGGAAGGGCCAGCTTCAGGTTGATCAGCCCGTGACGCAGGAAACGGCCTGTGGACAGAGAGGTGCCGCAGGTGGAGGAAAGCTTGTTGGTGGCGATAGCCTGGTGAACCGGCAGACCGGCCAGCAGATAAGCCGGAAGGGAAATGAGCCCGCCGCCCCCGCCGATGGAATCCACAAAGCCGGCGAGGAACAGCAGGGGACAGACGATCAGAAAGGCCAGGGGAGTCAGAGTCATGGGAGGCCTCCAATAAAGTATCATCAGGAACAAAAATCAGCCGAGGACGACGCAGCGCAGATAACGGCCTTCTCCGGCATGCGCTTCCGGCACGGACACAAGACCGTTCCGGACGAGGGCTTCGTTGATATTCCCGAAGAGGATATGCCAGCATTCGTTGGCGGTTTCCTTCAGGGGAACGCGGTGGAGGGAAGGCGTAATCCGCAGGTCCCGGAGAACTTCAAACACTTCGGCAACAGGCTGCAGCAGGATTTTCTCCAGCAGTTCCTCCATGGCATAAAAGATCACATCATGCTCCGGCCGGAAGACAGGCACGCAGAGCCTGCCGTCCCGGGTATAGCCGAAGACTTCCAGGGCGCGGACTGAACGATCATCCACCCTGCGCCCGTCGGCCAGGGCGGCGGCAGCACGGGTGAGATCCGCGGGGGAAAGCCCTTGCATAGCCTGATCGATCTTCTCAAAGGCAGGAGTCAGCTTTCCCTGCTCCTTCAGACGGAAATAACGGAAGCAATCGCGGCGGTTGCCGTCCGCGTCCCCAAAGGATTCCAGGGCGCAGTTTTCCTGAACGCAGCGGTTGAAGGAACAAAGCAGCCTGTCCGAAAAGACATCCAGGACAGGGTTCTTCTCGTAGATGACCAGCAGGTAATCCAGTCCGGTAGCATGATGACGGCCTTCAGAGATAATGTTCTCCCCAATCAGGCGGTCGATCATGGCACCGTCCATGCTCCAGCCGCAGAGCAGATGGTACAGGTTCCGCTCCGGGGGAAAACCGTTGCTGATTTTCCCAGCCAGCTCATACAGCGGCTGCCGGCAGGACGCAATGAGGCCGGCCAGCTTTTCCGCGGCGGAGGCGAAATGAGCGGCCAGCAGGGGAGCATCCGCCTCCAGAAACACCGGCGTATCCAGAAAGACGCGCTGATCCTCCCGGCGCAGGACGCCGCAGCGGATCATCCGGTCAATATATTCAGTGCCGAAACGGCCGGTCAGGTCATCATAGAAGGAAGCGCCGGCTTCGCGGGAGACGAGGACGGAAAGCAGCGGATCCAGGGAATCCATAAAATTCCGCGGATTATCCGGGTTGCCGGCTTCCGTTTCATGATCGATCTGATCAAACAGATAACAGGAGAAGTGTTTTTCCGTACCCATTATTCGCAGGCTCCTTGCAGATCAGCGGTATTCTTTTTCTTTGCCAGCCAGACGTTATAGCCCAGGATGGAGCAGACCACGATGACCGCCCCGGCGACGGCCAGGGGAGAGACACGTTCCCGGTAGAAGGCGGCCACCAGCAGCGGGTTCATGATGGGTTCCATGCCGGTGATCAGGCTGGCTGTGACCGGCTGGGTGCGGCGGATTCCGATGGAAAAGAGAATATAGGCTCCGCCCACCTGCACCACACCCAGCGCGATGACCGCGGCCAGGGTCGGAAGGGAGAAATCCGTTTCCTGAAAGCACAGGGGCGTCATAAGCAGGCCGGCGGTGAGCTGGCCGAGAAAACAGGAGGAAATGGCGTCCGCGTTTTCCCCGGCGTTCATCATGAAAACCCCGGCGTAACAGACGCCGGACAGAATCGCCACGATATTGCCGGTCAGGTTTCCGGCCTGGATGCCGTCCACAAAGAACAGCACCACGCCCAGCAGAACCAGGAAACAGGTAACCAGATCCATCCGGCCAGGCTTCTGGTGATAGAACAGGGACATGAACAGGATCACGAACACCGGCGCCGTAAACTGCAGCACGATGGTGTTGGCGGCGGTGGTCAGCTTATTGGCAATGGCGAAAAGTGTCGTGACGCCGATCATGGACAGGGCGCCGACCAGCACCCGGCGGCTGAAAACAATCCGGTGACGGGTGATCAGCAGGTAAATACCAATGACGGCGGCACCGATCAGGTTGCGGGCGCCGTTGATGGCCAGGGCAGACCAGGGAACAAGCTTGATAAACAGACCGCCGGTGCTGAAGCACACGGAGGCCAGAAAAACAAAAAGTACAGCGCGCCGGTTCCTGCCGGCTTCATCCGGTCTCATCATCCGATCTTCCGCTCTTTTCACATGCAGGGTATATGACCCAAATGGGTTCCCGTCAGTTTACTATATGACGGTGCCGGAGGACAAGAGGAATGGGAAAAAAGCGGACAGAAAAAACTGAACTATGCTATAATCCCGGAGTCTGACTCCTGACGAAAGGAAAAAAGAAACCATGCGTATTGAAGAAATTACAGATCTGGCCCCCTGGACGGCGCTGATTGCGGATGTGAACGGTGATCCGGCATTTGCCGATCCAAACCATCCGGGGCAGGAAGAAATGACGAATAAACTCCGGAAATCCATGGAGCAACAGGATGAGAAGATACTCGGCATATACCGAGACGATGAGCCGGCAGGGCTGTTTGTACTGCTGGTGAGCGAAGAAGACAGGAATATTGAAGCGGGCGTCTGTCTGACGCGGTCCGCGGAAGCATGCGAAGCGCTGGCGGCTTATCTGCAGGGAAAGTACCCCGGCTTCCAGGTGGACTTTGTGTTCAATCCGGGCAATCAGCCGCTGAAGGAGATGCTGACCGGAAAAGGAGCAACATTTGAACCGGAACAGCAGTATATGGAGCTGACGGGAGAAACTGTTCCTGCGGATACCGAAGGAATTGAGCTGCTGACCGACGCTTATTATGAGCAGTACTGCGCACTGCATAACAAAGACATGTTCTGGACAGGAGAAAAAACAGCCGCGGATCCGGATTTTTTCCGGATATTTATCGCGGTTGAAAACGGGCAGGTTGCAGGCTATCTGGATGTGACCTGGCCGAAGGAGGAAAACTATATTTTTGACATTCTGGTAGCGGAGGATAGCCGCTGCAGAGGCTGGGGAAGAAAGCTTCTGGCCAGGGCCATTGAAATGAACCGCCCCGCCGGAATGGCACTGGATGTGAATGTGGATAATGAACCGGCCAGGCATTTGTATGAAAAAATGGGGTTCACCCGGGTGGAAGGGAAGAATAAAATCACGGCAACAGTGCAAATGGCAATTAATAATTAATAATTAATAATTCATAATTCATAATGGCGGAAAAAATCGCTTCCTGAATGGAAGCGATTTTGATTTGAAGTATATTCTGTTGATTCGAGGCTGTACAGCAGCCGAGGTTAATTGGAGGAGCCGGCTCGTTTGGCTTCGTCACCGTAAAGTTTGTTCTGGGTTTTGGTGCCGGCCTTGCCGTCGGCTTCCAGCCCGTTGTTCTTCTGGAACTCAGTCAGAGCGGCTTCCGTTGCAGGACCGAATTTGCCGTCCGCGCTGCCGCTCAGGTAGCCCAGGTCAATCAGGCGCTTCTGCAGCCGTTTTACCTCGCTGCCTTCACTGCCGTTTTCCAGCGTGCCGCTGCCGGCGGAAACAGGATTGGATCCCTTGGCCGCGCCGGCGGCAAACAGGGCCTCCAGGGTCTTGGGGCCAGCCTTGCCGTCCGCCCACAGTTTCGCCTTTTTCTGGAAGGCGATGACGGCGGCTTCGGTAGTCTCATCGTAAAGACCGGAAGCGGAACCGGACATCCAGCCCAGCTCAATCAGCCGGTTCTGCAGCGTTTTGACGTTTTTTCCCTCATTGCCGACTTCCAGATAGATCTTCGTATTAATCCGGGAGGAGGCGTCGGAAGCAGCGCCGGAGGAACTGCCGGAACTGCTGCCGGAACTGCTGCTGCCGGCGCGGACAGCGTCCGATCCGTTCAGTTTGGCCAGGGTTTTTTCACCGGCCTTGCCGTCCGCGGTCAGGCCGTTTGCCTTCTGGAAGGCCTTCACAGCATCTTCCGTCGCCGGACCGAAGTCGCCGTCGGGAGAACCTTTGTAATACCCAAGCTCCTTCAGGCGGGACTGCATCTGACGGACTTCCTCACTGTCGGTATAGCCGCGCTGCAGGCTCTTCGGCGTGGGTGTGGCGTCCGGAGAAGGAATCTCCGTATACGGGGAAGAGGTGATCAGCGCAATATCATTGCCGCCGGTGGGAGCAGGGACGCCGTCAGAAGGCTGGGAGGTGATCAGGACGATCGGGCCGTCCAGGTTGCCCCAGATGTTCTGATTTGACGCGGGTGATTCCGTGGGGAAAGCATAGGGATCGTAAACCTGATCCGTGCTTTCGGGCCAGCCGTTGTCCGGCGCTTCGGTCGAGCCGCTGTCCGGCGCGTCAGTCCAGCCGCTGTCCGGCAGGACGGTTTCCTCCACCACCGGGGCAGGGGTTGCCGTTTCTTCCGGCGGATGCGTATTAAAATGCATCTCATTATCCGGGTTGGTTGTATTATCCGGAGACTGATAGCAGCCGGTCAGCAACAGACACAGTGCCAGCGCTCCTGCCAGTCCTAAGATTTTGATATTTCTTTTCATTTGCTATCCCTTCTTACCATTTCCTTATTCAGGTTCCGGCGCAGGCATCTGTGCCGGGTACGCAATGCGTCTGCGGCCTGTTTCCCTGTACCGCAGGCTGGAACGAAGGTTCAGGAAACCGGAAATTCCGGAGGCCCGGGGCCTGAACCGGAAAAACCGTACAGGATCGCTTCCTGAACCCGTTCCTGTAAATATAAACGAACCGGAAGGGCTTTTTGTTCCATTTCGGACAGAATGCCCGGGAAAACAGAACAGGAGGGCGCGCGGTATGCGCACCCTCCCGGTGTGTCCGGAGGCGCCTGTTAAACGCTGAGATAGCGATCCATCAGGCGGGCGGTGATGACATACATGATTCCGGCCAGCACCAGGGCAATGCCCCCCTGGAGCAGGAAGACCGGGACGACACTGAGGGAATCGGGCACCAGGGTCAGGATCTTCTGAACCGCATAGTTGATCAGAATGAACAGCACAAAAGTAATCGCAAGGTTTCCCTTCCGGCCGTTCAGCAGGGAGGAGGAAATCACGTCGGCCAGATAGGCGGTGGTTACGCTGCACAGCAGATGGCTGAGAATATTGAAGAGCAGCGAAGACAAAGTGGGGAAATCGGGAACGAGATTTGAACCGAAATTCTCCAGGAGTGAGGTGATCAGCTTTGTGACTTCCGAAAGCATGGAGAAATTCAGCGCTCCGATGCCCAGACCGATGGCGCCGGCAATCAGCAGGGACAGGCCGCATTCCGCCACTTTGGCGCCGAGAATGCGGTAGGTGCTGTTGGGCGTCATGAACAGCATATAGCCCTGACGGGTGTTCATATCCTTATGCAGGGTCACCAGGCTCAGGATGCCGAGCAGAAGGAAGCTGAAGAAGAGGGTAAAAAGGACCAGTCCCATACCGAGCGCTTTGGTATCCTCTTTGCCGGTCCAGTGGCCGTAGAGGAAAATACCTTCCATGATTACGAACGCCGCCAGAAGAATCAATTTCGGGAACATCGTTTTCCGGAACTCATATTTCAGAAGTTTCAACATTATGCCTGCACCTCCCCGTGACCGAAGATAGCACGGTAACGGTCCGCCATGGAGACGCCGTCCACCTCGCGCATTTCTTCCAGGTCCCGTACTTCCATCAGAACGCCGCTGCGGATAAACACAGCACGGTCCGCGATCGCTTCCATTTCCTCTACCAGATGGCTGGAAAGCAGCAGAAGCTTTTCCGGGACGGCGGCACTCAGAATGGCGCCGCGGATTTCATCCCGGGCCAGCAGGTCAATGCCGTTGAAGGGCTCGTCCAGCATGTAGACTTTGGCGTCCCGGGCCAGGGTGAGCGCAATCTTCATCTTGGCTACCATGCCGCTGGACAGGGTGCGGATCTTATCCTTCTCATTCAGGTTCATATCGTGAAGCATACGCAGGAAACGGTCCATGGAAAAGTCCGCAAAAAAATCCCGATAGTATTTTCCGGCGTCTTCAATGGTCATCCAGTCATAGAAATAAGGTTCGGTGGACATATAGGCCACTTCCCGGCGGCTTTCGATTCCCACGGGAGCACCGTTGAAATATACGGAGCCGGAGGTGGGCTTGACCAGGCCGGCGGCCATCTTCATCCAGGTGGTTTTGCCGCTGCCGTTCGGCCCAAGCATGGCGTAGACATGCCCGGGCTCCATGGACATCGTTACACAGTCAACGGCGGTTTTCGTACCGAATTTTTTTGTCAGCTCTCTGCTTTCAAGCATGATCTGTATCCTTCCTTTCTTTCAGAAGCCGGATCGCGTCATCACTGTCCAGCCCCAGCATCCGGAGATCCCGGAGGAAACGGTCCGCTGCTTCCGAGGCCATCTGCGCACGCAGGGCGGAAATGGTTTCCGTATTCTCAGTCACATAGGTTCCCATACCGCGCCGTGTTTCACAGAGCCCTTCGCGTTCCAGCTCCTGATAAACCCGCGCCGCCGTATTCGGATTAATGGAGTACTGCACGGCAAGATCCCTGCCGCCAGGCAGTTTATCCCCGGGACCGATCGCACCGGTAACGACCGCTCCCTTAATCCTGTTGACAACCTGCAGCCAGATGGGGCTCATGGGATCGTAATCCATAGCTTCCTCCTTTAACGGTGACGTAGTGTACGAGTAAGATAGTACACTAATAAACTGAAGGTGTCAATACTTTTTATAAAAAAATCCGCACGGGCTGTTTCAGCCCATGCGGGGAAGGAGAACGGGGAATGTCTGAAAAGATTATTTGTACTGGCTGAGACCGGATTCCGCGCTTGTGGCGTACCGGTACAGATTGGCCAGCGTCAGCGGGCCGGCAATGCCGTCCGCGGAACTCATCCCGGAAGCTTCCTGGTATTTGCGGACCGCGTTTTCCGTGTTGGTTCCGTAAATGCCGTCCGCGGTGCCGCCCAGATAGCCCATGGCGATCAGGATGGTCTGGACCGTTTTGACCCGGTTTCCGACGGATCCGTTATACAGGGTGGAATAATCTCCGCCGAAAACGGGATCCTTTGCGCCGGCAGCCAGCTCCGGCAGAACCGACTTCAGCACGGCAGGGAATTTGACGGTGGTTTTCGGAGTCACCTGTTTCGAGGTGGATTTGCTGTTTTTCTTTTTCAGCACCGCGTTGATCGCGCCCTGCGTATCCGCGCCGGCCAGGCCGTCCACCGTCAGGTCGTTTGCCTTCTGGAACTTTTTGACGGCTTCCTCTGTCTTGGACCCGAAAACGCCATCCGCTTTGCCTTTGAGGTATCCCAAAGAAATCAGGGACTTCTGGAGCGATTTGACGTTATCACCCGTAGACTTCAGGGAAAGGGTGGCGGGTTTGACAGCATAGGAAACGGTACAGAAAGAGAGCAGAAGCACAAAAATCAGAAACAGGCTGATGAGCTGTTTTTTCATCGTGTTTCGACGCCTCCTTTGAAGACTGACAGATTTTGACAATGAAAGGATATCATATTATTTCTGAATTGTAAACAGAATATTACAAAATATTTACAAATATTACAAAGAACGTCATAAATAAAAAACGATGCACCGCAGGGCGCACCGTTCATTGAAAAGGTTTATCCATCAGGCCAGCAGGGTCAGGAGTTTGCCGAGATTCTCCTTTACGGGCAGCGTGCCGTCTATCCGGATCACGGGGCATTGTACGGTATCCAGCCACCGCGTCACATAATCATCCGGACGGGAGTCGGTCAGAGCATACCAGTTCTGCTCCGTTTCATACAGATCGCCGCCGGGAAGCACCCGGTTCCCGAATTTCTGATAAGAACGCTCCCGGACCCGGCGGCTCCGGATTTCCTTCGGCACCTCAATCAGAATCACGTGATCCAGGTAAGCAGGCAGTTTATCGCCGTAGTTTCCCTTTACCGCAGCAAACACAAAGCGGCGGTCCTGTTCGATGAGTTCCTCCAGGTGCCGGACGACCTCCTCCTCGCTCCGGGGCCCGGAGTAGAGATAGGAAGGGTCATCCTTCGGAAAGTATAAATCCTCATTATCGATGAAACGGTATCCCAGCTGATCGGCCAGCTGCCTGCCCAGGGTGCTTTTACCGCAGCCGTTGAGACCGCAGATCAGAATTCCCACAGATATCGGTCCTCCATTCAGGTAAAGATGTCAGATGATCAGTCGAGAGAGGCGTACATGGAAGCCATCAGCTTCGGGATGAAGCGGTAGTGTTCTCCCGGAAGGTTGGTGGTCAGGTACACGCAGGTGAGGTTTTCCTTCGGATCCACACAGAACCAGTTGCCGAAGGCACCGTCCCAGCCCCATTCCCCGACGGAGCCGTTGACACCCGCCAGCTCGGGATTGGTCATGACGCGGACACCCAGGCCGTAGCCGTAACCCCGCTGGGTATCCCAGTTATCACCCTTCCGCTGCTCCGGCGTCAGGTGATCCGTGGAGATCAGATCGACGGTCTTCCGGCCCAGAATCCGGACACCGTCCAGCGTGCCGCCGTGAAGCAGCATCTGGGCAAAGCGGGAATAATCCTTTACCGTGGAGTACAGGCCGCCGCCTCCGCTTTCGAAAAACGGCTTTGAGGTGTTATATTCCCGTCTGTCCGGTTTCATATCCTCGTTGATATGGTACAGGGTGGCCACCCGGTCCAGTTTTTCGGCCGGGACATAAAAACCGGTATCGGTCATGCCGAGCGGATCAAAAATGTTTTCCTTCAGGTATTCTCCCAGGGTTTTGCCGGTCAGCACCTCCAGGACAACGCCCAGGATGTCAATGGAAAAACCGTACATCCATCTTTCACCCGGCTCAAAAGCAAGGGGCAGCTGCCCGACCAGGTTGGCATATTCCACAGAGCCGGGGAAGGGTTCACCGCTTTTCTCCCAGGCCTCCTCCTGTTCAGACCGGATCCGTCCCGCAGCAGTATCCTTCCAGCCATAGGGGACGCCGCTGGTCATGGTGAAAAGCTGACGAAGGGTTACTTCGCCTTTGGCGTCCACAATTTCATAGGAACCGTCGGGCTTTTCCTTCGCGATCTTCGGATTTTTGAATCCCGGCAGGTATTTGCTGACGGGATCCCAGAGCTTGAAGAGCCCCTGTTCATAAAGCTGCATGACGCCGGCCACGGTGATGACTTTGGACATGGAAGCGATGGGGAAGATGGTGCTGTCGGATATTCTGATTTTGTTTTCAATATTCGCATAGCCGAAATGCCCTTCGAAAAGGACTTCGTCGCCGCGCATAATCCGGGCGGAACAGCCGGCAATCTCGCCGGAGTCCACGAAGCGGCTGAGGGTGTTCTGAATCAACTGCGCCATGTTTATACCTCCTTTAATGACCGTCATGCCCTGTTCCGGTTCATGCCGGCAACGGGGTGAACGTGAATGCTTATGAGAAAAACTTATGCTGCCAGCCTCCTGAATTCAGTTTCAGTCATTATCCGGATTATAACACAGGACACAGCAGCACAGGTGTTACAAAGATGTAAAAATGCAGGGAGACGGAAGAAAAGGAGACGGCAGACGCCGTCTCCTTAATTCATGACCTGTCCTGTTTCAGCATGGCGTAAAACACCAGATCAAACAGGCCCTGATTGTTTTTGCCGGCCTGGCGGAGGACACCTTCCTTCCGCATTCCGACCTTCTCCATGACCCGGCCGGAATTCGGGTTGCGGACATCGTGGCCGGCTTCGATCCGGTTCACGCTGACCCGGTCGAACAGGAAATCCATGACCGCTTTCAGGGCCTCGGGCGCGTACCCCTTGCCCCACCAGGCGTTGCCGACGGCATAGGTGACCTCCATACATTCCGTCAGCTCATGGACTGTGGGTGCGGCGACGGTGCCGATGACTTCATTGGTTTCCTTCAGGATGATTGCCCAGCAGTAGCGGGCAGGATTTTCATACCGGCGGATAAAATCCGCAAGCAGGGTTTCGGTTTCCGTGGGTGTTTCATGGGTTTTCCAGGTCAGGTAAGTGCTGACCCGGGGATCCGAACAGACATTCCGGAAGAAGGCCGGAGCGTCGGAAGATTCAAATCTCCTCAGAACAAGCCGGGCTGTTTCCAGCGGAACTGTGCCGCAGTGATTCATGAACAACTCCCTCCGTTTCCGTCTGCTATCGGGGAAAGTATATCATGAAACGGAGAAACATTTGAAGGGCATTGTCAGCACCGGGCATACTTACGGGCGTCCTTTTTCAGGGTAACAGCAAACCAGCCGATGGCTTCCAGGGCCATCAGGGCCAGGACAACGGGACTGACGAGCGCCTGGAAAAAGGTGAGGCTTGTATCGATTGACGCGCAGGTTACCCCGTATACCAGCCAGCTGAGGAGTACAGAGACCGCGGCCAGCATCGCGATCCTGAACGGGCGCTTCCGCTTCCTGCAGGTGATGGTGATTCTTTCCTCTTTGATCGGATGGATTCCAGCAACCATTTCCATAGTTTCTACCTCCTGTGAGGGTGTTGGCGTGTTATTTCCGACCCCTGCCGGCCGGCCATAAGAATATACGAAGCAGGGACAGGGGATGGCAGTTCAATTCTTGAAGCCGGGACAGGGATGTACTATAATTCATCTGACGCCGGGTATTCCGGAGGAAACAGGAGGATATGCATATGAGCGTTCTGGAGCAGCTGAACGGCGGAGGGGTGTATCTCATCTGCGGTTCCATCGTGGCGTTTATCGCTGTGGTCTGTGTGATTTTTATGGTCCGCGCCTGGCGGGCGGGCAAAGCCCTGGGCATGGACGTGACCCGGATGAAGCGGGCAGTGACGGCCAGCGCGACCTTTTCCGTGCTGCCCAGCGTGGGTATCCTGCTGGGAGTGCTGGCGCTGAGCGGCAGCCTGGGCGTACCGTGGCCGTGGCTGCGGCTGTCGGTGATCGGCGCGCTGCATTATGAGACCCAGGTGGCGGACGCGGCGGCGGAACAGCTGGGCGTTTCCCTGGGATCCGGACAGATGACGGCACAGGCATTCCCGACGATTGCCCTGCTGATGAGCATCTGCATCATGTGGGGAATGATCCTCTCCACCCTTTTCAACAAGAAATACCTGCACCGGCTGCAGCAGGGCGGGAAGAAGGAAACCCGCACGGGCGGCGGCTTCGGCGACAGGGCGATGGCCGCCATGTTCATCGGTATGGTCAGCGCCTATATCGGAAGCTATGTCGGCGGATGGATTTCCGGCGGCGGGCTGTTCTCCTTCTCCGGCAACTGGACGCCGCTGGCAGTGGTGGCCGCGGCAGCGCTGGCAATGGCTGTGTTCACCTACTTCTCCGAGAAGAAGGGGATGGCCTGGCTGGATAACTTCTCCATCGCGGGCAGCATGCTGATCGGCATGCTGGCGGCGGTGCTGATCGGCCATTGAGAGGGGAGTGAGCGGAAATGGAAAAACAGAAGAATTATGAAGCTTACCTGAAATCCACCCACAGGCTGGGACGGATTGTTTCTGTCATTACGCTGATCCTGCTGGTGGGCGCACCGTTCCTGATTGGTACGCTCCTGGGCGCGGGACCGGATCTGGGCGCGGTGGCCCGGGGCTTCCTGTCCGTGGGCCTGGTCTGGACAGTTTCCAGCGTGGTGGAGTTCCTGGTTTATACGCCCATGCTGGGCGCGGGCGGAAGCTACCTGGCCTTTATTACCGGCAACCTGATCAACATGAAGATCCCCTGCGCCATGAACGCGAAGGAACTGGTTGACGCCAAGTCCGGCACGGCGGAAAACGAGGTGATCGCCACCCTGTCCATTGCCACCTCCGCGCTGGTGACGATTGTGGTGCTGGCCCTGGGCGTGGTGCTGCTGATCCCGCTGCAGCCTGTGCTGCAGAGCCCGGTGCTGGCTCCGGCGTTTGCCAACGTGGTGCCCGCCCTGTTCGGCGCCATGGCCTATAAGTATTACCGGAAGGATCCGCTGCTGGCGCTGATTCCGCTGACAGTGATGATCATCCTGTTTACGCTGGTGCCGTCCCTGACTTCTTCCACCAGCTTCATGATTATTCCCGCGGGCGCGCTGGCGATCGGCCTGGCCTGGATGAAATACCGCCGGGAGATGAAGGGAGCAGCAGACAAATGATCGTGCTGTGGGTGATCCTGGGCTGTATCGGTCTGGTTCTGCTTCTGCTGCTGGCGGCGGTGATCCGGACATTGCTGATTCCGGGGAAACAGTCCACGTACCGGCCGGATCCCGATCCGGAGGAAGCGGAGGCCTGCGCCCGGAAGCTGGCGGCTATGGTACGGTATGAAACGGTTTCCGTGCCGGGCGAGAATCAGCAGGAGAAGTTCCTGGGTTTCCACAAGGTGCTGGAGGAGCTGTTTCCCCTGGTACACCGGGAACTGGAAAAAACGGAGATTGACGGCAACCTGCTGTTTTACTGGAAAGGAAAACACAATGACCGGCCGCTGGTCCTGATGAGCCATCAGGACGTGGTGCCCGCGGAGGGCAAGTGGGAGCATGAACCCTTCTCCGGGGATATCGCGGACGGAAAGGTCTGGGGCCGGGGAGCCTCAGACACGAAGTGTTCCGTGATGGCCTTCTTCCAGGCGGCGGAAGAGCTGCTGGCGGAGGGATATGTTCCGGAACAGGATGTTTACCTGTCCTCCTCCTGCACAGAGGAATGGGGCGGGGACGGATGCCCGAAGCTGGTGGCGGAACTGGAAAGACGGGGAGTGAAGCCCTGGCTGGTCTGCGATGAGGGCGGCGGAATTATTACCGACCCGATCGGCGGTATCCACGGAAACTTCGCCATGGTAGGCGTATTTGAAAAAGGAAAGGCGGATGTCCGCTTTACCGCCACCTCCGGCGGCGGACACGCCAGTGCACCACCGGTCCATTCCCCGGTGGCGAGGCTGGCCGCGTTTGTGAATGAGATTGAAACGCATACGGTTTTCAAACGGAAACTGCCGAAGGAAGTGGCGGCCATGTTTGAAACGCTGGCACCCTATGCGGGTTTTCCGCTGAAACTGGTGTTTACCAACCTGTGGCTGTTCCGGCCGGTGCTGCTGAAGGTACTGCCGGCGATCAGTTCCCAGGCGGGGGCTATGATCCGCACCACCATGGCATTCACCATGATGAGCGGATCGGACGCCTGCAACGTGCTGCCCCAGGAGGCCAGTGTTTCCGCCAATATGCGGTTTATCCCGCATCAGGGCATGGAAGAAAGCCTCGGCATCGTGCGGAAACTGGCAGAGAAGCACGGACTGAACATGGAAGTGCTGTCCGCCAACGACTATACAGAACCGGTGGATATTCACGGGGAAGCCTTTGAGGCGGTGCAACGGGTGATTGCCAGGACCTTCCCGGGCTGTGCCGGAAGTCCCTATGTGATGACCGGGGCGACGGATTCCCGGTTTTATCAGAAGATCTGTGACAACGTGGTGCGCTTCGCACCGGTGATCTACGGACCGGAACAGATGAAGGGCATGCACGGCGTGAACGAGAATATTGAGTATAACTGCCTGCCGGGAGCCGTTCGTTTTTATCGAAATCTTATTCAGGATTTCGATAAAAAATGAATTATTGAACAGCAAAGCTGTTCAATATGAAATAAATCTGCTGCGCAGATTTGTGAATTATTCTGCTGCGCAGAATATGAATTATTGAACGGCGGAGCCGTTCAATGTGAGAGCAACCGTACCGGCTGCTGAAAATGCAAATTGTTTTGCACAATATGATAATTGCAACAGATCCGGACAATGTGGTATGATGGCAGGGACAAGACAAGGAGGAATAAAAAGATGAAGCATAACGGACTGTTTAACAGGCTGAGCGCCATCGTGCTGGCGCTGACGCTGATTGTTTCCTGCGGGTGCGCACTGGCGGAAGACAGTTCCTCCTGTCCGGCTGCGGAGTCGGAAACAGTGGCAGCGCTGCTGAAGGTGCCGGATTTCAAGTTCTTTGTACGGGAGAAGGGAATCGGCAAGGGATCCTGCCCGGTGTACACAGCTCCGTCCGAGGAGTCCATCCGACTGTCTGAAGGCAACGCCTCATGCAGCGTGGAGACGGAAATCAGCGTGGGCGGTTTTGAAAACGACTGGCTGATGGTCCGCTATGAGATTAAGGATAAGAAGGCCCGGGTAGGATATATTCCGCCGGAATACAGCAAGAAACTGAAAGCCAAGGCCAATGCCTCCAAACTGGCTTTTGTGAGCATTCCCCTGAAGCTGGGAGAGAAAATTGATATCACGGACAACCCGCGGTCCAATACCACACCTTTCGGAACACTGCCGAAAGGAACGGAGATTACCGTGCTGGGCAAGTATACCTATACCGGGAACTGGTGGTATGTGGAGACCACGCTGAACGAAAAGCTGACCCGCGGATTTATCAACAGGGAAGCGGCCGTGCTGCGGGTGGACGGAAAAACCTATGACGGTATTGAGGCGCTGGGTTTCCCGGCGGTTTCCCCGATGAATACCGAAAAGATCGGGATGATCACTGTCCGGGGCAGCGAGGATGACGCGATGATCGTGCGGAAACACTCCAATACGAGCGCGACGATGGTGGCCCGGGTTTACGGCGGAGAGACCTATCCCTGCTACGGAGAGGAAATGGGCGGCAACGACAGGCCCTGGTATTATATCTGGGTGGACGGCGTATGGGGCTGGTTCTCCTCCGGCATATCAACGTTCAGCGCGGACGAATGAATTTCATACAGAAAAGGCACAGGCAGCAGGCGATCCGCCTGCTGCTTTTTATTGAAGCGGGTGCTGTTTTTGGGTATAATGGCAAGGACGTCAGAAACGCGGAGGATGTGACAGCGATGACATACAGAACAGAGCATGATTCCATGGGCGAAGTCAGAGTTCCGGCAGACCGGTACTGGGGAGCCCAGACGGAACGGAGCCGGAATAATTTCCCGATCGGCGCGGGGCATGAAAACATGCCGGAGGAAATCATCCGGGCGTTTGCCGTGCTGAAAATGGCGGCGGCGCTGGCCAACCGGGAGCTGAAACCGGAGAAGATGACCGAAAAGAAATGCGAAGCAATCTGCCGGTCCGCGGATGAAATCCTTGACGGGAAGCTGAACGATCATTTTCCGCTGGTGGTATGGCAGACCGGATCCGGAACCCAGAGCAACATGAACATGAACGAAGTCATCGCGAACCGGGGCAATGAGATCGCGGGAGAAAAGCTGCTGCACCCCAACGATGACGTGAATATGAGCCAGTCCTCCAACGACACTTTCCCCACGGCAATGCATATTGCCGCGGCAGAAGCCGTGGAGCGGACGATCGGCGCCCTGACGCGGCTGGAGCAGGAACTGATCCGGCTGGAGAAGGAAAACGCGAACGTGCTCAAATGCGGACGCACCCACCTGCAGGACGCGACGCCGATTCTGTTCGGCCAGGAAATCTCCGGATGGCGCGCCAGCCTGGAAAAAGACGAGGAGCTGCTGCGGATGGCGGAAAAGCCCCTGCTGGCACTGGCCCTGGGCGGCACGGCCGTCGGGACCGGACTGAATGCGCCGGCGGGTTTTGATACCCTGTCCGCGGCGAAGATCGCGGAGAAAACCGGCCTGCCTTTTGTGACAGCGGAGAACAAGTTCCATGCCCTGACCTCCAGGGACGAGATGGTGTTTGCGCACGGCGCGCTGAAGGCGCTGGCGGCGGACCTGATGAAGATTGCCAACGATATCCGGTGGCTGGCCAGCGGACCGCGGCTGGGCCTGGGAGAGATCACGATTCCGGAGAATGAGCCCGGATCCTCCATCATGCCCGGCAAGGTGAACCCCACCCAGTGCGAGCAGGTGACCATGGTGGCGGCCCAGGTAATGGGCAACGACGTGACGGTTGGCATTGCCGCCAGCCAGGGCAATTTCGAACTGAACGTGTTTATGCCGGTGTGCGCCTATAACTTCCTGCAGAGCGCACGGCTGCTGGCCGAGAGCATGGACTCCTTCAAGGAACGGTGCGTGAGCGGGATCCAGGCGAACCGGGAAAAGATGCAGGAAAATGTGGAACGTTCCCTGATGCTGGTGACGGCGCTTTCACCGAAGATCGGCTATGAGAACGCGGCCAAAACCGCCCAGAAGGCGCACCGGGACGGAACCAGCCTGAAGGAAGCGTGCGTGGCGCTGGGATTCCTGACGGCGGAAGAGTTTGATGAGGCGTACCACCCGGAGGAAATGGTATAAGACTGTTCGGAATGAGCCGTCTTATACCAATGAATTATTTGCCTGCGGCAAATATGAATTATCGCTTCGCGATATGAATTATTGAACAGCGGAGCTGTCCAATATGAAATAACCGGCTGCGCCGAATGTGAATTAACAGGAGTAACTGAATGACTGAAAGACTGTATTATGACGACGCGTACCTCTGGAAGTTTGAGGCAAAAGTGACGTCGGTGAAGAACGGAACGCGGCCGGGAGAGTTCCTGGTGACGCTGGACCGGAGCGCTTTTTATCCGACTTCCGGCGGACAGCCGTTTGACACCGGCACACTGACCTTCGGGAAGGTGACGGCAAAGGTCACGGACGTGGAGGTCGGCGAAGCGGGGGAAGTAATCCACACGGTGGATAAGGAGATCCCCGCGGGGACAGCCGTACGGGGCGAAATTGACGGCGCACGGCGGACAGATCACATGGAACAGCACGGCGGAGAGCATATGCTGGCCGGAACGATCTGGGAGAAGCTGGGCGGAACCACCATCGGCCTGCACCTGGGCCAGACAGAATCCACCATTGACGTATCCCTGCCGGAGGGACGGACCCACCTGACCGAGGAGGAAATCCTGCTGCTGGAAAACACCGTGAACGAGCGGATCCGCATGGACGCGCCGATCCGCTGCTGGTTCCCGGACGAGGAGGAACTGAAGCGGCTGCCGCTGCGCAAGGCACCGACGGTGACAGAGCATGTGAGAATAGTGGCCATGGGAGACTTTGAAATGGTTGCCTGCGGCGGAACCCATCCCGCTTCCACGGGACGGATCGGACTGATCAAGATCCTGTCCGCCATTCCCGCCAAGGGGAAAGTCCGGGTGGCGTTTGTCTGCGGCGGACGGGCGGTGAGCCTGTTCCAGACCTATATGCGGTATGCCGACAAAGCCGGAGCGACGCTGAGCTGCCCGGTGGAGAAGCTGTCCTCCGCGGCCAGCGACCTGAAATACAGGCTGTCGGAAGCTGAAAAACGGGCCAACCGGCTGGAAACCAAAGAGATCCTGGCTGCCATGACGGAAGCCGGGAGTACGGAGGACCTGCCGGGGGTGACCCTGTGCGTGATGACAATGCCGGAAACGGACAGCCGGGCTGTGGCGGCTGCGGTATCGGAATACATTGCCGCAAAGGGCAGGGCGCTGCTCCTGAGCACGGGTGAACGGCTGACCTTTGCCCGGTCCGCGGATGTGAAGATTGATATGAACGACCTGATCAAGCGGGTTGCCCGCGGCGGCGGCAGGCCCGATATGGCCAGCGGCGCAGGCGTTCCGGAATGCGTATCTGTGGCCAGAAAGATCCTGATGACGGAGGGAATCGGCAAATGACGGAGGAAAAAGACCTTATAAGGATCCGCTGGCATGTGGACAGAACCCAGGATCCGGCGATGTTCATGCTGATCTGCCTGCATCCGGATTATCAGGACCTGCAGGTGAGCGTTTCCTCCGGCGAGGTTACGGAGCGGGTCGCCAAGGCGAAACTGATGCAGGAGATGTTTGAACTGGGTGAGAAGCGGGGAATTGAACCCAGAAGGCTCCGGTTCAAGATCAACGGAATAGAAGAATAACAGAAAAAAACGGCTGCTTCCACGGAAGCAGCCGTTCTGATTGCAAAAACGAAATTACTTGATGATGAGCATCAGCAGGCTCAGCACCACGAACACCACGGCGGCAATCTTGGTGCACAGAGCAAGCTTGGCTTCGAAGGTCTTGGCCTTGGACTTGCTGAGATAGCTGTTGGACTGGCCGGTGATGGCGCTGATGCCGCCCTCTTCAGAGGACTGCATGAGAACGGAAACGATCATAAAAAGCGCTGCGATGATCAGCACGATAGAAAGTACAGTAGCCATAAGAACAAAACCTCCTCGATAAATCAGCCCGCATATCATAACACACGGGATTGACGATGTCAATGAAAAACAGAATTCAATTAGAATTCTGTTTTTACATTCATTCTTCATATCGATATGTGTTTACCATTATTCCGGTAAAAACATAAGTAATTCTGAATTCTGAATTCGTAATTGTGAATTTAATTACAGTTCCCGGTTCTGCTTGCGGGCAGCCAGGGCGGTGAGGCAGCATTCCTTGCTGCGCTCAATGTGATGCTTCATGAGCTTCTCAAACTCGGGCAGGTCTTTCGCTTCCACCAGATCCACCAGCTTGTGGTGTTCCTGATTGGCGTCGGACCGGCGGTCCTCCTGACGGATGGCCATGGCGGAGAAGCGGCGGATATACTCATCCTGTCCTTCAATCACCCGCAGGATGCGGTTCTTTCCGGAAATGGAGGTGAGGCGGGTGTGAAAGTCACGGGCGATGGGGGAGAGATTCTCCACATCGTTTTTTGCGTCCAGTTCATCCATCCTGGTGAGCATTTCCCGCAGGGCGGCAATGTCTTCCGCCGTCGCGTTCGCGATGATGTCCGGCAGGGTCAGCATTTCCAGGCTGTTGCGGATGGTGTAGATCTGTTCCACATCGTCAGCGGTGAAGGCATGCACGATGACGCCGCGGCGCATGACATATTCCACCAGGCCGTCCCGTTCCAGCTTCCGCAGGGCTTCCCTCAACGGGGTGCGGGAAATGTGGAGACGATCGGCGTAATCCGTTTCGACGATCCGCTCACCGGCAGGAATTTCACCGGTGATAATGGCCTTTTTCAGCACTTCGTAAGCGATTTCCCGAATGGGCCGGCTTTCCATCATAGGCTGGAATGACAGGGACATGATCCTTCCTCCTCATCAAACAGTGCAGGATTTTTTCTGCACTTTGTATACAAATTACAGCAAAAAAACAATTTTGTCAATAAGTTGCAGAGAAAGGAATAAAAACAGTATAATAAGACGTTATATTTTATTCAGATTTACGGAAGGTTTGCGGAAACCGGCAGACTGAGTTCTGTTTAAAAGATGTGAGAAGAGTCTATCAGATACCGAAGGAGACGGATGCATGTTCGAGAAGTTCAACGCGCTGGTAAATGAGCCGATGAGCGCGCATACAACGCTGAAGCTTGGCGGACCGGCGGATTATATGGTTTTCCCCGGCAGTGAGGAAGAAATCGCCGAACTGTACGCGGAAGCCCGGGCCAACGACGTTCCGGTAACCGTAATCGGCCATGGGAGTAACCTGCTGGTGCTGGACGGCGGAATCCGCGGCCTGGTGATCTGTATCGGAAAGAACATGCGGCAGATTACCCGGGAGGGGAACATCATCCGCGCACAGGCCGGCGCCATGCTCGGCAGCGTTGCCATGGAGGCGGCGGAAGCCGGGCTGCAGGGACTGGAATTTGCTTCCGGTATTCCCGGCACGGTGGGCGGCGGCGTGACGATGAACGCCGGCGCGTACTGCGGGGAGATTGTACAGGTGGTCAGGAACGTCCGGGGAATCTATCCGGACGGAGCCAGAATCTGCCTGACCCGGGAAGAAATGGACTTCGGATACCGTCATTCTGTTGTTATGGAAAAAGGCTTTATTGTGACGGAAGCCACCTTTGAGCTTGAACCCGGCAATCCGGCGCTGATCCGCGCCAGGATGTCCGAGCTGAACGCAAGACGCGCCGAGAAGCAGCCGCTTGATCTGCCCAGCGCGGGCAGCGCCTTCAAACGGCCGGAAGGCTATTATGCCTCGGCGCTGATTGACCAGTGCGGACTGAAGGGCTACAGCATCGGCGGCGCGAGGGTGAGCGAGAAGCACGCCGGGTTCCTGGTGAACACGGGCAAGAGCAGCAGGGACTTTGTGAACCTGATGCGGAAGGTGCAGGAAATAGTGGAAGAAAGGGCCGGCGTCCGGCTGGAGCCGGAGATCAGAATCATAGGTACGGAAGAATGAGATATTTGATTGTGACAGGGCAGAGCGGAGCGGGCAAGACAGCCTGCGTCCGTTACCTGGAGGACAAGGGAAGCTTCTGCATGGACAACATGCCGCCCATGATGCTTCCGAAGCTGATAGAGGCCTTTGATACCACCCCGGTGAAGCACCAGACGGTGACGATTGCCGTGGACGTGCGCAGCGGCGAGTTTTTTGACGCCAACGCGGTGGCCAAGATGATCCGGGAACTGCGCCAGATGGGACACCAGATTGAGCTGATCTTCATGGAAGCCAGCGACGAGACCCTGCTGGACCGGTATAAGGAAACCAGGCGGGAGCATCCCCTGTGCCAGGAAGGCCTGACGCTGATTGAAGCGATAGTGGAGGAGCGTAACCGGCTGCAGCCGCTGCGGGAGACCGCCGGCTACGTGATTGACACCACGAACATGACCGCCCGGGCGATGAGAAAGTCCCTGGACAAAGCGCTGGGGGATCTGTCCGACGCGGAGCCGCCGATCCGGGCGGAGATCCTCAGCTTCGGATTCAAGAGAGGCCTGCCGCGGCAGGCTGACCTGGTGGCGGACGTCCGCTTCCTGCCGAATCCCTTCTATATTGAAAATCTGTGCCGGCACTGCGGCCTGGATGAAGACGTGCGCAGCTTCGTGATGGACCATCCCACGACGCAGGAGTTTATGCGCCGGTATACGGAACTGCTGGATTTCCTGATTCCCCATTACCGGGAGGAGGGAAAACGCAGGCTGGTCATCGCCATCGGATGTACCGGCGGCGCGCACCGGTCTGTGGCCATCGCGGAAGCGATCGGGCAATACCTGAGGGAGAAAGGCCTTCCGACGGAAATCAACCACAGGGACCTGCTGCTGGAGCAGGCACGCTGGACCACGCCGGTTGAGGAGGAATAATGCGCACTTCGGACACGCGGAGCTTTTCCGCCGGGGTGAAGGAGGAGCTGATCCGGCTCCCCATGGGGAAACCCTGCTGCATGCTCAGCGAGATTTCCGCCCTGACCCAGACTTCCGGCCACCTGTCCTTCCGGGGCGGCGGCTGGATTTCTGTCAGTTACCGGCTGGACAACGCCGGTACGGCACGGCGCCTGTTCCAGCTGCTGAAAAAACGCCTGGACGCCGCGCCCAAGCTTCATTTTGTCCAGACGAGCCAGCTGGGGGGACGGCGCAGCTGTGTGCTGACCCTGGGCACGGAGGATACCCGCGCACTGCTGAACGCGCTGCATATGGCAGAGGAGGATGAGAACGGACAGCTTCACCTGAAGCATACGGTTCCGCGGCATCCCATGACGCGCCAGTGCTGCCGTCGGGCTTTCCTGCGGGGAGCCTTCCTGGGAGCGGGCACGATGACGAACCCTGAAAAGGGATATCATTTTGAAATGAAGGCAGACGACCGGCTGGCTGATACGCTGGAGAAGCTGCTGGAGAAATGCGAGCTGCCGTTTCACAGCTACCTGCGGAAAGGGCAGAAGATTATTTACCTGAAGGACGCCCAGCAGATTTCCGATATGCTGGCGATCATGGGCGCCGGCAGCAGCGTGCTGGAAATGGAGAACATCCGGATCAACAAGCAGCTGCGGGCCGCAGCAACCCGGGCCTCCAACTGCGACGAACACAACAGTGAAAAAATGCTGGACGCGGGCCAGAAACAGGCGGAAGCCATCCGCCGTATTTCGCTTGCCCGCGGACTGTTTACCCTGCCGCCCGCCCTGCGGGAGGTGGCGAGGCTCCGGGTGGAAAACCCGGATATGAGCCTGCAGGAACTGGGAGAAATGATGGATCCGCCGGTGGGCAAGAGCGGCGTGAACCACCGGCTGCGCCGGCTGATGGAGATCGCGCAGCAGGTGGAACAGGAATACGGGAAAGGAGGGACAGAAGGATGATGGCGGCTTCCCTGGTGTACTGCTTTATGTACCTCTTCTTCGGCGTGATGACTGTCCGTTTCCTGCTGCCCCGGCACCGTCCGCTGAACCGGCTCTGGCTGGGCCTGAGCCTGGGACTGCTGGAGGAAATGTGGCTGCCCGCCCTGGGCGCCTTCCTGTTCCGGTTTGACGTGGAGGCCCATGCCTTCGCCGCCGGGGTTCTGTTCCTGCTGACCGTTCTGAGCTGGGTCCTGCGGGACCGGCGGACGCCGGCCGAATGGGATGAAAAGGAAAGCGAACTGCTGCGGCAGATCCTGATCATCGGGCTGCCGCTGACGGTGCTTGGCATCTGGCTGCAGTACAGCCATGTGATGCGGGTGGACGCGGCAGGGAACTGGAACGTGGGGCAGAGCACCTACGGAGACCTGCCGATGCACCTGAGCTTTGTGACCGGACTGGTCGGGAAGAAGTTCCCGGCGGACTATCCGTTCTTTCCCGGCGCGCGGCTGAGCTATCCCTTCCTGACGGACAGCCTGAGCTCCACCTTCCTGCTGCTCGGCTGCAGCCTGCAGGCAGCGGTGATTATTCCCGGATCGCTGATGATGGCCCTGTGCTACATGGGCGTGCTGGTGCTGGCAAGAGATATGACCGGCGGAAAAAAGACCGCGCTGCTGGCGGCAGCGCTGTTCTTCCTGAACGGCGGCCTGGGATTCCTGTATGATTTCGACCAGGCGGGCAGCGGTGCGTGGACGGCAGCGGAGGAGGGAGCGTCCCTCCCGGCCAGGGCCGCGCAGATCGTATCCGACTGGTTCTCCACGGCCGCAGACCGGGTGAGGTTTATCCTGAACGGATATTACAAGACGCCGACCAATCAGCCGGATCCCAACAACCTGAGATGGAGCAATGTAATCTGCGACATGATGATTCCCCAGCGGACAACGCTGGGCGGATGGTGCATGGCGGTTCCCTGCTTCTATCTGCTGAACACGGAGTTCCGGGCCAGGATGCTGGACCGGGAAAACAAGTGCAGGGGACTGATCCTGCTGGGCATCTGGGCAGGGGCACTTCCCCTGATCCATACCCACAGCTTCCTGGGACTGGGACTGGCCTCCCTGGGGGCCATGGTTTATGACCTGATCCACGGGGATCCGAAGGCGCTGATGGAAAGAAGACCCCGGTGGAGAATCCTGATCCGGTACCTGGCATACGCCGGAATCGTGCTGGCTCTGGCTGCGCCGCAGCTGTTCGGCTTCACCTTTGCCCAGGCGTTCCAGGAGGGATCGCATCCCTTCCTGCAGCTTCAGTTCAACTGGGTGAACAACCCGGGCGGAAACGGTATGCGGGACCTGTATCTGTGGTTCTATATCAAGAATATCGGCCTGCCGTTCCTGGCACTGCTGGCGGCCGCGTTTGAGAAGAAACCGAGAAACCGCAGGATTCTCTGTATGGCGCTGCCCATTATCCTGGCGGCGGAATTTGTTCGCTTCCAGCCCAATGAATACGACAACAACAAGCTGTTTTACCTGGCATGGCTGCTCTGCTGCATGGTGATCGCCGACTGGGGATCCCGGCTGTGGAAACGGCTGGAAGGCTTCGGCGGAAGACGGTTCCTGGCGGTGACCGCGGCAGTGGTGACCTTCTTCAGCGCCGGGCTGACCATCTGGCGTGAATGCGTATCCAGCTATATGGCTTTCAGCGCGGAAGCGGTGGAAGCCGGCGAATATGCCCGGGACAACACGGCAGAGGACGCGGTGTTCGTGACCGGGACCCAGCACCTGAACCCGGTGCTCTCCATTGCAGGCAGAACCGTTGTCTGCGGACCGGATCTGTGGCTGTACTATCACGGGTTTGATACCTGGGAGAGAAACCGGGACCTGGAGGCCTTCTTT
Organism: uncultured Eubacteriales bacterium; assembly: GCA_900315675.1. Lineage (GTDB taxonomy): Bacteria > Bacillota > Clostridia > Christensenellales > Aristaeellaceae > Aristaeella. The sequence continues at coordinate 40,442 of OMZY01000001.1, forward strand.
GAGAATCCCGTTCACAACCGGGATATTCCGTCAAAGTACGGCGCGGAATACATCTATGTCTCCTCCTATGAACGGAGCAGCTACGACGTGGATGAGGAAGGCCTGGCGGAAGTGGCGGAAAAGGTGTTTGAAAACAGGGAAGCGGCCATTTACAGGGTCATTTCCGGGAAGAAACCGTAAAAGAAAAAAACAGATAAAAATCTCCTGTTCAAAAAGGTTTGATTGTGATAGAATAATCACAAATCCAGACCGGCGAGGCCGGATCACGTTTTTTTATCAACTGAACAGGAGGAAACATTCCATGAAGAAGACCGGTATTGCTGCTATTGCCCTGCTTGCCATCGTGGCCATCGTTTTTGCTGTCCTGTACTTTACGGGAAACGGCGATCTGACCAAGATCAAGGAAACCAAGGACAACCTGACCGCCCAGGTGGAAACCCTGACCGCCGACGCTGCCAAGGCCGCTGAAGACGCTGCCGCCCAGCTGAAGGCCGTGACGGATGAGAAAGACGCCCTTGCCGCGCAGGTGGAAACCCTGACCGCCGACGCTGCCAAGGCCGCTGAAGACGCCGCCGCCCAGCTGAAGACCGTGACGGATGAGAAAGACGCCCTCGCCGCCCAGGTGGAAACCCTGACCGCCGACGCTGCCAAGGCCAAGGAAGATTCCGAGTCCGCCCTGAAGAAAGCTGTGGATGACGCTGCCGTCACGCTGCAGACCGCCAAGGACGACGCTGCCGCCGCGCTGCAGACCGCCAAGGACGAAGCTGCCGCCGCGCTGCAGACTGCCAAGGACGAAGCTGCTGCCGCTCTGAAGACCGTGACGGATGAAAAAGACGCCCTGGCCAAGCAGGTGGAAGAACTGTCCGCCGCCGCTGAAAAGACCGTGGGAGACGCCGCTGAAGAAGTGAAGAAACAGATTGAAACCCTGACCGGTGAAAAGGACGCCCTGGCCAAACAGGTGGAAGAGCTGACTGCCAGCGCCACCAAAGCCAAGGAAGACGCGGAAGCTGCCCTGAAGACCGCGACTGACGAAGCGAAGACCACCATCGACGGCCTGACCAAGCAGGTTGAAGAGCTGACCGCCGCCTCCGACTTTGCCAACATGGACGAAGCCGGACTGAAGGACGTTGTGAAGAAACTGACCGAGCCGCTGAAGAAGATCGGCCTGGAGATCAAGAAGATCGTTGCGGAATAAAGAAGCAAAAACCTGTTGACAACCTGCCCGCTTTCATCCGAGAGCGGGCGTTTTTCTTGCTTTTTATAAGGAAATAGGATAAACTATTCATAATGTGCAGGAGGTAGATTCAACATGAAGGTTGTATTGCTGAAAGATGTAAAAAACATCGGTAAAAGAGACGATATTCTGACGGTCAGCGACGGCTATGCCCGCAATTTCCTGTTCCCGCAGAAACTGGCGGTGGAAGCCACACCCGGCGCGATGAAGGAAATCGCCCGCAAGCGCGCCGCACAGGACGCCCGTGAGGCGGAAATGCTGGCGGAAGCGAAGAATAAGGCCGCATCCCTGAAGGATAAAGTGATTGCCCTGGAAGTCAAGTGCGGCGAAAAGGGCCGTCTTTACGGATCCGTGACCAGCGCCGAAGTGGCGGAAGCCCTGGAAAAGCAGCACGGAATCAAGGTGGACAAGCGGAAGATCGATATCGGCGATCCCATCCGGGAAACCGGCATCCGGGAAATCTCCGTATGGCTGTATTCCGGAGTGACCACGCCCATGAAGCTGGACGTGCAGCCGATGAAAAAATAATTCAGAATTAAGAATTAATTCAGAATTCAGAATTCAGAATTATAAGTTATCCGCAACATTCTATAACCGGATTTGTCATTCTGAAACGGAGACTAGCATCCGGGCAGGTAAGAGGGAAACACAGGCATGGACATCAGGGAAGAAACGGGGAGCATGGTGCCGCCCAACAGCGTTGAGGCGGAGATCAGCGTCCTGGGCTCAATGCTCCAGGACAGCACCGCTGTGCTCCGCGCGGCTGAACAGCTGGTGCCTGAAGACTTTTACCATCCGGAACACGCGGAAATATTCCGCGTGATGGCGGATATGAACCGCCAGCAGATGCCCATCGACCTGGTGACCCTGCAGGCGGAGCTTTCCCGCAAGGGCTCCCTGGAGGGCGTCGGCGGCATCCGGTACCTGATGAAGATCAACGCGGACGTGCCTACCGCGGCCAACGTCCGTTCCTACATCGAGATTGTCAGGGAAAAAAGCACCCTGCGGAAACTGATTGCCGCGTGCCGGAACATCTCCAAGGACTGCTTCACCCAGGACAAGGAAGTACAGGAAGTCCTGAACAACGCGGAAAAAGCGATTTTCGACATCGTGATGGACCGGCAGGAAGGGGAGGAGCTCAAACCCCTGAGCGAGGTGCTGGTCAACACATATGAGATCATAGAGGAACTGGCCAGGCAGAAAGGCCAGATTGCCGGCGTGCCCACCGGGTTCACGGATCTGGACAACATGCTGACAGGCCTGCATTCAGGCGAGCTGATCATCATCGGCGCGCGCCCGGCCATGGGTAAAACCTCCTTCGCCATGAACATTGCGGAACATGCCGCGGTTGACCATGGCAAGGTGACGGCGGTGTTCACGCTGGAAATGCCGCGGGAGCAGATCGCGCTGCGTATGCTCTGCTCGGACGCCCGGGTGGATATGCAGCGGGTCCGCAAGGGAACACTGCATGATGACGACTGGGTCAAGCTGGCCAAGTCGCTGGGACCGCTTTCCGCGGCGCCCATGTATATTGACGACACCGCCGCCCTTTCGCCCACCATGCTGCGGTCACGGTGCCGCCGGCTGATGATGGACAAGGGACTGGACCTGATTGTCGTGGACTATCTGGGACTGATGAAATCGGACGGAAAGTCCGAAAGCCGCCAGCTGGAAGTCAGCGAAATCAGCCGAAGCCTGAAGGCCATCGCCCTGGAGATGAAGATTCCGATCATTGCCTGCGCCCAGCTGAGCCGCGCGAACAAGGACCGTATTGACAAGCGGCCGCTGCTGAGCGACCTGCGGGATTCCGGCTCCATTGAACAGGACGCAGACGTGGTTATGTTCCTCCACCGGGAGGAATACTACAACAAGGAGACCGAGGACAAGAACATCGGCGAGGTGATCGTATCCAAACAGCGCAGCGGTCCGCTGGGAACGGTCAAGCTTGCCTGGCTGAGCGAGTTCACCACCTTCGCGAATCTGGCGAGGGATCAGATGAATGGCGGGGAAGCACCATTCTGAATGAAGAATGAAAAATGAAGAATGAAGAATGAAATGTTTGACGGAGAGAGATTGAATTAATGGAGAATTATACGGTTTGCCAGCTGCAGCGGGACATGAGGTATGAAGGATTCCTGCTGATCCGGTCCGCGGAGAAACGGAAAGACAGCAAGGGCAACGACTATGTGGATATGAACCTGACGGACAGGACCGGCGAAATCAACTGCAAGATCTGGAACTGGGATCCGGAAGCGGAGACCCCGGAAGCCGGACAGCCGATCAAGGTCCGGGGAACAATCCAGGAATATAACGGCCGGCTGCAGCTGCGAGTGGAAAAATGGCGGTTGTGCACGGAAGACGATCCGGTGGATATGAACGCGCTGGTGCCCTGCGCACCGCGGAAGCCGGAGGATATGTTCAAGGATATCGAGGACGCGATTGAGCATTTTGCGGATGAGGACCTCAAAAAACTGACCCGGGGCATGCTGAACCTGGCGGGCGACCGGCTGAGATGGTTCCCGGCGGCGCAGCGGATGCACCACGCGGAACGCAGCGGCCTGCTGCATCACACCACGGATATGCTCCGCCTGGCGGACGCGATGCTGAATATCTATCCCTGGCTGAACCGGGATCTGCTGAAGGCCGGCGTGATTATCCACGATCTGGGAAAGATTGATGAAATGAAGAGCGACCAGACCGGCAACGTGACGGATTACACCCGGGACGGACAGCTGCTGGGACACCTGGTCCGGGGCATTACCAACCTGAACAAGGTTGCGGAGGAAACCGGCGTTACCGGAGAGTGCCTGATCCTGCTGGAGCATATGCTGCTGAGCCATCACGGGGAAAGCGAATTCGGAAGCCCCAAGCCGCCGATGTTTCCGGAAGCGGAGGCACTGCACTGGATCGACATTATGGACGCTCGCATGAACACCATGAAGAGCGTGACGGACAAGACGCCTCCCGGCGCATTCAGCGAAAAGATTTTCAGCCTGGACCGGAGAGTATATCATCCGTTATACGGAGAGGAAGACGAGTAATTCAGAATTCAGAATTCAGAATTCAGAATGATAACTTTATCCGGATGATGGAAGAAGATACATCTGTGATACGTTCTATATGAATGTAGAGCAGAGTTTTCCTTCACAAAGTGATGAGTGAAGAGCGATGAGTGAAAAGTTTTACTTCGTAAAAGGAGGAAACAAGATCATGTGGAAGAAAAGGATTCTCTGCCTGGTACTGGTTCTGTGTTCTGTCCTGGTGCTGTCATCCTGCCAGAAAAAGGAAACCTTCATGACGCTGGATCAGCAGCAACAGCAGCAACAGCAACAAACCGCTTCTCAGCCGGAAGACGCGCAGAATCTTTTCGGAGAGACGGCGGTTCCGCAGCAGAACAGTGAACCGGACTGGGACAGCGGTGATTATGATCCGTCCCAGGAAGAGGGCGGGGATGAGGAATTCCTTGAGACGCTGAGCAACATCGTGGACGTTCAGACGCCCGCGCCCACCATGCAGAGCGCATACGCCGGAGCTACACCCGTGCTGGTCGACCCGATCGACAAGCCCACGCCCACGCCGCTTCCGCCGCTGACCTTCACCTACCAGAAGTATGAGGCGCAGGCACTGCACCTTTCCTTCGAAGGACCCGCGGGCTGGATCATTGATAACAGCAAGCCTGACACCTATATCCTGACCAATCCGACGCCGGATGTGGACTATGCGGCGCAGCTGTCCATCCAGCTGGTTCCCGTGGACAAGAACAAGAGCAGGAGCGAGCTGGAAAAGGAAGTCAAGAGCCGGCTGGACGAGATGGGCGGAACCTTCAAGAAATACGAACGTTCCAAGACAGCCGTCCGGAAGTTCATGAACACCGACGCAATCTATGCCAACTATACCGGAAGCATTGAAAATGATGAAGGTCAGTTGGTAAAGTTTGCCGGCCGGATGATCATCGCCTGCTCCAACAAGACGCTGTACATCCTGCATGTGACTTATCCCCGCGGATATACAAACGAATATGTGGAAAAGGACGGCAACATTTACGACAAGTTCCGTCATACGGTGAAAACCATCACCGAGTCCACAGCCGCTGCCGGAACAGCCAACTGAACCCGCAGCATATATAAAAACCGGTCACGACGCGCTCTCCGTTTACCGGAAAGCGCGTTGTGGTCTACTATCTGGAGGCAATTCTGAAGATGTTAAAGTCAAACCGCTGTTTTGCGTTCCTGCTTGTCCTGGCCCTGCTGTGCGGAATGATCCCCGCAGCCCAGGCAGAGGTGGTAACGCTGGGTATCTATTTCTGCGGCAGGAGAACCGCCGCGGACGGTACGGAGAATATCGTCCGGCTGGAGGGTACGTTCCGCGTACTGCAGAACGGCGAGGAAGCAGGTACCATTGAAGCGGGAAAAGAAACCCTGACCCTGACGGATACGGAACGGATCCGGATTGTGCCGCTGGCGGAAACCATCGATCCTGAATGGGATCTGAGCAACGCCGCCTGCGACGTCACGCCGGAAGCCGGCAGCACCTACACCGTGCCGGTGATTGTGGAACCACTGAAAGAGGGTTCTGACGGTGCGCCCGTACCAGTGTCCACGGAGGAACCGGAAACCGATACGGACACGATTCCCCTTCCGGAGGATGAGGAAGACGGTGAAAACGGGGAAGACTACGAGGACGAACCGGAAATGGATGAGGACTCCGACGAAGAGCCTGAACCGGAATATAACGGCGCGGTAGCGACACCGACGATGCCACCCTATGACCTGTCCATGCTGGCGCCGACCCCGGAACCGGAATGGAAACTGCTGGCCCCCGGCGACGCCGGAATCCGCGTGTACGCCTACTATGACGTGAACAATAACGGTCTGCCCAATGAAGCCGAAAAGGGCGTTTCCGGCGTGACCGTATGCCTGTTCACCGACAGCGAGGAAGCGGTGGCGTCCGTGGCGACAGGCCCGGACGGCTTCGCGGAGTTCAGCAATGTGCCGGCAGGCAATTACCGGATCAAGGCGATCCTGCCCAGAGGCTGGGCCTTTAACAAAAAGAGCCGTGACCATGAGGCATATGCCAGCCTGTTCGGCTCCACCGTGGAAGGCGAGGCCATGAGCGACGCTTTCGCGGTCAGCGCCGGCACCACAGCCGCCCCGGGAATTTCCCTGGGCAAGTGCCTGCATGTGAGCGGAACCTGCTGGTTTGAACAGAAGGTGGACGGCCTTTTCGCGGATGACGAAGCCGGACTGCCGGGTGTGAAAATTGAGCTGGAAGGCGAGAAAAACGGACTGCTGTATCAGACCGTATCCGACGAGAACGGCAACTGGTACATCGACCGGGTGCAACCGGCCGCATACAAACTGAGAGCTTATACCCCGGACGGCATGATGTTCACCCGGGCGGCCTCCAAGAACGGCAGGAAAAACGTCATTGCCAAAGACGGTGTGACCAGCTACTACCGCAGGCTGGACCTGAACGACAAGGAAAGCAAGGACAAGCAGTATATCGGCTTTACCTGGTCCGGAGCCGTTCGCGGCATCTGCTTCCAGGACGCCAACTACAACGGAATCTATGATGAAGGCGATCTGCCGATGGCCGGCGTCAAGGTGACAGCGATCAAACAGGCCAAGGATGAGGAAGCCGCCGTAACCTATTCCGGCGAGGACGGCACCTATGTGCTGAACGGCCTGCGCGCCAACACATACAAGATGCGCGCTGTGCTGCCGGATGACGGCAGCGACTTTACCCGGACCGTCAGCGACCCACTGGGCAATCATTTCGCGGCCCGGCCGGGCAGAAGGGAAAACTTCTGGCCCAACTTCGAACTGGCCAGCTCCGAACAGCGGGAAATGAACGTCGGCGCAATCTATCCGGCGACAGTGACCGGCTATGTCTATATGGACAACGACTTCTCCGGTACCAAAAACGGGAAGGAAAAGATCGTATCCGGCTATCTGGTGAAACTGCTGGACGCGGACGGAAACACCGTGGCCATGGACAAGACCAGCGCGAAGGGCAAGTTTGAACTGAAGGATGTCCCGCCCGGAGCATATACCCTGAGCGTGAACAACAGCAGTTCCCCCCTGCTGAAGGAATATGCCTTCACCCGGCTGGGAGAAGGCAACGTGATCCTGAACAAGACAAACGGGGAAGGCTATTCCGAACAGTTTATCCTGGGCCTGGGCGAGCACCGGCCCGGAATGGACATCGGTCTGATCAAGCCCGGCACCATCCAGGGATCCGTGTTCGCGGACCGGAACGACAACGGCGTCCGCGACGGGGATGAAAACGGACTGTCCGGCGTGACCGTACGCCTGATGGGTGAGGAAGGTGAAGCTTTCAGCTCCGTGATCGGCGAGGACGGGCGGTACCTGTTTGACGCAGTGATGCCCGGAACCTATACGCTGGAATATGTGCTGCCCGAGCATGCCGTATTCGCGCGGACGCCCGCCGGCGGCAATACCATTACCGGTGAGGGAACCGGTACCAGCGCACCCTTTACCATGAATTCCGGTGACGAGAAGGAAGGCCCGGTCTGCGGCGCCCTGACCCTCGGCCGGATTGAAGGCACCGCCTGGATGGATCATGACGGAGACGGCGTGAGGACCGACGGGGAAGAGACAGCGGACGGCCTGACCGTTACCCTGACGCCTTCCCGCAGCGAACTGGAGGAAATTACCGTAACCACCGGTGAGGACGGTACGTTCCAGCTGAAGGATCTCCGTCCGGATAACTACACCCTGACGGTGAGCTGCCCCGAGCAGTATGTGCTGAGCCGTACGGATCATGTGGATCTGCCGCTGGCGGCAGGCAAGGACAGCCAGTCGGTCCAGCTGCCCGTGATTATGGGGGCCGTGTGGAGCGACCAGGCGCTGGGCATGGTGATGCCAGCCTCCCTGAGCGGCCAGTTCTGGCTGGATGAAAACAACAACGGCCTGTTCGACGATGACGAGCAGACGCCCGCCGGCTATGAAATCACCGTGACCGACGACAAGAACGGCAAGGTCTTCGATATTCTCCGGACGGACGAGGAAGGCCGCTTTGCCACCTCCGGGATGATTCCCGGCAGCTTCACCCTTTCCTACGGACTGGATGAACAGACCGTCGCGCCGAAGGAAGGCAGCAGTGATTTCAGGGAGGAGAACGGGAAACTGGTTCTCTCCGGAATCAGCCTGGCGGAAGATGAGGAACGCAGCGGACTGCTGCTGGGAATCGTGCGCTATACCGCCATTGGCGGTACAGCCTGGATTGACCGCGGCGGCAGCGTGGAGAAACTGGCGGGTACGGCGGTCTCCCTGCTGGACGGCAGCGGCGAGGTGCTCCGGACCGTGACCACGGGCGAGAACGGTACCTATAAGTTTGATAAGCTCATGCCCGGTTATTACCAGCTGGATGTGACGGTGCCGGAAGGCTGCGTCATTATTGAGCCCGGTGACCGCCGGCTGAACGGAGACCAGGTTTCCGTGATTACCGACACCCTGAACCGGAAGGGCACCTCCGACGTGATCGACCTGAAGATGGCGCAGGATCAGCTGCAGATGGATATCGGCTGCGTCCTGCCCGGACGCATGGGCGACTTCTGCTGGCTGGACCTGGACGGCGACGGACTGCAGAGTATGGATGAACCCGGTATTCCGAATGTGAAGATTACCCTGACGCGTGACGGCGCTGTGGTAGCGGAAACCGAAACAGACCAGTACGGTTTCTACCGCTTCAATGATCTGTATCCCGCTTCCTACACCCTGCAGGTGGCGGCGCCTGCGGAAGTGAAGCCGACCACTCACCGGACCGATATTCCGATGATTATCTCCGTGCTGGAGGAAAACGACGGGACTACCTGTGAATCCGTCGAGATCCAGGTGGAAAGCGACAAGGCAAACTACAATGCCGATATCGGCTTTGTATGCCGGAAAAACGGCGTGTATCCGGCCGGCGTCGGAGAGGGCAAACAGCAGAAGTGGGTTGCCAGCTTCAGTGACGACGACTGAACAAAATGAAACGGGAACAAGGCGGCTGTCCTTCGGGACAGCCGCTTCTTCTGTTTCCGCTGAAATAAATACTTGCACAAAAGTTACAAAAGTATTAAAATCTTTATGATACGCCGAAATAAAAATGCGGCGGTCTACGCTGATTTCCGAGGTGGTCTGGATGAAACGGTTTCTGATCCTGCTGACAGCTCTGATCCTGCTGTTTTCTGCCTGCGCATTTTCCCTGGCAGAGGAGGAGGGAGACGACTCCAATCCCGTGCCGATTGAAGGCGAGGAAGGGGACGATTCCAATCCCCAGCCGGTGGACATGATGGAGGATGAAGAACTGGACACGAAGGAGGAAATCCTCAAGGGACGGGTCCTTCAGTTCGGGGATGACGGCGAAGACGTGACAGCGCTGCAGACACGGCTGAAAGAACTGAAGTACTATACCGGCAACCTGTCCGGCAGATACCGGGAAGGGACCCGTAAAGCGGTGGAAACTTTCCAGGCTGACTTTGACCTGGATCAGACCGGCGTGGCCGATCTGCGGACCCTGTCCATCCTGTTTTCCCTGAATCACCGGCCCCTGCGCTACGGCTCCTCGGGCGATGACGTCAAGGACCTGCAGAAGCAGCTGACAGAGCTGGGATACTACAAGGGAAAGATCAGCGGAAACTACCTGGAAGCGACCCGGAAGGCCGTGGAAACCCTGCAGAAAAAGAATAACCTGGAAGTGAACGGCGTAGCCGACTCGGACCTGCAGGATATGCTGGGAGAAGGCAGAGTCCTGAGCAAGAGCGAGAAACCGGACGACACCGCCACACCGGCGCCCAACCTGTCCTATTACCTGGTGGATGACAATGAGAACGGCGTTGCTGTCGCGGATATTGTATTTGAAAAGAAGCTGAAGAGCGGCTCTTCCGGCAAGCTGGTGAAAACCATGCAGGAGCGGCTGACCGAGCTGGGCTATTACGAAGGACCCATCAGCGGTAATTTCCAGAAATACACCACCCGGGCGGTGAAAGCCGCCCAGACCCAGAACGGACTGGAATCCACCGGCGTGGTGGATGAAGCCACCTGGAATGTGATTTTCAATGATCCCCGGATCGTGCTTCCCGGCGCGACTCCGAAGCCGACCCCGGAACCCACACCGGTGCCTTTCCACATTGTGGTGGACGTGGCGAACCAGGTCACCTCGGTTTATGGCCGGGATGAGAAGGGTGAATACACGGTACCGGTCCGGCAGATGCTCTGCTCCACCGGCATGAAGGCAACGCCCAGCGACGTGGGCGACTGGGTGCTGAACGGACGGCACTCCACGTGGTGCATCTTCCCCAAATGGGGCAACAGCTACGCCCGCTACTGGACAAGGATCAACAGCAGCATCGCTTTCCATTCCCCGATCTATACGGCGGTGAGCAATTCCGCCATGAAGATCAGCAGCTACAACAAGCTGGGCCAGCGGGCCAGCCACGGCTGCATCCGACTGGCAGTATGGGACGCAAAGTGGATTTATGACAATGTGGGAGCCGGAACGGTGGTCTCCATCGTTGAGGGAATGGATCCGGATCCGGAGCTCCGCGACGCGCTGAAGCTGCCGCCGCTGGACAAGAAATACTGCACCCCCATCTCCACCCCGATGCCGACAGCTGAACCGGAATACAGCCTGGACAACGTGCCGCAGCTGGGCAAACGCCAGCTGAAGGAAAAGAGCGAAGGCGAGGACGTGTTCTGGCTCCAGCAGACGCTGAAGGACCTGGGATACTACGATACCAAGGTGACCGGGAAAATGCTGAAGAAGACCGTGAAAGCGGTGAAAGCTTTCCAGCAGGATCACGGACTGAAGGCCAACGGCGGCGTGACGCAGGAACTGATGGATCTGATCGCGGAGACCGCCAGAAACGCGAAGAATCCGCAGGAAACACCCGCACCGATTGCAACACCGGCGCCATAAGGTAAAATCCAGTGCTGAAAGGCACTGGATTTTACAATGATATGTTTTTCTTCGAAAAACGCGATATATTGAGCAGCTGTACAACGTACAGCTGCTCAATGTGATATATCCGCCCTTTCAGGGCGGATGTGATATATTCGTCTTACGACGAATGTGATATAGACTTTAAACCCCAATATGATGTTTATGATTTATTTGAAGGCGTTGTAGACAATGAGGGCGGTGGGATGACCGGCGAGGGCGGCTTTTTCATACCAGCGGAGGGCTTCCTCCATGCTGATTTCCACTCCCTGGCCGCACTGATAGGCGTAACCGAGGGCATACATGCTGCGGGGATTTCCCAGATCCGCGGCTTTTCTGTACCATTCCAGGGCTTTCTGAGTATCCTGGGGCACGATGGAACCGGTCATGTACAGATAGCCGAGATAATCGCAGGCAAGATGACTGCCGGCTTCCGCTGCCTTGAGATAGTATTCAAGGGCCTTGTCCTTATCGATATCCACGCCGTTGCCGACGAGATAGAAATAAGCGACGCTCATCCAGGCATCCGCGTCCCCGGCTTCGGCGGCCATATAGTAATAATCCATCGCAAGGCCGTAGTTCCGTTCCAGGACGGTACCTTCCTCATAGAAAGACCCGATATACCAGTTTCCCTCGGGACTGCCGAGATCGGCGGCTTTCCGGTAGCAGTTCAGCGCCTCGGCGGGATCCTGTTTCATATCCACGCCCGCGTCATAGAGCCTGCCCAGATAAATCCAGGCGGGAGCATAGCCTGCTTCCCCGGCGCGCCGGAGGCAGGAAACCGCCTGGTCTATATCTTTGCCGACGCCGATTCCCTTTTCATAAAACTGTCCCAGACGGAGCAGGGAAGCCGGATCACCGGCGGCAGCCAGAAAGCGCACGGCAGGGAAGGCAAGCTGCGGACGGGGATCCGCGGCCTGCTGTTCCAGGGAGGCTTGCCTCTCCAGACCGCACTGACTGCAGGTATCGGAAAGGTTCCGGGTTCCGCAGGAAATGCAGGTCCAGGCTTCCGCCAGCTCATGGCACTGATCGCAGAGATCCGACGCGGTTTCCGCACCGCAGTACAGGCAGATTTTTGTCTGGACCTGGACGGGAGGAGCGGCGAAAGCAAAGGAACAGATCAGCAACAGGGAAAGCAGCAGAAGCAGGAAACGTTTTAATTCATAATTCATAATTCAGAATTCATAATTGATTTAAGTTGTAAATTGTAAAAATCAGGGACGGGCGGCGAAGCCGATCTTCTTCTGAACTTTACGGAGGGTCTTTGTGGCCAGGTAAGCGGCCTTCTGGGCGCTTTCACTCTGGACCTTCATCAGATAGTCCTTATCGGCCATGAGACGCTTATACTCCGCCTGAAGCGGCTCCAGCGCGGCAATGGTGCAGTCCGCCGCACGGGCTTTCAGGGCACCGTAGCCCTGGCCTTCCAGGCCGGCACAGACGCTGTCCATGCTTTCGCCGGACAGGGCGGAGATGATGGTCAGCAGATTGCTGACGCCGGGCTTGTTTTCCGGATCAAAACGGATTTCGGTTTCGGAGTCCGTGACCGCACGCTTGATCTTGCGGCGGATGGTGTCGGGATCGTCCAGGACGAACACGGAACCGTCGCCCAGATCACTCTTGCTCATTTTGCTTTCCGGCTCCTGCAGGCTCATGATGCGGGCGCCGGTTTTGCTGATGAGGGGTTCCGGAATGGTGAAGACATCGCCGTAGACGCCGTTGAAGCGCTGGGCAATATCCCGGCACAGCTCCAGGTGCTGTTTCTGGTCCGCGCCGATCGGCACATAGTTGGTCTGGAAAAGCAGAATGTCCGCGGCCATGAGCACCGGATAGGTGAAAAGGCCGGCGTTGATGTTTTCAGCATGCTTGGCGGACTTATCCTTGAACTGAGTCATACGGTTCAGTTCGCCCATATAGGTGAAGCAGTTCAGGATCCAGGCCAGCTCCGCGTGGGCGCTGACATGGCTCTGGCAGTACAGGATCGACTTTTCGGGATCCAGACCGCTGGCGATATACAGGGCAGTCAGCTCCAGGCAGCGGCGACGAAGCTCCGCCGGATTCTGGCGGACGGTGATGGCGTGCTCATCCACGACGCAGTAGATGCAGTCATAGTCTTCCTGCAGGCTGGCGAAGCGGCCGAGCGCGCCGATATAATTGCCGATGGTCAGAATACCGCTGGGCTGAATGCCGGAAAAAATAACCGGCTTTTTGGTTTCGTTGTCCATGGGGGAAACCTCCAATATTCAATTAAGAATTAAGAATTAAGAATGAAGAATGAATGGTTCAGTTTTACTGCATTTTGACTTTGATCAGCAGCTCGGGAGTTTCGGACTGGAGCAGCTTCACATACTGATAGATTTCATCCTTTTCATAACCGGAGCGGGGCAGATAGCCTTCCACACCTTCGAACTCGCCGCCGGGGGCGGTGACATCCTCCAGCACTTTCGCGTTGGGGGTGGTGTAGCAGGTTTCCACGGTGATCATCATGCTGTTGTCATAATCCAGCACGTAGTTGATGAACTGGTTGGCCATCTCCGGATTGGACGCGTTGGAGGGGATGAACATGCAGTCAATGGCAATGTTGGTGCCCTGTTCGGGAGCCCAGACGGCCAGCTTTTCATTTTCCATGCTGGCATAGGCGGCGTCGCCGCTGTACATCATGGCAATCCACTTTTCACCCTGGGCCATGCCGTCGATCATTTCATCGGTGACAAAGGAGGGATGAATGGTCTGCTTCATTTTGACAAGCCATTCATAGGCTTCCTGCAGTTCGTCGGGATTGTCGGTGTTCATGGAATAGCCCAGCGCCTTGAAGGCCATCATGAAGACGTCGCGGGGGGATTCATAGATAAAGGCATGGCCGTCCAGTTCCGGATCCAGAAGGATTTCCCAGCCCTTTTCCTCCACCTTGGCGGGATCGATCTTTGTGGTGTCATAGCAGAGCACCACGTTCTGCCACAGGTAGGGAGCGCTGTAGGTGTTGTCCGGGTCGAAGTACAGGCCCTTCATATTATCGGTGATCTGGTCCAGGTTGGTGACGATTTCCTTATCCAGGGGCAGGATCCGTTCTTCCTTGATCAGCCGGTCGATCATATAATCGCTGGTGACGATCACGTCAAAGGAAGCGCCGGTCTGGAGCTTGGTATACATTTCTTCCGGGGTGCTGTTCAGGGAGTAATTGACGCGGACGCCGAATTCCTTTTCAAAGTTTCTGATGACCTGTTCATCAATGTATTCACCGTAGTTGAACACGTTCAGGGTTCCGTCAGCCAGCGCGAACAGCGGCAGGCAGACAAGGCAGAGAATGAGCAGGGCAGAGATCAGTTTCTTAGACATTTTGGAGTTCCTCCTTCTGGGCTTTTTTATCTTTAAGGTAGGGTACCAGGTTCGCAAGGATCAGGATCAGGGCAACAACCACGACAATCAGGGTAGCCAGGGCGTTGACACTCAGATTATACCGCTTCATGGAGTAAACGTACATGGAAATTGTATTGATGCCGGCCCCGGCGTTGAAATAGGAAACCACGAAATCATCCAGGGACATGCTGAAGGCAATCAGCGCGCCGGAGATGATGGCCGGATAAATCTGCGGGATGATGACCCGGGTCAGCGCCTTCACAGGAGTGGCGCCCAGATCCAGGGCGGCTTCCGCCACATTGTCATCCAGCTGCCGGAGCTTCGGCATGACAGAAAGAATGACAAAGGGTGTACAGAAGGAAATGTGGCTCAGGATCAGGGTGAGCATGCCGCCCTGGAGTTTGACGGACATGAACAGAAGCATCAGGCCGATGGCTGTGACGATATCCGGATTCAGCACCGGCAGATTGTTGATTTCCAGAACTGCGGCACGGACGATCCGTTTGGCCTTGGAAAGGCCGATGGCGGCAACCGTACCGACAACGGTGGAAACCACCGTGGAGACCACCGCGATGATCAGGGTGACGGAGATGGCTTCCAGCATGGTCCGGTCGCCGAACATGTTTTCATACCAACGCAGGGAGAATCCGGTGAAATTGGTCTGGGATTTCCCTTCGTTGAAGGAAAACAGCACCAGGTAAATGATGGGCAGATAAACAAACAGGAGCACCAGGACCAGGTAAAAGGAGGAGAAAAACCGGGAAACAGGTTTCTTTGGCTTTTTCTGCATCGGCTCTCCGGAGGTGTCCCCGGGCATATCCTTCTTTGCCGTTTCCAGACCGGATTCCGCTATCAGGGAAACGCCGGCGAGATTTTTATTACTACTACCCATTCCCATAGCATTAGTCCTCCTGCGCGCTGCGGTCCAGTTTCTTGGTTGCCCACATGGCGGTAATGATTACGATGGCCATGATCAGGGAGATGGCGCTGCCGATGTTCCAGTCCCCGGTCTGGAGGAAATACATTTCGATGAGGTTGCCGATCAGCACATAGTCACCGCCGCCCAGCATCTTCGGAATAACGAAGCTGGACACGGCCGGCAGGAAGACCAGCGTGATGCCGGAAATGATGCCGGGAATGCTCAGAGGCAGGGTGACCTTCAGGAAGGATTTCAGCCTGTTCGCGCCCAGGTCGTGGGCGGCAATCAGCAGGTTGGGATCCAGCTTGGCGATGGCAGTGTGAATCTGGATGATCATAAAGGGCAGGAAGTCATAGACCATGCCGATGAAGACCTTCAGCTCACTGGTGAAATCGAAGTTCAGCAGGATGCCGCGCCAGGCATAGGTTTTCAGCAGCATGTTGATCCACATGGGCAGGGTCAGCAGCAGGGTCATCAGGGTCTGCATCCGGTCTGAAAGGTTCGCAATGAACAGGGCGGCCGGATAGCCGATGAGCAGGCAGAACACCGTGGTGAGCAGCGCAATGCGGAGACTGATCAGCAGGATCCGCATATAGTCCGGATCAGAGAAGAACTTGGCGAAATTATCCAGGGTGAACTGGAAGGTGAGCGTGCTGTTGCCGGCTGTGGTCAAAGCATAGAGCAGGATCATCAGCATCGGCGCGACGATGAAAATCCCGATCCAGAGGATGTAGGGATAGCTCATCCGGAAGAAGGATTTCATTCCACCACCGCCTTATGCATCACATGGATATCGTCAGGCCCGAAGAGCAGGCCGACCTTATCCCCCGTTTCGTGATGGGATGTGGTTTCCACCTTGTATTCCCGGCCCTGGGTGGCGAAGGTGATATCGTAGGAGCCTTCCTTGATATCCGCCGGGTCGAAATCGAACTTGACGTCCGTAATGTCAATGGAGGAGTCATCCTGCAGGTTCCAGGCTTCCGCACTGGCCCAGGTTTTCAGGTCGGTGGAGATGGCCATGGATTCCTGAATTTCATCCGGGGTGATGAAGAAGTCCAGGGCGCTGATACCGATGTTGTGGCGGGCGTCCTCCACATATTCGGGATGAACCACATAAACCTTGACAGTGACTTCGGTATGCTTATCGGTGCCGAAGGTGATGGTATAGACGCCGGGACGGTTTTCAATATTGTGGCTGACGTGGGTGAGGGAGATGTCCCGGTTCTCATTGTCCCAGGCCTGGGCGTTGGCGATGGAGATGAAGTCCTGGTCGGTCATTTCCTTGTTGATCAGGTCATCAGAGTCCACGTAGAAGTCGTTGGCGCTGATCTTCTCGCCGGCTTCCTCATTCACGATATCGTGCTGGGTCACCACGTGCATCTTGACGGTCTTGCTGGTACCGGTTTTGGTTTCCACCATGAGTTCATAGTGCACGCCCTTGAAAAGCACGCTTTTGACTTCTCCGCGAAGGACGCCCTCCCGGGGCTTTACGATGGCGATGTCCTCCGGACGGATGAGCACGTCCACAGGCTCATTGGCCTTGAAACCGAAGTCGGTGCACTCAAAGGTCTTGTCATCGAAACGGACCTTGTAATCCGCCAGCATAGTACCGTCCATAATATTGCTTTCACCGATAAAACGGGCCACGTAGGAATTGACCGGCTCATTGTAGATTTCCAGCGGGGTGCCGATCTGTTCGATCGCACCGGCGTTCATGACCACGATTTTATCACTCATGGTCAGGGCTTCTTCCTGGTCATGGGTGACGAAAATGAAGGTAATGCCGACCTCCTGCTGGATCCGCTTCAGTTCCCGCTGCATCTCCTTGCGCAGCTTCAGATCCAGGGCGCCGAGGGGCTCGTCCAGCAGCAGGACGTTCGGCTCATTCACCAGGGCGCGGGCGATGGCCACACGCTGCTGCTGACCGCCGGAAAGCTTGGTGACGTTGCGCTTGGCATAGCCTTCCAGGTTCACCAGGGAAAGCATACGGTTGACCTTCTGGGTGATGATATCGTTCGGCAGCTTTTTGATACGCAGGCCGAAGGCGATGTTTTCAAAAACATTCAGATGGGGAAACAGGGCATAGCGCTGGAAGACGGTGTTGATCTCCCGCTTGTAGGCGGGGACGTTGTCGATGCACTGGCCGTCAAAGATGACCGTGCCCTCGTCCTGCTCCAGGAAGCCGCCCAGAATGCGCAGCAGCGTGGTTTTGCCGCAGCCGGAGGGACCGAGCAGCGTCACAAACTCATTCTCATAAATATTCAGATTGACACCCTTAAGCACGATCTGACCGTCAAAATTCTTGACGATATTCCGGAATTCGATCAGTTTCCGCATGCCGCTTCTCTCCTTTTTCTGTTTCCATAAGAATACAACATAAATCATACACAAAACCGGGGATCATGCAACAGATTCTGACAAAAAAATACAATAAATAATTATGGAAACAATCCGTGAAAAGACAGCATGAATTATGGCCGCGGCGTTCTTTCCATCACGCACGGAATCTGGTATAATAAACAAAAAGCCCGGAGGGGCTGAATTCCGGGCATCATGTCAGGATCAACAAGACAGGAGGAGAGAGACCATGGCCACGAAACGGAAAATAGCCTTTGTCGGATCCGAATGCTATCCTTTTGTAAAGACAGGCGGTCTGGGAGACGTGATGTACGCGCTGCCCAGGGCGCTGGTGACGAGAGACTGCGAGGTACGCGTCATCCTTCCCCTGTATGCCTGCATTCCCTCGAAATATAAGGAGAAACTGGAATACAAGGGCTCCTTTATGATGGACCAGACGTCGGACGGCAGAAATTTCTACGTCGGCATCATGGAAATGGAGATGGACGGGGTTATCTATGACTTCATCGACAACCGGGAGTTCTTTGACTGGGGTAATCCCTATACGGGACTGTGGGAGGATATTCCCAAGTACTGCTTCTTTGCCAAGGCTTCCCTGGCCATCCTGAATTACCTGGACTGGGCGCCGGACGTGATTCACTGCCACGACTGGCAGGGCAGCCTGGTTCCGCTGTACAAGCGGACGAAGTTCTGGAATTCGCCGGTGGGCAAGGCAAAGACGGTCCTGACGATCCACAACCTCCGGTTCCAGGGAATCTGCAGCATTGAACACCTGAAATACTGGTCCGGCCTGCGGGATGATCTGTTTGATTATCCAGTGCTGAAGCACAACGAGGATGAGGCCAACATGTTCAAGGGCGGCCTGGCCTTCGCGGACCGGATTACTACGGTGAGCGAAACCTACGCCCAGGAAATCCAGACACCCGCCTTCGGCGAGGGACTGGACGCCCATCTGCGCTATCACAGCCCGCGGCTGAGCGGCATCGTGAACGGCATCGACGTGGAGCAGTGGGATCCGGAAAAGGACGCGCTGCTGGCCGCGCCCTACAACGCGGATAACGCCGTGGAGCAGAAGAAGGAAAATAAACGGGCTCTGCAGGAAAAGCTGGGGCTTGCGCAGGATGACCGGAAAATGGTGATCGGGCTGGTTTCCCGGCTGACTGACCAGAAGGGCCTGGACCTGGTGGACGCCATCTTCCCGCAGATCGTTGACGGGAATACCCAGGTGGCGGTGCTCGGCACGGGAGATCCGCGGTACGAGAGTGCCTTCCGCTGGTTTGAAGGACAGTACAAGGGCGACGTGTGCGCCTATATCAGCTATAACGAAGCGCTGGCCCACGGGATCTACGCCGGCGCGGACGCCTTCCTGGTTCCCAGCCTGTTTGAGCCCTGCGGCCTGACCCAGCTGATCGCCATGCGGTACGGCACGGTGCCTGTTGTGCGGGAAACCGGCGGACTGAAGGACACGGTGCTGCCCTTCAACGGCGACCGGAACGAAGGCAACGGATTCACCTTTGACCGCTATGACGCGAACCTGCTGCTGGAGGCGGTGAACCGGGCAAAGACCGTATTCTTCACGAACCGGGGCGCCTGGGACGAGATGGTCCGGCGGAATATGCGGAAAGACGTGAGCTGGGAACAGTCCGCGGAGAAGTATATTTCCCTTTATGACGATGTCATAAAGGGAGAATAATGAATTCAGAATTCAGAATTAAGAATTCAGAATGATTACCGATGCGGCAGTGAAGAGTGTACAGTTTACAGTTTGGAGTTTAGAGCTGCCGCTGACGCGGCAGCGGCAGCAAAGGAGAAAAGACTGATGCTTGAGTTTTGCACGCTGGGAACCGGCGGGACACTGCCGATTCCCGAGCGGGCGTTATCTTCCCTCTATGTCCGGGTGAACGGGCAGAGCCTGCTGATTGACTGCGGCGAGGGAACACAGGTCGGCATCCGGCGCCTGGGATGGGGATTCCGCTGCCTGGACGGGATGCTGCTGACCCACTACCACGGAGACCACTGCACAGGCATTGCGGGACTGCTGCTGAGCCTGGAAAAAGCGGGACGGGATGAACCGTTTCATATCTGGGGTCCGAGAGGACTGAAACGCGTGGTGGAAGGACTGTGCGTGATTGTTCCGCAGCTTTCCTTCCCCGTGCTTCTGCATGAACTGCCGGCTGAGGGCGGGGAGGCGGAGCTGATCGGCCTGAAGATCAGGGCATTCCCGGTGGATCACGGCGGTATTCCCTGCTTCGGTTACCGGCTGACGCTGAACCGGAGCGCGGTTTTTGACCCGGAAAAGGCAAAGCAGCTGAACGTGCCCATGAAGGACTGGAAGCGGCTGCAGCAAGGAGAAACGGTCCATGTGGGAATGAAGAAGATCCTGCCGGGGGACGTGGCCGGCGCCGCGCGCAAAGGCATTACCCTGGTGTTTTCCACGGATACCCGTCCCTGCGAGACGCTGGAGAAAAACTGCGGGGACGCGGATCTGCTGATCCTGGAGGGCATGTACGGTACGGAAGACAAGATGCCGCAGGCCCTGAAGAATCACCATATGCTTTTCCGGGAAGCGGCGGAGATAGCCCGGAAGACGGAGCCGGGCGGACTGCTCCTGACCCACTTCAGCACCAGCCTGGAGGATCCGGAAGAGTTTCTGCCGGAGACCAGAACGATTTTTGAAAGGACCTGGGCCGCAAAGGACGGCGAAACCGTTGTGATGCGCTACCCGGAGGGCAGGGAAAAAGCATGGATCAGTTTGTCCTGAAGGCGCCATACGCGCCCTCCGGAGACCAGCCGCAGGCCATAGAGGCACTGGCAGCGGGAATCCGGGCCGGGCTGAAGGATCAGATCCTTCTGGGCGTTACGGGCAGCGGCAAAACCTTCACCATGGCATCGGTGATTGAAAAGGTACAGAAGCCCACCCTGGTCATAGCCCACAACAAGACGCTGGCAGCCCAGCTGTGCAGCGAGCTGAAGGCGTTTTTCCCGGACAGCCGGGTGGAATACTTCGTCAGCTATTACGACTATTACCAGCCGGAAGCATACATTGCTTCCTCCGATACCTATATCGAAAAAGACGCCTCCATCAACGATGAGATTGACCGCCTGCGCCACTCGGCCACGGCGGCGCTGCGGGAACGGAAGGACGTGATCATCGTCGCTTCCGTCAGCTGCATCTATTCCATGGGCGACCCGAGCGAATACGAGGGGCAGATGCTCTCCCTGCGGCCGGGCATGGAATACAGCCGGACAAAGCTGATCCGGGACCTGATCGACATCCAGTATGAGCGCAACGACGTGGAATTTGACCGGGGCACCTTCCGGGTGCGGGGAGACACGATCGAAATCATTCCCGCAGGCGAAAACCAGAAAGCGATCCGGGTGGAACTGTTCGGGGATGAGATTGAACGGATTTCCGTGATTGAGGCGGTGAGCGGACACGCGCTGGCCACCCTGGAGCATGCGGCGCTTTTCCCGGCCACCCACTACGCCACGGATCCCGCCCATATGGAGGAGCACATCGGGGATATTGAAAAGGACCTGGCAAAACGTATCGCGGAGTTTGAAGCGGAGGGCAAACTGCTGGAAGCCCAGCGGATTGCCCAGCGGACCCGCTACGATATTGAAATGATGCGGGAGATCGGCTACTGCCAGGGGATTGAGAACTATTCCCGGTATTTTGACGGCCGGAAACCCGGAGACGCGCCCTATACGCTGCTGGATTACTTTACCGGGGATTTCCTGGTAATGATTGACGAAAGCCATGTGACCGTGCCCCAGATCCGCGCCATGTACAACGGGGACCGGGCCCGGAAAAACACGCTGGTGGAATACGGATTCCGCCTGCCGTCAGCCTATGACAACCGGCCGCTGCTGTTCAACGAATTTGAAGAGCGCATCGGCCAGACTATTTTTGTGTCCGCCACGCCCGGCCCCTATGAACGGGAACGCGCACAGCAGGTTGTGGAACAGATTATCCGGCCCACAGGCCTGCTGGATCCGGAAGTGATCCTGCGCCCGGCCACAGGGCAGGTGGACGACCTGGTGGGAGAAATCCGCAAGGTGACGGAAAAGGGCGAGCGGGTCCTGGTAACCACGCTGACCAAGCGGATGGCGGAAAGCCTGACCGAATACCTGAAGGAACTGGACATCAAGGTGCGGTATCTGCACAGCGACATCCAGACCATCGAACGGATGGAGCTGCTGCGGGACCTGCGGCTGGGCGAGTTTGACGTGCTGGTGGGCATCAACCTGCTGCGGGAG
The DNA here is from genome assembly GCA_900315675.1 of uncultured Eubacteriales bacterium. Lineage (GTDB taxonomy): Bacteria > Bacillota > Clostridia > Christensenellales > Aristaeellaceae > Aristaeella. The sequence goes on from OMZY01000001.1 coordinate 62,509, forward strand.
GGACTGGACCTGCCGGAGGTTGCGCTGGTGGCCATCCTGGACGCGGACAAGGAAGGTTTCCTGCGCAGCGAAACCTCGCTGGTGCAGACCATCGGACGGGCCGCGCGGAACGTGGACGGCCGGGTTGTGCTGTACGGCGACCAGCTGACGGAAAGCATGGCGAAGGCCATGTCCGAAACCAACCGCCGCCGGGCCATCCAGGAAGAATACAACAAAGCCAACGGAATTACGCCGGAAAGCGTCCGCAACGCGATCCGCAGCGTACTGGAAATTACCCGCCGGGTGGAGGAAACTGCCCCGGCCGCGTTGAATGAAGATGAACGGGCCGCGCTGATGAGGAAGATTGAGGATGAGATGCTCACCGCGGCCAAGGAGCTGGAATTCGAACGTGCCGCGCAGCTGCGCGACAGATTGCTTGAACTCCGGGGCGAGGCGCCCATGAAGGACGACACCCAGAGCCGGCGGCACAGACGAAGGGAGAGAACAAGAAAGAGTGAACACTGAACATAAGAGCGGTTCCAAGAGAAGCTGGCTGCCGCCGCTGCTGCTGGCGGTGCCTTACCTGGCGGTGATTTTCTACGCAGTTTACCGCCTGGGTCCCACACTGCTGCGGGTGATCAGCGTACTGATCAAGGGGACGGTGGTATCATGAAAAAGTTTTTCGCATGGTTCCTGGCCTTCCTGATGACAGGCACGCTGATCCTGTTCGGCATGTGCTTTGCGGGACAGCAGGCGATTGCGCCCGCAATGGGAGATGCAGGCGCTCCGGTCAGCGACAGCGTGATCCGGGAGGAAAAAGAACTGGTCCGGGAACGCATTACCGCCCTGGCTGAACTGTACGGCTTTTCCGCAGAACCGGTGATCGGCGCTGTGAATGAAGAGACCCTGCGGGACCTGAACGAACAGGCTTCCCTCTGGTGGAGCAGCGTGCTGCGGGACGGCAAGGCGGGCAAAGAACTCAAATGGGACACCACGGAACTGGAAAAGATTCTGGAGGCTGATCCCGCCGCGCAGGAGAATCCGGAGGAAGCCGGATATTTTGCCGCCACGGTGGCCGAAGAGATACACAAAAGCATCGTGAACATGGTGCTGCCCATGCGCCAGATTGTGATCAGCCTGGGGCTGCAGGAAGCGGGAAAACGGGCAGATCTGGTGAACCTGATTGAATTCTTCCTGGGAACACCCTGGACGATGCTGGGGCTGTCCCTGCTGATTGCCGGACTGATCGCGCTGATTGCGGGCAGGCCGATGCGCCGGAGCCTGCGCTACATCGGATCCGCCCTGGGCGCGGCTGCCATCGTGATCCTGGCGCTGGCGGTCATTTATATGCGGGCGGGAATCCTGCCGATGATCCGGGAGGCTTCCGCAGGACTGACCGTGCAGTATCAGAGCATGGTCAACGGCACGATGGTGCAGACCGGACTCCTTGCGGCAGTAATGGCCGCGGGCTGCGTGATCTGCCTGTTCGCAAGCCGGGAGAAAAAAGCATGAAGAGAATCCTGACCGAGTATACCTTCCGCACGGACCGGGTGGACAGGCCGCTGCGCCTGGCAGTGGCTCCGGACATCCACAGCTCGCCCTTTGAGGACGTGCTGGAGGAGTTCAGCCGCTGCGACGCGGTGCTGATTCCCGGAGACCTGGTGGACCGCCACCGCCGGAACAACAGCAACGCCCTACGCTTCCTGGAGACAGCGCCGGACTGCGCGCCGGTGTTTTTATCCATCGGAAACCACGAGCGGAAGTACCGGGACAGGGAAACGTTCCTGCAAAAGGTGCGGGAAAGCCGGGTAACCCTGCTGGACAACGAAAGCACGGACTTCCACGGGATCCGGCTGGGCGGCCTTTCCAGCGCCCGGGACGGGGTGCCGGACAGGGAATTCCTGAACCGGTTTGAAAAGGAGGAGGGATACCGCCTCCTGATGTGCCATCACCCGGAAATGTACCGGGATTATGTAGCCGGACGGGCTATTGACCTGACAGTTTGCGGACATGCTCACGGCGGGCAGATCCAGATTGCGGGGCACGGCCTGTACGCCCCCGGACAGGGGCTGTTTCCCAAACTGACCCACGGCCTGTATGACAACGGGAAAATGCTGCTGTCCCGGGGAATGACCAACGGCGCGAAACCGCGGCTCCCGCGCATCTGCAATCCCTGCGAACTGATTATCCTGAATATCATTCCCGGATAAAGCCCACAGAACATCACGCAGAAAGGACGGACAGATATGGATCAGCAAGACCTGAAACTGCTTACGGACTGGTTTGACCAGAACCAGGATCACAAGCTGAACTTCATCGAGAAAGAAGCCATCAAACTGGCTGTGAAAAAAGCGTCTACTGTCGGCGATCTGCTGAAGACCGCACTTGATCTGCTGAAGAAGTAAGAAATCCCCCCAAACGTTGACAATTGAGGGGGAAGAAGGTATAATGCACTTCATCCTCAGAAGATCCTGAAACACCTTGTACCGGGAGCGGAAGCAGGGTGTTTCTCTTACTATGAAAGGAGTCTCCAACATGCCTGAAGGAACGATCCTGACCGAAAGCGGTCTGAAGAAACTGGAAGAGGAACTGGACTATCTTGTTTCCGTCCGCCGGAACGAGATCAGTGAGCAGATTGCCGTCGCCCGCGGATTCGGCGACCTGAGCGAGAATGCCGAGTATGACGAGGCGAAGAAGGAACAGGCCAAGGTTGAGGAGCAGATTACCCGCCTGCAGGCCACCATCCGGACCGCTACCGTTGTGGCAGATGATGAAATCACCACCGAAAAGGTGTCCATCGGCACCGTTGTCAAGGTGAAGGATCTGGATGACGGCGAGACCTATGAATACTCCATTGTGGGCGCGAACGAAGCGGATCCCCTGGAGAACAAGATTTCCAACGAGAGCCCTGTGGGCGCGGGCCTGATCGGCATGAAGAAGAACCAGACCGCCACCATCGCGATCCCCGCGGGCACACTCCGCTACAAGATTCTTTCCATCCGGAAGGACTAAGACGAACGAAACAGAAAAGGATGAAGCTGATATGGCAGATATGGAAGTCCAGAACCTGAACGAGCTCCTCCAGATCCGCAGGGACAAGCTTACGGAACTGCAGGAAGCGGGCAGGGATCCCTTTGTCATCACCAAGTATGACGTGACGCATCACAGCAGTGATATCAGAGACAACTACGACGAGCTGGAAGGCAAGGAAGTTGCCATCGCCGGCCGGATGATGTCCAAACGCGTCATGGGGAAGGCTTCCTTCTGCAATGTACAGGATCTGAAGGGCGGCATCCAGTGCTACGTGGCCAGGGACGCCATCGGAGAGGAACCCTACAAGGACTTCAAGAAGATGGATATCGGCGATATCATCGGACTGAAGGGAACGGTTTTCAAAACCAAGACCGGGGAGATCTCCATCCATGCGTCTGAACTGGTGCTGCTGAGCAAGAGCCTGCAGATCCTGCCGGAGAAGTATCACGGCCTGACCAATACCGACCTGCGCTACCGCCAGCGGTATGTGGACCTGATTATGAACCCGGAAGTGAAGGACACCTTCATCAAGCGTTCAAAGATCATCAGCACGATCCGCCGTTTCCTGGACGCCCAGGGCTTCATGGAAGTGGAAACCCCCATGCTGGTTTCCAATGCCGGCGGCGCCGCGGCCCGGCCGTTTGAAACGCATTTCAACGCGCTGGACGAGGATTTCAAGCTGCGCATTTCCCTGGAACTGTACCTGAAGCGCCTGATTGTCGGCGGCCTGGAAAAGGTTTATGAAATCGGCCGGGTCTTCCGGAACGAGGGCCTGGATACCCGCCACAATCCGGAATTCACCCTGATGGAGCTGTATCAGGCCTATACCGATTATCACGGCATGATGGACCTGACCGAAAAGATGTACCGCTATGTGGCCCAGGAAGTGCTGGGAACCACAAAGATCGTTTATAACGGCATCGAGATGGACCTGGGCAAGCCCTTTACGCGGATCACCATGGTGGACGCGGTGAAGCAGTATGCCGGCGTGGATTTCAACGAGATCCACACCCTGGAGGAAGCCCGGGAAGCCGCGAAGGCGCATCACGTGGAATACGAAGAACGCCACGGGAAGGGCGATATCCTGAACCTGTTCTTCGAGGAATTCTGCGAAGAACATATGGTTCAGCCGACCTTCGTGATGGATCATCCGATTGAGATTTCTCCGCTGACCAAGATGAAGCCCGGCAATCCGGACTATGTGGAACGTTTTGAATTCTTCATGAACGGCTGGGAGATGGCCAACGCCTATTCCGAGCTGAACGATCCCATTGACCAGCGCCGCCGCTTTGCCAAGCAGGAGGAACAGTTTGCCGCCGGCGACGAGGAAGCCAACCACACGGATGAAGACTTCCTGAACGCGCTGGAAATCGGTATGCCGCCCACCGGCGGAATCGGCTTCGGCATCGACCGGATGTGCATGCTGCTGACCGACGCGGCCGCAATCCGCGACGTGCTGCTCTTCCCGACAATGAAGAGCCAGGGAGCCGCAAAGAACGAGGCGAACAACGCTGCCCAGGCTGCTGCCAAGGAAGCAAAGGAAGCCGAAAAGATTGACTTCTCCAAGGTGGAGATTGAGCCGCTGTTTGCTGATTTCGTCGACTTTGAAACCTTCTCCAAGAGCGACTTCCGCGCGGTAAAGGTGCTGGCCTGCGAAGCGGTGAAGAAGTCCAAGAAGCTGCTTCAGTTCACGCTGGATGACGGCAGCGGCACGCCGCGTACGATTCTCTCCGGTATTCACGCCTACTACGAACCGGAAGAACTGATCGGAAAGACCTGCATTGCCATTACGAACCTGCCGCCGCGGCCGATGATGGGAATCGAAAGCTGCGGAATGCTGCTGTCCGCAGTGCATAATGAGGAAGGCGAGGAAAAACTGCATCTGCTGACAGTGGATCCTCACATCCCGGCGGGAGCAAAGCTCTACTGATCAGACAGCGCAAAGCGAAAAGGACAATATTCAGCCCCGCTTTCCGAAATGGAAACGGGGCTGTTTTTGTACAAAGACAAGGAGGATCAGAATATGGAATATGAAGACCGGAAAGTCAAAGTGACAGTGGTTGAAAGCCATTGCCCGAAATATAAGGAAGGCGACGTAATCTGCTTTACCGGAAGCGAGATCGACAAGGAACACAGCGACAGGATCTGCATGGTCGCCATGAACGCGCTGTATCCCTTCATTTACGCGTTCCGGAGAGGCGGAAAGCTGAGAAACGGCCCGTACCAGTGTACGGACTGCGGCGAAACGGTCAAATTCACGGTTGAAAGCATGGATTAAAACAAATTCCCGGCTTCCCAAAGAGAAGCCGGGATTTTTATGCGTGGAACAGGGTATATAAAAAATATACCTGCAAAATTGCCGAAAACACGGCAAACGTTTGCCACAAGGCTTGCAAGAAAAAAGACTGTAAAAAACGGTAAAAAATCGTCGAGATAGGGACAAAAGTTGCTTGCATATACAATTCGCAAGTTGTATGATGTGCCCAGAAAAAGGCGGACAGAAGAGATCCGTCACAAAAATTCAGGAGGAACAGGTATGAAAAAGCTACTGGCACTTGTTTTGGCTGCTCTGATGATTCTGGGCGCTTCCTCTGTTCTGGCGGAAAGCGGAAAGAATATTCCCGAGCTGACCAAGGATCCCATGACCATCCTGCTCTGGGACATCGCCACTGAAGGCGTTGGCAAGAAGGCGCAGGAAGACGCTGTGGCCCGCTTTATGGCGGACTATCCCAACATCAAGGTGGAACAGGTTCATAAGCAGAACGACACCTACAAGCAGGATCTGCAGATCGGCTTCTCCGCGAAGGAAGGCCAGCCCGACATGTACATCCACTGGGGCGGCGGTCCCATGGCTGAATACTACAAATCCGGCTGTGTGAATGATATCACCGAGCTGTTCAATACCTATGACCACCCGGATTTCATCGACGCCGCTGTGGCGCAATCCACTTTTGACGGCAAAATCCTTGCCATCCCCTTCGGCGGCCTGTCCGGCTGTGACATTTTCTACAACAAGGCCATCTTTGATGAACTCGGAATCGAAGTTCCCCAGACGATTGCTGAACTGGAAGCGGCCTGCGACAAGATCAAGGAAGCCGGCTACTATCCCTTCTCCCTGGCAAACCTGCCCCGCTGGACCGGCTCCATGTACTATATGTACCTGGTTGCCCGTCATTCCGGCAACGCCGAATTCGACGCTGCTTATGATGGAACCGGTTCCTTCACTTCACCCGCTTTCATCTATGCCGGCGAGAAGATCCAGGAGTGGGTCAATAAGGGATACTTCAACGAAGGATTCAACTCCATGGCTCCCGACAACAACGATGACCGTGCCCTGCTGATCCAGGGTGCTGCCGCGATGATGCTGCACGGTTCCTGGCAGGTTGCCGGCATCAAGAACGATGACGAAGAGTTCTACAATGACAACCTGGGCGTCTTCCGCTTCCCGGTTGATGAAGAAGCGCAGGCAGCCGGCGTACCCCAGAACGTTGAAATCGGTACTGCCATCGGCAACGGCTTCTCCTTCAACTGCTGGCTCGACGCTGAACATACCCAGGTCGATGAAGAAAAGCTGAAGGCCTGCTATGTGCTCGCCACCCAGTACTACAATGATGATACCTACAACGCGATCCAGGTGGAAGGCGGAAACACTCCCTCCATCAAGGGATATGAAAATGTTGACGATCCGAACAACAAGGTTGTTATCGACGTGTTCTTCGGCGCTTCCAACGTCCAGCTGTGGTATGACCAGTATCTGCCGGCTTCCGTGACGGAAGTTCATAAGGATATGATGGGCGCTCTGTTCGGACTGGAAAAGACTCCCGAAGAAGTCGGCCAGGCTCAGGACGCCGCAATGGCTGCTGCCCGCGCTGAGTAATCCGGCAACCGGTTAATCAATGATGGAGTACCCGCAGGATTTTCTCCTGCGGGTATTCCTTGATTCAATTCATGCACCACACTCCCAGAAGGAGGAAACACAAATGGCAAAGTTGCAGGGCATGGCGAAAAGGGACGCGCGCAGCACTGCTGTTGCGGCGACGATCTTTCTTTTCCCGGCTGTCGCACTGCTGGTTGTCTATATGATTTATCCGATTGTGGAAACCTTTCTGATCAGCCGGCTGAAATGGAACGGATTCTACACGGCTGAAAAGATCAATGTCGGATGGGATAACTGGGCCGCGCTGATCAAGGACCCGCTTTTCTGGAACGCATTTCTTCATAACGTTATCCTGATGGTCTGCTCCATCCTGATCCAGATTCCCCTGGGGATGGCGCTGGCAACATTCCTGGACGCCGGCGGCAAAAAGTCCAACATCTTTAAAATCCTCTGGTTCCTCCCTTACCTGATGAGCTCCGTTGCAGTCGGCTTCCTGTTCTATTACCTGCTGGCGACGAACGGAGGACTGATTTCAGGCATAGCCACCCTGGTCAACGGAAAAAGGACCATGGTGGACCTGCTGGGCAAAAATCCGCATGCGCTGTATGCGGTCATCGGCGTTGTTGCATGGCAGTATACGCCCTTCTATATGGTGTACTTCATTGCAGGATATTCCAATATTGATACTTCCCTGTATGAAGCGGCTGTGATCGACGGCGCGAATCGCCGGCAATATATTTTTAAAGTGGCGATTCCTCTTCTGGGACCGATCTTCAAGACAGCCTGTACAATGTCCCTGATCGGTTCCCTGAAGTATTTTGATCTGATCTGGAACATGACGCAGGGCGGGCCTACAGGGGGAACGGAGCTGATGGCCACCTACATGTACAAGATGTCCTTTCAGAAGTTCAACATGGGGTACGGCTCTGCGGTGGCGGCAGGCATGTTCATCCTGATCACGGTGATTGCGCTGCTGTTCCAGAAAATATTCGTCGTGAAGGAGGATTACTGATATGAAGACAGTCGTTAATCCTCAGAAGGAAAAGATGAAAAGCCGTATTGCCTGGTCTGCCGCGATCTTCCTTGCGCTGATCTGGGCGGTTATTACAGTGGGCCCGTTTGTCTTCATGGTCCTGAATTCCTTCCGCGATAAGAAAATGATGGGCCGACAGGGCGTGCTGCATTTTCCGGAGCCCTGGTATTTCCAGAATTATCCCGATGTGATCAATAACGGATTTTTCGGTTTTTTCTTCCGATCCCTGCTCATCGTCAGTATCTCCCTGATTCTGATGCTGATCATTTCCTCTTTTGCCGCCTATCCGCTGGCGCGCATGAAATTCAAAACCCGGGGCCTGCTTTATGCCGGCATTGTGGCCATGATGTCCGTGCCCATGCATGTGACCCTGATCCCGGTTTACCAGATGACCAACCAAATGGGCCTGATCAACAACCTGTTCTCCCTGCTGGGCCCCTATGTGGCGTTTGCTCTCCCGATGGCTGTGTTTATCCTGACGGGCTTTATGATGACCATTCCCAAGGAAATGGAAGAGGCGGCGGTGATAGACGGATGCAACAAATATAACATGTTTTTCCGGGTGATCCTGCCTCTTTCCAAAGCAGGACTGTCCACGCTGGCAATTTACAACGCCGTGGGCATGTGGAATGAATTCGCCTTCGCCAATACCTTCCTGAACGATATCCGGGTGAAAACCCTGCCGCTGGCCCTTGGCGCGTTCAAAGGCGAGCATTCACAGGATACACCGCTGATCCTGACGGTGCTGACACTGTCAGCGCTGCCGACGATCGTACTGTTCATCATTTTCCAGGACAAGCTGGTCAAGGGAATGATGGCCGGCGCGGTGAAGGGCTGATGAAGCCACGGACCAGGGAAACAATGACCCGATGAATGAACAGGCACCCCGGCTGCATGATAGCCGGGGTGCTGTTTTGCGGACGGAAACGAATGCGAAAACGGTACCCTGCGGGAATGATGCGCGGGTACTGTATAAAATCAATCTGTTCCGGGGAAAAATCGGAAAGACGTCAGGCGCCGACCAGCTCCGCACGGGAGACCTTGAAGTAAGCGGCAATGTCGTCAATCAATTCCTCATCCGGAACGGAAAAACCGTGCTCCCAGTTGGCCACGGTGCCGCGCATCAGGCCGAAGATTTCATCCAGTGCGGCCTCACTCAAATTGCGGGCCTGCCGTAATTCCCTGATTTTCTGGGCAAACATTCTCATACCTCCTGTTCTGGTTCAGCTTTCTCTTATCATCTGACCAAAGCATAATTCTCTTTTGTGAAAACGCAGTGAACTGACTGTGAAATCAGTGAACATACTATATGAACGTATCAGCTGTATGAAATATTCCCGGATGTTCTGATTCCGCAAATTATGATATGATCAGTCTGACGCAGGACCAAAGAGAAAACCGTCCGCGGCAGCAACGGGAAGGGAAACCGGCAACGGATCGTTCTATCAGTATCCGGAAAAAAACAGCGGAAATCCCCGGCTGTCGCAAAGGAGATTATATGATGAAGAAAATAACCGCTCTGCTGCTGACTGCGATGATCTGCTGTCTGGCCTGGACGGCCGGAGCCGAGACAGTACGCGTTCCCAAAGCCTATGAAACGATCCTGAACCTGGCCAGGAAGGGAATGGCCGGAGACAGGGATGTGCTGGAGCAGGAGGAGTTCAACCCGGCCATCTATATGGACAGCCATTACGGAAACAGGAATGTGGGCTGGACACTTCTGGACCTGGACAGGAACGGAACAGAGGAACTGCTGATCGGGCGCAGCGCCTGGCAGCCGGAAAAGGATATCCTGTGGATTTTTGATATCTGGACCATCAAAGGGGATCAAGCCCAGCTCTTTGCCCGCGGATGGGAACAGAACCGCATGTACCTGACGAAGGAAAGCGGAAACAGCTACGGCCTGTATTTTGAAGGAGCGGACAGCACGTTTGAAAGCATTTTTGAACACGGCCTGATCCGGGACGGCAGACTGACAGGGCAGGAAGCCATCATCGCTTTTACCGACATGAACACGGACACCGTGAGCTGGACGCTGAATGAAGCCGAAATTGACGAGGAACGGGCTGAAGAGATGATCGGAAAATGGAAAAGCGCCATCTGCCAGGTGGACATGATGACGCTGGAATAAAAAAAGTATGGAACAGGGAGGCAGTTTTCGGAACGGCCTCCCTGTTTTTATACTGCTTTGAGGGCGCTCTTGCGCATATACATCCGTCGGTCCGCCCGCTCAAACACACGACGGTAGCTGTTGTCCTGACCGGGGCGGAACTCCGCCAGTCCGCTGGCCACAACCGCCTTTCCGGAATGCCTGTTCATTTCCACATGGGTTTCAAAGGCGGACATCAGGATGGTCCGGTTGCGGTAATCCTCTCCCTCCAGGAGGGCAACGAACTCATCACCGCCGATGCGGTAGACCGGACTGTGCTGGAACTGCCGGCAGATCAGACGGCAGGCTTCCTGAATGTAACGGTCTCCTGCTTCATGTCCTTCGGTATCGTTGACCTGCTTCAGGCCGTTCATATCAAAGACCACCACGCCGAATTCCCTGATCGTTCCTTCTGCAATCCGCTGATCCAGGAGCTTCTCTGATTCAACATAGGCATGGGTGTTCTTGACACCGGTGAGTGAATCGGTATAAGCCAGATGTCTGGCGGAGCCAAGCTCCAACTTCTGACGCTGTTCACGGGCGAGCATTTCTTCCAGCTCCCGGCGGCGGTCCTCCTTCATATCGCCCACCACGAAGGTGTGGAGGATGCAGCTGCCCAGCAGGCAGCCCGTGGAATACATCGGCAGGAGGGGATAAAGCAGCTGTAGGGCGACCATGACGGTCATGGTCATCCCGAAGGAACCAATGGCTTTGAAATGACGCCGGATCGTCTTTTCCGCATTGCGGGAGGAGAGGAAAACGTAGACTGAGGTGGCCAGGAAAAGCAGCACCTGGAATCCCAGCAGGATATAGCGCATCAGGCCGGAATAATATTCACCGGAAGGCGTGAGCCAGAACATGAGCGGCGCAAAGATATTCAGGAAGAGCACCAGGCTCATCAGCACCAGATACATCCAGCCGGCTACCGACAGAAGCTGCATGAAACGGCCGTTCAGCTTCAGATAAAGAAATACGTAGCGGGTCCAGGCAAAAACGGTAATCGCCATGGCGACGAAAAACAATACAGTGAACGCATAGGTAAGCGCAACAAGACGAGCGTCATAGAAGACGCCCCACAGGATATCGGCTACGTAAAAGGAAATGACGGAAAGGGCCAGCACACGGTATGCATCGGCGGCAGGGGTTCCTTTCCGGTAGTGAATATTCCGAATTACGTCGTAATTAACGATAACATGAACCAGCAGAGCCAGCAGTCCGGTCGATGAGTAATTCATTCAAGTAACATCCTGATACTGTTGTAATACACTTCAGACAAATCGCCGGAGAAAGATTCCGGAAGGCGATCGCGGAAGCTGTCAGAATAAGGTTAAAATGCATGCCGAAAATTACATGAACTACCGGAATGCTTTCTGACATGTGTCCATTATATCATAACAGGACGTTTTCCAAAAGCCTCATCTTTATATATTTCAACGTTTATAAGCATTCAGAGTGCAGCGGGATTACCCCCGGAAAACATACTCGTCCAGACGGCGGAAAGCTTCTTTCACCCGGTACAGCGGCAGCGCCAGGTTCATGCGGATACTCCAGGGTCCGTTGAAGAGCCGGCCGTCCTGCCAGGCAACGCCGACATCGGTTCCGCGGATCAGCAGATCATCCAGGGTCAGACCGTGCGTTCCGCACCATTTCTCACAGTCCAGGAAAAGCATATAGGTGCCCTCCGGCTTCATGAGGGTAACTCCCGGAAAGTGATCCAGAATGAACTGATAAGCAAAATCCACGTTACCGGCCAGCACATTTCTGAGCTGATCCACCCAGTCCTCTCCCTCCGCCCCGTAGGCACCGATGAGCGCATGCATGGACAGGACGTTCATATTGTTGTACTCGCACAGAGAGGCTTCCTTAGCCTGACGGTCCCGGAGCCAGTCATTATAGATGATATGATAGCTGCCGACCAGGCCGGCAAGATTGAAGGTTTTGGAGGGCGCATAGAAGGCGGCGGTATGGCTGCGGGCATAATCGCTGACGGACTGAACCGGCGTATGGCGGTGACCGGGCAGGATCAGGTCGGACCAGATTTCATCCGAAACCACCCACACATTATGCTTTTCGTAGATTTCCATGGCTTTCCGGATTTCCTCCGGCTCCCAGACACGGCCGCAGGGATTGTGAGGATTGCAGAAAACCGCCGCATGGACGTGGTTTTCCACGATTTTTCGTTCCATATCCTCATAATCCATGCGCCAGACACCGTCCTGATCCTTTACCAGGGGATTATGGACCAGGCGGTATCCGCTGTTCTGCAGGGCAAAGGTGAAACCGACGTAATGGGGCGTCTGGATCAGTACGGAATCGCCGCGGGAACAGAGAACATTCAGGGTGGATATGACGCCGCCCAGGACGCCGTTTTCATAGCCGATATGCTTTCTTTCCAGGCCGGTAACCCCGTTGCGCTTATCCTGCCAGCGGATGACGGAATCATAGTATTCGTCTGAAATAAGGAAGTAGCCGAAAGCCGGGTGCTGTACCCGGCGGATGATCGCTTCCTGAATGGCGGGGCAGGTGGCAAAATTCATATCCGCGACCCACATGGGAATCGCGTCAAAGCCGTCTTTCGGCGCACCGGGTGCGCCTTTGCGGCCGATCAGGTCCAGGGCTTCCGCATTGGTTCCGCGGCGGTCCGGCATGGTTTCGAAATCATATGTCATGGCTGTATCCTCCGGAATCAGAGTTGTAGGGGAATCCGGAAATGATTATACCACAGACAGAGAACCGCACACAGCAGGAAAAGAAAAAAGCCCGCGCCTTGCGGCACGGGCGGGAAGGGTTACGCATTTCCGCGCATTTTCCGGTTCAGGTCATCCACCCCTTTGCGCATCCGGGTATATTCGATGATCCAGATGGTCAGGTAGATGGCCAGAAAGATTCCGATATAAAGCAGGAAACCGCTGAGGGTATGCTTCATCCACTGCATGAACCAGGCAATCGGCAGGGTGATCAGCGAAATGACAAGCAAATGGGTAACCGTCATCCGGGTCAGGCTCCAGTCTGCCTCCCAGATCACGGACGCGCCGGCGAAAACGGCGCCGTAGAGCAGGGAACAGAGGAACTGGATCAGGACAGCGCAGGATTCCGATCCGAGGTCCGCTGTCAGAGCGGGAACAACCGCGTAATAATGTCCGTCCCCCTTGCACAGGGAAATGATAATGGTAATGACCGTGCTGATCGTTACCCCGATGGGCATACCGATCAGGGCACGCTGAAACGCCTTTTTCCAGAGCTGTGTATTCATATGCCCAATACCTCCTTGATTTTAGTCACATAGCGTCTTGAGACGTAGGTTTTACTGCCGTCAGTCAGGGTGACGCAGATTGTGCCGGCAAAACTCAGGTCAAAACTCCCGACCTTTTTCAGATTGATGATTTCCGAGTTGGAAATCCGGACAAAGCGGGAAGATTTCAGCCGTTCCTCCAGTTCGTACAGACGCAGCCGGAGAATATATTCGCCTGAGGGCAGCACGGCATAGACCCTGCTGTTTGCGGCATAGATCCGAAGGATATCCTTTTCATCCAGAACGGTGACGGTGTCATCACGGAAGCCCGCGATCATACGCGGTCCGGATTCAGACAGCGTCTGAACCAGCGCGTTGATCTCCTCTGTGATCTCGCTTGTTACGATGATCACTCTGGGCTTTGCCACCGATTTGTCAATTTTGACTTCAACCTGCACTTTTCTGGCTCCTTTCTCCCGGGTGACTGCATTATATGAAAAAGCGGGAATGATTTCCACTGATTCCGGATAAACGGTCGTAAAAAGACCATAAGTGGCGGAAACACCGCTTTTTCTTGCCCCGGAAAAGCTTTCTGTGTTATGATTTGCCCGAAAAGAGACAACCATATTATATCCGGACAGGAGGACATATCCATGCATTACGCGCTGATTCCGGCCTGCCTTTGTCTGATGGCAGTATTTCTGACGCGCAGAGATTCGGCGTATCAGTAAATGAACCGGGAAGAGAGGCTGCTGGCTGCGGTCCAGCTCATGCAGCGGGCCTGGTGAAACAGCTCTTCCGTTTCGTTCACGGGGGAGAACCCCCGGGTTTCGGTACCGCGGTGCAGGGCCAAACAGAAGAGGGCGGTGAGTTTTGCCGAAAAGACAGAACGTCCGGTTCTGCTGATTGTCATTCCGTTTACCGTGTTCGTGTTCATAACCGCCATCGTCATCATTGCTGTTTCCTCCTGTCAGGCTGTGTTTTCAGCCCTTCGTTTGATCTGATCACATGATAACCGGCTTTATTCCCGGAATGAACACCCAATTCGTATAAAGCGGAAAAATATTATTCTACGAAACGTAGAATGATCAGAGGAGAGGAAGAACCTGTATCATTGTTTCCATGGGCAACCCTCATATCAAAGAAGAGAGTATAAAACCCCAATACATCAAAAGCGATCCGGATTCAGATCCGGATCGCTTTTTGAATGCGAAAAAATGAGAAAGAAGGAATCAGCTGATGCATTCCACCTTGATGGTGTTGGTGTTGCCGGGATCTCCGTTGATCTGGCCGCCGGTCAGAACGACGTTGTCGCCCGGCTCCAGGGTGAAGATTTCCCGGGCAATTTTCAGATCCTGCCAGAACATGACGTCCATGGAGGAATAGCTCTCCGTGAGGACCGGCGTGACACCCCAGGAGAGGTTCAGCTTGCGCCAGACCCGCTCATTGGTGGTGGTGCCGATGATGTCCACCGGGCAGCGGAAGCGGGATACCATGCGCGCAGTGCCGCCGGAGATGGAATTGACCACGATGGCCTTCGCGTTCACGTCTATGGCCATGGAACAGATCGCATGGGAAACAGAGTCCAGATTGCTGTGGATGGTGAACTCCATGTTCCGGAAACGCTTGGCGTAGTTGATGCTGTCCTCCGTGAAACGGGCGGTTTCAGCCATGGTCTGCACTGCCTGCACAGGGAATTTGCCCGCGGCGGTTTCGCCGCTGAGCATGATGGCGGATGAACCGTCATAGACCGCATTGGCCACGTCGGAGATTTCCGCCCGGGTGGGGCGCGGATTCTGGATCATGCTTTCCAGCATTTCCGTGGCGGTGATAACGCGCTTGCCCAGCATGCGGCATTTGCTGATCAGATACTTCTGCAGGGCGGGCACCTCCATGAAGGGGATTTCCACGCCCAGGTCACCGCGGGCAACCATGATACCGTCGGCCACCTCGCAGATTTCCTCCACATTGTCCACGCCGCTGCGGTTTTCGATCTTGGCGATGATGTCGATATCCCTGCCGCCGTTGGCATTCAGCAGATCGCGCATGGCCTGCACATCGGATTTTGAGGACACAAAAGAGGCCGCGACGAAGTCCACGCCGTTTTCGATGCCGAAAAGCAGGTCTTTTTTATCCTGCTCAGACAGGAAATCCTGCTTGAGCACCTTGCCGGGGAAGTTCATGCTCTTGCGGTCAGACAGGACGCCTCCGTTCTGCACCCGGCAGATGACGTCGCTGCCTTTGACCTCCTCCACCTTCATGATCACCAGACCGTTGTTGATCAGCACGGTGTCCCCGGGGAAAAGCTCCTTCGTCAGGTTGGAATAGGTTACGGCAACCCGGGTTTCATCTCCCTGGATATCTTCCGTGGTCAGGGTGAACAGATCGCCGTCGCGAAGCGTGACGGGGCCGTTTTTGAAGGTTTTGATTCTGTATTCGGGTCCCTTGGTGTCCAGCATGATGGCGATGGGAAGGTTGAGCTTTTCACGGACAGAGCGGATCAGTTGTATCCGCCGCAGGTGCTCCTCATGGGAACCGTGGGAGAAGTTCAGCCGGGCAACGTTCATGCCCGCCTGGCACATGGCAGTGAGGGTTTCCTCATTCTCACTGGCCGGACCGATTGTACAGATGATTTTGGTTTTTCTCAGCATGATATTCCTCCAGGATATAGTTCACAGAATCTGCAGGATTGCAGACACAATTATTATAGTTGTTTTATCGGTTGCGGGCAACTGTGAAAAATGTTACAGAGCGAACCAGAAGCGACAACGGCAAAACAGAAAGACACAGGCGCCTGCGGTAAATGCGGGGCGGTGTTCGGCATGCGGCCGAAAGATAAGGAAAAAACCCGGAATAGGTGAAACTGGCTTCTCATGATTGTAAAGATGAGTTTGCAATATTTGCGGCAATGGTATATAGTAAATGACAGAGGATCAATCAAAACGTATCAAATGATGACAGGAGCTTTTTTTCTGTCACATTCAAACGACGGGTGATAGTCTGATGTACTGGGATG
The DNA here is from genome assembly GCA_900315675.1 of uncultured Eubacteriales bacterium. Taxonomy (GTDB): domain Bacteria; phylum Bacillota; class Clostridia; order Christensenellales; family Aristaeellaceae; genus Aristaeella. Next base: position 78,828 of record OMZY01000001.1, read on the forward strand.
AAATCTGGGAAGCCGCGGATCCGAAAAGAATCTCGGCCTATGTGAAGAAACTTGACCTCGCGCCGGATGATGTCATCCGGTACCTCCACAAGCGCGGGGCGGTTTCAGTATGCGACGCAGGCTGCGGCTGCGGAACTTTTTCCCTGAAGCTGGCAGCAAACGGATTCTCCGTGTACGGGTTTGATATTGCTGAAAAAGCGGTGGAAATGGCTGCTGACCTGCTGAAAAAGAAAGGGTATCACGGACAGTTCAAGGCGGCCGGAGTGACGGATACAGGATATCCGGATCATGCTTTTGACGCAGTGGTATCGCTGGACGTGCTTGATCATATGCCGCTGAAGGACGCCCAGCGGGCGGTGCCGGAGCTGTGCCGGATTACCCGGCCGGGCGGATGCGTGATTATCTCCGTGGACAGGCCGGACGAGGAATATGAGACAGAACCCCATACTGTGAACGGGGACGGGGATTATCTATATACCGAAGGAAAATGGAAGGGCCGGGTTCATCATCCCTATACCCCGGAGGAGCTGGGCAGGCTGACCGGAAAGTCGTATGTGATGCTGGAAGATCCGGAAGAGAGAAAAGGACAGTATACGCTGGTGATACGGAACTGGGAAAGCTGACAGGACGGCAGGAATGCCGTGAAGAAAAAGGAACGCTTCGGCGTTCCTTTTTTGCTTTGCCATTTGGGGACTGTCTGCTATAATGTGTTTCCACGAAAAAGGAAGGAGGCGTTTCTGTGGCCCGGATGGATCTGGATATGACCGAAGGAAATATCTGGAGGCATATGCTGCATTTTTCGATTCCCATGGCCATCGGACTGCTCTTCCAGCAGCTTTACAACACGGTGGACACCCTGGTGGTGGGCCAGTTCGTCGGACAGGAAGCCCAGGCGGCGGTCGGCTCCACGGGTCCCATTATCAATACGATTGTAGGCTTCTGCGCAGGCCTGGCGACCGGCGCGTCGGTGGTGATCTCCCAGCGTTACGGTGCCCATGACGATGAAGGCCTGAGCAAGGCCGTGCATACCACGGTTGCCCTGACCTTTGCGGTCAGCCTGATTGCGACGGTTCTCGGCCTGCTGATCATTGATCCGATGCTGCGTTTCATGCAGACGCCGGTGGACGTGATGCCGGAATCTTCCTGCTACCTGACGATTTATTTCGGCGGGGTGTCCGGTGTGCTGTTCTATAACCTGGGCAGCGGGATTCTGCGCGCAGTGGGCGATTCCCGCAGGCCCCTGATCTTCCTGATCGTTTCCGCTCTGTTGAACACCGTACTGGATCTGCTGTTTGTGCTGGTTTTCGGCATGGGCGTGGACGGCGTGGCCTATGCCACAGTGCTGTCCCAGATCCTTTCCGCCCTGCTGATCATGGTTACCCTGACAAAGGAAAAGGGAAACTATGGCATCCGCTGGAAAAAACTCTGCGTGGACAAACGATCCCTGTCGATGATCCTGAAAATCGGCCTGCCCAGCAGTATCCAGGCCGCGGTGACTTCCTTCTCCAACGTGTTTGTCCAGTCCTACATCAACCAGTTTGGTTCGGCTTGCATGGCGGGGTACGGCGTATATGGAAAGATTGACGCTTTTGCCCTGATCCCGGTCCAGAGCATCAGCATGTCTTCCACCACCTTTGTGGGCCAGAACTGGGGCGCGAACAAGATTCCGCGGGCCCGGGAGGGCGTCCGGACCGCGGTGGTGATGAGCCTGGTTTCCACAGCGGTGCTGGGCCTGACGGTATTCCTGCTGGCCGGGCCGCTGATGGGTTTCTTCTCCCCGGAGGAGGAGGTCATCGACTACGGCGTGCGTTTTATCCGGATTGTGACGCCGTTCTATATCGCCATCTGCTTCAACCAGATCTATGCCGGCGCCCTGCGGGGCGTCGGGGACGCGACCATGCCCACCGTGATTATGCTGGCGTCCTTTGTGGTGTTCCGCCAGATCTACCTGGCGGTGACCAAGGCGCTGGGGGCAGGCTTCCTGGCTGTGGCACTGGCCTATCCGGTAGGATGGATCCTGTGCTCCACGCTGCTGATTATCCGCTACTCCCGCAGCGTGCTGGTCCGGCAGAAGCCGGAGGCGGGAACGACAGAACAGGCATGAGCCAAAGTGAATCAGACAGAAAACGGGATGCCGCTGCAGGGCGGCATCCCGTCTGTATATTCATGGTTTACCCGAAAGTGTTTTCAAAATGGCTGTCGCAGGCTTTTTCCAGCGCATCCACAATGATCCGGAGAGCCTTGATGCGGGCGTAAAGCTTGTCGTTGGATTCAATAATGAACCAGGGCGCATTTTCCGTGCTGGTCTTCTGCAACATTTCATCCACGGCGGCTTCATACTGGGGCCACTTTTCCCGGTTGCGCCAGTCTTCCTCGGTGATCTTCCACTGCTTCTCCGGGGTGTTCTGCCGCTCGGTAAACCGGGCGAGCTGGGTGTCCTGATCAATATGAATCCAGAATTTCAGCAGTACGGCGCCCCAGTCCGTGAGCTGGCGCTCAAACTCATTGATCTCGTTATAGGCGCGCTTCCAGTCCTTTTCAGAGCAGAAGCCTTCCAGACGTTCCACCATGACCCGGCCGTACCAGGTGCGGTCAAAAATACAGATGTGTCCGGTGCGGGGAAGACGCGTCCAGAAACGCCAGAGATACTGACGGTTCAGCTCATGCGGCTCAGGAGAGGCAATGGGATGCACATCAAAGCCACGGGGATCCAGGGGATAGGCAACCCGGCGGATGTTGCCGCCCTTTCCGGCTGCGTCCCAGCCCTCATAGCAGAGGATGACCGGAATCTTTTTCCGGTAGATGACGTTATGCAGTTCGCCCAGGCGCTTCTGCAGTTTCTTCAGTTCCTTTTTGTATTCCTCTTCCCCGATGGCGGGGGAGAGATCCACCTCGGAAAGCTTCGGCATCTTCAGGAGGGGAAAGTCCTCCTCAAACGGTTCCCCGACATAACGTCCTTTTTCCAGGGCTTTGTCGATTTTGCTGACCAGCAGCTTCATGGCGTCCCTGACAGCCACCTTTTTCCGGGTGCCGTCCAGGATATGCCACTTTACCGTATCCCCGGTTTTCTCCATGAACTCGTCATAGGCTTTCAGGAACTGCTTGTATTCCCGATGCTGCCACAGGTCGTCCCGGGTGACCCGCCACTCGGTATCTGCGCTTTCGGTCAGGGACTCCAGCCGCTCAAACTGTTCCTTTTTATCGATATGCAGGAAGATCTTCAGCACCAGATAGCCGCCGTCCCGCAGCTGGCGTTCGAACTCATTGACGGCCCGGACCCGGCGTTTGTATTCCTCCCGGGTGATTTCCAGCCGCAGCTGTTTGCGTACCACGTTTTCCATCCAGCCGGAATCCAGAAAAATCAGCTTGCCGTTTTCCGGAATGGCGGAGGCATAGGGATACAGGAAGGGATAACGGGAATCACTCTCCGGGATAACGGCGGGGGAAACCACGTTATAGAAGCGGGGATCGATCTCGCTGATGATCTCCTTGATCAGGCTGCCTTTGCCGGCGGCGGCCCAGCCTTCAATCAGCACGAGCACAGGCAGCTTTTTCTCACGCAGAAGCTGCTGGGCGGCGATCAGACGGGCACGGAGCTCTTTGATCTCCGCATTGAGGGTATCTTTATCCTCTGGTTTGCTTTTTTCAAAATCCTGAAGCATAAGGACCTCCTTCTGTCCGCAGGGGCTGTTCAGTTTTGCCGTTGAAACCATTATAGCGGATTTGGACAGAGGTTTCAACTGAAGCAGGGAAAGCAGAAGCCGGCGGAGGAACGGAAGAAGGTCTTGACTTAAAGCGGACTCTAAGCTGTATCATATCCCGGCGGACAAACAAAACCGTTTGAAAATATCACGGCAGGCACAGGGCCTGTACAGGAGGATCTGCATGCAAAAATGGATTCGCGCGCGTTATCTGCCCGGTATTCCCCTGGGGAAAGACGGCAGGCGGGTAACCGCAGGAAAGGAACATATCGCTCTTTCCCGCAGGGCGGCGGGAGAAGGAATGGTGCTGCTCAAGAACGAAGGCGTGCTGCCGCTCCGGCAGGGATGCAGGGTGGCGCTTTTCGGCAAGGCTTCCGCGGACTATGTCAAGGGAGGCGGAGGCAGCGGAGATGTGACCACAGCCTATGTCCGTGATCTTTTCGACGGCTTTTTTGAGGTGATCGGAGAACAGGCGGTTTATCCCGGCACCGTACAGTTTTACCGGAACTATACGGCATCACAATACGCGGAACACTGGGCGCCGGGGATGGTGGCGGAACCGGCTGTGCCGGCGGAACTGCTCCGGGACGCCCGGGCATTCACGGATACCGCCGTGATCTCCATCAGCCGTTTCTCCGGCGAGGACTGGGACCGGAAATCCGAGCGGGCGAAGATTACCCGGAAGGAACCGGTGACCGGTGACGCGGTGAGCATGAGCGACGTGCTGTTCGAGCGGGGAGACTTTTATCTTTCCGACGCGGAACGGCGGATGGTGGAAGCGGTCAGCGAAACCTTCGATAAGGTTATTGTGGTGCTGAATACCGGCGGCATGATGGAAACCGCCTGCTTCCGGAGCAATCCCCGGATCCAGGGACTCCTGCTGGCTTTCCAGGGCGGCATGGAGGGCGCCTGCGCCGCGGCGGAACTGCTTGCGGGAGTGAAATCCCCCAGCGGCAAACTGCCGGACACCCTGGCGGAGGAACTGGACGATTACCCCGGCTGCGTTGATTTCTATGACAGCGACGATTATGTCAATTATACAGAAGATATCTATGTCGGGTACCGGTATTTTGAAACCATTGCCGGAGCGGCAGACCGGGTGGTGTTTCCCTTCGGATTCGGCCTCAGCTATACCCGCTTCTCCCTGACCCGGCAGCGGGTGAGCTTTACGGAAGAGGAAGCGGAGATCCGGGTGCTGGTGACCAACGAGGGCGGATTCCCGGGACGGGAGGTCGTCCAGGTGTATTTCAGCGCGCCCCAGGGCCTGCTGGGAAAACCGGCGAAGGAACTGGCGGGATACCGGAAGACAAGACTGCTGGCGCCCGGTGAATCGGAGGAGACGGTGATCCGTTTCCCCCTTTCCCAGATGGCCAGCTATGATGACCTGGGCAGGATTGCACGTTCAGCCCGGGTGCTGGAAAAAGGAGAATACCGGTTCTTTATCGGAACCAGCGTACGGGACGGCAGCTGGGCAGAGCAGACCTGGGTGCTGACGGAAAACCGTGTGACGGAACAACTGACAGCGCGCATGGCGCCCACAAACCTGGAAAAGCGGCTGAGGGCAGACGGAAGCTATGAGGAGCTGCCCACAGCTCCCTGCAACGACTTCAATTACACCGCCCTGACCCCCATGACGCCGGAGACGATCTTTGCCAATCCGGAAACCCGGGCGATTCCCCGGATCAGCCATATGGGGCGGAAGGACGGCATGAAGCTGCAGGACGTGGCGGACGGAAAGATGACCCTGGAGGCGTTTGCCGCGGCACTGCCGGATGAAGATCTGGCCGCTCTTCTGGGAGGACAGCCCAATGTGGGCCTGGCAAATACCTACGGATACGGCAACAACCCGGTGTACGGCATTCCCAATATCATGACCGCGGACGGCCCCGCGGGGATCCGGTTCCATGAAGGTCTGGGCGTTACCACCACCGCGTTCCCCTGCGCTACACTGCTGGCGGCAACCTGGGATCCGGAACTGTGCGGCGAGGTTGGTTCCGCAGCCGCGCGGGAAGCCAAGGAAAACAACATCATGGTCTGGCTAGCTCCTGGAGTGAACATTCACCGCAATCCGCTGTGCGGCCGGAACTTTGAATACTATTCCGAGGATCCGCTGCTGGCAGGCAAACAGGCAGCGGGCCTGATCCGGGGCGTGCAGGCGGAGCATATCGCGGCAACGCCGAAGCATTTCGCCCTGAACAACAAGGAGACCAACCGCCGCAACTGTGACGCCAGGGTTTCCGAACGGGCCATCCGGGAAATTTACCTCAGGCAGTTTGAAATTGTAGTCAAGGAATCCCACCCCTGGTCCCTGATGTCCAGCTACAACATCGTGAACGGCCACCGGGCCAGCGAGAACAAGGATTTGCTGACCGGTATCCTCCGGGAGGAATGGGGCTTTGACGGTATGGTGACCACCGACTGGTGGACCCTGGGAGAACATTACAAGGAAACGGCTGCCGGCAACGACATGAAGATGGCGACAGGCTTTCCGGAAAGACTGCTGGAGGCGCTGGGAAAAGGCGTGCTGACGCGGGAGGAAATGGAAAAAGCCGCGGTGAACATTCTGCGGCTGATCCTGAGGATTGACTGAGTCAGGCCAGCGGGATTCATTGTGAAAACCAGGATAGTTTATTGTACAAAAACAAATAATATGATATAGTCTATATAAGGCAAGGGAGTCAGATTGATTCCTTTGTCTTTTTGTTACCGGAGGAAAGGTTTTCAATGGCACTGAGATTTACATGGACAGACGGAAATGACAAGGCTTTCAGGGACTTTTATCTGATCACGGAAGCATATTACAGCCGGATTGCCGGCGGGGAGGAGAACCGGCGGCAGTTTATTCCGTACAACCTGTCTTCCGCGGTTGAGGACGTGCTGCTGGTTTATCAGAACAATGTTCCGGTGGCCTGCGCGGGACTGAAGCACTATTCAGATACAGAAGCTGAAATCAAACGGGTCTGGGTGGAGCCGGCATGCAGGGGACACCGGATCGCTACCCTGATGATGGCCATTCTGGAAGATAAGGCAAAAGCGAAGGGCTACAGGCGGACGGTGCTGCAGACCCGGGAAATTATGAAGGACGCCGTCAGGCTTTACACCAAACGGGGATATCAGAGAACAGAAAACTACCCGCCGTATGACAAACTGGAGGGCGCGGTATGCTTCGCGAAGGAGTTGTAAACTGATATCACAGGGTGCTTCGGCACTCTTTTTTGCTGTCGTTTTGCGCGGCAGGATGGTATAATGATGCCACTTCGGGACCGTTGAGAAAAACCATACAGGAGAAAAAACATGACGATCTATATTGACGCGGACGCCTGCCCGGTAACCAGGATTGCCGAGAGGATTGCGAAGGATCATGGTATACCGGTCACGCTGCTGTGTGATACCAACCACCTGCTGACATCGGATTACAGCACGGTGCGGACTATTGGAGCCGGTGCGGACGCGGTGGATCTGGCGCTGATCAACCTCTGCCGTCGGGGGGATATTGTTATCACGCAGGATTACGGAGTGGCGGCTCTGGCTCTGGGAAAGGGCGCAAAGGTGATTCACCAGAGCGGCATGCGGTATACGGATGACAACATAGACCGACTGCTGATGGAACGGCACCTGGCAAAGAAAGCAAGGCGCAGCGGCAGACACCATCTGAAAGGTCCGGCAAAACGCACGGAGGAGGATGACCGGCATTTTGCGGAGAGCTTTGAAGAGATGATCCTGGAAAACATAAGCGCCCGGGATGATCACTCAACGGAAAATGCCCCTGATATAAACTGATTTTTTTCCAACCTTTTTCCTGAAAGCGTGTCTATACAGGTGAAAGCTTTCAAAAAATGACTGCAGTCCGGAAAGGAGAACCCTGTGAAGAAATCTGAAGCGGAAAGAATTCTGGAACCCTGGGTGAAGCCGGTGCTCGGATTCGCGCTGAAACGGTGCAAAACTCCGGAAGACGCAGAGGATCTTTCCCAGGAGATTATCCTGAAAGTTTACAGGGCGCTTCTGCTGCGTGACGACGTGGAAGACGCAGGGAAATACATCTGGACTGTGGCGCACAATGCTCTCTGCAACTATTACCGGAGCGCGTCAAGGAGCATGATCGGCGTTCCGGTGGAGACCTTGGCAGATCTCCCCGCGGAAACCGCGGAGGACGCAGGGGAAACGGCAGAGGCAGTGGATCGCCTGAAGCATGAGATTGCCTATCTGTCCGGAATGCAGCGGAAGATTGTGATCGCCTACTACATCGACCGCAAAAAACAGGAACAGATTGCCAGAGAGCTGGATATTCCCGCGGGGACTGTGAAATGGCACCTGTTCGAGGCGAAGAAGGAACTGAAGAAAGGAATGGAAAAAATGAGAGAAGCAAGCGACCTGAAATATAATCCTGTGAAGTTTTCCATGTACGGCATCAACGGCAGCAGCGGCACAAAGGATATCTATGATATGTTCAACAGTCCGCTGGTACAGAATCTTTGCTATACCGTGAAGGAAACATGGAAAACCGTCAATGAGATCGCGGATGACCTGGGCGTTTCCCCAGTTTATGTAGAAGGCGAGGCAGCCCGGCTGGAAGAATACGGCTTTCTGAACAGGAAGGGCGGCAAGTACCTGGCCAATTTCCTTCTGGAGGAACCGAGCATGGATTTCCTGCGCCTGGAGGACAAAACCTACAGGGCCGCGGCAGACATTTTTGCGGATGAACTTTATACCCGGCTGACCGAGAGCGGCATCCTGGAGTCTCCGGCAATTGCAAGCAAATGGAAAGCGGACCGGAACTTCCTGCTTTGGGCACTGATTCCGTATATCGCGGCTTGCTCCGGGGAAAAAACGCAGGTAGAAAAGATCTCCTTTGAGGAAGCGGCAACCATCCGGAAAGACGGCGGAACAAATATTTTCTATGCCCAGATCCGGGATTCCGTGCCGGAAGGCTATGGACTGATGCAGAACTGGTTCGGTCCCTGCTGGAACGGGAACGGAAAACATATCCTGTGGCAGGTTGGCAGTGAATGGTCGGAAAATCTGCGGGAACGCATTGTGAGCTACGAGGGAGAAGAAAACAGAATCCTCGCACTGTATGAGCGTGAACAGGAGGAAAAGCTTTCCCTGGACGATTATGCCTGGCTGGCTGAGCGGGGGCAGATTGTTCCGGACGGCGAAGGCCGGGCGGAATGGCAGATTGTGGTGCTGAAGGATCAGCGGATCCGGGATGATCTGCTGGACATCGGTATAAAGATCCGGGAAGAAAATGAAGCGGAGTTCAGGAAACTGAGAGAAACATACACCAAGGCTGCTTTACAGGATCTGCCTGCACAGATGAAAAAGATGAAGCAATATGAGCTGCAGTACCTGTTCTGCTCTGACGGGCGATTCATCTACCAGTGCCTGAAGAACCTGGTGGACAGCGGAAAACTGACGCCTCCGCAGGAAAAACAGCGGAAAGCAATGTCCACACTGTTGATCCCCTGCTGAAAAACTGCAAAAAAGTGTTGACATGGTGCAACGCCCTGTAGTATAGTCTGTCAAACATATCAGAAAGGAGCTCTTCCACGATGAAGTACGGATACCTGGCTCTGGCCCTGCTGCTTGCGAACACGCTGAAGCTTGTCCGTGCTATTCTGCTGTGCCAATACAGAGATAAGGGAAGAGTTATCCGGTAAGATCATACCTAACCAGCCGCTTATCTCAGACAGATAAGCGGCTTATTTTATATTCAAAGGAGGTCAGAAAGATGACAAACTTCGACAGGGTGAAAGGCTATTACAGGGTTTTTGACGAAAAGAACCGGCTGGTCAACAGCGGCAGCGGTAAGCTGGAATACATGATGAGCATGGATCTGCTCAAACACTGGCTGCCTGAAAACGGAAAAATCCTGGATCTGGGCGGCGGCGCGGGAGCCTATTCCTTCCCGCTGGCGGCGGAAGGACATAAGGTAACCCTGGCTGACCTGTCGGAGGAACTGATCCGGCAGGCGGAGGAGCAGAATGAGCAGACTGACTATCCTGTGACCTGCAATGTGGTCAATGCCGTCGATCTGAGTCAGTATCATGACCGTGAATTTGACGCAGTCCTCCTGATGGGACCTTTGTATCATTTGCTGGAGAAATCCGAACGGGATCAGTGCATCGCTGAGGTGAACAGGGTGCTAAAACCCGGCGGAATTGTATTTGCGACATTCCTGCCTTATCTGACCGGAAGCATCGGCGTCGTGGATCGGTTCTTCGGTCATCCGGAACAGGTGAACGCCGAAACCATCAGGGAGGTATTCCGGTCCGGCCGGTTCAATAATCTGGCGAATGCCGGATTCCAGGAAGGGTATTATCCGACCTCAGAAGAGATTGAGGAACTGTTCCGATCCCACGGGTTTGACAAACAGCAGATCCGGTCCATCCGCGGGTTCGGCTGGGAGCGGGAAGAGGTGCTTTTCCGCATACAGGCGAAAGCGCCGGAAATATTCGACGTCATGATCGACATGATCAACGCGACCGCAGAGGATAAGGCTATTGTTGAAACCTGCGGGCACGCAGTATATGTGGGCAGGAAGGCATAAACACAGAGGCAGGGAGCTGATCTCCCTGCCGTTTTTTTGCAGACGCAAGCTTTTAACATGCCGGTATTTCCCTTTTCCGGAAGGGATTCCACTGCATGGCGAAGAGCGGGGAAAGACCGTTTCTGTTATGCTTTAAATTCACGGATGGAACCGAAGAGCAGGGTCAGCCTGTCAATATCCTTTTCCGTATGGAAATGACCGGCATACCAGTGCTTATAGGTCAGGCGGCTTTCAATACTGTCCAGCCAGATTTCGGTGGATTTGTCCACCAGACGCTGGTCAATCGAGGCGAGGAAAACCTCCGTGGGAACGTATTTAAGCGGCGTGGTGTGGGACAGTACCGCATCCACCTTCCAGTCCCGGGCGGCCAGGGCGGTTTCCACCTTCTGCCTGACGGCCGGGGAGGGCTGCTCATCCGCCCACCAGCCCCAACCTTTGGCCAGGCGGTAGAACTTATCCACGCTGTAGGCCCCGCCGATGACGACCGTCTGAATTCCGCCCAGATCGTAGACTTCTCCGTCCATGGCAAAGATCAGATTCGGGAAGTCATCCTCCACATAGACTTTGCCGCCGTGCCAGTCAACGACGCGATAGGAGGGAAGGGTGGCCGGACGCATCTCATGATTGCCATGGATGGAAAAGACAGTGATCGGCAGGTCGGAAACGCTGCGTTTGCTGTTCTGATCCCGCTGGCCGCCGAAGAAATTGAAACCGGCGTCACCCAGGATGATCATGATATCCTCCCGGGTTGTTTCAAAACGCTGACAGAACGTGTGCAGACGGCTGAAATCACCGTGTGTATCTCCTGTGATAAAGATCATGCTGGGTTCCTCCTCCGGCGGGCATTAGTATCTGTGAAACAGTATACCATGAATGACGAAAACCGGAATAGTTCCGGGCAGCATGGACTGCTTTTCAACTATATAAATTGTATGCTATACTATATACAACCAGACAAAACTGAATGAAGGACACACAGCCGGAAACGCATGGAGCATGAGGAAACCGGGATGAAAAAAGCAGCCTTGAGTCTCATTGTTATCTTATTGATTTTGTCAACAGCGACTTCTTCGTTTGCGATTGAAATGATCTACCGGAACGGGAAGACCGTGACGACTGCAAACGCCCGGATGTTCACACCATGGAGCAACGACCTGGGGAACGGGAAACCGCTGATTATGCTGCTGACCTCGGGAGAGCAGAGGACGATTGAGAATACGGTGGCACTCGTAAACAAATACGGCATGTATGATGAGCTGGATATCAACCTGATGTGTGTGGCGTTCAGGGGTACATATTCCGTCAAAGGATGGGAAACCGTCGCGGAGGAAGCGGCGGAATACCTGAAACCTGAATATGAAAAGCATCCTTTTGACATTATCCTGGACTGTATCGGAAACAACGGATACGGCGGGTTCTGCCTGGCAGAGGCCCTGAACAGCCGGGGGATGGCAGTCAAAGAGCTGAATCTCAGCAGTGCAGATCCGGAACAGGTTACGGCGGAAAGGATCAGGGGAACCGTGAAGAAAGGGATTCGGGTGAACCTGTTTACCGCCAGTACGGCATATGCCGGTCAGATCATGGATGAACAGCAGGGAACCGGGCTTTTCCGCGGCGAAACAGTCGGGAATGTGAAGCCGTCGGAGGTGCTGCAGCGGGCCATCAGCGAAAAGGGCCTTCACAGGGAGTATACCTGCTGGGACGTGCTGCCGCTGCGAAATTATACAGCCCTAAACGGTACGGTGGTCCGATACTGTCTTTACCTTCCTGAAACGGGACAGGATGAAGGAAAATGGCCAGTGCTGATTCATTTCCACGGAGTCAGTGATACCATGGGGAAGCTGCGGGGACCGGGGCAGCTGCTGAGGACAGGACAGATCAGCCCCAAGGGTATTGTGATCCTGCCGCAGGCGGTACACGGGACAAAGGACGCCGATTTCCACACAAGGACGTACCAGGACGCGGTGATTGAACTGGCACAGAAAATCGCAGGCGAGTACAAGGGTGATCTGAACCGGTTATCGGTATCAGGCCACAGCGACGGGGGAACCGCGGTCTATCAGATTGTGAACAGTCATCCCGGGATTTTTGCGGCCTGTGCCCCGATTTCAGGCGCCAGTACAACCGGAAAAGGAATCAGGGAAACCTGGCTATGGGTTTTCCAGGGGGCAAAGGACGTCTGGGTGAAGCCCGGCGCCGGGCTAAGGACAGTACTTAAGTGCGAAGCGGAAGGATGCAGGGCCAGACATTACATATATCCCGATGAAGGACATGAGATTCAGACCCGGGTTTTTCTGGACACTTTTACGGATGAAAACGGAAACAAAGTCAGGCTGACGGACTGGCTGATGAGCAAAGAACTGCATGAAAAAAGCGGACCCTGAGCAGGTCCGCTTTTCCATGCTGAACATTTACAGGATATCCAAAACCTCACGGAGGTCAGAAATGGTGTAGTCGATCCGGAAACCCGGCCGGGCGGGAAGGTGATCCGGGTTATACCAGCAGGTTCTGATGCCGGCATTGTTGCCACCGCGGATATCGCTGGTCAGTGAATCACCGATGATCAGGACTTTTGAAAGATCTGTCGGCCGGATGGCATCAAACACAGCATCAAAAAAAGCCATATTGGGTTTTTCGGCGCCTACGCCTTCCGAAAGGAAGGCACCGTCCAGCAGGTCTTTCAGACCGGATGCTGTCAGTTTTTTGTTCTGGGCGGTCACAGTTCCGTTGGTGACCGCGTATTGCTTTACCTTGCCCTGAAGGGAGCGGACGATGCTGATGCTGTCATCCCGGAAGACAATGGTGTCGCCGAGGGCAAGCTGATACCGGTCGTTGAATGCCGGAGCCAGGGCGGCGGAAATACCGATTTCGGAGAAAAACTGCTCAAACCGGCCGACCAGGATCTGAGGCTTGGTGAGCTCGTTCCGCTCCAGCCGCTGCCAGAAAACTTCGTTGATCTGTGAGTAGCGGCGAACCATCTCATCCGTGCATTCGCCCAGGGAGAACTCCCGGAACAGGGCCTGGACAGCAGCTTTTTCAGCAGCCCTGAAATCCAGAAGAGTGCCGTCCACGTCCCAGAGAATGGTTGTGAAATTCATGCCGTGAACCTCATTCAGCTTTTTCCGCAACGCAGAACATGTTGACCCAGCTCTCATCCTGACGATCAGGACGGGCGTCACGGGTCAGCCACATGTCCGTGATCCGGAATCCGCCGGCAGTTTCTGTCAGGGCGCGGAGGGATTTCTCTGTGAAGTCGGAAAAGAGCCTGCCGTTTTTCTCCCGCTCTTCTTCTCCGTATTTGAAGGAGGCATAAAAGACGCCGCCGGGCTTCAGGGCGCGGTGAATCCTGCAAAAGATGCCGGGCAGGTCGGCCTTGCATACGTGCAGCAGGGAAGCGCAGGCCCAGACCGCGTCAAAAGCATCTGTATAATCCAGCTCTTCAAAAAACATATGCCGGACGGGGCAGCCGACACGCTCGCGCGTGAAGTCACACAGCTCCTTGCAGCCGTCCACGGCCAGCACCTGATATCCCTTCTGTGTAAAATACAGAGAGGCCTTTCCTGCACCGCAGCCGAGATCCAGGATGCGGCCGCCCGGGACAACATGCTCCAGGAAACGGCTGTAATGCAGAGTCATATCCACGTCCGCTGTGCGGGCGATGAATTCCGCAGTGTGATCCTGATACCATTTCAGGGAATCGTTCTGATTCATGGGTTCATCTCCTGAAAGTGAAGTGTTTACCGGCAGATGATAGCACAGAGAAAGCCCCGGTGCCACATTTTTCTTCGTCAATCCTTACGGACGAGGATATCCCATTCCCCGAAAGCATCACCGGTACAGAGTTCAAAGCCGGGATCGAAGCTGTAGCCTTCCGGGACTTTGAGCAGCTGGACGTGGTAGTTTTCCACCGGGGCGATGAAGCTGATCAGGCCGTTTTCATCGGCAATCTGCAGGGTGCAGGCGACGTCCGTGCAGAAGTTTGCCTTTACATCCGGCACGGGGGAGCCGTACTGGTCAATGAAATGCAGGAGATAGGCTTCCGATTGTGCGGCCTTTGGCTCTTCATCCTCCGCATATTCCCAGCTGATGTCCGGAGCGTCTTCACGATACCAGTCCGTGAATTCATCAACGGCTTTTTCATCAGGGAACAAAAGGATGAAAACAAAATTATCATCTGTTGTGCGGGACTCAAAAGAACCCATCACGACACGATGACCGTAAGACAACTGGTTCATGGGTTGTTCATAAACATAGACATTCCGGTCCGGATCCAGCAGGGAAGACAGCGCATGCAGTGATTTATCGGTATCGGTCTGAGTAAAATAGCACATATCGGCAGGCTGCGTTTCAGGAGATATTTCAAAACGAAGCCGGGCGATATCGTCGGGAATAATGTAGCCGAATTCGACATTGCCGTCATCGCCATTATAACGGATGGCGACCTTTCGGGCACTTTCATTCTCCACATAATATGCGAAGGTTCCGGAAACCGGGAAAGCACAGGTGGACGCTTTCATGGGGATATAATTCAGGATTCTGGATTTGGTGTAATCATCACCCACAAAGGTATCCAGCACCCGGGCCAATTCCTCCGCACTTTCAAACGCATTGCTGTGCATGAAACACAGATTGCCGAAACGGTCTATCACCACGGTCTGCGGAAGCCGGAAAACCCCGAGATACTCGTTCAGCCCTGTACCGGCGGTTTTACCCATGGGAAAGGGAACTTTGTTTTCAATACGGATTTCCGCAATATCCAGGAGGGTGTCATCCGGTTCAAAATCCAGACCGATGAACGCCACCCGGTCTCCATACTGATTGTATAATTCGTTCAGAAGCGGCAGTTCACGGATACAGGGACCACACCAGGAGGCGAAGAAGTTAATCAGCACTGCTTCGTGATCCTTCAGTGCCTCGGACAGCGTAAACTCATTCTTTTTTGTGTCCTTCACCGTGAAGTCCGGAAAAGGTTCGCCCAGAACGTCGGGTTCACCTTCGCCAAAGAGACGATGGAGAGGATCCTCCGCCCAGGCAGCAGCAAGCATGGAGGAAAGGAGCAGGACGGCCAGCAGGAAAATCAGTGCTTTTTTCATGGTGGTGTTCTCCTTTGTGAAGATGCAGAACTGATGGGTTCATTTCTGCAGATAATATACCACAGACGATGCATAAATTGCAAAGAAAAACGAGTTGTACGAACAATGAAACAAAGAGACAGCTTTGCTGTCCCTTTGATATTATTCAGATCACTTACACATTCCCCGGATAGACGTAAAGCAAATGCTTCCGGGCGGCCTGGACCAGGGAACAGATGGTGGTGACGTCGGTGGGACTCCTGTCTGTCATGCGGTGGCGGGGGAAGAAGCGGGTAACATGCAGCGGAATTTCCCGGCCCTGTTTACCGCCCTGAACGTTCTTCAGGCCTGCAACCCATGCGGCGAGAGCAGTTATTTCGTCTTCATTGTCGTTTTCCCCGGGAACGATGAGGGTGGTCAGTTCCACATGGCAGCGTTTCACGGCTTCCTGAATAAAGCTCATCACTGTCTGACGGTCTCCGCCGAGGACCTCCCTGTAATACCGGTCTGTAAATCCTTTCAGGTCGATGTTCATCGCATCGATATACGGAAGAAGCTGGTTAAGAATATCAAGGTTCGCGGTACCATTGGTGACCATGACATTGAGCATCCTGTTCCGATGTACCAGCCGTGCGGTATCCCGGACATATTCCCAGCAGACCAGTGGTTCGTTATAGGTGAAGGCCACACCGATATTCCTGCTGGGAATATAGTAGGTGGCAAGATCAGCCAGCCGTTCGGGGGACATGGTCTCCGTTTTTACCGCAAACCCGTCCGGACCGTCTCTCTGGGCAATTTCATGATTCTGGCAGAAGGGACAACGGAGGTTGCAGCCCAGACTGCCGACGGACAGGATCATACTGCCCGGATGAAACTGGTTGAGCGGTTTTTTCTCAATCGGGTCCAGGGCAAGCGAAGAGATACGGCCGTAATACAGCGGCTCCACTCTTCCGTTTTTTGCCGCACGCGCGCCGCAGGGACCGGCCTGACCTTCCTGCAGTTCACAGTGCCTGAAACAAACATTGCAAAAAGCCATATTCCATACCGTCCTGTCAGTAATGCCGAACTACTTCAAAACGCTCCAGGGTGACGGGTTCATCCTTTCGGATGCCGCCTTTCCGCCGGGCAATATCTACCTGCTCCTCCACAGTGTCCACGCCGTCCAGATCCGGCAGCAGCAGGCCGCGACGGGAGCCGCTGCTGACAATAACGCCGTAGCGGTGGACATCCAGGTCATCCGTGCTGCTGATTTTTTCCGGAGCGGAAAGGACATCCACATTGATTTCCAGCCATATCAGCTCCTCTGGTCCGATGGGATCAAACCGGGGATCCCGGGTGGACGCGCTGACCGCATTGCTGATAATTTCCTTCGCGATGTTTTCCCGGGTCGGCAGGAAGGTTCCGATACATCCCCGGAGTTTTCCTTCCTTATGGATGGAAACAAACACGCCGGCCCGGTTCTGTCTCATTTCATCCGTAATCCAGTCAGGAACCTCCGGGATTTTCCGGTCCAGCACCCAGGATTCCACAGTTTGCCGGGCCAGACGGACAAAGGGATCTTCCGCCTCGCGGCGCAGGCGGAGTTTTTCCTCCTGTGCCGCATGGTACAAATCCAGGAAATGCCTGTTTTCATCCGGAACGCCGGGATGGAAGGAACAGACGCTGTACCCGACGCCGGTGATATCTTCGTGGGAATAAACCTTTGCTTCCACGGCCAGTCCATCCAGCGCGCCGGCCATAATGACAAAAGAGCGATGGCCGCATTCGGCAGCTTTGTCACAAAAGGTTTCCTCAAACTCCAGCATTTCTCCGAAGGCTGCACGGCCGGCAACGTCCATGATCCGGGCGTCGTATTCAGGCCCCTCCCTGGCAAAGCCGTAGGGACCGTAAGACTGCAGCTTGTGGGACAGGTCTCCGCTGGCGATGAGGACGGCGTTGCGGCCGGTCTGCTCCACAGCCCGGCGGAGCAGCATGCCGAAAGCATAATGATCCGCCAGGGAAAGACCGGAAAGACCGATCCGGACCAGCCGGTAATCCGTATACAGCTGATCCACAAAATACAGCGGCACCATGGTGCCGTGATCCAGACGCCTGTCCCGTTCCCCCAGTGTGCCGGCCGGGAAATTTTCATCCTTCGCCAGGCGGCAGAGTGTTTGAACCAGTTCCGCGTCATAGCGTTTCCGGAAACTGATTTCCGGTGCCCGGAAATTGCCGAAATCCCCGGAAGCCTGTTCGCCGGGAGATATATGAAAATAGTCGGCATAGAGTACGCTGTGAGGGCTGGTGACAATAATGGTTTCCGGCTGCAGGGAGGCGATTTCCGCAGCGACAGACTGATAGGCCTGAATGGTTTTCAGGACCTGTTTCTCATTGCCTCTTCCCACCCGGGGAATGATCATCGGGGGATGCGGAACCATATAGGCTGCGGCAATGGTCACAGGAACACCTCCTTTTCCGACTGCTGCCTGTGTATGAACCTGTGTGTAAAACGGAATGCATCCTATATAACTTCTGCGGCAGCAGGTGCGTTCCCTTCCGCCTGAAGAAGGAAAACAGAACAATCAGCAGAAAAAACCGTTGAGATACAAAAAAGGAGAAAAAGGACAAAAAAATGCCCCGGACGTTCAGTCCGGGGCAGGGTGCTGATGGTATAGCTGTCAGCGACTGCGGTCAGCTGTTCCAGCTTTCAGCCTTCGGCGCGCCTTGTCTTCCTCTTCATCACGGGAGGCGTATTCCCGGTTTTTTCTGCCGGAGTAATACCAGATCAGGCCGATGATGATGCTGATGATGAAGCTTTTCATGGTGAACAGTTCGCTAAAGATACCGGATGCGATATTCACCAGAAGGCCGAACACAGGAATAACAATCATGACGGCTGCGAAGATCAGCCCTGCGGCGATAAGGGTGACAGCACATCCGCCTATCAACAGTGCGATCAGGCCATTAATAAAACCGCCATGCAGTCCCCTGTGTCCATTCATCCGGCCGCGAGGACCCATATTCATCCAAATCATTTTACAGATCCTCCTTTACATCATTCGGCTGGGAATCATTTCCCTTACCGTGATGCAAGTATAACACGGGCCGGGAAGGAGAAACAGAACCCAAAAGGAGAAATACCGCGGGTTATTTTTCCGTATGACGCGATGCTGCAAAGCCATATGCCGAAGGAAAGGGATCATGAAGGACCGGCTGAGAACAGACTATTGTACAGGAAATACCTGTGCCGTATAATGATACCAATCTATTAAAACGGGAGGAGAAACAATGAACAAGACCTCCATCCAGAACGGTACAGAAGAAAAGGAAGTTTCCCGTGAAAAAGTGATTGTCAGGACCAGCATCATCGGGATTATTGCCAATGTCCTGCTGGCGGCGTTCAAGGCGGCGGTGGGCCTGCTGAGCCACTCCATCGCGGTTATTCTGGACGCGGTGAACAATATCTCCGACGCCGGAAGTTCCGTAATCACGATTGTCGGTGCCAAGCTGGCAGGCAGAGAGCCGGATAAGAAACATCCGTTCGGATACGGCCGGATTGAATATCTGAGCGCCATGATTATATCCGTCATCGTGCTGTATGCCGGTATTACCTCCCTGGTGGAATCCATCCGGAAGATCATTAATCCGGAAACCCCGGATTATTCTGCTGTTTCCCTGATCATCATCGGGACAGCCGTAGCGGTGAAGTTCTTCCTGGGCAGATATGTCAAGGCTACAGGGGAAAAAGTCAATTCTGATTCGCTGATCAATTCCGGGGAAGACGCCCGCCTGGACGCGGTCATCTCCGCCTCCACGCTGCTGGCCGCGGCTATATTCCTGATTTTCCACATCTCGCTGGAAGCCTGGCTGGGCGCACTGATTTCCCTGGTGATTATTAAATCCGGCCTGGAGATGCTGAAGGACACCATTTCACGGATCCTTGGTGAGGGAAACGATCCTGAACTGGCCAAGAGCATCAAACAGACGGTCCGGAGTTTTCCGGATGTTCAGGGTGCATATGACCTGGTGCTGCACAATTACGGACCGGAAGCCTGGAACGGTTCCATTCACATTGAAATTCCGGATACCTATTCCGCGGACAGGCTGGACGCCCTGATCCGGGATATTGAGGAAACGGTGTACCGGAAGCATAATGTGATCCTGACTGCCGTGGGCGTTTACTCCATGAACACGAAAGATCAGTTCATTACCGAAACGCGGAAGAAAGTGCAGAGCATTGTGCTGGCTCATGAGTTTGTAAAGGGCATGCACGGTTTCTATCTTGACCGTGAAAACAAGCATATGCGTTTTGACACGGTGATCAGCTTTGACGCCAGGGACCGCAGTGCTGTTTATCAGCAGATTGTGGCGGACGTGCAGGCGGCTTTCCCGGAATATGAACTCCGGATCGCCATGGACCTGGACTTCTCGTAAGGCAGGAGACGGATATGGAGTGCATCATCAGGAAGATGACCCGGGAAGACTGCGATGCGGCGGCTCATGTAATTGCTGTTTGCTGGAAGGAAACCTACCAGGGAATTATTCCGGAGGAAGAACTGGACAGAACCGATGAGCAGACTATTGCAGAGAACAGCCAGAAGCATTTTCCAGAGGACAACCACCAGTTTGTTCTGGAGACGGACGGTATCATCGCAGGCTATATGAATGCAGGCCTGACCGATGATAAGGAATATGAGCATTGCGGGGAGATCCACGCAATCTACATCCTGAAGGAATACAAAGGCAAAGGCTTTGGCAGGAAGATGATCGAGGCCGGCACAGCGGAACTGAAGACCCTGGGCTGCGACAGGATGCTGATCGGCTGCCTGGCGGGAAATCCTTCCAACAGCTTTTACGAACACCTCGGCGGGAGAAAGATCAAAACCAGAATCTACGAGAGACTTGGCCTGCCTGAAAACGTATACTTTTTTGAAAGGATCTGAAAAAATGAACCTGAAGGATACGGAACGCTTCATCAGCAGGCGGAAAGTGGGTTTTGTCTGCTCCGTGGACGAAGAGGGATATCCCAATGTCAAGGCTATGCTGAAACCCAGAAAGCGGAACGGCCTGAAGGAATTCTGGTTTTCCACCAACACCTCCTCCCTGCGGGTGAGACAGTACAGGGAGAATCCCCGGGCGAGCATCTATTTTTACCGCAAGGGGCTGATCCGGTACGAGGGTGTGATGCTCAGGGGCACCATGGAGGTGCTGACGGACCAGGCAACCAGGAACATGATCTGGCGGAAAGGGGACAGCGTCTTCTACAAACAGGGCGTGACTGATCCGGACTACTGCGTCCTGAAATTCACCGCGGAAAGCGGAAGATACTACCGGGACCTGAAAACGGAAAGCTTCAGGGTGGAGTGAATGAAAAGAACGGAGCGGTTCGCAACAGACGAACCGCTCCGTTACGTGTATACAAACTGCAGTCAGAAAGCTGATAACATATACTTAATGCGGACCGCAGGGACAATAAGTCCGGATGTTGAAGTTATAGGTTTCAGACCGGCTTTTGCCGCATTTGTTGCATGTGGCTGTGACAGTGACCTTATAGAACTCATGGATATGAACATGAGCGCCGCTCTGATAATAGCAGCTGCCGCTGTATACGGGTTCGTCTTTCCATTCAAAACGATTCGAAACGGTTATATCTTTGGTATGGGAGCAGGGGTTGGATACGGCAAAACAAGTGCAGACAGCTGTACAAAGAAGGATCACAGCACAAAAGAAAGCAATCAATTTCTTCATAGATCAGACCTCCTGTTGTAAATCAATATGATGCTGCCGACAACGCACAGAGCATACACAAAAAAGCATTCTCTGACTACCCAATCTGCATAAATGGTTAGTTTATCTGCACTATTGGAGCACCAATAATCAAATCAATCATGGGATTGCTCATTCCTTGTGATCGCAAAAAAAAAACAGGCAGCGCCGGAACGCTGCCTGAGGGGAAAGGGAAGGATGAAAAAACATCCGGCCGTGCCGGAATCCCGATAGACAGGATTCCTTACGGCAGGGACAGCATAAATCCTGATCCTTAAACAGACCTTAAGGAGAAAGCTTTACAGATAAGAGTTGTGATACGTGCGCATGGAATGATATAATCCGATTAATGAGAAAAAACTGTGAGGGATCGGCTCACACAGTGAAGACAAAGGAGAAAAACAAATGATCGCTAATACACCGCCGATGGGGTGGAACAGCTGGGATTGCTACGGAGCTGCCGTTACGGAGGAAATTGTCCGGAAAAATGCTGAATATATGGCGGAGCACCTGAAACCTTTTGGCTGGGAATATATTGTGGTGGATATCCAGTGGTCCAGCCCGGACGCGACGGGTCATGCCTATCAGCCTTTTTCTGACCTGGAGATGGATGAATACGGCCGGCTGATTCCCGCGGTGAACCGGTTTCCGAGCGCGGCAGACGGAAAAGGATTCCGTCCGCTGGCGGACTATATCCACTCCCTGGGACTGAAATTCGGTATCCATATCATGCGGGGAATGCCCCGGATGGCGGCGCATCGGCGGATGCCGATCGAAGGAAGCAAATATACCTGTGATACTGCGGCCAATCCTCATTCCATCTGCCTGTGGAATCCGGATATGTACGGTCTCCGGTGTGAACTGCCGCAGGCAGCAGCTTATTATGACAGCATCTTCCGTCTTTACGCCTCCTGGGGAGTGGACTTCATTAAGTGCGACGATATCGCACGCGAGTATCCGCACTGCAGACGGGAAATTGAGCTGATCTCGGAAGCATGCCGGAAAAGCGGAAGGGATATGGTACTTTCCCTTTCTCCGGGTCCGGCGCCGGTGGAACAGGCGGAGCACCTGAAGAAATACGCGAATATGTGGCGCATTACAGATGACTTCTGGGATGAATGGCGGCTGCTGAAAGCGATGTTTGAACGCGCTGAAAAATGGTGCGTGCATGCGGCTCCCGGACACTGGCCGGATGCGGATATGCTGCCGGTGGGCGCACTGCGGCAGTGTGACAGTCCGGACAATTGGACCGGGTTCACAGAGGCGGAGCAGCGGACCATGATGACGCTGTGGTGCATGATGAGATCTCCGCTGATGATCGGCGGTGAGCTGACTAAAAATGACACCTTCACGCTGGACCTTCTGACCCGGCAGGAGGTGCTGGAAATCGAAAAGGTGACCTGGTGTGCTCATCCGCTGCGTACAACGGAGGAGGAAAGTATATGGATTGCACCACGGCAGGACGGTAAAGGACTATACGTGGCGCTGTTTAACCTGAGCAACAAAAAACGGACAGTGACCCTGCATACGGAAGAAGCAGGTCTTCCTGAACTGACGGGAAAGGAACTTTGGTCCGGCAGGGAAATCAAAAAAGCCAGGCAGCTCCGCGCAGTGCTGGCGCCCCATGACGCTGCTGTCTGGAAAGTGGAACGCTGACCCCGTTGACAGAAAACAACCGAACAGAAGCCAAGCCCGGCAAAACTGCCGGGTTTGGCTTTTTTCCTGCAAGAAAGGAAAAGCGCCGCCTTTGCAGGCGGCGCAGGCATAAAACGGGTCAGATATCATCAGTGTTCTGGGTTTCGGGAGCGGCCGGAGCCTGAGACTGATTCCCGGGCTGAGCCTGAGCGAAATTGTCAAAGCATCCGTGACGGCCGCCGAAGCCAAAATCGCTGTTCCGAGCATTATTGTCCATGCCGGAATCCATTCCGTCGTTCATACCGCGGCCGAATCCTTTGCCACCGCGTCCGCCCCTGGAACCGCGGCCAAAGCCGGTCCCATTCTGCGGCTGGAGGGTCAGCTGTTCAGCATAGTACTTCAGGATCAGATCGGCCTGCTCCTGGGTCAGGGAACCGTCAGCCACAAAGCTGTCCAGTTCCTCCTTCAGGCTGGTCAGGATAGAAAGCTTACGGCTTTCCGTTTTTGCCTTGTTCCAGGCTTCCAGGGCTTCATTCAGGGCTGTGCTTTCAGCCTGGGCAGCTTCCGCAGCGGCCTGGGCTTCAGTGGCAGCAGCCTTTGCGGCATCAGCAGCCGCAGTGTCTGCAGGAGTCTCAGCGGACGTTTCCGCCAGAGCAGCGACGCTCAGGCAGGCAGCCAGCATAATGGCCAGTACAAGCAGGATCGTTTTCTTATTCAACATAGGGTTCATTCTCCTTCCGGATATTTTTTATTCCCATCGGGAACAATTGCATTATCCGGGAGAAAGCTTTAATGAACCTTGAACAGGTAAAAAATGTGAACAGAATATAAAAAAAGATCGATAGGATGCCCCGGAAGACCTGCACAAGCTACTCGACACCCGGCCAGGCGCAGACTATAATGACAAGAGCGGCGAAAACGGTGAAACCAAATGAATCCGATAAAATAATGCACACCGTTACAGCTGCGGGAGATTATACTGAACAACAGAAATGAGGCAAAACATGAGCAGTGTTAAGGAACGGTTCCTGAGATATGCACAGGTGGAAACAACCTCCTGTGAAGCGAATGACTGCTGCCCGTCCACACCGGGACAGAAGGTGCTGGGTGCAATGCTGGTGAACGAAATGCAGGCTATGGGTGTTACGGACGCCCGGATGGACGAGAACGGATATGTATACGGTTCCATCCCTGCAAAAGGGAAAGAAAAAGCCCCGGTCATCGGGCTGATCGCCCATATGGACACATCCGACGCGGTTCCGGGGAAAACAGTACCGCAGGTGATTCCGGAATACGACGGCGGGGTAATCAGGCTGAAAAACGGCGTGGAGATCAGCGGCTTCAGCTTTCTGCCGGAGCTGAAGGGGGAAGAGTTGATCGTAACCTCCGGAGATTCTGTGCTCGGAGCGGATGACAAAGCCGGCGTCGCGGAGATTATGACCCTGTGCGAACGGATGCTGGCCACTGACGCCCCGGACCACGGGGACATCCGGGTAGCCTTTACGCCGGATGAGGAGATCGGCCGCGGAGCGGATCTGTTTGATGTGGAAGGCTTCGGAGCGGATTTTGCCTATACCGTGGACGGCGGCAGGCTGGGCGAACTGGAATATGAATGCTTCAATGCAGCCTCCTGCATTGTACGGGTGACAGGCATCAATATTCATCCCGGCAGCGCCAAAAACCAGATGATCAACGCGGCGCTGGTTGCCATGGAGTTTGCGGGGATGCTTCCGCCCTGGGAACGGCCGGAACATACAGAAGGCTATGAAGGTTTCTATCACCTGACCGGTATGGCCGGAAATGAAGAGGCCGCAGAGCTGAAATACATTCTGCGGGATCATGACCGGGACAAGCTGGAAGCCAGGAAAGCGATGATGAACAGCGTTTGCGGGATGCTGAACCGGAAATACGGAGAAGGCACGGTCCGGGTGGAACTGAAGGATTCCTACCGGAACATGAAGGAGATTGTGGAACAGCATCCGGAAATCCTGCAGAGAGCGGAAAAGGCTTTCCGGGAAAACGGTGTGGAACCCATTGTCAAGCCCATCCGCGGAGGAACGGACGGCGCCCAGCTGTCTTTCCGAGGCCTGCCATGCCCGAACCTTTCCACCGGCGGATACAATTTCCACGGACGGAAGGAGCTGATTCCGGTGGGAGCAATGGAGAAAATGGTGGATGTACTGGCTGCACTTGTGAGCATGAAATAAAACAGCCGCATAAACGCAGAATCATGAGCTCCGGGAGAAGAAAATGACAGAGAACAGACGAAAATCCAATTTTGAACTCATGGATGAAATGGAGAAGAAACAACGTCTGCAGGCGAAGGACGAAACATATGTTGATCCGAAACCGGATGGAATACGGTATATCAGAAAAATGCACTGGATCCGGCCTGACGCGGAACTGACATTCCCGTCAGTTGCGCTGGGCGGATGGTTTGCCCTGTGGCTGACAAGTCTGATTCCGAATGCTTCCTGGCTGGGAGATATCTGCATGATCGTTGTGGGCGTCGGTGTTGTCGGAAGCATCCGGGAACTCTTTTTCAAAAAGAAAAAATAACTGACCGGGCTGAAAGATTCCTGACGGACAGGAATCTTTTTTGATGAATTTACAAGGCTGTTACATCCTGTTGAAGACATTGAAACAAAGATACGGTAAGATACAGATGTAAAGGACGCCGGACAGGAAGGACAGCAACATGGATAAGATAGATGAAAAATGGTATGCGGAAGACGGATCAGAAATAAAACGGGTGCTCAGGATTGTAACGATTATCCTGATCGTTGCGATGGCTGCCTGGGGAGTCGGCCTGTGGATGAATGAACGGCATGTACCGCAGCTGCCCGGTGAAGTGATCCTGAAGGGAAATATGAGTTTTGAGGAAGCAGAAGGGAAACTGCTGGACGACGGCTATATTCCAAGGGGTGAAGCGATCAAAGACGGAGCGGACATCCACCGGTACTATGAAAGCAGTGAGGCTTTTGGATATCAGGCCAGAGGCAGCATGCTTGCACTCATACAATCCAGAGGGAGATACTTTATATTTGATCATTATTTCCGGGAGGAGGATGGCGGGCATAACGCGGAAAACCCGGGAGATATTTTCAACGCCGTGCAGGAACAGCTGACCGGCATCATCGGGACTGCACCCAGGGAGCAGAAATCAGACGTGTTCGGTAAAGTCTGGATCTGGAATCTGCAGGGAAAAACGGAGATAGGCATTTTTTATGGCCGGGAAGACATGGTGACAGTGAGATATGCATATATAAGGTAAATCCGGGAAAAATGCTGAATGCCGCGGAGATACGCTCTGCAGCATTCTTTTTGAATGTAAACAAAGAAAGGGAATCCCCCTCATCCTAACAGAGATGATTTCGGGACGCCTGCAGGAAAGTTGAGAAATGGCGCCGTGTACGGTATAATGCGGAAAGAAATAAAGCGGTTGCTTTGCCAATCAAAGGAGCAAACGCCGGGGAGTGAATGAAATTATGCGCAATGTATAAAATCCCGGAAACAGTGACAAATGAATAAGGGAGGTTTATACATGAACTGGTTTGTGGAAGGATTGCAGGGAAGCGGGAAAAGTACGCTGTCCCGTAAAATAGCGGAAAAGGAACCGGCGTACACGCTGATCCAGGAAGGGGACTATTCCCCGGTGGAGCTGGCCTGGTGCGCCTACCTGAACGAAGAACAGTATCAGAAAACACTGGCGAAGTATCCGGAACTGCGGGAGCAAATAAAGGAAAAGACCTACGACGAAGGTGAAAAGAAGATTGTCTGCTACACGAAAATCCGGACCGAAAACCATGAATTCTACCGGGATCTGGAGCAGTATGAGATCTACAATAACCGGGTAAGCAGGGATGACTTTCAGGATATTGTGCTGAGACGGTACCGGAACTGGAAACAGGACGGAATGATTTTTGAGTGCTCCCTGTTCCAGAACACAGTGGAAGATATGATCCTTTTCAGGAATGCAACGGATGAAGAAATCGTTGCATTCTACAGGAAGGTGCGGGAAGCCCTTGAAGGGAAGAATTACCATATTGTACTCCTGAAAGCGGAAGACGTGCGGGGTAACCTTGCAGTGATCCGGAAAGAACGTTCGGATGAGCAGGGCAATGAACTGTGGTTTCCCATGATGATACAGTACTTCAACGAGTCTCCCTACGCGAAAGCCAGAGAACTGGAAGGCGAAGAGAATCTGATCCGGCACTTTGTCCACCGGCAGGAACTGGAATTGCGGCTGTGTGAGGAGGTTTTTCCGGACAAGTACAGTGTTCTGACATCGAAAGGGTACAGCGAAGAAGAGATAGAATCGATCATCAGGAGTTAATAAGCAGGAAGCGGAGGTTGCTGCCTGGCGGCGGCCAGACAGAAAGGCAGGAAATGCAGGCAATAAAATGTGAAGTTTGCGGCAGTTCAGATCTGATCAAACAGGACGGGATTTTCGTCTGCCGGTACTGCGGAATGCAGTACAGTCTTCCGGAGGTTCAGAAGATGCTGGGCACAGTGAAGATTGACCGGACAGAAGAGAAGAAAAACTATTTCATCCTGGCCAGGCGGTTTTTTGCCGGGACGAACTATGCAGACGCCCTGAAATACTATGATCTGGCATTGCGGGAGGATCCGCAGAACCGGGAAGCGATCTACCTGTATGCCGTCACATCGGTGGCAACACAGGACTGCAACTATCTGTACAGAAACCTGGAAAGCATCATTAATATGTCCAAGGTGTACCTGCGGCAGATCGCGACGGATACCCCGGAAGAAAACCAGCTGGCAGATGTGAATCTGTTTATTGACGCGCATACACTGTTTATCCGCAAAGGAACGGAAATGATGGCGGACTATATCCGGAACTGCGGCGCGGAAATGCGGAGGCCGGAGAATTATTACTATGCCTTCGGGTACAGCGCAATTGACGTATACGGCACGCTGCGGGAGCTGTTCAGCTGTTTCCCGGAGTGTGTTGAGCGGTATGAGGAGTTCCTGATGGAGATGATTGCCGCCAGGCCGGAATGCTTTGAACGGAAAGCCAGGAAGGAAATCCTGAAACAGTTGTCAAAAAAGATAAAGAAGAGAAAAAGAGTCAAAGTGAAGAGTTAAGAGTTAAGAGTGAAGAGTTGCCAGCCTGTGAACAGGCTGGCAAAAGGAGGAAGTAACACATGTCTATGCCGTTTGAACCGGAAGAGATTGATGATCTGGACGAAATCCTGCTGGATGAGATGGATCAGGAGGAAATGGCGGATTTCAGGGAGCAGCTGCTGGAAACCCTGGACCAGATGATGACCCTGGAACCGGATCCCGATCTGTCAGAGGAAGAGTATTACGAGTGGGAAGACCGGGTCAATATCCTGCACGATATGATTGACGCAATTGACGCAAGGCTCAATTCATAATGAATATTGTACCGGAGTGAAAATTGCCGCCATGTGCCGCAAGAACAGCGATCATAAAAAGAGTGTGTTTGGTAAAGGTACGAAAGTTTTTATCGGCTTTCTTTCGGCTTTTGTGGTCTATTGGTTAATCAGCGCAATCCATGCGGCGTTTATACTGAAAAAGCATAACCTGATCCTGATCAAGGCAAAATCCTTTGACGGGATTCTGATGGAAGTCCTGGGGTTTGCATTTCCTGTGAAAACGCTTGTGATCGGCCTGGTATTCGGGTTTGTCTGGTACATGTACAGTAAAAGAAGGAAAGATATCAATGAGGCAAAGGAAGCAGCGGAAGCAGAAATAGTGACGGAAGAAACTGCTGCGGAACAGGAAGAGATCATCGAGCCTGTGCAATACAAAGAACAATGACACGGTTCCAATACGGACCGGTTCGCAGAAGCGGATCGGTCCTTTACTATGCCTGCCAGACCCTTGCTGAATGAAGAACCCGGTGATGAGTGAAGAGCGTCTGAGCTTTTACAGAGGGGCTATATCATTTTTGAAATACAGTATACACCAATTGATATAATTGTTTAGTAAACAGGAACAGAGTATAATGAAACATATGGGAAACCTATTTTTTCTGTCAATATAAGGAGGAAGACAGTATGAAAAAATGGATAGCTCTTCTCCTGAGTCTGGCGATGATCATGGGCGTCATGAACATTGCCGCGGCTGAGGAACCGCTGACTGCCACTGTGGCAGGTTTCGGCGGAGATGTAACAGTCACCGTCGAGGTGGACGGTGAAGGCAAAATCGTCTCCATCGCTGCGGACGGATCCACACAGACGCCTGAAGTGGGCGGCAAAGCAGCCAATGACCTGAATGAGGGTGCACTGGCTGAACTGGCCGGCTCTGAACTGGCTGCGCTGGACGCTGCCGGAATCGAAGGTATCACCGGCGCGACCGTGACCTCAGACGCGATCAAAACCGCACTGGAGATGATCAAAGCAGAAGCTACCGGAGCGGAAGCAGCTCCTGTGCAGGACGGCACCTACACCGTGACTGTGCCCGCCTATTCCGTGACTGAGCAGATGACGCTGAATATCACCTTCGAAGGCGGAAAGCTGACCAGGATAGAGACCGTGACAGCGGGCAATACTCCCGTGATCTTTGCCACGGTTGAAGAGAAATTGTATCCCCGTCTGATCGAAAACCAGAGCCTGGAAACGGATGCCATCACCGGCGCAACGGTTGCTTCCGGCGCTGTGAAGCAGGCAGTTGAAAAGGCCATTGAGATGGCCGGCGGAAGCGTTGCCGACTGGCACAAGCCCGTGACAAAATCTGACGCTGTTGTTGAACTGAATGACTATGACGTGATCGTGGTCGGCCTCGGCGGAGCCGGCATGACTGCTTATCTGTCCGCTGCGGAGAACGGCGCAGCCGTGTTCGGTATCGAAAAGGCGGCCAAGGTGGGCGGAAACTCCACCAACACTGCGGGCCCGATGGCCATTAATCCGCCTTCCCGCGTGGAAGCCAACGGCGGACAGATCGTTCCTCCGGAAGACCTGCTGGCTGACTGGGCTGAATACACTACGATCGACGGACAGCAGGACGCCAAGCTGGACGTGGTTGAAATGTTCATCAATAACTCCGGCGAAACCCTGGACTGGATGGAGAAGTATTCCTTCCAGTTCGGTGAAAAGATGCAGGCCTTCTTCCACCCCGCAGGATGGCAGGTGTGGACTTCCTACGCAGGCAAGGACGGCAAGACCAAGGATGACGCTTATGTGGAAGCTATGGAAGCTGCCAAAGCCATGAACGAAAAGAACGACTACATGCTGGAACTGACCGCCACCGAACTGCTGACGGAAGACGGCAAGGTGACCGGCGTGAAGGCTGTTGCCTGGGACGGCACCACTTACCTGGTACACGGCAAGAGTGTGATCCTGGCTACCGGCGGTTTTGTCGGCGATGAGGAGCTGTCCAACGAATATATCCACGGTGTATGGAAGACCGAAGCCATGACCCAGTGTGACGGCGCGGGCATCAGGATGGCTCAGAACGCGGTGAACGCGAACCTGTATAACCTGGATGTTGTGCCGGTATCCCACATCGCGCAGGTTTACAACATTGTCCGCAATGACGACCTGACCGCTGACCAGAAGGCTGTGCTGACCTCCCTGGTGCTGGACAAGGCCTATCCCGTGGTGGGCGAGGACGGCGTGAAGGTGAATGACAAAATCGGTATGTTCTTCGCGTTTGACGTATGGGCTGCCGGTCCCACCTACTACGTAATCTACTCCGAAAACGAGATGAACGGCTTCAAGGAGAACGGTCTGGCCGCCGCGAACACGCCCATGTTCCTGGCCCAGGGCGGTGCTGTGGAAGCCGGTGTGCCGGTGGCTGACCTGGACCAGATTCTGAGTGTCGGTGAAACCTACGGTGACGTGTTCAAGGCAGATTCCCTGGCGGCCCTGGCAGAGAAGCTGGGCCTGGAAAAACTGACCGAGAACGTGGAAGACCAGGGCGGCGCCTACTACGCCATCAAGGGTGCTTCCTACGTGTATTCCACCTGCGGCGGTGTGGAGGTTGACGTCAACCTGAACGTTGTGGACGCGGACGGCAATCCTGTACCCGGTCTCTACGCGGTGGGCAATGACTCCCTGGGCGTGCTGCTTGCTTCCGAAAAGGCTTATGTGACCTACGGCGGCGCGGCTGCCGGCTGGGCACTGACCAGCGGACGGCTGGCAGGCGCATACGCGGCTGCTTTCGCAAAAGGCGAATGAGCGTATGATCCGTAACAGTCAGAAATGAAAGAACACTTTTCAAACTGAACTAACCCGACTGCCTGCCGGTGATCCGGCAGGCAGTTTTTCCGTACAGAAAGATCCCGGAACATCCGTCATCATCCAGGAGAAAAAGCCCGGGGATGAAAGCCGCCGGATTGTGGTATAATCAGAACAGATTCAGCCCGAAAAAACGGGAGAAGGGGGAGAAGAATGATCAAAGTCGCTTTCTATGACGCCAAGGCTTATGACAGACCGTCCTTTGAATACTACGGCGGACAGAATGATATGCAGTTCCGTTTCCTGGAAACCAAACTGAATGAAGACACGGCAGACCTGGCAAAGGGATGCGAAGCGGTCTGCGTTTTTGTGAATGATACGGTGAATGCAGACGTTATAGACAGGCTGTATGAAAACGGTGTGAAGATTATCGCGCTCCGTTCCGCAGGCTACAACAACGTGGATATCCGGCATGCCTTCGGGAAAACGCATGTGGTGCATGTGCCGGCCTATTCCCCCTATGCGGTGGCAGAACACGCAATCGCGCTGCTTCTGACCTCTGTACGCCGGATTCACAAGGCATATAACAGAACAAGGGAGTTTAATTTCTCCCTGAGCGGGCTGACGGGTTTTGATTTCCACGGGAAGACCGTTGGGGTTGTCGGTACCGGAAAAATCGGGCGGATCTTCATTGATATCTGCCGCGGATTCGGTATGAAGGTGATTGCCTATGATCTCTTTCCGGTTAAGGACAGCGGCATTGACTATGTTTCGCTGGATGAACTGCTGGAACAAAGCGATATCATTTCCCTGCACTGCCCGCTGACAGAGGAAACCCGGCATATGATTGACACGGCAGCAATCGAAAAAATGAAAAAAGGCGTGGTGCTGGTCAATACATCCCGGGGCGGCCTGATAGACGCTGAGGCACTGCTGGAGGGAATCAAGGCACGGAAGATCGGCGCAGCGTGCCTGGATGTCTATGAGGAAGAGGCAGATGTGTTCTTTGAAGACAGATCCGGTCACATTATGGACGATGAACTGCTTTCACGGCTGATTTCCATGCCGAATGTGATTGTGACTTCCCACCAGGCGTTCCTGACCGAGGAGGCGCTGAACAATATCGCGGAAACAACGGTGAACAACATCCTGTCCTGTTTCCGGAATGACGGTATGTGCGACAATGAACTGTGTTACCGGTGCGGCAAGATCGAGCAGTGCCGGAAGGAACGGAAGCAGAAGTGCTTCTGAACGGATAAAACTCCCTGTGAACACTTGTCACAGGGAGTTTTTTTTGCAGATAAGATTCCGGCGTTACCAGCGAAATCTTCCCATGCAATCAGTTTTTAGGACAATGCCAGGGGCCATAGCTGACACTTCTGATTTGCTTGATATCTCCGCAGGTGAAACACACAGATGTAACAACCTTAACGGTTTCAATCCGCCAGTGATCATGGGGAACACCAAGGTGATCACAACCAGAATTATAATGATGGTACTGTTTACGGGTTTTAATGGAAGTATCGACCTGATGCCAGTTGTTATGGGTGCAATCCGCGATAACGGTGGCAGCGATGGAAAGAATCAGGATGGTGACGAGAACCAGGGCAATGGACTTTTTCATGTTTATTCCTCCTTTATATTATTTCGTTGAATCAGTCCCGGGTTAATGGGAACAGGGACAGTATTTTCATTGCCAGTAACCCTTCCGGTCAGTCTTCCTGCTTCATGCAGTCCGGCACTTTGGGCTGATAGAAACAGTAGCCGCAGGCACGGGCCGCAGAGATACGGCCCAGAATCAGCGCAAACACGGAGGCCGCGCCGGCCAGATATACCAGGATACCAGTCAGTTTTTTCTTCATTTGGATACTCCTCCTTTTATTAACGGAATTCACATTCCGCTTTATACAGTATGAAATCAGGATTTGTCCGGATCGGGACGGAATCCGGTCAGTTTTACTTTCCCCAGAATCAGGGAGAAAGAGACAGCCGAGGCTGCGAAACTGACGGAAAAGGGCCACTGCGGGCTGACGGGCAGAAACAACAGGGAAAGCGTGACAAGGCACAGCGTCAGGGCAATCAGGCGGCTGTCCCTTTTCAGCTGACCGGACTGACGCCTGCCCAGGGGTTTGTTTTCCGTACCGACAGGAGCCAGAAGAAAAACAGTGATGACGGAGAACACCGCGAAAGAACCGGATATGACCGGGACAATGCCGGCAGGGACCGCAAAAGCAATAAATCTGTATAAAAGAAAAGTGCCGACCGTCTCTGCAAAGCAGACAATATGACTGTCAGCATGATATCCGCCGGCAGTGCTTTTCAGCACAGCGAAAACCAGCATGAAAACAACAGTATGCCACAGAGAACCGGTCGCCAGGCCAATCAGCAGGACTGCGGCAAAATTCAGCAGGGTGGAAAGAAAAACCTCATAGCAATAGTCAAACTTTTCACGATCCCGCTCGTCAATCACACCGTTGGAAATACAAAAAGAAGATATCCTTTTAGCCTGCGACGCTATCATTATTCATCACCTGCTAAAAGAGATATCATCTGACAGAGTTTTATTCAATTGATTATGCAAAAGTGGTCTTTTTTTCTGCAATACCGGTACAGCTATACATCCTGCAGGAGCAGGCAGGCAGTGAAATCCCTGTCAGTGGACTGAAAGGTGCAGTCTCCCTGATATTTAGCCGCGATTTCCCGTACACTGCTCAGACCAAAACCGTGCAGTTCCTTCTGCGCTTTGGTGGTGCGGATGGAATGACCGTCCTCCATCCGCACGGCAGCGGACGCCGCATTCTTCACTGTAATGCTCAGCCAGCGCTCCTGCCGGGTGATGTTCAGGGAAACATAACGCTGATCCGGTTCCACGGTATCATTGGCTTCGATCGCGTTATCCAGCAGATTGCCCAGGGCAACACACAGATCCAGCGGTTCAAAGGCATTGTCGGGTGAGATGAATACAGACTGTTCATAACGGATTCCGCGTGCATCCATCTGCTGCTGCTTTGAAAAAATCAGGGAATCCACCGCGTCGATTCCGGTGACGGTCATCGGAGAGGCTGCGAAGATTTTCCCGGAGATATTGTCCATGATCTCCCGGGTTTTGTCAGGCGCGGTTTTCATGGCTTCCGAGAGGGCGAACATCTGGTTCTTCAGATCGTGCATGGTTTTGTTGCTGATTTTCTGACGTTCGGCCAGTTCGCGGTAATAGACGATCTGAGCTTCGGTCTGCTTCTGCATCAGATGCATGCGGCTTTTCTCCTTTTCCTGCCGCTGCTGATATTCCAACAGAAAAAACAGACCGACGTTGGCAAAGGCCAGCATAACCAAAGCGCCGATGGCAATGTAAGTAAGAGTGGAGGCTCCGTCACGGAGCGTATATTCACCCAGGACCCAGGTCATCAGAAAGGAGGCTACGGGAAGCATGAGCAGGGGTACCATCAGATAACCGGGTATTCTCTCGCCGATTGAGGGGATGATGAACTGTACCAGTTTGAGGATGGAGAAGAGCACCATCTTGGAGAGCATCACACCGCCGGCATAGTAGAGAATACTCGATACGCCGCTGTCGGTGGAGGTGTTGGTGAACAAGGTGATCAGCAATGAAACCAGCATCTCCGAAAACAGCGTCATAATCATCATAAAGGGAATGAAAACCAGCCGTTTCTGATGAGACAGACTATACATAAGGGAAACAAGGGTGATTGTGATCAGCGAAGCGACAAGGGTTACTACTGTGTTGTGAAAAGTGAAATACACAGCTGACCTGAGCAGGGCGAGGACGATGCAGACGGCAATGATCCCGCGGAGCGATTTCGGCCTGCTGCCGGAAACCGACCGGAAGCAGGAGATCATGACCAGTTCATCCAGCAGATTCCCGATCAGATCGATACTATAAAACATCCAGCTCATATCATTTTCCCTGCCATAAATAAATTAAAATCGCTGATCAGGCCTGCATAATGCCGGCGGCTGACC
This sequence comes from uncultured Eubacteriales bacterium, assembly GCA_900315675.1. Taxonomy (GTDB): domain Bacteria; phylum Bacillota; class Clostridia; order Christensenellales; family Aristaeellaceae; genus Aristaeella. The sequence goes on from OMZY01000001.1 coordinate 113,677, forward strand.
GGCACCTCGTTTCCGTTATCCAGTTTCACAGACAATCTGGTAATGCTGACGATCCGGCTCATGTTGACGATAAAACCCTGATGACACTGAACGAACCCGAAGGGTTTAAGCTTACTGTATTCGTCCTGAAGTTTTCCGACGCATTCATAGTCTGCTTCCGCTGTGTGGACAAAGACGTGACGGTGATAGGCTTCCAGGTACAGGATGCTGCGATATTCCAGCATATTGCTGGTGTTTCGCCACTTGACGAGGTAACGCCTGCGGCGGTTTTTCCAGACACGGAGGGCACGTTCAAAATCCTTCCGGAAATCCTCTTCCTTTACGGGCTTAAGGAGAAACTGAAAAGCGTCCTGACGGAAAGCGTCCGAAACATAATTGATATGGCTGGTGACAAAAATGACGATGACGTCCCGCTGCAGTTTCCGGAGACGCTTTCCGGTTTCGATGCCCGTGAGGCCGTCCATTTCAATATCCAGAAAAGCAATATCCCAGAGGACTCCTTTTTCACAGGCGTCAAGCAGGTCTTCACCGCGGCAGAATTCGGCAATATCCAGCTGGTTGGCAGAAATGTAGGGGTTCAGCAGCGCTTTCAGCTTTTCCCGGTATTCGGGAAGATCATCACAGACGGCAATATTCATAGCATTCTCCTGTCCGTATGTTTTGTCTCATCCGAAGACCGAAGGTCTCTGTAACAACTATAACGCATTTTGCAAAAATGGTAAACGTCCGTACTGCTTTTATCTTGTATATCTTCCCGAACAAGCCGGGATCCATTTGCCGATTTGCAGACCAGGAAAAGAAAGCATTGCTTTTACTGAATAACAGTTTCAAGGACAGGCAGGGAAAGACCGTGACCGCTTTTCCGTGATCTGACAGGTTCATGTGTTCCGGGCAGCGCGGCACCGACAGACGCAGCTTTTTTGCAAAGGCAAATAACATTCCGGCAGCCTGTATCCTGTGTGTATTTGTCTTTACGTCCGACGTCAATTTTGATATGATAAACAAGGTTTTTGTATAACGGCAAAGTTTTAAAGCGCAAGTGTGAAAGAGACGAGGAAAATGGATTTTTTCGATGTTCTGTCCCTTCTGGGCGGCCTGGCAATGTTCCTGTACGGCATGCGCCTGATGGGGGATTCCCTGAAAGAAAATTCTTCCGGCACGCTCAAACATGTAATGGAAAAAGTGACGGATAACCCGGTGAAGGCTTTTATACTGGGCATTGCCGTTACAGCCCTGATTCAGTCCTCCACGGCCACCATTGTGATCACATCCGGTCTTGTGGCTGCGGGAATCCTGTCTCTTCACCAGTCGCTGGGCATTATCATCGGCGCCAACGTCGGCACGACGGTTACGGGTCAGATTATCCGGCTTCTGGACCTGAACGCTTCCGGTGACAACTCTTTCCTGCGGGTTTTCCAGCCGTCCACGCTGGCACCTATCGCCCTGATCATCGGGATTGTGCTGATTATGACAGGCGTTTTACGGAACTCCCGCTCCATCGGCAATATTGCCATCGGTTTCGGGATCCTGTTTTCCGGATTGCTGAATATGACCAGCGCAGTGAACGCACTGCAGAAATCCGGTATGGTGGAGCAGCTTTTTGCAGGACTGGGGAACAATCCCTTCCTCGGCTATCTGACCGGCGCGGGCGTAGCCTTTGTACTGCAGAGCTCATCAGCGGCGGTTGGTATTCTGCAGGCGTTTTCCGCCAGCGGCCTGCTGACATTTAAAGCGATTTATTCCGTGATCGTCGGTATCTACCTGGGAGACTGCGTGACCACGGCTATTGTCTGCTCCATCGGCGCGAACCGGGAGGCCCGGCGAGTCGGCATTGTCAATATCCTATACAACCTGAGCAAGAGCGCACTTGTGCTGATTGTGATCGCGATTATCCACCGGTTCGGACTCCTGGACGGATTGTGGGACGCAACGGTCAACTCCGGTATGATTGCGAATACCAATACTGTTTTCAATCTGGCCTGCGCCCTCTGCCTGCTGCCGGTGATCGGTTTCCATGAACGGCTGAGTGACCGGATCGTCGGAAAACCCAAAACAGTAAAATCCAAATATGACGAAGTGCTCGGCGGACTGAATCCGGTGTTCTACAATACGCCGGCACTGGCACTGGGCAGCTGCTACGACGCCCTGCTGACCATGCTCAGCGTTGCCCGGCAGAACCTGGGCAGGGCACAGAAACAGTTTGAACATTTTTCCCGGGAACGGTATGCGGAAATCAACACAGAGGAACAGCAGATAGACAGGCTGACGGACAACGTAAGCCGCTACCTGGTGGAACTGCTTCCGCATCTGCAAAGCGAACAGTATACAGATATCCTGAATCAGTATTATAAACAATCAACGGAATTCGAACGGCTGGGGGACCAGGCTGTCAAGATTGCTGATATCGCAGCCAGGTTGTCGGAAAACAATACCGATTTTTCCGATACCTGTAAAGGGGAGCTGAAAGTCCTTCAAAGCCTGACAGAGGATATCCTGAACAATGCAGAAGAGGCGTTTACGGGGAAGGATGAAAAGGCTGCTTCCCTGATTGAACCCAAAGTGCATGTGGTGAACGACCTGATCAATGAAATGACCCAGAATCACCTGAACCGGATGAGCGCCGGCGAGTGCTCCTTCCTGGCGGACGCGGTATTTTCCAACCTGATGGCTGAATATAAAAGGATTGCGGGTATCTGCTCCAATATCGGCATGGCTACACTGGTCAGGATCCATCCGGAACTGGCAACCCGGGAACACCTGTTCCTGGAGACGCTGGATCAGAACGGCAATGCGGAATACAAGCAGGTGCTGATGCAAACCCGGAAGCAGTATTTTGAGAAGCTGAGGGATAAAGAGACAGGCAGCCAGGGTCAACAGATTACAATAGAGGATGTTTTACCGAAAAAAACGGAGGATTAAGCGCAAAAGCACATCGCGGCAGCGATGTGCTTTTTTTACGCAAAACAACCTGTCAAAGAGTACGTAACTGATCATGACGGAAAATGCCGAAAGAAATCAGGTATAATGAGTGAAAAACACGAAAAAAAGTGCCTGACAACTGCAAATTCTGTTACATATAAAGATTGATGAAACCTTCATCAGGTAACAAAATGTAAAAAATGAAATGGTTTACATCTGTTTCGGGGTGTGTTGAAATATCTTTGGGGAAAAGGGAGCAAATCCCTGAAAGACAGGAAAAATACCGGACTTAAGAACATCCGTCCGGCTGGAAACGTTGACACGATTAACAATTCTGGTTTACAATAAGAAATGTTGGAAAACGATTGCACGCGTGAGAAAGGAGAAGTGTCCGAATATGGTCAGACTGAAGGATATTGCTGAGGCATGCGGTGTATCTGTTGCGACAGTATCCCGTGCCCTCAACGGATTAACCAATGAAGGCAGGGAAAGAACGGCATTCATCTGCCAGACTGCCAAGGATATGGGCTATTATCCGAACGCTGCTGCCAGAACGCTGAAAACAAGCAAATCCAATAATATCGGCATTATCTATGAAGACATGATGACCCATGTCTATTTCAGCAGCTTGTTTGACGCGCTGAGACGTGAAGCGGAGAGATTCGGATACGATCTGACATTCCTCGGACGCGGTGACTTTACCGGACGGAATTATTATGAACATGCCCGGCAGCGGAGCCTGGACGGTGTGATTGTGGTACAGGCGGATTTCGATTCGGCCGGTATCATGCGGTTGGCCACCAGCAGCATTCCCACCGTAATTGTTGACCATACCTATGAGGGTGTGGACTGCGTTACCAGCGACAACCGGTCCAGCATGGAACAGATTGTGCGCCATGTACACCTGCGCGGGCATCGGAAAATCGCATTTATCCAGGGACAGAAGGGAACCGTCAGCCGCGAACGTCTGGCCGGATTCTATAAAGCATGTACGGAACTGGGAATCCGGGTTCCGGTGGAATATGTCCGTGAAGGCCTTTTCCAGAATGCTACGGAATGCACGGAGTGTATCCTTGAATTCCTGAAACTTCCGGAAAAGCCCACCTGTATTCTCTGCCCGGACGATTCCAGCGCCATCGGCGCAATGCTGCAGCTGCAGGCCAAGGGAATCAATGTACCGAAGGATGTAAGTCTGGTCGGTTATGACGGTATTCCCATGAGCCAGGTGATTACGCCGCGACTGACAACCTACAGCCAGGACGCCATCCGGATTGCCAAGGAAACATTTGATCTGCTGATTGACGCGATTGAATATCCGGACAGTCATATGACGAAACAGATTTCCGTTCCCGGCAAGATGATTGAAGGCGAAACGGTATAAGACGGAACCGGAATCCGGCTATTGAAAATTGACAGGCAGATACGGTAAAATAAAAGGTGCTGTATATTACAGCACCTTTTGACATTGATTAAAGGAGTTTCTGCCCTGCATGAAGATAAAAAGATTATTTTGTTTGCTGTCCGTTCTGACGCTGCTTTCAGCCAGCCTGCCTGTAATCGGGGAGGAAGAGGAAGAACAGTGGGTGGACCTGGATGAAGGAACGGTAACTGAAACCGCCGAAGAATCCGCTGAAGATTCTGCTGAGGATAACGAAACGGTGTTTACTCCCTCCTACGGGAGCGCATACCGGGAGGATATCGGATCCGCTTACTGGACAACGCCCATGGATATCAGCAATGAACAGGCTGTATGGGACATGCTCATGGAGCCGATCACCGTGGTGGACCTGGGGAAAATGAAGGGGAAGAGCCGTTCCCAGCTGACTAAAGTACAGACATACCTGTACCGGGAACCGGATGAAAAATCCAAAATCATCGGGGAAGTATCCAATCTGTCCCAGGGCGTCCGGGTGATTGAAAACCTGGACAACGGATGGTCCCTGGTGGAGTGCTATTCCAGCTCTTTTTTCTCCAAACCCGCGACGAAAACAAAAGCCTGGAATATGCTTGTGAGCGGCTATATGCCCACAAAGTACCTGAAACAGGTTCAGCCTACAACACGGCTGGCGCTGGTGGTGGATAAGCTGGCCCAGCGGCTGTATGTGTTCCAGGAGGGCAAGATGATCGCCACCCTCCTGTGTTCCACCGGCCTGGTACAGTGGAACGGCTCAAAGTATCAGCCGTATAACGAAACACGGTCCGGGGAATTCCTGCTGATTAACATGACCGGCCAGCTGACCAGCGACCGGCTGATCTGTTCCTACGCGATCCGGTTTAACGGCGGGGATGAGGTTCATGAAGTGCCTCATCAGGAGAACCGCGACGGATCCAACAACTACAAGAGCACGGAACCGAAGCTGGGGACCAAATGCAGCCACGGCTGCATCCGCGTCCAGCGGCTGAAAACGCCTGAAGGCATCAACATGGCCTGGATCTACAACCTGGTCAACTCAGAAAATCTTTGCGGAAAGGTGAAGGTCGTGATCTGGGAAGACTGGCAGGGACGGCAGCTGCCGGAACCGGACCCGGATACCCAGCTGTATTACAATCCGGACGGCGGATCCTATTACCATCGGGAAGATCACTGCACCAATGGCAAGGGAATCACATTTACGGCTTTTTCCTATTCGCAGCTGGATGAGGAACCCTACAGCAAACTGGAACCCTGTCCGAACTGCGTGCCTGAACGACGCCTGAAGGATATTCGTGAAGTCAATGAAGTGTACGCGGAAGGCGGAGACCATGAGGAGCTTTTAAACTCCCTGCGTCAGGATTACCGGGATTATCTGGAAGAGTAAGAAAGCATATAACCGGAAAGGACGGAGCGTCAGATTACCATGGGAGATATTGCTATCACAGGGCTCATGTCCGTTTTCTGGTGGGGATTGTTCTTTCTGTATTTCAGAAAGGACCGAAGCAGATACAGAAACTGCTATCTGCTTGCCATCGCGCTGGCGTCGCTTTTTCTGTTTGTGCTGAGCGCCGGAGGGGAATATGTGCGGACCGTGGCGTTATACCTGATATATGCTGTGCTTTTCGGTCTGCTGGTTGTGCCTGTGTTTTTTATATACAACGGAATCCTGATGATTATCCGGGAGGGACGGCATCCCGCCCAGTTGCTTTCGCTGTGCCTGGGGATTGTTATCCTGCTGTGTGAAGTGTTCATTTTCGCAAGGATTACAGGAGTTTATCAGAGCGGCACAAGCCTGGAGGATCAGATCAGAAGCAGTACAGCGCTGCAGGCTGCGGAAATCCTGTTCTGCATTTCGGTAATGTACGGGGCAGGATCCTTTTATGTATTCATGCTGTATACGCTGTTCCTGCAGATTATACCGATCAAAAAGGATTTTGATTATGTGATTATCCACGGCTCCGGCCTGCTGGACGGCAACCGGGTTCCCAAACTGCTGCAGGACCGCCTGGACAAGGCGATTGAAGTTTACCGGAAGGATCCGACGCCGCCGACCCTGATTCCGTCCGGCGGACAGGGAGAGGATGAAAGCATTCCGGAAGCGGAAGCAATGAGGCAATACCTGGTTTCCAAAGGAATTCCGGAAAGGGATATTATTCCGGAAACAGACTCCCGGACAACTCAGGAGAACATAGAATTCTCAAAGAAAATACTGGATCAGATGGATGACCGGAAGTATACGGCTCTTGTGACGAGCAACTATCATGTATACCGGGCACTGAGATACTGCAAGAAGGCGGGACTGAAATGCACAGGCATCGGAAGCCATGTGGCGCTCTATTTCTGGCCCAGTGCGCTGATCCGTGAATTTATCGCGATACATGCCGAGAAAAAGCATGCGGTGCTGTTTATTGCAGGATGGCTGGTATGCATCTCACCAATGCTTCTTGTGCTGATCGGAGAGCTGTTCGGCTGAATTAGCCCGACGGTATACTGTTTTGCGCAGACGGCGGGTTGACAGGGCGTTTCCGGGGTGATAAGTTCTGTTGCATCATCGGTTTATGCCGGAATCAAACGCAGGGGCGGGGGAACCGCCGGAAAGCTGGAAACGCATGAAAAAGATCGGACTGGTGGGCGGGACGGGTCCCGAATCCACACTGATGTACTACAAAGAACTGAATACGCGGATTGACCGGATGACAGACGGCAGAGCCATGCCGGATGTTGCCATTGAGAGCGTCAATTTCCGCCGGGCATGGGAATATGTTGAGCGGGGGCAGTATGATCTGCTGGCAGATTATCTGGCCGAAAAGGTGAACAGCCTGACAGCGGGCGGCGCTGAAATTGTTTCGCTGACCGCCGGTACGATGCATATTGTGCTGGACAAAATCCGGGAACAGACAAAGACGGAACTGGTCAGTATTCCACGGGCGGTATGCCGGGAGGCAATGAAAAACGGATATCATAAGATCGGCCTGCTGGGTACCATCTTTACCATGGAACAGGATTATATGAAAGCCGATTTCCGGGAGGCCGGCATTGAGGTTGTGATTCCGGACAAAGCAGACCGGGAGCTGGTGGCCCGACGGATCCTGGAAGAACTTGAAAACGGGATTGTGAAGGAAACCACCCTGAAGGAATTCCAGGAGATTATCCGGAAAATGAAGGATCTGGACGGAATTGAGGCGGTTGTGCTCGGATGCACAGAGCTGCCGATGATCCTGAACCGGGACAACTGCCCGGTGCCCTGCCTGGACAGCGTGGACATCCATATCAATGAACTGATTGAAAGAGCCGCCGCAGACTGAGGCCTGAAGGGACGGGAACCAGAAATGATTTACTTTGTAAGGCACGGGGAAACCGTGTGGAACGTGGAAAACAAAATCTGTGGCATTACAGACAGCCCGCTGACCGAAAAGGGACACCGGCAGGCAGCGGAAACGGGAGAGAAAATCCGGGAAAAGGGGATACAGGCGGATCTGATCCTGTACTCCCCTTTATCCAGAGCAAAAGATACAGCCAGTCATATCGCCGATATAACAGGCATTCCGATGCAGGAGGAACCGCGGCTGATTGAACAGTGTTTCGGGAAATATGAATCCACGCCCCGGAACAGCGAGGAATTCCGGAATGCAAAAAAGCAGTTCCTGAACCGCTATGAGGGCGGGGAATCCATGTTCCGGCTGGCTCAGCGGATCTATAACCTGCTGGATGACCTGAAAAAGGACGGAAGGAATTTTATCCTGGTGGCTCATAATGGCATTGCCCGGGTTGTGGAATCCTATTTCCGTGAAATGACAAACGATGAATATGCGGCTTTCGGATTGCAGAACGGGGAAATCAGGGAATACCGGTTCTGAGACCGGCCAGCATGCGTGAAATCAACGGATGGTGAATATCATGGAGATCAGAGAATATACAGGCTATCAGGAAGACGAAATTATCGGTCTGTATTCCGCAGTCGGCTGGAAAGCCTATACCGAAAATCCGGAATCGCTGCGGAAAGGATATCAGCAATCGCTGCTGATTCTGGGCGCGTATGAGGGGAAACGGCTGACAGGAATTATACGCGTGGTCGGAGACGGGGAAACAATTGTGTTTGTACAGGATATTCTGGTCCATCCGGAATACAGGCATAAAGGCATCGGCACAGCCTTGCTCAAGGCAATCCTGACCCGGTACAGCCATGTGCGGCAGATTGAACTGGTGACGGACAGCCGACCTGAAACCATTACCTTTTATGAATCCAACGGCCTCAGGAAGCTGTCGGACATCGGCTGTACAGGGTTTATGAAAATCTGAACAAATAAAGGATAGGTTGGGGATTATGAAAGATCTGGCATATTTTCTGGAAGAAATCGCGGCAAACGGACATGTGGCACTGAACGTGATGCAATATGACGGATGGCTGCTGCGCTTTTCCGGAGGATTTACCGGAAGGGCAAATTCCATCAGCGTAATCTATCCGTCCCGGAAGGAAATGGCGGAGAAGGTGGAATACTGCGAGAAATGTTATGCGAAGCAGGGGCTGCCCACTCTTTTCAAACTGACAGAATACGATACGGAGCTGTCTGACTACCTGAAAAAGCGGGGATATGAGGTGGTCACGCCCACAGATGTGATGATCCTGGATCTGGAAGAGAACGGTCCGGAGGCAGACGTGAGTGAATGCGTTTTCGCAGAGAAACCGCAGGAGTGGCTGCAGCCTTATTTTGATTTTGAAAAGCAAACGGATCCCGTGAAACAGGATTTGTTCCGCCGGATACAGGAAAGGGTGCTGGTGGATACAGTCTATTGTACGGTAACGGAAAACGGGAAACCCGCCGCCTGTGCTTCAACTGCGTCAGAACAGGGCTATGCTTTGCTGCACAATGTGGTTGTGGATCCGGAACAGCGGGGGAAAGGACTGGGAGAAAAGCTCTGCAGGGCGATCCTGGCAAAGGCAAAGGAAGACGGCGCACGGTATGCGTACCTGCAGGTTGTGCAGGGAAACAACATTGCGCTGAACCTGTATCATAAGCTGGGATTTAAAAAAGTGTATACGTACTGGTACATGAAAAAGAACTGAAGGATCAGGGACTGAAAGATCTCTGACAGAGGAAACAAAATGGGCGTATATATCCGGAAAACAGACGAGATGCCCGGGATGAGGGAGGCTCTTCAGAAGCTGGCAGGAATCAGCGAGTTTGAAGCGTACCGTTTCTTTGATGATTTCGCAGGCTTCCACAAAGAATACGATGCGTATAAGGTTATTCATCCGGAAGGAACGCTCATCCTGAAAAAGACGGATGATTCGCGGCAGGCTGAAACAGAACAAAAGATTTACCGGATGTGCCAGGGACTGTGTGTTCCGCACTTTTACGGATCCTCCGACGGATACATGCTGACGGAATATATTGACGGAACTGATCTGAAGAGTCCGTCAAACGCAGGAATACGGGCAGCCGGGATATCCCTGGCGGAGATTATGAACGCTTTTCCGCCCGGACGGGATTATGACAGATCCGACAGTGAAAGAGACCTGGCTTACAAGATGAAACAAACTGAATATCTCTGCCAGGAACCTCTTTTACTGCGGGCTTACGGGCTGCTTCTGGAAAGACTCGGCAGTATTCCTCTTACTTTGGTAAACGGAGATCTTGTGCCGATCAACTGCATCTATACCGGGAAAAAGGTTTATCTCATAGACTGGGAATACGGAGGGTTTTATCCGTACTCGTATGATATTGCCCGCTTTATGGCTCATTCCGGTGAAACCGGTAAGGAAACATACAGGCTCAGCGCAGAACAGAAACAATTGTTTGTTCAGACGATCTATGATAATCTGAACGAAAAGCCGGACAGGAACATGTTTGAACGGGATATCAGGCTTGCTGTACTGCATGAATATGCTGTGATCCTGAGAGATTACCTGAAAGACCCGGAAAAACCGAGAGATGAAGTTTTCGGGATGTATTATGAGAAAGCTTCCGAACTGGCCCGGGAGCTGTTACAATAATCGCATATAATCCGGAGATGATTTCATGAAACGAACGGAGGAAAAACCATATGATCTCCTTTGAAAGCGACTATATTGCCGGAGCGCATCCGGAGGTCCTCAAAAGACTGACCGAGACGAACATGGAATCCCTGCCGGGATACGGTTCGGATCCATACTGCGAGAGCGCCAAAAGAAAAATACGCGAAAGCATCGGCATGCCGGAAGCGGAGGTCTATTTCCTGACGGGCGGAACACAGACCAACGCGGTGGTGATTTCCACCCTGCTGGCGGATTACGAGGGCGTGATTGCCGCGAAAACAGGCCATGTAAGCGTACACGAAGCAGGTGCCATTGAGTATACCGGCCATGAGGTGCTGGAAATACCGCAGAAAGACGGAAAGATCGCAGCAGAGACGCTGAAAGAATATCTGAAGGTTTATTACGGTGATGAAAGCCATGAACATATGACTTTCCCGGGTATGGTATACATTTCCCATCCGACGGAATATGGTACGCTGTACACGAAGACGGAACTGGAACACATAGCAGCAGTCTGCCGGGAGTATAAGATGCCGCTGTACCTTGACGGCGCAAGACTGGCATACGCCCTGATGAGTCATGATACCGATCTGACCCTTTCTGACATTGCCAGGCTGTGCGACGTGTTTTATATCGGCGGCACCAAAGTGGGCGCCCTGTGCGGAGAAGCGGTGGTATTCACCAAGGGGAATATGCCGAAACATTTCCTGACGTCTGTGAAGAAACGGGGTGCGCTGGTAGCCAAAGGACGACTCCTCGGCGTTCAGTTTGACGCACTGTTTACGGATGATCTTTACTTCCGGATCGGGCGACACGCCATTGAGATGGCTGAGAAGATGAAAGGCATTTTCCGCAAATATGGAATACCGTTCTTCATTCAATCACCGACCAATCAGCAGTTTGTCATCCTGGAGAACAGATGGATGAAAGAGATCGGACAGAAGGTGGCTTACAGCTTCTGGGAAAAACCGGACGATGAACATACTGTAGTCCGTTTTGCGACGGGCTGGTCCACAACGGACGAAGATCTGCAGGCCCTGGATAAGGCACTCAGTGCAATTAACAATTCATAATGAACAATGATGAATCTGGAACTTCGATATCTGAAAAAAGATGATCAATGAATCGTTCCCTTTATCCGGAAAGGAGGAAATGAATGATGTCTTACGAATTCAACACGCTTGGTGATCTGCTGAGCAATCCGAAGATCCGGCCGGTAGCGCAGGACGCGATCCGGAGAAGAAACCTGAAGGAAGAAGAACTGTGGAATATGACGCTGAGCCAGCTGAAGGAGGAACACTTCTTCTCCGGCGAAATCAGCAATGGTATCCGGCGCCTGTATGAGGCTGCGGACAGCGGGGACTGGTATTATCCGCTGTACAGTGAGAAAGAATGCGACGAGGATGAAGCCCGCAGGGGCGTCAGCCTGGTATGGTTCCCCTCGGCCGATCCGGAGGCGGATAACCGGCCTTTTATGCTGGTTGTGCCCGGAGGCGGATTCGTGAATGTATGGAACCTGACGGAAGGCTGGCCGATTGCGGAACAGTTTAACCGCTGCGGATATCATGCCTTTATCCTGACCTATCAGGTGGGCGAGGAAGCCGGAAACGGACTGCTGCAGAAAAATATGGAAGATTTTGCCCGGGCACTGCAACTGATCCGGGAGAAAAGAGAACACTTCCATGTGCAGGCAGAACGATATATTACCTGCGGCTTTTCCGCGGGAGGATATCTGATCTGCCTGTGGAACACGAAGATGGGTTATCCGGCGTTTGAACTGCCCAGGCCGCAGGCCAGCTTCCCGGTTTATCCGGTGGTCAGCATGAAAAACGACGGCGAGGAAGCTGATCCGGGAGAGGCTCTGTGGCTGTTCGGATGTCCCCATGAAGAGGCAATGCAGAAGGAATATGAAATTCCGGAACACACGGAAACATTCCCGCCCTGCGCGATTTTCCTTGCTGCCGGGGATGAACTGGTGGATCCGGAAAACTCAAAAATGCTGGACAGGGCGCTGAAAGCGCTGAGTATTCCCAGCAGGCTGGAAATCGGGCCGGACGGCGGCCATGGATTTGCGGACGGGTCCGGCATGTGCATGGCCGGATGGACGGAACGCGCGGTCAAATGGTTTGAATCACTTCAGAGATAACATTTAACAATCCACGGGACGCAGCGGGGTGATGGTAATGGAGAACAGGACAAACGATCAAAGATCAGTTATCATGCTTGCTGCGTCCATGTTTATTTTTGGAACAATCGGTCTTTTCAGACGGTATATTCCATGTTCTTCCGCGTTCCTGGCCATGATCCGGGGAATTCTCGGCGGACTGCTCCTGCTGGTGTTTATCCGGATCAGGAAAGAAAGCACCGGAGAGAAACTGCCGAGGCAGACGGTCATCTGGCTTGGAATATCCGGGGCTGTGATCGGCATTAACTGGATGCTGCTGTTTGAGGCATACAATCATACGACTGTCGCTGTAGCCACGCTGTGCTACTATATGCAGCCCACGATAGTGATGCTGGCTTCACCGCTGCTGTTACGGGAAAAACTGACGAAAAGAAAAGCAATCTGTGCCATGATAGCCGTGATCGGCATGGTGCTTGTTTCAGGCGTGACGGAAGGCGGCGGAGAAAGAACCGGACATCTGAAAGGAGTGCTGCTGGGACTTGGAGCAGCGGTCTGCTATGCTTCCGTGATAATCATGAACAAGAAAATTACCGGTGTGGATGCGTACCGGAAGACCACAATCCAGCTGCTGTGCGCAGGACTGGTGATGATTCCGTATATGGCGCTGACAGACGGATTCGGAAGCAATGTATTCAACGCCTGGACCATAGCCCTGGTGGTGATCGTGGGGATTGTACACACAGGATTTGCTTATGTGCTTTATTTTGGAAGCATGGACGGACTGAAAGCACAGTCTATTGCCATGCTCAGCTATATTGATCCGGTGACCGCCCTGCTACTGTCCGCACTGGTACTCAGAGAACCGCTGACTGCGGCCGGTGCAGCAGGAGCGATCATGATTCTGTTATCTGCTGTCATTTCAGAAAAAGAATCAATGAATCATGATTGATTCTGATTGAACAGAAGGGTATGTAAAAAACCGCTTCCTGAAAGGAAACGGTTTTTCTGCATTGTATGCAAGGTTAGTCAGGCTCATAGAAGTTGAAGATATACAGTCCCGATGTGCCCTGAACATAGGTGGTGAAACGGTCGGAATAAAATTCCAAAGCCTGCTTATCCCGGGTGCCGACATTTGCGATGATCCAGCCGCCATAGGCCTCTTCCAGCCGCCAGAGACTCAGGTTATCTTCTGCCGGATCGTTTACCAGTTTCAACCCACCGCCGGAAGCACACGAAAGATAGCGGCCTTCCGAGTCGGAAAGGGAGAGACGGCCTTCCGCGTCTACATGGGCAGTGAGCAGCAACGCATTTTCCGGCAGGGTATCCACAAGGAACTCTCCATAGGCTTTGATTTTTGTATCATCCAGACCGCCGTTTGATTCACGGGCTGTGAGTGCACAGCCCTGTGATTCATTATACAGGACGTAGGTATGGCCATCCTCAGGCTTCTGTGCCAACGAAGCAACCTTTTCCCCTTCATAAGCGGGGAGAGCGGCGGGATCCGCGGAATAAACAATCTTCCAGTACCAGGTAAAGGCATCCGGCGTCAGGGTGCCTTTTTCCTCTGTTTCCCGGCGGATATAGGCCGCGACGGAATCCTGGATTGTCATACTGCCGCCGTCTTCCAGCTGGGACCAAAGAGCGTCATCCGCGCTGAAGGCGCGTAAGCCGCAGCGCTCGTTGCCCAGGAGGTAGTTGTTTACGGCAACAAGGTAAAGGGCATCCCGGTCAAAGGTTCTGCCATTGGCAAAATCCTTAATACCGATGCGGTGTCCCTCCGGCTTTGACATATCAATGACAAAGTTAAGTCCGCCGAAAAGGATATTGGTAAACTGATCTCCCAGGGTATGGAAATAGGCGTTTCCATTCATCACCCGAACGGTCAGGCGGTTTTTTGCGTTCTCCTCCATGATGGACAGGATATCCCGGCCGTACATAGGCAGGACAAGCAGATTGTTGGCATAACGATACAGGCGGTAGATATCCTTCATACTGATGTTTCCGGGCCAGATGGTGAAGCCTGTGCTGGTGACTGAGGTCATAGCCATATCCACATCCAGGTGATCGAGTCCGGCGGCTGCCTTCAGGGATTCCAGACCGGATTCGCCGTATTTCCGCTGCATGGCTTTGGTGCCGTCTGCCATCATGGCAGCGCTGACCAGATCCATGGAATCCGTTTGCTTTGTATAGAATTCACTGCTCTTGTCCCAATAGCCGCCTGCAATACCGACGGGTGCCTCCACATCAGCTTCAGCAATCTCCGCGTAGGGGCGGATGATATCTTCCAGGAACGGATCTGATTCAAAAGCACTGAGCTGAAGGTTTTCAGAAGAGGTCATCTGCCACTGCAAAGCACCGTTTTCATCCTCCGAAAAGCGGAAAACTGTCTTTGTCAGATCCTGTCCGCCCCCGTTGACCACGGGAACTTCCTTTCCGGCGGCATTGGCGATGAAGGTGTTGGAATAACCGGTGGAGTGATCGTGGCCGTTGATCAGGAAATCGATACCCTCCGTTTCTTTGATCATCCGCATTCCCTGGTTTTCCGAATTGATGCCGAAGAAAAGGCTGATATCCGTGTCTCCGATACCGCCGTGATAGGAGACTATGATGAATTCGCAGCCTTCCGCTTTCATTCGGGGGATGTAAAGTCCGGCCTCCCGGGCATTGGAGAAATCATCATTACCGGGATGGACAAAACGAATGCCGGGATAGTTGACGGGCAGATCCCAGCGGGTGATATCCACGTTTTCAAAACCCAGGATGCCGATTTTGTGCTCATGCCCGTTTACCGTAATTGTTTTGATTACGTAAGGGGTGAAGACATTTTCACCGGCTTCATGAGCAGGATCACTTCCATCATAGCAGGCGTTTGCCGCCAGCACGGGGACTCCGTTTTCCTCCAGCCAGCGATAGGTATCGCTCATGATATCCCAGGCGTAATTGAACTCATGATTGCCGAGGACAAAGGCGTCATAGCCGATCTCCTTCAGGCATAAAGCCATGGCAGGCTGGTCTGTGGATTCTCCGGAGGCACGCATGAGCAGCTGAACCTGGGAGACCGGGGTGCCCTGGAAAAGATCGCCGTTGTCAATCAGCAGGACGTTTTCCGCACCATAATCCTCCCGGAACTGTTTTACAACGGTGGAAACCCGAAGCATATTGTTTTTTTCTGCGGCGCCGGTAAGAATATTGGTATTCCAGCACTTGCCGTGCATATCCGTTGTGGAGAGAATCACGACATCGGTGAAAACGCCGGGTTCGGCGGCTGGTTCCTCAGCGAAAGCATTGCTGAAGAG
This sequence comes from uncultured Eubacteriales bacterium, assembly GCA_900315675.1. GTDB lineage: Bacteria > Bacillota > Clostridia > Christensenellales > Aristaeellaceae > Aristaeella. Next base: position 129,447 of record OMZY01000001.1, read on the forward strand.
GAACATCATGCAGAAAAGAAGAGAAAGCAGCTTGCATGTCATGAAGCAAGATCCCCCTAATTAGCAGGCTGTGGTCAGTGATCTGTCCGGAGATATTATAGCACAGGGGGAAAGTTTATAGGTATGAGGGAGAAGGTAGGAGGTAGGAGGGGAACGAACCGAGAGGTGCCCCAGTGGGGCATTCGCCAAAGGCGAAAACGAGGTGAGTGAGTCAACCGAAACGAGCGGCGAGTGCGCTCCAAGCACGAGCAGCGACGATTGAGGTTGCGGATAGGATATAGTGCATTCATAAATTGTGAGAAGAAGAAAAGAGCCTGCCGGAAAGGCAGGCACGGGAGTGATCAGTCGTTCTGACCGCCGCCGCTGACAATTCGGTAATAGATACCGGAAGTCAGGCGGTAGACAATGCCGTAGAAGAGCGCAAAGACGACAAAGCTGATGACGGTGGTGCGCATGAAGAGGTCAACGTTCGTCAGATGGAGGAGGGCCAGCATCTTCCGGATCATCGGGAAGGCAAAGATGAGATGCATACCGGCGAAGATCATCGGAAGGGCGAAGACTGTCAACAGCTGGGAACTGATGCTGGATCGGATCTCCTTCTTTGTCATACCAACCTTCTGCATGATATCAAAGCGTTTGGCATCCTCGTATCCTTCGGAGATCTGCTTGTAGTAGATGATCAGCACAGCGGCGAAGACGAAGACGATGCTGAGCAGGATGCCGATGAAGAAGAGACTGCCGTATGTGCCATAGAAATCAGCGGAACCTTCGGCGCGGGTATCAATGGAGATCCATCTGGTGGCATCTTCCGTGAAGAGGTTATTGAGATCAGGCCTGACGTTCTTACTCAGGGTTATATGCAGGTCCGTATTCTCAGCATCGGACAGGCCGGTGTCAAAGCTGTAATACCACTGGGACTGGAACTTCATGCGGCCTTCATCGTCAGCTTCTTCCAGACCACTGACAGCAGCGGCCAGGTCGGCCACGGCAACGGTCATGGTCGGAAAGCCCATAGAGGAAGTATCTCCGTTGGTATCATTCCGTTCATAATGCCGGATCTTCCAACTGCGGGTCTTTTCACCCATGGCCAGGGTCAGGGTATCATCGGTATAGTCCATGCCGTCTGTGATTACCATAACTTCATCAGCAGCCAGATCCAGGAGACTGTTGTCCGAAGTTTCAATGGAATCGGCAGGCACCATGTAGATCTCCAGCAGGGAGTTGAAATCAGCTCCCATGCTTGCGGTTTCATAATCGCACTGGATCAAACCGTCTTTCCGGACACCGCTCAGGTCGATCAGCTTCTGCTCCCGGATGTTCTTCGGGGTAATACCGTTTTTCTGAAGCTCGTCCAGGATCATGGAAGCAGCCTTGTCCGGTGTGCCGTCTGTCAGCTTTTCGGGATCGTTCAGGTTGGCAGTGAAGTTGATCTCACGGGGGAAGGTTTTTCTGAGGGAATCTTCCGCGCCGAACCACATACAGGTGGTGGTGGAAAGCATGACCAGGATCATCGTAGCGATGATGCAGATGGAGGCAAGGCCGGCACCGTTCCGTTTCATACGGAAAGCCATGGAAGAAACCGAGACAAAGTGCTTTGCTTTGTAATAGTAGCCTTTATTTGACTGCAGGATGCGGCACAGCTTTACACTGCCGGTGACCAGAAGCAGGTAAGTGGCCAGGATGACCATCAGCACGGCAATGAAGAACAACATAATCGCAGTAACCGGGTTTTTGACGGTGATGGCGATATAGTAAGCGCCGCCCAGAATGAGCACACCCAGGATCGCAAAAAGCCAGTTGCCCTTCGGGGGCTTCTCACCGGCATTCTCGGTCTTCATCAGGGAAACTGCATTGGCACGGACGGTCCGGATGACCGCGGACAGCATGAGCAGGCCAAAGATAATGGCATAGAACAGGACCGTCTGCCAAATCGCGGTTGAATCAACGCGGAAAACGAAGTCGATGGTGCCTCCCAGCAGGTTGACCAGTCCGAGTTCCGCCAGCTTGGACAGGAGAATACCCAGGAACAGGCCGCAGGTCATGGCAATAGCAAAGGTGATGACATTCTCCCAGGTAATGATACGAACCAGGTTCCGTTTGCCCATGCCCAGCACGTTATACAGGCCGAATTCACGGGAACGGCGGCGAAGCAGGAACGAATAGGTGTAATACAGGAAGATCAGGGAAAAGGCCATGATGACATACCGGCCAAGGTTCATGATTTCGAAAACGATACTGGCACCTACCGGTATAAGGGGAAGCACTATCGGAGAAGCCAGGAAGGACAGGATGTAGAACACAGCGACCATGCAGACGCAGGTCAGCAGATAGGGCCTGGAGAGCTGACGGTTTTTCCGCAGACCCTCCCAGGCCAGGCGGGGATAGAAGAGCTTCTTCACGCCCGCTCACCTCCCCGGGCCAGCAGGGTCAGGGTGTCAACGATCTTCTGATAGAACAGTTCATCAGATTCTTCGCCGCGGTACAGTTGGTGGAACACTTCACCGTCACGGATGAAGAGCACGCGGCCGGAACGGCTGGCAGCCCGGGCAGAGTGGGTCACCATAAGGACGGTCTGGCCCATGCGGTTGACATCCGCGAAAAGACTGAGCAGTTCATCGGAAGACTTGGAATCCAGGGCACCGGTGGGTTCATCAGCGAGGATGATCCGGGGCTGGGTGATAAGAGCACGGGCAACAGCCGCACGCTGCTTCTGGCCGCCGGAAACCTCATAGGGATACTTTTTCAGCAGGCTTTCAATCCCCAGGGACACAGCAATGGGCATAAGAATAGCTTTCATTTCCTGATAGCCCTTGCCTGCCAGCACCAGGGGCAGGTAGATATTATCCTCCAGGGTGAAGGTGTCCAGCAGGTTGAATTCCTGGAAAACAAAGCCCAGATTATCCCGGCGGAAGGAAGCCACTTCATTCTCTTTTATTTTGGAGAAATCCTTTCCGTCCAGCAGCACGGTGCCGGAGGTTGCCTGATCCAGCGCGGCCAGAATGTTCAGCAGGGTTGTCTTGCCGGAACCGCTTTCACCCATGATGGCGACGTATTCGCCTTTCTCCACAGTGAAATTTACATTTTTCAACGCTTCCACGGACTGACTGCCGAAACGTGTTTTATAGACCTTTTTCAAACCTTTGACTTCAAGCAGACTCATTTAAGGGTACCTCCTTGCATTTCGTTTACGTCCCTATTGTAAAGGCGAAAGCCGATCCATTCCATCGAATCGGCTTACAATACGAGGGGCAAAACGAACAAAACTGTCACATTTACTCAATGTTCAGTTTCCGTGTGCCCAGGTCCACACGAACAACAGTTCCCTGACCGGGAACGGACTCTATGGATATCCCGTGTCCCAGATTATCACACACTTTTTTACAAAGGCTCAGTCCCAGACCGCTGGCACGCCTGTCCGCACGGCCGGTGAGGCCGGTATAACTGCGTTCAAACACCCGGGGCAGATCCTCCGGAGAGATGCCGATACCGGTATCGCGGATGCACAGGACCGAGGATTCCTCCACATAAACGGAAACAGTCCCCTTAGGAGTATATTTGAGGGCATTGGAAAGCAGCTGCTCCACCACAAAGGAAAGCCATTTTTCATCTGTAAGCAATTTGACGTTCACGGGAGTATAATCCAGTTTCAGCTTCCGGCTGATAAACTCCCCGGCAAACTGTTTGAAGACATGCCGCAGAATGCTGTCCAGATCGTATTCCCGGATGACATAATCCGTACTGCTGCCTTCCAGACGCAGATAAGTGAGCACCATGGAAACATAGCGCTCAATCCGGCCGAGATCGGATAAAAGGACCCGGGCCTGAGGCGTATCCTCCTCCTGAAGCCGCAGGCGCATGGAGGCGATGGGTGTTTTGATCTGATGAACCCAGAGCGTGTAATAATCCATCATAGCGGCCATGTCTGTTTCCGCACGGGTGCGGGCATCCCGGTTCTGTTCCCGAAGCAAGCGGACAATTTCCCGATAGTCTGCGGCTTCGATGTTCCTGACTTCCGGGAGCTCCGAGTCCATTTCCCGGATGTCGGAAATCAGTTTATGCATATGCAGGGTATGGATAAAACCGATGACCAGCGCTGCCAGTCCCAGAATCGCGCACAGCGCGGCAGGGTAGAGCACGGCTTCTGCCGGCAGGTGGTACAGGGAGAAAGAGAAGGCCAGAACGGCAGCAAAAAAGACAAAAAGCAGGACAGTGCCGGCTTTGCTCCTAAGATAACGTCCAAACAGCTTAATCATTCCTGTTCCACCAGATAACCTTCTCCGAATTTGGTTGTAATGAAATCACTTACGCCGGCGGATTCCAGCTTCTTGCGCAGACGACCTACATTGACCGTGAGGGTGTTCTCATCCACAAAGGAATCTGTCTGCCAGAGGGCTTCCATGAGCTTTTCCCTGCTGACGATCTTTCCTTTGCTTTGCATAAGGGTGAGCAGGATCCGGTATTCGTTCCGGGACAGATCCAGCTTCTGTCCGTTACAGGTGAGGCTGTTGTCCCCAGTGTTCAGCACGATGCCCCTGTGCTCCAGCACAGGAGCGGAACCGGCAAAGTCATAGGATCGGCGGAGCAGGGCCTGCACCTTGGCTACCAGAACATCCGGATCGAAAGGCTTGGCGATGAAATCATCCGCCCCCATGTTCATGGCCATAATAATATTCATATTATCGGAAGCGGAGGAAACGAAGATCACCGGGACTGAGGACGCCTTGCGAATTTCCGTACACCAGTGGTAGCCATTCATAAAAGGCAGGGAAATATCCAGCAGCACCAGGTGTGGCTGGATCCGTTCGAAGTCTTCCATGACATGGCGGAAATCCATGACGGCTTCCGCTTTCAGACCCCAGCGGGTCATGGCGGAACAGACGGCATCAGCAATGCCCTGCTCGTCCTCCACAATGAGAATGCGATATTCCATAGAAACTCCTTTAAACCAGGCGGGAACAGCGAATTTGGGGAACAACTGATTTTACCATATTATTCAATGATTGGACAGAAGGAACGGCAATCATCCGATTTCCCCGCGGGCGAAGAGATTATCCTTGCCCATGCCGCAGACATAAAGATTACTGTCATAGAGGTGGCAAAAATCAAGAAATTCCTTTTTCTGCTTCGGGTCGTTCATGATCTTTACCAGAATTTCATTGGGAATGGTCCGGGCAAAGGCGCCGGGACCGGCCAGGGAAATCTCCTTTACACCGCAGCTTTCCAGAATGTGATTCAGTTCATCCGGCAGGAAGTGATAGGAGATACTCCAGGGAGATTCGCCCCGGTCATAGGCAGAACGGGTTTCTTCCACATCACACAGAAGTCCGGTTTCATGCGCCTTGATCAGGTCCGCTTCCCGGAAGGTGAAGCCTTCGATCATCTGTTCACGGTTGTTCAGGCACCACTGCACCCAGCTGTCCGGACTGTTCCTGTCCAGAATAAACTGATTCTTTTGAACAGGATTGGCAAGATAGGGCAGGGCGCCAAGACGGCTGGACACGCTGAGCATGATCCGCCTGCGCGCAAGACGTACAAGCTCCCGGATGGTCCGTTCCTGGTGCGGCCAGGTGTAGGAAACGGGAGCGTCAAAAGACATGACCAGGTCAAAACTCCGGTCTGCATAGGCGGAAAGGTCTTCCAGAGCCCCGTGCACAAAGGTGATGCGGTCAAGTACACCGGCTTTTTCTGCCAGCTCCCGGGCTTTTTCAATCATCGGCCGGGAAATATCAAAGTGCGTGACACGCAGTCCCTGACGGGCCAAAAGAATCGAGAAACGGCCGCAGCCGGCGCCGCCGTCAAAAACCGTCTGAATACCATCCAGATGATCCAGCAGCTCCCGTTCGATATGCGCTTTCTGCACAATATCATCAATGAAGGTCTGTTCCCGTTCTGCCTCCAGTTCTCCCTTGTCCGGGAGGTTCCACATCCGCTCGGAAATCCTTGTACTGTAATCCATCATCATTCCACTCCTTCCGGCTTGTGTATATTATAAACGAAAACGCCACAAACAATACCCTTTCGGGCATTGTTTGCGGCGTCGCTCAAAACGTACATCACACACAAACCACAGTCAATATACCATATTCAGAGACCCTGTCAAGTTTTTTGCTGACATTCTGAAAAATAAACAGGCATTAAACCAGAAGATGTTTGACATTGACCGGTTTTCCGGTTACGATGAGGGCAATAATCTGAATATAACCGGAGGATGCAAGCGATGAAGACTACACTGAACCGGTCCGCGGCGGCGGGCGTCCTGATCTGTATGGGCTGTATTGTGAACCTTAAGGTGGGCGGCGGTATTCCGGGAGCGGTGCTCTTCAGCGCCGGACTCTGGTTTGTGGTGAACTTTGACGCGGAACTGTTTACCGGACGGGTGGCGCGGAATGATTATGATCCCCTGCAGAAGGTGATTATGCTGGTGATGAACGTGATCGGCGCAGCCGTGTGCGGCATTCTGGCCTCGCTGTGTCTGCCTGAAATCCGGGAAGCCGCGCAGAAGATCGCAGCCGGATATCAGGATCCGCTGAAGGTGATCTGGCAGTCCATCATGTGCGGCATGTGCATGTATCTGGCAACCACCCAGCCGAAAAACAAGGATATCAGCCGGCTGCCTTTTGTGGTATACGGCGTGGCGCTGTTTATTCTTTCCTCCTATGCCCACTCCATTGCACTGGCAGGGTATGCGGCCATTGCCCAGGGAATTGCCTGGTGGGTGATTCCGCTGGCGGCTGCCGGCAACGCGGCGGGAAGCTATCTCATCAAGTTTCTGCTGATGCAGAAGAGCAACGAGAAATGAAACATGCGATACCGGTCTGCCATGGTATAAGCAAGGAAAGCTACGGGAAGAAGGTATCATAAAGATGGAAGAAGGCACGAAGCGGAGCAAGAAGGAAACCGCGGGATTGCTGAAAAGGTTCATTTCGTATTACAAACCGCATAAGAAACTTTTTGCCATGGACATGACGGCCGCGCTGCTGGTATCAGTGATTGGGGTTGTCTATCCCATGATTACCCGCACCATGCTGAACACACTGATTCCGGACCGGAATTACCGGATGATCGTGATTTTCGGACTGACCCTGCTGAGCCTGTATTTCGTCAAAATGCTGCTGAATTACTTTATCCAGTATGAAGGTCATATGATGGGCGTATACATGCAGGCACAGATGCGGACAGACATGTTTGCCCACCTGGAGACGCTGCCCTACAGTTTTTATGATACCCATGAAACCGGCAAAATCATGAGCCGGATGACAAATGACCTGTTTGAAGTCAGCGAACTGGCACATCATGGCCCTGAGAACATCATCATCTCCGTGCTGAGCATAGTGATTTCATTCGTATATCTGAGCACTATCAATATCTGGCTGACGCTGATCGTTTTTGCCTGCGTTCCGTTCCTGATTGTGATTTCCTATAGCCTGCGGCAAAAGATGCGGAAGGCGTTCAGGGACACCCGTTCAGCTGTGGCAGAGATCAACGCCAGCATGGAAAGCTCCATATCCGGAATCCGGGTGACCAAGGCGTTTACCAATGCCGAAAAGGAAAAGGAAAAGTTTGAAATCGGGAACGGAAAGTTCCAGAAAGCCCGGCAGGCAGCCTACAGCGCGATGGGACGATTCCACAGCGGGAACACGTTTGTGACAGATGTGTTCAATGTGGTGGTGCTGATTGCCGGCGGACTGTTCCTGTATGACGGCCGGATCCAGTTCGGCGATTATTCAGCTTTCATTGTTTCCGTAAATATGTTTATCGGCCCGGTGATGACGCTGATCAATTTCATGGAACAGTTTGAAAACGGAGTAACCGGTTTTGAGCGTTTCTGTGAGATTATGGACGCCAAACCGGAAACGGACCGTCCGGACGCAAAGGACGCGGGAAAACTGGAAGGCCATATTGAGTTCAGGGACGTCAGCTATGCCTATGACGAAGACAAGAATGTGCTGCGGCATGTGAACCTGAATATTGAAAAGGGAAAAACCTTCGCGCTGGTCGGCCCTTCCGGCGGCGGAAAAACCACGATCTGTCACCTGATCCCTCATTTCTATGACGTAATGAGCGGCGAAATCCTGCTGGACGGGCAGGAAATCAACAGCCTGACGCTGGAAAGCGTGCGGCGGAATATCGGCATCGTGCAGCAGGATATTTACCTGTTCAACGACAGCATGAAGGAGAACATCCGCTACGGAAAACTGGACGCGACGGATGAGGAGATTATTCTGGCAGCGAAGCGCGCCAATATCCACGACTATATCATGACCCTGCCCAACGGGTATGATACCAATATCGGCGAGCGGGGCGTACGCCTTTCCGGGGGCCAGAAACAGCGGCTGTCCATTGCCCGTGTATTCCTGAAGAATCCGCCGATCCTGATTCTGGATGAAGCCACCAGCGCGTTGGACAACACCACGGAAATCCTGATTCAGCAGGCGCTGGATGAACTGTGCAAGGGCAGGACCACGCTGGTGGTAGCCCACAGGCTGAGCACGATCAAGAACGCGGATGAGATTGCCGTAGTCAGCGACGGCCGGATTACGGAGCAGGGGACCCACGAGGAACTGATGGCGAAACAGGGAACATACTTTGAATTGTACCAGCTACAATTCAAGGCAAATGCAGTGTGAGGCAATGGCTCACATCGCATTTGAACTGAAAACTTAAAAAATCATAATGTCTGCCACAGAAATAAGGGATGGGTCATTCAGAAAGAACAGGAAATATGACTGCTATGTATGAAGTGCTGGAAGGAAAGAATATCAGGCTGAGGAAGGCAAGGGAAGATGATTATCAGTCCATGCTGAAGCATGTGTGGAGTGACGAGGCGGTTTACCGGTGGATGCTGTACCAGCCCACGCTGACAGAAGAAGACGCCCGGGAAAGATGCCGCAGGAGCATGGAATACCAGAAAGACCATTATGCCTACTTTGTGACGCTGAAAGAGACGGATGAAGCCATCGGCCTGTGTGCCATTAAGGAAAATGAGCCCGGACACTTTGAAGAAAGCGGGATCTGCATCGGTACCGCGTTTCAGGGAAAAGGATACGGAAAGGAGACTGTCGCACTGCTGCTGGAACTGGCTTTCATGAAGCTGGGTGCGGAAGACTTCCGATACGGGTATTTCCATGACAATGAAAAGTCCCAAAAAGTGGCGGAATCCTTTGGCTTCCGTTATGAAAAGACCTATGAACTGACCCGCCCCTGGGATGGCAGCGTCAAAACGATTGATTCCTGTATCCTGACAAAGGAGGAATATGAAAACCAATTCAGAATTCAGAATTCAGAATTCATTACACCTGATGAAACAGTTTGTTCCTCCGATTGAGGTTCAGAAATGATAACAAAGGACTAGAGTATGAACAAAAGAATCATCAATGAGCGGATCAGTTATATAGAAGCGACGGAAGAACCGCTGTCCGCGGATATCGGGATTATCCGGTGCAATGATACAGAATGGCTTTATGATGTGGGCAATGATGAGAGAAGTCTGGCCGGATTGAAAGGTCAGTACAATGTGGTGCTGTCTCACTTCCATCAGGATCATACCGGAAGCCTGGACAAGGTACAGATCGGCGAACTATATGTATCCGGTGAAACTTTCCGGCATACCGGACGGGGAACCGTTGTGAATGATGAACTGACTGTCGGGGATCTGAGGATTTTCCAGATTCCTTCCAGTCATACAAAGGGATGCCTCGGGCTGGAAGTTGCAGGTGAATACGCTTTTGTCGGAGACGCTCTGTACAGTAAAGTGAAGGACGGATATTATGTTTATAATGCCCAGCTTCTGAAGGATGAAATTGAGGTGCTGAAAACACTGAAAGCGCCGAAACTGCTGGTGAGCCACTTCAAGGGATTTGTGCGTCCGAAGGATGAAGTGATTGAGGAACTGGAACAAATCTATAGTTTGCGTGAAAAAAACAATCCGGATATCAGAGTAGGCAGGTAAACCGGAAAAAAGGAGCTGTTTCCGGTATAAGCCGCTTTGATCTGAGATGAAAAAAGATCAGGAAAGAGAAGGAAAAGAACATGAGAAAAAGAACCATCTCAAACACCTTCCTACGCTGGCTGCTTCTGATTGTTATTCTGGCATTCGCCATGTCCATGGTCTTTTCCTGGACACTGCAGACACGCCTGTCCCAGCACAGTGCGGCCAACCTGCTGCGGCTGAACATCAAGGATGTGCGGCAGGATGTTATTGACGCTTCTGACGCGAATCTGCTGGCACTGACAAGAGCCATTGCCCATGAAATTGACAAAGGGGCACCGGTGAATGAAGTGGGACTTTCTTCGCTCATGAACTGGCATAATGTTGCGGAGATTAACATCATCAATCAGGATGGGATTATTACAGGAACCACACATGCCGCATTCCTGAACTATGATATGCGGAGCGGGGAACAGTCCGCTGAGTTTCTCTGCCTGCTGGACAGTACGGAAACGGAGCATGTCCAGAGTTATCAGCCAACAACCTATGATCCAGAGTTGCTGCGCAAATACGCAGCTGTCAAACTGAAACAGGGCGGCTTCGTACAGGTGGCCTATGACGCGGAACGCTTTCAGCGGGATATTGACCATCTGGTGATCGGCGCGGCCCGCAACCGTCATGTGGGACAGGAAGGCGGCATTATCATTGCCGATGAAGACTGGAATATTGTCAGTGACCGGAATCACAATGAGGGACAGAATCTGTTTGTGACCGGTATCTTGATCGACCGGGAAACCATGCCGGAACAGACCGTATTCCGGACCAATGTGTAAGACGAGCCCTGCTCCTGTATGTATGTGTTTACGGAAGGATATTACCTGGTGGCGGTTTTGCCGGAAAATGAAATTCTGCTGCAGAGAAACACCTCTGTCAGGCTGACGGCGATCCTGGAAGTCCTGGTATTTGTGACGTTGTTCATTGTGATTTTCATGCTGGTCCGCAAACTGGTGGTCAACAATATCAACCGGGTCAACAGCTCCCTGTCCAAGATTACACAAGGGGATCTGGATGAGACGGTTGATGTGCGTTCCAACACGGAATTTTCCGCCCTGTCGGACGATATCAATGCTACGGTCAGTACGCTGAAACAGTATATTTCCGCCGCCGCGGCCAGGATTGACGAAGAACTGGCGTTTGCCAAGAGTATTCAGCAGTCAGCGCTTCCGTCCGTATTTCCGCCTTATCCGGACAGAACAGACTTCAGTCTGTACGCAACAATGAACACCGCCAAAGAGGTGGGCGGAGATTTTTATGATTTCTATCTCCTTGACGAAAGGAAGCTGGCTTTCCTTGTGGCGGATGTTTCCGGTAAGGGTATACCGGCAGCCATGTTCATGATGACCGGCAAAACCGTAATACGGGATTACGCCGAACGAGGGGATCACCCGACAGAAGTGTTCATCAATGCCAATAACAAGCTGTGCGAAGGCAATGAAGCAGAAATGTTCATTACAGCGTGGATGGGCTTCCTGGAAACAGACACAGGGCTGGTTCGCTTTGTGAACGCGGGCCATAACCCGCCGGTGTTGATCCGGAACGGGAAAGCATCCTTCATTGAACAGAAAGCGAACCTGACGCTGGCGGCCATGGAAGGAATCCGGTACCGGGAGCAGACGCTGCAGCTTCAGCCGGGCGATCTACTGTTCCTTTACACGGACGGGGTGACCGAGGCAACGGATGCGGATAACCAGCTCTACGGAAATGACAGACTTATCCGGACGCTGACAGCATTCTTCAGCACGGGAATGGACGGATGCAGGGAAGCGTGTGAAGCGGTGAAGACGGATCTGGACGGTTTTGTGGGCGAAGCACCGCAGTTCGACGATATTACGATGCTGTGCCTGTACTACTCCTGATTTCGGGATTCAGCATTATTGACCAGAAGCAAAATGATCTGGAACAGAGAGATGTTTGATTATCAAAGATATTTTGATACCTGTTGCAAAGAGAACGGGCTGGAACTGAACCTGTGTTTTGATATGCCCGAAGGGTATGAAAATGCCAACGGAATGTTTGACGATGGGCAGAGAACGGTTTATATCAACAGGAAAGGCCTGGAAGACAGGCCGGATTTTGAGAAGGCCTTTTATCTGTTCCATGAACTGCGGCACGCAGCCCAGTACCTGTGCCCGGACCGGTTCCCGGAGCTGATCCGGAAAAGCCTTCAGTACGTGATCCAGTATAACGGCATATGCTTTAAGCGGATCGGGGACGATTACGCCGGGTGTGAACTGGAAGGCGGAGAAGAACGGTTTTCAGCGCTGTATCTTGGTCAGCCCCATGAGACAGACGCAAACAACTACGCTTATGAACAAACGGAAAGGATGTTTGGAAAGTCTGAAGGACTGCGGAAACTATACGCTTTCTGGACGCCGGAAAAGCCGGCTGCGGACACAGAATATGAAGCCGTTTATTCACAGATTGATGATAAAACCGCATACATGCTGGTAAGGCCGACAGCGGCGTACAGCAGACAGATTTCGGATTATAAAGCAGCATTTGCGGACTGTCCGGACTGGCTTCACGGAGCGCGAGGCCTTGCGGAAAGCCGGGACCCGGCAGAATGGCTCCGGGATCTGGAAGAAAGCAAAGAAAATTATACCCAGTTTCTTTATGTGCGCAGGTCAGATGAAAGCATTGCCGGCGTGATCGGGATCCGGCACAGACCGGAGGAACCGGCAGAAACATGGGGCGGCCATATCGGCTATTCCGTGCGACCGTCGGAAAGGAGAAAAGGGATCGCTACGCAGATGCTCCGGGACGTATTGCCGTACTGCAAAAGCATCGGACTGGACCGGGTACTGCTGACTGCAGGGGATGAGAATACGGGCAGCGTGAAAGCCATTACCGCGAACGGAGGCATTCTGGAAACCTACGTGATGTCTCCGAAACATCATGTGAGGGTGGGAAGATACTGGATTGACCTGAAATAAAAAGAGAACGCGTCCGAAGACGCGTTCCTGCGCTGACAGGAACAGGCGGGGCTCAGCCCCGCCTGTTCCTTATCTGCTCATCATTTCGATAGCTTCTTCCATTGTGACGCTTTCGACGATCTCTTCCCAGACATCCTCGTTGTAGTATTTCACCGTGGTTTCCCCGGTCATGTAGTCATTGTCGAAGGTGGAATTGGTGCCTTCCGGGATGATAACCTCAAAGCCTCTTTCAAACGCGGATTTCACGGTGGCGTCAATGCAGTAATTGGTCTGGAGACCAATGATCATCACGCGCTTGTCGTCAAGCTGCTCCATATATTCTTTGAAATCCTTGTTGCCGAAGCAGCTGTTGATGGTTTTGATGAAGACTTTTTCACCTTCACGGGGAGCAACCTCTTCGGCAATTTCAAAGGCTTCATCCCCGACGGAGAACCCGCTGCCGGCACCGGCGTCATGCTGCACGTAAATCACTTCCACGTTGTTTTTCCGGGCAGCGTCAATCAGCCGGGCGGTTCTTTCCATAAAGGTGTCAAAAGCGTAAAGCTCGTCATCAATCAGAGCTTTCTGCATATCAATCACTAACAGAATCATTCAATTATCCTCCTGCAAAATGTATTGACATTATCAAAACACAGGAAGGGCTGAAAGTCAAGGAAAATCAGACAGGGAGCGCTTTCCCGCAAGGCCTGACGGAGCACAGAACGGAGCCCTCCCGGGGCGTTTATTCGAAGGATAAATCAAGGATCCTGTCCATTTCCAGACAGCGCTGACGGGGCGGGACGGCATCGTCGAGCAGGAAAAGCTTTTTTTCGGCCGGCTCCAGCCTGCGGACGCGGCCGGTTACGGTTTCATAACGGCCGCCGGCCTTGCGCGGGTCGGGAATGAAAACCAGCAGGGTCACCCGCGGAAGCTGTCCGCCGGACAGCATTTCCGACAGGCGGCGGAACTGACGGTCCAGCAGATCCAGATCTGAATCCCCAAGGGAAATCTCCCGGTCCGTCAGCCGGGCTTCCTCATCCACCATTTCCTCATAGCCGGAGAGGGCCGCAAAGGGGGCAAACTGAGCGGCGCGGTCATGCAGGCTCATATGAGGGCGGAAAGCAGACTGATGGTGAGGCAGGGAAATAATGTCCGCATAAACGATCAGGGGATCGGTATTCGATTCGCAATTCATCATTCACAACTCATTACGGCGGTCAGAAAGTATATGGTGACAAAGGAACGTAAAAGAGCAGGGGAACCGTCTCACGCGCGGTGGCCGCCAACCTGGCCGTTGCGTTTGACCGTCATGGCGCCTTCTGCCAGATTAATGCCCTTAAGCATGGCGTTTTTGCCGAAGCGCTCCTGAATATCCAGGGCCGCTTCCTGCAGGCGTTTTTCCCTTGCATCCGCAGCGGCATCCTCTTCCATCTGACGGGAAAGGGATTCATAATCCGTGAAGAGGTCCAGCTGGAGGGGGGCTTCCTCCGGAATGTCCTCCTCCCGGAGGAGACCGACGGCCACGACATAGATCCGGCGGACCAGCAGATCCGGGTGAACGATCCGGTCATACAGCTCCATCATGGCGTCTGAAATGCGCCGGGTGCTGCTGGTCCAGCGCTCCAGACTGCCGGTGCCGTGGGCATACTTCGGGGTAATCCGGCCGTAGGGATCAGCGGAGATCGGTCCGTTGTAGATGTCTCCGGTGGAAGCAATGCGGAAGAGCGACTGCGGCAGGGTAGGCCCCTGCTGCGCCAGAATGAGACTTTCCCGGTCATAGCAGACAGTGAGCTCTATTTTCCGGGTAACCAGCCTTTTTTTTACCAGATCCAGGGTCAGCAGATCGGTCATCTCCCGGACCAGCAGACGGCCTTTGGCGGCGTTACAGGCTTCGGAAAGTACCTGGCCGCTGCTGAGACTGCTGGAAACGGGCCGGTAGGATTTGATGTCCGAAATCCGGGTCGGTTCCCAACCCCAGGCATGATCAATGATCAGCTCCGCATTGATACCGAAGGCTTTATAGAGCAGACGTTCATCCGTCAGACTGAGACGCGCGATATCTCCCATGGTATAACAGCCCAGTTTTTCCAGACGGCGGGCAAGGCCGAAACCGATCCGCCAGAAATCCCGCAGGGGACGGTGGCACCAGAGGAGTTCCCGGAAGCGCATTTCATCCAGCTCCGCGATACGGACCCCGTCCCGGTCTGCCGGTACACGCTTGGCCACGATATCCATGGCGATTTTGGCCAGGTACATGTTGGTGCCGATGCCGGCTGTGGCGGTGATGCCGGTGTTGTAAAGCACGTCCCGGATCATGGTCATGGCCAGCTCATGGGCAGTCATACCGTAGGTTTTCAGATAGCCGGTGACATCCATGAAACATTCATCCACGGAATAGACGTGGATATCTTCATCGCTGATATATTTCATATAGATGGAAAAGACTTTGGTACTGACCTGCTCATAGAGCTTCATCCGCGGCGGGGCGACGATATAGTCCAGCTGCAGGGAAGGATCCGCAGCCAGTTCCCTGACGTCAGCGGATTTGCCGGAGAAGCCGTATTTCCCGTCCGGGCCGCGCACGGCTTCCCCCAGACGGATGGCATTGCGCAGACGATCAGCGTTGATTTCTTTAACACGCTGAACGACTTCAAACAAACGGGCACGGCCGGCAATATCATAGGCCTTGAGGCTGGGGGTAACGGCCAGACAGATCGTCTTCTCCGTACGGGTGGCATCCGCAACAACAAGGTTTGTGGACAGTGCGTCCAGATTCCGGGCAGCACACTCAACAGAGGCATAGAAACTCTTAAGGTCTATGGCGATAAAAACACGGTTTGATTCACAATTCATAATTCACAATTCATAATGTATTATGACGGAAAGATTGAGCCTGAACAGAAAATGGCTTCAGGCTTCGACGTACCACCTGCCCAGACGGCTTCCCAGACGGTCACCGGAGCGCTCAAAGAAGAGACGGCGCTCCTGCCCGTGGATGATGACGGTATAGCAGTCCAGCAGGGGACTGCCGCCAGCGGGACGGAAAGCACGAACCTCATCAATTGTGAAATGGCGTCCGTCCGGCCAGAGGATGGCGCGGGGCTGCATATAACCGGTGGAATCAAAGTCAGAAGTGACCTTGACGTACAGACGATCGGACACAGGCATCCCATCTTTCAATTCAGAATTCATAATTCAGAATTCATAATTATTGGTTTGCCGGAAAACAAACCAAAGGTATGAAATATGAATTATCCATCTGGATAATAGCACAATAAAATGAAATTATCAACAGAAAAGCACAATAATATTGTGCTTATATATCAATACAGGAAAAAGTAAATACCGAACCAGTGAACCACCGCACCGAAGAAAACAAAGAAATGCCAGAGAAAATGGGCGCCTTTCTTTTTCATCGCAAAGGGGATGATACCTACGGTGTAGATCACACCGCCGATGAGCGTGAACAGGAACAGCGCCAGGTTTTCCCGAAGCATCCGGGGCAGGAAAATCAGACCGCACCAGCCAAGCACGATGAACAGGGTAATATGAAGCGCTTTGGGACGGCCGGGACCGAAAACAGCGACAAAAACAATGCCGGTAATAATAACCGCCCACTGGACACAGCAGAGAATGGTGCCCAGCCGGCCGCCCCAGAAGAGCAGCCACATGGGCGTGAAGGTGCCGCCGATGAGCAGGTAAATGGAGATATAGTCGAAACGCCGCCAGACCCGTTTGACGGTGGATCCCCAGCGGAAGGAATGATACAGGCAGCTCATGAGGAACATCATGATCAGGCAGAAGCCGTAGACGATTGAGCAGAACAGCCCGGTGGATGTATGTGATTTCAGGATCAGCAGGACCAGACCGGCGACGGCACAAAGAGCGCCGACACCATGGGTGACGGCATTGCCGATCTCTTCCAGAATGGAACGCTTCGGCGGCTCGTTCAGCCTGCGGGAATCTTTTTCCATAACAGTGTCTCCTTGGAAAGGATAATAAATATACAGAACGGAGATGATTATAGCATACTTTCAGGAAACAGGAGATCGCAAAAGGCTGCAAACATGAAAAAATGTTACACCATTGTTACACTGCCGGCAGCGATTTCATGATAAAATGAAAACAGAGGACGGATATGGAGTGAAGAAGACCGCTGTATCCGACAAAGAGAGGGGAAGATATCAAAATGAAAAAACTGCTTGTTGTTGTGCTGGCAATCATGCTGGTATGCGGCGGAATGATGTCCGCTTCACAGGCGACAGCTCAGGGACCTTATGAATACAGGATTCTGGCGGACGGAACCGTTGAGATTACACATGTAAGCGAAGACTGTGCGGATCAGGTGATTCCCGCAGAGCTGGACGGACGGGCAGTATCATCGATTGCAAACGACGCATTCAGCGGATGCCTGAAGCTGAAAGATGTTGTTATTCCGGAAGGCGTGACATCTGTCGGCAATTATGCGTTCGGCTGGTGTTACAATCTGACATCGGTCACGATACCGGACAGTGTGAAGTCCTTTGGAGAAGGCGTTTTTTCATATTGCATGAAGATGAAAGATATCCGGATTTCCAGAGAGCATCCGGCACTGGCGTTTAATAACGGAGCGCTGATCAGGAAAGACGATATGACACTGCTTTATGTTGCGGGGGTAAAAGCGCCGGATTATGAAATCCCCTGGGGAATCAAAAGAATTGGAACCTGTGCCTTCTCATACAACAAACTGCGCTCGGTCATTATTCCGGACAGTGTAACCGCAATCGGACACAGCGCATTTGAGAATTGCTCCAGCCTGACAGATGTCTATATTCCCGGAAGTGTTACGATAGTGGATGTACAGGCGTTCAATTCCTGCAGCAAACTGAAGAAAATCAGGATTCCGAACAGTGTGACAAAGATCGGCGAAGGTGCATTTGACTGGTGTTTCAGCCTGGAATCCATCGAGCTTGATCCGGATCATCCTGTATATGAATTCCGGAACGGAGCACTGATTCTGAAAGAAGCACGGGAGCTGCTCTGCTGTGCCGGCGGAATAAAGGGAGTTTATGAAATTCCTGAAGGAATTGAAAAAATATCACGTATGGCATTCCATGGCAATAAGAATCTGAAGGAAGTCATTATTCCGGACGGTGTGACCTATATCGGCAGCCTGGCATTCTGCGACTGTAAGAACCTGACGAAAGTACGGCTTCCCGAGGGACTGAAGGAGATTGAATCGAACACATTTGCCTACAGCGAAAAGCTGAAGGAAGTCAATATTCCAGGTACCGTAACAAAAATAGGATCTTACGCCTTTGACGGCTGCAAAAGCCTGGCCAGTTTAGTTATCCCCGACAGCGTAAGCGTCATCGAAATGAATTCGTTCAACAGATGCGAGAAACTGATCTGCACGGTCGGAGAGGGATCCTACGCGAAGCAGTTCTGTGAGAAGAATAATATCCACTATATTGTAGCCGGAAACTGACTGCCTGAAAACAGCACCCAGCCCAACGTGGAAATGACCGCCCCGCGCCGTTTGTCCGGCACGGGGCGGATGCTTTTTATACCGGATCGAAAACAGAAACAATCAGAGGAAAAACACCCGGACAATAATTGACAGAGGAGCAATATTTTTGATAAAATACACTTTAATTATACGGAGGGAGGATGCTAGGGATGCTGCAGGATAAAATCAGGGAAGGGTTGACTTTTGACGACGTACTGCTTGTACCGGCGAAGAGCGAAGTACTGCCCAGGGATGTGGATCTTTCCATCCAGCTGGCAAAGAACATTAAGCTGAATATTCCGATGCTGAGCGCCGCCATGGATACCGTGACGGACAGCCGTATGGCGATCGCAATGGCACGGGAAGGCGGTCTGGGAATCATCCATAAAAACATGACGATTGAGGAACAGGCAGCCCAGGTTGACAAGGTCAAACGCAGTGAACACGGCGTGATTACCGATCCTTTTTATCTGAGTCCCGAAAATCTGATCTCTGACGCGGAAGAGCTGATGAGCCGTTACCGGATCAGCGGCGTTCCGATTACCCGCGAGGGAAAGCTGGTCGGTATTCTGACCAACCGGGATCTCCGGTTTGAAACAGATTACAGCCGCCCCATCGGGGAAGTGATGACCAGCGAAAACCTGATTACCGCTCCCGAAGGCACAACCCTGGAAGAAGCCAAAAAGATCCTGGCCTCCCACCGGATCGAAAAGCTCCCGATCGTAGATAAAAACGGCATGCTGCGCGGCCTGATCACGATCAAGGATATTGAGAAGACAAGCAAATATCCCAACAGCGCCAAGGATGAAAACGGACGGCTGCTGTGCGGCGCCGCGGTAGGCGTTACGAACGATGTTTTTGAACGGATTGACGCCCTGCTGGCCGCCAAGGTGGACGTGATCAATATCGATACAGCCCACGGACACAGCCTGGGCGTGCTCAGACAGGTGGAAAAAATCCGTAATAAATATCCGGATATTACCCTGTTTGCCGGCAATGTGGCTACGGCCGCAGCAACCCATGACCTGATTTCCGCCGGCGTGGACTGCGTGAAGGTCGGTATCGGCCCCGGGTCCATTTGCACCACGCGCGTGGTTGCCGGTATTGGTGTGCCGCAGATTACAGCCATTTCCGACTGTGCCGAGGAAGCAGACAAATACGGCGTACGCGTGATTGCAGACGGCGGTATCAAGTACTCCGGCGATATTGCCAAAGCCCTGGCGGCGGGCGGCAGCTGCGTGATGCTGGGCAGCCTGCTGGCCGGTACGGAGGAAAGCCCCGGAGCTATGGAAATCTATCAGGGACGTTCTTTCAAGGTATACCGCGGTATGGGCAGCCTGGCAGCCATGTCTGTGGGTTCCAAGGACCGCTATTTCCAGGAAGGCCAGAAAAAACTGGTTCCCGAAGGCGTGGAAGGACGCGTGCCTTACAAGGGAACGCTGGCGGATACCATCTTCCAGATGGTGGGCGGCCTGCGCGCCGGCATGGGTTACTGCGGAACAAAGACGATTGACGACCTGCGGAAAAACAGCCAGTTCATCAAGATCACCAACGCCGGACTGGCGGAAAGCCACCCGCACGATATTTCCATCACGAAGGAAGCCCCCAACTATTCCCGGTCCAACTGACGCCTGAAATGGAAATAAAACATCCGGCATAGCCGGATGCAAAAGATCCTTCTGTTTTTCATCGGAATTAAAGGTATCTGCACGGTTGATACCGAATTATGTAAAAGAAGCCTGTCGTTTCGCATAATCAATCATAATCTTTTCTGTTATGTCATCCTCAGCTTCGCTCAGGATGACATAACAGCAGATGGAGGAGAAAGAATGGGCAAGCGGTTTTATAAACTGGCGGGAGCCACAGTCAGACTCTTCAGTCACAGGATGAAAACGGAATGGGAAGTCCCTTTTGAGGACGGACCCTGCGTATTTGTGGTGAATCATGCCGGTTCCAGCGGACCGGTGGATATGTGCGCCAAATTCCCGATGAGGGATAAAATTCATCCCTGGGTGAATGCTGAGATGCTGAATCCGAAGGAGGTTCCCGGATACGTCCGGAAGGACTACTGGTGGAAACCGGACAGCTTTTTCGCTCCGCTGCTGAACGTGACTGTGCCCTATATAGCGTCGGTATTTATGCCGCCCATGCTTCGCAGTGTTCCGCATATCCCGGTATACCGTGATCAGAGGATTATGCTGACATTGCGCCAGAGCGTACGCTTACTGCAGAAGGATCATTACCTGCTGCTGTTCCCGGAAGTTCCCGGACCCGGAAAAAACAGCCACCGCCGGATCAACACCGGGTGGCTGCGACTGGGACAGCTGTGGTACAAGGCCAGCGGCAGAGCGCTGAAAATGTATCCTGTCCACGTGGATTATAAAAATCATCTTTTCAAAGTAGCCGCTCCCATATGGTATGATCCCTCCAAACGCTTCAGCGAGCAGGAGAAGGAGCTGGCCGACAAACTGACCGCGGGAATCAGAGGCTGATGATCAGGGCTGCCCGTCAGACTGCGGGAGACCGTCGCGGCAGAGGATCCGGAGAAGTTTGAGCGCGTTATCCTTATTGCCGCCTGAAATGATCACAGACAGATATCCATCCTGTGCATAGACATAATGACCGAGACCGGGGAGCTTATCCAGCGGAATGCCGTAAAGATGAGTTTCCCCGGTTTCTGTATCCCTGCGCCAGCCGCTCTGCAGACTGATGTTCCGGCTGTCAAACAGGGCCAGAAGCTCTGCGTCATTTTCCAGGGGAAGCAGGGAGCCGCTCATGGCGTTGTTCAGGAACTGCTCGCGGGGAAGGAGATAGATATCCCCCTCACCGGCAGCCAGATAGGTCATCAGCTGCATCGGGCCATAGGTGTCGTCTATGGTGAGGGCCAGGCCGTTTACTTCCTCCATATCGGGCATTTCCGTCTGGCGGATGTTGTCCAGGTAGGGAGTCAGTTCTGTTTCATTCACATAGCCGTAGACATAAAGACCGACAGTCTTATCCCGCGGGGCATGGTAGGCAGTAACGGTATAGAGCAGATCCACCAGACCGAAGGCAATGACGGCGATCAGAAGATACTTCCACCAGCTGTAGGTAAGATGCTGACGTAATGTTCCGGAATTAATGGGGGTTTTCATGCGAACTCCGTTTCTGATAACTCTGAATTCAGAATTACTATGAGTTTTAATCAACAACATGAAGGATACCACGGAATGAGGGCAAAGACAAGTGAGGGCGTGGCGGAAAGCAGGAGAACCCGTGACAGAGGGCGAATAAAGAAAAAGAGGACAGAAAAATGTGTTCCGGCACGATGATAAAGACAGAAGAAAGGAAGGGAGCTTTAATGAAGTATCAGCCGATCATTACCGTAGGGAGACAGTACGGATCCGGCGGCCGCTATGTGGCCAAGCTGCTGGCCGAAAAGCTGGATATCCCTTTCTACGACAAGGAGCTTCTGGCGGAGGCATCCCGGGACAGCGGCATCTGTCAGGAACTGCTGGAAAGCTATGATGAAAAGCAGGGCAAGAATCTGCTCTTCTCCCTGATCAGCGGCGCACAGACCCGGGGCGAACCGGGAACCATGTATATGGACATGCCGCTGAACCATAAAATTTTCCTGGCCCAGTTTGACACAATCCGCAGGCTTGCGGATGAAGGTCCCTGCGTTATTGTGGGACGCTGCGCGGATTATGTGCTGCGGGATCATGAAAACGTACTGAACGTTTTTGTGAAAGCCAAAACGGAGGACCGGATCCAGCGGGTGATCAAGTATAACGGAGCGGATCCGGTAAAGGCTGAGGAAATCCTGCGCAAGGCGGATAAACAGCGCGCTTCCTACTACAACTATTATGCCACAGGAACCTGGGGCGACGTGAATAACTATGACCTGTGCGTGGACACGGGTACGCTGGGAATTGAAGGCTGCGTTGAACTGATCTGCAAGTGCGTGGAGATCAAGAAAAAAATGATTGAGGACAAAGAAAAAGAATGGTAAAACGGATTGCTCTGCTGCTTCTGGCGATTCTGCTGGCGCTGCCTGCCGGAGGCAGCCTGGCGGAACTGAAACTGAGGGATAAAACCCCGGCTCAGAAGATGCTGAAGACCTACATGGAGAATGTGAACGCGTTTCTTGAGGAGAGCGGCGAGCTGCCGATCAACAAGATTTTTGACCAGGCGAATTCCATTGTTGAAATGGGAATAACGGTTACGGAAGAAACATATATACCGGAAGGCGTGACCGTAACGGTACACCTGTACTATGATCAGCTCTGGTATATGCTGGTCCGGGTGGACAGCAACAACATGCAGCGTTTCCCGCGGATCGCGGCAGCCTTTATCAGGGCGCTGAATCCGAAAACCATGACCCAGGCGGACGCAATCAAGGTGCCGACACAACGGCTGCAGAAAGCATTGAATGATCCGAATACTTCCTTTGAAGACTTTGAATATAACATCTATGAGGACCGGGAAACATCGATCCTGAACGGGGAACGGCCCCAGACTTACTATTCCTATTATCCGAACCAGTATAAGGAAGACCCGCGGGTAGACTGGATCGAGCTGATGGTTATTTTCCCGATCGCTGAGTACTGGGACATTGAAAAAGGGGTCATGACAGATTCCAATTCCATGGAGGATAATACCCGGAAGTATACAGATGAAAACGGGGAAACCATCCCTGAATCATCCTTCGCGAATGACGAAAGGAACAGTTTCACGCACATCGAATATTTCGCCACCCCGACGCCTGAACCGGATTCGGCCGCGGGCGAGGATGGCTGGGCCGGACCGTAAGGATTCCTGTCTTTTCTGTGTTGTTTTTTCAAACTTCGCTTGTTTCTCCCCGGATGAAGGGATACAATCTTCATCCGGGGAGATTCTTTTGTCATCCCGAGGGGATGAAGCGTGAGGGACAGCTCATTCAGAATGAATTCCGCAGAATGATCCCCGAAGAGCCGAATGTGACAGCATAGCAGATAAAGGAGATGCACAGATGAGCAAGATTCAGATGAAAACGCCGCTGGTGGAGATGGACGGGGATGAAATGACCCGGATTCTCTGGGCTGAGATAAAGGAACAGCTGCTGGAGCCCTTTGTGGACCTGAAAACAGAATATTATGACCTGGGACTGAAACACCGGGATGAGACCAATGACCAGGTCACAGTGGATAGTGCGAAAGCAACGCTGAAATACGGCGTAGCTGTGAAGTGCGCAACCATTACACCCAATGCCCAGCGGGTGGAGGAATACAACCTGAAGGAAATGTGGAAAAGCCCCAACGGAACGATCCGTGCCATACTGGATGGTACCGTCTTCCGGGCGCCGATCCAGGTAAACGGTGTGCATCCCACAGTCCGTACCTGGAAAAAGCCGATCACCATCGCCCGTCATGCATACGGAGATGTGTACAAGAATACGGAAATCCGGGTACCCGGCGCCGGCAAGGCGGAGCTTGTGTTTACCGGAACGGACGGAAAAGAAATCCGACAGACAATATTTGAATTCAAAGGCCCCGGCGTGATCCAGGGACTGCACAATCTGGACGCATCCATTACCTCCTTTGCCCACAGCTGCTTCCAGTATGCGCTGAGCGTGAAACAGGACCTGTGGTTCTCCACCAAGGACACGATCAGCAAGACATACGATCACCGGTTCAAGGATATCTTCGCGGAACTGTACGAGAACCAGTACAAAGAAGCTTTTGAAAAAGCGGGCATTACCTATTTCTACACCCTGATCGATGACGCCGTGGCACGGGTGGTCCGCTCTGAAGGCGGCTTTATCTGGGCCTGCAAAAACTACGACGGCGACGTAATGAGCGATATGATTGCCACCGCGTTCGGGTCCCTTGCCATGATGACTTCCGTGCTGGTGAGTCCGAACGGCCAGTTCGAATATGAAGCGGCTCACGGAACCGTCACCCGGCACTATTACCGCTACCTGAAGGGTGAGGAAACCAGCACCAATCCCGTGGCAACAATCTTTGCCTGGAGCGGCGCGCTGCGCAAACGCGGCGAGCTGGACAACCTTCCCGAACTGCAGGCGTTTGCGGACAGACTGGAGAACGCCACGCTTGATACCATCAACAGCGGAATCATGACAAAGGATCTGGCACTGCTGTATGAAGGAGAAGCACAGGCGGTCAACAGCAAGCAGTTCCTTGCGGCAATCCGTGAGAGACTTGTTCAGAATTAAGCATTCGGAATGAACGGTTTCACTTGACGGAGGAACCTGCGGCGGATATAATAATGACAGACATCCTGGGGTTCGCGACAGCCTTTCGGTTTTCCCCACATTTCACAAAATGGAGCCCGGGTCCATAGAACGATATGCCATGCCCCCGTCTTGTACGCCAGGGGACGGCAGATTCGATCGGCAGGGCACCAGCCTGCTTTACAGAGCGGGTGAAAAAACGAGGGCATCGGCTCCCTGGGGCAATGTTGCAAAAAGAGTCCTTCCGCGATTGCGGAAGGGCTTTTTTGCAAGAACAAATCTGCCGGCAGCAGAATGGAAATTTATGCTGCGCGCATGTATCAGAGAGAAAAGCCCTTCAGCATAAGCCTGAGGGGCTTTCTGGCTATTTCCGGGGGATGATGAAACGATCCAGGGCAGCAAGAACGCCGGGCAGGACGAAGACAATCAGAAGCGTAGCGGAAATGGCGCCGCGGGAAATGGTGAGGCAGATTTCACCGATGGCCGGATTGGCAAAGACAAAGCCCAGAATTCCTGCAGCAACGATCATGATGGACGCGGAGGTGAGGATTGTATGCAGGGAGCCGTTATAGGCATTGCATATCGATGAACAGCAGTCTGACTCGCGGCGAAGATCCCGGTAATAGGAGGTATAGAGGATAGCATAGTCAACAGCAGCGCCCATAAGGATGCACTGTACGATCAGAATAGCCAGATAGTACATGGCACCGCCGCTCAGCCCGATGAAAGCCATGGTCAGGTAAATACCGCACTGAACAGTTAAAACCAGAGTCAGAGGGATGACGAGGGAACGGAAGGTAAGCGCGATAACGAGAAAGATAGCCAGGGCGGAGATCAGGGTAATACGGTTCATCTCCGCATCAAAGGTCCGGGACATTTCCAGATTCATGACAGAGGTTCCGATCAGCCAGCTTTCTCCCTCCAGAACATTGCCGCATCTGTCCTCCAGAGAACGGATGAAAGCCCTGGTTTCATCAGAATCCTCGGGATAGACGGTGGTGAGGAGGACGCGGCCATAGTGTTCTCCTTCCAGCCTCGCCGCATTTTCTCGGATCAGATGATCAGCGTCAGCAATCATCTGACGGGTTTCAGCCGGAATCATTGCCGAAAAGCGGGGATCATCCAGAATGTGGTCCTGAAGCCAGGCGATCAGTTCGGCAGGAGTCATGGTCCAGCTGTCATCATATGCGGTGCGGGAAGCCATGAACAGGGACATAACGGATTTGTCCTCCAGATCAGCAAATCTATCGGTATAAACCAATCGGATGAGGGAAGGATCCGGGGCGTTTTCACCGCTGAACATCGCGGCGATTTCCTCTGCCCGGTAAGCTTTGCCGAGGGTGCCGGCATAGCTGGTGATTTCTGTTACGTGATCATCCTTCTCCAGAGGGGCCAGGACCTCGGAAATCTTTTCCCTGTCCTTTGATTCATAGAGCAGCACCAGGGAATGAGATTCTTCAAAGACTTTCTCCACTGTGTTATTGGTCTGAAGCATATAGAGGATTTTTGTATTGCTTTTCAGAATAAAGGCTCCGGCAAACAGTAACAGGAACACAATCAGCAGGACAAATCTGCGGCGATACCCGAAGCGGGCACAGCCTGAAACCGGAATATGAAGAGCCTTTTTACGGGTTTTCACAATCCATCTATCACTGATGAGAATCAGGGAAGGAAGAACGGTGAAGATGCAAACCAGACTGACAATCACACTTTTTGCCAGCGCAAAGCCCATATCCGCTCCGAGTTTGAAGCTCATGAAACCCAGACAGAGCAGTCCGGCAAAGGTGGTCAGCGAACTGCCGGCAACGGCGGGGAAAGCTGCGGCAAGAGCTGCTTTCATAGCGGAGAGATTATCCGGCTGTATTTCCTTTTCCTGGGTATACCGGTTCAGCAGTATAATGGAGTAGTCCATGGACAGAACCAGCTGAAGGATGCCGACGATGGAGTTTGTGTATTCAGAAATGTCAGGAAAAACGATATTGGTGCCCAGATTGATGGCAACGGCAATGCCGATGTTCACCATGAAAACCACCGGCTCAAACCAGGAACTGCACATGAGCAGCAAGAGCAGAAGCACCAGTCCCACCGCAATGATCATGACATACAACGGAAGCATGGGCATGTTGGCTTCATGAATACTTCCGCCTGTAGCAACAGCGCGGCTGTCATACAGGTTATGAACGGTACGGAAAAGGTCAGACGCCTCCTTCGAGTGGCTGTCATATTCTGTTGTGATTTCATAAAGGGTATAACCATCGCGATTATACTTTTCCCCGGGCTCCCAGGAGACGCTGACAGCCGGATCCAGGACGGCGAGATCCTCCAGTATCTGAGGTTTTTCATCTTCAGAAAGATCCGGGAACATGATCCGAAGCTGAGACGCAGATGAAGAACCGAATTCACTGTCCATCAGACGTATCCCCTGCTTCATCCGGGAATCCGCGGAAAGGTATTTTGTGAGGTCATAATTAATCCTGACATGCCCCATGAGCAGCAGGGAAGATGCTGCCAGAGCCAGGAACAGGCAGAAAAGGATTTTTCTTTTCTCCACAAGAAACGAAGCTGTTTTTTTCATAGCAAGATATCCTCCCGTTTTTCCTTTACTGCGGGAGTTTTTTGTACCCGCTTGACAGAATCCTGTACTCTCAATAAAATTATAAACAACAGATGTTGATAAAACAACCGACAGTTTATATGCGTTTGGATTGTTTCTCAACATCCGGAGTCCAAGTGTTGAGTTACGGCCCGGGAAAGGATGAAACGCATGGAGAAAAAAGAAGACCGCCGGATCACTATGACCAGGCGGATGCTCAAGGATGCACTGACGGAAATGCTGCGCGAAACGGACATCTATCATGTTTCCATCCGGGAACTGTGCCAACGGGCGGATATCAACCGCACTACTTTCTATAAGTATTACGGCAGTCAGTTTGACCTGCTTACGGATATGGAGAATGACCTGCTGGAGTTCCTTTCCAGTACAATACGGGAATACGCGGAGGATCCGGTGAGGATTATTGAGACGGCCTGCGAATATATGGAGAACCATCTGGAATTCGGACGGCTGATTATCAACAACAATGTAGATCCGCTGTTTCCGCAGAAACTGTTTTCCCTTCCTGAACTAAGGGAAACGGTGCTGACGCGGTGCAGCGGACAGGAAGACGGTCCGATGCAGGAATATCTTTTTCATTTTATCACCTACGGTGCGTACAGAATCATTTCCATGTGGGTGAACAAGGAGCAGCGGGAAGCTCCGGCTGAAATCGCGCACCTGCTGATGAGACTGATTCAGCTGGAATAAGGGAAGAGGCCACCGACATGAGCAGAACAGCAAGAAAGATCAAAAAAAGAATGGACAGAACTGATATTCTATTCATGCAGGAGGAAAACGCATGAAAGAATGGTGCGGCGCGGTCCAGCGGATGATCGACTGGATCGAGGAACATCCGGACCGGAACAAAGTCCTGGAGAGCCTGTCCGAAGAGATTGGCTATTCTCCGTGGTACTGCTCCGTACTGTTCCATGATGTTACCGGTATGACGCTGAAAGCATACGCGTCCGGCAGGCGGCTGGCACGGGCAGCGGAAGAGATCAGGGACACAAAGGAACGCATACTGGATATTGCGCTGAAGTACGGTTTTTCCTCCCAGGAGGCGCTTTCCAGACCGTTCCGGGAACAGTATGGATGTACACCGGCAGCATACCGCAGGAAACCCGTTCCGGTCCGGCTGCAGATTTATAAGGATGTGCTCCTTCCTGACTATGATGAAGAGAGGATACGAACCATGGAAGAATCAAGACTGGCAGTCCGGGTGGAACATATTCCCGCGCACAAATACCTGGGAATCCGGGAAAAAAGAGCGAAGGATTACTGTGACTTCTGGAAATACCATGACTGCGATACCGTATGCGGTATTGTGACCAGTATGGACAAAATGGCCCATCCCGTCGTAACGCCCCATACAGCCGGATGGCAATGGGACGACGGGAAAAGGATCTATTTCTACGGGACGGGTGTGCCGCTGGATTATACCGGACCGATTCCGGACAGTTTTGAGCTCTGGGAAATACCGGCAAGCGATTATCTGGTGTTTTCCTATCCGTCCTTCGACTTTATGACAGAGAATGCGGAAGTAATGGACGCGGTGGAAAAGCTGGCCTGGGGCTTTGATCCCGCAGACAGAGGCTATGAATGGAACGAGGACGCCTGCCCCGATTATCAGCGGCATTGTCCGGAAGGCGCCGGTTATCAGGTGCTGCGGCCCGTCAGGCGCAGATAAAGACTGAAAAGCATATTAAAAGCGCAGTTCCCTTGCGTAAACGGGAACTGCGCTTTTATAAACAGTCGAATCAGGGCTTCGGGACGGAATTCTGCCGACGGCGGATCAGGCGGAGGACACCGATGACCGCACCGCGGATCAGTGCAAAAACCGCGAACAAACAGATGAATCCGCCTATACCTGAAACAATATCGGCAAATTCCATATCTCCGGTGCCGGTCAGACGCTGGCCGATCTCAATGGAGAAAGTGATTACCAGAATCAGCGTAAAGACATAAATCCAGGAGATGATCATGACATGGTTTGTCTTTGACAGATGACGGAACAACGGATGAATAAGAAAAATCAGCAACATACCCAGTATGCCAATCACGAGGAAATGCATCTGCTTATCGGATAACGTTCCCTCAAACTGATCATTCAGCCGGCCGATTTTGTCATGAACCATCGCAATCCAGTCAACTGCCTGGTACAGTAATTGCTTCAGCATGATAGTTCCTTTCCAGGGGATTTATCTTCCCAGGGTCATTTTCTCGGTAAAGGGAATACCCCAGAAGTACCAGGTGACGGTAGCCTCCCGGACGGAATGCATATTCCGGTCGGTCAGGATTGTGGCAGACAGGTCTGTCTGGCGGCCGGAGAGGAGATCATGAGGCGTCTCTTCTCCGATCTGGAGTATATCTCCCTGCATCGGGGTGATTCGGATTTCAATCACTTCCGCTTTCAGGAAGGAGTGGTTGTTTATGTGGATTGTGTACGTGAGGAACTGGTACTGTTCTGCAGCGTCGAGCTCCTCACCGGTAAAACGGGTACCGATAAAGGTATTATTTTTCAGGCTGGCTTTGACCTTGTTGAAAACCTCCGACTGCGTATAACCATCATTGGCAATGCAGGACTCAAAACGGATGTCCATGCGGGCGTTCAGATACAGCCAGCCCACACCGATGACGGCGACCAGCACCAGAACAATCAGAAAGATGGCAAATGGTTTCAAGGCAGAGCCTCCCGTTCAAATATACATCATTGACAATGAATGCAGCGAGTGGTGCTGATCATACAGGGAACATCACATGAATCAGTTTGCGGAGAGAATCCGGTTCATTTCCTCAATCATTTCCGCATCCTTCAGGCTGAATTTGAATTCAACCCGGCGGGAAGCCTCCGAGTCCTCAACACCGTTGACATAGATCAGATCAGCATAGCTGCGGCCTTTGGCGGTGAGGATCTTCTGGAGCTGCTGTTTCTGCGCGGAGGAGAGGGAAGGCATCTTCAGGCAGTAAAGGGCAACCTGCAGCGCACGGTTCTGGCTCAGTTTCAGGTTCGATTCATAGGAGCCCTTGGAGTCCGTATGGCCTTCAATGATGATTTCACCCAGATAATCCGCATAGGTGTCGCGCATGAGCACATCCAGGTAAACAGGAATGAAGCGATCCAGCAGGTCTTTACCTTCCTGGCGGATTTCCGCACTGCCGGTCTCAAAGAAGACAGCGCTGTCCAGCATGATATCGCCGCTGTTCGGATCCACCGCGGCTTTCAGATTGGCGGCGGCCAGCGAACTGGACAGATCCTGGATCATGGTGGTGCGGATACCGATGAGGTTATCGATGCGCAGGGCCTGAGCGTTCAGCTGATCCTTCTGTTCCTGCAGCTGAATGGTGGCGGCTTCCAGATCCGCTTCCTTGGAGGACAATACAATCTGCAGATCAGCCAGCGTCTTTTCCTGATCCTCCAGTTTCACTTTCAGATTATCCAGATCACCCTGGACAATCACCAGACGGGCTTCCTTCGTGTCCAGCTCATCCCTGGCCAGCTGCAGGTCTATGGCCTGCTGGTCCAGAACAATCTGCTGGTCATTCAGCTCCTTTGTCTTGGTCTCCAGCATGGTAAAATACTGATAAAGACTGTAGGTCAGGACCAGGACGAAAATCAGCAGCAGGGCTGCCATCATATCGGAGTAGCTGATCCAGCTGGCGCCGGTTCCGGAAGAACCCCGGCCGGCTCGCCGGTTATGGATGCGTTGACGTGCCATGATCAGGCCTCCTTGGACAGCCGGGTCAGGGTTTCAGAAACGGTTTTCACATTATCGTTGAGACCGGACAGCAGCGTGCTGATTTCGGTCAGTTTGCCGTTATCAGTTTCCTCGCCGTCAGCAGGAAGCGTTTTCAGTTTGTCTGTCAGTCCGGAAATCAGGGAAGCCATATCCTTGCTTTCCTTCCGCATGTCATTGAGAAGATCGGCGGTACGACGCTCGAAGTTTTCATCACGTTCCCTGATGGTGTTGAGCTGGCTCATATAGGTATCAAACTTATCCAGCGCGCGGGAGGTGATTTCCTGCAGGGACTGGGCATTGCGGATAATTCCCTCCGCAGCGGACAGATTTTCGCCTGTAGCCTGTGCAGCCCGGCGCTGATTCTGCTCCAGGGTGCTCATGGACTGGGCCAGGGAAGACAACTGACCGCCCATGC
The DNA here is from genome assembly GCA_900315675.1 of uncultured Eubacteriales bacterium. Lineage (GTDB taxonomy): Bacteria > Bacillota > Clostridia > Christensenellales > Aristaeellaceae > Aristaeella. The sequence goes on from OMZY01000001.1 coordinate 160,794, forward strand.
TCCGGTCCATCTCAGTCAGGAAACGGCTGACAATATGATTGACGCCTTCAATCTGATTCCGGGTTGTACCGACCAGGAAACGATCCATGGATTCAGCGACGGGATTCAGAGCATGGGAGATGGAACGGCCCACATTATCCACGAGCCGGTCAGTCAGGGTTTCATTGATGCCCTGAAGCATGAAGTTACGGTCCTGGTTCTGGATGATCAGCTGGACATCGTTATCCAGAGGGCGGGACATGGCCAACTGGGTGAAGGAGGTCACAAAATCATCAATCGCGCGGTAACTGGATCCCTGGGAAATGCGGTTGAGCATATTGAAGACCAGACTGCAGCTGATACCGGCAACAGAAGTGCCAAAGGCAAAACGCATGCCACTCAACAGATCCGGAATGCCCTGGATGAGCTGGGCAGAATCTGCAAAGTTCAGGGAAGAAAGACCGCGGGAAAGACCCATGAAGGTACCGAGAATACCCAGGGAAGTGAGCAGATTCGGAATCAGCTCTGCCAGGCCTGCATTTCCGGGACCGTGGGTGACAGTGTCATCATTAATATAATCCTCCACGTTGGTGGGGAGACCGCGGCGGTCCAGCTGTTCCGCGTTCTGCAGGAAACGGAGCCAGCTGCCTTTCAGACGGCGGCCGACGAAACGGGCTTCCTGCCAGACGGGCTTATCCAGCTGTTTTCCGGCATTCTGCTGCAGGCGGGAGATGGCCAGGCGCAGGGAGGCCGTGGTACGCCACAGGGGAATCAGACATTTGAAAAGGCCTATCAGCGTAACAATCGCAATGGCCCCGTAAACCACATAATCGGTAAGATCCGGAAGGATCGCCGTGACCTTGGACAAATCAGGCAAGTAATCCGCCTCCTTTGATACAACATCATCTGATTATATCATAGATGACATACAAATGAAACGATTAATTAACATATTACATTCCAGGCACATCATAACAGTTCTGAGAAAAGCAGAATAACAAAGAAGCAGCTGTTTCCGTCCGGAAACGGCTGCTGTCAGTATTCTGAAACATTGATCAGGAAAGGGAAGACAGGACTTCGCCGACTTTATCATGAATGACCAGATCGCATTCAGAATCCATGGGTGTGGCGTCGCGGTTGATGAGCACAATGTGTTTTCCGCGGAAATAACGGATCAGGCCCGCGGCGGGATAGACGGTAAGGCTGGTACCGGCAACAATCAGCAGATCCGCCTGAGCGATGGCATGCACCGCGCCGGAGACCACGTCGTTATCCAGACCTTCCTCATAAAGAACCACATCCGGTTTGATCCGGCCGCCGCAGGGGCAGACAGGAACCGCGTCCCTGCTGTCCCGGATATATTCCGGCGGGAAGAATTTGCCGCACTTTGTGCAGTAGTTCCGGTGAATACTGCCGTGAAGCTCATAAACCTTTTTGCTGCCGGCGGCCTGGTGCAGGCCGTCGATGTTCTGGGTGACAACGGCAAGCAGTTTTCCTTCCTTTTCCCACTGGGCCAGTTTCAGGTGAGCTTTGTTGGGCTTCGCTTCCAGGGGAAGCATTTTATCCCTGTAAAAGCGGAAGAATTCTTCCGGCTTCTTCATGAAGAAGGTGTGGGACAGGATGGTTTCCGGCGGATAATCGTATTTCTGATTGTAAAGACCGTCCACGCTGCGGAAGTCCGGGATGCCGCTTTCCGTGGAGACACCGGCGCCGCCGAAGAAGACGATACTGGAGCTTTCATTAACATACTGCTGGAGAAGCTCATACGACATGGAACGTGCCTCCCAATTAAGAATTCAGAATTTATACTGTGATCTGAATGAAGAGTATAGAGTTGCCGATGCAGTTATGCGTTGGTTTCGGGAGCAGTGGACTTTTCGGCCTCTTCTGCAGGGGTGGATTCTTCTTTGGCCGGTTTCCCGTCCGGCTCTTTTTCTTCAGATTCGTCCCCGGTTGTTTGTTCAACAGGAGCGGACTGTATTGGTTCATCCACGGAGAAGGTCTGGGAGACGGTTGCCAGAGGCTGGGAGCTCTTTTTCAGTGCGTGACGCAGGAGAAAGAAGACCGTAATATCCAGAACTGCTTCCAGCACCAGCAGGATGCCGATGACCAGGTTGCGGTTCTCCCCGAGGAAAGCGGGATTCAGCAGGGCAATAATGCCGACAATCAGGGAGAAGGCGGCGAAGAGAAGCATGATCCACCATTTCTTCACCTGGACGGATTTTTCATCGAAAGCATACTGAATCTTCAGGAAACCACCGAAGAGAAGGGCCAATCCCCAGATGAAGGGCAGGATATCTTCCAGATAGTTGGGATTGAAAGCCAGCAGGGTGCCGGCAACCAGCAGGATCAGGCCGGTGGCGAGACGGGATTCCGTAATCCGTCTTACGGGATCAGAACGAAGATAAACGATGCCTGACCAGACTCCGCAGAGAATCATGACCCCGGCCAGGACATAAGCCGTAATCCTCAGGGCAAGATTGCCGAAGAAAATCAGCAGCAGACCGCAGACCAGGCAGAAAAGAATCGGTAAAATCATGGAACGGGCGGTCAGGGTATCCGGATCTTTTTTACTCCGGCTGAACAGCTTCAAATTTGCCATAACAGATATTCCTCCGTTTTATTCATTTCATATCATGGATATTTTCCACAAACAGCATGGGAAATCCTGCCGAGGGTACCGGCACGGATAAAACCCGATCCGGATGATGAACGCGAATATATTGCAGGAAAACTCTGCCTTGTTTTTCAACTGTTCGTATACTCCGAAACTGTTGACACTGCCTGCACCGCATGGTAATATGCTTTGTAATTACGGGCGGAGCCCGGTTTTTTGCTACATGGAGGGTATTGCAATGGCTCAGTATCGCGTCGGAATCATTGGTGCCACCGGTATGGTGGGACAGCGTTTTATCTCCCTGCTGAAGGAACATCCGTGGTTTAAGGTGACCTGCCTGGCGGCTTCTGCCCGCAGTGCCGGTAAAACCTATAAAGAAGCGGTCGGAGAACGCTGGGCTTTTGACTGGCCGATCCCGGATTATGCCGCGGACATGGTGATTGTTGACGCGTCTGATATCGACGCGGTAGGCGAGAAGGTTGACTTCTGCTTCTGCGCGGTCGACATGAAAAAGGATGAGGTTCGTGCGCTGGAAGAAAACTATGCGAAGCACGAGATCCCGATCGTCAGCAATAACAGCGCATGCCGCGGTATTGAAGACGTTCCCATGGTAGTGCCGGAAATCAATGCCGATCACCTGGCTGTGATTGAAACACAGCGGAAGCGGCTTGGCAGCAAATACGGCTTTATTGCCGTGAAGCCCAACTGCTCCATCCAGAGCTATGTGCCCGCGCTGACCCCTCTGCTGGAGTATGAACCTACCCAGGTGAGCGTCTGCACCTACCAGGCGATCAGCGGTGCCGGCAAAACGTTCAAGACCTGGCCTGAAATGGTGGACAATGTCATCCCCTATATCGGCGGAGAGGACGAAAAGAGCGAGAATGAGCCCCTGAAACTGTGGGGCAGCCTGGAAGACAAGGGCAACGGTCCGGTGATCGTCAACGCGGCTGAACCCGTGATCGGCGCACAGTGCCTGCGCGTTGCCTGCAGTGACGGCCATATGGCTGCGGTTTCCGTGAATTTCCGAAAGAAGGTTACCAAAGAGGAAATCCTGGAGAAATGGGCCAACTTTGAGACTGAAGCCCAGCGGCTGGAACTGCCGAGCGCACCCAAGCCCTTCCTGCAGTACTTTGAAGATCCTTCCCGTCCCCAGACCCGTCTGGACCGGGATTTCCAGAACGGCTTCGGTGTGAGTATCGGCCGTCTGCGGGAGGACAAGATCTTCGACTGGAAGTTTGTCTGCCTGAGCCATAACACGATCCGCGGTGCTGCCGGCGGCGGAATCCTGACAGCGGAGCTGCTGTGCAGGAAAGGATACATCGTGGCGAAGTAAAAACTACGCTGCATTCAGATATCCGCCTGCAGCGGATATGACATTGTTTTTCCTGAGACGGAAGGGGATTACTTGCGTCATGGAAAAGGTTAGTGTATAATCCGGATGTTCAGACGCTGCTGTTTTTCAGCGCGGATGGATATAGAGCGATTCGTAAAGGCAGAGTAGCGTTTTCCGCGTGAAGTGTTCATGGACGGGGAGTTGCCATGGAACGAAACGGCCGGGTGCCGTGCGGTGGAGGATGCGCATCCCGCTGCTTTTTACAGCAAAAGCCTCTGCGAATCACAAGAACTGTTTCTGTGAATCGGAAGGAGGCTTTTTTCTATGCAAAATAATATCAAACTGTTTGACAGACCTTTCAGTAAGGAATACTGGAAACAGGCAGCTTCAGAGCTTAAAAATACCAAAGCGCTGATCTTCGCAGCACTGATGATCGCGCTTCGTATAGCTCTGAAATCCGTAAGCATTTACATTGCAGCCGACCTGAGGATCAGCATCGAATTCCTGGTCAACGCTCTGGGCGCTATGGTTTTCGGACCGGTAGTGGCGATTGCCGGCGCTGCTGTATCTGATACGCTGGGAGCGTTGCTGTTTCCATCAGGACCATACTTCTTCCCGTTTATCTTCACGGAAATTGCAGGGTCGATGGTGTTCGCATTATTCTTTTACAGGACAAGGATTTCTGTGACAAAGGTTATTTTATCCCGATTCTGCACCAATTTCTTTGTCAACATTGTTCTCCAGACACCCATCATGGCCCTGTATTACCAGATGATGCTGGGAAAAACCTACAAGATTCTGAATCTTCCGAGAATGATCAAGAACCTGGTTCTTTTTCCGATCGAATCGTTACTTCTGGTGCTTTTCCTACGCGCATTGATTCCTTCGTTGAAAAGCCTTGGATATAAAGTCAGTGATATATCTAACCTGCACTTTACAAAAAAGAATATAATTACGTTGGTCATTCTGATGATTATCGGAGTTGCTGCTGTTGTGGCCTATGTGCTGACAAAATAAAGGAGCAGGACATGAACAGGGAAACAAAAAACAGGATCCTGGAAAAGCTAGAAGAGATGTATCCGGACGCAAGACCGGAACTGATCTTTTCCAATCCTTACGAGACGCTGGTAGCGACGATGCTTTCCGCCCAGTGTACAGACAAGCAGGTGAACAAGGTGACACCCGCCGTGTTTGAACGCTGGCCGGATGCAAACGCCATGGCTGCGGCGGAAGTTGAGGAGCTTTTCCCCATGGTCAAAAGCTGCGGCTTTAAGAGCAAGGCCGGCAATATTATTGCGGCGTGCAGAATTATCAGGGAAAAGCACAGCGGACAGGTGCCGGATACCATGGAGGCACTGACAGCTCTGCCCGGTGTGGGCCGGAAGACGGCGAATGTGGTTTTGTCCAATGCGTTCGGTGTGCCGGCTTTTGCAGTAGATACCCATGTGTTCAGGGTATCCAACCGGATGGGACTGTGCAAAGCTGACACCGTGGAGGAAACAGAACGGCAGATGACCAGGCTGATTCCGCGGGAAAAATGGGGGAAAGCGCATCACTGGCTCATCTGGCACGGACGAAAACTCTGCAAGGCGCAAAGACCGCTGTGCGATGAATGCGCATTGAAGGAGCTTTGTCCATATCCCTCAAAAAAATGAATTCTGCGGATGTGCACTGAAGCAGGGGAATAACGACACTGGATTTATCAGAACAAAAAAGGCATCCGGTTCTCTGAACCGGATGCCTTATATCATGTCTGGTTATTCGTAAGAGACATAGTCAAACCCGGGATAAGTGACAATGTCTTCTTCCGACTGTACCGGATAGCCGCCGGTGAAAACACCGTAAACCTTCACTTTGGTATCGGGCGCCAGTCCGGGATCCGTATTGGCTGTGTAGTAAAGGAAGCTGGAATAGATTCCCCTGTTCTTCTTCAGGGCGGCTTTGATGATCCATTCATCAGAGACCTGCTTCACTTCCACAATGTGGACGGAATAGACCATGGTTTTTCCAATATAGGAATCCATGTTTTTCGTCAGCGCTTTGTATGCGGGGTGAATCGCCTTTGTATTGGCGCGGGCCTGGGTATCCGCGGCGGTCAGCGTGCGGGAACTCTTGAAGGCAAGCCGCTCATTGTCGAGACCTTTTTTCTGGAAGGTCAGAATGAAGTCATAATCACCCTCGTCAGCGGTGGATGTCTTGAACTTGAAAGCACCGGTGCCGTTGGTTTTGACCTGCTTGTTGAAAATGGCGTTTCCGTTGAGCTGAACAATACACTGGATATTGACACCCTTGTCAGTGGTGCCGGAAATTGTCAGTTCATCAGAGGTAAGGGTATCGGGAATAGGCGTATCCAGCGTCACGGGCAGAAGGGACTTTTTAAATTCAACGCTGTGTTTGTTGACGATATCATAATCCCCGGTAAGCTGACCGTCCACTTCAAGTCCGATGGTGAAGTTCCAGGCTCCTTCTTCCGGAAGGACAACGTTGATTTTGAAATTACCCTTGGAAGACACATCGGCACTGAAGCGGTGAGCTTCTATTTTGGAAACACGCATACATACCAGCGTAACACGGCCATTGGGTGTGGAGGTTCCCTCCAGGGTGAATACGCCTGTGTTGGTCTGATTCGGCGGATAGGTTGTCAGCTTAATCAGACCGGCACTCAGGGCAGGAACCTCATTGGGATCAAGCGTTATCCCCTGTGAAGCATCGGCATCGCCAGACTGCTGTGCAGCTTCCTGGGCTATCTGTACGGGATCCCTGACTTCAAAGGAAACGGTGTTGGCGATCCTGTTCAGCTGATCTTCATCCGTACGGCGGGGAAGCCGGTCAAAGGCCTGATAGTCCAGCATGACAGTATAACCGTTGCGGACGGTTTTACGGATATAGCCGCGCCAGGTCTTTTCACCGACAGTGCGTTTATACTCAAATTTAAGGAAGTTTCCGCCGTACTTCTGCTTTTTCCATGCGGGCTTCAGAATGGTGAAACCGTCCTGGGCGAAACGGCCGGAACCTTTATGAAGATTGAGATATTCATTGCGCTCTTTGCGGGTCTTCTGCTCCAGATCAATATACCGGGCAGATTCTTCATCCTGGATAACGGTGACTTCCAGACAGGAATCCATCTTTTTGGTCCAGGCCTGGAACTGAACGCCACGGGCTTCCCAGTCCTGCAGCAGTTCTTCCTGAGACATACCGAGACTGCTCACGAGATCAGGATGATCAGACAGATTGCCGGGGGTCAGGAGAATAAAATTGTCCTCATTAATGGACATTTTACCGGCACACGGTTCCAGAGCAATTTCTGTATCCGCCTGCGCACAGGCACAGAAGGCCAAAAGGAACAGCACCAGGACGAGCAACAACGATTTCCGCACGGGATCACCGTCTTTCTCAGAAAATAATAATCAGTCAATGAAAGAACTGATGAAACATCAACAATCATTATATCATAGGGGAGAGTTTATTGGCAAGAATCTGACGGCTTTGCACCGCGGGACAGCACGGATTTACGGCGCCGGAGAAAGCTTTCACGGTCCAGCATGACAATCCGCCCGCAGCCGCTGCAGCGAATCTTGATGTCCGCCCCGGTACGGATAACAGTCCATTCACTGGAACCGCAGGGATGCGCTTTCCGGGTGGTGATTACATCGCCGACGAGGATCTCTTCTATCATCGCTATCGCCTCAATTACCAATCAGAAATCAGAATGAGCATGCACAGTACGTCATAACGGCAGGTAAAACCCATATCATGATAATTCAAGGGAAGGGAAAATTCAACCGAGGTTTACAGAAGAAAGAGAATTTGCTACAATATCGCGAAGAACGAGGTAGCAAAAGAGGCATGGAAATGAGTCAGAAGCGCGATCCGATCGGAGTCATGGACAGCGGGGTTGGCGGAATCAGCACCCTGCGTGATATGATCCGCGAACTTCCGGATGAGCGCTTTATCTATTTCGGCGATATGGCAAACGCGCCTTACGGAACAAAAAGTACTGAAGAAGTGATTGCCTGCGTACGGAATGTTGTGGATCAACTGACAGCACAAAGGATTAAAGCACTGGTTATCGCGTGCAATACAGCTACAGGCGCAGCAGCTGCCGTACTGCGCGGGGAACTGAGCATTCCTGTGGTGGGAATGGAACCGGCGCTGAAACCGGCCGCCAGAATGCGGAAAAACGGCAGCGTTCTGGTACTGGCAACACCGCTGACACTGCATCAGGAAAAGTTTGAAAACCTGATGAAGCAGTACGGGGAAGGCGCGGTGAAGGTTCCGTGCCCCGGGCTGATGGAGCTGGTGGAAGCAGATGACCGGGAAGGTGCGCGGCGGTATCTGACGGAACTGTTTGAACGGTATCCTGCTGACCATGTGGACGCGGTGGTGCTTGGCTGTACACACTATGTATTTCTGAAGGATATGTTCCGGGAAATGCTGCCGGAAAGGATTGCCATTACAGACGGAAATGAAGGAACCGCCAGACAGCTGAGAAGAGTGCTCGACAGGGAAAACCTGCTGAACGATGAAGGACCGGGCAGTGTGACACTGCAGACCAGCGGGGGAGAAAGCGCAATGGCGCTGATGAAGAAGCTTCTGAATTCATGATTCAGAGGCTTCTTCTTTTGGAAAAGAATACAGCCGCTTTGACGAAAACGCGCATAACATAGAATACATGCTGAGGATAGGGACAAATAACCCGCGGAAACGCGGGATACATTGGTTTTCTGGCCCATAACTGACCGGAAAATATATTTTCCTTTTCTTTTGAGCCGGTATATGGTATACTCCCTTTTAGCAATTGATTCCGCTTTTTCGCGAATTCGGAAAAACGGATGATCATCGTTGAATTAAATTAAGGAGGAATGACAACAATGGCTGAATTCGCAACCAGTAACATTCGTAACGTTGCCTTCATGGGGCATGGCAGCGAGGGCAAGACCACGCTGACCGAGGCGATGCTCTTCGCTGCCGGCATGACTGACCGTCAGGGTAAGGTGGAGGACGGTACCACCGTTTCCGACTTTGATCCGGAAGAGAAAAAGCGCGGTTTTTCCATCAGCGCTTCTTACGCTCCCATTCCCTGGAATGGAAAAGTTATCAATGTCATCGATGTTCCCGGATACTTTGACTTCATCGGCGAACTGATGGGGCCCCTGCGCGTGATCGAGACCGCGGTGATCGTGGTCGGCGGCGTGAACGGCCTGAGCGTCGGCGCCGAAAAGGCATGGGATTACGCCGGTGCCCATAACCTGGGCCGTATGTTCATCGTAAACCAGATGGACCGTGAACATGCCAATTTTGAAAAAGTGACTGCCCAGCTTCGTGAAAAATACGGCTCCAGCGTGGTGCCGATCCTGCTGCCCCTCGGACAGGGCGCAAGTTTCCGCGGCGTTGTGAACGTCCTGGAAAAGAAAGCCTATGAAGGCGCCTACAAGAAGAGCCTTGAAGTGCCGATGCCCGCTGAGCTGGAAGCTGAAGTGAACGAAGCTTTTGAATATCTGACTGAACAGGCGGCTGCCGCGGATGATGACCTGATGATGAAATACCTGGAAGGCGAAGAGCTGACCTATGACGAAATCATGGCCGGCTTCCGCAAGGGTATGAAAGACGGCAGCATTGTTCCTGTTGTGGCTTGCTCCGCCCTGACCGGCGTCGGTATTGCCCGTACGCTGGATCTGATGGCCAAATACCTGCCGTCACCCGCGCATGAAGGTCTGTTCCAGACCGGCAAAAACCCGAAGACCGGAGAAGAAATCAAGCGCGTCTGCAAAGATGAAGAACCTTTCTCTGCGCTTGTATTCAAGACCATTGCTGACCCCTTCGTCGGCAAGCTGAGCCTGTTCCGGATCTTCTCCGGTATGCTGACCTCCGCTACACAGCTGTATAACGCCAACAAGGAAAAGACCGAAAAGGCGGGCGGCATGTTCTCCCTGAAGGGTAACAAGCAGACAAACGTTGACAAACTGCATGCCGGCGACCTGGGCGCCCTGGCAAAGCTGCAGTTCACCTCCACCGGTGATACGCTCTGCGATCCGAATAACCCGATTATCTATCCTACGATCGAGTTCCCGGCTCCCTGCATTTCCAAGGCTGTATTCGCCGCGAAACAGGGTGAGGAAGACAAAGTATTCAGCGGCCTGAACCGCCTGGCGGAAGAAGATCCGTCCATCCGGATTGAGAAGAATGCCGAAACCACCGAAACCGAGCTGAGCGGTCAGGGCGAAATGCACCTGGACGTGATCAAGAACAAGCTGGCTTCCAAGTTCGGCGCCAACGCCGTGCTGCAGGATCCCAAGATTCCGTACCGTGAAACCATCCGCAAGACCGTTAAGGTTCAGGGACGCCATAAGAAGCAGACCGGCGGCCATGGACAGTTCGGCGATGTATGGATTGAGTTCAGCCCCATCCTGGACAGCGACGCGGACTTTGAATTCGAAGACGCGGTCGTCGGCGGTGTGGTTCCGAGGAACTTCATCCCCAGCGTTGAAAAGGGCCTGCGCGAGAATATCGTGAAGGGTGTTCTGGCCGGATATCCGATGGTTCATCTGCACGCGAAGCTTTATGACGGATCCTACCATCCGGTAGACTCCTCCGAAATGGCCTTCAAGACCGCTGCCCGTATTGCCTACAAGAAGGGCTGTATGGAAGCAAGCCCCGTGCTGCTGGAGCCGATCATGCACGTTGAAGTGCTGGTTCCCAACGAGTACATGGGCGATATCATGGGCGACATGAACAAGCGCCGCGGCCGCATCATGGGTATGAACCAGGTGAACGGTATGCAGCAGCTGGAAGCGGAAGCGCCCCTGGCTGAAATGTTCAAGTACGCGACGGACCTGCGCAGTATGACACAGGCGAGGGGATCCTTCTCCATGAAGTTTGAACGTTATGAGGAAGTACCCCAGGCCGAAGCCCAGAAGATCATTGCCAACGCGAAGATCGAGGACGACGACGAGGAATAAGATTCACATCAAGGATGCTCCGGCGCATGCCGGGGCATCTTTTTTTGCTTCACACAGGACGATGCCGGATGTACGAAGCAGTCCGAAGGGGTACCGTCAAACAGAAAAATCCCTGCCTCCGGAGAGGCAGGGAAGAGTAACCGGGGCAAAGGATTATTCAGCAGCGATGGTGTTCGCAGCGGTACGGCCGGAAACGAAGATCTCGACGATCGCGTTGCCGCCCAGACGGTTACCGCCGTGGATACCGCCGGTGACTTCACCCGCAGCGTAGAGGCCGGGGATGATGTTGCCTTCCGCATTCAGCACGTGGCGCTGGGTATCAACAACGATACCGCCCATGGTGTGGTGAGTGGAAGGAGCCATCAGACGGACGAACACCAGGGTGTTGTCCAGGTCATAAGTCTCAGTCTTATATTTGCCGTCTTCGTCCTTTTCGACGTTGCCGATAGTACGGTCGCAGACCTTCTTGCCGACTTCGCCGAAGTCCGCAGAACCGGTGTTGGCCTTGTCCATAACAGCCTTGTCATAAGCTTTCACGGTTTCCAGCATGGTTGCAGCGTCAGCGGTTACGTTGGCAAATTCCGGCTTCGCCAGCACCTTGGCCAGTTCTTCCTCATTGCACTTGATCTTGTAGTAACGGCCGGCAAATTCGTCCATACGCAGCTGAGCGGTGGGCGGGCCGGGGATGTACTGATCCGCGTTGAAGAACTCAATGAAGACGCCGGGGGTTCCGTTCAGTTCCATACCGTTACGGAATTCAGCCAGGGACAGCACGTCGCGCTCGGAACCTTCATCCACGAAGCGCTTGCCGGTGGAGGGGCTTACCCAGCAGGCATAGGTGCCGCTGCCGAAAGCCAGGTTTCCGTTGTCAACCCAGGAGATGGGCATCAGCTGGGTGAAGTTCATGCCGGTGACATCAGCGCCAACGGCCTGAGCCATAACGATACCGTCGCCCATCTGGGAGGAACGGTTGGTGGTCTTGGTGGACTTGGTCAGATACGCGGAATCCCAATAGGCATTATCGCGCAGAACCATGTCGATGTTGGCGGCATAACCGCCGGTGGCCAGGATAACACCCTTGGAAGCATGAGCGATTACTTCGGTTCCGTCATAACGGACAGCCTTGACACCGGTGACTTTGCCGTCTTCAACGATCAGTTCGTTGGCGGTGGTGCGGGTCAGGATGTTTTCTTCGCCGATCACAGCCAGCGGGCCTTTGAAGTAGGGCGTCCAGTTTCCGTCGGGGCTGGTGTATTCATTTTCACGATACCACAGAGCGCCGATCAGAGTGGGCTGGGTATGCTTGAATTCAGCACCCATGTCTTCGAGCCACTCTTTCAGACCCTGGCCGTTCTCAATGAACTGTTTGACCAGATCCAGATCGCCGTAAATCCAGGAGGACTTGTCCGCAGTCTGACGCAGACCGCCGTAATAGGTCTGGAAGATGTGCAGGTTCAGGGTGGAGAACAGGGTCAGTTCACTCTCGGGAACACCTGCATCCAGCTTGGGCTGTGCCCAGTCCAGATAAGCCTGAATTTCCTTCTTCAGATCCTGCAGGACGGGGAGATATTCAGCGTGTACGCCATGCTTGGACAGCTCAGCGTCATCACCGGCAACAAATTCGTTGGTCTTGTAGAACTCTTCATCGAAGGGTTCTTCACTCCAGTTCAGGATGATTTTCAGCACGTCGATGCAGCCCAGGTTAGACTTGATCTTGTCATAGGTTTCGCCGGTGCGGCCATAGACGCCGGTGGTGGCATCGGGATCATTGGCATCCCAGACAAGGTAGGGCATTACGGACTGGAACTGACCGCCGGAAACCAGCGTGTTACCGCCGACTTCAGCATTCTTTTCGAGCACCAGCACGGAGTTGCCGTTCTGGGTTGCCTGAGCCGCGGCAGCAATACCGGCACCGCCGGCGCCGACCACGACAACATCAACGGTCTTTTCGATCGTTTCGGAAGCGGGATGCTCAACCTTGTTGGATTTGAAAGCATCCAGGTTGGTGCAGCCGGCCTGTTCAGCAGCAGCGTTCACGATTTCACGGAGAGCGCGGCCGGAGAAGGTGGCACCGGAAACACCGTCCACACCGGTTCCGTTGGCCTGAAGCATATCGGGAATCATGATCTCGAAAGCGTCAGTACCCACATGGGCGGTTTCCATGGAGGAGGTGATTTCAATTCCGGTCAGGGCAGTGTCAGAAAAGGTGACCTTTGCGGTAACATTGCCATTGTAGCCGTAAGCAGTAGCTTCGTACTCACCGGCGGTGAAAGCCAGTTCAGCAGGAGCTTCACCGGCGTCAGCCAGCGCCTTGCCGACAGCTTCCAGAACAGCCTTCTGGGTGGCAGTGGCACCCGCGACAGTGTCCACACCGTCAACGGTACCGGCAGCCACGATGGCTTCGATCAGCTTTTCAACCGTATCAGCACGGTTAAAGCCGGCCAGAGAATAGGTTTCTCCGGAATCGTCCACATCGAGGCCGGTGATCTTACCGTCTTCAACGGTAACAGTCACCTTCACCTCGCTGCCGAAGCCCTGGGCAGAACCGGTTTTCTCTTCAGCAGAAGCGAAAGCCGTCATACCGAGGATCAGGCAGAGGGACAGGAGAAGGGCAACAAGTTTCTTCATAGGGTTCCTCATCCTTTCCTATGGAATATGAATTTTGACAGATAAAATCATCTGTATCTTTATTGTACGCTTTCAAAACCGGTTACGTCAACTTAAAAAAACCGGATCCGATGCGGTTACATACAAGTCCGTGACAGGCAAAAAATGATGAATAATAAGGGGTTGGAGAATCTTTCCATATCTGAAAAAGAGAATCGTTACGGTTTTGCAGGAGAGGTATATAAAAAATATACCTTCCAGAAAATGGTCAAAAAACCACGGGAGAGGGAACAAAAAAAGCAGATATATACCAACGCAAAGAAAGCAGAGAACGGTTGCCTGAAAGGATCAAAAAAGATATAATACATTGTTACTGAAGACACAGAGGAGGAAAACCTGTGAGACCGCAGACTCAGAGAATAGCCAGATTCGGCCTGCTTACAGCGCTTGCGCTCGTGCTCGGGCTGATCGACCGGGCTGTACCGGTTTCGGCTCTTCTCGGCGGAATGCTCCCCGGAATCAAACTCGGACTGGCCAATACGGTTCTGCTGTATGCCGTTTATCTGATGGACCGGAAGAGCTGCGTCGCCCTGATGCTTACCAAGGTTGTTCTTTCAGGTTTTCTGTTCGGATCACTTTCGGCCATTCTGTTCAGCTTATCAGGCGGCGTGCTGAGCCTGCTTGTTATGCTGCTGATCAGGAAACGGCCTGAAAGCGGTGCCGTCTGTACAATTCTGATGACAGCGGCTGCGGAAATCTACCTGCTGAGCAAGAATCCCCATCCGCAGGGAGAAATGCTGATCACCGTTATCCTGATCGGACTGGCATTTGCCGCGGGCATTGTGATCCTGGCCCTGACACACCAGGGTACCGTGACTCCGGTGATGGGCACCTCGCTGGCAGGCGCGGTTACCCATAACATCGGACAGGTGCTGATGGCCTGCCTTGTGATGAACAATACGCGGCTGCTAATCAGCTATCTGCCCGCGCTGATCGGTATCGGAGCGGCAGTCGGCTGCCTGACGGGGATTGTTACAGACCGGGTGCTAAAAGTGCTGAAGCTCAAACCCAATGTATAAATGAGGAGATATTTTCTTGAAAAGGACAATGAAGATCGGCGCGCTGCTGGCAGCAGTTCTGCTGATGAACGGAGGCTGTGCGGCAGAAAAGATTCCGCCGAAACTTTCCGAGGTCGGTTTTTACCTGGATACAGTCATTACCATGACAGCCTATGTGGAAGACAAACAGGTGCTGAAGGACGCAATGAATGAGTGCGGCCGGTATGAGCAAATCCTTTCACGAACGGTGGAAGGAAGCGATGTCTGGCGGATCAACCATGCGAAAGGCGAACCTGTGGAGGTGTCGGAGGATACGATGAACATTCTGCGCTGTGCGCAGGAAATCGGCGATCAGTCCGGCGGCGCATTTGATGTGACCATTGCTCCGGTATCCACCATGTGGAACTTTACCAGGGAGCCTTACACACTGCCGGACAGTGACGCCATTGCACAGGCAGCCAAACTGGTGGATTATACACGGATGAAGCTGGAAGGAAATACCGTGACGCTTCCTGAAGGCATGATGATTGACCTGGGCGGTATAGCCAAGGGATATATTGCAGACCGTGTAAAAGCATACCTGCAGGAACGCGGCGTACAATACGCGATTCTCTCCTTCGGGGGCAACATTGTGGCCATCGGCAGCCGGAAACCGGACGGTTCACCCTGGCGGGTCGGGATTCAGGATATTGATAAACCGACCGGGGAACATATGCTGATTTCCGTCAATAAAGGCGGATCCACGGTAACCAGCGGAACCTATGAGCGGGGATTTGATCTCGACGGCGTAAGGTATCACCACCTGCTGTCACCGGATACCGGCTGGCCTGTGCAGAATGAACTGGCTTCCGTAACCATCTTCTCGGAAAGTTCAATGGAAGGAGACGCCCTGTCCACAACGGCGTTTATCCTGGGGACGGACAAGGGACTTGAACTGATTGAAAGTCTGAAAGGCGTTGAAGCTGTATTTATCGCGAAGGACCGGAAGGTGACGTATTCCTCCGGTGCAGAAGAATACATGGTACAGTGATCGGAGAGTATAGATGAAGAAAAAGTATTGGATCGCAGGAACGGCGGCAGTTATTGTTCTGATTGCAGCAATTGTTTTGCTGCTGATGCAGAACAATAACAATAATTCAGAATCCAGAATTCAGAATTCAGAATTAAATGCTGAGGCAATATATACAGCAGTTCCTGACGTAGAAAAGAAGAAGGAAGAAACTGTGAAGGAAACGGCTGAAGCTGAGAAGAAGGAACAGCCTTTCCTGGTGCAGATTACAGAGAATGATCCCGCAACGGCTTATGTGCTTGTGAGAATGCCGAATCCTGTCGGCCTGCTGCCGCTTCCGACAGAAGGAGAGTACAGCAGGACCATCCGGATACAGATGGCAGACGGTTCAGAAGCGGTGAACGTGCTTCATCTGACAACAGACGGGTTCCGGATGGAGGACGCCAACTGTGAAGGACATGACTGCGTAAAGCAGGGAGAAGTGACCCTGGCAAACCGGGAGGACCGGATTCTTTCCAACATGATTATCTGCCTGCCGCACCAGCTGTCCGCTGAGCTGATTACGAGGGAAGAAGCCGAACAGATGCTCAGCCGCTGACCGTTCGGCTGCAACATGATATCCGGGAAACCGGAGGCACATAAAATTTATTTTTCAGCCATGCAATAAAAGCGATTTTTTCATCGTCTAATATAGTGGGAGGAGGTTTCCATTATGAAGAAACAGTTCTTTTTTGCTGTCCTGATGACGCTCTGTATCCTTTGCGCTGCCGCATCTGCGGATCCGGTCATCACCGACAGGGAAGCAACCGCATGGATTGCTGAAAACAACTATCTGTATCTGCAGAATGCGGAAGGACGTATTTCACAGATGCCGCTGGAAATGGCCGATCTGCTGCAAATGACGAAGGATGAGCTGATCTGCCAGACCAAAGACGGCCGGACCATTGCGGTAAAAAAAGACGGCACAGGCAGCCGGACCGTGGATCCGGGCGCGGAGCTTCCGCAGGATACCCGGGTTGAACTGAGCGCAGAAGGGGTGCTGAGACTGAACGGTTCAGTGATTTCCAATTCTGCCGTGCAGGCGGTGAACGACGGTGTCTTCCTTTACTATACTGAAAGAATGGGGGCTTTATATCTCCTGCGCGTCAGTCCGATGCAGAACGATATGCAACCTCTTACCCTGGGGAGCAGGGACGCCAACGCGGCAGCCCTTACAGGCAAATCCATTCCCGAACCCCTGAATCTGACGGTGAGCAAAGACGCGGTGGTTCTGACAACAACGGATCACCGGGTTATCGTGATGGATCTGAACAAGGGTACGACTGAAGAACTGGCCGCACTGAGCAGAGAGACCCTGTCGGCCTGTATGGTCAACGATGTAGTGTACCGTTATCACCATGCGAACGACAGAACCTGGGTCATCGAATCCGGTGTGGCAGAGACAGCGGCAACCATGAAGCCTGCCGCAACAGAAACAATGAAACCGGCTGAGACGGCACAACCTACAGCAACCCCCAGGCCTGCCGCAACGGCTAAACCCGCGGAGAACAAGTCCGGCAATGAGAACCTTATTGACGATGACGGAACCATTCATTACGGCGCCAGGGGAAACACGGTCAAGAAAATCCAGAAGAGGCTGGCTGACCTTGGATATCCTGTGGGTTCAGCAGACGGCAAATACGGCAACGATACGCAGGTGGCCATCGATCTGTTCTGCGAAGCAATAGGCGCGAAACTGCACAACTACATTCCGAAAAAGGTTCAGAACAAACTGTTTGCCGATGACGCTCCGTACTGCGTCTTTGATATGTATATGCCGCTGAAGAAAGGCGACAAGGGCGGCAATGTACGACTGATGCAGAAACGGCTGAAGGATCTGGGCTATGATCCCGGCACAGTGGATGGCAGCTACGGCAAGAACACGGTTGCAGCGGTTGCCCGTTTCCAGGCCGCCTATGATATTGCCCGGGAAGCGAATGAGAAGCCCGGCGAGGTGGCTTCACGTGATATGCTGATTACATTGTACGCAACGGAAACCAAACCGCAGATCGGCACCGCTGCTTCGATTGACGGCGGAGCGAGCAATTTCAAATAAGATCACTGTCTCAAATATCAAAACTGCCGGAGCATACAAAGCTCCGGCAGTTTTTATGCCAGAAACAGACCAGGCCGGTTTCTGGGTCATCAGATCAGACTGTTTGCAGTCAGAACACGAAGCGCCGCCGTGATTCCGTCCGCAGCGGCAGATACGATTCCGCCCGCGTAGCCCGCACCTTCGCCAACCGGATAAAGACCGCGCAGATCTTCCGCTTCACCCAGTGCGTTGCGGCTGATACGGACAGGGGAGGAGGAGCGCGTTTCGGGACCGGTCAGGACGGCGTCCGGATTCGCAAAGCCAGCAAGCTGGGCGTTCATGGCACGAATTCCTTTTTTCAGGTTTTCTGTGATCCAGTCCGGCAAAACAGCCCGAAGATCAGCAGGAACAACGCCGGGACGATAAGAAGGCGTGATTTCACCAAAGGAGACCGAAGCCCTGTTCTCAAGAAAATCTCCAACCCTTTGTGCCGGCGCGATGAAATGGCCGCCGCCCGCACGGAACGCCGCTTTTTCGATACTGCGCTGGAGAATAAAACCGGCCAGAGGGTGATCATCCCCGAAATCCTGGGGTTTAACCCCGACCAGCAGGGCGGCATTGCTGTTGACGCTGTCACGGGCATGCAGGCTCATGCCGTTGGTCACGACTCCGCCGGGCTGGGAAGCCGCAGCGATGACTTCACCGCCAGGACACATACAGAAGGTATAAACACCCCGGCCGTCCGGAGTATGACAGATCAGCTTATAAGACGCGGCACCCAGCGCAGGATGGCCGGCGAAGGATCCATACTGGGATCGGTCAATGAACGTACGGGGATGTTCAATCCGCACACCCATGGCAAAGGGTTTCTGCTCCATACGAAGGCCCTGACCGAAAAGCGTCTGAACTGTATCCCGTGCAGAATGACCGATACACAGCAGGATAGTGTCAGTCAGGAATTCGCGCTGCTCTCCGTTGCAGGAAAGCACCGCGCCTTCTATATGACTGCCGCGGATGATCAGCTTTTCCAGACGGGTTTCAAAATACACCGCACCGCCAAGACGGATAATTTCATTCCGTATAGACGCGACGACGCCTTTGAGACGGTCTGTGCCGATATGCGGTTTCTGATCAATAAGGATCTCCTCCGGCGCGCCGTGT
Source organism: uncultured Eubacteriales bacterium (assembly GCA_900315675.1). GTDB lineage: Bacteria > Bacillota > Clostridia > Christensenellales > Aristaeellaceae > Aristaeella. The sequence goes on from OMZY01000001.1 coordinate 179,591, forward strand.
GAGACGAAGGTTTCCAGAATGCTGCGGACATGGGGACTTTTAATGCCGCACGTCAGCTTTCCGTCTGAAAAAGCACCGGCGCCCCCTTCACCGTACTGTACATTTGAATCAGGATTCAGAATACCGCTTTCCTGCATGGCGGTTACATCATCTGTACGCTGGTCTACAGGCTTGCCCCGTTCAATGAGGACGGGACAGGCACCTGCACGGGCCAGTGTCAGCGCGGCAAAAAGACCTGCCGGGCCGGCACCGACCACCAGCGGCGGCTGGCTGAGTGCAGTATGGGAAGTGAAGGAAGGAATACTGTTTTTCTGACTGCATGAAGAGGAGACCGGTGACAGGTTCTTGTTTCTGCGAAGCGCACCGGTTTCATTCTTCAGGGACAGGTCAACGGAGAGAACAAAATGAACGTCCCGCTTGTCTCTGGCGTCAACGCTGCGGCGTGATATGTGAAAAGAGAGAAGCTGATCAGGGGTCAGCTTCAGTTTTTTCAGCAGCGCATCACGGATCGTGGATTCGGTATAATCCAGCGGGACAGAAAGATTTGTCAGTCTGAGCATGTTACATCTTCCTCGTGCCAACGTAAGGATTCAGGGTCGGTAAAGGCCTGTGGGGGATATCTGACTTCAGTCAGTTCCAGTCCGTGTGCCGGAGCAGTCATGCCGAGCGCAAGCCGGTCCAGCGTTTCAAAAGCCCTGGTGAAGGAATCCGGCTGAAATTTACCAAGACCGATTTCCACAACGGTACCCGCAATGATCCGAACCATATTATACAGAAAAGCGTCTCCGCTGACGGTCAGGATCCACTCCTGTCCCCGCACTTCAAGACCGGCGGACCGCAGGGTTCGTACGGTGGTTTTTGCTGTACCGCCTGACGCCTGAAAGGCCGCAAAATCATGACGGCCTGTCAGAGTAGCGAGAGCCTGCCGAACGGGGGCTTCCGCCAGCGGCACAGGGACGTGCCAATGTGTATTGCGCCGGAGCGCGCTGGCATGGCGGGCATTCCAGATCCGATAGGTATAGGTTTTACCGGCAGTGAGAAAACGGGCGTGGAAACCGGCCGGAACTTCACGGCCGTCCAGCACCCGGATATCAGGCGGAAGCATTGTGTTAAGCACAAAAGGATATTTATCCGGAGGGATTGTAGATTCTGTATCAAAATGGACTTTCTGATCCAGCGCATGAACACCGGCATCCGTGCGGGAAGCTCCGGTAACCGTAACAGGCTGCCCGCAGGCAGAGGAAAGCGCCTCCTCAAGCACCTGCTGGACAGCCAGACCGTTAATCTGCCGTTGCCAGCCGGCATAGGCGGTTCCGTCATATTCCACTGTCAGCAGGATCCGTTTCAAAAGATGATTCCCTCCAGTATGATCAGCGCCAGCAGCGCAGCCACGGCGCCGCAGGCTATCCAGTCGTTCCGGGTGATCTTCAGAACACGCAGGCGGGTGCGGCCTTCACCGCCATGATAACAACGGCTTTCCATGGCCATAGCCAGATCTCCCGCACGGCGGAAGGCACTGACAAACAGCGGCACCAGCAGGGGGACCATGGCTTTCGCACGGGAAAGCAGGTTTCCGCTCTCAAAATCTGCGCCGCGCGCCATCTGGGCTTTCATGATTTTGTCCGTTTCCTCCAGCAGGGTGGGAATGAAACGCAGAGCAATGGTCATCATCATGGCCAGTTCATGGGCCGGGAAATGAATAACCTTCAGGGGGGACAGCAGGATTTCAATTCCATCGGAAAGCGCCACGGGGGAAGTGGTGAGGGTCAGCAGGCTGGTGCCGATGACCAGGAAGATCAGCCGCAGGGAATAGAAAGCAGCCTGCATAAAGCCTTCCTGTGTAATCCGGATGCCCCAGAATTCCACCCAGACAGTTTCGCCCGTTGTGAAGAACAGGTTCAGCAGGAAGGTCAGGATAATAATCAGACGCAGCGGTTTTAATCCGCGCAGAAGCATGCGGAAGGGAACATTTGCCAGACGGGATGTCAGCCAGACAAAGCCCAGAATGACAGCATAGCCGAGGAAAGTCCTGGCCATGAAAACCGTAACGATAAAAACAATGGTCAGGATCAGCTTCACACGGGGATCCAGACGATGAACCTTACTGTCCACAGGATAGTACTGACCCATGGTGATGTTGTTCAGCACTGCGATCCCTCCTTCCAGAGACGGAGAAGCTGTTCCTTCAGCTGCTCCGGACGGAACAGATCTGCGGGCAGATCATAACCTTTCGCGCGAAGCCGGGCACACAGGCGGGCGGCTTCCGGCACATCCAGGCCGATGGAAGTCATCATCTCTTCCTGCATGAAGATTTCCCGGGGCGTTCCGTCAGCTACGATTTTTCCGTCGCTCATGACAATCAGACGGGTAGCCAGCCGGGCCATATCATCCATACTGTGGGAAACCATCAGAATGGTGACGTTTTCCCGGGCGTGAAGTTCTTCCAGCATACTCAGGATCCGGTCACGACCGCGGGGATCCAGCCCGGCTGTCGGCTCGTCCAGGATCAGAACTGAGGGACGCATCGCCAGCACACCGGCTATGGCGACACGACGCATCTGGCCGCCGGACAGTTCGAAGGGACTGCGTTCAGCGTACTTCTGATAATCCAGATGCACGCAGTCCATGGCGTAACGGACCCGCTCGTCAATTTCCGCCGCGGACAGTCCCTGGTTTTTCGGTCCGAAGGCGATGTCCTTTGCAACAGTTTCCTCAAAAAGCTGATATTCAGGGTATTGAAACACAAGGCCGATCCGCTGACGGAGCGCACGGCGGTTGACATGTTCTCCGTTCAGATCTTCCCCGTCCACAAGAACCTGCCCTGAGGTTGGCTTCAGCAAGCCGTTCAGATGCTGCACAAGGGTGGATTTTCCGCTGCCGGTGTGACCGATGATACCGACAAATTCTCCGTTTTCAATCCGGAAGGAAACATCATTCAGCGCAACAGTACGCAGGGCACTGCCTTCAGAATAGCAATGGGTCAGGTGGCTGACTTCAATGGGCACAGTCTTTCCACCTCCTCAACAAACTCATCAACGGTCAGGATTCCGGGCTTCAGCGGCATTCCCTCTGCACGGAGTTCACCGGCCAGGGCAGTCATATGCGGAACATCCAGATGCATTTCGCGCATCTCATCCACACGGTCAAATACTTCGGCAGGGGTACCTTCAAGACGGATCTGACCATCGGTTACAACAAGCACACGGTCGGCCTGTGCGGCTTCCTCCATGAAATGGGTGATCCACACCACGGTGATGCCTTTCTGGCGGTTCAGGGTACGAATCGTATCCAGAACTTCCTTACGGCCGGAAGGATCAAGCATGGCGGTCGCTTCATCCGCAATAATGACGGAGGGTTCCATGGCCAGGATGCCGGCTATGGCAACCCGCTGCTTCTGGCCGCCGGAAAGCAGATGCGGCGCTTTATCCGCATATTTGCTCATGCGAACGGCAGAGAGAGCGCTCTCAATACGGGGAAGCATTTCTTCCGTGGGAACGCCGAGGTTTTCCAGACCGAAGGCGACATCCTCCTTGACGACGGTAGCCACAATCTGGTTGTCCGGATTCTGGAAGATCATACCTGCACGCTGCCGGATTTCCCAGACGTATTTCTCCTCGCGCGTGTCATAACCGCAGACCAGGACATTCCCTTCGGTGGGAACATAAAGGGCGTTGAGGAGCTTGGCCATTGTGGATTTACCGGAGCCGTTATGGCCCAGAACAGCAACGAATTCTCCGGGCTGTATGACCGCAGAGACGCCGGAAAGAGCAGGCGTCGCCTGCTCTTCATAGGAATAGGATACATCGTTCAGCTGAACGCGGGTATCGGAATGCATGACAGTTCCTTTCTATTACGAAAATATATGATCAGTCAGTAAGTGTAATACAGTGGATAGTGGGGAAACAGAGAAGCCTGCCAGGGAAGACAGAGGTACCGACACCGGGGGAGATCAGAAGATCCACCCGGTTTTCCTTCAGCCATCCGCTGCGATACCGGTCGGGAACATCCTCCGCGATATTCAAGGCAGAAGAGAAGAAACTCATCTGCCCGGCATGGGTATGACCGAACAGGCCAAGATCAAACCAGCCGAGGTTTCCATAAGCATCAGGGGCAATCTGGGCATCCGGAATGACGGAGGGGTTATGACTGAGCAGAATGACAAAATCCCGGGCACTGACGGATTTGGCGACTGCTTTGATGTCAGGGGTTCCGGTAAGTTTATCATCCAGACCGGCAATGAAGATCTGACGGGAGGCGATACTGACAGGAACCACCCGGTTGATCAGCGGGATAACGCCGGCATTGGTCATGGTTTCAGCCAGCTGCTGGCAGGAGGCATCTGTTTTTCCGCGGTCCGCTTCACCGATGACGCCGAATATGCCGTAACGGGAGTGGATGGTTCCCTGCTTCTGCAAAGCACGGAAGAACTTCATGGCAGTCTGATTATCCGTGGCGTAATCGCCGCCGAAAAGGACCAGATCGGGACGGAGCGCATTGATCCGCGCGATCAGATGGCCCAGATCCGCATCAGAGAACCAGAAACCGTAATGAATATCACTCAGATAGACAACACGGAGATTGTTGGCTTCCTCAGGAAAGTCATCAGACCGGATAGTCTTCTGCTCTGTCTGAAGAAGGCGCGCTTCCAGCAGCGGATAGCAGGCAGCCAGGATAACCAGCACAAGAAGGAATATCAGCCAGCGCCGGCGCCGGGGATGACGTATCTGATGCCGGCCGCGGCGGAAGGAGGGAGAAGAACGGCGGGAAGCGGAGGAAACATGCTTTCCACGGTACGCGTTCATTTCTCATCATCTCCTTACGGAAAAATTGACTGCATAACAGAAATATTATACACTAATTCCATGAATCTTCAAGGAGTGGGGAGATATTATGGATAAGTTCGGGTATCAGATTCTGCCGCCTTCAACCTTGCTGAATCCCACCCCCGTGGTGCTGGTCAGCTGCGCGGACCCGGAGAAGCCGGAAAACCGTAATATGATTACAGTTGCCTGGGCAGGAACGGTCAATTCCGATCCGCCGATGATCTCTGTCAGCATCCGGAAGGAAAGATATTCCCACGGGCTGATCAGCGCTTCCGGCGAATTTGTTGTGAATCTGGTGGATGAAAAAATGGCCAGGTCCGTGGATTTCTGCGGCGTGAAAAGCGGCTGGGACACGGACAAGGCGAAGGAAACAGGATTAAGCTATATTCCGGCGGAAGGAATGAATACGGCTCCGGCGGTTGACGGCTCACCTGTGAGCCTGTGCTGCAGGGTCCGTCATACGCTGGAGCTGGGAAGCCATGACATGTTCATAGGCGAGGTGGTTTCCGTCATGGTACGGGAAGATCTGCTGGACGCAGGCGGAAGCCTTCACCTGGAAAAAGCAAGGCTGGTTGCATACAGTCATGGCCTTTATCAGAAACTGGGCGAAGTAATGGGATTTTTCGGCTGGTCTGTTGCCAGGGAAGATGTATTGAACCGGAGAATGAGCGCTTACCGCTGATTCTTCTCCCAGTCAGAACGGAGAATTGAATATAACGCAGTATCCACATATTCTCCTTTGTTCAGAATGCGGCCCCGCAGGATGCCTTCCTGCGTGAGGCCGCATTTCTGCATCACCCGCCCGCTGGCAGGATTGCGGACATCATGCTGGGCTTCCAGGCGGTTCAGGGGCAGAGAGGAGAAGACAGCGTCAATTACTGCACGAAGTGCCTGTGTGGCATAACCGTGATTCCAGTATTCCCGGGAAAAACTGTACCCCAGTTCAGCTGCGTTGTTTTCCGCAGAATACCAAACAAAACCGACAGTACCGATAACGGTACCTGTCCCGCGGAGAACAACAACCCAGGAGGAGGGACAGCCGGCACGGATACGGGCGCGCAGATCGCGGATAAATGACGCGGTTTCGGAGACGCTGCGATGAGGCTCCCACAGGACATAGCGCGCCACTTCAGGATCCGAGGCATAACTGTAAATATCCTTTGCATCCCTGATCCGGGGCTTTCGGAGGATCAGGTCTTCCGTTTCAAGGTCGGGAAGACGGAAAAAGAAAGCCGACGGTGACATCGTACCATCAGGACTTTTGGGTACCGCCAGGAACCTGTTCCATAAAAAACTCATACAGAAAAACCCTTTCGGGAATGAAACGGACAGACAGACCGTTTCTATAATTGATTATATCCTTCTTCTTTCGACGGTTCCCACGGCTTTTCCTTCCGGAAGGAAAGGCAGTGCACGGCCCGGTTTCATTGACACGGTTGCCGGTCGGCGGTACAATATCCGGGAGCTGTTACTTTCATCACATACAATTCAGGAGGACCGGATTATGACGAGTAAGTATCAATGGATCCTGAAAAGAGCGACAGCGCTTCTGGCAGCTCTGCTGATGGCGCTTTCCGTCTTGCCCCTGGCTGCTGCCGCAAGCGCTGACTGGACAGAACTTCAGATCAGCGTCAGCTGGTATGACAGCACAGGTGCTTTGCAAAGCGCCGCAGCTTTCCCGGCGGGTGAAACAGAAACCGGAGAAGGCTGTTTCTGGGTGCTGCTTCCGGCGGACGCACCGCTGGACGGACTCACGTTTACAGTATTCCATCCTGCACATGAATATCAGTATTCTCCCGAACCCGGATCTGTCCTGGCAGGCGTTACGGACGCGGGTGAATATATGGACGGAGTCAGCTTTGTTCCCATATCCGCTACGGATCCGGGAAACGGCATGACGGAAGTGTTTTATCTGTATATTTCCACTGTAACCGATCAGCCCTTGCCTGTGCCGGACGAGCAGGAACCTTATACGGAACCCGAACCGGAACCCTATGTGGAGCCGCAGCCCGAACCGGAACCTTATGTGGAACCGCAGCCCGAACCGGAACCCTATGTGGAGCCGCAGCCTGAACCGGAACCCTATGTGGAACCGCAGCCCGAACCGGAACCCTACGTGGAACCGCAGCCCGAACCGGAACCTTATGTGGAACCGCAGCCCGAACCGGAACCCTATGTGGAACCGCAGCCCGAACCGGAACCCTATGTGGAACCGCAGCCCGAACCGGAACCCTATGTGGAGCCGCAGCCTGAACCGGAATCCTACGTGGAACCGCAGCCCGAACCGGAACCCTATGTGGAACAGGCAGCGGCACAGGAACCTGAATCTCAGGCGGAAGTGCCTACGGAAGCTCCCATCATGCCGGTTGGCGAAATGATCAACAGCTATGGCATGACAGCTGCTAAAGTCAATTACCGGAAAGAACCGAGCAAGGATGCCGGAAAGTACGGTGAACTGGCTGCCAACACCATGGTATATCTGATCTATACAGAAGTTAACAGCGCCGGAGAAATGTGGACGCTGGTTGAAGCGGACGGACATACCGGCTATCTGATGAGCGAATTTATTACGGTACTGACGCCTGAAGACAGCAACGCTTATAGCAATGCCCAGCCGAATCCGGCCCACATCTACACCTATGAGGAAATTTTCCCCACGACGGCGGCGGAACCCGAACCTGCAGCGGAACCTGCTCCTGTGACGGAACCTGAACCCGCAGCGGAACCGCAGACTGAACCTGAACCCTACGTGGAGCCGCAGCCCGAACCGGAACCTTATGTGGAACCGCAGGCGGAACCTGAACCTAACGTGGAACCGCAGCCTGAACCCGAACCTGTTGCTGAGGCAGCCCCCGCGAACGAACCGGAACCTGCGGCAGAGCCTGCTCCTGAAACGAATCAGGAAACTGCCACGGTTACAGAAGCTCCCGTGATTATCGACGGTGAAATGATCAACCGTTACGGTATTACCAATGCAGTCAGACTCGCACTTCGCGAACAGCCGGATAAGAAAGGTAAAGAATTAGCCCGTCTGGACAAGGGAATCCATGTCTATATGTACCGCGCGGAGCAGAACAGTGCGGGTGAAAGCTGGACGTATGTTGAAGTGAACGGGCGGAGGGGATATATCAAGACGGAATTCCTGAATCCGCTTACACAGCAGGACAGTGATGAATGGGACAGCATCCAGCCGACCCGTGCTCCTGTGCTGACGGAAGCAGAACTGTTCCCGCAGCCGGAAGCGGCTGTCCCGGAACAGGTTCCGGAAACCGCTGAAACAGATCAAACAGAAAACAACGAGCCTGATAACAGCGAGACCGGTATCGGAACACCCGAAAGCAGCGAACCTGAAGCGACCACCCCTGAAAACAATACTTCTGAAACCGGCAATCCTGAGAACAACACCCCTGAAAACAGCGTGCCGGAAAATAATGTACCGGAAAACAACGAAACCGGTATCGGTACTCCCGAAAGCAATAATCCTGAAACGAATAATCCCGAAGCGGATCAGAATACTGTCAGCCAGCCGGCAGCGGAAACGCCTGCTCCAGAAATTCCGGTGGGCGAGATGATGAACCGTTACGGAAAGACAAACAGCAAGGTATTCTTCCGTAAGGATCCCAGCACCAAGTCCAACAAACTGAGTCAGTTGGGTAAAAACACTTATGTGTATATGATCCATACCAAAGAGTATGACAATAACGAAGTATGGACATACGCACTGGTGAACGGCAAGCCCGGATACATCATGACGGAGTATCTGGACGCACTGACAGAAGAAGACAGCGCGGCATGGAATCAGGCACAGGCCAGTCCGGCACCGGTATATTCCAGGGAGGAGTTCTTCCCGACAGAACCGCCTGCTGTGACAGATACTCCTGTCCCGACGGATACTCCGACCACAGTCCCGACAGATACGCCAACACAGGCTCCGACGGGCACGCCGACACAGGCACCGACGGAAACACCGACGCAGGCGCCGACGGATACACCGACGCAGGCTCCGACGGATACGCCGACACAGGCTCCGACTGATACTCCCGTACCGGCTCCGACGGACACGCCCGTACCGGTCCCGACAGATACCCCTGTACCGGCCCCGACACAGGAACCGCCGCAGCTGAGCGGATACGGTATTACCATCGGTGAAGGAATTCCCGTCCGGCAGAGACCGACAGCCGCAAGCGCGATTAAGGAAGAGCTTCCGGTCAACAAGATTGTTTATGTATACGGTCAGATTTACCAGGACGGTATAGCCTGGCATGAGATTGAGCATGACGGCAAATGGGGTTATGTCCGCGCGGACCTCATCCGGATCATGTCCTACGGCGAAATGGCTGCCTATGAGGAGAGACTGCAGCCGCAGGATACTCCGATTCCCAATGTGACAATGGCTCCCTATACCTATGATCCGAACGAATTGAGCTGCTACGGTTATGTAACAACAGACGCTGTCAATTTCCGTACTGAAGCCAGCTCCAGTTCCAGAAGAATCCGGCTGATGAAGAAATATGCAACCTTCATCGTATACGGAGCAATCCAGGCAGACGGAGAAACCTGGTACAAGGTTTCCTATGAAGGCCAGATCGGCTATCTGAACGGTAAGTATTTCAAGCAGATGACGGTCAGTGAAGCGGAACAGTTCCTGCAGTCTGACAAGTACAGAGAGGGACTGGCCAATAACAACATTCAGAATACAACAGATCATACCGCTTCTTCTCCGACAACAACCGGAAGTCCCTCTGGAATTGTAACAGCCGAAGATCAGAAGGTCAGCGAATGGGTGAATCCTGCAGCAGGCGCTACTGTCAGCTACAAACCGTTTGATCCGTTTGCCACGCCTGAACCTCTTCCGGAAAACCTTCCTGAAAATGAGTTTGAGAACAACCAGTTTGTCAGTTCCCTGATCGATCAGGTGAAGGAAGGAAAACTGAAAAAGGATGAACTGAAGATCGAACTGGAGAAGTTCTACAAGGACGCTGCCGATCCCACCGGAATGGTGGAAAGGGCCATGACCTATATTGAAGGTAAAACGGACCTGGCCGCGGAAGAACCTACCCAGTCTCCTGAACCTCTGGCGACCGAAGAGATCAGTGAATTCCCGCAGGAACAGAGCACAGGCGGCGGCGCAGGATGGGTGATCGCCGGGGTGCTGCTGGCAGCGGGCGGCGGAGGAGGATACTACTGGTATCTGCAGCGTGAACGGAAACGGAAGGCTGCCCAGCGGATGGCACAGAAACGGGTGGCCCAGCAGAACAAAGCTGCCCAGCAGAGCAAACCCAGGACAGCAGGCCAGAATGTTTCCGGCAACAGCAACGGAAACGCTGCATCCGCACAGAATGCGGCCAGAGTCCGTACGGGCAGTTATACAGGCAGCGCAGGAACCGCAAAACCCAGAGTAACGCCGACAACGCCCTCCTCCGGAACAAACAACGGGAAAGTATACGGAAACGGGACGAAGAATCCGTACGGACGTTATACAAGGTCGGGATCGGATGAAGAATCGGCCTATACCGCAAGCTTTAAACCCGAAGGCGGTGAAACGAGGCCCCGCCGCAGCCGGATTGATCATTCCGACCAGAAACCCGAAGCATAAAAACAGGCGCCTCGACAATGGCCCTGCAGGGGGAGGAGACTGCTGAAAGCGGTCTCCTCTTTCCCTTTTCAGACTGCCATGGTATAATCGTGGCAACTGCTGCAGAAAGGAAGGGAGCATATTCTCATGACGAATAAAAGGCAGAGCGCCAGAACCAGAATGGCAAGAATCGTCGCACTGGCAACAGCGGGCGTACTGATTTTTTCCATTGTGATGACATATATCCTGAAATAAAAAGAAAAAAACGCTGCGCAGAAAGGAGGACAGGAGATGGGCCGCGGGAACGGACAGAAGCGCAGGTTTTCAGCCGGTACGAAATTCATGCTGGGGCTGCTTGTGATTGTTCTGTGCGGATCAGCAGTTGTTCTGGGAAGGCTGTCTTCCGGAGCAACTGTCGATCTGGGTAAACTCCAGATGAATATCCTGGACCTTCAGGAAACTTTCGCACCGGAGACAGAACAGCGACCGGCTGCAACAATACCGGCTGAACAACAAAACATGACGCAGCCGGCGGCAGCGACAGCAAAGCCGGCGAACGGGAACGAGCAGATCCCTGAAAACGCGAAAGCATCCTACACGCTGACAATCGGCGGAAGCATCTCTCTGTCCGGCGAGGTCAGAAAGAACAGCTGGAACGCCGACGCAAAAATGACAGACTATTCTGATGTGATGATGCTGCTTGCACCTCATGTTAAGGCTGACGTCAATTGTGTATTCCTGGAAAACATCCTCAGCGACGAACATAAAGCCAATGACTATGTGGCACCTGCTGCAGCCGCTTCACTGCTGAAGGAAGCCGGTTTCGGCATGGCTGCCTGCGGTTTTTCACAAGCGTATACTGCCGGGGAAAACGGCCTTGACGCTACTGTAAACGCACTGGAAGGACAACAAATCCGTGCGATCGGGATCGGCAGCCGGGAAGATGAAACTTCCGCCACAACAGATACCGGTCATGTGAAGACAACGTTTCTGCAATATACCACAGGCGTTCCCGCAAAGACGCGGAAGAACATGGGCAGGGAAGGAACGGAAAGTCTGATTCCTGAAGCGGAGATTACACGGATCACAGACGATATTGCTGACGCAAGAGCCCGGGGAGCAGAAGCGGTGATTGTACTGCTGAACTGGGGAAAGACCGGAAAGGATCCGGACCGGGCACAGAAAGAGCTTGCGGAAGGAATCGCGATGGCAGGAGCAGATCTGATTGTCGGAAACGGCAGTCATGTTCCCCAGAAAGCAGAATATATCACCGGCAGGAACGGCAAAAACATCCTGTGCGTATGGAGTCTCGGATCCCTGCTTTGCGGAGACAGGGCAAACATAAAACGCATTTCAGGCTACCTGCTGCATGTGACTGTTCAGAGCGACGGGCAGGGCGGAGCGGAGATTCTTCATCCCGAATATACGCCGGTATATACATGGAAGTATAAGCAGGACGGAAGATATTATTATCATTGCATTGCTTCGAACAGTAACAATCCTGACGGCATGGACAGCGAACAGCGGAAGAATATGGCGAAGTCGCTTGAAACCGTGACGGATGTCCTGCTTGGCTCCCCGGTGACCGAACGGAGAACGAAATGAGAACGGTGAACGCGCTGAGAAAGGAACTGCAGATCCTGATGCAGACGAAGCGGACAAGCAGGCCCCCGGTGCTTCGCAGAAGCCTGGTGGAGGAATGGCTGTATGCGACGGATCTGCCCGGCGTATGCAGCAGGGAAGAAATCAGTCTGTTCCAGGATCAACTCACGGAAAACGGATGGGAATATACAGCGGACGGGCAATGGATCCTGATGAGGAAAACGGCTGAAGAACCGCCGGATGAATGGTATAACGGTTCGTTCAGCACTGAAGCGGGTTGCTGCCTGAGCCTGCTTGAACGGCATCCGGACCGGACAACAGACGCGCCGGAAGCGGCTCAGCGGATGCTGATCAAAGCCGGTGAAGAAGGCGAAAAACGTTATGAAGCCGCCTGTGCAGCGCTTCACCGGAACTGGGCTGAACGCCTCAGAAAAGGAGAACCGCTGCCGGCCCTGAATTTCTGTTATTTTTCGGAACGAAAGGAATGAGAACTGATGCTGATTCGGCACATCGGACACGCGGAATTCCTGATTGTTACGGAAAGCGGCGTACGGATCGTAACGGATCCCTATGACGCCTCCTGCGGTTATCCACTGCAGAAAACGGACGCGGATATTGCACTGATTTCCCATCATCATCATGATCATGACGCGGTGGAAAACCTGAAAGGGGAACCGAGGATCATCGATAAGGCCGGACAATATACACCGGAACCGGATGTGAGGGTTACGGCTGTGAAAGGATTCCATGATGATGAACAGGGGAGCAAGCGGGGAGAAACCCTGCTGTTCCTGATTGAGACAGAAGGACTGCGGATTGTTCATCTGGGTGATCTTGGCTGCGCACTGGATGACAATCAGCTGGAACAGCTGAAAAAACCGGACATTCTGATGATCCCGATCGGCGGTTTTTATACCATCGGCGCCGAACAGGCAAAACAGACAGCAGAGCAGCTGGGAGCCGGAATCATACTGCCGATGCATTACAGGACAGAGTATAATCAGGACTGGCCGATCAGCGGGCCGGAGGCTTTCCTTGAACAGTTTGCTACCAATGAAATCTGCCAGGGAGCGGAAGCGGTCCGGGTGACAAAAGCAGATATGATGTGTCAGCCCAGAATTATTATGTTCAGCACCGGACGATGAACACACTGTAAACGATCCATCCCGAAATAACAGAAACGGACGCAACTGATCAGAATTGCGTCCGTTTCTTTATGAAGATGCGGCGAATATAGTAGCGGAGACGGGCGGGACGTGACAGGTCACCCTTCAGCAGGACGGCCGTATCCCGAAGTATACCGGTTTCCGCCGCTCCGGCTTCGGCACGGGAATAACGGATCCATGAAATGCATTCCCCCACCGGATTGAGGGAAACATTAAAGTGTGAAGCGCGGTCGATTCTCCGGCCGTATGCCATTGGCGTTTCGCCGGTACGCCGGGAATAATTCTCTGCGTACAGGAGTTCTGCAATCTCCTCTGCCCAGATGTCAAAACGCCGGGCTTCCGTAACGGCACGACGCTCGCGGACAACAGGATCGGTCAGGCGGATCCTGAGCACAAGCGCCGCCAGAAGAAGCAGGAGCAGCAGAAGCAGCCAGGGGAAAGAACCGGAAGACGATTCCGGAATATCTGGCGGTTCAGACGAATCATCCGGTTCCGGAGTGGGAGAATCGGGAGTGTCAGCTGAATGGTCCGGAATGTCGGGTTCAGGCGTAGGCTCATTCTCACCAGGTACGGAATCCGGAGGCTCAGGGGTGGGGGAAGGAGCAGAATCAGGCGGAGAAGATCCGTCCGAATGATCCTGTCCGCTGTTTCCGCTGTGCCGGGGTGTGGCATCAAAAGTAAGCCAGCCGAATCCTTTAAAATAGACTTCGGTCCAGGCATGGGCGGAAAGCCCGGTTACAAGCGCCTGTCCATTTGCGTCCGGTTCGGCCACATATCCTTCCACATAACGGGCAGGCAGGCCGACCATACGGCACAGAACGGTCATGGCTGAAGCAAAATAGGTACAGTAACCTTCTTTGGTATCCAGCAGGAAGGATGTGACGAAGTCCATATCGGGAGACTGCGGCTGCACATCAAGCGTATAACGGAAGCTGCGGCTCAGCCAGGAACGGAGAGCCAAGGCTTTCTCATAAGGCGAAACTGCGGCAGAAGAGGCATCATTGGCAAGGGAATACACAGGTCCTTCAAGATGGGACGGCAGAGTTGTATAAGTCTGAACAATTTTATCATATGCACTGTCATCCATCGTAGAGCAGACTTCAATCAGGGTTCCGAGTCCGGAATCACCGGCAAGGAAGAGAGGCGCTGTGACAGTATATGTATCGCCTGCCTGCAGGTTTCGGGTAACAAACAGTTCGGATGAATTGTTAAAATAGGGGACGAGATCTCCACCGGGAATCAGGGTTCGAACCCGCTGCGGCACAAAGAGAGTGGATGAAAACTGGCTTGAAGAAAAGTCTTCACTTTCTCCCAGCATCTGTACGGATACGGTCACAGGATCACACAGGGCATTACGGATGTTGAGCGGCGGGAGATTTTCATCAAACAAAGCGGCACGCAGATCGGCAAGCCGGGAGGACTGACGGAGATAACGGCGTCTGTCCGTCGTGTTGATCCATCCGCGGCCGGTATATTCGTTCAGGATTACACCCCGAAGGTAAACTGTACGGGGAGTTGAAACCATCATAACCGGATGGTTGGTCGGATTCGGCTTGCCGCCCAGCTGATCCTGTCCTTCAGGATAATAGTTTTCTGATGAAAGGGAAAAGATATCTCTGGGTTCAGTGAAAAACAGACGGTCAAGAACAGCCTGACGTAATTCGTCCGCTTTCCGGCGGAGAGGGTTTTGACCGACGCCTCCGCCAGCCAGCAGGAAGGCTGCGAAAACAAGTAAAACCGCAAGAGGAATAAGCTGCGGAACAGAGGTTTCCGGGAACCGTTCTGTCATCAGAATCAGAAGCAGGGAAACCAGCGCAGGAAGAAACCAGGGAATCATGCTGTGCGTTCCTGTGAGATAAATCAGCAGAATCATGCTGAAACAAAGAACTGCTGGCGGAAGGAAAGACGCGCCGCGCTGGCAGATCAGACAGGAGACCAGAGTGATGAGAACGGTCAGAATCGCCGTGACAGAAGAGCCAACAAGCGGTATAGCGGTACGGATATTGTTACAGCGAAGAACAACGGCCATTACAGCGTCGGAAACAATCATCATTCCGCCCATGGCGAAAAGCCACAGCAACAGCAGAACAAGCGTTGTACCGGCGGCCGCAAAAATGACAGCCCTTTTGAGGGAAGACAGTTCAAACAGCACAATGATCAGCACAATCCAGGGAATGATGACCGGAGAAGGCAGAGAAGAATCCAGGATGCCGAGCAGGGGAATCAGAAGGCCGACGGCCATCAGAAGGGATAACAGGGCGTGAACCAGGCGGGAACGCAGGGATTCACTCACGGCGGAAGGCCTCCTTTCCAATCAGACAGAGATGATCATACTGACTGATTTACTAGATCAGACGGAAATGCGTGGAATAAAAGGAAAAAACGGCCATCTTATGCGTCAGGCGTTACGTAGGAGACTTCCAGTCCTGCCTCACGCAGACGGGCAATCAACGGGAGGACATTTTCATCTTCGGGCGCAAAGGTTACCAGATAGAGACGGATATTCGGCCCGGCACGGTGCATACGGATCATGATATCCACCATGGGAATGTTCAGACGAGCGGAAATAATGACAACACAACCGACCTTCCGCAGGCGGCAGCTTTCCATGGACAGGACGCGCTCAAAGCGATCCGTCTCAGAGAAGTCCACACGGGCCAGATAATCCATGGCGATGGGAAGACCCATGCTCTTATCCACATCCACAGGATGCTTTCCGGGAAGAGGCATGCGCAGCTGATGATCCGTAACAGTCTGAGAGGTCAGGACAGAAGCAGCAGTCTCCAGCATGGCATCCCGGATGTCTGCTCCGGCCCTTGCATGGCCCCAGGAGGGAGGCGGAGAGCAGTCCATGAGAATGAGTACGTCCTGAAGAATCGGCTCATCAAACTTACGGACGATCAGTTCCCGTTTGCGCAGGGAGAGTTTCCAGTGAATCTTCTTCATTGCATCCCCGGGCTGATAGCTTCGGATATCGGAAGGAGCATTCAGATCCTCCGTTGCCCGGGACATCAGTTCGCTGCCGGGGTCGCCGGGAGCAAGCTTCAGCGGTTCCACATCAAAAGTCTGGGGCAGAACCACCAGTTCAAACGAAGTTTTTTGCAACGGAATACGCCGCTGAACGAGGCACAGCAGGTCTTCCACGGTACAGGAACGAAGGCCGACGGAGAAAACACCCACATGAGAGGCGTGTATAGGCAGTCTCATGCTCTGCAGGCGATGAGGCATATTTTTCAGCCGGACTTCCCGGTCACGGTTTCCGACGGGATCAGACAACTCCAGAAGCAGCGGCGCAACGGGCAAAAAACCGCGATGCCGGACCCGAAGACTGAGAACAACATCGTCGCCGCGCCGGACGGTTTCCCCTGAAAGCATTCCATCCACCTCCAGCGTGGAGGACGCCCAAAGAACGGAAATCAGGGCACCGGCCAGAATCAGCAGAATCAGAATGGAAAGCAGCAAAAAAAGCTGACTGCCGGTGCAGAGGGCAACCGTCAGCAGCGTCAGAAATACGGCAATGGGCAGAGTCAGTTTCAGTTTCATAATTTTACAGGCACGGTGGTGTTCTGCAGGGTTGTCAGCAGAAACTGCTCCGCAGGGATGCCTTTCATTTTTGCTTCGGGGGAGAGAATCATCCTGTGGGCCATGACGGGAAGGAACATATGCTGCACATCCTCAGGCAGGACAAAATCCCGATCATCCAGCATGGCGCAGGCCTGCGCACCGCGAATGAGGGCAATAGAAGCGCGGGTGGAGGCACCCAGAGAAAATGCCGGGTCATTACGGGTGGCTGCAGCGAGTGAAGCAACATAATTCCGGATTTCAGGGGAACAGTAAACAGTGGTGACCTGCTCCTGCATGGCAAGCACATCCTGGGCAGAGCAGATCGGTTCTATGGTTGTCATAGGGACAACGGAGCCGCTGTAGCGCTCCAGAACATCCATCTCCTGTTCCACAGTGGGATAGCCGATGGAAATCCGCAGGAAAAAGCGGTCCACCTGTGCTTCCGGAAGCGGGTAAGTACCGACGAATTCGCCGGGGTTCTGGGTGGCCAGTACGATAAAAGGCTGGGGTAACGGATGGGTTACACCATCCACGGTAACCTGATGCTCTTCCATTACTTCCAGAAGGGCAGACTGGGTTTTGGGACTGGTACGGTTGATTTCATCCGCCAGCACGATCTGGCTCATGACAGCGCCTTCTTTGAATTCCATTTCACCTGTCTGGAAATTGACCAGCGTGAAACCGGTCACGTCAGAAGGCATGAGGTCGGGTGTGAACTGAATCCGGCGGAAGGAACAGTCCAGAGAACGAGCCAGGGCGCTGGCCAGCGTGGTTTTACCGACACCGGGAACGTCCTCAATCAGTACGTGGCCTTTGCAGAGCAGGGCAATGAGCGCATATTCAATGGCTTCTTCCTTACCGACAACAGCCTTGCTGATGTTCTGCTGAAGGGCGAGGACCATTCTGCCGGGATTGATCATAGGGTACCTCCACTGATAAAGAAACTTACTCTGAAAACGGATCATGCAGAGAACCGAAAATAGGACTCCGGAACACTGATCATCCTTCCCTGAAATATACTCAAATATTATACCTTCATTTGATGAAAACCGCAAGGTGTGGTATGATGCAGACGGATTGACCACGGAATAGAGTATAGGTTGTCTGTATGGCAGCAGACAAAGAGGTGAAACAGCATGGTTAAGGGTCTCGGACTGGATCTTTGCGAGATATCCAGGATGGATAAACTGCTTGAGAATGACCGGTTTCTGAACCGGTATTATACGGAAGAAGAAAAAAACTATATCAGATCAAAAGGGATAAATGCCGCCCAGACGGCAGCCGGGATTTTTGCCGCCAAAGAAGCGCTGACGAAGGCTGTCGGAACAGGGATCGCTTTTGATCTCAGAGAGATCGGCATATCCCATGATGATGCCGGACGACCGGTATACAGGCTGACCGGAAAAGCGTTAGAACTGGGGAAAGGAGACCGCTTTGAGCTGTCTGTTTCCCATGACGGCGGGATTGCGGCCGCAGTTTGCGTCAGGGAAGCGGAACGGTGATCCGGAACGCTGCGTTTCTTTCTGTCTTCCATGGTTTGCGCTTGTCAAGCGAGCGGAAAAAAACTATAATTAATATGCGGTTTTACGCATACGTCTGAGGTACTGAAAGAACCGGGTCTGACTGTAAGAAAGGCGGTAAAAACATGTCAATTCGTGAGAATTATGAGCAGTGGCTGAAGGATTTTGCGGATGATCAGGAGACTGTCCGGGAACTGGAGGCCATCGGCAATGACGAAAAGGAAATGGAAGACCGCTTCTATACCGAATTAAGCTTCGGAACCGCGGGAATGCGGGGAGTCCTCGGAGCGGGTATGAACCGGATGAACAAATATAATGTCCGGCGCGCAACCAAGGGCCTTGCAGGTTATCTGCTTGAGAATCCGGAGGAAGCAAAGCGCGGGGTTGTGATTGCCTATGACAGCCGGCGCTGCAGCGCTGAATTCGCGAAAGATACGGCGCTGGTGCTGTGCGCGGAGGGAGTGCCTGCGTTCCTGTTTGACGCGCTCCGGCCTGTGCCTGTTCTGAGCTATGCGGTGCGGCATCTGAACGCCAAAGCAGGCGTGGTGATTACAGCCAGCCATAATCCGCCGCAATACAACGGGTATAAAGTATACGGTGAGGACGGCGCCCAGGTGGGACCGGAGACAGCCGAAGGCATTACCCGGGTGATTCGCTCCACGAAGTATACGGACTGTGTGCTGATGAATGAGCAGGAAGCGCTGGACAAAGGTCTGCTGAAGATCATCGGCAACAAGGAAGTGGATGATGACTACATTGCCCAGGTCAAGACCCTGAGCATCAATCCGGAACTGCTCCGTACGGAAGGTTCAAAACTCCACATTGTGTATACTCCTCTGCATGGAAGCGGAAACGTACCCGTAAGGCAGCTGCTGAAGGAGATCGGCCTGACCAATGTGGCTGTGGTGAAAGAACAGGAGATGCCTGATCCGAATTTCAGCACGATCAAAGTGCCGAATCCGGAAGATCCGGGCGCCTATGAACTTGCATTCAGGCTTGCTGCCCAGGTGGATGCCAATGTGATTTTCGCCACCGATCCGGACTGCGACCGTCTGGGTGTGGCCGTAAAGGACGGACAGGGAGAGTGGCATCTGCTCAGCGGCAACCAGATCGGCTGCGTGCTGCTGCATTATATTCTTTCCAGCCTGAAAAAAGCCGGCAAACTGCCGAAGAACGGAGCTGCGGTCAAGAGCATTGTTTCCACCAGCCTGGCAAACCGGATCTGTGAAAGCTTCGGTATCTCCATTTATGAAACGCTGACCGGATTCAAGTATATCGGTGAAAAGATCCAGCAGTTCATGGACAAGGGAGACCACACTTTCCTGTTCGGTTTTGAGGAGAGCTACGGATTCCTTTCCAGCACGTTTGTACGGGACAAGGACGGAGTGAATGCCAGCCTGCTGGTCAGCGAAGTTGCCTGTGCCTGTATGGCGGAGGGAATCACGTTCTATGACAGGATTCAGGAAATTTTCAGGGAATACGGTTATTATGCCAACAGCGTGGTATCCACAACCCTTCCCGGCAAAGACGGACTGACCCGGATGAAGGAGATCATGAGCACCCTGCGTGCCCAGCCGCCAAAGGAGATTGCCGGACTGAAGGTGACGGCAGTACGCGATTACCTCAAGGGAATCCGTACGGAAAACGGACAGGAAACCCCGACCGGACTGCCGGTATCCGACGTGCTGTATTTTGAACTGGAGAAGGGCAACTGGGTCTGCGTCCGGCCTTCCGGTACGGAACCCAAAATCAAGCTTTACATCAACGCAAACGCTGCGGAGAAGGCAGAAGCAGACGCGTTGAGTGAAGCACTGAGTGAAGCAAGCAAAAAGCTGATGGGCTGACGGTATTGTCCGGCGGATCAGAAAGAACCATTGCAAGGGAATCCATAAACACGGCAGATGTAAGGAGAGTCAGAAATGTTCGGTAAAATGATGAACAACTACTATTACGGAAAAAGCGGAAAAGGCGATTTCCGGAAGGAAGACCTGCCCCAGAACAGACGACAGCTGTTCACGGATACACTGAGAACGAGGCTGAGCGCCCTGTGCAGGATCAATCTTCTGTATATGCTCATCTTTCTGCCGGCAATGCTGGTGATCATGTTTTCCTTCACCAATGTTCTGTCAACCACAAGCAATGTTCTGATGATTGAACAGAATGACTACGCTTCCTTTGTTGAACAGGTCACACAGAATGAACAGGAAGTTACGATTACCGAAGAACAGTTCAATGAGCTGAAAAACAGCGACGCCAATCTGGGCGATATGCTGGACGGCACGCTGTTCCGTATGCTGCTGTGGCTGATTCCCTGCCTGGCAATCACAGGACCCTTTACAGCCGGACTGAGCTATATTACCCGGAACTGGGCGCGGGACGAGCATGCCTTTATCTGGACGGATTTCAAAGACGCGGTCAAGGCAAACTGGAAACAGTCTCTGATCCTTTCCGTCATTACCTCCATCCTGCCTATGGCAGCCTATGTCGGCTGGCGTTTTTACGGCCAGCTGGCGGAACGGAATGTCATTATGATGATTCCGCAGGTGCTGGTGGTGCTTGTCAGCCTGATCTGGTCGATCAGTATTACCTATATGCATCCGCTTGTGGTGACTTATGAGCTGAAAACAAAAGATGTAATCCGCAACGGACTGCTGCTGGGAATTGCCCGGCTTCCCATGAGCGTCGGAATCCGTCTGCTGCACTGTGTGCCGGCGCTGATCGGCGGACTGCTGATCTGGTTCTGGAATCCGATGATCGGTATGCTGATTCTTTTCGCCTATTATGCTCTGATCGGGTTCTCCATCAGCCGGTTTGTCACGGCCAGTTATACCAATGCAGTTTTCGACCGTTTCATCAACACCCGGATTGAAGGCGCGAAAGTGAACCAGGGGCTGTATAAACCGGAGGATGAGGACGAGGAAGAGGAAACAACGGAAGGGGAAACAGATAACTGACCATGTACCAGGGATTTGCTGAACTGTATGACGAACTGATGGACGACGTCAATTATGAAGGCTGGGCGGATCATTATACCCGCCTGCTTTCGATTTACGGGATAAGAAGCGGAAAGGTCTGTGAATGCGCCTGCGGAACCGGAAGCCTGACCCTGCCGCTGCAGAAACGCGGATTTCAGATGACAGGCGTGGATCTTAGCCGTGAAATGCTGTGGCAGGCGGCACAGAAAGCACGGAAAAACGGAATCGCCATTCCATTTGTGCAGCAGGACATGAGAAGCCTGAACCTTCATAAACCTGTGGACGCTGTACTGGCCACCTGCGACGGTGTAAACTATCTGTTGACAGAAGAAGATCTCCTCGGATTTTTCCGCGCGGCGAAACGAGCTATTCTGCCGGGCGGAGCATTGATATTTGATGTATCCACCCCGTACAAACTGAAAAATATCCTGTGTTCCGGACTGATGTATGAAGACAGGGATGATGTAACCTATCTCTGGCAGAACACATGGCATGAAAGATCACAGACGGTCAACCTGGATCTTTGCTTTTTTGTGCGGGAAAACGACGGGCGGTACCGCCGGATGGAGGAGCACCAGACACAGCGTGCCTGGAATATGGAAACACTTAAGGAAGTCCTCTGGAAGGCCGGATTCCGCGCGGTATGCATGTATTCCAACGGATCGCTGAACGCCGCGAAGGAACAGGATGAAAGATGGCACATAGCGGCAACCAACCCGGCCAAATAACACTGAAAGCGGAGTATCCGACGGCCGGGAGACCGTCGAGGATAATCTTTGCGAAAAGACTTTTATCCGGATCATTACCGGCAAATAAACAAGAGGAATGAAGATGGCAAATATGGATGAAATGCTTCAGATTGACCTGTGCAACGGACAGGTAAGGGTAATGCTGTGTGAAACAACCGGCACGGTACAGCGCTGTGCGGATATCCACGCAACAAGCCCTGTGTGTACAGCCGCGCTGGGCCGGTTGATGACCGGAACGGCGATGCTGGGGATCATGATGAAGGGTGAAGAGGAAAACGTCACGGTTACGATCAAGGGTGACGGTCCCATGGGTACGCTGGTAGCCGTGGCGGATCACGGCAAAATCCGTGCGTGCGCGGACAATCCGCAGGTAGAACTTCCGCTCCGGGAAGACGGGAAGCTGGATGTCGGCGGAGCGGTCGGACATCACGGCCGTATGAGCGTCATCAAAGACCTGGCCTTACGGAAAAACTACATCGGACAAAGCGAACTGGTGAGCGGAGAAATTGCCATGGACTTTGCCCAGTATTTTACCGTATCGGAGCAGCAGCCCTCGCTGGTGGCGCTGGGAGTGCTTGTCAGCGGTGAAACAGTCCTGAAAGCGGGCGGACTTCTTATACAGCCTCTGCCGGGATGCCCGGACGAGATCATTGACCAGCTCGAGCTGAGGAGCCCCATGTTTGCTGATATCAGCCGGGAAATGACTTTTGCGCCGATTGAGCAGCTGTGTGAAGACTGGTTCCGGGGGATGGAGCCGAAGATCCTGGAAAGGACTCCGATTTCCTACACCTGTACATGCAGCAGGGAACGAATGGAGAAGGCCCTGATTTCCATGGGAAGAAAGGATCTGCAGTCCCTGATCGATGATGACGAGGGGGCTGAACTGGTCTGCCATTTCTGCCACAGCAAGTATTTCTTTACCACCGAACAGCTCAGAGGCATGTTAAAGGAGGCACAGCAATGAAAATGCCGATTATCAACTTTGACGAACGTTTTGCCGATTTTATGTCCGAATGGATGAAGAACCATCAGGATCAGTATGCCACGTTTGACGATATGGAAGAGGATATGCCCCGGATTTATGTGGCTTTCCTCAACACCAGGGCCAAATGGCTGGGCAATGTTACGCCGGGGGCCTATTTTACCCAGTTTGAGGATCCGAAAGTACTGGTGGACTGGCTGGCTCAGTACTGTGAAGAGGGAGCACCCGTTCCGGATCTGCTGATGGAACAGATTACCACAGTCGGACGGCCCTGCGAGAAGCGGCTGCTTGAGCTTCTGAAAGATGAAGAAGCCACAGAGGAAGCCAAAATGATCGCAATCAATCTTCTGCGGGAAATGGAAAGCGTTCTGCCGAAGATGCTGTATATTACCTGGCAGCTGAACCGCGAAGGAAAGGACGAGCTGAAGGACAATGCGCTGGAGAGCCTGACAGCAATGGGCGAATGCGTTGTCCAGCCCGTTTTGCAGGAACTTCCCAAAGCAAATGCAGCAGGAGAGGAAGCCTTGCTGGAAGTACTGTCCCATTTTCCCGGGAACGAACAGATTTTCAAACTTGCGATCAGGCTGTTCAGGGAACGCAGAGACCAGAGAGCATTGTTTGCCGGATATCTTGCCAAACTGGGGGATGACCGTGCACTTCCGGAACTGATGAAAGCGGCAGAAGAGGAAAAACTGCCCTATCTGACATTTATAGAAATCCGGAATGCCATCGAAGAACTCGGCGGCGTATGTCCGGAACGAACCTATGATGACGATCCTGAATACGAGGCGCTCAGGGATCTGGACCTGAACTGATGATTCTGAATGACAACCCGAAAGGAGGCTGCCGGAAATGCTGTGTCCAAGATGCGGATATTATGCGGAAAAGGAAGATACTGTCTGCCCGGAATGCGGAGAAATCCTGAATTCCGGCACTGACATGCCCTACAGCGGCGCGGAAGCCATCCGGCAGGGGAAAAGAGCCAGGCAGGCTATTCATGAGGCTGCTGAAAGAACCCTGGAGGTCAAGAGAAGACGCCGCAGCGGCGCCAGCCGCGCAACGGTTGAGATGCCTGCACTGAAGGATACGGAGGATGAAGAGGAGTCTTTTGCGGAATACAGAGTATCGGAAACTGAGGCTGCCGGTGATGAAGACGGCGATTCTGTGGTCTTTGAACGACGCCGCCGAACCGTGTACGATGAGAATGACGATATCCGTGAACAGGCCAGAGCCTATACGGAATGGATTGAAAACGGCGGCAGAAAACGGCTGAAAATGGTGAACTGGATGAAGCTTACCATGGCCGGAGTTGTCCTTCTGGCACTGATTACCGCCGGCGGATACTTCTTCCTGAAAGAGACAGCCGGAGGCCAGAAAATCATGGCCAGGCTTGGCCGGGAAACGACAGCAACCGCATTATGGGCTGTTGGTGAAGATCTGATGGACAGCGGCGACGTGGAAGGTGCCATCGAGGCATTTGAAAAGGCCAAACTTCAGGATGAGGCGGAAGACAATGTCGATGTGGACGGCATGCTGATGCTCGGTAATGCCTATGAGGCGGCTGGCCGGACCAAAGAGGCGGCGGAGCTCTACGCCTATATTTATGAAGGGACGCCCTCCCGTCCGGAGGCTTATGTAAACCACATCCGGATCCTGATGAACAACGGCGAACTTGCAAAAGCAGGAAACCTGATGGATAAGGCTTACAAGGCGACTGGCGAGACAACCTTCCAGACGCAGCGCAGGGACCTGCTACCGGAAGTACCTACGGTTACGGTGGGCGGCGTCTTTGAAGACAAAAAAAAGATAACGATGAGCTCGCCACAGGGCTATGATGTTTACTATACATTTGATGAAAATGTTAAGCTGCCGGAAGGCGGAACACTCTATACAGATATACCACCGCTTGATGAGGGCATCTGGAATCTGCGGGCTGTGGCTGTAAACGGCGAACTCGTATCAGACGAGATCAAGGGAACTTACAAGATTATCATGCCGTCTCCGCAGATGCCCCGGGTCAATCTTGCGCCGGGCGCCTATAAAAACCGGCAGAAGGTTAAGCTTTTTCCGGGCAAGGATAACGAAAAAGATGACGATATCAGGATTTTCTATACCGTTGACGGATCCACGCCCAATACAGACAGCCCGGAGTTTACCGGGGAACCAGTGCTGCTGCCCAGCGGGCACAAGGTCACCATCAAGGCTATAGCCGTCAACCAGTACGGCAAGGAATCCATGGTTCAGGAAGTCAGCTTCCGGATTGACGCAAAACCCTATCCGCTTACCGCATGGGAAATTGATGAGCGGATCAATGACCTGGAGCTGAATAAAACAACCATGAAAGACTTCCAGGCAGCATACGGCCCGGGAGAGGAAACAGAAATAGAAACAACCAAGAGCAGCGGCTTTACTACTGCGCTCCGCAAGTTCGAATATCCCTGGGGTTACGCGGTGATGAACCTGAACAAGAAAAACTGGGTGCTGGTGGAACTGCACTTCAGGGACAATTCCGTTTTCAAAGCACCGAGGGGTACAGGAATCGGAGACCAGAAGGATTTTGTTATCAGCAAGTTCAGGGATATGGGACAGGTTGAAAGCGCCAACGGAAACCGGGGCCTTTATTATCTGGACAACCTGTCCGACGGCAAGTTCCTGGCCAAGGATCAGTCCATCCGGTACAGGATCCGTATTGACGGCACCTATTACCAGCTGAAGTACTATCTGAATGAAAACGGAACGGTGAATGAGATCGAATACCGTTATATTCCGAAATAACCGAAAGGATTTCACGGCGACCTATGCAGATTACAGATATTCATGCGCACGTATTTCCGGATGCCATCGCGGAAAAGGCGTCCGGCAGTATCGGTGAGTTTTACCGCATGAAAGTGTACCACAGCGGCACGGTCGGAGAACTGCTTGCGCTTGAAAAAGAAGCGGGAATAACCCATGCCTGTATTCACTCTGTTGCTGTCACACCCCGTCATATTGAATCTATCAACCGTTTTATCAGTGAAACCGTAAGCCTGCATCCGGACAGCGTGACCGGATACGCGGCGATTCATCCGGACCATGAAGATATTCAAGGGTTGATCCGTGATGTCCGGACGATGGGACTGAAAGGTCTGAAGATTCATCCTGACATGCAGAGATTTGCACTGGACAGCCCGAAGGCGATGGAGATGTTTGCCGCTATTGAAGGGAAGATGCCGATTATTATCCATACCGGCGATCCCCGTTATGAGTATTCCAGACCCCGGCAGATGAAAAAAGTGCTGGATGCGTTCCCAAAGCTGGTATGCGTCTGCGCACATCTGGGCGGCTGGAGCGAATGGGATGAGGCAACCAGGACGCTGGCAGAATATGAGAATGTATATGTGGATACATCCAGCTCCCTTTATACCCTGAAACCGGAAGAAGGCCGGAGAATCATCCGCAGTTACAGCAGGGACAGGGTTCTGTTCGGGACGGATTATCCCATGTGGAATCCGGCTGAAGAACTGGAACGTTTTCACCGGCTGCAGCTGACAGATGATGAAGAGGAAAAGATACTCTGCCTGAATGCCGGGACCCTGTTGGGCTGCTGAAGGAATACAGAAAACAAAAGCATAAAAGCCGTACAGTTACGGATCGCGAGATCCGCCTGTACGGCTTTTTCTGACAATCAACTGTTGAACAGGGTACAGCCCATGGCTTTGAATTCACGGATTTTTTCACGGAGTATGTCTTCTGTGACCTGAAAATGATCCGCAAGACATCCCAGACAGAAATACTGTGTTGTACCGCGGTTGATCAGTTTTCGGGTGAGCGCTTTTTCATCGTTTGTGAGATGAACTCCGCAGCGCACGCAAAGATCCGGATTATCCACGGGAAGGCACCAGGGAACACAGATACAGTCTCATATCATGACCCGGAACAACCGGATTGAAATAATCGGACTTCCGACCAAGGCTTTCTCCTGTAAAAGCGTCACGCACATTGAGGGAAAAACCGGAGGATACAGGCAGGCCAAGATCAACCAGTTCACAATGCATGCATGTTTCCGCCTCGGAAAGATTCACAAAAGCCAGTGCAAATTCGCCGCCGGACAGATGACGGAACAGGGTAAGGGAGGAATCCGGCAGCTCCCGCCAGGGGAATTCGCCCTCTTTCGGTTCGGGATTGGAAGTAAAAACGGAACCACGGCGGATCAGGAAGGGCGGACGGCACTCTTCATCCTGGTCGATCCTGAGAAGGTCTTTATTCTGCATGAGAGCAACATATTCAGGCTTCAGGGCACGGAGATCAGCACCCATCATCAGCGGGACGCCGCACAGACACCACAGGGCGAACTGCAGACGGTATTCCTCATAGGTGCAAACTTTGCCGAAACCGACATTGCCCTTGCCGCACATTCCGACAGTAAGCATATCCATGTCATTGAAACAGTCAGAGCCGCTCATGCAGAGATTATCCAGCTGGGACTTGAAAATGTTCGTGAAGGAAACATAGTTATCCATAATATCACCGGTGGAACGGTACATATGCGCCCCGCGGCTGCGCATCCACTTCCAGGGGTCCTGCTGTCCCCAGTTACAGGCCGAGAAAAGAATATCCCTTCCGGAAGCCTTAAGGGCCATGGCCATCGTCTGATAGCGATTGCGGCAGTCTCCGGATTCCGGGAAATTGCAGAAATCATATTTCAGAAAATCCACACCCCAGGAGGCAAAGGTTTTTGCATCCACAAATTCATGATCATAGCTGGAAGGATATCCGGCGCAGGTCATGACACCCGCACAGGAATACATGCCAAATTTCAGGCCTTTACTGTGAACATAATCGGCAAGATCTTTCATCCCGTGAGGGAATTTTGCCGGATCGGGCACCAGAAGGCCGTTTTCATCCCGGTCACGCAGGGACCAGCAGTCATCAATCACCAGATAGTTATAACCGGCGGCAAGCCAGCCCTGATCAACCATAAAATCTGCCATTTCACGAATCAGGGCGTCACTGATATGCTCACCAAAGGTGTTCCAGGAATTCCATCCAAGAGGGGGAAGAGAAGCCAGCATAGTATAATGCTCCTTTCAGATTAATCATTGTTCCTGGAGTTATTATATGGATTGATTGGTTAAAAGTAAACGTTTACAAACAAATTATATTTAACTTAACAAAAAGCCTTATGATCAAAATGGCGGATCAATGGAAAAAGTCCTGTTATCAAGCAGGGGAAGCTGTCCGCCTGTGTCCAGACAGAGAGAGACGGCACAGAGCCTGAGACTGCGGGCTTTTTCACGGCGGTTGAAGTCCCGGTCGCCGTAAAGATCATCTCCGAGAATCGGATGCCCCAATGCAGCCAGATGGGCTCTGATCTGGTGAGTACGACCTGTGATCAGATGAACGCGAAGGCGTGAAACAGGGCCGCTGACAAGCGTTTCATAACCGGTGGTCACAGGCCGGGCGTCCGGTTCGGGATGATCAGTAATCCTGACCCGGGCATGCAGGGAATCCTTTACAAGCCATGCGCTGCAGACCGCCTGCGGCGGCTTCATTATACCGCGGACCAGGCAGATGTAATACTTTTCCAGTTTACGATTACGGAAAACATCCTGAAGGATTTCCAGCGCCTGTGGATTTTTTGCGAACAGACAAAGTCCGCAGGTTTTGTTATCCAGCCTGTGGCAGGCCGCCGGCGGAAAGGCCTCCGGATCCTTTTGCCGGACATATTCAATACACAGATCGGTCAGGGTCGTTCCGCCGTGCGCATCCGGTTCCACACTGATTCCGGCACGCTTGTTGACCAGAAGTACATCGCTGTCCTCATAGACGACTGACAGGGAAGCAGAACCGGAAGGATTTCCGGCGGCGTCCGGAATATAAATCTTCAGGAGCTGTCCCTGATGAAGCTTCTGATCCCGCGGAACGCGAACCCCGTCCAGCTTAACATCCCTGGCCGCAAAAACACGGCGAAGCATACTCTCCGGCAGATCCGGGAGCGCAGAACGAAGATAATCCGCAACCCGCTGTCCATCAGCGGCAGGGGGAACCACAATTTCTTTTAACGGCATATTACTGTACCTGTGAGGTACTCAGGTCCAGCCAGCGGGGGACCCGGTCACTCAGATTCTTCAGGGCAGAACGCATTTCCGGTGTGGACTGGCAGATCAGCAGGGAAGAAAGCACATCGAGCATATCTTTCCAGGGCACTTCCTGTTTGGCAAGGATAATCAGGTCTTCCACAGCATCTTCAGGAGAGATTTCAGGCCGGACAGCACCCTGCAGAACGGCAAGCATCTGCTCATACAGTGGTGATTCCAGGTCATTAATGCTTTCCGAAGCCCTGGAAAGAGAATCAGGATCCATTTCCGTATAGCTGATATCCATCATCCGCTCAGGTTCGGCCAGCCCGGGATGAATCAGGAGAAGACTGCCGGAACGGTTATAGACATAATCGTAGCCGGAGAGCAGAAAACGATTCACAAGATCAGATCTGTCTTCAGCGACAGTTCCTTTCAGAAGAGAAAGCATATCACGTGCAGGACCGGAAGCCTGGACAGCCCCGAGCAGATAAAGGGTATTTTCAATCCGGTCATGTACCTGTTCCACTATTGTCCTGATATCACGGTGATTGTCCCCGGCAAGAAGCATCAGGACGGTGGCACAAAGCCGGGAGGGCAGAATCAGCGTTGCGTTGGAGCCTACATTTTCCACACGGCACCAGAGGCGGCGAACCAGCCCGCGGGCAGGAATCAACTCATTCCAGTCATTGAGAGGCGTGCGTCCGCCGAAGAGCATAGCCCGCACAAGCAGGTCATGTTCCTCCACGGAAAGCAGGGCTGCTTCCGGCCCAAAGGAATGCAGAACGCGATTCCGGAGTTCTTCCACTGTATGCAGAACCGGATGATGCGTCCGGTCAGCAGATTTTCTGTCCTCTTCCGCATAGAAGGAGATATCATACAGTTTTTCCGCATCCAGATCACTGCATTCAGTTTCAAAAAGACAATGGGAAGGAAGGCCTGCGAGATCCTTCTCGCAGGCCTCCAACTGATCTGCCCGCAGAACACTCATGGTTTTGTCAGCCCATTGGAGGGAGCGGGTGTCGGTTTGCCTCATCATTGAGGATGGGTTCCTTTCAAATTACAGTTTAACAATCCAGCCGAATTTATCCTCCAGACGGCCGTACTGGATTCCGGTAAGGGTATCATAAAGGCTCTGGGCTACTTTGCCGATTCCGCCGTCACCGATGGTGATTTTTTCATCCTTCATGGCGAGGGTGCCTACAGGACTGATCACGGCGGCGGTGCCGGTGCCAAAGGCTTCGGTCAGTTTCCCGGATTTTGCGTCCGCAAAGATTTCGTCAATATTCAGCCGTGCTTCCTCCGCTTCATATCCCATGGAGCGGGCAAGAGTCAGCACGCTGTCACGGGTGATACCGGGCAGGATGGAACCGTTCAGCCGGGGTGTTACGATCTTGTTCCCGTAGGCGAACATCATGTTCATGGAACCGACTTCCTCAACGTATTTCTGTTCGACACCGTCCAGCCAAAGAACCTGAGAGAAGCCTTTTTTCTCAGCCACGTCACCGGCGAGAATGGAAGCAGCGTAATTGCCGGCACACTTCGTGAAACCGACGCCGCCGCGAACCGCACGGACATATTCATCCTCAACATAAATGCTGACGGGCTTCAGGCCTTCTTTGTAATAGGCGCCCACAGGACTGAGAATGATGTAGAAAAGATACTTTTTGGAAGCATGAACGCCCAGACCCACATCCATGGAAATCATGGTGGGACGGATATAGAGGGAGGTGCCGTCACGATGCGGAACCCAGGCTTCCTCGATCCGAACCAGCTGTTTCAGGCCTTCCAGGGCTGTTTCCTCATCCAGGGCGGGCATACCCATGCGCTCCGCGCTGCGGCTCATCCGGGCAAGATTGGCCTGGGGACGGAAAAGCTGGAGGCCGCCGTCCGCACGGCGGTAGCACTTTGTTCCTTCAAAAATGGCCTGCCCGTAATGCAGAACCATGGCGGCAGGATCCATTGCAAAATCACCGTAAGGAACGATACGGGCATTCTTCCAGCCACTGCCCTGTTCGTAATCCATGAGGAACATATGGTCGGTAAAGATCCGGCCAAAGCCGAGGGCGGATTCATCCGCGGGCTTCTGTTTGAGATTCTGTGAAAGTGTTACTTTGATGTCCAGCATGTCAGTTCCTTCTTTCCCTTAAAAGATTGGTGTTATTATACGCCCGGCGGGGCAAAAATGCATGGACTTTTTCTGTACTGATTACAGTTCGTCGAGGATATCTTCCAGAGCGATGGGGAAGGTAAAAAGCCCGGTGCCTTCCGGAACCTCGGCAAAGAAATCTCCAGGCTGAAGGTAGAAGACAGGATCACCGTTTTCATCCAGATAAAAGTTTTCCTCCGGGAAGAAAACGTAATCGAGGCTTTCTTCCGTAACATCACCGTAATCCAGACCTTCCGGGTTGTCCTGTATCATATCCCAGACCATCTCACGGATGACGCTGTTTGCTTTTTCCGTCTGACGGTTCTGCAGCCATTCATCATTTTCATTGGCAGAAAGGATTCCCAGCACCTTCGGCAGGGTATAGGTCTGACCGGGACTTCCTTTCGTCCGTGAAAAAACATGGCCTTCCCAGGTAGTAAGACGAAGGTCCGGATTGTCCCTATCCGTTCTGATCAGAACGGAGAAATACTCATCGTTATTGCAGGTGACCGTATAAGTGACAATCATGGATGAATCATATCCTTCATAGGCGTCCTGCAGGAGAGGAATATAATTATCCAGGGTATCGTTCATCAGATACTCATAAAAGGCGTTGATTTCAGAACCGCCCGCAGATGAGTCATCCGCATGAGGATAACGACAGCGGTAAATGAAAGTGCCTGCGGAAGGATCATTTTCATCGTAAGGCTGAGCGATTTCCGCAGTATAATCCTCCAGCAGGGGAAGCGGATCCGCCAGGGCAGGAAGAGCCAGGAGGGAAAGAAGAAGCAGAACCGAAAGTACACGTTTCATCGGAAAACAACTCCTGTCTTATTTATCTTGCATAACTGTAACGGGCTATCAGCAGGGGCATATTGTCATAGACATTGGAAACATCAGCATAGATTTCGTAGTGTTTCCCTTTTTCCCATTTGAATGTGGCCTGCTCGGGACGTTCCACCACAACAGGCTGTGACTTGCCGTCCTCGCTGGTGTTAATGGTAACCCTGAGCGGTTTCTCGTTGATAATATCCGTGATGATTCCCTTAATTACGTAAACCTGTTTTCTGTCCGCACGGACCTTGATGTTGTTCAGAAGCTCCGTATATCCCTCCGGAGACAGCGGCCAGGCCAGCGTGGTATATATTTCAGGTTTGGGAACATAATAGACCTTATGGTTTACAATCGAGGTTCTCATTCCTTCCCGGGCGGAAGAGATTGTGATGGTGTTTTCACCGACCTGATCAAAGATAGCGATAAAGGAGAAATCACCGGTAGTGTTCAACTTTGTGACATCCATATCAGAATGCCTGGAAAGGACTTTTACTTCACTGCCGGGCATGGTGGTGGCTGAGACCTTCATCGTATTCTTGTCTGTGCTGCTGATTGTGCCTACAGCGAGGTCCAGCGTAATTTCCTGTTTTTCACGGTACAGAATGACCTTGATGGTGTTTTCACGGCAGTAACGGGAGCGGACTGAAATGATATATTCATTATCTCCCTTAGGCTGGACCGGAGCGTTATAGACCATTTCACCTGTTTCGTCACTGACCGTATCGGAATAGTCCTTACCGTTGATTGTAACGCGGGAGTCCGGACGGACAACAAGCCGGATCGAATACATGGTGGTGGAAACTTCCTTGCGCAGTCCTTCAGGACTTTCAAGGGTGATCGGACTGATCGGAATCGTGATGGGGTAGGTGATCAGGTCCAGGGGAACCTGTCTTCCGGAAGCAGTTTTCAGGAAAGGCGTCATGATTACATCCATGGTCTCATCCAGTA
Organism: uncultured Eubacteriales bacterium; assembly: GCA_900315675.1. GTDB lineage: Bacteria > Bacillota > Clostridia > Christensenellales > Aristaeellaceae > Aristaeella. Next base: position 212,534 of record OMZY01000001.1, read on the forward strand.
CACCCTGGAGATTATCATACCAGATATGGTCGGCCACCTGGATGGTGGCGAATCCGTCCATCACAACGTAGCTGGAATGAAGTTCACGGATATAGATGGTGGTTCCTTCCTCACCCGGAATCAGAATGGTATGAGCGGGCAGGTCGTCGACCAGCGAAGCGGTAATAACAGCTTCCTGATTATAGGACGGTTTGTTCTGACCGGCAAAATACCGGTAGGCGAAAAAACCGCCAGCGAGAAGCAGGAGAATGATGATAATGGCCAGGAGAATCTTCAGGAAGCCATGTTTCTTTTCGGGTTCCGGTGCAACAGACTTGCTCAGCGGGCCGGCCAGATGCCAGGATCCTGTGCCCTGATTGTAGCTATATCCCCCGGAAAGTACCGGATCATAGGTGTGACTTTCAATGAAGGCTCCGTTTTCATCCATAAAACGCACACGGTGGCGCAGTTCGGATTCTTCCCGGCGTGCTTTTTCATTGCGTGACACCGGCTGGACACGCACCGCTGTAGCCGGTGCTTCCACACGGCGCATTCTGCGGGTATATTCAGAAGAATCCTCTTCGGTGACGATCACTTCAGGTTCCGGGCGGGAGGCGGCAGAACGGCTCAGGCGGCGCTGACGTTCGGCACCTTCATTTTTGCGCTTTTTCAGTTCCTGCATTTCCCCGGCAAGCTGATCACGGGCGTCAGGCGTAGAGTCAACCTGGCCGAATTCATCAGCGCGCAAATACGCTGTGGAAGGACCGCTGTCCTTCAGCGTGTCCTTCCACTGCAGCCTGGATACTTCGTCAATATTCAGCGGTGCTCCGCATTTTATACAATGAGGCATGGAGGCGCGGTTCCACTGACCGCATTCCGGACATTTCATGTGGTACTCCTCTCCGAACGGTTAAAAGTCATCATCCTCCTCGTCATCCGCCACGAGGAAACTATTCTGCAGATAATCAGCCATCTGCTCCCGGCAGTAAGGCCAGTTGATCTCCTGCGTAGCCATACCGGCATAGTGATGAGAACGGACGGCTCCCTCCATGGGGATCCGGAGTTCCTCAATGGTGCATTCACGCAGGGAATAAGCATATTCTGCAGCCTGGACCATATCGTCCAGATTCATGTTGGTCTTGTTATTGTTATCGAGGATATTATTGGCCAGCGCCCGGGCATCGTCCCAGGACATGGTGCGGCATTTGTCCGCCAGGAGACTGAGCACTTTCCGGGCACGCTGGGTGCGCATGAAATCCCCGCCGCCTCCGAATTTACGGATCCGCATGTACAGAACCGCAGAACAGCCGCCGGTGCGCTTGATCACTTTGGAGTCATCATCCTTCTGCCGCTGTTCGGTTCCTTTATTGTAGCTGGCAGCCCGTTCCGTGGTCCTGAATGAATAGACACCGGCCGGATGATGTCCTCCGGAAAGAATATCATGGCCATTCGGATCCGTGACAGTACCGCTGAGAACGGTGTACTTCAGGGCGGAAATCTCCGCCTCATTCAGTTCAATATCCACACCGCCGAGATAGTCCACAATATTGGCAATCTGCTTAAAGGTGAAAAGAATGTATTTCTCAATCCGTACGCCGATATGCTGGCTGAGGATCTGGCAGAGCGCTTCAGGACCGTAGTCATTGTAAACACGGTTGATCCGCCCGTATTTGTCACCGGCAGATTCATCCAGGTTGACCTTCTTGATCAGGGCGTCGCGGATGAAAGATGTCAGCATGATCCGGTGAGCCCGGGTGTCCAGGGTCAGAAGAACTATACCGTCGGTGTTGCCGTACATATCTTTACGGCTTCCGTTGGCATAGGTGGGGACATTGATGCCGTCGGGACGTGCGTCGCGTACCCACTGGTCAATACAGAGCAGCAGGTAGTGATGCTGCCCTTCCACGACCGGGGGAAGTTCATCATAGGGAACCACTTCAATGGACAGGGGGGAGTCTTCGCCCACGGACTGTTTTGCCCATTCTTCGGGAGTGAGGGTTGCCGCCGGCAAAGGAAGCTCAGCATCTTCAGAGAAGACGGGTGCAACAGGCAGCAGCATGAGTACAAGCATCAGGGCGAAAAGTTTCCGCATGGATGAATACACTCCTTCAGGAATAACTAAAAGATTCATTCCTCATTATACTATAGAAATAAAAAAATGAAAGAGGAAATTCGTAAATTCGACAAAAAGATGAAACAATTCTGAAAAGATTAGAACAATTCTGAACGAATCAGGCACCGGCGGATCCGCTTTTCTTTTTCTTCCTTCAATGATATAATTTTACAGGCCGGAACGGACGCGGTGCAGCGCCTGCCCGGACTATAAGCAAGGAAAGACCGGAAAAATGACGGATTATGATGTGCTGATTATCGGTGCGGGCCCCGGAGGTATTTTCACCGCGTACGAACTGACAGAAAAATCAGAAAGCCCCCTGAAAGTAGCAGTGTTTGAGCTGGGACGAAAACTGGACAAAAGGAAATGTCCGATTGACGGAGACAAGATCAAGTCCTGTGTACGCTGCAAAACCTGCTCCATCATGAGCGGATTCGGCGGTGCCGGCGCTTTTTCTGATGGAAAATACAATATTACCAACGACTTCGGCGGAAGCCTGCACGAACATGTGGGTAAAAAGCGCGCGCTGGACCTGATGCGGTATGTGGATGAAATCAATCTGAAGTACGGCGGAGAAGGAACAAAGCTTTACTCCACCGCCAATACATCAATCCGCAAAACCTGCCTGCAGAACGGACTTCATCTGCTGGATGCACAGGTACGTCATCTGGGGACGGATATCAACTATGTTGTGCTTGATAACCTGTACCGGGATCTGAAGGGGAAAGTGGACTTTTTCTTTGAAACACCGGTTGCTTCCGTAGCGCGCGAAGGTAAAAACTACCGCGTGACAACAGAAGACGGAAAAAGCTATACGGCGTCCCACTGCGTTGTTTCTGTCGGACGCAGCGGCAGCAAATGGATGGAAGGCGTATGCAGGGATATGGGAATTCCCACCAAAAGCAACCGGGTGGATATCGGCGTGCGGGTGGAACTTCCCGCCCAGGTGTTCAGTCATCTGACAGATGAACTCTATGAGAGCAAGATTGTTTACAGGACCGAGAAATTTGAGGATCTTGTCAGAACCTTCTGCATGAACCCCCATGGAGCGGTAGTCAGTGAGAATACCAACGGTATTGTAACGGTCAACGGACACAGTTATGAAGATCCGGCGAAACATACGGACAATACGAACTTTGCCCTGCTGGTCAGCAAGCATTTTTCCGAACCGTTCAAGGATTCCAACGGATACGGTGAGTCCATTGCCCGGCTGAGCAACATGCTGGGCGGCGGTGTGATCGTACAGCGCTTCGGAGATCTGGTCCGCGGACGCAGAAGTACCCCCGGACGTATTGCGGATTCCTTTGTGACGCCGACCCTTGCCGCAACTCCCGGAGATCTGAGCCTGGTCATTCCGAAACGGATTCTGGACGGTATTATCGAGATGATCTACGCGCTGGACAAAATTGCTCCCGGCACAGCCAACGATGATACGCTGCTGTACGGTGTGGAGGTCAAGTTTTACAATATGGAAGTGGAACTGGATGAAAACCTGGAAACTGCTTATCCCGGCCTGTATGTTATCGGCGACGGGAGCGGCGTGACTCACAGCCTGTCGCATGCCAGTGCCAGCGGGGTACACGTGGCAAGAAAGATTTTGGCTTCTGTCAAATCATAAATGATCCCGTTCAGATGGAATATGAAGGAAACAGATACAAACAGCAACGAGGGCCGGAGGGCCCTCGCTTTTATATGGAAACCAGCTTTTCGGTGAAAGGCAGTGTGCCGGGGAGACCGGCACACTGAGCCCAGAGATTCCAGGCAGCCAGGTCTGAAGGCGCGGCAGACTGCTTCCATTCGGTAAAGGAGGTGATGACCGGAATGGGAAGCGTTTTCCACAGGGAGGTCATTTCCGGACACTTTCGCAGGCCGAGGAGCAGCGCGTGATCCGGAAGAGGAGCGTTCAGTATGTCTTCCTTTGTGATACCCAGAAGCACACAGGCGCAGAGACGGCTGACGCGGGCCGCTGGATAACGCCTGCCGGAAAGAGACGCAAGAAGTTCCGAACGGGTATGTGAAACGGCGGAAGCTGTACGCAGCGCATTTTCCATTCCCTCTGAAAGATCCGGGAGGGAACCATATTCCACAGCCGTCATGGAACGGAGACGGGCCAGCAGCAAAGCGTCCGGAATACGTCCGTCCGGAATGCGGTGATCCAGAAAACGACGACGCAGCAGGGCAGCGGTATACTCGGGGACAGCTTTATATGCGTCTTCATAATTTCCGCGGAGCAGGCTTTCCCTGAGCGCGGAGGCAGAGGGAAATTCCTGGTTGATTTCAGCGGCGTGATAGCTGCCGGTACGGGAAATCACAACAGGACGGACAGACAGATTCAGACGAAGAATGGCCCGGAGATAACAAACTGCAAGAATACTATTCGGCTGATCAAGTAAACCGGATGCTTCCGGCAGAACCAGGGAGAGGGCGGCGGAAAGGGCGGAAGGGTAACCTGCACCGGATGCGAGCGCATCTTTCAGAGACGAACGGAAGGAGGGGACAGGATCCTCCAGCATCTGCGCGGCACGGCTCAGCAGGGAGTCATCCGCAGTTTCGGCGCCGAAAGCGAGGTGGGTGATACCGAGTTTTGCAAGGAGTGAAACAGCCCCCAGCGCATAATGCTCCGCGTCGCGGACAGTCCAGAGCACCGGGAGAGAAAAAACGGCATCAGCACCGGCTTCCAGTGCACATTTTGCCCGGTCAGAGGGAGATAACAAAGGAAGCTCTCCCCGCTGCTTGATACAGGGTGAGAGTGCAACAAAAACAAAATCCGGGGCAACACGGCGTACCGCTTCCGACAGATGGTACAGATGCCCGCGATGAAAAGGATCATATTCAGCGACAATCCCCAGAATTTTCATGCAGACACTCCTTCAATTATGAAAATTGATTATGTGCGGTAAGCACAGGACCCGGGTTCATATCAGGATGAGTGTAGCATTTTAGGTCTTTATTTTCAAGCAAAAGGGGAGTATAATTATTTGATGGATATGAATCAAGCAAAGGAGTTAGAAGTATTATGAAAATTCTGGTTGTGAACGCAGGTTCTTCTTCCCTGAAGTATCAGCTGATCGATATGGACGGCGAGAAGGAACTGGCCAAGGGACTTGTTGAACGTATCGGTATTGAGGGAAGCAAGCTGAAACACAGCGCCGGGGACAAGAAAACCGAAATCGTCCAGGAAATTCCGGACCATGAAGCCGCTGCCCAGCTGATGCTCAAGATTCTTCAGGATCCGGAGTTTGGCGTTATCAAGAGCACCGACGAAATCGGCGCCGTCGGCCACCGGGTGCTGCACGGCGGCAGCGCGTTCACGGCTTCTGTCATCGTGAATGACGCTGCAAAACAGGCGATCCGTGACTGCTTCCCCCTGGGACCGCTGCATAATCCCGCCAACCTGATGGGTATTGAAGCCTGCGAAAAGGTTATGAAGGGAACACCTCAGGTAGCGGTATTTGATACCGCTTTCCATCAGACCATGCCGCCCAAAGCCTATATGTACGGTGTGCCGAAGATGTATGAAGAAAAGCTTCATGTACGCCGCTACGGCTTCCACGGCACCAGCCACCGCTATGTCAGCCGCCGGGTCTGTGAATTCCTCGGAATCAGCCCCATCGGCAAGAAAATCATCATCTGCCATCTGGGCAACGGTTCCAGCCTGAGCGCCGTGATGGACGGAAAGTGCCAGGATACTTCCATGGGTCTTACGCCTCTTGAAGGCCTGCTGATGGGAACCCGCTGCGGCAGCTGCGATCCTGCTGTTGTGCAGTTTATCGCGAATAATCCTCTGAATGATGACGGTACTCCAGTCGGACATCCGATCAGTGTGGATGAAGTTCTGACGATGATGAACAAGAAGAGCGGTCTGCTGGGCATCAGCGGTAAGAGCAGCGACTGCCGGGATATTGACGATCTGGCCAGCAAGGGTGATCCGAACGCCAAGCTTGCCCAGGAGATGCTGATTTACGGCATTAAAAAGTATATCGGTTCCTATGCTGCAGCCATGGGCGGTGTGGATATTATCGTATTCACTGCCGGCATCGGTGAGAATAACGCGGACCTGCGTGCGCAGGTGATCGACGGCCTTGAATTCATGGGCGCAAAGATCGATGCGGAGAAGAACAAGACCCGTAAGGAAGCAGTCATTTCCGCTGATGACAGCAAAGTGACGGTATGCGTTATCCCCACGAATGAAGAAATCATGATTGCCCGGGATACGCTGGATCTGGTAACAACCGGAAAAGTCAGGGACAATTAAGAAATAAGAATGAAGAATGAAAAATGCGATATGCATTGATCATCATTCGGCGTATAATCATCTTCCGTTTCACCCGGTAAAAACACCGGGTGAAGCGGGAGAAAAATCGGCGCAAATTCTTTGTTGACAAACGTTTTGCATCGAATTATAATACCAAATGGTCACTTTTGAGGTGAGGACATGAAGCTTGACGTATCGAATGCTTTATCCCATCCCGGTCAGGAGTACCCTTTCTCAGGCCTGCAGGCCATTGCGGACCAGGAGATCGGCGGAGACACCGTAAGGATCGATGAATGCGCCGTGGAAGGTACTTTTCTGTCGGATGAAGACGGAAACATCTCGGTGAAAGGCAAGCTGAAGACCGTTGCCCACGCTCCATGCGCCAACTGTCTGGAGGACGCACAGGCCGAAATCGAAAACGAATTCGACGAAGTGTTCCAGCGGAACGGTGATATGGAGGATAATGAGATCTTTGCCTATACAGGGCATGAGGTTGAACTGGACAAACTGGTGATGTCATACGCCGTCATGGCTCTGCCGATCCGCTTTCTCTGCAGAGAGGATTGTCCGGGCTTTGAATACAGGGACCCGGAAGCAGTTCCTTCCGAACCGGGGATTCAGTACCCGTTCGCCGGACTGCAGCAATTGCTTGAAAACAATGAGGAGGTGTGAATCATGGCTCTTCCGAAGGGGAAAATCTCTAAGGCTCGCAAGCACAGCCGCCGCGCCAACTGGAAGCTCACACTGCCGGGTATCGGCAAGTGCCCCCAGTGCGGTCAGATGAAACTGTCTCATCGCGTGTGCAAGAATTGCGGTTATTATAACGGCGTCCAGGTCGTCGTCAATAAGGACGAAGAGAAGAACGCCTGATTGTCGACTGCATTTTTTGGCCAGGAAGTAAGAATCGCAGCTCCGCCCATCAGGGACGGGGCTGTTTCTTTCATCAGGGCAGATTGAGAGGGAGGATTACCATGGAGAAGAAAATGACCGGTGCTGATATGGAAACACGCTTTAATCCACAGGCGATCGAGGCCGATATCTATAAGGCCTGGGAGGAAGCCGGCGCGTTTACCGCACACAGGGTTGAGGGAAAGAAGCCCTTTACCATCGTTATGCCCCCGCCCAACATTACCGGCCAGCTGCATATGGGCCATGCCATGGACTGTATTATGCAGGACGCTCCGATCCGGTATCACCGGATGAAGGGCGATCCTACGCTGTGGCTGCCCGGCACGGACCATGCCGCAATCGCCACGGAAGTGAAGATTGTGGAAGCCATGCAGAAGGAAGGCCTGACCAAAGAGGGAATCGGCCGTGAAGCATTCCTGGAGCGGGCCTGGAACTGGAAGAAAGAATACGGCGGCCGTATCGTGCACCAGCAGCGGAAGATGGGTATCAGCTGTGACTGGACCCGGGAACGGTTCACCATGGACCAGGGCTGCAGCCGCGCGGTGCGCGAGATGTTTGTCAGCCTGTATGAAAAGGGACTGATCTACCGCGGTAACCGGATGATCAACTGGTGTCCTGCCTGCCAGAGCGCCATCAGTGACGCAGAAGTGGTATACAAAGATGTGGCCAGCCACCTGTGGCATATCCGCTATCCCGGCGCTGACGGCAGCGAAGGCGTGGTGGTGGCTACCACCCGTCCCGAAACCATGCTGGGCGATACCGGCGTGGCTGTGAACCCTGCCGATGAGCGGTATACCGACCTGGTGGGCAAGAACGTGATTCTGCCTATTATGAACAAAGAGATCCCCGTGGTCGCGGATGACTATGTGGAAATGGAATTCGGAACCGGCGCGGTGAAGATGACCCCCGCCCACGACCCGAATGACTTTGAAGTTGCCCAGCGGCATAACCTGGAGATTATCACGGTGACCAATGATGACGGCACCATGAACGAAAACGCCGGACGTTTTGCCGGCATGGATCCCATGGAATGCCGGAAGGCTGTTGTGGAAGAACTGGACAAGCTGGGCCTGCTGGTAAAGATCGAGGATTACAGCCATAACGTAGGATTCTGTTACCGCCACGGTGATACCCCTGTAGAACCCCGGCTGAGCGAACAGTGGTTCGTGAAGATGAAGACCCTGGCCGAACCGGCTATCGCCGCGGTAAGGGAAGGCCGGACGAAGTTTGTGCCGGAACGGTTCAGCAAGATGTACTATAACTGGATGGAAAACATCCGTGACTGGTGCATCAGCCGCCAGCTGTGGTGGGGCCACCGGATCCCTGTGTGGTACTGCGATGACTGCGGCGAACAGATTGTGAGCCGGGAAGATCCCACGGTCTGCCCGAAGTGCGGCGGCAAGCTGCGCCAGGATGAGGACGTGCTGGACACCTGGTTCTCCTCCGCCCTTTGGCCTTTCTCCACGCTGGGCTGGCCGGACAATACCGACGACCTGAAGTATTTCTATCCCACCAACATGCTGGTGACGGGCTGGGATATCATCACCTTCTGGGTGTCCAGGATGATGGTTGCCGGTATCGAATGCATGGGTGAGACTCCCTTTGAGACTGTGCTGATTCACGGCCTGGTCCGGGACGAACAGGGACGGAAGATGTCCAAATCCCTGGGCAACGGTGTGGATCCGCTGGAAGTGATTGAAGAATACGGCGCTGACGCGCTGCGGTTCAGCCTGGTGATGGGCGTGAGCCCCGGAAATGACACCCGCTACAGCAAGGACAAGGTTGAGTCTGCCCGGAACTTTGCAAACAAGGTGTGGAACGCCAGCAGGTTCGTGCTGATGAACGTGAGCGAGCGGAAAAGCTTTGATCCCGCAAAGCTGGAAACAGCTGACAAGTGGATCCTGACCCGGCTGCAGGAAGCGGTGAAGGATATCTCCGAGCATATGGAGGACGGCGACTTCGGTCTGGCTGCCACGAAGGTTTATGATTTCGCCTGGAGCGAGTTCTGCGACTGGTATATTGAACTGAGCAAGTCCCGCCTGCTGGGTGAAGAAGGAGAGAGCAAGGAGACGGTGAAAGCCGTGCTGCTCTTCGTGCTGGAGAACCTGCTGAAGCTGCTGCATCCCTATATGCCCTTCCTGACAGAACAGGTTTACAAGTACCTGCCCGGAACAGAAGGCTTCCTGATGCTCCAGAGCTGGCCGGAATACAAAAAAGAGTATGTGTTCACGGCGGATGAGGAAAAGATGCAGGGCGTGATGGAAATCATCCGCACGATCCGCAACCTGCGCAGTGAGATGAACGTGGCACCTTCCAAACGTACGCACCTGATGCTGCTGCCTGCGGAAGGCTGGGCTGATACCCTGAAGGGCGGCGAAGGCTACTTCAAAAAGCTGGCCGGAGCGGAACAGGTTGAGCTGATCTCCGACCGCAATGACGCCACCGGCAAGAATGTGTCCGCTGTGGTTGCGGCAGGCGAACTTTTCATTCCGCTGGGCGATCTGGTGGACTTTGAAAAGGAAACCGCGCGGCTGACCAAAGAGCTGGAAAACCTGAAGAAGGAAATGGCCCGCTCCAACGGCATGCTGAACAACCAGGGCTTCCTGGCCAAAGCACCGGCACAGCTGGTGCAGCAGGAAAAAGATAAGCTTGAAGCTGCCAAGGCCAAAGCGGCCGCACTGGAAAACCGCATTGCGGAACTGAAAGAGAATCTATGAGAAACGCCCAAATGGTTATAAACGAAATACACTCCGCCCTGGGGGACGGAGACAAGCAGGGGCTGCGGAATACCGCAGCCCTGCTTGAAACTTTACAGGCATGGCCTGTTTGTCCGGTGATCCACGTGGCAGGGACAAACGGCAAGGGAAGCGTATGTGCCATGCTGAACAGCGTGCTGACGGAGGCCGGATATAAAACCGGTATGTATACGTCACCCTTTCTGCAGAAATACAATGAACGGATCCGGCTGCGGGGAATTCCTGTTGCGGATGAGCTGCTGATCCGTTATGGAAATGAAACGCTGGACGCCGCTGAAAAGCTGAAAAGGGAAAAGAATTATCACGCAACCCCCTTTGAGCTGGGTACAGCTCTGGCTTTCCGGACATTCCGGGGCGAACAGTGCGACCTGATTATTTCCGAAACAGGTATGGGCGGACGGCTGGATCCTACCAATGCGATCCCGAACCCTGCTGTATGTGCTATAACCGCTATCGGGATGGATCACATGCAGTATCTTGGCGGTACACTGGCGGAAATTGCGGGCGAAAAAGCGGGGATCATCAAGCAAGGTGTTCCTGTGGTCTGTTATCCGCCTGATGAAAAGACTGTCCGGGATGTACTGGCTGAAAAGGCCAAAATGGAAAAGGCACCGCTGATCATTCCGGAAAAAGAACTCATTTACATCCGGGAGGCTGCGGTACGATATACTATTGCGGATTTCCGGACAGGAAAACGCACATGGCAAAAACTGAAGATTGCCCTGCCGGGAAAACACCAGGCAGTAAATGCACTGGTTGTGCTTCATATTCTGGAGGAACTGGAAAAGCAGGGAATTCATATACCTGAAGCGGCTGTGAAAAGGGGACTGAGCCAAACCTTCTGGCCCGGACGTCTGGAATGGTACGGAAACATACTGATGGACGGAGCACATAATGCGCAGGGTATCTGCGCCTTCCGCCGTTACACGGATGAACAGCTTGCAGGAAAAAGAAAGATTCTGCTGACCGGGGTGCTGAAGGAGAAGCTGACAGACGAAATGCTTGCGGGACTGGCGGAAATTGCGGAGGAAGCCGTGACTGTAACCCCGGACAGCCCGCGTGCGATGAAGGCTGAAGAACTGAACGCATTGCTGGCACAAAAGGGATTGAAGACCAGAACGGCGAACAGTTTGAAGGAAGGGCTGAATACAGCCAGGGAACTGGCCGGAGAGGAAGGCCTGATTCTGGCGACGGGAAGCCTGTATTTTATCGGTGCGCTGAGAAGCGAACTGGGGCTGAATCCATAAAGAGTAATTCAGAATTCAGAGTTTTGAGTGAAGAGCGCAGAGTGTAAAGTGAAGGGTTGCCTTTTGGGCAGTAAAGAGTGCAGAGTTGCCGGGCTGGCGAATACGTCCGGCAGAAAGGATGGGGTGCGGCTATGGAGTTTAGGCATGAACCGGTACTGCTGAATGAAGTGCTGGAATGGATGAATGTAAAGCCTGACGGTGTTTACTGTGACGGAACCCTGGGCGGCGGCGGTCACAGCGGCGCAATCCTGAGAGCCTCCGGCGGAACGGCACGCCTGTACGGAATCGACCGGGATGAAAACGCTATCCTTGCCGCATCGGAACGACTGAAGGATTATCCGGGCTTCACTGCCATCCGCGGTAATTTTCATGACGCCAGGAAGCTTCTGAAAGAAGCAGGAGCAGAAGCGCTGGACGGCGCCCTGCTGGACCTGGGAGTATCCAGTCCACAGCTGGATACGGCAGAACGCGGATTCAGCTATCACGAAGACGCACCGCTGGATATGCGTATGGACCAGCGCCAGACTATGACAGCTGCAGATTTCCTGAACACAGCGGATGAACGGGAAATTATGGAAGTGATCCGGGATTACGGCGAGGAAAAATGGGCGGCGCGTATCGCACGTATTATCTGTGAACACAGAAACGAAAAACCTTTTGAAACCACATTTGATCTTGTACATGCTGTTGACGCTGCGATTCCGAAGGCTGTACGCAGGAAAGATGACGGTCATCCGGCCCGGCGGACTTTCCAGGCGGTCCGTATTGCCGTGAATGATGAACTCAAACCGTTGGAACAGGCGTTAAAGGACCTGACAGACTGTCTGAAACCCGGCGGAAGAATCTGCGTCATTACCTTCCATTCCCTGGAGGACAGGATTGTAAAACGCTGTTTTAAGACACTGGAGAATCCCTGCATCTGTCCACCGAAGGCCCCGATCTGCACCTGCGGACGGAAACCGGTTGTGAAGGTGCTGGCCGGAGGAGCTGTTGCGCCTTCCGCGGATGAGGTCGAAAGGAATCCCCGGGCACGCAGCGCCAAGCTGCGGGTAGCGGAGAAGAGAATAACGGAGGCTTAACGTGGCTGTTCTGTATGTTGTGGCAACACCCATCGGTAATCTTCAGGATCTGTCTCCCCGGGGAACGGAAACCCTGAGAAATGCCGATCTGATTATTGCCGAGGATACCCGGGTGACCATGAAACTGTGTCAGGTTTTCGGACTGAAAGCTCCGCTGGTCAGCTGCCATCGTCACAGCGAAGACAGCAAGGCAGCCGGGCTTGCACAGAGAATCCTGGAGGAGGATCTGTCAGCGGCACTGGTTACAGATGCCGGAACTCCCTGCATCTCGGATCCCGGCAGCGAAGTAGTCCGGGAGTGCGCAGAATCGGGTATTCCGGTTATTCCGATTCCCGGATGCAGTGCCGGAATCGCCGCTGTTTCCATCAGCGGGTTTGACGCACGGGAGTTCGCTTTCTATGGATTCCTGCCCAGGGAGAAAAAGGATATCCGTGCGAAACTGGAAGAGATTGCACGGGGGGTGAAGGTGGCCATTCTGCACGAATCCCCATTCAGAATTACCGAGCTGACGGAGATCATTGCGGAAACCCTGCCGGAAGCAAGGCTTACGGTATGCTGTGATCTGACAAAACTGCATGAAAAGACCCTCCGGGGGACACCGGAGGAAGTGCTGAAAGCCCTTCAGGCAAATGAAAAGACTGAAAAAGGCGAATACTGCGTCGTACTGGATCTGCATAACGTATTCCTGCCCGAACCCGCAACAGAGGCTGCAGAATGGCCGCTGGAAGCAAAGCTGATCGAAGAAATGAAGCAGGGAAGCACCCTGCGTGAAGCACAGGAAAAGCTGATCAGCAAAGGCGAAAAGAAGAACGCGGTCAAACAGGCCGCACTCACACTGAAAAAACTGTTTGAATAAATACAAAAGGACCGTCTGTGAGGACGGCCTTTTATTATTCTATAACGTAAAAAGCTGTCCCGTGATCCGGGACAGCCGAGAAAAGAAATCATATTATTTATCAGAATCCAGGAAACGGTAGATAATTGCTGCAAGCGCGCCGCCCACCAGGGGAGCCAGCAGGAATACCCAGATTCCGCCGAGGTTTCCGGCAATCAGCGCCGGTCCAAAGGAACGGGCGGGGTTCACGGAAGTGCCGGTGAAGGAGATACCGAGAAGGTGAACCAGAACCAGTGCACCGCCGATCACCAGGCCGGCAATGTTTCCGTTGGACTCCTTTGAGGTAACACCGAGAATCGCAATTACAAAGACACAGGTGAGGATCACTTCAATGAGGAAACTGAGCCAGGCATTGCCGTTGTAAAGAGCATTGCAGCCAAGTTTTCCGGCGTCCTGAACGATTGCATTGAGGATCGCGGCACCGGCAATGGCGCCGAGGAACTGAGCTACAATATAGCCGCAGAAATCCTTAACAGAGATTTTTTGCTGATCAGCATGGCAACGGATACTGCCGGGTTGATATGACAGCCGGAGATATTGCCGATGGAATAAGCCATGGCGACGATGACAAGACCAAAGGCAAGGGCAGTACCAATCAGCCCGGAGACTCCCGTGGCGCATATCTGCCCCGCAACACCGCAGGCGACCAGCACAAGGACGCAGGTGCCGATGAACTCTGCCAGATACTTCCGCAATTCTTTCATGTTCTTCTCCTCCTTTTATTCCTATCTGTTGTGGAATCAACCGGTATTATAGCGCAAGATGATGTGTTTTACAAGAAGAAAGAAAAACGGCAGGGCAGGAACGCCGTATTTCCGGACGGCTTGCAAAAGCGGCCCGTTCTCTTGTGTTTGCATGCGATATCTGATAAAATTCATTCTGATACAAGTGAAGCCAGGGGCTTCCGGTATTCAGTTCTGTTGGGGAGAGAAAGACGGATGGCGCTCTTGTTTTTTTTGTTCTGGATGGTACTGAACGGGAAGGTTACGTGGGAGACTGCCGCCTTTGGCGCGGCGGTCTGCGCCTTGGCCATGACGTTCGCCTGCAGGGCGTGCGGCTGGTCCCTGGACCGTGAGAAACGGCTGTACGCGGCGGCTCCCCGGATCATCGGATACCTGGGCGTCCTGCTGTGGGAGATCCTGAAGGCCAACCTGAAAACCTTCCGGACGGTATGGGGCAGGGGACCGGATCCGGTCGTCCGGACCATACGCACCGGGCTTGTGACCCGGATGGGGAAGATGGCGCTGGCCAATTCCATCACCCTGACGCCGGGCACCATTACGCTGAACTGCCGCGGGAACGAGCTGACGGTTCACTGCCTGACGGCGGAGATGGCGGAAGGCCTGGACGAAAACATATTTGAAGCGAAACTGAAAAGAATCGAGGCGGTGTTGCATGGATGAAACCTACGCGCTGCTCATGCAGGGAGCGGTGATCCTGCTGGGGCTGTGCCTTGCAGTATGCCTCTTCCGCGCTTTCCGCGGCCCGAAAACGGCAGACCGGGTGGTAGCCGTGAATATGGCGGGTACGGTAACGGTTCTGATCATCCTGTTCCTGGCTTTGCTGACGCGGGAAGGCTTTTTGCTGGACGTGGCCATGATCTACGCCCTGCTGAGTTTCTTGGCGGTGATGCTTCTGTGCCGGATCCTGATCGGCGTTCACCGCGAGCGGTACGGAAAGGGGGCCGGGCGGGATGGCTGAGACCCTGCGGCTGGCCCTGTTCGCCATGCTGATGGCGGGCGGGCTGATATTTGAAATTTCGGCGGTTTTCGGGGCCAACCGGTTCCGCTTTTCCCTGAACCGGATGCATCCGGCGGGCATGGGGGATACGCTGGGACTGCTGCTGATGGCCCTGGCGATGATCGTGTACACCGGGTTTGACTGGATCGCCCTGAAGATCCTGGCGGCCGTTGCGGTCTACTGGATCACGAGCCCGGTGTGTACACACCTGGTCGGCAAGCTTGTGCGCGAAACGGAAGAAGAGCAGCTGAAAACGGAGGCAAAGGAATGGAAATCCTGAACGTGATCCTGCTGGCGGTGATCGTGGCCTGCGCGGTGGCGGTCAGCCTGACCCGCGGCCTGCTGAGCGCGGTGATCGTTTTCATGATCCAGGGGCTTGCCATGTCCGTGGTGTGGGTCCTGCTGCAGGCGCCGGACCTGGCGATTACGGAGGCGGCGGTAGGCACCGGGATTTCCACGGTGCTGATGCTGGCGGCCCTGAAGAAGATCCAGTCTGTCCAAAGAAAGGAGGAAAGGCGGGATGCCGGCAAACAAAAAGAAGCATGATGCCTTTGCCCGCCTGGCTGACTGGCTGGAGAACGGAGCCCAGCCCCTGGACGAGGAAATCGGGGAGAGCCTGGCGGACGAGGCATACGAGGAAGAAAACGCCGCGGAGAAAACCATTCCTTCTGTTGAAGTGAAAAAGCAGACGCCGAAAAAGAAAAAAAGGCAGGAACGACACAGAAGAAAGCGCAGGGACGCCCTGACAGTCGGCGCGTACGCCGACGCGTGGTGGTACCGCGTAACCGCATTCATCGTGTGCGTCAGCCTGGTGGGGCTTTTGCTGTACGGCGTGGTCAGGATGCCCCTGTTCGGCAACGCGGACACGCTGGCGGACAGCGAGGTCGCATCCTTTTACGTCACCCATACCCTGGAGGAAACCGGCGCGGTGAACATCGTGACGGGCATCATCCTGGACTACCGCGGATTTGACACGCTGGGGGAATCCCACGTGCTGTTTGTCGCGGTCAGTTCCGTGCTGCTGCTCCTGAGCATCCGGGGAGAAAAGGACGAACAGGAACGGCTGCTCGAAAGTGACCGGGAACAGCGGACGGAACCGGACCACGACCTGGTGCTGCAGGGAGGCGCCAGGCTGCTGCTGCCCCTGGTTCTGATTTTCGGAATCTATATCATCCTCAACGGCCACCTGTCCCCGGGCGGCGGATTCTCCGGCGGTGCGGTGCTCGGGGCCGGACTGATCCTGTACCAGAATGCCTTCGGCTATGACCGGATCGGGAAGTTCTTCACCTACCGGACCTTCCGCGCGGTGTCGGTGTCCGCGCTGCTGTTCTACGCGCTGGCAAAGGGATACCATTTCCTGACAGGCGCCAACCACATCCCGGGCGGGATTCCGGAGGGAACCGCCGGGGCGATCCTCTCGGGCGGGCTGCTGCTTCCGCTGAATATCGCGGTGGGCTGCGTGGTGACCTGCACCATGTACGCGCTCTACACCATGTTCAGAAGGGGGGCTTTCTGATGCTGCGCCATGTCACTGAACTCGTGAACCAGCATCTGGACGAAGTGGCGGCCCTGATCCTTTTCGGCGTCGGTTTCACGATGCTTCTGCTGGACAAAAACCTGATCAAGAAGATTATCGGCTTTTCGATGATGGATTCCGGAATCTACCTGTTCCTGGCTTCCTACGGTTATATCGGCGGGCTGCGAAGCGCCCCGGTTTATACGAACGGCGTCACGGATCCGGCTGCCTACGTCAATCCGCTGCCGGCCGGACTGGTGCTGACAGGCATCGTGGTGAGCGTCAGCGTGACGGCCGTGATGCTGGGACTGACAGTACGGCTGTATCAGCGGTATCATACACTGGATATGGACGAGATCGCGGAACAGATCCGGAAGGAGGGGAAATGATCTTGGCCTGGTGGCAGAATCTCCCCCTCTTCCTGGTGCTGTGCCCGCTGATGTGCGGGGTGGCGTGCTCCGCACTGCGCGGAAAGGCGTCGCGGTGCGTGACGGCGGCCATGTGCGCAGCCGAGTCCGCCGGCATGGCGGTGCTGCTCTGGTATACGGCTTCCGGAAACGTCAGCTTTACCTACGCGATGGGGAAAATCGGCGCGCCGTTCGGCAACGAACTGCGGGCGGGACCCGCGGAGGCGCTGATGGGACTGGGATTCACCCTGGTGCTGACGCTGTCCGTGACCGGCGGAAACCGCAGCCTGACCGAGGACGTGGAGTCGAAGCGGATGAACCTTTTCGGGGCCATGATCGGCCTGCTGACCGCGGCGACGGCCGCCATCGTATTCACCAACGACCTTTTCACGGCTTACGTTTTCATTGAGATCACAACCCTTTCAGCCTGCGCGCTGATCGGCGTGACCAACCGGGGAAGGGCGCTGTTTTCCTCCGCCCGTTACATGGTGATGAACCTGCTGGGCAGCGGCCTGTTCCTGCTGGGTCTGTCTATGCTCTACGCGCTGACGGGGCAGCTGCTTTTTCCCCAGCTGGCGTCGGCAGTGGACGCCCTGATCGCGGAAAACAGATACAGCGTGTCGATGTACCTGTCCTTCCTTCTGATGGGCCTGGGGCTGTGCATCAAGAGCGCACTGTATCCCTTCCATACCTGGCTGCCGGACGCTTACAGCAACGCCACGGCGGTTTCCGGGGCGCTGCTGAGCTCGCTGGTATCCAAGCTGTATATTTTCCTGCTGATCAAGATCGCCCTGCGGGCGGCGGGGGAAGAGGCGTTTATCCACAGGATCGGAGACGTGCTTTTCCTTTATGCCGCGGTCGGTACGGTGCTGGGTTCAGTCCACGCGCTCTACCAGCGGAAGCTGTCCCGGGTGATCGCGTATTCCTCGGTCGCACAGATCGCCTGCGTCTACCTGGGGATCGCCCTGGGAAGCGGGGAAGGGATCGCCGCCGCGCTGTTCTATATCCTGGCCCACTCGGCGGCCAAGTCCATGCTGTTCGTGACGTCCCATAAGCTGCGGCGGGCCTGCGGCGGGGCGGACGGGCTGGAAGACCTGCGCGGCGCGGCCAGGAGAAGCCCGCTGGCCGGGCTGGCGTTCCTGGCGGGGGCGTGCTCCCTGGTCGGGATTCCAGGCCTGGGCGGGTTCGCGGCGAAAATGTACCTGGCGCAGGCGGCTATCGGCGGGGGCGGCTGGAGAATGCCGGCGCTGCTGGGCCTGCTGGCAGTGAGCACGACGCTGAACGCCGCCTATATGCTGAGGACTGCGCTGATCCTGTACAGCCGGGACAAGCCGGCCGGAGAGGCTGGAAAGCCGAAGGCGCGGGATGCCGCGTTCGCAGCTGCGACGGCGGTGATGATCGGCCTGAACCTCTTCCTGGGCTTTTGCGGGCGGCCGGTGATCGAACTGATTCACAGGGGACTGGCCCTGTTTTCCTGAATGAAGACGGAGGTGGACTGGATGAATATTCTGCTGATCCTGCCTGTACTGCTCCCGGTGGCGCTGGGACTGATATGGTACGGACTGAAGCTGACGGGAAAGCGGCTGAACCTGGCGACGTTCCTGACCGTGCTTTGCAGCGCCGGACTGGCCGCAGCCTGCGCCTTGGTACCCGACGCAGGGGAAATCACGCTGCGCTGGACGGATATGCTGACTTTTTCTATGCGGGTGGACGGCATCAGCCGCGTTTTCCTTCTCCTGGTGGCTGTAGTGTGGCCGTGTGTGGCGCTGTACGCCACGGAATACCTGGAACACGACGCGAAGCCGGGACGCTTCTTCCTTTTCTACACGATTACCCAGGGCATTCTGCACGCACTGGCGATGAGCGGGAACCTGGTGACCTTCTACATGTTCTATGAGGCTATGACCCTGCTGACTGTGCCGCTTGTGCTGCACAATATGGACCGGGAAGCGGTGGCGGCGGCAATCAAGTACCTGATCTACTCCGTGATCGGCGCGTCTGCGGCGCTGATCGGGATTTTCTTTGTGGGTTCAGTGGGCGGCAGCGGGGATTTTTCCGCCGGGCCGCTGACGGCGGAACAGATCGCCGGCAGGGAAGGACTGGCTATGGGCGTGTTCATGGTGATGCTGGTGGGCTTCGGCGTAAAGGCCGGCATGTTTCCCCTGCACGGCTGGCTGCCTACGGCCCATCCGGTCGCGCCGGCACCGGCCAGCGCTGTGCTGTCCGGCGTGATCACTAAAATGGGCGTGCTCGGCGCGGCGCGGGTCGTGTTCTCCGTCGCAGGTACACAGCGGCTGCGCGGCAGCTGGGTGCAGATGGCGCTGCTGGCCCTGACGCTGATGACGATCCTGATGGGGTCGCTGCTGGCGTTCAAGGAAAAGAAACTCAAAAAGCGGCTGGCCTATTCCTCCGTATCTCAGGTTTCCTACGTGCTGTTCGGCCTCTACACGATGACGCCGCTCGGGTTTACCGGGGCGATGCTTCACGTGATCTTCCACTCCCTGATGAAAAACACGCTGTTCATGGGTGCCGGCAGCATTATCCATAAAACCGGAAAAACCATGGTGCCTGAACTGGACGGACTGGGGCGGAGGATGCCATGGACCTATGCCTTCTTTACCGTAGCCTCCCTCGGCCTTGTAGGCATTCCGCCTACCGGCGGGTTTGTCAGCAAATGGAACCTGGCGCAGGGCGCGCTGGCGCTGGACAACGCCGTGCGCTGGATCGGCCCGACGGCGCTTCTGATTTCCGCGATCCTGACGGCAGCCTACCTGTTCACTATCGTGATCCGCGGATGCTTCCCCGGAGAAGACTGGGTGCCGGAACCCTCCTGTGAAGCGGGATGGAGGATGCTGGTGCCGATGGGGATCCTGGCCGCGCTGATTCTCCTGGCCGGCGTGTTCTCCGGCGGACTGGTGTCGTATCTTGAGACGATTGCGGGACAGCTGATGTGAGGAAACGGAAATGATGGTGTTTATCTGCGCGTGGGTGCCCGTGGTTCTCGGCTGCGTGCCCCTGGCAGTCCGGTTCCGCAGCATAAAGGCACGGTCCCTCTGGGCGCTGTTTTCCGTGACTGCCACATCCCTGCTGCTGGGAGCCCTGGCACTGTGGGGAAGCATGGAGGAGACTGCGGAAGTTTTCCGGCTGTCGGAAAGCTTCCGCTTCGTCCTGCGACTGGACGGAACGGGGAAGGTTTACCTGGGAGTCGCCGCGGTGCTGTGGCCCCTGGCCATGCTCTATGCCGGAGAATACATGGACCATGAAAAACGGGAGGGGCACTTCTTCACCTGGTATACCGCTGCGTACACGCCGGCGATCCTGCTGGGAACGGCGAACAACCTCTTTACGCTCTACATGGCATATGAATGGCTGACGCTGTGTACGGTGCCGCTGGTATGGCACGCGCGGGACGCGGCATCCGAACGGGCGGCGGTGCGCTACCTGCTGTTCCTGATCGGCGGAGCTTCCCTGGGCTTTGTCGCCATGGCCGGGCTGAACGCCTTCGGCGTGGGCGGGTTCGACGGCCCGGCCAGCACGGCCGCCGCGGAAAACGAATGGTTCCGCGCGCTGTGCATGCTCGGATTCCTTGGATTCGGGGTCAAGGCGGCGGTGCTGCCGCTGTCCCGCTGGCTGCCCACGGCTTCCGTCGCACCGACGCCGGTGACGGCCCTGCTGCATGCGGTGGCGGTCGTCAATGCAGGTGTTTTTGCGGTTGCGCGGCTGTTGTACAACGCGCTTTCACCGGACATGCTGCGCGGCACCTGGGTACAGGCGGCCATGATGAGCCTGGCTGCTCTAACCGTGGTTTATGCCGCCGCGGCGGCAGTGAGGGAAAAGCATATCAAACGGCGCATGGCGTGGAGTACGGTGAGCAACCTGAGCTACATGCTCTTCGGGCTGAGCCTGTTGACGGCCCACGGGCTGGTTGCCGGGCTGGCACACATGGTATTTCACAGCGCCATGAAGATCGTGCTGTTCCTGTGTGCAGGCGGGATCATCATCTATTCCGGGCGGTACTCGGTCCGGCAGATGCACGGACTGGGCCGGAGAATGCCCCTGCTGTTCGGGTGCTTTACGCTGGCCGGGGTGTCGCTGCTTGGCGTGCCTCCGCTGCCGGGGTTCGTGAGCAAGTACGAACTGGTGACGGCGGCTTTTGAGGAAGGCAGCCCGCTGGCACTGGCCGGGGCGGGAGCGCTGCTGCTCGCAGCGGTCCTGACAGCCGTTTATGTCTTTACCATCGTTTACCCCGCCTTCTTTATGGCGGAGGACTCCCGGCTGCAGGAGCAGGACGTGACGAAGCCCGGGCCGCGCATGACGGCTTCGCTGGCGGTGCTGTGCCTCCTGCTGCTTGTGCTGGGTGCCGCGGCGGGAACGGTCGTCAAGCAACTGTACGGACTGACGGGAGGGATAGGATGATTCCGGTGATCATGCTGCTGATTCCGCTGATCGGGGCGGCGGCCGCGCCTCTGGCGGGACTCCGGAAACCGGCGGCCCGGGAAGTGCTGCTGCGCCTGTTTACACTGGCTGAGCTGGCACTGGCAGCGGGACTGTTCATCCGCGTCCGGCAGGGGGCTGATCTGGTAATTGGAGCACCCGGGCTCGTTGGCATGGGGCTCTCATTCCGGGTGGACGGATTCCGGGCGCTGTATGCGATGCTGGCCTGCTTTATGTGGGCGATGGCCTGCCAGTTCTCCCTCCAGTATTTCGCGGGGCACGGGTCGCATCCGGGGCGGTATGCCTGCTTCACGCTGATTACACAGTGCGGTGTGCTCGGGGTGTTTTTTTCCGACGATCTCTACACGACCTTCGTGTTTTTTGAAATCATGTCCATCGCTTCCTATCCATGGGTTGCCCATGAAGAAACAAAAGGCGCGATGCGGGCGGCGGCTACCTACCTGGGCGTATCCGTCGCCTGCGGGATGGTGACGCTGATGGGTATGTTCCTGTGCTGGCGGGAGGTCGGGAGCCTCTCCTTTGACGCGCTGCGGGCAGCGGGAGACAACCCGGCGGCTGTGCTGCCCGCTTGTCTGATGCTGGTCGGCTATGCAGCGAAGGCGGGCATGGTCCCGCTGCATATCTGGCTTCCCAAGGCTCACCCCGTGGCACCGGCCCCGGCGAGCGCCCTGCTGTCCGGGATGCTGACGAAAACGGGGATCTTCGGGGTTGTCGTGATTGCCCTGAATCTGCTGGGGGAGAACCGGGTATTCGGGAATGTGCTGCTGGGAATCGGGCTGGTAACGATGACGCTGGGAGCGGTGCTGGGCGTGTTTTCGGTCAACCTGAAGCGTACGCTGGCGTGCTCCTCGCTGTCCCAGATCGGCTACATCACGGTCGGGATTTCCTGCGCGCTGCTGCTGGGGCACCATGGAGGCCTCGCGGCCGCGGGCGCAGTGGCGCATATGGTGAACCACTCGCTGCTGAAACTATGCCTGTTTTTGTGCGCCGGCGCGGTCTATATGCAGGCGCATACGCTGGACCTGAACGAACTGCGCGGCTACGGCCGGAGAAAGATGCTGCTGCACATCGTTTTCCTGCTGGGAGCGCTGGGGCTCATGGGCGTACCGGGCCTGAACGGCTACACCGGGAAAACCATGATCCATGAAGGGCTCGTGGAACTGGCGGAAGATGCGGGGGGCTTCGGTGCCTACCGCCTGTGCGAATGGGTTTTCCTGTTCGCGGCCGGGCTGACGACCGCCTATATGCTGAAACTCTACATTTGCCTGTTCTGGCAGAAAAATCCGGACCGGGAGCGGCAGGCCCGCTACGACGGCATGAACGGCCGAGACCTGACGGCGCGCTCTGCCGCGGTGCTCGCGTTTTCCGCCGTGCCGCTTGTGGCGCTTGGCGCGCTGCCGAATCGGCTGCTTCTGCCGCTGACGCGGATCTGCGCAGGATTTTTCAACCGGCCGGAGCTGGGCGGGGAAGTCGCCTTCTTTTCCCGGACGAACCTGCAGGGCGGCGGGATCAGTCTTCTGATCGGCGCCGCGGTGTACCTGTTGTTCGTGCGGACAGTGCTTTATAACCGGGAAAAAGGCTACATGGACCGCTGGCCGCGCGGGCTGGACCTGGAAGAGCTTTTCTACCGCCCTGTTTTCACGCGCTTCCTGCCTTGGGCCGGCTGCGGGATCGCCGCCTTCCTGGACCGGATTCCGCAGTCTCGGTTGGTGAGTGAGTGGATCCCCAAAGGTGTGACCGCTGTGTTTATCGGAATGGACCGCCTGCCGGAATCCAAAGCGGTGACGAAGATCCTTCCCGGCATTTTCGTCGCCTTCGGCAGGATCTGCGACGAACTGGCGGACCACATCGCCCTGTTCTGGCGGGAACTGTTCCTGGAAAGCCGGGAGGACCTGCAGCGAAGCCGGAACCACAACGGCTTTACACGCATGGCCTGGGCGGCAGAGGAGGGATTCCGCCGGGTCGGTCTGCTTCCGGAACGGTATATCCGCCGGCGGGCGCCGGACGACCTCCGGTACGGAACGTGGCTGACTAACGCCATTTCCTTCGGCCTGCTGCTGGGGGCGGCCGGGATCGTGGCGGCCATTCTCTACGTTTTTATCCGGATGGGCGTATAGCGAAAAGGGAGCGCGGCAAAACGCTCCCTTTTCGAATGTATTGGATATTTCCGGGACTCCGGGATTCTTCAGACGGACCAGATGTCCTTCGCATACTCACGGATGGTCCGGTCAGAGGAGAACTTGCCGGCACAGGCCACATTCATCAGGCATTTGCGGGCAAAGCCGGTTTCATCAGCTTTGGCGTCGCGGATGGCACGGAGTTTTGTTTCATAATAATCCCCGAAGTCCTTCATGACGAAATAATGATCAGGTTTATGCCAGGAGGCCCCCTTCAGAATCGCGTCATGGAGTTCGGCAAGCATGCCGTCATCATCCGGGAAGGTTCCGTCGGTCAGTGTATCGAGGGCACGGCGCAGCAGGGCATTTTTGTTATAAATCTTTACAGGATCATAAGTATCCCTGATCTTTTCAAGCTCTTCCACTGTGGCACCGAAAATATAATTGTTTTCACGGCCGGCTTCCTCAACAATCTCCACATTGGCGCCGTCAAAGGTTCCAAGCGTTACAGCACCGTTCAGCATCAGCTTCATATTACCTGTGCCGGATGCTTCCGTGCCCGCAGGAGAAATCTGCTCAGATATATCCGCAGCAGGAATGATCTTTTCAGCCCAGGAACAGTTGTAATTACGGATGAAAACCACTTTCAGGCGGTCTTTCGTTTTCGGATCGTTGTTCACTTTGTCAGCAATCATATTGATCCAGTGAATAACAGCCTTGGCACGGTCATAACCCGGCGCGGCTTTGGCACCGAAGATGAAAGCGACCGGGGGCAGATCACTGAGCTGTCCGCGCTTCAGCTGATCATAGATAGCCAGAATGCTCAGGGCGTTCATGAACTGGCGCTTGTATTCATGGAGACGTTTGACCTGAACGTCGAAAACCATATCGGGATCCAGTGTAATTCCTTCCCGGGCCAGAATCTCAGCACAGAGCTGCTTCTTTTTGGTTTTCTTTACAGTACGGAATTTACCGCAGAGAGATTTGTTTATTTTCGGGACAAGCGCCTTCAGTTTATCCAGATCTGTTTCAAAGCCGGGACCGATCTGATCGGTAATCAGTTTGGAAAGCTCCGGGTTGCACAAGCCGAGCCAGCGGCGCTGGGTGATTCCGTTGGTCTTGTTCTGGAACCGTTCCGGGTAAAGCTGATACCAGTCAGCAAAGACATCGTTTTTAAGAATTTCGCTGTGGAGGGCTGCGACACCGTTAATGGCATGAGTGGCATAAGTTGCCAGTTCCGCCATATGAACGCGGCCGTCCAGAATGATGCACAGGGACGGTGTAATTTCCTTTCCGGCCCGTTTCATTTCCCTGCGGAAGCGGGCATCGATCTTCCTGATGACAGAAACAATCTGCGGGCAGACGGAGGAGAGGAGGGAAAGATCCCACTTTTCCAGCGCTTCCTGCATGACGGTATGGTTGGTATAGGCGAAGGTATCCCTGGCAATCAGGAAAGCGTCTTCAAAAGATACGCCATCCTCGCCAAGCAGACGGATCAGCTCAGGAATGGCCATCGTGGGATGCGTATCGTTCAGCTGGGCGGCCACTTCTTTGGCGAAGAAGGAATAATCACTTCCGTGACGTTTCCGGTATGCCCGCAGGATATCCTGCATCGTCGCGGAAACCAGCACATACTGCTGTTTGACACGAAGCTGTTTTCCCTCTTTTTTAGTGTCGTTGGGATACAGGAACTTGGTGATGTCCTCCGCCTGATTTTTACCGGCGGCAGCCTTTGCGTAATCCTGGCTGTTGAAAACCGCAAAGTCAATTTCTTTCAGGCTTTCGGTTTGCCACAGGCGCAGGGTACCGACATTCTTAGCCCCGAACCCCACCACAGGCATATCATAGGGAACTGCCAGAACGTCTCCTGTTTTCATGGAAACAACCACAGCTTCATCGAGACGGCGGATTGACCAGGGATCACCGTACTTTGACCAGTCATCAGGAAGCTCCACCTGACGGCCGTTTACGAAATCCTGTTTGAACAGGCCGTAACGGAACCGAAGCCCGTAACCGGTCAAAGGAACATTACAGGTTACCGCACTGTCCAGGAAACACGCGGCAAGACGGCCGAGACCGCCATTTCCGAAGGCGTCATCCTCCACGTCCTCCAGAATGGAAATATCCACTCCTTTTTCCTTCAGCAGGATGCCGACCTCATCCAGCAGTCCCATGCAGTAAAGGTTGTTATAGACCAGGCGGCCCACCAGGAATTCCATGGAAAGATAGGCGGCCTGACGACGGGAGGCGCGGGCTTTCTCTTTTTTGATCCAGAGGGGAGCCAGTGTATCCATGGCCGCGCCGGAAACCGCGTTGTGCAGTTCCTGGGCAGAGGCATGGGCAAGGTCTTTGTGATATTCAGTCATCATACGCTGTTCAGCGTCTTTCAGCAGTTGTTTCGCATTCATGTTCCGAAACCTCCTTTTGGTTGTTTGTCCGGCCTTGGCATACAGAGCGTCCGCCCTGCAGAGGCGGACGCGAGCGTCACAGACGATCTGTTTCCCGGTTCAGACGGTAATACTTCATGGATAAATCGAGGGAAAGCTGATCCGGCTTCATACGCCAGGTCCAGTTGTTTCCGATTGTGCCTGGATAATTCATCCGGGCGTAAGTATCAAGGCCCAGAACGTCCTGCATGGGAATGACAACAGTTTCGCAGGGACCTTTGAAGAGAGCGCGGATAAAAGCTTCCGGTGCTTCATCCGCTCCGGAGAAGCCGAGGGTTTTCTCTGCAAAGGCCAGCGCTTTGGGATCAGCTTTCCTGGCCCAGCCCAGGGTAGTGTCATTATCATGTGTACCGGTATACGCCACGGTGTTTTTCTCATACAGCCCGATAAAGTGCGGATTGGATTCGTCAGAGTCAAATCCGAAGGTGAGTACCTTCATGCCGGGATATCCGCACCAGTCAAGCAGTCTGCGTACCCGGCGGTTCACGCACCCCAGATCCTCTGCGATGATGCGGATTCCGGGAACTTCCTGATCCAGCCGTCTGAACAGGGCCTTTCCGGGCCCGATTACCCACCGTCCTTTACGGGCGTTCGGCATTCCGTTTTTGATGGAATAATAGTTGGCAAAACCGATAAAGTGATCTATGCGGATCATATCATACAGTTCCGCCATGCCCTTCATGCGGTCCACCCACCAGTCAAACTTCCGGCAGAAACGCAGGTAAGTCCAGCGGTAAAGAGGATTACCCCACAGCTGGCCGTCCGCAGAGAAATAATCCGGCGGGACTCCGGCAACGCGCTTCGGGACAAGGTTTTTATCCAGCTGGAAGATATCCGGATGCGTCCAGGTATCAGCTGAATCTTCAGCCACATAAATGGGCATATCACCGAAAAGGAGAACGGAACGTTCATTGCAGTATTTCTTCAGACTGAACCATTGCTTTCTGAACAGATACTGGCAAAAGATATGGTAGTCGATCTCGTCAGCCAGCTCCTCCCGGTAATGCCTGACCGCGTCAGGCTTGCGGAAACGGATATCCTTATCCGGCCATTTTGTCCACATCTGACCGCTAAAGTGCTTCTTCAGGGCTGTGAACAGAGCATAATCCTGCACCCAGGGATTGGCACGGCAGAATTCGTCAATCTGCCCGCTGAGCCTTTCACGCGATTCACCGTAGCAGCGGCGGAGAAGCATTTCCTTATTTTCACGGACGGCATCATATTCCACTTTTTCAGGATCAGCCGGAACGAATTCCTCTTCGTCTGAAAAGGTCAGAAGACCCTGATCGCGGAGCCTCCCGCAGGAGATCAGCAGGGGATTGCCAGCAAAAACTGATGAAGACTGATAGGGACTTTCACCGTAGCCGGTAGGCCCGATGGGGAGAACCTGCCAGATCCGGATGCCGGAAGCCTGCAGAAAATCCGCAAAGGCATAGGCTTCATCACCCATGGAGCCGATGCCCCCGGGAGAAGGAAGGGAGGAGATATGCATCAGAATACCGCTGGAACGCATAGAACGACGCTTCCTTTCTTTTATGCGCGATTACAGGGCGCAATGGATTCTCTTTTGCGGAAGGCGGCGTCCACCAGAATATGCCGGGGAGCGGCGCCTTTTTCCATCATATCCAGCAACAGGTTCACGCTGCGGCGGGCAATTTCATTGACAGGCTGTTCCACTGTGGTCAGCCGGGGAAGGGTAAAGCGGCTGATGTCCACACCGTCAAAGCCAACGACACTGACATCCTCCGGTACGGATTTGCCCAGATCGCGCAGGGCGCGGATGGCGCCGACGGCAACGGTATCACTCATGGCGAACAAGGCGGTGGCATCAGGACGCTCGGTGAAAAAGACCCGGGCCAGTTCGTATCCGGCTTCAAAAGAGAAGCGGGTTTCCCGGTAAAGGGAATTATCATAACTCAGCCCTCTGTCCGTAAAGGCATCACAGAAGCCCTGGAAACGCATGGCCAGCGAGTCACCGGCAACCGGGTTGGAACCGAAGACGGCAATGCGGCGGTGGCCGCAGTTGAGCAGCTCCTCCGCAACGGTACGACCCATGCTGCGGTCGTCCACAGCGACAGAAGAAGCACGGGCCAGAGAAGCGGATTCTGCATTGACGGTTGTGAAAACCATGGGGATATCCAGCCCGCGGATCGCATCCACGCGATTGTCAATGAGACTTCCGACAAAGATCAGTCCCTTGACATGATTCTGACGGGTCATGCGGAGTGCCGTGAGGAACTCATCGGCTTTTTCATCAATATATTCCGTTATGAAATTGTCCGGAACAGTGTCCGCCCGATCCAGAATGGCCTCCGCCAGGGAACTGAGAAAAGGATTGGAACGGCCGCGGATGACCACGCCGATCACCTCGTTGCCCTGTTTCAGACCCCTGGCATTCGTATTCCCGACAAAACTGCATTCCTTGATGATCTGCTCCACTTTTTCGCGGGTGGCGCTGTTAACATCAGGACGGTTGTTCAGCACACGGCTGACCGTGGTAACAGAAACTCCGGCCATCGCGGCTATATCTTTAATTGTGTAGACTTTCACGGTTTCTGACCTCCCGTTGATCCTGATTCCGGTAACGGTAACGGTAACGTTTTCAAGCAAAGATTATCACAAGCCAGACTGTTCGTCAATCCCTTTCAGCGATATCTTCGAGGTTGATTTTTGAAATCTTATGCTATATAATGTATGAGTATAAAATTCGGGAGGTGTGCATGATGAAAAAGCGGATCCTGCTGATCCTGCTTGCGCTGTGTGTTTTTCTATGCGCTGTGCCCACCTATGCCGATGAGTGGGACGACGATGATGACTGGCTTGATGACGATCACGGCAGCGCTTTTGAGGAAGAAGCCGGAACGAGTGATTTCAGGACCATCGCCGGATATGATATGGGCGAAAGATTCGTCTGCGGTGACTATGTATACCAGATGACCGAAGACGGGGAGGGCGCTCTGCTGACCAATTACTCCGGAACTTCCGGAGACGTTGTGATTCCCGAAACAGTGGACGGTCATCCGGTTGTCGCGGTGGGCGCGCACATGTTTGCTTATAATGAAGCGGTGGAATCCGTGAAACTGCCGGAAGGAATCCGGTCCATCGGCAATATGGCTTTCTTCAAATGTACCCATCTTCAGGGGATCGAGATTCCTGAAGGGGTGACCATGATTGATGAATGCTGCTTCGGCGGATGCGAAGCACTCTCTGAAGTAAAGCTGCCCTCCTCACTGGAGGAAGTCGGCCGGTTCGGCTTCCTGGCCTGCACTCAGCTGAAGGAAATTGTATTCGGTGATGAACTGAAAGCGATCGGTCCCGGCGCCTTCCAGATGTGCGCATCGCTGAGCAAGGTGTCCATTCCGGCCGGGCAGAATGTAACCATTGAAGAAGATTCCTTTGCCGGCTGTTCTCCCGAACTGCAGATTCTGTACTGATGTACCATTCAGACAATAAAACCCGGACAGAAATTCTGTCCGGGTTTTGTAATACGCGTATTATTACGGAATGATCATTCGTCCACAGGTTTCACATTCCACCAGCGTGCCGCCTTTGATCTTTGAAAGGATGGCAGAGGGAAGGGAAGTGTTGCATCCGGAACACTGGCCGTGAATCAGCCGGGCAACCGGAGGCGTGATATGTTTCTTGATCGTTTCGTATTCCTCCAGCAGGGCGGCATCTACCTGATCCATTACTTCTTTGGCTTTTGCCCGCTGGTTTTCCAGCTCGCCCTTCTTGCTTTTGGATTCCTCTTCATAATCTGCCTTGAGCTGGTCAAAGGATTTCTTGGCGTTGGCCGCTTCCAGACGGACGCTGCGCTGCAGCTTTTCATTGGCGTCCGTTTCCTTGACGATGCGGCTGATTTCCACCTCGTACTGACGGATTGTATCACGGCAGCGACTGACCTCGGCGAGGAGAGATTTGACATCATCCGCTGTGGTGGGCGGCGCTGCCTCAAAACGCTTCTGAAGGCTGTCCAGCTGTTCCCTGGAACGGACGATGGCCTGGGCGATGATATCCTTGCGGTCTACCATAGCGCCGATATCCTCTTCTATCTGCTTATACTGCTTCTGACGGTCGAGAATAAAATCACGGGCCTTTTCGAGCTTCTGCCTGGTCGGAGAACGCTTGATCGCCAGAGCGATGGCGTCCGCTTTCATGTCTTCCACCTGGTAAGCCCACAGAGCTTCATACTTTTCCATAAAGGAGCCTCCTATCTGACAGGATCACCGCCTGTCACGGTTGCCGGGGAAAGGAATAGGCGGATACACCCGACACATATATCCGCACATTACATTCTACCGTATTGACGGCTTTTTGTAAAGTTGAGGCAAGGCTGCGGATCCCGGGCTCCTCCGTGCAGAAATGGCCGCATTCAAAACCTGCGATACCGCTGTCCGCCATAGCGAGTCCGATGTGATGCCTGATCTCACCGGTGACAAAAGCCTGGCATCCGTTTTCCTTTGCCGCAGGCCACTCTTCACTGCCGCTTCCGCTGCAAAGCCCCACCTTACGGATGATGACAGAACCTGGCCCCATCAGGCGTACTTCTCCGTGAAGCCGCTCACGCAGAAAAGCAGCATACTCCTGTGCAGTCATCGGAGAAGGAAGTGATCCAAAGCGGAAAAAGCCGGAACCGGCAATGCCGGTGAGACCGCAGCGTTCCGCCAGAATATCGTTGATGCCCCCCGAGGCCTGATCCAGATTGGTATGGGCGGCAATGTGACTGATGTTTTCACGGATCAGCCGGCGGATCAGGCGGCTTTCATAAGCTCCATCCGTCAGGGAACGAATCGGACTGATCATAAGCGGATGATGCGTTACAATCAGCTGAACGCCGAGACGAACTGCTTCATCGATAACCTGCTCTGTGAGATCAAGAGCAAAAAGGATACCGTTTATTTCCTGCGACGCGGATCCCACCAGCAGGCCGGAATTGTCGAAATCAGCCTGTGTTTCAAAGGGAGCTGTCCGATCTATCAGATCATAAACATCCTTTACCGTCATGATGATCTTCCTTTCCCGATTCTTTCATCATAGAACGCAATATCTTCCTGAACCTGAGCAATAAGGGATTCCTGCGGAATATCCGCGGAAACAAGTCCCCGAAGCTTATCCTGAAGGACATCCCTTCGCCTGATGAGATACGGGATCAGCTGATCGGAGGATGAATTGAAAAGAGGTCCTCCGAGCCGGATCTCCCGCGGAGAAAGAATGCCGGCACCGGGCCTTGCCCGCAGAACAAGATAATACCTGCCTGCACAGAAGCAGGGCTCTTCCCGGTCCAGGTGATAACCGATGCAGCAGACGGCCTCCCGGATAAGCGGAAGATCCGTATGAGCAGACAGAATCAGCGAGGCGCCCAGAAGCTTTTCTCTGCCTTGCAGCAGAATATCATGCACTGTACGGCCACCCATCCCGGTGATTGAAATCATGCCGCAGGGCTCGGTGAGCGGCTGAAGACCGTTTCCTGCGCGGAGATCGGTACGGGCGGAAAGATGACAGCGGATTACAGTTTCCCGGGCATTCTGCAGGGCGCTTTCGCTCAGATCTGTCAGGATCATATGCTGACAGCGGCCGCGCTGCAGGAGCGCGGCCGGTAGATGGGCGTGATCTGTGCCGATGTCCGCAGCCAGCTCACAGGAATCATAAAGATCGTAGGCAAGCGAGAGGCGGGCATCCAGCTGTATCATACGTGCCATGGCTTAATCGAGATAATCGCGCAGCTTCTTGCTGCGGGAAGGATGACGGAGCTTGCGGAGTGCCTTGGCCTCGATCTGACGGATACGTTCACGGGTAACGTTAAACTCTTTGCCGACTTCCTCCAGTGTGCGCTGATGACCGTCATCCAGACCGAAACGAAGACGCAGCACTTTTTCCTCGCGGGGGGTCAGGGTGTCCAGCACATCCATGAGCTGCTCCTTCATCAAAGCGAAGGACGCCGCTTCCGCAGGGGCGGGGGCATCATCATCCGGAATAAAATCGCCCAGATGGCTGTCCTCTTCTTCACCGATCGGTGTTTCAAGGGATACGGGTTCCTGAGCAATTTTGATGATTTCACGGACTTTCGATTCGGAAATGCCCATTTCCTTGGCGATTTCCTCAGGCGTGGGTTCGCGGCCGTATTCCTGCAGCAACTGGCGGGAAATCCGGATCAGCTTGTTGATGGTTTCGACCATATGAACAGGAATACGGATGGTACGGGCCTGGTCCGCAATGGCACGGGTAATGGCCTGACGGATCCACCAGGTCGCATAGGTGGAGAACTTGAAACCTTTGCGGTAATCAAACTTTTCCACTGCTTTGATCAGACCGAGGTTGCCTTCCTGAATCAGATCCAGGAAAAGCATACCGCGGCCGACATACCTTTTGGCGATGGATACCACCAGACGGAGATTGGCTTCAGCCAGCTTCTGTTTGGCACTTTCATCACCGGCTTCCAGGCGCTTGGCGATCTCGATTTCCTCCTCAGCAGTGAGAAGAGGAACCTTGCCGATTTCCTTGAGGTACATGCGCACCGGGTCATCGATACTGATGCCTTCCGGAACGCTGAGGTCGATGGAAGCGTTGTCTTCGCCCCCGATTCGGGCAATTTCGGCAGCCTGATCCGCAGCCTGCTCCTCGGTCAGGGTAACCTGGCGGTCAGCGGTGTCGTTAACGACAGATACGCCATAGGCTTCGAGCGTATCCAGTACGCGATCCAGCTGATCGGAATCCAGATCCATTCCGGAAAGCCGGTCCATAATTTCTTTATAGGTGATTGTTCCCCTGGATTTGCTGTACTCATAGAGCTCATCCAGACGGTTCTGCCTGTTTTCGGGTGACAATGACAATGGAATCCTCTCCTTCTGTTTGCGGCGCAATGCCGGTCCCTCCCGGAGTCTGTCAGACTTTCCGGGATTCGTGTTTTACTTCAGCTTTTTCAACTTATCGGAAATTTCAGCCGCCTCCTTCAGGAGATCAGCCAACCGGTCTCCTGCAGCGGAGGAAATTTCCTGTGACAGTTCTTCGTATCGCTTTTCAAGCCGGATCCTGCGGATCCGGGTGAGGCAATCATTCGCCATGGTGATCATCTCATCCGTGCTGCCGGCAGTGGGGGACAGCAGCAGCCTGGCGCAGCGCGAACGGGATACTTCATCCGGCGCCAGATCGGGAAGCGACGCGGGAGATGCTCCGGCCGCAAGCTCCCTGTATAAAGATTTCAACTCGTCATCGTCAAAATCCTTTTCTTCGATCATATCTTTCGGAATCTGACCGGATGCAAAGAGACTGATCAACAGCTCCTGGGCTTTCAGATCCTCGGACGGGGGCGCGCCGGAACTGTCCGGACGGGCAGACCGGAGACGCGGCGGCGTATCCTGTGAACGGGCAACCGGTTTTTTTACCGTGAGAACCATCTGTTCAGCCAGGGATTCACGGGCAAAACCGGTTTCCAACGAGAGCTGCCCCAGCAGGACATCCCGCTCCAGCGGATCCACGGCAGATACGATTTCCGCGGCACCCCGGGCATAGGCAAGCCGTCCGTCCTGTGTTGACAAATCGAACTGATCTTTCAGGCGGCGAAGACGGTAGGTAGCCGGAGAAACAGCGGGAAGAAGACGGAAACCTTCTGCACCGTCCCGGCGGATGAACTCATCCGGGTCAAGTCCGTCCGGGAAATCCAGTACCCGGGCAGGTACATTTTCCTGTTCCAGAATATCAAGGCCCCGCAGGATTGCGTGCTGACCGGCGGAGTCACCGTCATAGCCGAGATATACCTGGGGCGCATAGCGCTTCAGCAGCCGGGCCTGCTCGTTTGTCAGAGCGGTACCCAGCGTGGCGCAGACACCGTCCACACCGAACTGGGTGAGACTAACCACGTCCATATAGCCTTCCACAAGGATGACCCGGTCCAGATGCCGCTGCTGACGAAGCAGATTGGCGGCAAAGACGCCTTTCCGTTTGTTGAAGACCGGAGTATCGGCGGTGTTCAGATACTTGGGTTCCCGCTTTTCCAGCGTGCGTCCGCCGAAGGCCAGAACGTTGCCGTGAGCGTCAATAATGGGGAACATGGCGCGGCTCCGGAACATGTCAAAGTATCGGTCTTTTCCGTTATCAGCCTTTTTGCGGACTGTCAGACCAGCCAGCACCAGTTCATCCAGCGTGAAGCCTTTCTCAAGCAGCCGGTCGCTCAACACACTCCAGTCGTCAGGAGAGGCGCCCAGGCCGAATTTGCGGATAATTCCGTCACTCAGTCCGCGCCTGCGCAGATACGCCAGCGCGGCAGCCCCCTGAGGGGTAAAGAGCGTTTCGTGATAGAAACGCGCTGCTTCCCGGTTGGCGTTCAGCAGGCGTTCCCGCTGGGTACGGCGGCGTTCATAGTCCACATCCTTTTCCATTTCCGGAAGCGGCATATGGGCGCGTTCCGCCAGCTGCTCAACGGCCTCATTAAAAGTGCAGTGCTCCATCTCCATATAGAAGCTGAACACATTGCCGCCGGCTTTGCAGCCGAAGCAGTAATACAGCTGATGCTCCCCGTCCACGGAAAAAGAAGGGGTCTTTTCTCCGTGAAACGGACAGAGGCCCCAGTATTTCCGGCCTTTCTTGTTCAGCGCCACATAGCCGGACACGATCTGGACAATATCAGACCGGCTTCGGAGTTCATCCAGCCAGGCGGCGGGGTAACGGGAAGACATGGACAGCAGTCACCTTTCCTTCAAAAATGAAAAATACAGATCAGAAAGCGGGAAACGAGGACGGAACAAAAAGCTCCTGGAACTTGCGTGTGGCGTAACGGTCGGTCATGCAGGAGAGAAAGTCGCATACGCTGCGCTGTGTTCCGTCACGATAACCGATCATCACGAATTCTTCCGGCATTTCACCGGGATGCTCGCAGTAGTAATCATAGAGATGACGCAGGACATAGTCACAGCGGGCTTCCTCCGGATCACGCCAGCCGTCGCGGTAAACCCGGTCAAACATGAATTCCCGCAGACCGTCCATGGCGTTCTCCACAGCAGCGGACATGGACAGATGAGGCTGATCCTCGCTGCAGGAGACAATGTCATGGATCATGGTGTTAATCCGTTCACGGTGCGTGTGGCCGAGGACGTTGAGGCAATCCTCCGGAAGCTCGAAGGATCTGAGGATACCGGCGCGCAGAGCGTCGTCCAGATCATGATTCAGGTAGGCAATGCGGTCCGCACGGCGGACACATTCCGCCTCCACAGTAGCCGGTTCAGTCCGGCCTGAATGGGAAAGGATTCCCTGGCGGACTTCCTTGGTCAGGTTCAGCCCTTCGCCCCCGTTTTCAAGTACTTCCACGACGCGGAGACTTTGCTCGTTATGGCGGAAGCCTTCCGGAAGCAGATCGTTAAGCGTGCGCTCACCAATATGACCATAGGGCGTGTGCCCCAGATCATGACCCAGGGCT
Source organism: uncultured Eubacteriales bacterium (assembly GCA_900315675.1). GTDB lineage: Bacteria > Bacillota > Clostridia > Christensenellales > Aristaeellaceae > Aristaeella. The sequence goes on from OMZY01000001.1 coordinate 247,858, forward strand.
ATGGCCTCCGTCAGGTCCTCATTCAGCCGGAGGGAACGCGCCAGCGTACGGGCCACCTGGGATACCTCAAGCGTGTGGGTGAGACGGGTACGGTAATGGTCTCCTTCCGGGGAAAGGAATACCTGGGTTTTAAACTTCAGCCGGCGGAAAGATTTGCAGTGAATGATCCGATCCCGGTCGCGCTGGTATTCCGTCCTGAGATCACAGGGTTCCACAGGCCTGTCCCGGCCTGCTGTCTCGGCTGAACGGGCAGCCCACGGTGCCAGAAGGAGCTTTTCCTGCTGCTCCTGCCTTTCACGGATTGTCACGGGCACCCTCCTTCCGACCGTTAAATGGTAATCTTTTCAATACATTATGTATATACCACGTGAACCCCGGAATTCCTGCCTCATCTTGACAAGGAATTGTAAAGGATTACAATAAAAACACTGATTAATACAAGGAGAATCCCCCCTGCCTGACGAGGGGAAAACAACACATGACATTCGAACAGAATCAGCGTTTCGCCGGCTTTACCGTGAAGGAAATCCGCGACAGTGCGGAACTGCGCGGTCGGACGGTGCTTCTTGAGCACGATAAAACCGGAGCACAGGTATTCTGGCTGGACAACAAAGCAGAGAATATCGTTTTTTCCATCACCTTCCGGACTCTGCCGGAAGATGATAACGGTGTATTTCATATTCTTGAACACTGCGTGCTGGCAGGAAGCGGAAAGTATCCAGTGAAAGAACCGTTCCTGGAACTGCTCAAAAGCAGCATGAACACTTTCCTGAACGCACTGACATTTTCAGACATGACCATGTTTCCGGTTTCCAGCCGGAATCCCAGGGATATCCTGAACCTGACCGGCGTATACCTGGACGCTGTTTTCGATCCCACAGCACTCAGGGACCGGAAACGATTCTGCCAGGAAGGCTGGCATGTGGACAGAGACGAAAACGGGGAATATGTCTACAGGGGTGTTGTCTTTAACGAAATGAAAGGCGCCATGAGCGATACGGATACACTGATCGACCGGCAGATCATGCGCCAGCTTTTTCCGGACACCTGCTACGGACACAACAGCGGCGGGGAACCGGAAGCCATTCCTACGCTGACTTATGAACAGTTCTGCGAACAGTACCGGAGACACTACCATCCCTCCAATGCCCGGATCTATCTGGACGGCGCGGCACCGATGGAGGAGATGCTTTCCCTGATTGCCTCCTATCTGGACCAATATGAACGGAGGACGGATATTCCGGAATACAGTTTCCAGGAACCTGTCGGATCCGAACAAACCATACGATACGAGCTTGGCCAGGAAGAAGAGGAAGAGAACCGCAGCCATCTGACCCTGGGACGGATCACAGGCACCTGGAAAGACCGGACGGAAAACATGGCACGGGGTATCCTGTGCGATGTGCTGACCGGAAGCAATGAAGCCCTTCTAAAACGGGCGGTTCTGGAGAAGGGACTGGCACAGGATATATCTGTCTCTGTGGATGACACCACGCTGCAGAGCTGGATGACGATCCATGCGGAAAATGTAACGGACGGAAAAGAAGAAGAACTGCTTGAACTGCTGAAGGAAACCGGAGAGAGGATCCGGCGTGAAGGCCTGGACCGGAATGCGGTTGAAGCTTCGCTGAACCGTGCGATTTATGTGCTGCGGGAAGAAGACGAACCGCAGGGGATCGGCCGTTGTATCCGCTGTGTCGGCAACTGGATTTTCGGCGGAAACCCCACAGAGGCGCTGGAAACATCCGGAATGGTACAGGAACTGAAAACGTGGCTGGATCAAGGCCGGTTTGAGGAACTGGCGTCGGATATGCTGCTGAACCGGGAGAACCTGGTTGTGCTGCATACAATCCCTTCCAGAACCCTGGGAGAGGAAAAACGCAGGCTGGAGAAAAAGCAGCTGGAAGCCTATATGTCAGCATGGACTGCCGAGGAAGCGGCAGAAAATGACAGGTTGATCCGGGAAATTGCCGAGTGGCAGAATACGCCGGACAGTCCCGAAGCGCTGATGACCCTGCCGAGACTGAGCAAGAAGGACGCTGATATCGCGCCGGAGTGGACAGAAACTGTTCTTCAGGACTGCGAAGGCGTGAAAGTGATGACACACCGGCTGAACTGCAACGGTGTGGTGCACATGAGACTGTATTTTACCCTGACGGATTACAGCCTGGAGGAGCTGACCAGGCTTTCCCAGCTGACAGGTCTTCTTGGCAGGCTGCCTACCGCTAAACATGACGCACTGACCCTCCAGCAGGATATCAAACGCTGGACAGGCTCCCTCGGATTCGCTATTATCACCCGGGCAGAGGCAGGGCAGAATAAAACCTGCACTCCCTACCTGACGGCATATACAAGCGCACTGGAGGAAAATGCTGAGAAAGCCGCGGAACTCCTGGCGGAGATCCTGACCTCCACCCGGTATGAAGACCGGGATAAAATGACAGAAATGTTCAGGCAGAACGAGCTGGGCGCACGGCAGCGAATCCTCAGCGCGGGACACCAGATTGCCATCCGGAAGGCACTGAGCGGATACAGCGCGGAAAACGCTGTGAAAAACGCACTGGACGGGGACGCAGCTGCCGCCTATATTCATCTGCTGGCCAGGGAACCGGAGCGGGAAATGCCGGGACTGATGAAGCTGGCAGAACGCCTGATGGATGAAACCCTTTGCAAAAGCAGAATGAATGTGAGTGTAACTTCTTCCGGAGAAATAATCCCCAAAAAACTGATCAGCGCGTTCCGCGAAGGTACGCCCGCTCCGGCGTCGGGAACCTACCAGGCCGGAAACTGCGCGGCAACGGGATACCGGATTCCTGCGCAGGCGGGATTCGCCGCCCGGGGTTACAATATCCGCCAATCCGGCCATTCCTTTGACGGTGTGCTGTGGCTGGCTTCCTCCATCCTGAGCCTGGATTATTACTGGAACCGGGTCAGGGTACAGGGCGGCGCATACGGATCCGGCATCCAGGTGGAAAGAAACGGCAATATCTATTCCAATTCCTATCGGGATCCCACCCCGGGCAGGACTGTTCACGTTGACGAAGGGGCGGCGGAATACCTGCGGAATTTTGCGCGTCAGGGTGAAGACCTGGACAGGTATATCATCTCTGCCCTGAACGATCTGAACCCGCTGCTGAGCCCAAGGGATAAGGGCACACTGGCAGACGGCAGATATATGACCGGCTATACCCGGGAGGAAGCGGAAAAAATCCGCCGGCAGATTCTTCATGCGGTTCCGGAAGACCTGGAAAGGTGCGCACAGTGCCTGGAAGATTTCAGCCGGGAAGGGACCGTGTGCGTGGTTGCGAATCAGGACGCGCTGAAGGACTGCGAAGGACTGACCGTTAAAGATCTGTAAGCGGGAGGCGGCAGAATGGACCGGCAGCAGGCGAACGAGCAAAGCAGAAAATCCGGACGGGGGAGCAGGTCTCTCCGATGTATCTGGTATTGCGGAAAAATCAACGAAGAAATCCGCAAAGCAGTCAGGCTGGGTGAAAAATCCGTGAAGATCGTTTTTCCGCCGCAGCATTATGTGGTACAGCATCGTGAGCTGTTTCAGGAAATTTACCTGGATCAGGGTTTTGATGTGGAGTTTGCCCCGAATTATCAATACATTCAGCCTTCAGAATGGTATATGACCCTGGGCTGGGAAGACGAGCAGTAAGCGCATCTCTTCTTGACAGAGCGTATTGCCGATGTTAAGATAGAATAACAGAGAAACAAAAGAGCCGGATAAATATCAGATCGTTTATTTTGGTATATTTTGGTGTATATTCCGCTGCGGATCTTCGCAGCGAATAGAATAATTAAGGAGGGTTTTTCCTATGAAAAAACTGTTTGCGTTACTGCTTGCGCTCGCGATGCTACTGGGCGTTGTTTCTGCTTTCGCCGAAGGCGGACTGGATGATCTGATCGCCGCCGCCCAGGATGAGGGAGAACTGATTGTATACGGTTCCTGTGAGGAACAGTATCTGAGCGAGGCGTGCAAAAAGTTCCAGGAACTGTATGGCATCAACGTGGAATATCAGCGGCTGAGTACCGGTGAGGTTCAGACCAAGATTGCTGAGGAAAAGGGGAATCCCTCCGCTGACGTATGGTTTGGCGGCACGAATGATCCCTACAACGAAGCAGCTAAGGATGGCTTGCTGGAAGCCTATGAAGCAGTGAATGCTTCCCACCTGCTGAAGCCCTACTACAGGGATCCGGAAGGATACTGGTACGGCATTTACCAGGGCATCCTGGGCTTCATGGTCAACAAGGAAGAACTGTCCCGCCTGAACCTGGAAGCACCCAAGTCCTGGGATGACCTGCTCAAGCCCGAATACAAAGGCCTGATCTGGCTGTCCAACCCGAACACCGCCGGCACGGCCAAACTGGTGATCAACACCCTGGTCCAGATCAAGGGACATGATGAGGCTATGAAGTACCTGGTGGAACTGGACAAGAACATTGCCCAGTACACCAAGAGCGGTTCCGGCCCCTCCAAGAAGGTCGGCCCCGGAGAATGCGTTATCGGCATCGGCTTCTTGCATGACGGTGTATATCAGATCCTGCAGGGCTATGACAACATCGGCCTGATTATCCCCGAAGACGGCACAGCCTATGAAGTTGGTTCCACCGCCATTTTCGAAGGATGCGAACATCCCAACGCCGCCAAGCTGTGGATCGAATTCGCCCTGTCTCCCGATTGCGTGGAACTGGCGGATGACGCGGGCAGCTATCAGTTCCTGGTGATCGACAATGCCCAGATGCCCGCGGCACTGGCTGCCTTCCCGGAACTGGATCCCAACAAGACCATCGATTATGATTTCGCAGACGCGAAGGAAAACACTTCCAAGTACGTGGAAGACTACTTCAACGCTCTGAAGGATGCCGGTGCTGAAGCGGACGATCGTTTCAAGACTGAGTAATCCCATTCCGGAAAATAATACGGGGGGACGAGGCATTTGCCCCGTCCCCTTTTCAGAAGGAAACAATCCAATCAGGAAGGGGATGAGTGCCTGTGGCCCGAAGTCAGAGCGCGAGCCTGGACCGGAAAAAGTTTTTCGGTGATCCGGTTCTGGTGATAACAATCATTGCGCTTATTATTTTTCTGGCTCTTTTTATTCTTTATCCGCTTGCCATGCTGCTGATGGACAGCGTATTGGTTCGCGATACACATCTGTATTCCATTGAACCGCTGGTCAGCGGTGAAAAAATCGTGTATGTTTCCGAAAAGGGTGAGGAGATCAGTGACAGCCGTTCTCCGGTCTGCGTGAAACTGACATCGCCGACGGAAGGCATAGAGGAAAGAATTGTACCCCTGTACAATTCCACGGGTCTGTTCGCCGGGCGGGCGACCATGAACGACGTTGAGAAAGGCAATACGCTCTATCTCAAAACCGTGAACAGCAAGGACAAGGCAGTATATATTGCCCTGGACCAGCTGACCCAAGTACAGCAGGTACCGCAGACATACAGGGCCAACGGCAGGGTTATCAAGAAGATGGACGGGATTGAACTGAGCGACCTGTGCATCCAGCTGCATGAGGACAACTGGACGCTGGACGCATTCCCGCGGATCTTCAGCGACTACACGTTCAACAACGCACTGAGAAACACGCTGCTGCTGGGCTGCCTGACAGGACTGGGATCCCTGCTGATCGGCCTTCTGTTTGCCTATGTGGACGTTTACGTTCATATCCGCAGCCGGATGACGAAAAAGCTGTTTGACGTCGTTTCCCTGCTGCCGGTGGTATCCCCGCCATTTGTGCTGTCTCTTTCCATGATGCTGCTCTTCGGCCGCAGCGGACTGATTACCCGGATGGTCCTTGGAATCTATGACTCGGATATCTACGGACTCTGGGGCATCATGATCGTACAGACCCTGACATTCTTCCCGGTGGTCTACCTGATGCTGAAGGGCCTGCTGAAGAATATTGATCCCTCCATGGAAGAAGCAGCCCGGGATATGGGCGCCAGCCGCTGGAAAGTGTTCACGACCGTGACGCTGCCGCTGCTGCTGCCCGGACTCGGGAACGCGTTCCTGGTGACCTTCATTGAATCCGTGGCGGACTTTGCCAACCCGATGATCATCGGCGGTAGCTATGACACGCTGGCAACAACGATTTACCTGCGGATTACCGGCGGTACATACGATATCAACGGTGCATCCGCCATGGCAGTGGTACTGCTTGGACTGACGCTGGTGCTGTTCCTGATCCAGAAGTACGTGCTGGAGAAGAAGACGGCAGCAACGCTGACCGGCAAGGCCTCCAGAGGCCGGATGCTGATTGAGGACAAGAGTGTCCGCTATCCGCTTACGGTCCTGTGCACAGCGGTTTCCGTGTTCGTCATCCTGATGTATATCGCGGTTCCCTTCGGTGCACTGTTCAAGCTGTGGGGCAGGGATTACTCCCTTTCCTTCAAGTGGTTTGAGCAGATGTTCCGCGAACGCGGATGGCAGGCGTTCAAGGATTCCTTCGTACTCTCGATTATTGCCGCTCCTGTGACGGCACTGCTTTCCATGATCATTTCCTATCTGGTGGTCAAGCGGAAATTCAAGGCCAAAGGGTTCATCGAATTTGTGTCTATGCTGGCTATGGCCGTTCCCGGAACTGTGCTGGGCGTTGGATTTATCCGCGGGTTTGCCGGCGGCGTTTTCCGGACCGGTTTCCTGCAGGGGATCTACGGCTCAGGCCTGATCCTGATAATCGTCTTTGTGGTACGGTCCCTGCCTGTGGGTACCCGCAGCGGTATTTCCGCCCTGCGGCAGATTGACAAATCCATTGAAGAATCGGCCTACGATATGGGCGCGGGCAGCGGAAAGGTATTCATGACCGTGACGCTGCCGCTGATCAAGGATTCCTTCTTCTCCGGCCTGGTGACCACCTTCGTGCGGTCCATTACTGCCATCAGCGCGGTAATCCTGCTGGTAACTCCCAGGTTCCTGCTGATTACCTGCCGGATCAACGAATATGCCGAGAAGGGCGAATACGGCGTTGCATGTGCCTACGCCACCATCCTGATCCTGATTACCTACGCGGCAATCCTGATCATGAATACGGTGCTGAAATACTTTGGTACGAGCAAAAAGATTAAGGGAGAGGTGAAGTGATATGGCAGCGAACAAGAAAGAGCCTAAGGGAGTTCGCCTGGATCATATTTCAAAGATCTACAAGGATCCCAAGACGGGAAAGGATTTCTATGCCGTGCACGATGTGGCACTGGAGATTGAACCCGGAAGCTTTGTGACGCTGCTAGGCCCCTCCGGTTGCGGCAAGACAACAACCCTGCGTATGATCGCGGGCTTTGAAAGCCCGGACGAGGGTGAGATTTACCTGGGCGGGGAGCCGATCAACGAGCTGACGCCCAACAAGCGTGATACGGCAATGGTTTTCCAGAGCTACGCGCTTTTCCCGCACTACAATGTGTTTGACAACGTGGCCTACGGACTGCGTCTCCGGAAAGTGCCGAAGGACGAAATCCGGGAAAGGGTTACGAATATCCTGAAACTGGTGGAGCTTTCCGACATGGAACAGCGGATGACCAACCAGCTTTCCGGCGGACAGCAGCAGCGCGTCGCACTGGCGCGGGCCCTCGTGGTGGAGCCGGGTGTGCTGCTTTTTGACGAACCGCTGAGCAACCTGGACGCGAAGCTGCGGGTACAGATGCGCACGGAAATCCGCCGGATTCAGCAAGCACTTGGGATTACGGCCATCTATGTGACCCATGACCAGAGTGAGGCCATGGCCATCTCTGACAACATCATACTGATGAAGGGCGGCGTGATTGCCCAGATGGGATCCCCGACGGAGATCTATTATCATCCGAACAGCGAATTTGTTGCTGACTTTATCGGAGAGTGCAACTTCCTGCCGTGTACGATCACGGGACGGGAAGGCAGCGATGTGGTAGCGGAGGTCTACGGGCATCCGGTCAGAGTTCTTTCGGATAAGGAAACGACCGGAAACGCCGAGATAGTTCTCCGTCCGGAAGCCATTGAAATCGCCGATCAGGGTCAGCTGCCCTGCAAAGTGGAGCTGAGCTGTTTCATGGGTTCCTACCAGAACTATCATGTACGGATTGGTGATACGCTGATCAAAATCGCGGATAACTGTCCGATCGGACGGAAAATCTACCAGGTCGGAGACGATGCTTTTATTTCCTTCCGCAGCGAATGCGCTCATCTGCTGGCAAACTGATTGCTGACAGACTGCGAGACAGAAAACGCAGATATAAAACAGTAAAACAGAACCGGTCTGTGAAGGCCGGTTCTGTTTTTTGACGGTCCGGATTACCGCAGGTTTCTGACGATCCCGATGGAAATATAATGATCCAGAATGGCACGGAAATCTGAGCCGCCCTCGCAGGCTGTATCAGGTTCCCATTCCGCTGTCAGTCGAAGCCCGCCATCCGGAAGGCGCTCCGTGAGCTGATAGCTGCCGCGGAACATGGAACCGGCGGACATGCTCCTTCTGGTCAGAATGCCCTGACAGGAAGAAAGCGGGAAATTGATGTTGAGAATTTCATCACGGCCGGGAAGCTCATTATGCAATACAAACATAAAGAAAGTATTATGAAGTTCTAACTATATCCGTAAATGCGCAGGAGATCGAAAAAGGGAAACAGAGCCGGGGTCGCTCCCGGCTCTGCGTTTATGGGGGGAGAAAAGGGAAGGTCAGACTGAATCCCGTTCGATCAGACGGGAAGGAAGCAGCACACGCTTGGGAAGGGTTGTATCACCGCGGACACGCGCGGCAATAATTCTGGCGGCGGTGATACCCATTTCCACCGCGGGAACATCGATGGTTGTCAGTGGCGGGTTGGCATACTGACTCATCTCAATATTGCTCATACCGATGACAGCCACCTGATCGGGAACCCGGATGCCAAGCTGATACAGGGCGCGGAGGGCAGCCATAGCCATCAGGTCACTTGCGGCATAGAAGGCGGTTGGAAGACCGTGTTCATGATAGGTTTTTTCTACCAGAGCGATACACTTGCGGTCATCCCAGTCACAATTCAGGACCCATTCCGGTTTCACTTCCAGACCGAGGTCTGCCATGGTTTCCAGATAACTGCGGTATCGGCGGGAACGCTTCAGCGGTGCGTCACCGACGCTTCCGCCAATGTAGCCGATGGTGCGATGCCCTTTGCTGTACAGGTATTCCACAGCCATCTTGCTGACCCGAAGATGATCGTATTCCACGTTGTCAATGGGCATGTGACCTGTATCAATCCCGACAATATGGGGAATCAGGGAATGAAGCTGTTCAAAAAGCGGTTCGGAAAGAGGACGCATCATGATGAGTCCGGAAAGACCGGCGTTCAGAAGGCGGTTCAGGATCGCCTGGTCCTCCAGTTCCTGTTCTGTCTGAATGACGGAAACAGTACCGCCGAGACGGGCCAGTTCATCCTCAATCCCGCTGAGGATAGCCAGATAGTACGGATCACTGTATTTCCCTTTGGTGGTGGCCAGAAGGACACCGACGGAGAAACCGGAAGTATCCTGCTGAGCCGTGTGCGGGCGTTTTTTTACGGGTGCCTGATACCCAAGTTCTGTGACGGCACGAAGCACCCTTTCCCGTGTTTCATCTGTTGTCTTGTAAATCTGATTATCATTCAGAATACGGGAGACAGTGGCAGGTGAAACATTGGCCAGCCGGGCTACGTCACGGATGTTCGCCATATTGCTTCATCCTTTCTGCCGGGTGGGCAAGACACAATCATAAGACGGTTCATTTTCCGGTGCATTGAAAAGAAAGACTGTGTTTTTGTCACCGGATCCTGCTCATATGATATCGGAAGAGCATGAGTGTGTCAAGTTGTTTATGAAACAAAAATATAAATGTTACACATATATAAAATAATGAAATAACGCCTTATCCGGAAGAAAAATAACGGTTGACATGCATTGAAACATATGATAATGTTTAGTAAACAATAAAGATAGTTTCATCAGGAGACGGATATGAAATTTGTATTAATCGGTGCAGGCCAGCGCGGAATGATCTACGCGAAATATGCCCGGGAAATGGGACATGAGATTGCGGCAGTCGCGGAAACCGATGAGGTAAAGCGGCAGATTGCCGGCGAACAGTTCGGGATACCGGCTGCCTGCTGTTTCCGGAGCGGGGAGGAGCTTCTGGCTCAGCCGAAGCTCGGTGACGCCGCGATCATTGCCACGATGGACCGGGACCATTTCCGGGAAGCTGTTCCGGCAATGGAAAAAGGATATCATCTGCTGCTGGAGAAACCGATTTCACCGGATCCGGCAGAAACCCTTATTATAGAAAAAACAGCTGAAATAACGGGCAGACATGTGACCGTCTGCCACGTGCTCCGCTACAGTCCTTTCTTCAGGGCACTGAAAAAGGCGATCACAGACGGGAAAATCGGTCGGGTTATTACGATTCAGCACAACGAAAACATCGGGAATTTTCACATAGCGCACAGCTTTGTGAGAGGAAACTGGAGACGGAGCGATCTGGCCAGTCCGCTGGTGATGCAGAAATCCTGTCATGATATGGACCTGCTGGTCTGGCTGGCCGGAAGCCGCTGCGAGAGCATTGCGTCTTTCGGCGATTTGACTTATTTCAAAGCGGAGAACGCGCCGGAAGGCGCAGCGGAACGATGCAGTGAATGCATGCTGAAGGACAGCTGCAGGTTCAGTGCCTATCGCTGCTATCTGCCGGTTGCGGGGAACTGGCCGGCTGCTGTGCTGACGGAGGATCAGACGGAAGAGGGACTCCGTGAAGCAATCCGTACCGGCCCTTACGGCCGTTGCGTCTATCACTGTGACAATAATGTCTGTGACCATCAGGTGTCCATTATCCGCTTTACAAACGGTGTGACCGCCACCTTCAATCTGAGCGGATTCACCAACCGGATGATGCGTACGATCAAGATCATGGGCGAGGACGGAGAAATCCGGGCGAACGAAGATGAAAATGTGATTGAGATTACCCGCTTTGCCTGCAACGGTATTACACCGGGAGAAACGGAAATAATCCATCCGGAGGAAAGCACTAGCGGACACAGCGGCGGTGACAGCGGAATTGTCGCGGACTTCCTGGCTATGCTGGAAGGGAAACTGAATGAATCTTCCACGGATATTCATGAATCGGTTGAAAGCCATATGATGGCTTGCGCCGCAGAAGAGGCACGGCTTACAGACAGCGTTGTGAATATCGCCGATTTCCGCCGGAAGCATGAAAGGAAACCGCAGGCATGACAAGAGAAAGACTGAATGCCCTGCTGAAGGTAACGGGTGACCTGATTCCCGAAGCCATGGAGGAACATATCGGGGATCTTGAAAGCGCGGAAACTGAATTGCTGCCCCGTGAAATACTCCTTACCGTGCTGAAAGACAACAATGTTCCGGAAGACAGACAACAGGCGCTCCTGGAAGCACTGGACGCTGCCAACGCCGTGCCGGAACTGGTTGAACTGGCACATATTATGGCGATGGACGCTGTGCGCGGACTGGTTCGCTGCCACGCGGTGGAATTTTATCAGCCAAGGCCGGACTGCCTGAACGGATTTGCCCGGGAAGCATACGCGTTCCTTTACACACAGCTTTGTGTGCTGGAAGGCCGGAAAGCGCTGCGGACACGGGGTATACCGGAAGAATATGACGCGGACATCCCGGAACGGATGACCCGGAAACAGCTGAAAAAATATGTGGAGACAGGGGATATCAGCTTTGACGATTATCCCTGGGACATGAACTTTTACTGCTGCCAGATCTTTTTCCTGGATCGGTTCTACTTTATCCCTTACCGCTGGGGCGGATCGCCGGAAGCCTGGCGGAACCGGGAAACGGGAGAGGTTGTTGCCCTGTGGCATACCGGCACCAAAGTGCGCAGAGACGGACAGATTGACGGTGTTAACGGAGTCAAGGATCCGGATGCCTTTACCACAGAGTTCATGGAGACAGATGACGCCGTATGGGGAAATCGGGTCCGGCCGGAGGGACTGATTTCTCCCGAAATTGTCATGCTGGATAAAAAGGTGTGGAAAAAGGCACTGGGTGACGATGATTTCCTGCTGGCCCTGCATATTCCGGGCGGTGAAGGCTATACGCCGGAAAGGGTTCGCAGCAGCTGTGAAAAGGCGCTGGCTTTCTATGACCGGTATTATCCGGAATACAATTATCTCGGATTCTGGAGCGAAAGCTGGCTGTATGATCCCGGACTCCGGGAGATTGTGAAACCAGACCGGAACATTGTGCGGGTACAGAAGCAGTTTTACTGCTATCCGGTGGAAGAGGGGGACCGGATGATCCGGCTGGAAGTTCTGGGGGATGAAAACGCAGATCACCGGAAACTGGAGCCGCGGAACAGCCTGGAACGCGGAATGTTTGCCGTATGGGACCGGGGAGACCGGTTCCATACCACGGGAATGTTCCTGCTGCGGGAGGAAGTACCCCGGATCGGAGAAGATCCTTACGAATCATGAATGATGAAAACAGCTGAAAGGAGGAGAGATTCATGCAGAAAGCTCTCACGCCTGTGAAACGCGGTTTTTGCTGGGAAATGAAGCATAACCGCACGCTGTACCTCATGTGCGTACCTGCACTGCTGCTTCTTCTCGCTTTTGCCTACCTGCCCATGAGCGGCATGTATATGGCGTTCACCAAATATAACGTCGTGGATGGCATATACGGATCTCCCTTTGTCGGTTTGCAGAATTTCACCTATTTCCTGAAAGGAAATCCCTATTTCTGGAACGCGGTGAAGAATACGCTGATCATCAACTTCTGGGGACTGATTTTCGGGACGATTGTTCCGATCACCATCGCCATTGCGATGAACGAGGTAAAAAACGGACCTTTCAAGAAAATCAGCCAGAGCGCCATGTTCTTTCCCTACTTCCTGAGCTGGGTGGTTATCGGAGCCATCCTGTATGGATTCCTGACAGCAAATTTCCGGATTGACCGGAAAACAGGTGAACTGATTCTCACCGGGGCAAACGGTGTGGCAAACCGTCTGCTGATGACTTTCGGGGCCAATCCGGTTCGCTGGTATGCAGAACCGAAATACTGGAAAGTAATTGTCATTTTCCTGGATGTATGGAAGTGGGCCGGATACAACTCCATTATTTATATGGCAAGAATGGCTCAGTTTGACGGTAGCCTGTATGAAGCAGCTACAATCGACGGAGCCAACCGGTTCCAGCAGATCCGTTATCTGACGATTCCGATGCTTAAGCGCCAGGTTGTTACATTGACGCTGCTGAGTATCGGCCGGATTTTCTACGGCGATATGGGTATGATCTGGGGTCTGGTGGGACAGAACGGTACCCTGCTGGATGCCGTATCGGTTATTGATACCTATGTTTATACATCCATGCGTACAATGGGCTTTGGTTTCAGTACTGCCATCGGAATGTGCCAGAGTGTAATGGGGCTGATTCTTATTCTCCTTGCCAACAGTCTGGCAAAGAAGATCAATGATGGGGAGGGACTGTTCTGATGAGTATTGCAGCACACAGCAAACACCTCCATTCAAGTCATATCCATCGCAGCGGGTCGGACCGATGGGCAAGAATTCTGGCCTATGTGATTGTGGGCCTTTTCGGCCTGATGTGCCTCTATCCGCTGATCCTCACGGTGACAGTCAGCCTGACGCCGGAGGATGTGATCAACAAGGAAGGATACAGGCTGATTCCCACCAGGTGGACCCTGGATACCTATACCTACATCTTCGCCCACAGCGGTGCCAGAATTGCGAAATCCTACTTTGTCACGATTATCGTTACAGTAGTGGGAACTTTCGGATCGATGCTGGTGACCTGCATGATTTCCTATGCTATCAGTCTGAAGGAACTGAAATACCGGAACGTGATTGCCTTTATCTGCAATTTTACCAGCATATTCTCCGCCGGCCTGATTCCCTGGTATGTGGTGTGTGTGAACTGGTATGGGCTTCGAAACAATATCCTTGCACTGATTCTTCCGATGCTGTTCAGTGTCTGGTACATGTTCCTGATGAGATCCTATTTTCAGGATATTAGTGTAAGCCTTTATGATGCGGCCAAAATTGACGGGGCTGGACATATGACGATCTTTTTCCGGATTGCCCTGCCGCTGAGCGTCACGGCACTGCTGACCGTAGGTCTGATGTATGCACTGGGATACTGGAATGACTGGTGGCATGCCCTGATGTTCATTGATGACCGGGACCTGTTCCCGCTGCAGTATTACCTGTATTCCATTATGTCCAATGTGAATGCGGTTTCCAGCGGACGGATACCTTCCGGTGCGGCAGCCAATATCCGGCTGCCCACGGAAACAGTGAAGATGGCCGTTACGATCATTACCATCGGTCCGATTATTTTCCTGTATCCCTTTATCCAGCGCTATTTTGTCAAGGGCATAATGACAGGAGCAATTAAAGAATAAAGAGACGATCACTCTCTGCATAAACTTTTTTCAGATTCATAATGCGTTAAGCATATTATGAAAAATAGAAGGAGGACAAACAAATGAGGAAACTGTTGGCTGTTGTACTGGCACTGATGATGGTGCTGACCCTGGCTGTGCCGCTGATGGCGCAGGCAGACGAGCTGGAGGAAATTACCATCCTCTATCCCGGTGAAGAAACGGACGCTTTCTCCAACTTCATCAACGGCGCTTTCGCGCAGAAGGTGAAGGAAGAGCTGAACATGAAGGTGAATTTCCGGTTCCTGAGCTGGGACGCTTACTGGGACCAGAAAAAGGTTATGCTGGCCGCCAATGAGACCATCGACCTGTACTGGGATGGACTGCCGGACCTGCCCACAATGGTGAACAACAAGGAAGCCCAGCCCCTGGACGACCTGATCGCCAAGGTCTGGCCGGAATACATGAAGGATGTCCTGCCGGAAACCCAGATGAACGGCGGTAAAATCAACGGCGTTCAGTACGGTATTCCTTCCGCTTACGCTCCCTCTTCCGCCATGTTCCAGTTTGTCTGCCTGCGGCAGGATCTGCTGGAGCAGGTGGGTATGACTGAAGTGAAAGACGCGGAGGACCTGCGGGAATATGCCCTGCGCGTGCAGGAACAGCTGCCCGGCTACATGGGCCCCGGAGATATCATCTTCAAGCCCCTGACCCGCAACTTTACTGATGAACAGTACACCTGGCTGTTCCAGGACCTGGTGGTTTTCGGCGAGGAAAGCCACAAGGCTTACAGCTACGCCCATACCGACGCCTTCAAAAAGGTGGCACAGTTCAACCGGGAAATGTTCCTGGACGGCCTGTATCATGACGAAGTAGCCATCAAGTACAACGAGCGTGACAGCCGTGTGCAGACTGGCCTGTACCTGTGGGTGGAAGGTTCCCTGGGCAAGGAACTCGAGATCGGCGGTAAGGTGAAGGCTGCAGATCCGAATGCTGTGATGAAAAACTACTTGCTCGCGCCTGAAAAACCCCGGTACGTTAATGTTGCCGGCGGTGAAGTGCTGTGCATTCCGTATTCCGCAAAGAATCCGGAAGGCGCCCTGAAGTTCCTCGCGTGGCTGTGGGGCAGCCAGGACAACTACCTGTTCTGCCTGTACGGTGAGAAGGGCAAAGACTGGGATCTGGACGAGAACGGCGGACTGAAGCTGATCAGCGAAACCGCGGCAGGCGAAGGATTCTTCTATGAATGGATGTTCCGGAATGCTAATTATCAGGTGTTTGGCGGAGATGTCTCCCAGGAATATATTGATATGTATCGTCACTGGGATGATGACGCTAAGATTTCCGCAATGATGGGCTTTGCCTTCAACAACAGTGGATTTGAGGTCACCGAGAACGCATGCCTGGAAGCCTGGAAGAAGCTGGCACCCATCATGTACGGCTA
Organism: uncultured Eubacteriales bacterium; assembly: GCA_900315675.1. Classification (GTDB taxonomy): domain Bacteria; phylum Bacillota; class Clostridia; order Christensenellales; family Aristaeellaceae; genus Aristaeella. The sequence goes on from OMZY01000001.1 coordinate 263,667, forward strand.
TGTGGACTTCGACGAAAACTATCCGGCGGCGATCGCGGAACTGGAAGCAGCCGGCATCAATGATTATGTGGATGAAATGAACCGTCAGCTGGACGCGTTTATAGCCTCCAAATAAACTTTGAAAAAAACAAACTGATCATTATACTGCCGGCAGGAGGAGGGTTCCTCCTGCCGGCGTTTTGTGGAAAAGTCCTGAAAGCGGGGAAAAATCATGCGGGAAACGGCGGAACTGTTCCGCACAGAAGGAACAATCATCAAGTGCATTCCATTCGGCTCCGGCCATATCAACCAGACCTGGCTGGTGATCACCAACCAGCCGCATCTGTATATCCTGCAAAAGGTCAACACGGATACCTTCCGGGATCCGGAAGGACTGATGAATAATATGCTGATGGTGACAGAACACCTTCGGCAGAAAGATCCGGACCCAAGGCATGTGCTGACGCTGGTGAAACTGAAGGACGGACGGGATTTTATTCTGGACGGCCGGAAGGAACTGTGGCGGATGTATGAATACGTGACCGGCGGAGTATGCCTGGACAGGGCGGAAAAAACGGCGGATTTCCGGAACAGCGGAACCGCTTTCGGCCTGTTTCAGAACAGAATGGCGGATTTTCCCGCGGAAAAGCTGACTGAAACCATTCCGGGTTTTCACGATACTCCGAGACGCTATCATGCTCTGCATGACGCAATCCGCGAAGACAGAGCCGGACGGGTTCAGAATGCGGAGCCTGAAATCTGTTTCCTGCTGGAGCGGGAAGCAGGAGCCGGTTTGCTGACACAGATGCAGAAGAGGAAAGAACTGCCTCTGCGCGTTACGCATAACGATACAAAGCTGAACAATGTCATGCTGGATGAAAAAACACGGGAACCGCTGTGTATCCTGGATCTTGATACAGTTATGCCGGGACTGGCAGCCAATGATTTCGGTGATTCCATCCGTTTCGGAGCTTCTACGGCGGCAGAGGATGAAAAAGATCTCCGGAAAGTGCACCTGGACCTGAATCTGTACAAAGCTTACGCGGAAGGATTCCTGGGCGCCTGCGGGGACAAACTGACGAAGCAGGAAAAGGAAACATTGCCAGACGGCGCGAGGATTATCACACTGGAGAACGCGGTGCGATTCCTGACGGATTATCTGAACGGCGATACCTATTATCATATTGAAAGACCGGATCATAATCTGGACCGGACCCGGACCCAGATGGCTCTGGTCAGGGAAATGGAAAAGAATGACAGCCTCATCCGAAAAATGATGAGCGCGGTCTGAACGGAGGCAGCAGGATGATTCAATTCGGAACAGGCGGCTGGAGAGCCGTTATCGGAGACGGATTCACCAGGGACAATATCCGGCGGGTTGCCGCGGCGCTTGCCCGCAGAATGAAGCAGGAGGGCTGCGCTGATACCGGACTGTGCGTCGGCTATGACAGGAGATTCCTCAGCCGGGAAGCATTGATCTGGTTCTGCGAGGTGCTGGCTGGCGAGGGCATAACAGTGTATTTTGTGAATATGAGCTGCCCGACTCCCCAGATTATGTTCACGGTGAAGGAAAGGAAACTGCCTTACGGGGCGATGGTGACGGCCAGCCATAACCCGGCCATCTGGAACGGCATCAAACTGTTTACAGCCGGCGGACGGGACGCAGCGCAGGAAGTAACGGAGGCTATTCAGGAGACTGCAAATTCCCTGCGTGAGAATGAAATCGGAAGCATGGATTTTGAAACGGCGAAAGCCGAAGGCAGAATCCGTATTATTGATCCGCGGGACGCTTATCTGGATTCCATCCTGAAACAGGTGAATACGGAGGCGATCCGGAAACGGCGTCTGCGGATTGTGCTGGACCCGATGTTCGGAGTCAGTCTGACCGGACTGCAGACCATCCTCTACACATCCCGGTGCGACGTGGATGTGATCAATGACCGTCATGACGCTTTCTTCGGGAGACATCTGCCGGCACCGAATCCGGATACGCTGGTAGATCTTCAGTACGCGGTGAAGGAACACAACGCGGACGTGGGTATAGCCACAGACGGGGATGCAGACCGGCTGGGGATTATCGATGAAAAAGGAAACTATATCACAGCCAATGAGATTCTGGCACTGCTGTATTCCTATCTGCTGGAACAGAAAGGATGGAAAGGACCTGCAGTCCGCAATATAGCCACAACACACCTGCTGGACAGGATTGCGGAAGCTCACGGGGAGAAATGCATTGAGGTGCCGGTCGGATTCAAGCATATTTCTGCAGGGATGGAAGCACATAACGCCCTGATCGGCGGGGAATCCTCCGGCGGTCTGACGGTACGGGGTCATATCGCGGGCAAGGACGGCCTGTATGCGGCCAGCCTGCTGGTGGAGATGCTGAGCGTCAGCGGCAGGAAGCTCAGCGAGCTGGTACAGGATCTGTATGACCGGTACGGAGAAACGCATGCGGCAGAATATGACTGGGCGCTGACCCCTGAGAAGAAAGAGGAGATTCATCGACTGATCATGACGGAAAAGAAACTGCCTCCGTTTGAACAGACTGTTGTGAGGGTCAGTTATATGGACGGCTGCAAGGTGTATTTTGAGAATGGATGGGTAATTGTCCGTCCCTCCGGTACGGAACCCAGGATCAGGGTTTTTGCTGAAGCGCCGACCCAAGGGGAAGCGGAGGCACTGGTCCGGAAAATGGCGGATTTTACAGGACTGAAGTAAAAAGAAAAACAAAACGGCCGGGAAAAGCGATATGCTTCCCGGCCGATCTGCTTTTCAGAGATTATTCATCCGGAATAATCTGGTATGTATTGAGAACCCAGTCAGAATAAGTGCTTCCGTCCGCAAGATAATACTGACGATCCAGAGAGCCGTCTGTTTTTGCATATTCGACGATAAAGACTTCACCTGCGCGGATTTCCATGATGTAGTTATAGGCCGGAAGATAGTTTCCGGTGCGCGGGGAATCCTTCAGGTCTTCATAAGCGTTTTCCACCCGCCAGAAATCCCGGGTCAGATAACCTTCCGCCCAGGAAATATCCTCCCTTCCGTAGTAGGAAGCCGGATACTCTTTTCCGTTCAGCGTAACGGTATCTGAACGGACGACAGGCTTTGTCAGATCTGCTGAGCTGATACAGTTTCCGAGAAGCATTTTCAATTGCGTTGCCATACAGGGAACAGACCCGGTCTGATCGGGGAAAAACAGTCTTGTGTGTGCGGAACCATAGATTCCCATAACATTTTTCTGATCCAGAACGGCATACTCATGAAGGAAATTGTCCACCATCTGCTGCTCCCTGTAAGCAAAGGCAGCGTTCGGATCTTCAGCCTGCATTGCATAATAGGTTCTGCCTTGTTCAATGGCTGCTTCCGCCTGAAGGTATTCCGTGCTGTTCTTCCTGCCTTCGGATTCCAGCATAGAAAGATAACGGGCTCCTGTTGTGAGATACTGGTGCCCTATGTCCGTGCCGTGAAAAACCGTATCAGGGCAGACCGCTTTGAGCTGCCGGTAAAAATGCCGAAGTTGTGGTGAATCAAAGGCTGTATTCTCCAGATCGCTGAAAACCATTTCCAGAAGATCGTCTGTTTCCTCATGCATCCAGCGATTAAGGTATCCTGCGGTATAGCAGGGCAGTTCAACGAACAGATCCCGTATGCCGGTTTCGTAATGAGAGGACCATGCCTCCAGCTCTTTATCCAGACAGGAGGAGTCGGAATGTGTTTCTCCATACAGATATATATTTCCGGAGACCGGACCGGTCTCTTCCGCAAAAACGGGACAGAAAACACAGAAAATGATAAGAAAAACCGGAAGAAAAGAAAGAAAACGATTCTTCATGTACAAATACCTCCCAATAGGGTAGTCTGAATGCTGGATCTATTATATGACGAAGCCGGAAGGGAAATAATCATATTTTTGTAAAAATACCGGCAACTATTATGCCGGTATCAGAAAAAAAGCTTCCCGATACGGGAAGCTGAAAGATGAGATGATCAGCCGTTATATAATTCCAGAAGTATACTCTTCATTTCATCACTGTGCTTTTCCATATCCCGGAAGAGTGCAAACTGCGCCCTGGCACGGTCCAGATTCTGGCCGGGCCTGTGAATTTTAAAGTAGATATCCCCGTTCAGATGATCGGCCAGAAAACGGAGACCGTTTTCCAGCGTCATCAGGCGGGCCCCCGCTTCAAGGGAAAGCAGCTCCTCCCGGGACAGCATGCCATTCAGTTCAGACAGAAAGCCGCAGGAGAACGCACGGTATTTGGGCAGGACAAGATGAATTTTATCCAGGTCCTGTTCATCCTCTGCGGCACTGCAGGCACCGACACGGACAGCATCGCCGAAATCGTAGGCCAGCAGTCCCGGCATGACCGTATCCAGATCAATCACACAGACCGCTTTGCCGGTGGTTTTATCCAGCAGAACATTGTTGACCTTTGTATCATTATGTGTTACCCGGAGCGGCAGTTCTCCGGCCGCATGTGCGTCCGTGAGGAAACAGGTATCCAAAGCGCGGCTGCGGGCAAAGGCAACTTCTCCCGCTACATCCTGCAGACGACCGTGAGGATCCCGCTGCACGGCGTCTTCCAGCTGACGGAGACGGGCAGGCGTATCATGAAAAGCCCGGATGGTTTCGTGCAATGAAGCCGCGGGGAAATCGTTCAGAAGACGGGCAAAACGGCCGAAGGCACCGCCGCACTCTTCCAGAACACCCAGGTCATCCGGAAGCTCCGGGCTGAAGGTGTCCGGCACAAAAAGCATAACCCGCCAGACCTGGCCGTCCGAATCCTCAGCATATGCCTCACCGGAACGGGAGGGAACCAGGGTGATGGTTTCACGATCCGGGTTTCCGCCCTCCGCGGCGATTTTACCGCGCAGGAAAGAGGTGACATGCTGCATATTTTCCATGACTTCCTTCGGATGCGTGAAAACATAGCTGTTGATGCGCTGAAGAATATACTGCTTATCCGTTCCGGCAATCCGGATGAGGAAAGTATTATTGATATGTCCGTTGCCAAAGGGAACGGCGGACCGTTCGCCTTTCGGCAGGGCAAAGGCATCCAGAATCTCAGGATAGTTTTTCATATCAGCCTTTAACGCCTCCTGATGTCAGTCCTGCGGCCAGGTGTTTTTCTATTCCAGGGTAAAAGACAGGCGGACAGGATTATGATCCGTACTGACAAAACCGTAATCAAGTGTTTCCACAGAATCTGCGCGGACATTGGCGGAAACAATAAATCCGTCGATCAGATAAAACTGGAAGCCTTCTGCGGAAGCGCCGGCAAGAGGACGGTCCAGGGATCTGCAGGTGGGAACACGGTTGTCCATGAGCAGGGTGAAATCATTGCCGAAAGCTTCGGAATCAATCACACCGGGCTGCCACATGCCTTCATAAACCGGATAAGCGCTCTGGTCTATATTGGTGAAACGCTGGTTGAAATCCCCGCCGGCAATCACATAGTTGCCCCGGGCATATTCCTCCTGCATCAGAGAGACCAGCTGCCGGGTCTGAGCTTCCTTGCCCTCTCCGGAATCATAGGCTTCCAGGTGCAGGTTAATGAGTACCAGCTCCTTATCCGTATCCTTAACGGGGAAGCGGCTGACCAGAAGACACCTTTTCAGATTGAAAAGACGAATGGGCCAGGAGAAGGGAACGGGGAGGGAAATGCGCTCCGCGGAAAGCGGTGAAATGCTGCTCAGGGTGAACAGGCCGCTTTCCACATGTCCCATCGGCGGAAGGGGATAGGGGACGAAAAGGGTGTTGAAGTTATAAGCAAAGCTGTCCGTTCCGTCCGGGATCGCGTCCATGAGAATTGTCCGCTCATCCAGTCCATAACTTCGGGAGGAATTGATATCCAGTTCCTGCAGAAGCAGGAAGTCCGGCTTAAGGGATTTCAGCCTGTCCCGGATGTCTGCAAGATTGGCTTCCACCCGTTGACGATCCGCAGTATAGACAGAGGTTCCTCCATCCATGAAGAAATCGGCATTGTCTCCCAGCGCTCCGTAACCGCAGTTCCAGCTGACGATGGACAGCGGACTGCCTGTTTCCAGAACCGCATCGGTTTCATGTGCCGGAATCAATGCCTCAGTTTCCGCAGGACGGTATTCGGCAGCGGTGAAAACACCCAATGCCAGGCCAAGCAGCAGTACAAGCACCAGAACGATACAGAGAAGAAGTTTCAGTATTTTCCCGATTACTTTCATGTTGTCACCTCCTGAAAAAAGGAATACAGCACAGCCGCCATTCGGCGGAATGGTGAGAATCAGTCGTAAATAATGCGGCCACGTGCATCCGGAATGCCGCTGAGACGATGAAAGAAGGTATTGATGATATCACACCATTCACGGGCATTATACAGCTGGCGGTTCATCCGATCACGGATAACAGAGGCATCCGGCTCCGGGAAAGGAAGGACGAGAAGCTTTTCAGCCATGGTACGGGTTTCCGCCAGGCCTTCAAAATGATCGTCATAAATCCGCTGGATGAGCGTGCGGCCGTCCCGCATGATGAAATCATAGGGAAGACGGTGATAGAAGAGAAGAAGCAGGTCCGGACAGACAGCCGGATCCTCATATTTTGCACGGATTTCATCAGGATACTGGTCCAGATATCCGGTGCCGGCATGCGTCCGGTCAATGCCGACAGCGTTCCGGTTGGCTTTATGATAGGTTCCCCACAGATCATATTCATAGCCGGAAGGATTCGGACCGTAATGATCATGAGGCGTGATCATCCAGCCGATGCCCAGAGGAGCGGTATATTTTTCATAAGTACGGCGGGAAGAAAGCAGTAAAGAGACCAGGGTCTGTTCCTGCTCCGTTGTAAAATCATAGGTCAGGCGGCACCAGCGGGTGACGGCCTCTTCAGCGTCGGTTTCCGGATCCCAGGCAAGCAGGCCGTAAGTATAGAGATTGACCGCAGCCAGGGGATGCCCGGTATAGTTTTCATCATCTCCCAGATTGGACACGGCAGCCAGGGACATAATGTTATCCGCGGGCAGCTCCTCATACAATTCTTTCCACATGGGAATCATAGTGTACAGATCAATCTGGTGTCCGGTGTATTCCTGGGCGAGCTGCAGTTCCATGGCCAGTTTGGTTTTTTTCATCCCGAGCAGCAGGGGACTGAGAGGTTCACGAACCTGGAAATCGAAGGGGCCGTGCTTCACCTGAAGGATGACGTTGTCCGCGAATTTTCCGTCCAGGAACGCATAATGCTCCCAGGCGGCTTTCGGCCTGTCGGTCTTCGTGTCACGCCAGTCCTGCCTGCAGTTGTAAACGAAGCAGCGCCAGACAACCATACCGCCGAAGGGCGACAGGGCTTCAGCAAGCATATTGGCGCCGTCCGCATGATTGCGACCGTAGGTAAAAGGCCCGGGACGGCCTTCGCTGTCTGCTTTGACAAGGAAACCTGCAAGATCCGGAACGGCCGCGTAGACCCGGGCGGCCGTTTCCTTCCACCAGGCACGAACCGCGGGATCAAGCGGATCCGCGGTGGAAACGCCGTGGCGCATAGGCTGGGAAAAATCAACAGAAACCATCAGCCGGACGCCGAAAGGACGGAAAAGATCTGCCAAAGCAGCCAGATCAGGCAGATAATCCTCCAGAAGCAGCTGGGCAGGATCATGCACGTTGACGTTGTTGATACACAGTACATTCAGGCCTGCAGAAGCCAATAGTCTTGCAAGGGTACGGATACGGTCCCGGCTGTAATCCAGCCTGCCGTTCCTGAAAAAGAGACTGCGGCCGGCATAACCGCGTTCAATTCCGCCGTCCGCATTATCCCAGCAGTTGATCATCCGCAGACTGTATTTCGGGGCAGAGGATACGGGTGCACATGTACTTCCGCCGGTGAGGTGATCCTCAATCAGACGGTAGGCTCCATACAGCAACCCGGTGCTTCCGCCGGTGAGAATGTATGAACCGGTGCCGCGGCTTTCAATCCGGTAAGTATCTCCCATTCCGGGTTGTTCACACAGTTCAAAGCAGAAGCCGGGCAGATTGTTTTCAAGTTCAAAACGGGCTACTTCCGCCGGCGTCTTCAGCGTGAAGGGAACTTCGGTTTTCAGCTTTCTGAGCCATAAATTCATAATATAATCCTCTCGGTGGTCAGTATGAACGGCATCCGGACGCATCGCACCGGGCGAATCCCCTTATACCGTATAACGAAATTATTATACTACCTGACCGGTTAAATGAACAGGCAGGAATGCATGAAACGGAAAATATTCCCGGAGGCGGCGGATATAAGATACTCAACAATAAAAAAAACGACGGCAGAGCCGTGCGAATTCACAACCGGATCATGGCCGGAGCTTTGTATTTTCATTGTTTCCCGGCGCGGGAAGAATTGACAGTGCCAGACAGGCGGTTGTAAAATCCTGCACAAGAGACAAGGGCGTTTTCGGACAGTCTGTCCGGAGACGTTGTTTTCTATTAACTTTTTTGAGAAGGTGAATCATATGACCCCTAAAGTGAAGTCTGTTCCGTGGATCTTTCCGGCATTTCTCCTGATTACAGCATCTGCCGCGGCAGAAGAGACCGGCGGCGGATTTCTGGACGGCGTGAAACAGGTTAACGACGCCGTGAACGGGGTGGTATGGGGCGTTCCCGCGCTGGTGCTGCTGGCGTTTGTCGGAATCCTGATGACCCTTCTGACCAAAGTGTTCCAGGTTTCACATTTCGGCCACTGGATGAAAAAGACCATCGGTGCAGTATTTCGCGACAAGCATGTAACAAGCCATACAAAAGATAAAAGCATTTCGCAGTTCCAGAGCCTGTGTACCGCTCTGGCTGCTACTGTGGGAACCGGCAATATTGTGGGCGTATCCGGCGCGATTCTCGCAGGCGGCCCCGGAGCGGTGTTCTGGATGTGGGTCATGGCATTCCTGGGCATGATGACCAACTATTCTGAAAATGTTCTGGGTATTTATTACCGCCGCAAGAACTCCAAAGGAGAATGGTCCGGCGGCGCAATGTATTACCTGCGGGACGGCCTCGGAAGCAGAAAGGGATGCAGGATGATCGGCAAAATCCTGGCCGGACTGTTTGCGTTCTTCTGCCTGGTGGCTTCCTTCGGAATCGGCAATATGACACAGGTGAACGCCATCTCCGGAAACATGGAAAGTGTTTTCGGCCTGCCAACCTGGGTAACCGGTGTGATTGTCCTGATCCTTGTAGGGCTGGTTGTTGTCGGCGGCCTGAAACGTATTGCCTCTGTAACGGAAAAAATCGTGCCGTTTATGGTTATTCTGTACATGCTCGGCACTATTACGATTTTCCTCCTTCATATCAATCAGATAGGTTCCGTGTTTTCCTCCATTTTCAAGGGTGCCTTCGGACTCGAAGCTGCCGCCGGCGGCGTCGTTGGCTACGGCCTCAAGCTGGCCATTGAATGGGGCATGAAGCGCGGCGTATTCTCCAATGAAGCCGGTCTTGGTTCTTCCGTCATGGTGCATTCGAACTCCAATGTAAAGGAACCCGTCAAGCAGGGTATGTGGGGTATCTTTGAAGTGTTCGCCGATACCATCGTAGTCTGCACCCTGACCGCATTCGCGATTCTTTCCTCCGGACTGATTGATCTCAGCAGCGGCAAGCTGGTCGAGGCTTTCAGCTATCTGGATAAGAACAACCTGGTAGCCACCGTGTTTGAACAGAAATTCGGTATGATCGGGTCAGGGTTTATTGCGGTATCAATCGCCCTGTTTGCTTTCTCCACGGTTCTGGGATGGAGCCATTACGGTACCAAGGCATGCGAATACCTGATCGGTGAAAAACGGACCATTCCTTACCGCGTGCTGTTCGTGCTGCTGGTGTTCGGCGGCGCAGTGATGGGTGATAACCTGGCATGGGATCTGGCCGATACCTTTAACGGCCTGATGATGATTCCGAACCTGATCGGCGTCATAGCGCTGTCCGGCGTCGTGGCGAAAATCACGAAGAACTATGTGGACCGCCATCTGCGAAATCAGTCTGTGGAACCGATGTATTCGGCCTTCCAGGATGTGCAGGCGGAAGAAGAGGCGGCGCCTCCGACTGACGAGGATGACTGAAATATACAAAAAGCCCCCCGGCATAAGACCGGGGGATCCTTTTTTGTTCTGATAAGATTAACGGAGCTTCTGCACCACAAAGCACTCCGGAGCGCCCGGACCGGCATTCAGAAACCGCTGGTGAAGCACGTTGAAAGTTTTGTTGGACAGGGCGGCCAGAAAGACGGGCATTTCCTGTCGTTCACGGTCTCCTGCCGGATGACCCGGATAAGCGCAGAGCACCAGGACACCTCCCGGCTGCAGAAGATGCAGCGCTTTTGAAACAGCTTCCCGGGTTGTTTCCCAGAATGTGGTTACAGAATGATCGCCTCCCGGAAGCCAGCCGAGATTAAAAACTACAGCGCTGACAGGCTCCGTGACATATTCATCCATCCGCTGGTGGCCGGCGCAGTAAAGATCAGCCCGATCCAGCAGACCTGCCTGCCGGAGAAGCATCTCCGTGGAGGCAACAGCTTGCGGCTGGATATCAAAAGCATACACATGACCGGAGGGACCGACCGTTTCACAAAGGAAAGCGGTGTCATGACCGTTCCCCATTGTGGCGTCGATGACCCGGTCTCCGGGCAGGACGGCAGACATAAGCACATCCCTGGCCAGGAAACGGGCGGATTTCAGCTCATAGCTCATCATAAACTCCTCTGCGGTACCGGAATACTGTCCGGAAATGCAGCATTATGATCCGGGAAAACGGCCGGTTTGTCAAGCGGATGAATCTATAAAAAACGATCCGCGTAACCATAGGCGTGAAACAGCCCGGAAAGCATGTAATCGTTGACACGGCGCGGCGTATCAGTCAAAATAGAAGACCAAAGCATTACACTGTGAAACACAGAAACAGGGAGTTTCACAGGAGAAAAGGAGTTCATCATATGAAAATTCTGAAAAGAATCTGCCTGATGACCTTTGCCGTGATCCTGCTGATGACCTCAGCCGGAACAGCGGACAGATATCATGTACTGGACGTGGCTCTGTCCATGCTGGAGGAGGGGAATCCTTTCCTGGTCCGGTACAATAAGGACACCGGTGCGGAAATTGAAGCCCGCTTTCCGCTGGGATGTCCCTATTTCTGGGGTGGACGCCATGTGGAGAAAATCCTGGAGCCCGCCGCCCCGGAACAGGAATCCGATTATTACAAGCCGGATCAGCAGTATCTTTACGGCCTGGACTGTGCAGGATATACCCGCTGGATCACTGAACAGATGGGCTATACGCCGCATGACAGCATTTCCAACCTGCTGAACCGAAACAAGTATAAAGATTATGTCATTTACAAAGCAGCAAAAAAAACCGGCAACAAACGGGTGGAAGAACTGAGCATCGGCGACATTCTGTGCATTGAACATCAGGACGGAAGCCATCACAGCGCCATGTTCATCGGCACGCTGCTGGATTTCGGGTATACAACCAGAGGACTGCCGAAGGAACTGAGACCCTACCTGCATTATCCGCTTCTGATTCATGCTACCGGCAGCAGCGATTATTATGAACGGTACCGGCAGTATCTGGAAGAAAAAGGAGATACCACCACGCTTCCGCCTTATGGCGGCGTTATTGTGACACTGCTGGACGCTGCGCCGGAAGATACACGGTCACGCACACCCGCGGTGCTGGATCTGGGAGCTCCCTGCTTTGATCTGGAAGGGTATCATCTTCAGGTGACAGATCTTTCAGGAGAAAAACAGACACGGTGGATCCGCTGGAGAGAAAAACCCGCCAGGTAACAGGATTCTTTTCCGCAAAACCTGTGCAACAGCATTCAGGCCCGGTTGTTTTATGCCGGGCTTTTTGTTATACTAAACAGACAGGATCAATAACTGCCGACGGGCACAATTCAGACAAGACAGGTGGACATTTTTGATGAAAAAGAACTATTTCGCAGGAATTATTGCTTTGATTATCTGCATGCTTGCGGTTATCCCGGCAACGGCTGAGATCAGCGCACGGAATACGGAAGAAAACGGAAAAGTATCGGAAACGGTATGGCTGGATGACAACGGCAATCCGGCCGCGGGGCCGGAGGGCTATGCGCGTGTACGGTATACCTACAAACGGGAAGAAACCATCGAAAAATATTATGATACCGAGGGACAGCCTTTCCAGGTGAGCGGCGGATATTACGGCAAGCGCGTTATGCGCGACGGCCGGGGAAACACTACGGAAATTGAGTACCTGGATGCACAGGGGAACCGTACCCTGAACCGTAAGGGATACGCCCTTGTGGGAATCACGTACTACGGCTTCGGCGAAGTACGAACGATTACCTATTACGGACTGAACAAGAAGCCGGTTACGGTACCCTCCCTCGGGTACGCTTCCATATACACAGAATACAGCAATAAGACCATGACAGCCCGGACATTCCGGGATACAAAGGGCAATCCGGTGGACTGCGCGGACGGGTATGCGGCTGTCAAACAGAAGGTTGACAAACGATTCCGGGTATTGTCGATCCGGTACGATCACGCTAACGGCAAACCGGCCACCGGACCGGACGGCTGGTTCCGCTGCGTGAAAAACAGAGATGACAAGGGACGGATTACCAGCATCAAGTATTATGACGTGAATGAGCAGCTGACAGACAGGGGAGCCGGGTATGCCTGGGAAGAGTATACATATGAAGGTGACAGCATTGTGAAGCTGACCCGCAGGGACCTGAATGACGCGGTGGTCGCCGACAGCGCCGGCGTGGCCACGCTGGTACGGGAAATGAAGGACGGCCGCGTCACGAAGGAATGCTTCCTGGACAGCGAAGGAAAACGGACCAACAACAAACAGGGCGTCGGAGCAGTACTGTACAGCTACGATACTCAGGGCAGCCTCGAAAAAGTGCTGTACCAGGATACGGAAGGGAACCCGGTTCTGTGCAGCGAAGGATATGCCGGATATATTGACGGGAAGGACGAGGACGGAACGACGATCAGCCGGACTCTGCTCGGCACAGATGGAAAGGCTGCGGAGATTTCCGCCGGCTACAGTGAGATCCGTTATTTCTACAATGAATATAAGCAGCTTTCATCAACGCGGTATTACGATCTGAACGGACAGCAGGTACAGGTTCAATAAGAGGCGGAGGAAGAAAAAATGGATGTCGGAAAGCTGAACGCGCCCTATCAGATTACGGAGATTGATCCATGGCTGGCACCGTATGAGTCAGACATTGTTCTGCGCATGGACCGGTTTAAGGAAAAACGCCGGCAGCTGGTCGGCGGGACAGCTTCCCTTTCTGATTTTGCCAACGGTTATCTGTACTTTGGCTTTCACAGAACGGAAAGCGGCTGGGTTTTCCGGGAATGGCTGCCGGGAGCGGATGAAGTATGCCTGATGGGCGATTTTAACCAATGGAACCGGGAATCCCATCCGCTGGAACGGAAGGAAAACGGCGTGTGGGAAATCAGGTTCCGGGAGGAAGACGGCCTGCAGGAGGGACAAAATATCAAACTGTGGGTCACAAACGGCGGGAACCGGTTTGAAAGGCTTCCGGCATACAGCACAAAGATTGTCATGGATCCGGATACAAGCCTGCTGTGTACACAGGTGCAGGATCCGGAAAAAGAATATGCCTGGACAGACCGGGAGTTTATGACTGCCGAGCCTGATGCTCCGCTCATTTATGAGGCGCATGTCGGCATGAGCCAGGATAGGGAGGGCATCGGTACCTACCGCGAGTTCGCGGACAATGTACTGCCGCGTATCCGTGAACTTGGGTACAACACGGTGCAGCTGATGGCCATTCAGGAACATCCTTATTACGGATCTTTCGGATACCAGGTGACGAATTTTTTTGCCGCAGCTCACTGGTACGGAAATCCGGAAGATCTGAAATACCTGGTGAATACCGCACACGGAATGGGCATCCGGGTACTGCTGGATGTTGTGCACAGCCATGCTTGCCCCAATGTCGGGGAAGGACTGCAGCTTCAGGACGGTACGGAAGATCAGTACTTCCTGCCCGGGAGAGAGGGATGGCATCCTGCCTGGGGAACAAAACTTTTCAATTACGGACGGCCTGAAGTACTTCATTTCCTGCTGAGCAATCTGAAATACTGGCAGGAAATCTACCATTTTGACGGTTTCAGGTTCGACGGCGTAACCAGCATGATCTATCATGACCATGGGCTGGGAAGCGCCTTTACGAACTACGATATGTATTTCAATCTGAATACGGATCTGGAAGCGCTGAATTACCTGCAGCTGGCGAATGAACTGATCCACGAAGTCAATCCCAATGCCATCACTGTGGCGGAGGATATGAGCGGCATGCCGGGAATGTGCCTGCCGATTGAACAGGGCGGAATCGGCTTTGACTACAGATTGGCAATGGGAGAACCGGATTACTGGATCAAACTTCTGAAAGACACCCGGGATGAGGACTGGAATGTGAACGGCCTGTGGTATGAAATGACGACCCGCCGGCCGATGGAAAAAGTGATCGGATACTGTGAAAGCCATGACCAGGCACTGGTGGGAGACAAGACCATCATTTTCCGCATGGCTGACGCTGAAATGTATTCCGGCATGATGAAAGACTACCATTCGCTCACTATGGACCGTGCAATTGAGCTGCATAAAATTATCCGGCTTTACACGATGAGCCTGGGAGGAAACGGGTATCTGAATTTCATGGGGAACGAATTCGGTCATCCGGAATGGATCGATTTTCCGCGGGAAGGAAACGGATGGAGCTACAAATACTGCCGGAGACAATGGTCGCTGGTTGATAATCCGCAGCTGAAGTTTGAGTGGCTGAATGATTTTGACAAAGCGATGATCAATCTTGCGAAAGAGAAAAAGCTGCTGGATGATCCGAATGCCGTGAGCCTGTGGATTGATCCTGAACGGAAGATCATCACCTTCAGCCGGGGCGGACTGCTGTTTGTATTTAATTTCCATAACAGCTATTCAGAACAGCATTTTTTCCTCCATGCCCATACCACGGGTGAAGGATCCTACAGGGTGATACTGAGTACGGATGAAAAACGTTTCGGCGGAGCCGGACTGATTGATCATGAATACATCTATGAGACTTCCTATACGGAAGGCAAAGGCCTGGGCTTTGACGTCTACAGTCCCTGCCGCACGGCGATGGTGCTGGAAAGAATTGATGAGTAAAGGAGCAGAAAAATGATTTTCCTGAAGGAAGGGAATGCCCTGATTGCACGCAGGGGCGGTGAAACACTGCGTATTGAAGGATGGGGCAGGAATGCCCTGCGCGTACGCGCGGTGATGAATGATATCCGGACCGGGCAGGATTACGCTCTGACAGAATCCCCCGAGGAAACAGAATGTGAAATCCTGATCGGTACAGAGAAAAATCCGGGCTGGGAAGGCACGGTCCCCTGTGCGGAGATCAAAAACGGAAGAATCCGTGCAACGGTTAATTTTGCCGGAGTCATCAGCTTTTACCGTGACGGCGATCTGATCCTGCGTGAATATTACCGTTCCTACGGCGGAACGCTGGTACAGACCAGCCGGTGTCTGAAGATCGTAAACAGGGAATGGAAAGGCAATATCGGCGGAAGCGAATATACGCTGACAGTGCGCTTTGATGCCAACAGAAATGAAAAAATATACGGAATGGGACAATACCAGCAGCCGGACCTGAACCTGAAAGGGACTGTGCTGGAACTGGCGCAGCGCAACAGCCAGATTTCCATCCCCTTCATGATCAGTTCCCTTGGATACGGTCTGTTATGGAATAATCCTGCGGTCGGCAGGGTTACCTTTGCAAACAATCTGACAGAGTGGATCGCCCGGAGTACCAGACAGATGGATTACTGGATCTGCGCTGAGGAAAATCCGAAAGAAATCCTGACCAGCTATACCGCTGTGACAGGCCGTGCGCCCATGTTTCCGGACAGCCTGATGGGATTGTGGCAGTGCAAGCTCCGTTACCGTACGCAGGAGGAAGTGCTGACCGTTGCCCGGCAATACCGGGATGAGGGAATAAAGATTGACCAGATTGTCATCGACTTTTTCCATTGGACAGTACAAGGCGACTGGAAGTTTGACAGGACCTACTGGCCGGATCCCAAAAAGATGGTGGACGAACTTCACAGCATGGGAATCCGCGTGATTGTTTCAGTATGGCCCAGTGTTGACAGAAGAAGCGAGAATTTCGGCCCTATGATGGAAAGGGGCCTCCTGATCCGGACTGAACGGGGAGCAGCACAGACCTATGATTACCAGGGAGACTGCGTGGAAATTGACCCGTTTAATCCCGAAGCGAGGCAGTATATCTGGGATGTCTGCCGGAAGAATTATTACGATCTGGGAATAGACGGGTTCTGGCTGGATAACTCTGAACCGGATTACGGCGTTTACGATTTTGAAAACTACCGCTATTACTCAGGACCGGCGCTCAGCTGCAGCAACCTCTATCCACAGCTGTTCTCCAGGGCATTCTATGAACCCATGGCTGCCGAAAAGGGGATTGAGGCGGTCAATCTGCTGCGGTGCGGATGGGCAGGAAGCCAGAAATACGGAAATGTGATCTGGTCCGGAGACGTCCCGAGTACGTTTGAGTCTTTCCGTGAACAGCTTCAGGCCGGTCTGAATATCGGCCTGGCGGGTATTCCCTGGTGGACAACAGATATCGGCGGGTTTATGACGGATGATGTAAATGATCCGGATTTCCGGGAACTCCTGATCCGCTGGTATCAGTTTGCGGTTTACAGCGCTGTACTGCGTATGCATGGAGACCGGGGCCCCTACAACATTCCGCCTCTTGATGAACGGGAGCGGGGAGGCGGATATCTTCATACAGGTCAGCCCAATGAACTGTGGAGCTACGGAGAAGAAAACTACCGCATCATGCGGAAGTACTATGACGTACGGATCGGTATGCATGACTATATTCGCGCTCTGTACAGGGAAGCACACGAAACAGGGGCGCCGCTGATCCGGACAATGTTCTTTGAATTCCCGGAAGATCCGAAATGCTGGGAGCTTCAGGATCAGTATATGTTCGGCAGCCGATACCTTGTGGCACCTGTGCTGGAACTGCATCAGCGGGAACGGGAGGTTTATCTTCCTGCCGGACGGTGGAAAGACCTGAACAGCGGCAGAATTGAAGAGGGCGGACGCAGCGTGACAGCAGCGGCTCCTGTCGATGTGATTCCCGTGTATGAAAAGGTATAAAAGAACCCCAAAAAATCCTTGTACTAATTGAAAAATAAGGCTTGCCATGCGCAGGGAAGTATGTTATACTTTCCTGCGTATGGTTTCCATACGATTAAAAGCGGCGCAACGCCTTGAAAGAAGGGTTTAACGTAAGGAACGGAAACAGCCTGAAGGCCTTCGGAGACTGTGACGGGAGGGATCCCGCAAATGGTCGGCGCTGGCTGATGGAGGGCTTGTTTTCCGCTCTTTTTCATTGCCCGGAAAGGATGGGAGACTGACAGATGGCATCAAAAACGGAATCGCTTGCCGGACTGGAGGCGAAGGCCCGCGCCCTTGCGGAACAGATGGGCTATGAGCTTGTGGATGTCTGCATGGACAAGGAGCCGACAGGAAAATATCTGAGGTTTTACATCGACAAGGAAGAAGGCGTCAGCCTGGATGACTGTGAAGCATTCCACAAAGCGGTACGCACTCCGGCGGACAGCGTGGATTTTGACTTCATGGAAGTATCTTCCCCGGGAATAGACAGGCCGCTGAAGAAGGACCGGGATTTTGAACGGAACCTCGGCTGCGAGATTGAAGTCAAGCTCTTTAAGCCTATTGACGGAACAAAGGTGATCACCGGCGTGCTGGCCGGGCTTGAAGAAGGAAACATTGTCATCGATACGGGCGAGGGCAGAATGCTGGTGCCGCGGAAGGCTGCTGCACTGGTTAAACCGGTAGTGGACATGGAAGGGATCGAGGAAGTCGATCTCTCCGGCGATGATGAGAACAACACGGAGACGTGAGAAAGGAAAAGAAACATGAAATCCGAAGTCATAGACGCAATCAAAATGCTGGCAAGGGAGAAGGAAATCCCTGAGGAGGCACTTTTCAAGACCATTGAGGAAGCTCTGAAAGCTGCATACCGCAAGAACCTTCCGAAGACGGAGACCGCTCCCAACAACCTGGACGTTACCGTAAACCGTCAGGACGGCACCATTTCCGTATATGCCCGCAAGCTGATCCTTGAGGATGAAGAAATTGAGGATCCCACCAATCAGATCAGCCTGCAGGAGGCGCAGAAGATCAATTCCTCCTATCAGATGGGCGATATTGCCGAAGTGGATGTAACTCCCAACGGTTTCCTGCGTGTGGCAGCCCAGACCGCAAAGCAGGTGATCATCCAGCACATCCGTGAAGCAGAACGCGGAAAGATCTATGACGAATATATCGAAAAGGAAAGCGAAATCCTGACCGGCATCGTCGAACGGATTGAGCCCAAAGCAGTTTATATAGACCTTGGCCGTACGGAAGGTGTGCTGGAAAAGGACGAAATGATTCCCGGCGAAGAACTGCATGACGGCGATCACATCAAGGTTTATATCCTTGAAGTGCATAAGACAAGCCAGAATGCCGGATATACTCCTCAGGTCTATGTCAGCCGGATTCATCCGAACCTGGTGAAAAGACTGTTCGAAATGGAAGTGCCCGAAATTGCCGGCGGAATTGTCACGATCAAGAACATTGCCCGTGAAGCCGGAAGCCGTACCAAGATTGCCGTTCACAGCGCTGATGTGATGATCGATCCCGTCGGCGCCTGCGTCGGACAGCGCGGCGGCCGTGTTGACCGTGTTGTTACAGAACTGAAGGGCGAGAAGATCGATATTATCAAATGGTCCGGAAATCCGGCGGAATTTGTGGCGAACGCATTGAATCCTGCCCACGTGCTGAGCGTATATCAGGCAAAGGACGAAAAAGCTTTCCGCGTCATCGTGCCGGATAACCAGCTCAGTCTCGCAATCGGCAAAGAAGGCCAGAACGCACGGCTGGCTGCCAAACTGACCGGATGGAAGATTGATATCAAGAGCCAGAGTCAGGCGGCGGAAATGAACGATATGGTCGATGATAACGGCGAAATGACCGAATTCATCCAGGTAGAGACCCCGGCATACGACAGCTTCACGATGGACTTTGACGACAGCGTAGGCGGCGACGACGATACGATGTAACACGGACTGCTTCCCAAAGCATCCGGATGCAAAGAAGCGTGGAGGTCCTATGAAACCAAAGAAAATACCGATGCGTATGTGTGTCGGATGCCGAGAGATGAAGGAAAAGCGTGATCTGATCCGGATTGTCAGAACACCGGAGGGAGACGCGGTCCTGGATCCGACGGGGAAAAAATCCGGCAGAGGCGCCTATGTATGCCGCAGAGCAGAATGCCTGCAGCGGGCAATCCGGCAGAAACAGCTGGAAAGACAGCTTGAAATCACGCTGACACAGGACATCACGGAGGCGCTGACCGGGGAGATGGAAAAGCTGTCAGCCGCCGGGAGCGAGGCACAGTGAACGTGCAGAAACTGAAGGGCATGATCGGGCTGGCAGCCAGAGCAAGACAGACAGCTGCCGGAGCGGATGCGTGCAGAATTCTGATCAGATCCGGAGAATGCGGTGTTCTGCTGATAGACGGCGGAACTGCATATAACACCCGTAAGAGGGCTGAAGAGATGTGTGAAAGGACAGGAACTGTGAAGAGAATCCTGCCTGAAGGACTGATTGAGGCCGCAACGGGGAAGAACAACATGATCCTTGGAATCCGGAAAGGTTCCTTTGCAGAACAAATCCTGAAGGAAACCGGGAACGAAGAGTGAAAACTTTCAACAAGAGATAAGAGCTCTAATGAGCGACGGGGGGAAACAACACCGAATGGCGAATGTGAAATTAAAAGATGCCACGAAAGAACTGGTGGAAGAGGCTTCCGGTATTCTGGAAGAAGCGACCAGAATCCGGAAGGAGGCGGACGGTCTTTTTGACGCGCTGAAGCGGCTCGATACAGAAATGAACCGCCAGGCGGAAGAAGAGGCTGCACGCCGCAGGCAGCAGGAACAGATGAAGGCGCAGTCTGCCCATACGAAGGCATTCACAATGCTGGATGATGACGAAAAGCAGATGATGGAAGCAGCCCGGAAGGAAGAAGCGTCCAAAGCGGCTGAATCTGTTCCGGAAAAGTCTGTGAAGAAGGCCGAGGAACCCGCCAGAAAAGAAGCGGAACCTCCGGCTGCGGAGAAACCCGCCGAGCCTGCAAAACCCGCCGCAGAAGAAAAGAAACCTGCCAAGAAGGTTGAATCCTATGTGGCGACACCGGATGATCCGGATCCCACAAGGCCGGCTGCTCCGAAGAAACCTGCGATCGGTCAGATCATGAGCCGTCCGGGAGACAATCCGCCTCCTGCAAGGCCTGCGCGTCCAGCAGGACAGAACGGACCATACGGCCGTCCTGCCAACCAGTCCGGACCTTACGGCCGTCCTGCCGGCGGTCAGAGCGGTCCTTACGGCCGTCCTGCGGGCCAGCAGCCCGGTCAGTTCGGGCGTCCTGCCGGCGGTCAGAACGGACCTTACGGCCGTCCTGCCGGTCAGCAGTCCGGTCAGTTCGGCCGTCCTGCCGGCGGCCAGAACGGACCTTACGGCCGTCCTGCGGGCGGCCAGACGGGCGGTAACCGTCCTCAGAGCGGTTTCGGCGGACGCCAGGGATCTGCCGGAGGCGGACGGCAGCGTACGCCTGAGCTTGCTGTTCCGATGGAGAAGGAACGGGTTTCCAATTATGATCCCAACAAGAAAAACTATATCCGTCAGCATGATCCGGAACATGTCAGCCGGAACCGGAAACAGGCGAGCAAGAACGCACACTTTAACGGTTATGACGATGAAGTGATCCGCGGCGGTAAACGCGCACGGTCCAAGAAACCCAGCGCGCAGCAGATGATGGCTCCCATCAAAATTGAGACAGCCTACATGGCCGGCGATACGATCACAGTACGTGATCTGACGGAAAAAATCGGCAAATCTGCCAGTGAGATTATCAAGAAGCTGTTCCTGCTGGGCAACATGGCTACAATCAACAGCGAAATTGATTTTGATACCGCACAGCTGGTCTGCTCTGATTTCGAGATTACGCTTGAACGAAAACAGGAACAGACCGCGGAAGCCGCACTCGTTGCGGAAGACTTCGACGACGCGGAAGAAAACCTGCAGCCCCGTCCGCCTGTGGTTACCATTATGGGACATGTTGACCACGGCAAGACCAGCCTGCTGGACTATATCCGCAAGAGCCGCGTGACAGCCGGAGAAGCCGGCGGTATTACCCAGCATATCGGTGCCTATACCGTTGACGTGGACGGAAAGAAGATTACTTTCCTCGACACACCCGGTCATGAAGCGTTTACCGCCATGCGCGCCCGCGGCACCCAGGCAACGGATATCGCTGTGCTGGTCGTCGCTGCCGATGACTCCGTGATGCCTCAGACGGTTGAGTCCATCAATCATGCCAAGGCCGCGGAAGTGCCGGTAATTGTCGCCATCAATAAGATGGATAAGCCTGACGCCAATCCTGACCGCGTCAAGCAGGATCTGACCCAGTACGGGCTGGTCTGCGAAGACTGGGGCGGAGAGACAATCTGTGTTCCTGTTTCCGCCGTTACCGGACAGGGTGTTGATGATCTGCTTGAAATGATTCTTCTCCAGGCGGATATGCTGCAGCTGCAGGCCAATCCGAACCGACTGGGCAAGGGCGTCATTATTGAAGCAAAGCTGGACAAAGCAAGGGGCCCGCTGGCGACCGTACTGCTGCAGAACGGTACGCTGCATGTGGGAGACAGCATTATTGCGGGTCTTGCTTCCGGTAAAGTCAGGGCGCTGATCAACGACAAGGGCGAACGCGTCAGTGAAGCGGGTCCGTCCATGCCTGTCGAAATCATGGGCTTTGACGATGTGCCCAGCGCAGGAGATGAGATGATTGCCGTCGGCGACGACCACCTGAGCCGTCAGGTGGCGGATGAACGCCGTGAAAAGATCAGGGCAAGCCGTGAAGCAACCATGGCCAAGATGAGTATGGAGAATCTGTTCTCCTCCATTGAAGCCGGTAAGGTTACCACGCTGAATCTGATTATCAAGGCTGACGTACAGGGCTCTGTGGAAGCGGTGAAACAGGCGATGGAGAAGCTGAGCAGCGATGAAGTGAAAATCCGTGTACTGCACAGCGCTGCCGGTGCCATTACAAAGGATGACGTCAACCTTGCCTCCGCATTCAACGCCATCATTATCGGTTTCAATATCCGTCCTGACGCTTCCGCCAGAGAAGCTGCTGAAAAGCAGAAGGTGGATGTTCGGATGTACACGGTCATTTATAAGGCCATTGAAGATATGGAACTGGCCATGAAGGGCATGCTGGAACCCGAATACCGGGAAGTTCTCCTGGGTCATGCGGAAGTCCGGAATGTGTTCAAAATCACAGGATCCGGTATTATTGCCGGCTGCTATGTCACGGACGGCAAAGTCCAGCGGAATGCCGGCGTACGCCTGCTGCGTGACAATGTGGTGGTATTTGAAGGCAAGCTGAGCAGTCTGCGTCATCTGAAAGACGATGTGAAGGAAATGGCCGCCGGATATGAATGCGGTATGAGCCTGGAGGGCCATAACGATATCAAGGAAGGCGACGTTGTCGAGTGCTATATTATGGAGGAGATCCCGCGCTGACATGAGTTACCAGAGAATTGACAGGATATCAGAAGAAGTCCGCCGGGAAGTGGACGCCATCATCCGTGAAGAACTGCACGATCCAAGAATCAGCGGTACTTTCTCGGTGACACGGGCTGAAGTAACCGGCGATCTCCGGTATGCCAAAATTTATGTCAGCGTACTGGAGGATGAACTTCGGGAAGTATTGATCGAAGCGCTGAAGAATGCCAAAGGCTATATCCGGCGTTCCCTCGGAAAACGGATGATTATCCGTTATACACCCGAGCTGATTTTTGTCAGCGACCGGAATATTGCCTACGGTGTTCATATAGCAAAGGTGCTTTCGGAAGCAATCAGTACAGAGAACGGATCCGGTGACAGCGATGAGCAGGAATCCTGAAGCAATAGCCCGGATGATCCGGGACGCACAGCGTATTGCCATCTGCAGTCATATCAACCCGGACGGTGATACACTCGGTTCCGCGGCAGCCATGCGGCTGGCCCTCATAAAAATGGGGAAGGACCCGGTTCTGTTCTGCGACGGAAAAGTGCCGGATCAGCTGTCTTTTCTGCCCGGTATCGAAGAAATGAGGATTCCGGATGAAATGGAAGAATCCTTTGATCTGCTGCTTGCTGTGGATGTCAGTGACATACGGCGGCTCGGAAACGGTGAAAAACTGATCCGGAAAAGCCTGCACACCGCGCAGATCGATCATCATCCGACCAACCCGCTGTTCATGGAAGAAAACAGCGTTGACGGTGACGCTCCGGCATCCTGCATCCTGATCAGGGAGCAGATCGCTGCGCTGGGACTGGAAATTGACAGCGACATGGCTGTTTGTCTGTACACAGGAATCAGTACGGATACAGGGAATTTCGCTTTTGCATCTACAAATGCGGAGTGCTTTGAGATCATGAGTGAACTGATGGGGCACGATCTTCCGCTCGCAAAGCTGAACCGGATTCTGTTCCGGGAAAGGGCCAAACCCCAGGTATTGCTGATGGGCAGAGCATTGAACAGCCTGCGTTATTATGAAAACGGACAGATCGCGGTGATGAAGCTTACGCAGCGGGACTTTGAGGAATGCGGCGCATTAAGCGAACATGCGGATACACTTGTGAACTTCGGTCTGGATACGATCGGAACCCGTATGGCCATGCTGGCCAGAGAGGGAGAAGACGGAACCATCAAGTTTTCACTCAGAGCAAAAGAACCGGACTGCGTGAGTGATATTGCACAGCAATTCGGCGGCGGCGGACATCCGCAGGCTGCGGGAATCACCATGTACGGAAAACTGGATGAGACGGCCGGCTCTGTGCTGGACGCACTGATCCATAAACTGAATGGATAAAGAATGAACGGTTTTTATAATATCCTGAAACCTACCGGAATGAGCAGCGCGGCCGTTGTGGCCGTGCTGCGCCGGCTTACCGGCGTTAAACGTATCGGTCATGCCGGAACACTGGATCCGGAAGCCGCAGGCGTGCTGCCCGTGATGACCGGGAAAGCCGCGCGGCTTTTTGATTATCTGGCCGATAAGGAAAAAGAATACGTGGCGGTCTGTGCTTTCGGTACCCGCACGGACACCCAGGACGCAACCGGAGCCGTGATTGAGGAAGGCGATAATTATCCCGACAGGGAAACTTTCCTGAAAGCCGCAGAAGCGCTGACGGGAGATATTATCCAGACTCCAAGCATGTTCAGTGCCATCAAGGTCGGAGGACAGCCGCTGTATCTGCGGGCAAGAAAAGGCGAGACGGTGGATGTTCCAGCACGGAAAGTCCGGATTGACCGGATTGAACTGCTCCGTGAAACAGAAAATCATGGCTTTGAAATCAGAGTCAATTGCGGCAGGGGTACTTACATCCGCACCCTGTGTGAGGATCTTGGCAAGAAGTGCGGCTGCCCTGCCCATATGAGAAGTCTCCTCCGGACGAAGAGCGGCGCTTTTACCATTGACAATGCCCTATCCCTTGAAGAGGCAAAGGCACTGGCGGAAGACGGACTACTTGAATCCAGACTGCTTCCGCCGGATTATGCGATCGGGCATTTGCCGCGGATAAATATACCGGCTGCATACCGGAAAAAGGTGGAAAACGGTGTGAAGCTTCCGGTGCTGCCGGCAGCAGAGGAAGTACCGGAAGGCGGCCCCATGAGGATCTACCTGGACAATCAGTTCTGGGGAATCTGTATCCGAAGGGGAGACGAACTGGCCTGGAAGGCACAAATCGCACCGGAAGAAGCTGAGGAGATGAACTGAAATGCACGTGATCCAAAGACCGCACAAGGCGGGGGAACGGGTCATTGCCCTGGGAATGTTTGACGGAGTCCACAGAGGCCACAGAGCCCTGCTGATGAATGCGAAACGGTTAGCAGACGAGCTGGGTGTTCCGCTCAGAGTCTGTACATTCAACCGGCATCCGCTGGAAATCATCCGGCCTGACAATCCGCCGGAGATGATTTCGACCATTCCTGAAAGAGCCTCTCTGATGTATGGGATCGGCGTGGATGAAATGGAACTGATTCCTTTTGACAAAATGACTGCGGACATGGAACCGGAAGTGTTCCTGGAAAGAATGCGAAGCTTTCTGGATGTACGGGCTGTGGTAGCCGGCTGGAATTATTCCTTCGGCAGACAGGGACGGGGAAATGCTGAACTGCTGCAGGCAGACGGGGAGAAATACGGATATCAGGTCCTGGTTGAACCGCCGGCGACGCTTGAAGACGGAACCGTTATCTCCAGTACTCTGATCCGGCAGATGCTGAAGGAAGGCAATACTGAGAGAGCCGCGGAACTGCTTGGGTATCCCTACGCACTGACCGGGACTGTTGCACAGGGAAAACATCAGGGTCACGGACTGGGATTCCCCACAGCCAATATTGAACCCTGGAAACGCAAAGCACTGCCGAAATACGGTGTTTATACCGGGCTGCTTGAAACCCAGAATGATACACTGCCTGCCGTTGTGAACATCGGCATACAGCCGACCATTCCCTCCGGCAAGGTAACGGTAGAGGCCCATGCGCTGACAGAAAGCCCCGAACTGTACGGGCAGAAGGTGAGGCTTTCTCTTCTGAAGATGCTGCGGGAAGAAAAACAGTTCCGCTCCAGGGAAGAACTGGCGGAGCAGATCGAAAGAGACCGCAACGAAGCCATGAGACTGTTTGACATGGCATAGATGGTTGGATTACGGACTGTCCGCGGCATTGCGGCGGTACGGTCCGGGTTGTATAATTACGCTGTCAGAATCAGGTTAATGTCTGGAGGAATAACATGCCAGCCACGAAGTTTGACAAGGAATCCATCAAGAATACTATCGTCGGAAAGATCCAGCGGTATAACGGACTGACTATTGAAGAGGCATCACCGCATCAGATCTACCGGGCTGTTGCCTCCACGGTGCGCGATCAGATCATGCAGAAGATGATTGCGAGCCGGGAGGCCTGGAAAAAGCAGAAGGGTAAAAGCCTTTACTATCTCAGCGTGGAATTTCTGATGGGCCGCAGCATGTACTGCAATATGCTGAACCTGCTCTCCACAGAGGAGTATACTGAAGCCCTTTCAGAGCTTGGTATTGATATCAAAGATGTACTGAAGGAAGAACCGGAACCCGGACTCGGAAACGGGGGACTCGGCCGTCTGGCTGCCTGTTTCCTGGATAGCCTGAGCTGTCTGGATCTGCCTGCCATGGGATGCACCATCCGCTATGAGTACGGCCTCTTCCGCCAGAAGATCGTTGACGGGCAGCAGGTGGAAATGCCGGACAGCTGGCTGGAAAACGGCAATGTGTGGGAAACCGCAATGATGGAAGACACCTGTGAGGTGCATTTCGGCGGCCATGTGGATGAAATCGAAATCAACGGCCGTCAGAAGTTTGTGACCCGTGATTATTATACCGTGGAAGCCGTTCCATACGATATGCCTGTGGTCGGATATGACGCCACGATTGTCAATCCGCTGAGAATGTGGTCCGCCAGGAGTCCGAAGAAACTGGATCTGAACTGCTTCGGAGAAGGACGCTATGTGCAGGCATCCGAAGAGATTCAGCTGGCCGAAGCAATCAGCAAAGTGCTTTATCCGGAAGACCGCCATTACGAAGGGAAAATGCTTCGCCTGAAACAGCATTATTTCTTCACAAGCGCGTCTCTCCAGTACATTCTGAAGGATTACAAGAGACGCTTCGGCAACGATATGAGCAAACTGCCGGAAAAAGTGGTTATTCACATCAATGATACGCATCCCGGTATGGCGATTCCCGAACTGATGCGCCTGCTGATTGATGAAGAAGGACTGGGCTGGGACGAGGCATCCGCTATTGTGCAGAAAACCATCGCCTACACCAATCATACAATTCTGGCGGAAGCACTGGAAAAATGGCCGGTAAGCATGGTACAGCAGCTGCTTCCCCGCTGTTATCAGATTATCTGTGAGATGAACCGCAGACTCTGCGAACGGCTGTGGAACTTTTTCCCGGGCGACTGGGACCGGATCGCGAGGATGGCGATTATCAGTTATGACAATGTACATATGGCCAATATGTGCGTTGCCATGAGCTATTCCGTGAACGGCGTCAGCAAACTGCACGGTGAAATCCTGAAGGAAGAAACATTCCATGATTATAATCTGGTGATGCCGGAGAAATTTTCCGCCATTACCAACGGAATCACACACCG
Source organism: uncultured Eubacteriales bacterium (assembly GCA_900315675.1). Classification (GTDB taxonomy): domain Bacteria; phylum Bacillota; class Clostridia; order Christensenellales; family Aristaeellaceae; genus Aristaeella. Next base: position 290,988 of record OMZY01000001.1, read on the forward strand.
CCGCTGGCTTATGAGCTGCAATCCGGAACTTACGGATCTGATCAGTGACGCTATCGGGACCGACTGGATTAAAAATCCGGAAGGATTAAGCGCACTCCGCCCCTTTGCGGATGACGCCGCTTTCCGTGAAAAGTTCGGGAAGATCAAACAGCACAATAAGGAACGGCTGGCCCGTATGCTGAAAGAACGGCAGGGATCCGTTGTGGATCCGTCCTATATCTTCGACGTACAGGCAAAGCGACTGCATGAATATAAACGGCAGATGCTGAATGCCCTGCATATTCTTGTACTGTATAACCGGATTGTGAATGATGAGCACTTCACAATGGAACCCAGGGTATTCATCTTCGGTGCCAAGGCAAGCCCGGGATATTACCGCGCCAAGCAGATTATCCGGATGATCTGCGCATTGAGCGATCTGATCGCCAAACACCCGCGGGCACGAAAGATGCTCCAGGTTGTGTTCCTTGAAAATTATGATGTCAGCAGTGCTGAAGTGCTGATTCCGGCAGCCGAGGTTTCCGAGCAGCTTTCCACAGCCAGCAAGGAAGCCAGCGGTACCGGCAATATGAAGTTCATGATGAACGGAGCAGTCACCATCGGCACGATGGACGGCGCGAACGTTGAAATCAGTGAACAGGTCGGTATGGACAATATTTATATCTTTGGTATGCGTTCAGATACAGTACGGGACATGTACCGTGAAAACAGCTATAACCCCATGAATATTTTTGAAACCAATCAGGAAATCCGACAGGCCATGACGCAGATGATTGACGGAACCCTGATGCCGGACAATCCGGCTGCCCTTCAGGACCTGTATCACAGCCTGCTGCTGGGCAGCTGGGGTTCAATGGGGGACAGCTACTTTGTGCTGAAGGATTTCGGATCCTACAGCATGGCTCAGAGACGGCTGAACAGTGATTATGCCGACCGTAACAAGTGGCTGAAAATGGCAGTAACCAATACGGCAATGTCCGGTATCTTCTCTTCGGACCGTACCATACGGGAATACAATGACAGCATCTGGCATCTTCAGCCCCTGAATAAAACACTGATGCCTAAAGAAGAACAAAAAGAAGAAACTAAAACCGGAAAACAAAAAGCAAAGAAGTAAAGAAGAAAAGCACGGCCCCGGCCGTGCTTTCTTTTAAGCTGTAATGCTTTATTTGCCTTTGAAAATCTTCAGAATTTTGCTGATAAAACCGCCGGCTTCCTTGACAGCATCTCCTGTAATATTGCCCAGTTGTCCGGTTACGCCTTTAACCACGTCACTCAGCTGTGAGGGATCAAGATCCACTCCGAGCAGATCCTTGATCGCTTTCAGAGGATCGGCAGTGAATTTCGCAATCAGATCCTTGTTTCCTGTCAGTTTTGCAACAAGATCACCAATCAGTTTCTGGATATCCATGACATACCCTCCTGTTCATTTTTCGGATGCAACCATCCGTTACTGTTACATATATTATAGCCGCTTCAAAGTTGTATGGCAAGAGCATAACAAAGCAAAAAGAAAAGAAAGACTTGAAGTTGTATCACTGTTTGCGTTACAATCTATACAAATGAAAGTAACATATACAGGAGGTTCTGATTATGCCTGCAGCGAAGAAGGACACAACCACAGCAAAGAAGACAACGACTACTTCGAAAAAGACAGCAGCCACAGCCGCAAAAAAAACAACTGCAACGACGGCTAAAGCAACCGCTTCTGCCAAAAAGACAACCGCAACGGTAAAGAAAACTTCCGCTGCGGCAAAAAAGCCTGCCGCATCAAAGACAGGAACGGCAGCAAAGAAGCCGGCAGCGGTGAAGGCCACCACGGCAGCAAAGAAGCCTGCGACGGCAAAGAAACCTACGGCGGCGAAGACAACAGCGGCAAAGAAGACAACAACCACAGCGAAGAAGACAACCACAGCAGCAAAGACAGGTACGGCCAGGAAAACCGCGTCAACAGCCAAAGCAACGGCAGCCAAAAAGCCTGCTACAGCCAAAAAGGCCACAACCGCAAAGAAACCTGCGGTGCCTGCCACAGCGAATACGTCCATCAAGGTAACGGCGGCTGAAAAGAAACTGATTGAAGCCTACCGCGGTGCTTCCGGCGACCTGAAAAAGGTTTCCCTCAAAGTACTGAAAGGTGAATACGGTGACGCAGCCATTAAACTGCTTGATACTGTCGGTGGCGGTATCGAAGCCGGTGCGGAAGGAATCGGAGGCGCACTGGGCAATCTGCTGGGCGGACTGCTTGGCGGAAAGTAAGAAGATACAAAAAAAGGTCGTCTGATGAATCAGACGACCTTTTTTCATGTTCAGGTTATTTTCCGGCAACGATGGTTACATCTTCCGTAACGGTGAGCTGGAGAGAGGCTTTGCCGACACTTTCCGGTTCTCCGCTGTTAACGCTGTAACCGCCGGAAGCAAGATCTGAATTATCCGCGATGACCTTGATACGCGCTCCGGAGGGGACTTCTCCTTCCGTGACGGAACGAAGTCCTTTGCTGAGGTAAGTAAAAGTGCAGCCTTTGCAGGTGACTTTGCAGATTTTACTTTCATCCAGTTCAGCTTCCGCTGTGGAAGTACGGACTGTTTTAATATCCAGAACGATACTTTCCGTTACATTGGTTACTTTAAACTCATTCACAGGCTGTGCGGGTTCAAAGCGGATACCGTTGACTGTCCAGCTTTTAATGGGATCGTCGGAACGAACCGCGAAGGAACCGGCATTGGTAAACTCCAGGGAAGAAACAGGAGCTGCGTCGGTTGCATTTCCTTTACTGTCCAGTTTCAGCAGAACTTTGGACGGGGAAGTAACAGTAATGGTTCTGTTTTCAGCGATGATATCGCTGTCAGCACCTTCACCGGCGTCCCCGCCTTCCGGCTGAACGTCCGCTTCCGCAGAGGAAGGAGCAGGGGCATCGGTTGTATCCGCAGGAGCAGGTTCCTGTCCGCTTTCTGCAGACGCGGGAGCGGCTTCCGGAACAGCGGCGCTTTCATTACTGCCTTCTGAGGAAGGAGAGGGTTCTTCACCGGGTACCGCCATACCGTTTACATAAAGGAAGACGGTGTCAGAGTCAATTTTATATCCGTTTCCGTTCACATGGCAGTAAACAGACCAGCCGTGCATGGAATCGGGGACACGGGACAGAGAAATCTTCTTGGAGTTCGGGTTGCTAACCTTAACCCCTTTTACAACAGAAGATAGTTTTTTGCCGGACACCTTATCACCTGTCTCGGGGTTTACGAAATACCAGGTATAGGAACTGACCGTTCCCTTCACGGTGACAGAAAAAGAGACAGCCCCTTTCTTGGATGTTGTGGCCGTTTCGGGCTGCTTGGTGATCTCAGGCTTACTGGCTGCCAGGGCACTTACAGTAAGCGATAAAACGAGACAGAGCGTCAGGATGATTCCGATCAGCTTCTTCATGATGTACGCCTCCTGTGAATAACCATAAAATGTTTCATATATATTACCATAGAATTACAAAAAAAACAACACACAGGTTCAACCGCGAGGCTTTTGTTCTGATTATTCTTTTTCCCGAAGATTCAGCAGCTTCAGAACAACGGTTTCCGCCGAACCGTCCTGAGACAAACGGCCGGATTTCAGAGCATATTCTGTGTCAAAACAAATCCGAACAGCTTTCTTCACCTGGCTGCCAGTATATCCGGAAGCCTGACGGATATACTGATCGACAGCAAAGGAAGGCACACCCAGAGCAGAACGGATATAGTCACCGCTCTTTTTCTCATACTGCATGATTTTAATGTGCTGCAGAAGACGATACTGCCGAAGAAGCATGGAAAGGATAGCCATCCGGTCCGTTCCGGTCAGAAGCTGATTGCGCAGCAAAGTAAAGGCTCTGTTCCTTTGACCTGAAACCACGGCGTCAATCATCTGGAAAACAGTGCACTCCGTGGAAGGCGTGGCGAGAGCTGTTACATCCTCAGCGAGGATACGGGACCGATCCAGCGTACAGGAAGCAAGCTTCTGGATTTCATTACGCAGCAGACCGGCGTCTGAACCAACCGTAAAAATCAGATATTCAGCGACACGATCGTCACATTCCTTGCCTGCTTCCTGAAATGCACTGACAACAAAACGGGTCAGTTCCGTACCGCGAAGAGGAGCAAAGGTGACAATACCGGAAAGCTTTTTGACAGCGTTGTACAGCTTTTTTCTGCCGTCCGGTTTTCCGGTGCAGTAGAAAAGCAGGATGCAGGATTCCGGTACGGAGGGCAGGTAGGCAATCAGCCTTTCATCGGCTTCAGACCGGCCCATAAGTGCGGGCAAATCACGAATGATCACCAGCCGCTTATCGGCCATAAACGGCTGGGTTTCCACGTCAGCAATCAGCTGGTCGAGGGAAGGATCCTCCAGTATTGTTTCGTTCAGGGTTTCCATCCCTTCGGGAAGCACTGCATGGCGCAGTTCAGAAAGCGCTTCCTGCTTGAGATGCTCCTCTTCGCCTTCGAAGAGGAGTACCTGGGGCAGGGAATGCTGTGACAAAGCACGGATAAAGTCCTTACGATCCATAAAAAGCCTCCGGTCAGGTCAGGGTGTGAGATACGGAATTACAGAAAAGAGTTTTTCTTCAAAACGAACGGTAACGGCACCGCATTCAGGAGTCCCGTATACCGGAATATCGCCGACACGGGTACGGAAATCAGATAACCTGTCATTCTGGCGGCAACTCAGCAGAATTGCCTGGGGGGATACCGATGAAAGGAACTCTGGGCCGGTTGAAGAAGCAGAGCCATGATGAGCGGCTTTGAGCAGATCAGACGGCACCGCGCAGTAATGTTCATAAGCTCCGGGCAAGTCTGCCGCCAGAAGGACGGATGTATCCTTCAGAATCAGACGAGTGACCAGTGAATACTGATTGGCATCCTGACCGATACGGGTTTTTCCTTTTTCCGGCCAGATAACAGAGAGAACCCCGGACGGCAGGAGAAGTTCATCGCCGCGCGACATTGTGCGGATTTTGGTACCGCTCTGCCTGAGCTGATCCAGCATTATCCTGAAATCAGGATGAATGTCCTGGAATTCCGCACCTTCCGGAAGCAGAATCTGCCGAACCGGGATTTCGTCCTCGATCAGGGAATGGAGTCCGCCAGCGTGATCCGCGTGCAGATGCGTCAGGATTACTGCGTCTGGGATCAGACGGCGGGACCGCAGGAAACTGCTCAGGGTGCTGTCGGCTTCTCCCGTATCAAAGACATACACTTTGTCCTGATCCCAGAGGACCGCCGCGTCAGCATTCCCGGCACTGAATTGGATGTATTCCGTGGCAGAATGATGGACGGGAAGAAGGGATACAATGACAACCGCCGTTCCGATGAACAGCAGGAAAGCCCGAAGACGCAGCCGAAAGCGGATAAAACAGCAGAAACCGGCAAAAAGAAGCATTACACCGGAGACCGTCAGGATATTGGGCGTATGAATCCAAAGGGTCAGACCTGGAAGGGAACCCAAATGACGGATACCGCCCAGGAAAAAGGCAGTGAGAGAAGACAGCGGACCGGCCAGAAGACCGGAAAAAAAGGGAAAAGGAAGACAAAAAAGGGCCAGCCAGAAAAGCAGAATCAAAACACCTGAAACCAGCATAGCCGGAAAATTGATCAGAAAAACAAGCAGCGGAAGGCGCTGGAAAAAAGCCAGTTCAGGAAGCAGCAAACCCAGCTGGATGCCGAATGTCAGAATCAGAGATTCGAACACTGAACGCAGAATACGGCCGCGGACAAACTGCTGACGCCGGAGAAAAGGCGTAAACCAGACCAGACCGAGAACGGCACAGAAAGTAAGCTGGAAGGAAGCGGAGGTTACCTGTACCGGAGAAAGCAGCACCATAATGAAAAGGGCAGCACTGAGCAGATGAAGACCGGAGCGGGGACGGTTGAGTATACGGCCCTCCAGTCCAAGAACCATCAGAAGGGAGGCACGGATTACCGGCTGGCTCATGCCGCAAAGGGAAGTATAAAAGAACAGAAGAATGCCATAGAATGTCAGGCGAACTCCCTGACGGAGCTTCAGCAGATGAAAAAGAAGATTCAGGATTCCGATCAGTACACCGACATGAAATCCGCTGACGGAGAGGATATGAGCTATTCCCAGACGGGAAAAGGCCTGGCGGTCTTCGGAAGGAATCAGAGAACGCATTCCGAGGAGTAAAGCGGAGGCATAGGATCCGGTTTCATTTCCGAGTGAGCGGATCATGGCGTCGGAAAGCCTGTGCCGCAGTGAAGCAAAGAAACCGGGAAGAGAAAACTTTTCAGGATCCTGTACGGTAAACACGTCTTTTCCGTACAGGCCAATCAGTATACCGCGCTGCAGAAGAGATTCGCGGAAATTATATCCATCGGGATTTTCAGCGCCCCGGGGATGGTACAGGGAAGCCTGAAAGGAAACAGATTTTCCGGGAATCAGTTCTGAATGCTCGATATCAGAATAAAAAGTCCAGTATGCACCGCCGGCGAAAGGACGTCCGTCCAGATGAACGTCAGACAAGGCAATACGGTACTGACCAAAGGAACCGGTTGTCACTTCATCGGAAATCACACCCTGGACTTTATATTGACCTTCCTGCGGCAAAGCAGGATGAAAGGCAACCGATCCTGCCAGGATTCCCAGCACAAAGGAAAAGGCAATGCAGGCTGTGAAACGGAACCAGCCCTTCAGAAGAATCACTGCAAAAAGCACCAGAATACAGGCAAAAAGCGGCAGGAGAATACCGGCCGCGTATCTGCCCGGAAATACACCCACAACCAGAGCCAGCGCTGCGGGCGGGAGCAGCCAGCTCCGCTGCCGGACAGTCACAGATCAATAACGGCGCCGGCTTCGGCAAGCCGTACACGGGGAAACACCGCACGGGCTTCCTGAAGCAGCGTCCTGACGGGCCAGAACGGATTAAGATGGGTGATGATCAGGCCGCCGGCATTTACATCCGCAGCAAGCCGGGCGGCCAGTTCCGCGGAAAGATGCGGCTTATCTTCCGACCAGGCAGCAGCCGGGAAAAGCCCGTCGGCCAGAAGCAGGTCACAACCGACATAGTCAGCAGAAAGTGAAGGGAGCGTATTGGTGTCTCCGGTGTAGCCGAATGTTTTACCGCCGCAGGTAACGCAATAACCCACTGCCGGAACCGGATGACGGGCGGCATTGATACGGATTTTGGCATCATCCAGGGTCAGGGTCTGTCCGGCTGATACTTCTGTGAAAGAGAAACAGGGGGAAGAGGATACCAGGCCGAAAACAGGGGATGAAGGATCAGCCGGGCCATAAACAGGAAGCGTTTTCTGACAGGCAGCCAGCCTGTACATCAAAACAGGAATATCTGCGGTATGGTCATAGTGCCAATGGCTGACAAACAGGGCGGAAAGAGATTCCGGGGCGGTCAGCGAAGTCAGGAGACCGAGCACACCGCTGCCCAGATCAAAGCAGAACAGACTGTTTCCTGTTTCCAGAAGATAACCGGATGTAGCGCCGCGGCTTTCCGGGAAAGGTCCGTTTATTCCAAGCAGATGCAGTTTCATGACCGATTACAGCTCCTTTACTGTGCCGCCGTTGTCGGAGATTACCATGGAGATTGTTTTCAGAGCGGCTGCAACTTCTCCCGTGCCCGGATCAAAAATCCAGAGATTAACAGGGGAGATCCTTTCGGAAAGGCAGTCATTCAGAGCGTCTGCGTTCATGCCGTAATAGTCGGGAAGGGAAAGCATCCGCTTCAGGGCAAGATGGAGTTCCCGGGAAGATGCATAGCGTGTGCCGTCTATCATGATTGTCTGCATATTTGTTATACCTCCGCAAAAAGAAGGATATGTGATACCTGTCCCGGTTATTATATCATGCTGTATATTGAGCAACAAGCCTCGATCAGATGAAAGAAGCCGGGAAGGAAAAAGAAAAACGCACAGCGTTTCAGACTGTGCGGATACAGCAGGCATAAAGGGCTCAGATTCCTTTTCCGGTACGCAGGGAAAAGGTGAGCATATAAGATGCAAAAGCGCTTTCCGTAATGATGATACGGGCGTCCCCGGTTACCAGCAGGCGCAGAACGGGCAGATCCCGGCCGATCTGCTGCCAGGCAAGAAACTGATATAGCAGTATCAGCAGGATAACGGCGGCGGGAAGCCACAGAAGCCAGGCAAAAGGTTCCCTGAGCCGGGTAGCTCCGGCAAGAGGAAGCAGCAGTGACAGCATGACGCCCAGAACGGCACCGAGAAGCAGCGGTCCGAAGAAAGCATCCATAGAACTGAACAAAAGCTGAATCAGAAGGCACAAAAAGAGGAGCATTCCCAGGGGAACCAGGATTACAGTCAGTTTTCTGAGGAACAAATCTGATTCATCTCCTTCCGGATTTCATCAAGCAGTTTCAGGTCTTTTTCATCCAAAGGGGCTGTTTCAAGCAGATCAGGCCTGTGCAGCAGGGTGGCTTTCAGGCTTTGATACCGCCGCCATGCCCTGATTTTCGCATGATCTCCGTTCAGAAGAACTTCCGGCACCTCCATGCCGTTCAAGTCTCTGGGACGGGTATATTGCGGATATTCCAGCAAGCCGTCGGAGAATGACTCCTCTTCCGGACTGTCCGCACTACCCAGAACACCGGGAATAAATCTGGAAACACAGTCAACCAGGACCATTGCTGCAGGTTCACCGCCCGTCAGAATGTAATCTCCAATGGAGATTTCCTCATCCATACAGGTATCCAGGGCACGCTGATCCACACCTTCGTAATGGCCGCAGAGCAGGATAAGCTCCTTTTCCCGGGAAAGCTCACGGGCAAGGGAAGTAGTGAGTTTTTTGCCACGGGGGCCCATATAGATCCTGCGTGCAGAAGGGTATTCAGCAGAAACGGCTGCCACAGCGTCCAGAATAGGCTGCGCCATCATCACCATACCGGCTCCGCCGCCAAAGGGATAATCATCCGTATTATGGTGCTTGCTGAGGGAATAAGGACGAATATCGGTGATCCGAATATCTATAAGACGCTGTTCCTGCGCCCGGCCCAGAATGCTGGACGAGAAGAAACTGTCGAACATCTCCGGAAAGGTTGTCAGTATATTGACGCGGAAGGGAATACTCATGACCGTACAGCCACCTCCTCCAGTTTTTCACGGACCGTACGGATGAGTTTCCGCTCCGTATCCACTTCCGGGAAGACGGCTTTCAGCGCCGGAGCCATCAGGGTGGAGGTGCCGGACTGAAAGACCCAGGTATCCACTGTTCCGTATTGCAGTACATCTGTAAGGACACCGATGCTTTCTCCGTTCTCATCCTTTGCTTCACAACCGATCAGATCTGCAATAAGCGTTGAGTCCTTATCCACGGGAGCTGCAGCACTCCGGGCAATGTACAGATCACAGCCGCGGAAACGTTCGGCGGCATCAGCGCTGTCGCTTCCGTCCAGGTGAGCATAGACAAAACCGTCCCGAATCCGCACGGTGCGGAGTGATACAGGGAGAAAGCTCTCGTTCTTTTTCAGGTACAAGGTATCCCACTTGTGAAACCGCTCAATATCTGCCGCATAGGAACGGAGCTTGCATTCTCCGCGTACTCCCTGGGGCTTGAGTACGGTGGCAATCATGAGATAATCGTTCATAGATGAGTATTCCCTCCGATGAAAGCACGGCGGGATCCGCAGATCGGATCCCGCCGGACATGGCTGTAAGCTTATTGAATCTCAACAAAAACAGGTTTGCTGTTTTTGAGCGTGGCGGCTTTCACCACGGCGCGGATCGCTTTGGCAATCCTGCCCTGCTTGCCGATAACCTTGCCCATATCATCTTCAGCCACATGGAGCTCCAGAATGACAGCTTCAGGTCCTTCGGTCTCGGTAACGCTGACCTGATCGGGATGCTCCACCAGAGACTGTGCCACAAAGGTTAAAAGTTCTTGCATGGGTACATCCTTTCTTAACTCAGGCTCACTTTTCCTCGATCGCGCCGGACTTCTTCAGCAGAATACGGACGGTATCAGTGGGCTGAGCGCCAACGCCGAGCCAGTACTTGGCGCGCTCGTTGTCAACCTTGATTTCGGCGGGCTTGGTCATGGGATCATAATAACCGATCTCTTCAATGAAGCGGCCGTCGCGGGGGCTGCGGATATCAGCAACAACCACACGATAGAAAGGCTTTTTCTTCATTCCCATTCTCTTCAGACGGATTTTGACAGACATTTGGATTTCCTCCTCAAAAATAAATGAATAATATATATGGAAATCATATAGCGAGGTATATGAGTCCAAACAAAGGAAAGTCTGGAATTACATTCCCGGGAAACGCATGCCGCGAAGAGCCTTTTTGCCTTTGGCGCCCATCATACGTTTCATCATTTGCTGGGCCTGCTCAAACTGACGGATCAGCGTATTCACATCCTGTACGGTGGTTCCTGAACCGGCCGCGATGCGCTTACGGCGGCTGGCATTAAGGATGGAAGGATCCCTGCGCTCTTTGGGAGTCATGGACCGGATAATGGCTTCCGGTTTTTTCATGGCATTGTCGTCTACGTCAATGTCTTTTCCGCTCATACCGGGAAGCATGCTGATCATGCTGCGAAGACCGCCCATCTTTTTCATGCTTTGCATCTGGTACAGGAAGTCTTCAAGAGTGAGTTTGTTGTTTAGTCCCTTGCGGGCGAACTTTCCGGCATCCTGTTCATCGAAGGCTTCCGCGGCCTTATCAATCAGAGTCAGCACATCACCCATGCCGAGGATCCGGCTGGCCATCCGGTCCGGATGGAAGGGTTCAATATCTGAAAGCTTTTCGCCGATACCGCTGAACTTGATCGGTTTGCCGGTAACGGCTTTGATGGAAAGCGCCGCACCGCCGCGGGTATCGCCGTCCAGCTTGGTCAGGATGACGCCGGTCACACCGAGTTTCTCATCAAACGCCTTTGCGACATTTACCGCATCCTGACCGGTCATGGCATCAACAGTCAGCAGGATTTCCGTGGGGGAGACTGCTTTCTGAATCCGCAGAAGTTCATCCATCAGATCCTCATCGATATGAAGACGGCCGGCGGTATCGATGATCAGGACATCCCGCTGATAATACCGGGCGTATTCAATGGCTTCCTTCGCGGTTTTAACCGGATCCTGTGTACCCTTTTCAAAAACCGGTACGTTCACCTGCTGACCAACCACCTGCAGCTGTTTGATGGCAGCAGGACGGTAGATATCACAGGCGGCCAGCATGGGCTTCTTACCCTGCTTGGTCAGGTAGCCGGCAAGCTTGGCACACATGGTTGTTTTACCGGCACCCTGCAGACCGCAAAGCATAATAATGGAAGGTACGGAAGAGGACCAGTTCAGCTTCGCGTTGGTGCTGCCCATCAGCTCGGTCATTTCTTCGTTGACAATCCGGATAACCTGCTGGCTGGGGGTCAGGGATGAGAGTACATCAGCGCCCACACAACGCTCTGTGACCTTGCGGATAAAATCCTTGGCAACGGCATAGTTGACGTCCGCCTCCAGAAGAGCCATACGCACTTCACGCATGCCTTCCTTCACGGCCTGCTCCGTCAGCCTGCCGCGCCCCGTCATTTTCCTCAGGGCACCCTGCAGTTTTTCGCTTAAGCCTTCAAATGCCATATTACCTCCATGACCGACCGGAAATTATTCCGTCTCGATCGTAAGCATTTCCTTCAATAATGTTTCCGTACGGGAATAATCTTTCCGCCTGAGTGCATCCAGGGCGTTTTCCAGACCGAAGTCTATTTTACGGAACCGTTCCGCAACACCCAGCGCGGATTCCATTTCAGCCAGTTTTTCAGATGCGCGGGTCAGGGATTCATGCGCTGCCTGCCGGGAAATACCGACTTCATCAGCAATTTCCCCGAGGGAAAGATCTTCCTCACAGTAAAGGGAAAGAATACGGCGCTGTTTTTCCGTCAGCATACCGCTGTAGAAAGCGGCAAGGAACGCCAGTTCCACCTTCCTGTTCAGGTCTTCCCTTACCATTTCCGCCCCTCCGTTGTATGAACGAGTCCGACGCTGTGTCAGGGATAACAACCTGACACCTGGTCTATTATACATACAATATAAACCTTGTCAAGGGTTTTTCCCTGACAGGCAAAACAGTCAACAAAAGTCTGCAAATTACTGCAAAAAAACAGCAAATATACAGTATACAAAGTAACTTTTTATTGATTTGTTCAGACAAATATGTAATGATATTCAATGACAATTCACGCAATTCCCTGAAAAAAGTCAGAATCCCAGCAAATTTCAGCACTTCAGCCCCGAAATGATTTCGGAAACGAGCAATGAAAGTGAGGACATTTTGACATGAAAATGAGCACAAGAAGACTGATCAGGAAATGGACAGGTCTTTTTTTAGCACTGTGCATTTTCGGATGTGTTCTGCCGGTCAGCACTCTGGCGGATACAACTTTCCAGGGCATTTATACAGGCGGAATCACTGATAATTCCCATGATGCGGATCATAATCCTCTAGGTAATCTGACGCTGTGCGATCCGATTGATCCTGAAGACGGTAATAAAGAACATGCAGCCCTTATACTCGATTTCCCGGAGGGATATGGCGGCGGGGAAGTTACATTGAAAACCGGCGACCTTTCGGTCGATACAAATCCGGCAGCAAGAAAAGCGGAGTTTGGCGATCCTCACTATCCGTATAACTGGGATGCCGGTGAACAGGATGTAATTTATGAACCGCATGCACTTGTTATCCATATGGATGACCAATCCACCCTGCACCTTGAAACGGGAAATATGACCGATACGTCCGGCAGTGCCGCCCTGATCACGATTACTAATCAGTCAGATCTGAAACTGAAAACAGGAGATATAGAGTCAAAAGACGGATCTGTTTTTATTCCTTATCCGGTGGAGGATTCGGAAGAATCTGACGAAAACGATTCATCCGAAGAATCTGACAATGATGATGAAGGTACAGATGATTCTGAAAATGGATATTATATAGATACACGCGGTGACGGAATTGATGCTGTAATCGAAAAAGGATCCAGGGCGATTATTGAAACCCAGACAATACAGACTGACGGTTACGGCATAAATGTTGAAAGCAACATGAACAGTGATCAGTATGATCTCAATATCGTTAACATCAAGACAGATGATATTATGAGCGGCGATGACGGGATCGGCGTCAGGGCATATAATACAAACACAACCATCACTGTGGACGGAAATATTGAAGGCAACGGTTCGGGAATCAACATTGAACAGTATTATACAGGCTCCGTAACAGCTACAGTTAACGGCGCTATAGATGTGGATGGCATTGGCATAGATGTATCCCTGGATCATGGAACAAACGCGGACATTAAAGCCGGAAAGATTAACGGTGAGCAGGGAATACACCTTAAGAGCGGCACTGCTAATCAAAAAGGCTCTGAAGTCACAATCGAAGCAGGCGATATCGTTGCCGAAAGCGCCGGCGTGTCTCTGATCAACTATTTTGAGGGAAATACAAAGACCACCATCAACGGTTCCATTACTGCAGGAACAGATGAGAACAGCACGGGAGATGCTCTTTACACTCATACTGAGGACAATTCAGTGCAGGATATTACAATTCATGGTGATGTTACTTTCGGAAAAACGGATGAAGGTTTAGCTCAAAAGGGCGGACGCGGAATCATGGTTCAGCATGGATCGGGGCCAAACCAGGCCTATGATGACGATGGGAACTTCTTCTGGGATCCTTCGGGTGACCAGGCAAAGGTAGCTATAACGGTTGACGGGAATGTCGAATCCAGCGGAGACGGTGTTTATATTCAGAACAATGCCGGCACGGTTAACGTAGATATCGGAGGAAGCATTATTGTCGAGGGAATTCCGGATATGGATGCGGAGTGGCCTGAAGAATATTATGATTGGCCTTCCGAACAACAATGGGAATACTTTCAGAAATACTGTGACTCCATCGCAGACCAGGCAGTATTCATGAAAACAGACTGTAATTCGATCTCCACATTAAAAGCCCAGGATATTTCAACCAAGCATGGTATGGGGGTAAGAGTACATGCTGAAGGAATGAATGCTTCTGCATCGCTGGATGCGGAGAGTATTTCCGTCGGCCGGGGCTATGGTGTCAATGCTACCGCAGAAGATGAAGGCAGCAGCGTTACTGTGAATGTCGGTGACGTTACCGCTTCGGGAATCGGACTCTCCCTTTCTGCTGAAACGGATGAAACCGAAATGGGCGGGGATGTATCTGCTACAGCGGGTGAGATTTCCGGCGGACAAGGCGGATTGTATGCCAAAGCCAATATGGGAAACGTCGCAGTCAACACCAAAGGCATCGAATCCGGAGACTTTGGCGTAAGCTTATCCCTGGATGGAACAGATTCGCAAAAAGGTATTCAGGCCAATGTTGACGGAGACGTTCATGCGCAGAGTACCGGCATATCAGTAAGCTCATCATCTCATACAACCTATGAATATGATGATGATTACAATGAAATCGGACAAAACACAATCTACAGCAATCAATATGCAAAACTGAACACCGGGGCGGTCGAAGCCGGGACTGATGGCGTGCATGCATTGAACAACGGCGGAGAATTTGATATCAAGGTCAACGGCGGTGTGACCGTCTCCTGTGAACAAACCTATGTGGATGACTATAGCGGCTATACCCGATACAACCACGCGGAAGGGATTGTTGCAAAAAACACAGCCGGCCGGACGTCGATCCTGATTGACGGAGATCTCAGTATATATTCCGTTGAAAAAGAAGTTGGTGAATATGATTATCCGGATGAGAATGCCAGTGAAGAAACCGGCGAAGAAGAAACATTTGATTCTGAGGATCGCTATACCGGAAACGGCGTGACAATCGGCAATTACGGCGGGGAAATTGATATTACGATTAACGGAGATGTGGACGCGGCAGAGGGCACTGCCGTTACGATCGATAAAGAAAGATTCTGGGAAAAAGACGCGAACAACGGCGAGGCGGTCCTGAACATCGCGGGCAGTGTATATGGAGAAAACGGCATTGATGTCGGTATTGAAGGAAACGGAAGCGGTCATGTAAGCATCAATATAGAAGGGGAACTGTATACCAGCGGTACTGGCCTCAAACTTGGAGAAAAAGAATGGCAATACGAAACAAATTGGGATAATGATGAAACAGACGAGGATCCGGAACCCGGAGAAGATACAGAGTCCGTTGATGAACCCGGCCAGACAGGACTTTCCGGAGCACCTTATGATGAAACAGAAGGGAACGGCAACGGAGCTGAAGAAACTACGTCCCCGGATGTTGATATCATCGTACAGGAAACGATTTCCGGAACCACGCCTATCTTTGTGGAAAATATTGTGGCTGCCATGAATACCCTGATCACAACCTGGGCCGTCAAACCGAATGAAAACAATCAGATTACAACCGATCAGAACGGAAATTCAGTTGAAGAAGTTGAAAAGAATATCAACTATATCATCAAGAAAGAAGACAATGAACAATACGGCACGCTGAATGTGGTCGGCACAACAGACAAGATTATAGGTAAAGCAGGTGATGAAGCAAACCGCCGCGGAACAGGGGAGGGAAATCCGGACAAAAAAACCCTGAAGGTGGCAAAACAGGATAATGCCCTGACATTATCCGTTGACCTGAAGGAGCAGTACAGGAAAGGTTATGATGTTGTCATCTATAACGGCAAAGGGGATAATAAGCTGAAGGCAGAAGTCACAAAGAAAGAGAACGGCGAGTTCACCTTTATCGTTCCATGGGCCGGCGGAGTCTATCTGTCATTTGACCTAGAAAAAAACCCGAATTATGTTCCCGATCCTGAACCGGAACCTGAACCGGAACCTGAACCTGAACCCGAACCGGAACCCGAACCTGAACCGGAACCCGAACCCGAACCTGAACCCGAACCGGAACCCGAACCGGAACCCGAACCTGAACCCGAACCTGAACCGGAACCTGAACCGGAACCGGAACCTGAACCCAAACCGGAACCCGAACCTGAACCCAAACCGGAACCGGAACCTGAACCCGAACCGGAACCGAAACCGGAACCCAAACCGGAACCCGAACCTGAACCCGAACCGGAACCTGAACCTGAACCGGAAAAAGGGACAGACGTTGTTGGCAATGGCCGTGTACTGGCCATTATATACGGTGAGGAAGAAGCCTATACCATCTGGTTCCTGACAGGATATCATTATAAAGCTGAATTCAGCGACGGATTTATGGAAACAGGCACCTACAGCGTGAAGGACGGGAAACTTGAACTGACTGATCATAACGGAGACAAGCGCGTCCTTGATGAGGAATGGAACATAGCTTTCGGCACAGAACGGAAAGCAGCGTATGTTCTGGCGGACTTCTCCGATTCCGTCAGGATCATCGGCAAGTTTAACACAGACGAGCAGAAAGTTCTGCGGATTGAGGATGAAAACAAAGAGAATATAAGCCTTGAAACAATCCGGCAAGGGATCGACAATGAATATGCATTCGAAATTCTGAAAGCCATTCTTCCGGAATAATCTGATAAATCAACAAAAACGGCGGCTTCTGTAAGAAGCCGCCGGCTTATTTCAACGGATCAGTTTGTTATATTCTGTCCTGTAAGGCTTTTCCAGAAGGAACGTATGGTCTCCTGGTTTGCTACGCCGTATTTCGGGTCATTTTTCTGGGCTTCGGACATATCACGCAGGAAATGCACACAGAGATGTCCGCCAAAGTCATTGTTTTTGATGGTGCTGGAATCATGCGGCATATCGTGTGTTGATCCAAAGGTCCAGCGTCCGTCAGGAAGCTTCACATACACGGCTTTCTGATTCCAGGTGTTGACACCGCCGAAGGCTTTGACCATTGTCCGGGTGTCCTTCGCAGTCAGGGGCTCCGAATCACAGTGACGGCCACGGGACATGACCCTGAGGGTCCAGGACAGGCCGGTGGAAGGATCACAGATCAGAAGATACTGTCCATTGGAAATGGAAGGTTTAACGTCATTAAACCAGTGCAGAAGCTGCACGGAGGAGACAGAGGGCAGCGAGATCCGGTCATTGATGTCACTCTGATCTGATGAGGGTACAGGAGTTGCCGCCGGAACGGGAGTGGACGCAGGAACAGGTGTGGAAGTGACAGCGGGAGCCGCGGCTCCGCTGAC
The DNA here is from genome assembly GCA_900315675.1 of uncultured Eubacteriales bacterium. Taxonomy (GTDB): domain Bacteria; phylum Bacillota; class Clostridia; order Christensenellales; family Aristaeellaceae; genus Aristaeella. The sequence continues at coordinate 308,092 of OMZY01000001.1, forward strand.
GGCCTTTTCCAGCGTCTGCAGGGTTTTCTTTCCGGCAAGACCGTCCGGAGTCAGGTTCCAGCGATTCTGGAAAGCGATGACAGCTTTCTGCGTGTTTTCACCGAAAACACCATCGGCTTTTCCTTTCAGGAAACCTGTATCAATCAGAGCCTGCTGAAGGATTTTTACGCGGTCACCGGTATCGCCGGGACGAATGGTATCATAATTATTTCCAAAGAGAGTACCGGCCGCCGGTACATGATAAGCGGCTGTACCGATGGTGGGAGAAGAAGGCTGGGCGGGAAGCGGAGTACTCTGCGGAGCCGGCACAGGTGTTACGGAACCTTTGGCTGCAGCTGCCTTACTGGCGGCCAGTTGACGGGTCTGTGTTCCAGCCAGGCCGTCAACGGTTAAGCCGGCGCTTTTCTGGAATGCGCGTACGGCATCCTCTGTTTTGCTGCCGAAGATACCGTCTGCGGTACCTTTCAGAAAACCCAGATCAATCAGCGCCTGCTGAAGCTGACGGACTTCTTCACCCCTGCAGCCGTTGTACAGGGTCGTGGAGGAGTAAGGCTGTGCAGGAGACTCTGCACTTTGAACAACAGATGCCTGTGCAGTTGAACCTTTGGACGCAGCGGCTTTGCTGATGGCCAGATCAAAAGTCTGCGTCCCTGCCAGACCGTCAACGGATAAACCGGCGTTTTTCTGGAAAGCTCGTACTGCGATTTCTGTTTTGTTGCCGTAAACGCCGTCGGCAGTGCCTTTCAGAAAGCCCAGATCAATCAGCGCCTGCTGAAGCTGACGTACTTCTTCACCCCGGCATCCGTTGTAGAGTGTGGTTGACTCATAAGCGAAGGCAGGGGAGAGCGTCAGAAAACACAGGCATAAAGATATGCATAAATGGATAAGAAACGATTTCTGTATTCGGATCATTTTCACATTGTCTCCTTCCGAGGAGCCTGCATAAGGCTCTGCCATCAGAAACCGGCCGTTGTCAGTATAACAGGACCGGTTCAAAATGTAAAGAAAGTGTTACGATAAGTTAACGAAATGGAAACAACAATCATTCCCGTTAAACTTTTTTCTTTTTTTAAAATATGATATATTGAAGACAACAGAACCCGAAAGGAGAGCGTACAGGCTATGAGAAAAATCGGCGTACTGACGAGCGGCGGCGACAGCCCCGGAATGAACGCGGCAGTAATGTCTGTAGCGCGCAGCGCAGCCATGTACGGCATTCCGCTGATCGGCATCAAGCGCGGATATAACGGACTGCTCCGGAAAAGTGCCAATCTCAAAGATGACATGCAGGAGCTGACACTGGAACTTGTGCTGGATATTGCAGATGATCCGGGTACCTATCTGCGTACGGCGAGATGCCTTGAATTCAAAGAAAAGAAATATCAGGAAAAAGCGGTCAAAACCCTGAAAAGCATGCAGATCGACGGACTGGTTGTTATCGGGGGAGACGGAAGCTTCAGAGGGGCTCAGGCATTATGCGATCTGGGTGTTCCCTGTATCGGCATTCCGGGTACCATAGACAATGACCTGCCCTATACGGAAATGTCGTTGGGATACGACACAGCCGTGAATGTCTGTGTGGAAGCAATCCGGAAAATCAGGGCGACATCCAGAAGCCATGACAGGCCTGCGGTCGTTGAGGTCATGGGTCGGCACTGCGGAGATATCGCACTGACAGCGGCGGTTTCCACCGGAAGCGAGATTGTTGTTGTTCCTGAGGTGCCATGGACAGTGGAAGGCGTTGCTATGCAGCTTCAGCGGCAGCTGAACAGAGGCAATTACCGAGCCACGATTGTGGTGGCGGAAGGCTGCTGGGAAGCAATGGCTCCTTTTGATCTGTATAATTTCCTGACTTCCCGGGGCAAACCCTGCTATCCGGAGGAACCAATGTCCGCAGTCCGATTTGCATCTGTCATGAAGAGAATGTGCGGGATGGTGGAAGCCCGCGCCAATGTGATCGGATATGTACAGCGCGGTGCAGAACCAACAGCCCGAGACAGTGCTTTTGCCTTTGAAGCAGGCAATCTTGCGGTGCGGCTGCTGCGCGACGGTATCAGCAATCAGGTAATCGGTATGCAGAAAGGTAAGGTTTTCTATATGCCGATTGAAAAGGCACTCAAGAAAGAACGCTATTTCAACCGCCCGCTTTTCGATCTGGTGAATTCGCTGTAATGAACAGAGAATAAAGAAATAAAGAAATAAAGAAATACTGCTTGACAGGGATCATACGGCTGTGGTATGATCCCTGTTGTTTGAAAGCAGAGGCTTGCCCGTCTCTCACCTTGTGCGGCTCACACTGCCGGGTTATGGCACTTTTCCGATCAGGAAATGATGATTCATGAGCGACGGGTCAACAGCCCGCCGCTCATTTTTGTAGGAGGTGCATGGACATCGCAACCGAACTGATGATCAATGAGGAAATCCGCGACAGAGAGGTTCGCCTGATCGATGAAAACGGTGAACAGCTCGGCGTCATGACCACACAGCAGGCACTGCAGCTTGCGGAAGAACGGGGACTTGATCTTGCCAAGATTCAGCCGTCTGCGGTTCCGCCTGTATGCAAACTGCTGGATTATGACAAGTACCGCTACGAACAGGCAAAGCGGGAGCGGGAGAACCGGAAAAATCAGCGCGTTGTCGATATCAAGGAAGTGCAGCTGTCTGCCACCATCGAAGAAAACGATGTGAACACAAAGGCAAAGATGGCTATCCGCTTCCTGGAAAACGGCGATAAGGTCAAAGTATCCATTCGCTTCCGCGGCCGCCAGATCACCCACAGTGAAATCGGCCTGAAAGTCATGCAGGATTTCACTGAACGGTGCAAGGATGTCAGCATGGTGGAACGCCGCCCGCTGCTGGATGGCCGGAACATGATCATGATCCTTGCTCCCAAAGCCGTAAAGGCTTCCTTTGCCGAAAGAAAGGCAAAGAGGGAGAATGCCGTCTCGAAAGAGACGAAGGAGTAAACCGTTGGAAGGAGGACAAAACCAATGCCCAAACAAAAGTCCCATCGCGGAGCTGCCAAACGCTTTTCCTTTACCAAATCCGGTATCGTAAGGCATAAGCAGATGAACGCCAACCATCAGGTGCGTCTGAAGACCACCAAGCGTACCCGCCACCTGCGGAATGCCGGTGTTGTTGACAACGCTGCTGAAGCCCGGACCATTCACAAGTTACTGCCTTACAAATAAGCCAATTCACCGGCAAGGAGGAAAACAAACATGGCACGCATTAAGAGGGCCCTTAACGCCCATAAGAGTCGCCGCAAGGTTATGAAGCTGGCGAAAGGCTACTGGGGAGCGAAATCCAAGCAGTACCGCGCCGCTAAAGAACAGGTTGCCCGCAGCCTGCGTTACGCGTTCATCGGACGTAAGCTCCGCAAACGTGATTTCCGCCGTCTGTGGATCACCCGTATCAACGCTGCTGCCCGTCTGAACGGCATGAGCTATTCCACGTTCATCAATGGTCTGAAGAAGCAGAACATCGAAGTGAACCGCAAGATGCTCGCTGATCTGGCTGTGAACGATGCAGCCGGTTTCGCCAAGCTCGTTGAAATCGCAAAGAAGTAATAACAGACAGATAAAGCCGCCTGATTGAATTAAATCAAGCGGCTTTTCTTTTACCATTGTGAATTATGTTCTCAAAGGAGATCAGAAAGAATGCCTCTTCACATCCGGAAAATGCGCAAAAATGATTTGGAACCGATGTACCAGCTGCTGTCTGATCCGGCTGTTATGAAATATCTGGAACCACCATTTACAAAAGAAAAGACAGAATCATTTCTGAACACCTGCGGTCTGACGACCAATCCCAGGATTTACGCAGTTGATAATGAAGAAGGATTTGCCGGTTATGTAATTTTCCATGAATATGATGAGGACAGCCTGGAAATCGGCTGGGTATTGTTTCCCCGATACTGGGGACAGGGTTATGCGTCTGAACTGACAAGGCAATTGATTGAAAAAAGCCTGCAGACAAAGAAAACCCTTATTATTGAATGCGATCCGGAACAGACTGTTTCAGGTCATATTGCCGAAAAATACGGATTTATATATCAAGGCAGAAAAAACGGACTGGATATATACAGACGAGATGCATAATTAAAGAGTACCGTTTACAGCAGGATCTGTTGAATCAATTCCTGTATAGCACTCCGGAAACAAGCCGGCAGTGCTTCTTTTTTCGCCCGCAGATTCCAGGTGTGTCAGATCTCCAAGCTTTGTCATACGGAAGGAGACTTCGCTCCGGATGCGTTCCTCCGTTACAATTTCTGTTATTGAGGAAGGGAGGGTCAGCGTACGGTGCCAGAGAACCATGGGAGAGATATCTGTCAGATAGCCAAGCACAGCCATTGAAATACCAAAATGGCAGAAAAGGGCAATGGTGAAGTCACTGTTGTTTTCGCAGCGCCAGACAGGCCCGTCCTTAACATACCCGTATTTTCCCAGGAGAGCATCCACACCGTCTGTGGTCTGTTTCCATACTTCCCGGACATTTCCGCCGGAAAAAACGGAAGCATCGCACCAGGTTTCAATATTCGTAACTCCGGGAAAATCAGTCCAGACACGCGGTTTGACATCCCAGGAGACAATGCGGCGGATTCCGGTTTCAGGGTCGGGATAGGAACCGTTAAACTCACGCAGCCAGGGAAGGATCTCGGCCTCTCTGCCCAGCTTGTTCAGCGTATATGCGGCTGTATCCCTGGCTCTGCCCAGAGGCGACATATAAAAATCACGGATATCATAGCGAATCAGCCGTCTGCTGAGCAGTTCAGCCTCAATGCGGCCTTTGGGCGTGAGAGAATCAATAGTATAATCAGGTTCGGCATGACGAATCAGGAGAATACGCAAGCAAAAACACAACCTTCCTGTGCAGAGGATTTTGTCCCGGATATTGTACCGGTTTGCGGCTTTCAGTTCAAGAGCAGGATAAATGCAGAGCTGAACAAGGATTAGTATTGACAATACAGCACAACGGGAATTATATTAAATATAGTTAAAAATATATTACAAATCCTGCTATATTCTTGGAGGACAGGTTCATGTTGAGGAGAGTAACAGCATTTCTGCTGGTACTGATACTGATTGTATCATGTATCGGTCTGTCCCATGCAGCTTCTGTCAGGACTCTGAAGAAAGGGTCACGCGGAGACGCTGTCAAAACACTGCAGACAGCGCTTAAGGATAAGGGCTTCTACGGCGGTAAAATTGACGGAATTTACGGCAAAAAAACAGTCAGCGCCGTGAAAGCATACCAGAGGAAAAACGGACTGAAAGCAGACGGTGTGGCAGGTCCGAAAACTCTCGGAAAGCTGTACGAGAAAACAGAAACGGGCACAGAACAGACTGCGGAAGCAAGTGTTCCGGAAGCTCCTACGCCGGTACAGCCACAAGCAGAAACCACTGATGAGGCTGTGACATATCTGGATTCACTGATTGCCAGGAGCGGGGCGTCTTCCGGCACGGTGCTTCTGTCCAAAAACGGGGAAGTATTTCTTTCCTGGTCATTCGGCGGAGTGGATGAAAACACATGCTTCCGGATTGCTTCCATCACCAAATGGGTTACAGCAATCGGACTGATGACCCTGTACGATCAGGGAAAACTTGATCTGGATAAGGATATCAGCGCTTATCTGGGGTTCCCTGTCAGAAATCCTGCGTTCCCGAATACGCCTGTTACAGCAAGAATGCTGATGACCCATACATCATCCCTGTCATCTGACGCGGCAAATTACCATCCGGACTGGAACCGAATCGGTAAAAAAGGATATGATCCGATTTTTAATGAATCCATCGAACCCGGAACCCAATATGCCTACGCGGACTATAACGGCGGTCTTTTCGGCAGCCTGATTGAAGCTATATCGGGACAAAGCGTGCAGAATTATATGAACCAGAAGGTATTCGCGCCGCTTGGGTTGACTGCGGCTTATTCACCCAGGTTCCTTCCGGCAGGGACAGCAGCAAGGGACCTTCTGAATCCGAACGGGAAGATACAGATTTCAGTTCAGAAGGATCGGAACCGGGCGTATAACAATAAAGCTGATCCCAAAGCCAACAACGGATATACTGTCGGAAAACTCTATATCAATGCTGCCTCGCTGACAAAGCTGGCAAGGATGATGCTCAACGGGGGAGAACTGAACGGGGTCAGAATCCTGAATGCTGAAACGGTCAGACTGATGGAATCGGAACAGAAAGGTCTGGCGGAAAGCCGGTATGGACTGAGTACAGTCCGTCTTCAGCAGTTTGACAGGGGCACCTGGTACGGGCATCAGGGAAGATACAGCGGCTTGACCTCGAATATATATTATCAGCGGGAGACGGGAATTACCATGGCGCTGATCCTGAATGGATATGAACCGCAGCTGACGGATAACATTGTACAGCCTGCCTTCAGTATCCTGACCAATATGGAGAGAATCGAAGAAATCCGTACGAGAGAAAAGTCCGGGACATGACAGGCATGTTCATGACACTGCCGGATATTCCGGGAGAGGGTACAGAGGATGTTGCGCTTTCCTGAAATGTCCGGTCTTTTTTTGTCCAACAACTTGCATAAAAGGAGCAGAAACATATATAATTCAGTCAGAGAAAAAATCTGACGTCTATACAGGATTTCAGGATTATCGGACGGAACAGCCTTTCAGGAAGCAGTTATCATGAGACATAAAATACAGTAAAAAGGAGGAGAGAACATGTTCAGATTCTGGGGAGACGGATCTCAGGAAGCGATGAATCTGGTTCAGTCCATCCGGGTCAGGAGTACCGATCATTTTAACTGGACATTCATTTTTATACTTTCTGTTGTGTTTTATGTTTACTGGTCGGAAATCCGTAAAAAGAATACGGAAGCGGTTTGTGCCGGTCTGGCTCTGTACGGGGTTCACTGGCTGTACGAAATCTGCAATGCGGTGATCGGAAAGCTGACGGGTTATCCGCTGTGGTCAGTTAGTAATGAATCCACAACGTTTATTCTCCTGATCGGCGTATGCTGGGAACTGTCCATGATGTTCTCCATCGCCGGAATGATTTCATTCAAAATGCTGCCTGAAGACAGGACAAAGCGTTTTTTCGCCAGGAACGGGAAAGGCGGAATATCCTGCAAGCTCGTCGTTGCCCTGGAAATGGCACTTCTTTTTGCACTGGTGGAATCCTTCCTGGCCGGCACAAGCAATCATTCGTTTATCTGGGTATACAGATGGTGGGGTGTGATACCAGTGTTCATCACAACCTATATCCCGTTTTTTATCGCAAGCAATTATGTGCCTGATCTTGAACCAAAAAAGCGTACCCGCTTCCTATGCTGTCTGTGGGCACTGGTTGCACTGCTGCTGGTGATTCTGATTCCCATGGGAGTTATATAGGAAGGTTGAGAGGATATGTGCGGACGGTATGTGATTGCGCCGCCGGATGAAGAAATCCTGAGAATGATCCGGGAAATCAACCGGACAAAGCTTGCTGAGATGTTCAGGGAAATCAATCAGCCGCCGATTACCGGTGCAGGGGAGATTCTCCCGTCATCGGTTGTACCCGTCATTGCCACCAGCCGGACCGGAGAACAAAAAGTTTTTCCGATGAAATGGGGATTCCGGCAAACAGGAGCTGACGGGAAGCGGGGAAAGCTGCTGATCAACGCCAGGGCTGAAACGGCTTCTGAGAAACCAACGTTCAGGGAAGCATGGCAGAAACACCGCTGCGTTATTCCTGCATCCTGGTATTGCGAATGGGAGCATGATGAGAAAAACAGACCGGGGCAGAAATATGCCATCAGGCCAACCGAAGAAGGTCCTGTATGGCTGGCCGGATTGTACCGTACAGAGGACAGGCTGCCGGCTTTCGTGATACTGACCAGACCTGCGGATGACAGCCTTGCATGGATGCATGACAGGATGCCGGTTATGTTTACGGAAGAGCACGCAAAACAATGGATCTGTCCGGAAGCAAATCCGGACGCGGTGATCCGGGAATGCCTGACACGGACCAGGTGGGAACATGCAGGATAAAAGAAAACTGCCGGAAACCGGAGTGAACAAACTATGCCATGGTACTGGATACTGATCATCCTTTCAGCCATTATCGGTCCGTTCGAGGCGATGCATGCACTGAACAAAGCCAGGAGGAACCGGGAAGAGGCAGAAAGGAATAGACAGGAAGCAGAGGAAAACAGGAGCGCAGAGTGAATTATGTATATATTCTGCGGTGCGGCGATAACAGTCTTTACTGCGGATGGACAACAAACCTGGAAGCGCGGATTGTGAAGCATAACGCGGGTCTTGGGGCCAAGTACACGAGGTCAAGACTGCCGGTGGAGCTGGTTTATTTTGAAATGTATGAAGACAGGCACACGGCTCTCAGCCGGGAGTGGCATCTGAAACAGATGAACCGGGAAGAAAAACTGAGACTGATCAGGGACGGGAAAAAGACGGGTGAATCCACCTGAGGGAAATCAGGAAAGTCAGGAAGGGAGGCGGTACGAAATGACAGACATTATTTCCTATCGCCTTACTGCAAACGGGACATGGGGATATGCCTATTATCAGGACGAAAAACTGATCGGAAAAACAAGCGGTCAGATCAGCACATCTTCTCCTGTCAGAGTGGAAGGAGAGGATACTGAATGGTACAGTTCGTTCAATATAGACACAGAAATCATCCCGGGGGTCAGCAGAAGGGTTAAGGATAACCGAACGGGAGAAGAACTGTACAGGATTATCTTCTGGAGACCCGGCCTGTATGAGATTGTGGCCCGGACAGATACCGGCGGCTGGTCAATGACGGTTGAGGAAAGAAACGGGATGTACTTTTTCGGACGTGCCGGAATGCCCGTTTCCGCCATTACAGAAAGGATTATCGAAACAGACTGGATTCCGCTTGCCGGTATGCAGATTGAACCGGTGTTCAGAACACGTTTTTTTGAGCAGGAGGACAGTCCGGGTTTCCTGATGATGGTGCTTTCCTTCCCGGCAATGAAAATGATCTGATCCGGCATAAAGGGGGTCCGGAGGGACAATTCCGGGGAAGACAGAAGAAAGTATCTGCCGTTATCCATTCAGGATAGCGGCAGATTTATGTGTTGAATGATCTTTATTTTCGGTGCAGAACGGTATATGATACATCATAGAATCAAACAGGAGGATGAACAGTATGGGCGTTTTCTCCAAATATCACCGTTTTCGGGAGGCCGGTGAAGAAGCGAATGTGAACAATGTGGAGCGTTTTGGCAACCCGGCTTTTTCCCTGTTTACAACAACGAAAGTGTTTTCACTTCATCATCATATCGAGATTACGGATGATCAGGGGAAAATGATTTATGAAGCCAACACTAAATTCCCCTCAATTCATGACAAAACAGATATTACAGACGCAGAGGGAAGGCATGTGGCCCATATGGAACGCAAGCTTCTGACCCTGCATGAAAGACATTTTGTCACTATGGCGGACGGTACCCGATTTGAGTTGTCCAATGAAATCATGCATATCATCAAAGACATTACCAATATTGAAGGCCTCGGATGGCAGATGAGGGGAAATATTGCCGGATTGAATTTTGAACTGTATGACGAACAGGGAGACATTATTGCCGTTATCAGCCAGAAAATGTTTTCCCTGCATGATAAATACTGTGCTGATATATACCGTCCGGAATACCAGAATCAGATCGTTGCCATTCTGGTGACATTGCAGCATATGATCAAAGACCGTGAATCCGCCGCGTCCGGTTCCTCCGGCAGTTCCTCTTCTTCCGGACAATAAATGAGAAAACAGGATCAGGAGAAAAAGCTTGACAGCAGGTATCCCGACGATTTATGATGAACAAAAAAGTACGTACAACCGGAGGATCTGATGAAGACAGGCGCCTTTCATACCAATGTATATCCCAATTACCTGGCGGAAGCGGGAATATCTGACGAAGAAGCCAGGAGTATGGTAAATAAGGCCTTTGAAACAATCTTTTTTGATGAAAAAGAAAACTTCTGCCATCATACTGACGAGGACGCCTGGTGCATGGTGGATACCGGCAATATTGACGCACGCACAGAGGGCATGAGCTATGGCATGATGATGTGCGTGCAGATGGACCGGAAGGATATTTTTGATAAGCTTTGGACATTTTCAGAACGGTATATGCTGATGAAGGAAGGCCCGAATCAGGGATACTTTCGTTGGTCCGTGCATATTGACGGAACTTCCAACTCCAACGGACCGGCTCCGGACGGAGAAGAGTACTATGCGATGGCCCTGTTTATGGCTGCCGCACGCTGGGGAGACGGCGAAGGGAGATTCAACTATACAGCCCGGGCCCGTGACATCCTGCGGCATGCCGTTCATCAGCATGAAATGGTTCCGGACGGACAGCCGATGTGGGAACCGAAAAACACCTATATCCGTTTTGTGCCCGGAATGACGATTTCCGATCCTAGTTACCATCTGCCTCATTTTTATGAACTGTTCGCGCTGAAGGCGTATGAGCAGGACAGACCCTTCTGGAAAAAGGCGGCGGAGGAAAGCCGGAGATATATAACACTGTCTGCCCATCCTGTTACGGGACTGAGTCCTGAATACGCGGATTATGACGGCAAGACAGTCCTGCTGTTCGGAAAACCCTGGGTTTATTATTCAGACGCTTACCGTGTGGCGGAAAATATTGCACTGGATCATATCTGGTTCGGGAACAATCCGGAACTGGAACTGATTGAAACGCATATTCAGGATTTCTTTGCCAGCCAGGATATGAATAACCTGCAGGCCTATGAACTGGACGGAACGGCCCAGAACGAACCGGCCATGCATCCCACGGCTATCCGTGCGGTGCTGGGTGCTGCTTCCGCCGCCAGCCATTCGGAAAGCAGGGTAAGATTCCTGAAAGAATTTGCCGGACTTCCCATGCGAAAAGGCGTGAGACGTTACTATGACAACTGCCTGTATTTCTTCTGCCTGCTGATGCTGACAGGCAATTACAGAATTTATCTTTGAGGAGGTTTCCCATGATCTATTATGTCAACATTCAGGCTTCCAGAGAAGGAGACGGCTCCAGGGAAAGACCCTTCAGGTTCATTAACGAAGCGGCAAAAGTCGCTATGCCAGGCGATGAGGTTGTTGTTGCTCCCGGGGTGTACAGGGAGTATGTAAACCCTGTGCACGCCGGAACAGAAGACGCCCGGATCACATACCGGAGTGAGAAACCTCTGGCAGCTGTGATTACCGGAGCGGAACTTCTGACCGGATGGAAAAAAGTGAAAGGAACAACCTGGACGGCACGAGTGGATAACGGTGTGTTCGGAACTTTCAATCCGTACATCGAAAAAGTGGAAGGCGACTGGTATTTTTCACCGATTGTCCGTCATACGGGTGCAGTTTTCCTGAATGACCTGATGATGTATGAATGCAGCTCCCTGGAGGAATGCGAAGCCGGAAAGCCGGATCCTCATGCGTGGACACAGGAGGAAGCCAAATATCTCTGGTATACGGAGCAGGACGGCAATGAAACGGTGCTGTATGCCAATTTCCATGGAAAAGATCCGAACAAGCAGAAGGTTGAAATCAGCGTCAGGCGGAATTGCTTCATGCCTGATCAGACCGGCATCGGATATATCACAGTAAGAGGATTTACGATCACCAAGGCGGCCACTACCTGGGCACCTCCTGCAGCCTATCAGGACGGCATGATCGGTCCGCACTGGTCCAGAGGCTGGATTATCGAGGACTGCGAAGTGAGCAACAGCCGCTGCTGCGGTATTTCCCTCGGCAAATATCTGGATCCCGAAAACGACATGTACTTCTTCCATAAGAAGGTCAAGAGCCCGACCCAGATGGAACGTGACGCAGTCTGCCGGGGACAGTATCACGGCTGGCTGAAGGAAAAGGTGGGCGGACATATTATTCGCCGCTGCAATGTCCATCATTGCGAGCAGACCGGTATTGTCGGCCGGATGGGCGGTGTATTTTCCACGATCGAAGACTGCCATATCCATCATATCTGCAACAGCCAGCAGCTGGGCGGTGCTGAGACCGCGGGAATTAAACTGCATGCCGCTATCGATGTGACGATTCGCAGAAATCATATTCACAACTGTATTATGGGCGTCTGGCTCGACTGGGAAGCCCAGGGCGCACGTATCAGTCAGAATCTGATGCATGACAACTGCCGGCCTGAAGGACGTGAACAGGCACGCGGAGCGATGTTCTCCACGGATATCTTCATCGAAGTCGGACACGGACCGACGCTGATCGATAATAACATTCTGCTGAGTCCGGTGAGCATCACCATTCCTTCCGAGGGAATTGCCTGTGTGCACAATCTGGTGCTGGGCGGGTTCAGCCTGATTAACAGCGGCGTTGACAGCGTCGTAAACGGACAGAGAGAACCCCGATACACGCCTTATCATATCCGTCACAGGACAGAAGTCGCTGGCTTTATGACCATTCTGCACGGAGATGACAGAATTTATAACAATCTGTTTATACAGGCTTATCCGGTGACGGACAAGGAACGGAAGCCCACGGACGCTGAGTATCAGGTTGTCGGCACTGCTCCCTTCGATATTTTCCCGACCTATGAAGAATGGTATGCACCTTTTATCCCCGGAACAAAACCGGATATGGGCGCACTGGCCAAGGTTCACTTCGGTCATCTGCCGGTATGGGTGGAAGGCAACGCCTACTTCAACGGTGCGACAGTCTGCAAACACGAGAAGCACAAGCTGTCTGACAAGCGTTCCAAGGTCACTGTCATACTGGAGGAAAAAGACGGGAAGTACAGCCTGAAAACCAATGTTTACAGCAAACTGAAGGATTTCACAGACGGAATTATCTGTACCGAAACGCTGGGACAGGCCTTTGAACCGGAACAGCGGTTTGAAAATCCGGACGGAACGGATATTATCTTTAACAAAGACTATTTCGGCAATCACAGGGGTACGAAGACCATCCCGGGACCTTTTGCCAGTGCGGAAGACGCGGAAAAGATCCTGTACTGAGGAAGCAGTAATAAACAGAAGGAGCTCCCGCCTGAACGGGGGCTCCTTTCATATGAACAAAAAGGTCTTGTGAAATGTGTTCACAAGACCTTTGGTATGCCCGGCAGGATTCGAACCTGTGACCTTCAGATTCGAAGACAGTATGGAGGAAACTGGAAAGGGCAGGAATTATAAAACTTTGCGGCGGTTTGCGGTTGTCTGCTGACTCCCGTTTGACTCCCGCACAGGGCTGTTCATGGCGTTGATGCTCTTTATGGCGGAGCGGATCCGGAGGTCTGACACATGGTCGTAGATCCGGAGAATCATCTTTTCATCGGCATGTCCCATCCAGCGGATGGCGAGCTTCATATCCACGCCGGCGTCCCGGAGCATAACGCAGAAGGAACGGCGGAGATCGTGCGGGCGGACGGTCCATTGCTTCCAGTCCATGAAGCGGAGGGCGTTCGCTTCCTCCTTTTACCCTGGGCAAGGAGGCGCTGGCCAGCTTTATTGCACGCAGCGCCGGAGCCGAAGGCAGCGAAGAAGTGGCCAGCGATCTGCTGAACACAGTATTGGATAGTGTGCTGAGCAGGATCTATGACCATGAGACAGAGATTGAACAGCGGTACAATGAACTGATTGCATCCGGCATGAGCGATCGGCAGGCGTGGCAGCAGGCCCTGAAAGAAAAAATGGAAGAAACGGGCTGGAGCTTCCTTGGCGGCGCTTTGAGCGGCGGACTGATGGCCGGCGGACGCGTTGTTACGAACCTGTCGAACCAAAGCCGGACAGGGAAACAGGCCAGGACAAACGGCGGAGCAAAACAGCTGTATGACATGGCCATGAATATGGGCGAAGACACGAACAGCAGGCAGCTGGCCAGTAAGATTCAGCTGACGGAAGAAGGCGAGATTCAGGCCAAAAACTATGAGATCGGCCGGCTGGCGCAGGCGCTGATGAGCGAAACCGGAGACCAGTATAATAAAACGGTCAGGGGAACCGTTGAAAAGGACATCAAAGAAAAACTGAATGCAGCCGGGATATACCGGAACGCTGACGAATACGCAAAGATCATTGCCGACTCGATGACGGGTGACGGCAAGATGAGCGCCAGGAGTAAGAGGACGCTTGCGAAGGACGCAAGGGCTATTGAAGTCTGGAAAAAATACAATATGCCCGGAGAGTACGCTGACAACCTGAACAGCAGGATCCGTGAGGCCACAAAGGCAGAAACAGCCGCGCAGAAGAGCGTGGCGGAGGCTGTGACCGGCCGGAAGATCCGGAGCTATGAAGGCGGAATCAACCTGGCGGGCTTTGACGAGATCCGGGAGGCGGAGCGTAACGGCGCGAAGCGGACCGGCGGAAAGCGGGAAGTGCTGATCAACGGTCAGTTTGCGAAGCTGGACAGCGTGCGGGTGGTCAAGGAAGGCGACAGCTGGAAGCTGAAGCTGAGCGTGAACGGAAAGGACGTTAACGCAAGCGACCTGCAGGCGACGGACTACGGCACGGCGCAGATCATCCGGAACGCGGCTGTCATGCCGGAATTTTACGGCGAGCGGTTTACAAACCAGATGCTGGAAGCACAGGAGAAGGGCAGGCTGAAGAGCGACAACATCCTGGACGATCTGCAGGAAGCGGGCATGGTCCGGCTGGCGGGCTATGCCGGCATTGCCATGCCGCAGACGAAGCTGGACAGGCAGCTGGCCGGTGAGATCTGGGCGGAGAGCCTGAAGGAGCACGCGGAGAACCGGAAGGCCCAGGTGGCAGGCGCGAACCGGAAGGAAAGCGGCACGGTGAGCTTTGACGGGGATGACTACGGAACAGAAGCATACAACAAAAAGGTAAGCAAGCTGGACGGCGAGACCCGGGCCAAGCTGGACTATGTAGCCGGGATCGCGCAGCGGGCCGGTGTGGATGCGCGCTTTACGGATCTGAGCAAGACAGACACGACCACCTACGGCTGGGAAAACAAGAAGGGCATCGGGATCAACATCGGCGGCCTGAATTACGGCACGATCGAGGGCAAGAGCACGCCGACGGGCAAGCATGATATCGTTGTTACCTTCGGCCATGAGCTGACACACTGGCTGCAGCGGAACAGCCTGGCCGGGTATAACCGGCTGGAGCAGTACATCATGAATCAGTTTGCCCAGCAGCGGGGACTGAAAGGCCTCCGGCAGCGGCTGGACTATTTCATGACCCAGGAAGGCCTGAGCCTGGAGGACGCCATGAGCGAGGTTGTGGCCAACGGCAGCGACCAGATCCTGGCCGACGAGCAGGTGGCGCAGCATATCCAGCAGACGGACGGGAAGCTGTACACCCAGATCAAGAACTTTGTACAGAACCTTGTCGACCGGATGAAGAAGGCGATCACCGGTACCAGCATGCAGGACAGCATGAGCAGGGACGCCCGGGTGATCATGGCCAACGGCATCAACGACCTGCGGAAGCGCTGGATGGGTGCCTGGGATGAAGCACTCAGCCGGGCGGGGCAGGAAACAATGGGAGAGCAGGTGGAGGGCCAGACAGAGCAGACGGAAAAGTACAGCAAACATGAATTTGATGGACATGATTACATCCTGATTGAGGAACCGGCATTTAGTGGAAGAACTGATGTTACACAGGAAGAAATACGAGAATATCTCAAAGATAATATTGGTGATTACTATACCATTATTGAGAGCGGGCAAAAGGTAATGATCACCAAGCAGACAACGAAGGAGTACGCATTCTCCGGAAACACAAGAAGCATAAAAAGAAACAATCTTGATGCGTATGCAGGAAAAGCCAATGCAGCATCTGGAATTGATGAAATTGTAGAAATTGCAAGCAATAGAAGACACGAGAAACCAAACCACAAAAATGCAGCGAGAGCCAAATATGGTGCTTACAGATACGATACTGTGTTTGCTGTAAAAGTAAACGATGCGTACAAAGCATATGACGCTGAGCTAATAATTCTGAATTATGAAAATGGAAATAAGGAATTATACGATCTTGTCATTACAAAAGAAGATACCGCTCTTGAGCAACACCTGTTGGTTAAGGCGAGACACTCAAGAGCGGTACCCTCTACAGGTACTATAGCACATAATGAGAAAAATGACAAGAAGATGAGCAAGGCAGAGACAAAAAACAATGAAGGCGCTCCGGGAAGCTCCATGGTCGATGACATAGACAACATGGAACAGGCCGTTACACCTTCGACACAAAGTATAAATGACATCGATGAGACTGTCAAGCTGGACCGTGAATACGAAGAGGCGGTAGAGCGCGGAGATATCAAAACGGCCACGGACATGCTGATGGACAAGCTCAGAAACACACAGGGCGTTATTCCATTTATGGCACCTGAGTGGGACGCGGGTGAAAACAGGGAGATTGCCAAGGCACTGAAGACAGGCGATCCAGAAGCAATCGAAACAGCAGCGGAGAAAATGAGCCGGTATGTACCGGATAATGCGGTGCTGATCCCGATGCCCGGACGCAGCGGGAAACTGACGGAGGATTCCTGGACAGTAAAGCTGGCAAACGCCATCGGAGAGAGAACGGGACGCCCGGTAGTGCTTGCGCTGGAAGGAGCGGAACGCGGAAGCAGGCACGAGGCAAAGGCGATCGGAGAGCTGGGTGCAAGCCAGGAAGAACTGGGCTTCCATCAGGTTGAGGAGATCCCGGAAGGAACCTTCCCGATATTTGTGGATAATATCGTAGGGAAAGGAGTAACAGCTGACGCGGCAAGAGAAGCCATGGGCGGAGGAATGACGCTGGCCTATACAAAGTCACTGAGATCTCCGGGAATAGAAGGACTGAAGAATGCGGTTGTTACATACGAAACAAAGAGCAAAGGCGGCGGACTGATTCCGCTGAGCGAGCGGTTCAATGTCAGTAAACGGGATGTGAGGTATTCCCGGGCGGAGGAAGCCCTGGACGCAGGCGTATGGATGGCGAACCTGACACCCAGCGCGGTGCAGACAGAGGATGAGCGCGTCCTGATGCAGGCCTACAAGGATAAGCGGATCAGTATCAGCCTGTGCCTGAAGCGGCAGATCGACTACAAGGCGAAGATCCGGGAGCTGGAGAGCAAGGAGAGCCTGACCGGAGAACAGCGGACGGAACTTGAAAACCTGCAGGATAAACTGGAGAAACAGCAGGAACGGATGGCGCAGCTGGAAAAAGAGATGCAGCAGATCACCAGCAGCGAAGGCTATGCCGGCATGATGTACCGGTACAACATGGTGCTGAAGGACTTTGTACAGGGCCGGACCAGCGAGCAGGTGCGGGACACCGTGGAAGCCATGCTGAACGAAGTGAAGGCCGCACAGGAGCAGATCACCAGGCAGGCTGAGGAACTGAAGAACCTGGAACAGACGCAGGCAGTCAAGGCCATGAAGAGCTTTATGGGCAAGACGAGCCTGGGACAGCAGGCATCGATGCTCCGGAAACAGTACAACAGCACGATGAACAAGGCGGAGGTCGAAGACAGACTGGCTGCCATGGCCCTGAAGCTGGCCAGCGGGCAGGACATCCAGACGGATGCTGAAGCGCTGGCGGCCGACCTGGTGGACAAGATCCGCGGGATCCGGAGCGAGAACCTGGAGAGCCTGCGGGGCATGACGCTGAACATCGGCGAAAGCCTGAGAAACGAGCTGAAGGCCGAGAACAGCAGCATGAAGGAGATCCGCGGGGCGATCTACGGCAGCGGCCTGGTGATCAAAGCGGAAGGAAACAGCCGGCTGACGGAACAGTGGAACGAGCTCCGGGAGAATAACAAGGCCCTGCCGGACATCGACGGCATGGCGGAGATTGACGCCCTGCACACGATCGTTGACTTCATCAGCGGAGAGCTGCAGGCAAGCCGCGGATCCGAACAGTACAACGTGAACATGGAAGAAGCGACGGCGATCTGCTACGGCGCGGCGGCCAGCGTGACAACGTACCTGGTAAAGGATCCGGCAGCGAGAAAGCAGATCACCGAGCTGATGACCCAGATTAAGGATCTGAGCAGGAAAACCGGCAACATCGCGGAGGGCATGGATCAGCTGAGCGAGAAGATGCAGGAGGTTGTGAAGGCCGGCTATAAGGCAGCGGACTGGACGAGCATCCTGCAGAACGACGTGCATACCGCGATTGACTATTACAACAAAGTAGCCAGGCAGGCAGCCCAGGAAGAAAAGGCGCAGGTGAAAAAGAACCTGATCGAGCAGCTGAGGAGCGAGAACGCCCGGAAGCTGTACGAGCAGCAGGACAAATACGAAGAACTGATCAAAAATGTTTGAAGGCATTTGTGAAGTCCTCCGGATGGAAATGGAGAAGCTGGACGAAAAGTACGCAAGCGGCAATATCCCGCTTACGGACAAAGATCTGGGTGATATCGACAAGATTGCTCATGCGCTGAAGAGCATCGAGACCTACAGCGCGATGAAAGGGAGCAGCGAATACGGCAACCGGGACGGCGGAAGCTATGCCCGGGGTCAGAGCCGGACAAGCGGCAGGTACATCAACCGTGACGGAGAAAGCTATGGCTACGATCCATACCATGGCGAACCTGAACGGATGGACAGGCGGCATTAACCGCAAGGGAGGCATAAAGCCTCCCTTTTTCTGACTCCCGTTTGACTCCCGTTTTGATGTTATTTTATGCTTTTTATGCGTTTTATGAACAATTTATAAGTAAAAAATTAAGACATAAAAAATCCGCAAGCCTTTGATTCACAAGGACTTGCGGTATGTATGCCCGGCAGGATTCGAACCTGTGACCTTCAGAGTCGGAGTATTGGACAAGGGAAAAAGTATCCTGTTGTAACCTGTTGTAAGTTGTTGTATTTTCAACACTTTGAAGGTAAATAGCTTGTTGTAAGTTGTTGTAAGTTATCGTATGTTTTGATAAATTTCTTTACACTTTTCTTTACACTTTTTAATTCTGCCGATTTATTGATAAATAAGGTGTTGTAGCTTGTTGTAATGCCTTTTTTCGTGTTAAAAATACGTGTATTTTTTAGTATATTGTCATATCCTGCCTATAAATGGCATAGAAAAAGGACGGTCATAAACCGCCCTATTTTGCTTTGTAGCTGTGAGGATGATAATTATCATTCGCCCATTGCTAAAGCCTTTGCAAGCCTATCTGATGCCGATTTAAGCGCATCTGCATTAGTGCCACAGTAATAGTTTAATGTTGTATCGGGTTTTGAATGCCCAAGTATACGCTGTACTTCAACTATAGTTGATTGATTTGCAAGCAATAATGTTGCACAGGTATGACGGAGATCATGCGGACTGACCATGCGGAGATTATGCGACTTATTGAACCTTGCAAGCCATTGGGTGATGCTGTCCGGTCTGATAGGCTGATAAGGATCAATAGGACTGCCAAAGATGAAAGCTGAAGGCATCAGAATTGATCCATACTGTTCAGCCTGGTCTTTCTGCCAAGCTTTCAAAAGGCCTTTTAACATAGGATCAATGGGAATGACTCTATCAGAATTTAATGATTTAGTTTCTTTGACATAGTTTTTTCTATCTGTTTCCTTGTTGTTAATCACATCACGGCAGACGGTCAGAGTATTGCTGTTGAAGTCGATATCCTGCCATTTTAATCCTGCTAATTCGCCCCTACGTAAACCGCACCGAATCAGAACGTTCATAGCTGATTTCCAATACATAGAAGCATCAGAATTTAAGCAGGACAGAAACAGTTTAGCTTCATCCTCTGTCAAGAAATCTACTTCTTTACGTTCCTTCTTAACGGGAGTTATAAAACGCATAGGATTCTTTTCAATCATGCCATGCTTATCGGCAAAGTTAAAGGCCACAGTAAGCACCTTTCTGAACTGATTGACATATGTAGCTGAATACGTGCGATTCTGACCGTTTTTGCCCCTTTTATACGTTTCCTTGGTTAAATCTACAAGATAGGTTTCAATGTCGATAGAACGGATGCTATCAAGCTTTTTATGACCAAAGCGAGAAACCAATTTATCACATATGTCTTTGTAAAAACCAACTGTTGAAGGGGAATGCTTGCTATTGGAAACAAACACAGGAATAAACTGTTCTTCAATGAAGTACTTGAAGGTGAAACGCTGATCCGGAACATTACCCTTTTTAACTTCAGTTTCCCATACATCAGCTTCAGTCTGCATTTTCTTCAAAGCCTTGGCAGGAGTCATCCCCACAGGAGCTTTTACGGTCTTTGTGACCATCTTTTCCTTACCTGTGTTTTCATCAATGCCACAGTAAGTGAAGAAACGATAACTGATGATCTGACCGTCCTTGTTATAGTTCGGTTTAACGTGTGCCATTGTTCCAAACCCCCATTCTAACTTTATCAATTGCCTTGTTCATACAGTTCTTTGCATCCTCTGCATGGAGTCTTGCTATTTCCAAGAAAACACCTTGATACTTATCCAAGTCACCGCCATTCAATACGTGCAGGATGTTGAGCCTGTGAACGAATTTAGCAAGGTTATCTTCTGTTGTGCCTTGTGAGTCATTCAACAGAATGATGATAGTACATAACAGTTCATTGATAGCTTCTTGGAATTCTGCCTTTTCAATAAGTTGACTAACAGGGTTAGGAATCTCTTTATCCTCACAGGTTTTATTTATTCTTTTCAGAACCCGTATAGCTTCAGAGGACAAACCTGTTTTTTCTTCAATAATTTTTTCAACAGGTTCAGTTTTGCCATTAACTAAATAGTCCAGAGTGACACCAAAGTAATTTGCAAGTCTGGAAGTTATCAACAGGGAAGGTTCACTTTTGCCAATTTCAAAATTCGAATAAACAGCATTTGAAACACCAACTTTATTAGCAATGGTTTCCTGCAAGGCATCACCACGGAGCAGTTTTAAACGTTCGCCAATGTTGGATTTTTCTTTCCTCTGTCCTTTTTTCATTTCAGCATCGTTCTCCTTTCATAAATGACCCCAAGGACAGTATATATAAAAATGAAAACAAAATCAATACTATTATGAATAACAAGTTTGAAAAAATAAACAAAATTAGTATCATAAAATTAGATCAGACGAAAGGAGATGATAAAGATATGTCTGACAGGATGGATGATGCTATTAAGAAAGCACGTTCCGCATACCTACGTGAGTGGAGAAAGAATAATCCCAATAAAACGAAAGAATACACAAAACGTTAT
Organism: uncultured Eubacteriales bacterium; assembly: GCA_900315675.1. Lineage (GTDB taxonomy): Bacteria > Bacillota > Clostridia > Christensenellales > Aristaeellaceae > Aristaeella. The sequence goes on from OMZY01000001.1 coordinate 329,200, forward strand.
TGGGAAAAACGTGCTATGCGTGAGCAGATGCAAGAAAAGGAGATGAGAGTAAATGCAGGAGATAACAAAGCGGTTTCTAACAATTGAAGAAACAGCAGAGCAGACCGGATTGTCTGTGTATTATCTCCGGCAAGGTATCCGTAATGGATACATTCCGCACATTAAGTGCGGAAACAAAAGCATGATTAACTATGCAAAGCTGATTGAGTTTTTAGACTCTGAATCAGTTAATGGCAATTGCCAAGAATAAAAAACCTGCCGTATTTGAAACCTTTTACAAGGCTTGCTTAACGGCAGGAAGGGGGTTTAGTCCATATGGGTTAACCACCATACTTATTATAGCATATAAGCCTTGTAAACCAAAGAAAATCAAAGCATAAAGGAGCGTAATACAATGATGAATTATTTTGAACTTACAGCTAAACAGAAAGAAATTTACCAGTCAATTGCAAAGGGAATAACAGTAAAACCAGGATCATCGGCAGAGTCCATCAGAAGCATTGTTCGCTTTGGTTTTATCTTGGATCAGAAGTCAAAAAGTGAGAAACAAAGAAAGATAGCAGAAAACAATGATACTTTATCAAAAAGGCTTGCTGATGAAGCGAATACAGTTCTGATGCAGGAAATGAGACAGCACACTTCAGATACGAAAATGGTTATTAAAAGAAGGACGGCTGAATTGTTCAAGGCGAAAAGAGATGCAGTAACAGAATATGTTAAAAGGATGCCTTCCGACGATTTAAACCGAAAATTGCAGTATATTCAAAACTATGGTTCTTCCTTTGACAAGGAATTATGGGAAATATTCATTACTGATCCGGAGATAGTATCGAATTACCTTGCTTGTAAAATCGTTGAGAAAATAGCTGATGAAAACGGTGTTGAATTCTCATCAGCACCTAAATTGAGCAAAATTCTGGAAAAGATTTCTGACCTTGAAGAAATGGTAGACAGTGCGATAAATCGTATTGATGATGAACACGATATTATCCTTGGCTCACTCATATCTGAATCTCCGGACAGTCCTGTTTCCAAGCTGATAAATGAAATTGATACTGATCTTGCGACGATTATTCCTGCACCACAAAAGACAATCATGAAAAGGCTGAAGGATGCAGAGAAGCACGCATATGATGTAAGTGATTTCCGGACATCCGCACGTATCAAAATCTTCTTGGAGAATCACGGGAATACATTATCAACACCGGAAGAAATCAAAGAAGATTTGCTGAAAGAAGCAGAAGATCTTGTTACACAGGGGATGAATGCAAAAAAGGGTGAGAACAATGCATGATCTGTATATCCCACAGGCACTGAAAACCATGTCTAATTGGTGTGCTTGGAGATTAGAGCAGAGAAAGGATCAGACAACAAAAGTGCCTTACCAAACAAACGGTAAACGGGCATCATCAACAGACCGGAATACATGGTCAACGTTTGATCTGATTTCAGAATTGCTTGCACGTGATGACCAATTCAAAGGATATGGTTTCATGCTTTCTGACGGTATTGTGTTTGTGGATGTAGATCATTGTATTGCTGATGATGGCACATTGGACAAACGGGGAGCAGACATTTTGTCTGCCTTCCCCTTGTCCTTTGCAGAGATCAGTCAAAGCGGTAAAGGTCTACACATCCTCACACGGGGTAGCATTCCAAGAAACTTTCACAATCAGAAGCAAGGTGTTGAAATGTATTCATATGCACGTTTCTGTGCGATTACAGGAAAGGCCGTGCAAGCGTATGAACCCACACAGGAACAGGATGGAATAGACTACGTATTCAACAAATATAGTACCCGTACCGGAAACGGCATCAGTACCTATTCTGTGCCATTACAAACGGGCATCAGTACCTTTTCGGATAGATGGGTTATTGCTCATGCTATGAACATAGCAGGACAAAAAGGAAGAAACTTCCGTACCTTGTTTTCCGGAGATATATCTGAATATGGTTCACAGTCTGAAGCTGATTCTGCCTTGTGTACGTTGCTTGCATTCTGGTGTGACCGTGACCAGGGACAGATGGACAGGATATTCAGACAATCCGGTTTGTACCGAAAAAAGTGGGAAAGGGAAGATTACAGAACCCGTACCCTAAACCATGCTTGCGAACATATACCGGAATCAATATCTGAATATCAAAGACGGATGAACAGAGAGAAGGCGAGGGCTATTGCTGAAGAACGATAAAGTCACACAGGAGAACGTGTATAAACGGATTAGTTCACTTTCTCCTTTAGACAAAGCAGAATACAGGCAATATGACGGTATAGCGTTTGCACGGCTGTTCTCTGATTGCTTTGGTACAATCCTACGATACAATGTTACATCAAAGTGTTATATGGCATATGATGGCACAAAATGGGTACAGGATACGGAGAGCATGATAGCAGACAACTATTCAAAGATGTTTGCCCGTGCACTTGCCCGTTATGCGTATGAAAGGGAAGATGCACCAAAGGATTTTGTTCGTATTGTGCAAGGATACGGGGATTATAACAAAAGACGGATTCTGACCATTGATGCACGGTCATTCAATCCGATAAATCAGAATGATTTAGACAATCACCCGTATTTGCTGAACTGTCAGAACGGTATTCTTGATTTGACTAACATGAAGCTTTTACCGCATGATTCAAAGCTTTTACTATCAAAGCAAGCACTATTCAGCTATGATCCATCCGCACAGAGTCAGCTATTTATAAGGTTTGTGGATGAGATAATGCAAAGTGATTACGAAAAGATCACTTATATACAAACACTTTTAGGTAGTTCCTTGCTTGGTGAAAACACGGCAGAAGAATTCTATATGTTATACGGCAGTACAACAAGGAACGGTAAAAGCACTCTGTTGGGTACGATTGAATACTTGTTAGGTGACTATGCTTGTAGTATCAATCCGGAATCATTGGCACAGGTAAAGGAAGCTAATGGCCGGAATGCATCCGGAGATATTGCAAGGCTTGACGGTATAAGGTTTCTGCATTGTACAGAACCGCCAAAGCGTATGAAGCTCAATGTTGAGCTAATAAAGAAGATGACAGGCGGTGATGTGATAACCGCACGGCATCTGTATGAAAGGGATTTCAGCTTCATTCCGGTCTTTAATCTGTTCGTTAATACGAATTATCTGCCCGTTGTCCTTGATAATTCACTGTTCACAAGTGGACGGGTTAAGATCATAACGTTTGACCGTCATTTTGAACCGAATGAACAGGATACAAGGCTGAAGATGAAATTACGGTCATCGGATAATCTTTCCGGTATTGCTAATTGGCTATTGGCAGGATTAAAGCTGTTCCATGAACAGCATGATAGGTTTATTGTTCCAGAGTCCGTAATACGTGCGACTGCTGATTATATGGAGAAGTCCGACAAGCTAAAAACCTTCCTGTCAGACTACATGACGGAAGATCCGAAAGGCTGTGTTACGGCAAAGTCCGTCTATGATGCATACGCACAGTGGTGTAAAGAGAACGGATACGGGGTAGAAAATAAACGTAACTTCATGGATGATTTACGGAGTAAAAATCTACTATCCGAATACGGGACCGTGGGCGGTAAAACAATGCATAATGTTATTACCGGATATTCGTTTTAGCTAAACCCTTATATTTCAAGCGGTTTTGACGGTGTTGTGCATTTTGTGCAAAACCGGAGTAAAGTCCCTATAAGAGCTATTTAAAAAACTTTACTCTGAAAATGCACATTTTGCACAGTTCACAGAAAGGAGTGTTATAAATGGCAGGAAGAAAACCGAAAAATGAACCTATGACGAAAGAGGAAATGATAGAAGCAGGACAGCAGAACAAGGGAACAAGGATCTATAAGGCACAGTCAAAAGAAGTGACTGACAAAGCAATACGGCAATCAATAAGCAATGCTATTGCCGATGTTAAACGCTTTGATGGACGGCAGAAAATACAGCTTGAAGATACGAAAGCAGTCAAGGCAATTGCTGAAAACTACCTTGAATCCTGTGCGGTTAATGCCTGTTTCCCGTCAATGACAGGGTTAGCTATGGCACTTGGACACACAAGGACAAACCTGTACATCTATATGCAGAAAAAGCAGGATGATGAAACAGCTATCTTCCTTACACAGTTTCATGATCTGTTAGCTGATATTCTGTCAGAAAATGCTTTGAAAGGGAATGCGAATAACATTACTGCAATCTTTGTTTTGAAAGCATTATACGGTTATAAGGATACACAGACATTTGAACTTGTACAGGGTACACCTTTCACAGAAGCAACGGCTGATGACCTTGTGCAACGTGCAGAACTGCTTGATTGACCAAAGTAAAAAAGTGGTGGAAATCATCCACCACTTTGTTTATTTAAATCCAAGATCCGGTTTTCCTGTATATGGAGTAAAAATAACAGCACCACCGAGATAAAGATACCATCCATCTTTCATATCAAGATCAATAAATTCAGGATTTGATTCTCCGAAAGCACTAAAGCCGGGGGAAGAGAGCTTCAGAAAAGCTGACTGTGAGCCATAACCAGGAATTGTGCCTGTTTCATCTAGTGTATCAAAGTAATAGACATTAAAAATTTCATGTTGTTCGGCAACAGTACGGAGTGACCAATGACCTGCCGGAATATCAACACCAATCTGATACGTTCCGGCAGGAACAGTAACTTCCTGCCATTCTTCGCATTGCCACATGGCAAGATTGATTTTGTTCTTTAATTCAACTAGTTCATCAAATGACATACCAGACAGATCAACATCAGAAGCAAACGCTGAACCTATCAGTAATAAGCAGATCAATAGACAGGCAATGAGTTTTTTCATTATATCCCCCCTATACATCTTTTTTTCATTTTAATAGTTATATAAAAGATTGACAAGTCTTGTATTACAATGTGACAACACGTTCTTTATCTTTTGCCCTTGTACCAAGAGCAAAACCATAGCTGAATGCTGTCGTAATGGCATTGTATCGGTTTTCATCTATCATAAGACGGTATAATTCATCAAAACTAATATCATAGGCTGTTGGTATCTTACCAACGGTCTTTTTTGCTGTCTGTTCCATATTACGCTTTGCCATATGTATAACCCCTTTCATCTTTGATAATTCATGCTATCACGGATCATCAGCCTATAACCGCCTATTTAAATTAGTTCACATTTGAAACCGCACAAGCCTTATCAGATAAAGGCATGGACAGAAAGCAGAAATGGTCTTTTTAGCTTTTGAAACACTATTGAAATATAAATCAGACAGGCACTCTAATTAGAATAGAGCAAACGAAAAAGGCTTTTGTTTTTTGAATTTATTTACAGGACTAACCTTGTGTGACAGGGTGATTCGTATATCCCCAAGGGGTATGCTTTGACCATGACAGATAGCATAAAAGCATACATATCATAGTAAATGATGCATTGATAGATGATATTCAGATCATTGTTTCAAGGTGAAATGATAGTCTTATTCGCTTTACCTAAAATAAAAACAGACTACCAGAGTCAGACAGGGAATAGGGGTATATTTTGAACGTTTTTCAGCAAAACTTTACACTTTCTCTTTACACTTTTGAAAAGTGCTGCAAAGACAGAAAAAAATAAAACCCTGTGAGTATTGATTCACAAGGGTTTGAGGTGGTATGCCCGGCAGGATTCGAACCTGTGACCTTCAGAGTCGGAGTCTGACACTCTATCCAACTGAGCTACGGGCACTCAACGGGAGCTATTTTATCCTTTTCGGGCAAGATTGTCAAGGTGTAAGGATGGCAGAATTCTGCGGGCTCCCCACAAAAAAGCATCCGCTGGAACCGGACGAATCCGCGGATGCATAAAATGAACGTCAGTTCCGGGCCCGAAGCGTGCCGCCGATCTCGAAAGCGACCGTATCACCGACTTTTCCAGAAAGCCGGTATTCATTACCTTTCAGAATCCGGTGAAGCGTAACAACATGACCGGGAAGCACTTCGTGATTATAATTGAGAATAATATGTTCCGGCTCATATTCGGTCATCAGATCAATGCCAAGCGTGTTGCAGAGCCAGTCGGCATACCGGGTATTGTTGACATGTCCGTTCACATCAAGGTCTGTATAAACGGGACGGTACTCACTGACGAATTCATCCCCCTGCAGATTGCCGACTGTGGCCGGCAGATTCATAGGAACGGATAAATCCTTATTATCCGGAATCAGTTTGCCGACATCTCCCGGAGGAAGCATGCGCCGGGTCGTAACGTCCAGGAGGAGCCAGAGGGTTCCGGCTTTACCGATCATTTCGCCGCGGGCGTCGGTGAAAACATAATAACGGGGAAAGAAGCAGATCCGGGTAGGCGTAGGAAACGTATGAACCGTGATCTGTTCTCCAGCTGCGGGATAACGGTCCATATGAACTTCACAGCGCGCTATAACCCAGACCATGTTTTTCCTGATCAGTTCATCCCTGCCGCATCCAAGGAGAATGCTGTGGGCTCCTGCTGTATCCTGCATTGTTTCCAGAATGGCGCTGGGCCGCCATTTTTCATTCAGGTCACAGTCACGGGGACGGAGCGTAAAAGTCTCATCATAAGTGTTTACCATATTTACCTCCTGAATCGCTCTTCAAGCGTATGAAGATAATCAGTCAGATCATCAAAAGGATCAAGAGGAGCGTCTTTTTTCAGATACAGGGGATGGTGAGGGTGACCGGCTTTGCTGCGCGGACCGGCGGTAAACCACCGCGCGCCGCAGCGCCGGCCTATCTCAGCCATGTCCAGCACACAGCCGGGAAGATAGGGACGCTTCTCAATAATGGCTCCCCATGCAGCCCAGAGATCAGGGGCGGAAGAGAAACGGCTCAAAAGCCAGGAGAAGGCTTTCATATTTTCTTTGTGAAGAACCGGATTCAAATTCCGTTCCATATCATCAGGATCGGTGGCACGCTGGGCATATACATTAAACATGATGAATGAATCATAGCCATTATGCAGAGCAATGCGCTCAGCCGATTTCAGCGTGTTATCCAGACGATCCGGGACTGCAGTTGAAGGATTAATACCGATACAGATCAGGGGACACTGGCCGCGGGTGCCGAGAAGATACCGGTATTCACTGTAATGGTCCGGTACATACAGCCAGCGGCTGCGATCAAAATTATCTGCCGTCGGAATGAGCGCTTCCTCAAAAGGAAGTACCCCGGCGTGTGCAGTGTCAGAAGAAGGAATGTGACGCATATCAGGAAAGGGGCCGTATGAGAATCAGGGGAGTAAGCTCATCACCCTGACCGGAAGGATTGTCCGCCATAGCATCCTGTATTTCTTCATCAGTCAGCGGGAAATCAGTGCATTTACCGAGCTGATTCTGGTCAATATCATTGGCATCCATCAGAACAACAGGGATGCCGGTGTCTTTTTCGAGCTGATTGCACAGTTCCACAGGATTCGGCGGGTTGATCAGTGCAAGTTCCTTATAACGGTCAAAACTGGAACGGAAATAAAAACCATCTATTCCCGCCACACCTTTTCCACAGATTTTGTAAAACAGACCATGAACGCCGAAAGGACGTGTTACGGCGCTGACCACGGCGGCAAAAAGAACCCGGGGCAGTCCGCACATATCAATGACAAGCTGCAGTTTGTAGGGTTCGTGCATACCGACACCGGTTTCATTGATGCCGGCAAAAGGAGCCAGTTTTTTGGCCCAGAAGCCGGGGTGGACTTCTTCCTTTGTCCGGACATTCTTCGTGCACATAGCCATTACTTTGGCTCCGAAGGAAAGGACATCACCGTCCTGGGCAAGGGGGAGAACATACCTGCGGACCAGTTCCGCCTGATCTTCCCCAACTTCAACAAAATGGGTCTGTATGGCAAAACGATCATACCGGCGCCCGTTTTTTCCGGTGAGGGTTCCGCGGTCAAAAAAGACAATACCGTCCTTCTCGCGGCGCTGATCTTCCATGTTCCTGGATGGAATGATGCCCATGATGCGACACCTCCGAAGCTTTTTATACATGAATGTATTATAGTTACATACTAATTGTATGTCAATGCGGATGCATACAATATATGTTGTGTTTTGAATATGGTTAGAGTATAATTAAACAGATTTGGTAATGTGGGCGGTCAGACGGTCTGCGGAACAGAACGTCTGCCACATGCCGGATCCGATAAGAGAGAGGATGAAAACACAGATGGAAAAGCACGCGGCGGAACAGGCAGTAATCCTGATCCCCTCCCTGGAACCGGACGAGCGGCTGCCGGAATATATTCAGAAGCTGAAAGACGGCGGATTTGCGCATATTGTTGTGGTGGATGACGGATCCGGAGAAGCATATCAGCCGATTTTTGACGAAGTCGGGGCAGTAGAAGATACGGTTGTTCTACGGCATGAGGTGAACAGGGGAAAGGGTGTAGCGCTGAAAACCGGATACCGCTATATCATGGAAAACCTGAAGGACATAACCGGCGTCATAACTGCCGATGCAGACGGACAGCATACTGTGGCTGACTGCCTGAAACTTGCCGAGGAACTTTCAAAGGGAAAACGGGCGCTTTACCTTGGAAGCCGGGATTTCAACCTTGAATGTATTCCGCCGAAGAGCCGCAGCGGAAATAAAATCACATCCGCGGTTTTTAAACTGCTTTACGGTCAGTACCTGCCCGATACCCAGACCGGGCTGAGGGCTTTCCGGAAAGAAGAACTTGCCTTCATGGCCGAAGTGGAGGGAGAACGGTACGAATATGAGATGAAGGTTCTGATTGCCTGTTCACGGGCGCGGATTCCGATGATTCCGGTGACCATAGAAACGATCTACGAAAACAATAACGAAGGCACTCATTTCCATCCGGTCCGTGACAGCTGGCGGATCTATAAAGTGATTCTGGGAAGCTTCTTCAAGTTCATGAGCGTGTCCCTGATCTGTTTCGTGATAGATCAGATTCTCGCCCTGATTCTGCGCAAGTGGATTCTGCCGGCAGCGGGTCTTGTACGGGGCAGTATGATGAACCTTCAGGTCAGCGGATATGGCGCGCGGCTTGTGAGTTCTGTGATCAACTTTATGATGAACAAGAAGCTGGTCTTCCAGATGAAAGGGAAGGCCGGGAAACCCGCTGTGCGATACACACTGCTCTGTGTTGCCATCATTACTGTTTCCAATGCCGGCGTATGGGCACTCGGTCAGATCGGAATGGCTGACTGGCTTGCAAAAATACTGATGGACACAATGTTGTATTTCCTGAGCTACAGAGTTCAGGAACGATGGGTTTTCAAGGGGGACGAAGCTCATGAGTGAAAAACTCTTTGAGATTTTCGGGATTACCTTTACAGTAACCTACGTATATGCGATCCTGTCTGCGGTTGTTCTGCTGCTGTTTATGACCTGGTGGCTGCTGAACAGAAAAAAAAGAACCGGCAAGCCTGTGTTTGCCGGACAGGTGATGAACGGAATCGGATTCGGCCTGCTGCCTGCGCTTGCTCTGCTGAAATCCTTTCAGGATCTTTCCTACGGAAAAGGGGCTGAAGTGATCGATCCGCTTCCACAGGTAAGCTGGCTATGCCAGGAAGGATGCTACAGGCCGATGAGAATTGAAGCGGCAGCGGCGCTCTTCCTGTTTTTGCTGCTGTGTCTGTGGCTGATTTTCCGAAAAGAAGAATTTCCGGATAACGGAGATCTTCTGATGATTGCAGTCTGCCTGTGGTCAGTGATCCGCCTCGGGACAGAAGATTTCCGACGCGAACCGCATCTCCTTTTTCACTGCACATCCTCGGCCACCGTAATCCTGTGTCTGGTGATCTGGACTGTCAGAAGAATCAGAATCTGTCGTATGCCGCTGCGTACCATTGCGGATCTCACGGCTGTAACAGCCTGTGTTGCGGTAAATATCCTGACAACGGTCCGCGTTCTGTCCGCGGGCAGCGATATTGCCGATTTCGCGGTAAAAATGGGCAGCGCATTACTGGCAATGATCCTGACGCTGATCGCGGGCAGCGATGTACGGAAAATGAAGTCCAGAGAGAATCAGGCCTGATGACGATTGGGGCAGTTTTTCTTCGGACAGCGGCTGCAGGTATCCAGATCAATCCGGTCGCCGGCGATCATCATTTCCACATCCGAATCATCTGCTGCATGGGTTTCGGACAGTCCCAGGCGGGAAAAGAATCCTGTCAGAGAACGGGGACAGCGGAGCCGGACCTCCCTGGCTGAATGGCTTTGGGCTTTATACAGAAGCAGACGGAGAACCAGATCGCCCAGGTGTTTCCCGCGGTGTGATTCCAGTACGGCAATATCGCCCAGCCAGAAGCTGCCGTTGCTCCACCAGATCCGTCCGGTCGCCACGGGAACGGAATCTTCAAAGACAAGCACATTCCAGCTTTCCGGATCGAGCGAATCGGTGTCAAAGCCCAACACCGCCCTGCGGACAGATACCGCGGCGGTCAGATCATCTCCGGGGGGGAACCATTTGCCCTGAATCATAAAGCTTCTCCTTACATTATTTCAATCATCTGAATGAGGGATCATTATGGACAAGAAAAAGATCGAAAGAATCAACGAACTGGCCAGAAAGAAAAAGGCCTCCGGTCTGACCGAGGCGGAAACCGCAGAACAGGCGGATCTCCGGCGTGAGTATCTTGCGGAATACCGGGAAAACATGAAAGCCATGCTGGACAACCTGATCATCCAGGAACAGGACGGAACCCGGCATGCCCTGAAACAAAAGGATAATCCACCTGTTCAATGATAAGGCCGCGACAGAGGAAAGTCAACTTGTCAAAGAAAACAGGTTTGGGTATAATAATATGCTGTTTACAGCATGTCCACTCTATGAAAACAACGAAAGGCAGGATAGGAAAATGAACGAAAATGAAATGAACAATATGGAAGAGGATATTATCGTTTTTGAAGACGAGGACGGCAACGAATACAATTATTCCGTAGTCGATTATATGTTCTATAACGGAGAGGAATATGCCCTGCTGGTCGAAACATCGGAAGAAGCGTCTGAAGACGGACAGCAGGAGTGCATTATCTGCAAAATCGTTGCGGAGCAGGATGAGGACGGCGAGGAATCCGAAAGCTTTGAACTCGTGGAAGATGAAAGTCTCGGGCAGAAGCTGGTAGAGATTTTCAACACAAAAATGGCAGAAGACGGAGAAGAGGAAGAATAAGATGAAAATGCCGTTAAGGATACTGCTGATTCTGCTTTGCGCAATTCTGATTATTGCGATTCCGTTTACTGTATCCTCTCCGAACCTTCTCAATGACGTCAAGATGGAACTGATGAATGAGGGCGGGGAAGAAATCGATTTCGGGAAACTGTTCTTCTCCTATGCCAGAGCTGAGGAAGAAGTTGAGGAAGAAGCGCTGGATGAGGACGGGCATAATGACGGTTCGTTTGAAGCTCATCCGGAATGGAAGCTTCCTATGGATTTCACTGTTCCGCCTGCTCCGGATGCTGCATTGTATACTGAAGACAGCTATGAGGATGAAACAATCAGTGTGAAACTGGAGCATCAGGAAATGGATGATGGCACCAAAATGCACGTCGCCTATATCCGGATTGCGGACCCTTCACAGCTGCGCACCGGTGTGGCCAATCCTGAAAAGCCTGCTTCCACGCGGACAAAAACAGTCAGGTCAATGGCCCGAAACTACAATGCCGTAATTGCTCTGAACGGGGATAACTACACAGATAATCCAAAGAAGACAACATTTGAATACCGGATGACAACAAAAATCCGGAGCAATTCAAACAAGCTCAAAGATATCCTGATTATTGACGATCTGGGGGATTTTCATCTCTTCGTCCAATCCCAGGGAATCAAGGAATACCCGGAAATCATGAAAAAGGAAGGCCGTAAGCTGATCAATGCTTTCACCTTCGGGCCCGCACTCGTGAAAGACGGTAAACTGCTGGAACTGGATGAGGATTACGGATACAATCCCAACGGACGTGAACCCCGCACCGCTATCGGACAGATGGGGCCGCTGAGTTATGTAATGGTTCTTATTGAAGCGAAGGACCGTTCCGGCAAAACCGGATTTTCCCAGGGAAAGCTTGCTGAATTCATGTACAACCTGGGATGCGTACAGGCATTCAATCTGGATGGCGGAAACAGCGCGGAAATGGTTTTCGGTGAACAGGTGATCAAAGGACAGCCCGGCGGTGATGAACGTACCCTGAGCGATATTATTTATTTCGCTACTATGCAACCATAACGGAATGAACTGGCAGCATACTTTCCGGAATGAAAAACGGAAAGTATGTTTCCTTATTCAGCACAGAAAGGTTATGACGGAATGAATCTGATTGAAGAAGCCGTAATTATTGAAGTATTGGGAATACGGATGTATGCTTTCGGCGCCTGCGTTGCCCTGGGCGTACTGTTTGCCGTTATTTCCCTGTGTGTTACAGGCCGCCATCTTTCCTTTAAAAAAGGGACCGCCCTTCTGACTGCCGTTATCTCCATTCTTTCGGGAATCCTGTGCTCCAGGGTGGCCTTCTGTATGCTGAACAAGGAACTCGGCCATATGACGCCCCTTTCCTTCTGGCCGCAGGTGAGCGGGGGAGGATGGAGTATGTTCGGCCTGATCGGAGGCGTTCTGATCGGCGGATATATCAGCGCCAGGATCATGAAGGAAGATACAGGGAAAGTGCTGGATGCTGTCAGCCTTTCAGTACTTCCGATGATCGCTGCGGAACGGATGGGCGAAAGCCGTATTGAGGATTTTGATATCAGCAGGCCGCTGGACAGTGCTTTCCTGAAGGATAGTTTTCTGGCAGTAGGGGGAGACGAACCATGCCTTGCGACCTATTATATTGCAGCGGCCGTTGCTGTCCTTCTGTTTATTATTCTGGCGGTATGCATGTCACACAGAGAACGGTCAGGAAATATCGCCAATGCTTTCCTCCTTCTTTTCGGAGCTGCTTCCATCATCACGGAAAGTCTGCGCTATGATCGTTTCCTGAGTGTGTCTTTTGTCGGATTGCAACAGATTGCAGCAGCCCTTACACTCGCGGCAGGCGTTGTGTTTGCGATTGTAAGGGGAGACAGGAAACCTGCCCTTTGGACAGCAGCGGCGGTCAGCCTTGTGCTGATGGTCGGCGCTGTCATCGGACTCGAATTTGCCCTGGACAGAACCACATGGAATAAGATCCTTATTTATGTTGCAATGGTTCTGATTGTTGCCATTCCGGTCATACTTGGGATGAAGCTGCTCAAAACACATAACAATAAAAAGGCAGAGTGAATTATGACGATCGACAGTGCTGACATCCTGATTCAGAAAAAACCCGGGAAGAAAGAGAAACTGGTTACGAAAGTTGTAGTCGGTATTCTACGGCCCTTTAACCGTCATAAAATGGTTCATCTTGACCATATCAGACAGGACCGTGACAATCCTCTGGTTTTTCTCGGAAATCATGCGGAAATCTACGGTCCGATTGCCAGCGCACTGTGTTTTCCTGTACCGGTCCGTTTCTGGGTGATTTCCCATATGATGGGCCGGCCGCGGGATGTCAGGGTATATCTGTACGAAAATACTTTCAGCAAGAAGACATTTCTGCCTGTATTCATACGTAAAATGCTGGCCGTGCTGATGGGATGGCTGAGTGCGAATGTCATGTGCGGACTGAACTCCATTCCGGTTTACCGTGATTCACCGATGAAACTCAGAATGACACTCCGGAAAAGTGTAGAAGCGCTTGAAAACGGTGATAATCTGATGATTTTCCCGGAACATCCTGACGGGAAGTATGTAAAAGGCAGCGTCAGTGAGTTTTCACCCGGTTTTCTGATGCTGGCGGAAGCCTGGTGGAAGAAAACAGGCAAAAAGCTTCGCATCCTGCCTGTTTTCGCAAACAGGACGGAACGTACTTTCACCTTCGGAGAAGAAATCTGCTATGAACCTGCAAACGGATTTGCCGCTGAGCAGGAACGCATTCTGAAGGATGCCAGGAATCAGATGCTCCGTATGGCCGGAGAAGACACAGAGGAATAAACCGGAGCCAAACCGGGAAAGGAGCACGTAAAATGAAGAGACTGGCGGCATCAATCCTGACAGCTCTGATAATTGCCGTTCTGACCGTATCAGCCGGAGCGGAAACAATGACCGATATGCGAAGCTGGTTCAGCATTCCTACGGCAACTCCGGCACCGGACGCTTTCCGATTCAGGGACGGAATCCGCTGGGGGATGAATCCGCAGCAGGTCAAAGCTCTGGAAACAGAGCAGATGTCGGAACGAAGCGCACAAAACTGGTCCATTATGCTGACAGACGCAAAAGTCAGCGTGAGCCGGTTCAGCGCTGATCTCGTGTTTATGTTCAGAGACAACTGCCTGCTGATGATTCTATACGAATTTACAGGAAAACCTTCCGCGGATGATTTCATTTATCTGTCCGGAGCACTATGTTCCCTGTACGGAGAGAAAGCTTCTGCTGAACCCCGGAAAATCAAAGCTCTGATGGACGCAATCAACCCGGAAAAATATGAAACAAAGAATATCAAAGACGCAGAAGGATGGATGACAGCCGACGGTACCACCATTTATCTGTACCGATATTCTCCGGAAGCTTTTGCAGTTATGTATGTTTCACCAGTGATCGGAAGCAGGATTTACCAGACAAACGGACTGTGACATTTCACAGTCCGTTCACATTTCCACACAAAGAATTCACTGAAAACAGGCATGGAAAGTATTGACAAAGAAAAGGCATGGTGATACATTATGCCTGTGGTTAGCACTCGAAAGAGGTGAGTGCTAACAACCCGCAGAAAGGAGGCGGTCAGATGCAGATGGACGATCGCAAAAGACGGATTTTACGCGCGATCATAGACGATTATATTCTGACCGGCATTCCGGTCGGATCCCGTACGATCAGCAAAAAGTACGAGACGGGCTTGTCTTCTGCCACTATCCGGAATGAGATGAGCGATCTGGAGGAACTCGGCTTTCTCGATCAGCCGCATGTTTCCGCCGGGCGGGTTCCGTCAGCAAAGGCTTACAGACTTTATGTGGATTCCCTGCTGCAGGACGGCGTGATTCCGGATGACAGCGCGGAAAGCGTTCTCAGCCATTTTTCCGGACGTATCCATCAGATGGAGGATGTCATTGATCATGCAGCACGTGTGCTTTCCAGCCTGACGCAGTATACTGCTGTGGTGCTGTCGCCGAAGGGAATGGAGCCGCGGCTTCAGACCATTCAGCTGGTTCCGGTTTCCATCGGCAGCGCACTGGTGGTGATCGTAACGGATCAGGGGGTTATCCGGGACAGCGTCATTCATATCAGTCCCGAGATGAGCGATGATACACTCTATGCCATCTCCAGAACCCTGACAAACGAACTGCGCGGATGTACGCTGAGTGACGCCTGCAAAGTGCTTCCCGATTTGCTGCGACGCATGGAGGGCAATGATGAGATTCTCCGCGGACTGTACGGCTATTTTGCCGAGGGACAGCAGGCAACCAGAAACCCGCATGTGGCCGTGGGCGGCACAAGCAATATGCTGAGTTATCCTGAATACAGCGACGTTGACAAAGCGAGAAGTTTCCTCAGCTTGATGGAAACGCGGGACAAACTGGCTGAGATTGTCCGCGGAAACGGAGAACTTGCTTTTACAGTCCGAATCGGTCCGGAAACGGGCGTACCCGAAATGGCAGACTGCTCCATTGTTACCGCCACCTATTCCACACGGGGCGGACAGCAGGGAACCATCGGTGTGATCGGACCGACAAGAATGAGATATTCAAGGGTGATTTCCATTCTGAATATGATGGGACATCAGCTGACGGATATGTTTAACGGTGAGGATGAGGATCATCCTTCCCGAAATCAGGAATGAAAGGCGAAAGTATGAGCAGGAAAAAGAACGATATGAACGAGATGACGGAAGAAATAAAGAACGAAAGCCCTGCAGAGGAAACGCTGAATACGGAAACGAATGAAGCGGAAAAGGAAGAACAGCCTGATCCGGCCAGACAGGCGCTTGATGAAGCAAATGCGAAAGCAGCCGAATATCTTGCGCTGGCCCAGCGGGTTCAGGCAGATTTTGAAAATTTCCGCCGCAGAAACGAAAGCGTCAGAGCGGATGCGTACGCTGACGGAAGAAAAGATACAGCAGCCATGATGCTTCCTGTGCTGGACAACCTTGAAAGAGCGGTTGAAGCAGCCGCGGGAAGTCCGGATGAAGCACTGCGGAACGGTGTGGAAATGGTGCTGAAACAGATGACTGACGCCTATGGAAAGTTAGAGGTCAAGCCCATCAACAGACTGGGCGAAAAGTTTGATCCGAATCTGGAAAACGCCATACTGCAGGGCTCTGAAGATGAAGGTGAACCGGGAACTGTATGCCAGGTTCTGCAGAAGGGCTATATGATCGGAGACAAAGTACTCAGACATGCCATGGTCAAAGTTGTGCCTGAATAACGCCAAAGCGTTTTCAGATAAATCATGCAATCTACAGGATGAAGATAAACGGAGGGATCATTATGAGTAAGATTATCGGTATTGACCTGGGAACCACAAACAGCTGCGTAGCCGTGATGGAAGGCGGACAGCCCACAGTTATTGCCAACGCTGAAGGCAGCCGCACCACGCCTTCTGTCGTTGCTTTTACAAAGGACGGAGAACGCCTGATCGGCCAGGTTGCAAAGCGCCAGGCTGTCACCAATCCGGACCGGACGGTGATTTCCATCAAGCGTGAAATGGGTACCAGCTATAAAGTGAATATTGACGGGAAACAGTATACGCCCCAGGATATCAGCGCCATGATTCTGACGAAGATGAAGGAAACCGCTGAAAGCTATCTGGGTGAAAAAGTGACCCAGGCTGTCATTACGGTTCCCGCATACTTCAATGACAGCCAGCGCCAGGCCACCAAAGACGCCGGACGGATTGCCGGCCTGGAAGTGCTGCGTATCATCAACGAGCCTACCGCTGCGTCTCTGGCCTATGGCCTTGACAAGGAAGAAAACCAGAAGATCCTGGTATACGACCTGGGCGGCGGTACCTTCGACGTCAGTATTCTGGATATCGGCGACGGCGTGTTTGAAGTACTGAGCACGAACGGTAATACCCGTCTGGGCGGTGACGATTTTGACCAGAGGATTATCGACTACGTTGCCGAGCAGTTCAAAAAGGAAAACGGCATTGACCTGAAGCAGGACAAGATTGCGGCCCAGCGCCTGAAGGAAGCTGCTGAAAAAGCCAAGATCGAACTGAGCGGAACAACAACCGCCAATATCAATCTGCCTTTTATTACGGCAGACGCTACCGGCCCGAAGCACCTGGACGTGACGCTGACCCAGGCCAAGTTCAATGAGCTGACCGCGGATCTGGTGGACGCTACGGTTGAACCCATGCGCAAAGCACTGAAAGATGCAGGCCTGACTGTCGACCAGATCAACAAGGTCATCCTGGTAGGCGGCAGCACCCGTATTCCTGCAGTGCAGGAAGCTGTGAAAAAAGTGACCGGCAAGGAGCCCTTCAAGGGCATTAACCCGGACGAATGTGTTGCTATCGGCGCGGCCATTCAGGGCGGTGTTCTGGGCGGCGAAGTCAAAGACGTTCTGCTGCTGGATGTTACGCCCCTGAGCCTGGGCCTGGAAACCGAAGGCCACATCTTTACCAAGCTGATTGAGCGGAACACCACCATTCCGACCAGCAAGAGCCAGGTGTTCTCCACTGCTGCGGACGGACAGACAACTGTTGAAATCCATGTCCTGCAGGGTGAACGGCAGATGGCTTATGACAACAAGACGCTGGGACGCTTCCAGCTGACTGGCATTGCTCCCGCTCCCAGAGGCGTGCCGCAGATTGAGGTAACCTTCAGCATTGACAATAACGGTATCGTAAACGTCAGCGCGAAGGATAAGGCAACCGGAAACGAGCAGCAGATTACCATTACTGCCAGCACGAATCTGTCTGAGGAAGAGATCAATCAGCGCGTGAAGGAAGCTGAACAGTTTGCAGAACAGGATAAGAAGCGTAAGGAAGAGGTCGAAACCCTGAACCATGCGGACAGCCTGATCTATGAAACCGAGAAGACGCTGAGAGAGAACGGCGACAAGCTGTCAGAGGAAGACAAGAATGCTGTACAGAGTGAAATTGACGCATTCAAGAAGGTTCGTGAAGGCAACAACGCGGATGAAATCAAGGGCGCAATGGAAAGCTTTACCCAGAAGGTGTACGCTGTTTTCGGAAAACTGTACCAGCAGCAGGCTGGCCAGGCCGGCAATCCCATGGATAACGCCGGACCGGAAGCCGGAACAACCAACGATGACGGCAGCGTGAATGCAGACGGCAGCGTTGAGTAAAACAGACAGCGAAGCAAATAAGTTATCCGGCAGGCAAGCCCGCCCCCGAAAAGAGGGTGGGCTTGCTTTGAGGAAGAAGGTGAGATGGCTTTATGGCGAATAAGCGGGATTATTATGAGGTGCTCGGAGTCGGAAAAAACGCGACTGACGACGAGATCAAACGTGCTTATCGGAAAAAAGCCAAGGAATGTCATCCGGATCTGCATCCGGATGATAAGGAAGCGGTGGAACGCTTCAAGGAACTGAATGAAGCCAATGAAGTACTGAGCGATCCGCAAAAACGGGCACGGTATGACCAGTACGGATTTGATGAACCGACGGCCGGTATGGGCGGTGGAGGTAATCCTTTTGCCGGCGGTTTTGATTTCGGTATGGGAGATATCTTTGACCAGCTGTTTAACGGCGGCATGGGCAGAAGCTCGCGCAATCAGGGCCCGGTTCAGGGAAATGACCTGCGGTACGAACTCAGAATCACATTCGAAGAGGCCGCCAAGGGCTGTGAAAAGAGTTTTGAAATCTACCGGAATGAGCTGTGCGAAACCTGCAAGGGAAGCGGAGCCAAGCCGGGCACAAGTCCCGTAACCTGCACTACCTGTAAAGGAACAGGCCAGATCAGACAGAGCGGCGGATGGATGACAACTGTCAGAACCTGTCCTACATGCGGCGGAAGCGGCAAGATGATCAAGGAAAAGTGCGGATCATGCGGCGGAACGGGCAGAGTCAGGAAAAAGCGTACAGTGACCGTGAAAGTACCTGCCGGCATTGATCACGGCCAGACGATTATTATGAATGCCCAGGGAGAACCCGGATTACGCGGGGGACCCAACGGTGATCTTTATATCGTTGTCAGCGTGAAGCCCCATAACCTGTTTAAACGCGACGGATATAATCTGATGCTGGATTTCCCGGTCAGTTTTGCCACAGCAGCTCTGGGCGGAGACGTACAGGTTCCCACCCTGAACGGACCGGTTAAATACCGTATTCCCGAAGGAACGCAGCCCGGCACGGAATTCAGAATCAAAGGAGCAGGTATTCAGCAGCTTCGGGGAAGCGGAAAAGGCGACCTGATTCTGCGCGTAAAAGTTGAAATTCCCAGAAGACTGACGAACAAGCAGAAAGACCTGCTGCGTGAATTTGACGCTACAACGGGAGACCGGGAATATGAAAACAGGAAAAGCTTCATGGACCGGGTCAAGGAACTTTTCCAGTAAAGAGAATAATAAATGCTGAAAAGCGGGTCCTGCGGGACCCGCTTTTCTTCAGCTTGACGGAGCAGAAGGGGATCTGTAAAATATACCCGTGTATTGAAAGGACGGTCTGGGAATGAAGCAAACCGGATGGCAAAAAAGCTGGGTCAGGATTCTGACTACACTGCTTACTGCCGCTGTAATGATTATGATTTTTACCTTTTCAACGGAAGATGCAGAGCACTCTGACAGGACAAGCGGACTGATTTCCAGACAGGTTCTGTCGATCATTCATCCGGAATATGAACAACTGGCGGAGACTGAACAGAAGAAACTGTACGACGATATTCAGCATGCGGTCCGAAAATGCGCACATTTTACGGAATACGCCCTGCTGGGACTGATGATCCGTCTGTGTCTGGAAAGCTGGTTTGGACACAGGGTAAAAAAGAGCAGCAGCCTTTCGCTGGCCGGTTTATGCATGGGAATATTATATGCCTGTTCGGACGAGTTTCATCAGCTGATGATTGAGGGCCGAAGCGGACAGTGGACAGATGTTGCTGTAGACGGAAGCGGTGCCCTGCTCGGGATTCTGCTCGGAACGGTTCTGATAAAATGTATTCGTCGGAAGTATACAGGCATGGAATAACGGGAAGATGAGGAGACAGAGAATGGCCTATTTTAAAAGCAATGAGCCTTATCCGGAGGATTCCTACCCTGCGGAGGAAAATGAAAACGAAGAAGAATATGATGACGGATTCGATGAGCTTAATGATGAGGCGGAACCTGAACTGTCCGAGGATGAACGTCAGGAGATCCGTAAATCCAGACTTCGTGTTGCGGCAGGCGCAGGAAATCTTGTGGCTGTTATCGGCGGAGCACTGCTTATTCTGCTTCTGCTGACCATGATTTTCAGTATGTATTTTTTTGTTGTCAATGATATGGGCAGAAGCTTTTCTCTGTTCAGCACAAACTTCTGACACTGCTTATTTCGCATCACAAACAGGTGTTATGGAAACAGGAGAAACCGATTTATGATGAACAGAATCTATCTGGACCATGCAGCGACAACGCCTGTCAGCGAGTCTGTGCTTTCGGAGATGATGCCGTTTTTCAGAAGCTGCTGGGGAAATGCTTCCGCGGTCTATGCAACAGGCAGAGAAGCGCGCAAAGCGATCGAAAAAGCCCGTAAACAGGTGGCGGAAGCCATCGGGGCTGAACCGCGTGAAATTCTTTTTACAGGAGGCGGCAGCGAGAGTGACAATCTTGCCCTGAAGGGAACGGCCTTTGCCCTGCAGGAGAAAGGAAAACATATAATCACCTCAGCGATTGAGCATCCTGCTGTGCTGAATACCTGCCGATGGCTTGAAAAGCATGGTTTTGAGGTCACCTATATTATGCCTGAATCCACCGGCCTTATTGATCCCGCAAAAGTCAGGACATGTATCCGTGACGACACAATCCTGATCAGCATGATGGCGGCCAATAACGAAATCGGCACATTAGAACCTGTGGCTGAGGTCGGGGCAATCGCGAAGGAAAGGAATATTCTGTTTCATACTGACGCTGTACAGGCTGTGGGTGCTGTACCGGTTAATGTTCAGGAATGGAACGCTGATCTGTTGAGCATCAGTGCTCATAAATTTTACGGACCGAAGGGAACCGGAGCGCTCTATGTCCGCCGGGGAACACGGATTGACAGCCTGATTCACGGCGGAGAACAGGAACGCGGACTGCGAGCGGGGACGGAAAACGTTCCTGCGATTGTAGGATTGGGAAAAGCGATCGAGAACGCAAACAGAGACCTGGATATAAATGCGGCTCAGACAGCACTTCTGCGTGACCGTCTGATCAGCGGGATTATGAAGGAGATCCCGGGCGCAAGACTGAACGGAACGATAGCCGGCCGTCTGCCGAATAACTGCAATATCAGCTTTGAAGGAATCGACGGGGAAGCGCTGCTGCTGAGACTGGATCTTGCGGGAATAGCTGCGTCGAGCGGAAGTGCCTGTACTGCAGGGAACCAGGAAGTCAGTCATGTGCTGAAAGCGATCGGGCTGACAGAGAATGAAGCAAAGGGAAGCCTGAGACTGACGACAGGCACCGGAAACACGGAAAAGGAAATGGATGAAGCGGTCCATGCCATCAGTGAAATCGTGAAAGATCTTCGCACCCTCTATCACGGACGATGAAAACGAAAAACACCAAAAAGACATAAGGAACCTTTGAAACTGTTGTATCATATATACAACAGTTTTATTTCTGACTGACTGGAGGATTGAATTCGATGAAAAAACTGATTGCGCTTCTGATGAGCCTTGTGATGCTGTTTGCTGCCGCTGCCGCACTTGCGGACGGCCTTACATTTACCACCGGCGGAACCGCAGGAACCTATTACGGATACGGCAATGTGCTGGCACAGTATGTTGCGGGCAATTCAGACGTGGACATGACAGCTGTGGCCGGCAATGGCTCTGCTGACAATATTGACAAGCTTGACATGCAGGTCGCTCAGCTTGGCTTTGTACAGAATGACGTTGCATATTATGCCTATAACGGCATCCGCATTTATGAAGGAGATCCCGTGACCTCCTTTACGGCTATTGCGGCATTGTATACGGAAACAGTACAGCTTATTACCTGCAACCCTGACATCAAGAGTGTTGCTGATCTGAAGGGAAAGAATGTATCCATCGGTTCACAGGGATCCGGTGTTTATTTCAACGCTATGGATTTCCTTGCAGCCTACGATCTGACAGAAAATGATATTACGCCTACCTATCAGAGTTTCGCAGATTCCGCTGAAGCCCTGAAAGACGGAAAAATCGACGCCGCGTTTGTTGTCGCCGGTGCTCCGACCCCTGCCGTAACCGATCTGGCCACGAGTAAGGATACCTATCTGGTTTCCCTGGATGATGAGCATGTGGCGAAACTCCAGGAGATTTCCGGAGCTTATACAAAGAGCATCATTCCCGCCGGTACCTATGCCAAGCAGGATGAGGATGTTGTTACTGTGGGTGTAAAGGCTACCATTATTGCAAATGAACAGGTATCTGAAGAAGAAGCTTATACGATTGTCAAAACAATCTTTGAAGGCAAGGACAGCATTGCACACGACAAGGCCAAGGATCTTGACCTTGAATACGCATCTGTCTGCGGCATTCCTTATCACGCAGGCGCTGCAAAGTATTTCGCGGAGCAGGGAATTAACGTCGAAACTGCTGAATAAAAGTACGATCCGGGAATCCGTCTCCATGCGGAGTACGGATTCCCGTTTTCTTTTTTATTTTATTTGAGGAGAATGCTCTGTGAACAGAAAAAAACATAACATGATCCCTGAAGCTGATGCTGAAACACAGAAAACAGCAGCGGATCTTGACGTGATCATGCGGAAGTATGACAGGGAAAGCAACGTCCGGATCTGGGAAGGAAAACCAAAGATTTTTGTGGGAATAATCCTGGCTGCCTTTTCGCTGTACTGCATGTATGTTACGCTTTTTGCCAATATGCTTGATCAGGTACGGCTGAGCTCTTTCCTGGGACTGGTGGTCATCATGGGTTATCTGACTTATCCTGCCAAAAAAGGCCACGTGAAAGTCAACCGTATGCCCTGGTACGATATCCTGTTAATGATCCTGGGAGCAGCTGCATTTTTTTATTATACTTTCAGAGCTCCGAGCCTGATGGTGACACGGATTAAAACAAAACTCAATGATCCTGTGTATATTATCGCAGGAATTGTCGGGATTCTCGTGTTATGCGAGCTTTGCCGCCGCAGCGTCGGTCTTCCGATTCTTTGCGTTGCCGGCATTTTCCTTGGTTATACCATTTATTTCTATGTCAAAGACGGAAAACTGCTTGCCAATGTGGTTCATGAACTGTTCTACAATGAGAACGGACTTCTTTCCACCCCTGTGAATGTATGTTCCAAATATATAGTCGTATTTATCATATTCGGTGCATTCCTGGAAAAAACAGGCATTTCCGAATTCTTCATTGCACTGGCTAACGGGCTTACAGGCAGGTTTGCCGGCGGTCCGGCTAAAGTGGCGGTTATTTCTTCCGCACTGTGCGGAATGGTATCAGGTTCCTCCGTCGGAAATACGGTAACCACAGGATCCATTACCATCCCGATGATGAAAAAGACCGGATATGATAAAAACTTTTCGGGAGCTGTTGAAGCCGCTGCATCGACCGGCGGACAGATCATGCCGCCGATTATGGGCGCTGCCGCATTTCTGATGGCAGATTATCTGGGCGTGCCCTATTCTGACATTATTGTACGAGCTATTCTTCCTGCGTGCCTGTACTTTCTGGGGGTTTTCCTTTCAGTACATCTGGAAGCCAAAAGACTGGGCCTAAAAGGACTCAGCAAGGAACAGCTTCCGAGGATCAGGGAACTGATGAAGGAAAGCTATCTGCTCCTTCCCTTGGCTATCCTGATTTATCTCGTATGTTCGAATACCAAAACCATGCAGTTCTCAGCTGCTGTTTCCATTCTGGCTACCATAGCTGTCGGAATTATCAGCAATATCCACAGGAATATAAGACACGGAAAACCGCTGGAAACAGGTGAGGGGACGCATAACCAGCGCTTCCGGACAGTCAATGTTTTTGAAGCGTTGGAAAACGGCGGCCGCAGCTGTATATCGGTTGCTGTTGCCTGCGGTGTAGCCGGACTGATCTGCGGCTGTCTGACAGTGACGGGACTTGCTTCAACGGTAATCAATGCCATCGTTACAATTTCTCAGGGAAAACTGTTTCTCGGTCTGCTTCTGACCATGATCTGCTGTATTATTCTGGGTATGGGTCTTCCGACAACAGCGACCTACTGTATCATGGCTTCCACATGTGCGCCGATTCTTTTTAAGATGAACGTACCGCTGATTGCAGCTCATTTCTTTGTATTTTATTACGGTATTGTCGCTGATATCACACCGCCGGTGGCACTTGCAGCGTATGCCGGATCGGCCATTTCCGGGGGTAGCCCCATGAAGACCGGCGTGAATGCGACGAGGCTGGCTATTGCCGGATTTATCATTCCGTTTATTTTCGCCATGAGTCCCGACATGCTGCTGATCAATACGACCTGGTATGAGGTTGCGCTGATCACAATCACATCGATTATCGGCATGTACGGCGTCACGTTCGGCCTGAGCGGTTTCAGCGCATATGAAAGCCATGGAGGAAACAGAACAATCGGTATTTTCCTTCGAATTATATCGATCGCCGGAGGTCTGCTGCTGATTTATCCGGGTGTTCTTACCGACGTTATCGGTGTTGTGCTGGTCGGCGGCGTGTTGGTCTGGAGAAAAATGACATCACCTAAAGAACCGTTTCTGAATGCCTGACAACCCTTGTGAATTCATATACCGCGCCTGAAAAGCGCGGTATTTTTTGCTTGTCACGACATAGTGAAAAAGATATAATAAATGATGGTATATTTTACCCGTGAAGGAGGGAAAAGGGTGTTTTGTCAGGTGATCATCGACATCGTTCACGAGAACGTGGCAAGCCCTTTTACCTACAGGATTCCTGAAGGAATGATTCTTGAACCCGGCCAGAGAGTCAGCGTACCTTTCGGCAGAATGCGGAAGGAAGGCATCGTACTCCAGCTGACGGATGAATGCACAATTGATTCCTCCAGGATCAGAAATGTCATCAGTCCTCTGGAAGACTATGCCGCCATTCCCCCCGAACTGATCTCACTGGCTGAACAGATGGCCCGGGACGCACACTGCCCGCTTGCAGAAACACTACGACTGATGCTCCCTGCCCAGATGAGGGGCGGAAGAATTCATGTCAAGACCGAACGAACCGCAAAACTGGTCATTACAAAGGACGAAGCGCTGGATGCAGCGGACCGGGAAAAACGCAGCCCCAAGAGAGCTGAACTGCTTCGAATTCTTTCGGACGGCGCTGTTCATACGGTAAAAGATCTTTCTGCTGCCGTAAAAGATCCGGGATCAGCATTGAAAAAACTGGCGGAAGACGGGATGATACAGCTGGCAGACGAGGAATGCCTCCGTATACCCGGCAGTGCATATGAACAGCCGGAAGACCCGGGATTTACGCTGACGGCAGGACAGGAAGAAGCACTGGAGGAAATCCTGCCATGCCTGCGCGGAAAGGGCGGAAAATTCCTGCTTCACGGCGTGACAGGCAGCGGAAAGACTGAGGTTTTCATGGCCGCGGTCAGACAGGTGCTCAGACTTGGGAAAAGCGCCATTATCCTGGTGCCCGAAATTGCATTAACCCCGCAGATGGTTTCCTGGTTCAGGGGCAGATTCGGGCAGGTTGCGGCAGTTATTCACTCAAGACTGAGTCCGGGAGAACGATTTGATGAATGGCGCCGGATCAGAAGGGGCGAAGCCCGGGTTGTCATAGGTGCACGCAGCGCTGTTTTCTCACCGGTCCGGAATCTCGGACTGATTGTGGTGGACGAGGAGCATGAAAGCACTTATTTCAGCGACCATCATCCGAGATATGACGCGCGTGAAGTCGCGGGTGCCAGGTGCGAGCAGGAGAATGCCACACTGATCCTTGCAAGCGCAACACCGAGTATACTGAGTTTTGCGCGTGCCAGACGCGGAGACTATATGCTGCTTGAAATGCCCAGACGCGTCAAAGACCGCCCGCTTCCGGAAGTTGAAATCGTCGACATGCGTGAAGAGCTGGAAAACGGCAACCGCACGGTACTGAGCGGAAAGCTGAGAAAAGCACTGAAAGACTGTATCAGGCACGGAGAACAGGCGATGCTGCTTATGAACCGGCGCGGATACAACTCCTTTGTCAGCTGCCGCAGCTGCGGATATGTGGTGAAATGCCCGAACTGCGATGTCAGTATGACCTATCACATGGCAGAAACAGACGGACTGCTTCAATGCCATTACTGCGGACATACCATGCAGCCTCCGGCTGTATGCCCGGAATGCGGCGGAAAATACATTCGATATTTCGGCGCGGGTACCCAGAAGGTGGAGGAGGAAATCCGCAAATTTCTTCCCGGCACCAGAACTGTCAGGATGGATTATGATACCACCGGCGGAAAAGACGGTCACGGAAAAATCCTGGAAGAATTCCGCAGCGGACGGGCCAGCATCCTGATCGGTACGCAGATGATTGCCAAAGGTCTCGATTTTCCGGCAGTCACACTAGTGGGTGTGATTGCCGCGGATATGACGCTGAACCTGCCGGATTACCGGAGCAGGGAACGTACATTCCAGCTGCTGACGCAAGTTGCCGGCAGAGCAGGGCGCGGTGAAAAACCAGGAAGGGTAATCATTCAGACATACAAGCCGGAGGATCCTGTCATCGGATATGCTGCCGGGCAGGATTACAGATCCTTTTTTGAAGATGAATTCAGAAGAAGGAGACATGGTCTGTATCCGCCGTTTACCCTTCTGGCAAGATTCCTGGTGGAAAGCGTCTCGGAAGAAAAAGCCGCAGCCACAGCAGATGACCTTGAAAGACAGACAAGAAATCTGATCGGGGCACATCCTGAATGGTCTAAAAAACTCCTGCTGCTTTCAAACGATACACCCGGCGTGAAGGTACTGCGAGGTAAAAACCGCAGACAAGTGCTGATGAAACTGCTGGTCAGCCGGGAAGCTGACGAAATGATTGCCGCGATGACTGAACTGTCCAGAGAACCCTATGACAATACAGAAGTATGGTTTGAAGTGAATCCGACGTCCATGATCTGAGGGACGAAAATCATACCGTAAATCGTTAAATAATATATTTATAT
The DNA here is from genome assembly GCA_900315675.1 of uncultured Eubacteriales bacterium. Taxonomy (GTDB): domain Bacteria; phylum Bacillota; class Clostridia; order Christensenellales; family Aristaeellaceae; genus Aristaeella. The sequence continues at coordinate 356,404 of OMZY01000001.1, forward strand.
TTTTTGAAAGGCTGAGAAAAAAGATGGCAATACGGAAAATCGTCACAATCGGAGATGAAACGCTGCGGAAACACTGCAAGCCGCAGGAGAAATTTGATAAACGTCTCTCCACACTTCTGAAGGACATGGCAGAAACAATGTACAAAGCAGAAGGCGTAGGACTCGCCGCGCCGCAGGTCGGTATCCTGCGCCGGATTGCTGTAGTTGATATCACAGAGGATCACAGCGGTCTGCTGGAACTGGTGAATCCCGAAATCACAGAGAAGGATGGAGAACAGACAGGCCGCGAGGGATGCCTGAGCATACCCGGAAGGCAGGGCGTAGTAACCAGGCCGATGAAAATCAAAGTCCGTTTCCAGGATCAAAACGGAGACTATTATGAGCTTGAGACAGAAGGCTTTGAAGCACGGGCAATCTGTCATGAACTCGATCACCTGGACGGAACGCTGTATATTGATGTGATGGACAGAGAACTGACAGAGGAAGAAATAAAGGGACATATTCCGGAGGATGACCAGCAGTGAGAATAGTATTTATGGGGACGCCGGAATTTGCAGTCGCGCCGCTGAAGGAACTGATCCGAAACGGATATGAGATTGCCGGTGTTTTCACACAGCCGGACAGGCCCAAAGGCAGAGGGAAAAAGCCTGCACCAAGTCCGGTGAAGATCGCAGCGGAGAAAGCAGGCATTCCTGTGTTTCAGCCTGAACGCATCAGGAAAACCGGGATTGAGGATCTGCGGAATCTGAAACCGGATCTTTGTATAACCGCAGCATTCGGACAAATTCTGAGCCAGGAAATTCTGGATATTCCGCCTATGGGGAACATTAATGTTCATGCTTCACTGCTGCCGAAACACCGGGGCGCAGCTCCTATTGCCTACGCAATTATGAACGGCGACCGGCAGGCAGGAGTAACAACCATGTTTATGGATGCGGGCATCGATACGGGAGATATGCTGCTTCAGGAAAGTACGGATATCGGGGAAAGTGAAACCTGCGGAGAACTGACAGAACGGCTCAGCCGGATCGGAGCAGATCTGCTGATCCGTACAATCAGACAGCTGGAAACGGGAAACCTGGAAAGAATACCCCAGAATCAAGAAGAAATGACTTATGATCCTATGCTTGACAAACAGATGGGGATCATTGATTTTACCCTTGACTGCAATCTGGTGCGCGGAAGAATCAACGGTCTGAATCCCTGGCCGTGCGTAAGCGTTCCGATACAGGGGGAAAGACTGAAACTGCTGCGGGCTGTAAACTGCGGAGGAGCCGGTGATCCCGGAACCGTCATATCCTCGGATCCTAAAACCGGACTGGTCATTGCCTGCGGACAGGGTGCTGTCAAAGTGCTGGAAGTTCAGGCTCCCGGAGGAAAACGCATGAAGGCTGAAGATTATCTGCGGGGACATGGCATTCCTGCCGGAACTATACTGAAAGAGGACGTGCAATGAAGGAACAGAAAACAATGGAAGGCCTGACAGCCCGCAGGATTGCGCTCAAAGTTATCCGGAAAGTTACGGAAGACGGTGCCTATGCCGCACTGGCGCTTGACGGGGAACTGAAAGGATGCGGACTCGGAAATGCCGACAGGAGGCTGGTGTCCAGACTGACCTACGATACGCTGGATCACCTGATTTATCTGGATTGGGCACTCGGACAGGTAATGGCCAAACCGGATACGGATATCAAGCTGATTAATATTCTGCGTCTCGGTGCATGTCAGATCCTGCTGGAAGACCGGATTCCGGAAAGCGCTGCGACCAATCTGTGCGTGCAGTTATGTGCCGAACTCGGAATGCCGGGACTGAAAGGCGTGTGTAATGGTATTCTGAGGAATCTTATCCGAAAAAAAGAGGAACTGAAGCTGCCTGATCCTGAAACAGAGCCGGCGAAAGCTGCTTCCATCCGGTACAGCGTGCCGGAGTGGATCTGGAAACGGCTGAAAGAGGACTATGGGGAAGAAGCGGATAAAATCCTTTCGTACCGTAATAACGATGAAGGATGGACGCTGCGTCCAAACCTGACCAGGCTGGATGACACCGGTTTTGAACAGCTGCTGAACAGGAAAGTCTGGAAGAAGGACAAATCTGAAATACCGCATGCATGGAAGATTACCGGCGCAATGGATATTTCCAGAGACGCGGATTATCTGGCAGGCAATTATTCCATCCAGAGCGGCGGCAGTATGCTGGCCTGTATGGCTGTTGGAGTCAAACGGGGACAACAGGTGCTGGACTGCTGCGCGGCACCAGGAGGAAAAACCTGTTATCTGGCTGAAATGATGGGAGGAACAGGACGCATACAGGCATGGGACGTTCATGAGCACCGGGTGTCGCTGATTGAGGCACAGGCAAAACGACTTGGCCTTGAAAATATCCGGCCGATGGTACGGGACGCGTGCAAGCCCAGAGAAGATCTGAACAGATCGATGGATGCTGTTCTGCTGGACGCGCCTTGCTCCGGAACCGGCTTTATGGCACAGAAACCGGATATCAAAATAAGGCTGACGGAAGAAAGTGTCAATGAACTGACAGAACTGCAGGAACGGTTGCTGAACACGGTGTCTGCCTATGTGAAACCGGGCGGTATCTTTGTTTACTCCACCTGCTCCATCCTGAAAGATGAAAACGAACGGCAGGCCGAACGTTTCCTGCAGCGGCATCCGGAGTTTGAAGAAATCGAATTGCCGCAGGTGATACCGGAAAAATACCGAAGAACGGGGAAACGGGGCCTTCAGCTGCTTGAGCACCGGGACGGAATCGAAGGTTTCTATCTGATCAGAATGAGGAGGAAAGATGACTGAACTGACAGGCATGACCTGCGGGGAAATAACGGCCTGGATCAGGGAACAGGGATATCCTGCTTTCAGGGGCAAACAGATCTTTCGATGGATTCATCAGGGCGCTGATTTCAGTGAAATGACCAATCTTCCTGAAACAATGAGAGAGAAGCTGAAACAGGAAGCTGTGGCCCAACCGGTAAGAATCCGTCTTGAACGAAAGAGCCCGCTGGACGGTACCGTTAAATTCCTTTATGAGCTGCTGGACGGAAACTGTGTGGAAGGCGTACTGATGAGGTACAAATACGGCGTGAGCCTGTGCATTTCCACGCAGGTAGGATGCCGGATGGGATGCAGATTCTGTGCATCCACACTGGAAGGCAGAGTCAGGGACCTGACTTCCGGAGAAATGCTGGGCGAGATACTTTGCGCAAACAGGTATCTGGCTTCTGAAAATGTCAGGGTCAGCCATGTGGTCCTTATGGGAAGCGGCGAACCGCTGGACAATTATGATCATGTGATCCGCTTTTTGCGGCTTCTGAAGGAAGAGGACGGTATCCGGCTGAGCCTGCGGAATGTATCCCTGTCCACCTGCGGTATTGTGCCGAAAATGTATGCCCTCGCCGATGAAAATCTGCCTGTGACTCTGTGCGTTTCGCTGCATGCTCCCAACGATGAAATCCGTCGGGAGACAATGCCCATTGCTTATACATGGTCCATCCGCGAAATCCTGGATGCCTGCAGGAATTATATCCGTAAAACCGGAAGACGCGTCATATTCGAATATGCGTTGTCTGACGGGGTCAATGCCGGCGAGGAGCAGGCAAGGGAACTGGCATCAATTCTCAGAGGAATGCAATGCCATGTGAATCTGATTCCGCTGAATACAGTGGAAGAGCGCAACATGAAAGGGATTACCGAGGATAAAGTCCGAAGATTCCTTCAAATTCTGCAGGAAAACAATATTTCAGCCACCCGGCGACGGGAAATGGGCGATGATATTGAAGGCGCATGCGGTCAGCTGCGCAGGAAGACGATAAACAGCTCAAAGGGAGAGTAAGAACAGATGCGCAAGTTCAACCTGAAGGGAACTGTCATTCAACGGATGCGGGGGATCGAAAGAGAAGAGCCCCGGACTGTTGAGAATGTAAAAACACAGATTGAGGAGACCCCTGTGATGTCTGTTGATTTCACGGAAGAACAGGGCGTATTCGCCTGCGCATGGCGGACAGATGTGGGCAGACTGCGGAAAAACAATCAGGATGCAGTGATTCTCGGAAACGGACTGGCCGGTGTGGCGGACGGTATGGGAGGGCATAAAGGCGGAGAAATAGCTTCCGCCGGACTGCGGGACGGGCTGCTGCGCGAAACAAAGGACAGCAAGCCCGGCAAGGAGAAGCTTGTTGAAGCTGTACAGAAAGTCAACCGGGAATTGTGGGAGCAGCAGGAAGGCAACTCTTCACTCTCCGGCATGGGAACCACGTTGACGGTTCTGTGGCCCACAGAAAACGAAATGCTGATCGGACAGGTAGGCGACAGCCGTGCATATCTGCTTCGTGACAATGTACTTACGCAGATTACAAACGACCACTCCATGGTAGCCGACATGGTCCGAAAAGGCGTACTTACAGAGGAACAGGCAGCCTGTCATCCGATGCGCAATTATATTACACGGGCAGTCGGTACTGAAGCCAATATAGAGATAGATCTTTATACCCATAACAGAAGGAGAGGAGATCGCTGGCTCATTTGTTCAGACGGTCTTCATGGGATGATCAGCACCGAAGAACTGATTAGCTTTATGGCAGACGAGGATCTGGAAAAGGCTGCGGACAGACTGCTGCAGGCTGCACTGGGTAACGGTGGTAAGGATAATATTTCCCTTGTGCTGATACAGGATGAAACGGAACGCGAGTTTACTGATACAGAGCCGGAAGAACAGGATGCAGCGAACACCGCTGAACAGAGCGCTGAAGGAGAAACCTCAGAGGAGGTGAATCCGCAGTGAAAGAGAAAATACTTGCCAACAGATACCGGCTTACAGAACAGATCGGAATGGGCGGTATGGCTATTGTATACCGCGCGGTGGATCTTCGGACAGGACATAATGTTGCTGTAAAGGTTCTGCGTCCGGAATATAACGAAGACAGTGAATTTATCGGGCGGTTCCAGCGCGAAGCCGAAGCCGCAAGCAAAATGACCCACCATAATATAGTGAATCTGCTGGATGTCGGTATGGACGGTGACAACCGGTATCTGGTGATGGAATATGTACAGGGGAAAACGCTGAAAAGCGTTATACAGGAAAGAGGCAAACTGAATCCTGCCCTGGCCGGACAGATTGCGATCCGTATTCTGAGCGCCCTTGAACATGCACACCGTAACGGTATTGTGCACCGTGATATCAAACCGCAGAATATCCTGGTTCACGCGGACGGTCACATCAAAGTTGCGGATTTCGGTATCGCCCGGATTGCCAACAGTTCCACGCTGACAAAAGGCGATAACGTTATGGGCTCTGTTCATTATTTTTCGCCCGAACAGGCGCGGGGTGAGGGTGCCAATGCCACCAGCGACATTTATTCCACGGGCATTGTTCTGTATGAAATGCTGACAGGACGGGTGCCCTATGACGGAGACAATCCTGTGGCGGTGGCCATGCAGCATCTGCATGCGACCCCGGTTCCGATACAGAACCTGGCGCCGGATGTTCCGCCTGCGCTTGTACGGGTATGTATGAAAGCCATAGAAAAAAATCCTGCGCTGAGATATCAGACTGCGCGTGATATGGCTGCAGATATCCGGCTGGCTCTCGAAAACAGGTCGGAAAGACAGCCTCTTCCCGCCAAGGAGTTTGAAGTACAGCAGCCCAGACCTCAGATTAAGGAAGAAAACAACAAAACCAACGCTGATACGGGGAAAAACCGGATTGGCAACGGAAAAAACAGAAAGATACGTACAGTAATCACTACCGTGGTGATCGGCCTGATTCTGGCAGCAGGATTGTATTTCGGAGTTTCCGCTGTTTTCCATCGGGTTGTTTCAACCGTCACCGTCCCGTTTGTTGTCGGAATGGACGTAAAGGAAGCGGAAGAAGCGCTTACGCGGGAAGGACTTACATTTACCAAGATTTATTTCACTACAAACGAGGTTCAGTCCAATATTGTATTTATGCAGAATCCTGAAGCCCAGGTGACAAAGCAAAAGGGAGACAATGTCATCCTTTCAGTGTCAAGCGGACCGGCACAGATGGAAATGCCGGAACTGCGGGGAATGAATCAGGAAGACGCAAAGAATTACTTTAAAGAACTGAATATGATTCCGACCGTCGTAAGAAAACCAAATGGAGACTATCCCGTGGATACTGTTGCCCAGCAGGAACCTGCCGCCAATGAAAAAATCAGCAAGGATACAGCTATCACACTCACTGTCAGCGGCGGCAGAGCCACTACTCCGAAACTGACGAATCTGACCCTTTCCGAGGCTGAAGAATTGCTGAAACAAACCGGACTGAGAATGAATCCGGTGCTGAATGTTGTCGATACACGCAATGTCAGGGAACATGGCAAAATTTCAGCCCAGAATCCGGCAGAAGACACGGAACTTATGCTGAACGACGAAGTGTCAGTCAGTGTTTACAGATATCTTTCAGACGCATCCAGAAAAGAGATAACAATTCAGCTGAAGGAAACCGATGAAGAAATCAAAGTCCGTGTGACGCTGCGCCCTGAGGGATCCGATGTTGAGTATGAGGCATATGAACATACTTATCCGGCTGATCTGGAAAGACAGCAGACAATCACGGTGAACCTGCCCGATGAAAGAACATATACTTGTACGGTTTATCAAAACGGCGAGCCTCAGGAACCCATTGTAATCGGACGGGAATGAAGATGAACAGAAGCAGTACAAAGGAAGCGGAAATGGCTGAAGCACCTTTCAAACAGGGTACGCTGATCCGGGGAATCGGCAGCTTTTATACAGTAAGGGACAGCAATCATCAGGAATATACGCTTCGCTGCAAGAAAAAATTCAGGCGGGACGGCATATCGCCGCTGGTCGGCGATGAAGTGCTTTTTCAGCCCGGCAAGGGAGAAGAGCACGGGTGGGTGGAAGAGATTCTTCCGAGAAAAACAGAGTGTCTCAGGCCGCCGGTTGCCAATGTCACAAAACTGGTGATTGTGATCGCACCTGTTCCCGAACCGGATCTGCTGCTTGTTGACCGGCAGATATCGCGGGCTTTTGCACAGGGAATGGAAGTTGTGCTGGTTGTGAACAAATGCGACTTAAGTATGGAAACCGCTGAAAGGATCAAAAGGGAATACCGTTTCACCGGGATACCGGTTATTCCGATCAGCGCAAAAAACGGAACGGGCATCGAACAGCTGCGGAAAGCTTTGACAGGCCCGCATCTGTGCTGTTTTTCCGGACAGAGCGGTGCCGGCAAGAGTACTACGCTGAACACACTGCTCGACCTGAATCTGGAAACAGGTAATATTTCCGAAAAGATCTCCAGAGGGAAAAACACCACAAGGCATACCGAACTGATAGAGAAAAACGGAATCCGTGTAATGGATACCGCCGGCTTCAATCTTCTGGAAGCCGAAAACGCGCTTGAACCAGGCAGCCTGAAAGAAAGATACCCGGAATTTGCTTCCTACGAAGGGAAATGCAGGTTCAGAGAGTGCCTGCATGACAGGGAACCGGGCTGTGCTGTGACACAGGCGGCAGAACAGGGAAAAATCAGCAGGGAAAGACTGGAACGATACAGAGAACTTCTTGCGGAAGCAAGGGAAGCATGGAGGGACAGGTATGATTAAAATCGCACCGAGTATCCTGGCAGCAGATCCGCTGAATCTGGAGAAAGATATCAGAGTGGCTGAGAAAGCGGGATGCGACTGGATCCATGTGGATATCATGGACGCCCATTTTGTGCCGAATCTTGCGTATTCAGTCGATACGGTACGCAGGCTCAGAGAGATTACCTCCCTGCCGCTGGATGTCCATTTAATGATGGATCATCCCGAAACACTGCTGGACGCATTCCTCGACGCTGGAGCTTCCTGCCTGACCATTCATGCAGAGATTGATTCTGATATTCCCGGAATGCTTGATAAAATCAGACAACGTGGACGGATGGCAGGAATAGCGCTGAAACCCAATTCCCCCCTGACACTGCTTGAACCAATTATTGAACAGGCAGATCTTGTTCTGATGATGACTGTAGAACCCGGATTCGGCGGGCAAAAACTGGACGCACGGGTCATCGGAAAAATCCGGAGTCTGAAAGATTCCGGGTATGCCGGGGAAATCGAGGCGGATGGAGGAATCCGGGAAGATAATATTGAGATGCTGGCTGCAAACGGACTTTCTGTGGCCGTGATGGGTACCGCATTATTCAGAAACAGCGATATGGCGGCCTGTATCGAACGAATCCATCAGATGCCGGCAGGACAATAACAGAACGGCGGAACAAACAAAATGATCAAAACAGATACCATTGCTGCGATTGCCACTGCGCCCGGTATGGGAGGCATCGGCATAATACGCATGAGCGGACCGGAAGCACCGGAAATCCTGATGCGGGTTTTTAAACCGGCTGGAGCCGGTTCGGAAGCACCTGAATCTCATAAAATGGTTTACGGAAAACTTATTGACGGAGATCGGACGCTGGACGAGTGCATGGCTGTTCTTATGCGCGCCCCGAGAAGCTATACCCGTGAAGACGTTGCAGAAATACAGCTTCATGGCGGAAACTATGTCATTCATAAAGCCCTTGAATTATGCCTGAAGGAAGGCGCGAGGCTTGCTGAAGCAGGGGAGTTTACACGCAGGGCGTTCCTGAACGGACGTGTGGATCTAAGCCGGGCTGAGGCGGTTATGGATATGATTTCTGCCCGCGGGGAGCAGGAGCATAAAGCAGCGGTCAGACAAATGAACGGCGGTGCAGCATCATTCGTCAGGACTTTTTCGGAGCAATTGTATGGATTACAGGCCGGTCTGGCAGCCTGCATTGACTATCCGGAAGAGATCACGGATGAAGAAGGCGCAGGGACACTGCAGGAAGGCCTGGATAAGCTTATATGCGGTCTTGAGGCAGCTATGGATGAACATGCTTCCAGACTGATTTATCAGGGGCTGCATGTGGCACTGATCGGCCGGCCGAATGTCGGAAAAAGCAGCCTGCTGAATGCGCTGCTTGGTGAAGACCGTGCCATTGTAACGGATATTCCAGGCACAACAAGGGATACAGTGCAAGGAGAAATGATGCTGAACGGTTTCCGTGTACAGCTGACGGATACCGCCGGAATCCGTGAAACCATGGATCCGGTGGAGAAAATCGGTGTTGAACGCAGCGTCAAAGCAAGACGGGAAGCAGACGCTTCCCTGCTGATTATTGATGGATCAGCACCGCTTAACGAGGACGACAGGTCGCTCCTCCTCAGTTTTACGGGAGAAGGGGCAGTTGTGATCAACAAGACAGATCTTCCGCAGAAAGTGACGGAGGATGCTGTCAGCAGGATCAGGCCTGATATTCAATGCATGACTGTATCGGCACTTGATACGGAAAGCCTTCAGCCTCTGCGGAACTATCTGTCCGGCTTTGTTTCCGTTTCAGATCAGCAGGCCATCACACAACCCAGACATCTTGCTGCTGTGAAACGCGCTTTGTTTCATCTGAAGGAAGCGAGGCGGACAATCGAGCTGTTTACTCCGGATGTGGCTGCTACCGATCTGCAGGCAGCCCAGGAAGCATTGAGCGAAATTACCGGAGACCGTGCGGATGAAAAACTGCTTGACCGGGTTTTTTCACAATTCTGCGTCGGAAAATGACGATGCCTGAGGAGGAACTATGAGCAATTATCAGAAAGTTATCCGGGGGAGAGACAGCCTTGGTAAACTTCGGGAGATGGCGGACAAAACCGGTATCCGGAAACCAATGATCATCGGAACGGAACCGCTGATCGGTACGCTCATGAAAAAAAATCCCTGGCTGCTTTCTGCGTCCGTATTTTCTGATTTCCACGCCAATCCGGATCTGGCCGATACCAAGGCCGGTGCGGCACTGTATATGAAGGCAAACTGTGACGGGCTGATTTCTGTCGGCGGCGGTTCCAGCATCGATACCGCCAAGACCATCAAAGCCCGTCTGGATACAGCTGATGAGGAAGCCGTCATTGGAAGCAAACTGGAAGGCAGGATTCAATGCCCTCATATTGCGATTCCGGGAACAGCAGGGACCGGTTCAGAAGCCACGCAGACGGCTGTGATGTATGTGAATGGCAGGAAAGTGAGTCTGAACCATATTTCTCTTCGTCCGGACGGGGTAATACTGGATGCCTCCCTGCTGGATTCACTGCCGTTATACCACAAGAAATCCTGTGCGCTGGACGCGCTTTCACAGGGAATTGAAAGCTACTGGAGTATCAGTTCTACCGACGACAGCAAAGTGCATGCTTTTCTGGCTATTATCGGGGTGCTGGACAATCTGAAAGCATACCTGGCCGGAGATCCCCACGCAGCAGAAGAAATGCTTGACGCAAGCTATCAGAGCGGCAAAGCCATCCAGATAACCCGCACAACAGCGGCGCATGCCATGTCTTACATGCTGACCAAAAAACTGGGCCTGGCTCACGGACATGCCTGTATGATTACCCTGCCAGTTCTGTGGGAAATGATGCAGGACAGGGAAGAAATGCAGGAAGTGCTGAAAGACCTGAGTGCCAAAATGCGTCTGGGGGACGTCCGGATGGGACCTAAACTGCTGAAAGGTATCCTGTATGATCTTGAAATGGAGATTCCTCCTGTACCGGATGAAGGAATTCTGGAGGAACTGGCCTGTTCAGTCAATACAGAGCGGCTGAATAATCATCCGGTGAAGATGAACGGAGCGGAAATAAAACAAGCCTACCGCAGGGCGATGACGCCTCTCAGGGAAAACGAAAAACAGGCCTGCCTCGATATTTGGAGATATTACGGGAGGGAATCGTAATGGAAGACAGCATCCATGCCGGACACCGCGAACGGATGAGGGAACGCTTTATTCATGATAAAGGGTTTGAAAACTTTGAAGACCATCAGATTCTTGAACTGCTTCTGTTTTATTCCAAAACCAGAGGAGACACAAATCCGCTAGCCCATGAGCTGCTGGACCAGTTCGGAAGTCTGAAAGGTGTTCTGGAAGCCAGGCCGGAACAGCTGATGCAGGTAAAGGGAATCGGTGAACAGCAGGCAACCCTGATCAGTATGGTTGTACCGCTGACAAGAGTATGGCACAGATGCGCGATGACTGAACCGCAAAAAATCAGCAACAGCAGGGAAGCAGAGAATTACTGTCTCTCCATTCTGGCGGGCGAACGCACAGAACGCTTTTATGTTATTTCCCTGAATGCCAAATGCAACGTACTTGGACGGAGAAAGATCTCGGAAGGATCACTCAGTGAAGTTTCCGCCTATCCCCGGATGGTGATGGAAACAGCGCTGAACTACAATGCGCACAGTGTTCTTCTGTGTCATAATCATCCAGGCGGAACCTGCGCACCCTCGCCTGAGGACATTTCTTCCACGATTCAGCTTCAGAGACTTCTGAACGGTGTGGGAATTCTTGTGCTGGACCATATTATTGTTGCCGGAGACAGAACATACAGCATGATTCAGCACGGAGACATTGATTACAGGATCAAGGGCAGGTAAAACATGAAAAAAAACAGGAAACATTTATTCCCCCGTTCTGTCAGAATTATCCTTTGGTTATGTATACTGGCGGCAGTTGCTTACGCAGGTATGATCGGTTATGTCTGTTACAACGAAAGGGGGGTACAGACCGCTGTGACGGAAAATGACAGTTACGACGCCATTATAGTGCTCGGAGCACAGGTAAAAAAGGACGGTACCCCCAATGTACAGCTCAGCTGGCGTCTGGACGCAGCATATGACGCATACCGGCTGAAAACTGTTCCCGTAGTTGTATGCGGCGCACAGGGGAAGGATGAACCTGTGGCTGAAGCGCAAGCTATGAAACAGTATCTGACAGACAGGGGAATTCCGGAACAGGACATTATGACGGATCCCGCATCCTTCAATACAAGCCAGAACCTGAAAAATGCTGCGGAACTGCTGAAGAACAGAACTGATATTCATAAAGTTCTGATTGTAACAAGCGACTACCATGTTCCGCGGTCACTTGCACTGGCCAGAGATCTCGGATTTGAAGCAATCGGACTGGGCAGTCCGTGCAAGCCTGAATACTGGATCAAAAATCATGCAAGGGAAGCGCTTTCCTGGTGCAAATACTGGGGAGTAAAATACCTGCATCTTCCACTGGAGTGACGGGATGAAAAATACAGAAATAGAAAAACGGCTTGAGCAGAACAGGATTCCGTTTGACAAGGAACTTCCTGAAAAACTGGAGATCTATCTTGCACTGCTGCAGGAATGGAACAGCAGAATGGATCTCACTGCCGTAACGGACGATGAGGAAACCATAGACAAGCATTTTGTTGACAGCCTCATTGTGATGAAAACGGATCTGATCGGCAGGGAAGCAAAGCTGATTGATGTAGGTACAGGAGCCGGTTTTCCGGGGATGGTTCTTGCAATGGCATGTCCGGCTATGAAAGTGACGCTGCTGGATTCCCAGCAGAAGAGATTATCCTTTCTTCAGGCTGTGGCTGAGAAAGCGGAAGTTAAAAACGTTACTCTGATTCATGCCAGAGCGGAAGACGGTGCCCGAAAGGCTGAATTGAGGGAAAAATTTGACGTTGCGGCAGCACGTGCGCTTGCACCAATGAACATACTGTGTGAATATCTGCTTCCTTACGTTTCCGTGGAAGGCTGTGCGCTCTGCTGGAAAGGTCCTGCACTGAAAAACGAGCTTGAAAGCGGAAGAAAAGCGGCTCATTTGCTGGGCGGACGCATGGAGATGCCTGTATCCTATGCAGTGTATGGACGTGAGTGGGAACATATGATTCTTCCGGTCCGAAAAATCCAGCATACCGCTGCTGTTTATCCGAGAAAAGCCGGTATTCCGAAAAGCAAACCACTGGGAATCTGAAATCCGCCCAGGCGCTTGACGCTTTTTTCATCTGAATGGTATACTATGCACAATGCGGTTGTGGTGGAATGGCAGACACCGGGGACTTAAAATCCCCTGCCCATAAAGCGTGCGGGTTCGAGTCCCGCCAACCGCACAAAAAACGACGTATTTTATACGTCGTTTTTTGTGCACCTGAAATATCAGGTACGAAGGGCTCAGGGTTTGCAGTGGATAATCAGGGCTGCACCTGGTCCGAACCGTTCCGGATAAAACTGAATTCAAGGACGTTCAGCGTGCCTACATTCGGATGGACCCATCCGGTTTTTCCGTTCTCCAGCAGGATCTGATACCAGCCGTTGGAGGAAACATCAAGAATTTCATATTCCTTAGAAGCTCTTGCATGCCCGATGACCCGGGAAGAAAATGCCGGATTTTTATGGACGTTCGGACTGTCAGTATCCCGGATCCGGAAACGTTTGATGACCGATATATCCCCGTCTTCAGACAAGGAGAGGGAAGTGCCTGAGGAAGCTGCAAATGTGCTGATAAACAGATTCTGCAATTCATCGATACGCTTTTCATACTCATTCAGCTGTTCCTTCAGAGCGATGTTCTCATCAGAAAGCGCAGCAGCATCCGCAGACGCATCCTGAGAAACGGTATCGGATACGGATTCGGATAAAACTGCAGACCGCTGTTCCGCTTCCGCAAGGGAAGCCTGGAGAGAAATCAGTTCATTTTCCCTGTCGGAGAGACTGGCTTCCAGATTTTTGATCTTTTCCTCACGGACGGCCAGATCGGAATTCAGCATTTCGACCTGCTGCGTTAAGGCGGTAAGATCTGATTCCTGGGTGCTGATCTGAGATTCTTTATCCGACAAAGCGGCGCTGAGGGATTCTGCTGCCGAATCTTTTTCAGAAATCAATGCCTGCAGAGTTTCCAGCTGACCGCTCATTTCAGCGAGATTATCATTGAGCGTCTGGATCTGAGATTCTTTTTCTTCATTGCCGGCCGAAAGGGAAAAGATCAGAAGTGCTTTTTCTTCGTTTTCCGATTTCAGGGTTTTAAGCTCTTCCTCCAGACTCCGCACATCAGACGGAAGCACATTTTCCTGTTTTCCGTCAGTATCCGGTGAAAGAGATTCCGCATCTGATTCATGAGTGGATGATAATGACTGCAGTGCTTTGATCTGTTCATTTTTTTCTGACAGTTCGTCATTGAGAGAACGAATCTGAGCGTCCTTTTCGTCAATGCCGGCATTAAGCGTGAAAATCATCAGCGATTTATTATCATTGTCCGCTTTCAGATTCTTTATTTCCTCATCCCTGGCCTGAATCTCCTTACTGAGAGCCTCGGAATCCACGGAATCCGTCCCGTGGTCAGGAATACTCTGCGCTTCACCGTCAGAATTGTCAGGTGCAGAGACCGGAGCAGTCACTTCGTTTTCGCCTGTGAATACGGCTGCGGAAGCAGAGAGCTCTGCAATACGGGTATCCTTTTCAGCCAGTTTCTCCGTCAGTTCCTGAATCAGTAGATCTTTTCCGGCTGCCTCTGTTTCCAGCGCCTGCATTGCAGTTTCCTTTTCCTTGCCGACAGTGGTCAGCGTTTCAAGACCGGAACGGATATCTGCCATTTGTGTATTCAGCGATTCAATTTCCTGGTTCTTCTCCGACAGATCGGCATTCAGGGATTCTATCAGAGAGGATTTTTCCTGAAGAGAAGTTTCAAGCGCTGTAACCGAGGATTTTAATTCCTCGTTTTCATTTGTGAGCGTATCGGCACCTGCCTGTTTTTCGGCGAGGTCATTTTCAAGATTCTTAATACGAAGTTCACCGGAAGCAATGCCGGCATTGAGAGATTCAAGAAGCGAAGCTTTTTCCGCCAACTCTGATTCCAGCTGGCTGATTCTTGTATCTTTTTCTTCTATTGATGAAGTGAGCGATTCCATTCCGGAAGATTTTTCTGTAATAGCATTATCCAGTTCGTTTATTCTTTTTTCTTTATCGGAGATTTCCCTGCTGATGGAATCAAGCTGCGATGCTTTTTCATCAAGAGCCGTCTGCAGTTCAATGATCAGGGTTTCTTTCTCATCTGTTTCGGCTGTCAGGGAAAGAATATCAGCTTTTTTTTCAGTTACTTCATCACTGAGTGCGCTGATCTGCATATCCTTTTCGGAAAGATCAGCATTCAGCGAATCAATCAGAGCAGCTTTTTCATCTGAATCATCTGTCAGTTTTTTTATTTCTGCAGCCTGTTCAGCCTGCAGTGCAGTCAGGGTTTCGATCTGCTCATTCAGACCGGCTGTCTGTACAGTGTATTGATCCAGCTGCTCCTGTACGTCGGAAAGGTCATTTTTATACTGTGCAATCTGCAGATCCTTATCTGTTATCTGAGCGTTGATCTGAACAGTTTCATTTTCAAGAGCCTGAATCCGAGTCTCACGGTCTTCCAGATCTGTCTTCAGACTTTGCAATTCAGTATCGCGAAGGGAAAGCCTGGAATCGAGCTCCTTCATATTCTGTACATGAAGCTCAGCGTCAGCAGAAAGCATCTCTATCTTCCGGTTTTTATCCTGATTGTTTGTGATATAAAGAATACAGAAAACCAAAGCAAGGACGGACAGCATGGCAATCAGTATATAATGAAACCCTCTCTTCATAGAAACAACCTCCCGGGCAGGTTTATATATTCAGTATACGAGAGGAAACCAGTGTATATATTATCTCATAGGCACAGGAATAAAGTCAAACAAAGAAGTATGGCAATAAATACCGGTTTGGGGGCAGCTGCCATATCAAACTACCATATCATGTATTGACAATACAAAAATAAGACGTTATAATACATCTGATTTTTAGGAAGATTCAGTTTTTGATACATGTATCTGATTAAGGAGGAGAACAATGGGTAAATATTTCGGAACGGATGGATTCCGCGGCAAAGCAGGCGTTGTCCTGACGGCGGAGCACGCATTCAAAACAGGACGTTATATCGGTTGGTATTATGGGAAAAAGCATCTTGATGACAAAGCCAGAATCGTTATCGGCAAGGATACCAGGCGCTCATCCTATATGTATGAAAGCGCTCTGGCAGCAGGAATCACGTCATCCGGAGCGGATGCCTATCTGCTTCATGTTACGACAACACCCTGCGTAAGCTATATCACAAGAACCGAAGATTTTGACTGCGGCGTAATGATTTCCGCAAGCCATAACGCCTTTTATGACAACGGCATCAAGCTGATGAACGGAAAAGGCGAAAAGATGGACGATGAACTGCAGGACGCAATCGAAGATTATATTGACGGAAAAACGGAAGAACTTCCTTTTGCAGCTGAGGACAAAATTGGATGTACGGTTGACTTCTATACAGGCAGAAACCGTTATATCGGATACCTGACCAACCTTGCCACACGTCCTTTCGAAGACCATAAAGTAGCACTGGATTGTTCCAACGGCAGCAGCTGGATGATCGGACCGGCAGTGTTCAATGCGCTGGGTGCCAAAACCTATGTCATTCATAACAAGCCGGACGGACTGAATATTAACCGTAACTGCGGAAGCACCCACATTGAATCACTGCAGGAATACGTGAAAGAGAACAAACTGGATGTTGGTTTTGCTTTTGACGGAGATGCGGACCGGTGCCTTGCGGTGGATGAGAACGGCAACGAGGTGAACGGCGACAAGATCATGTACATCTGCGCCAAGTATCTGAAAAGCAAAGGTCAGCTGCCGAGCAATACTGTTGTAACAACGATTATGAGTAATTTCGGACTGTACAAAGCGCTGGATGCAGCCGGAATCAACTATGAAAAAACAGCAGTAGGCGACCGGTATGTATACGAGAATATGAAGGCCTACAATCACCTGATCGGCGGAGAGCAGAGCGGACATATTATATTCCGCAAGCATGCCCGGACCGGTGACGGACTGATTACCGCGATCATGCTGATGGAAGTGATGATTGACACTCAGCTGCCGCTGTCCGTGCTTGCCGAACCCTGTAAGATGTATCCGCAGGTTCTGAAAAACGTAGTGGTTGACGATAAGGACGGCACCCTGGCGGAACAGAAAGTGATGGATGCAGTGAATCACTGCACAGAACAGCTTGGAGATACAGGGCGTGTACTGCTGCGTAAAAGCGGTACGGAACCGGTGCTGCGCGTCATGAGTGAGGCGACGAGCATCGAAGAATGCGAAAAATATGTCGATTATATTATAGAATCAATGAAAGAAAGCGGACATCTGATCGAGGTGAAAAAGTAATGCTGAAAACAAAAGATCTTTATGACCTGACACACACGCGGGCGGCGACTATTCTGGAAAACACAGAATATCCCTGGGAAGCTCTTGGGAAAATCAAGGAATTCATTATAGAACTGGGTAAAACCCTGCCTGAGGATGAGTTTGAAGAGGTCAGTGAAAATGTCTGGATTGCCAGGGACGCCAAAATCTATCCGAACAACTATATCGGTGCACCTGCAATCATCGGACATGAAACAGAAGTACGCCCCGGAGCTTTTATCCGCGGGAGCGCGCTGGTTGGTGATCACTGTGTTGTGGGAAACAGCACTGAACTGAAAAATGTGATTCTTTTTGACAATGTGCAGGTTCCTCACTACAATTATGTCGGTGACAGTATTCTTGGTTACAAAAGTCATATGGGCGCCGGATCCATTACTTCCAACGTTAAAAGTGACAAGATGCTTGTGGTGGTACGGTGCGGAGATGAAAAGATTGAAACCGGCCTGAAGAAAATAGGCGCCATGCTGGGAGACCGGGTGGAAGTAGGATGCAACAGCGTTCTGAATCCCGGGACAGTAATCGGCCGCGATTCCAATGTTTATCCCACTTCCTGTGTACGGGGAACCATTCCGGAAAAAAGTATCTGGAAGAACAACGGTACTGTGATTGCAAAAAAATAAAAACATTTCAAGGGGGAAATGGAAATGAAGGTAATTATTGCCAAAGACTATGAAGACGGCGCCCGCAAGGCTGCGGACATTATTGAAAAAATCGTCCGGGAGAATCCGGAATGCACGCTCGGACTCGCAACCGGATCCAGTCCTGTGGGAATGTATCAGGAACTGGCCCGCCGCTGCAAAGAGGAAGGACTGGATTTCAGCCGGATTCACAGCGTGAATCTGGATGAATATGTCGGCCTGGAAGGTACCCATGATCAGAGCTATCGCTATTTTATGAATTCAAACCTGTTTGATCATATCAACATTGATAAGGCCAATACCTATGTTGCCAAAGGAACGGGAGATGTGGCCAAGAATCTGAAAGAGTTCAATGATATTCTGGACAGAACCGAAATTGAGATTCAGGTACTCGGCGTTGGGCCCGACGGTCATCTCGGCTTTAACGAACCCGGTGAGACATTGTATGACGGTGCGCATGAAGAAACGCTGGATGATTCCACCATCGAAGCGAACAAACGTTTCTTTGCCAGCAAAGAGGACGTTCCGACCCATGCAGTAACCATGGGTATGGGAAATATCATGCGTGCAAAACGCTTGATCATGATCATCAGCGGAAATAAAAAAGAAGCCGCAACCAAGCTGCTGATTGAGGATAAAATCGATCCCAGATGCCCCTGCACCTTTATGCGGCTGCACAGAGATGCCACAGTGATTATTGAGCAGAAACTGGCTGATGAAATCGGCTATAAGGCATAATCATGTTTCATGCTGAAATTATCTTCCCGGAAGTAACGCATATTACTGACGCTATGGGTGTCTCCATGACGCTCATCGAAGGGAAAAACCGCGCTATCCTTTTTGACACCGGTTACGGAACCGAGAATGTCAAAGCATTTATACACACACTGACAGGGAAACCTGTCAGTGTGCTGCTTTCCCATGGCCATCACGATCATATCCTTGGACAGAGATGGTTTGAGGAAAGCCGGATGTGTTCCGATGACCTGGAAGAATTCAGACAAAGAACCGGTCTTGTCCAGAGAAAAAAAGTGGCGGAGCAGGCCGGACAGAAAGGCATTAAACTACCGGCTGATTTTCTGACGGTCCGGTTCCGGGATCCCTGTCCGATTCTGTTTACAGAAGCGCTCGGAAGGTTTGCGCAGGAAACTGAGGATCTGGGAAATCTTCAGGTGAAGATCATCCATGTGCCGGGGCATACCCCCGGAAGCATAGTCCTTTATCTGGAGAAATATCGGCTCCTGCTGACCGGGGACAACTGGAATCCCTGTACATGGATGTGGTTTCCATCCTCTATTCCGGCGAATTGCTGGCGTGACAATATGAAAGAGCTGATCAGAGATCTTGAAACGGAATCGGGTCAGGAGATCGAAACGGTTCTTTGCTCCCATCAGCCTTCGGCCAGAAAAGCCAGTGAAATCAAGTCATTTCTCACGTATATGTCAGATGAACGGATCGGGAAAGCACCGGATGTGGATATGGGAGCTCCTATTCACACCTGTGAAATCAGGAAAGAACCCGAAGGATGGATATTATTGTTTGATAAAGACAAAACATAACAAAGCAGGCTGCCGGAGGGCAGCCTGTTTTTAACTGAAAAATCCTGTTCAGATACTGAAAAGCAGTTCGTTATATGTCGGGAATGGCCAGTAACTGCGTTCGGTCAGCTGTTCAAGAGTATCAGCAGAGGCACGCAAATTCTCCATGGCAGGAAGAACAATATCATGCATATACCTTGCGACAGCAAGCAGATCATCCCCGGCGGGGCAGGCAGAGACAACGGATTCCAGATGTGTCAGATCACGGTTCATCTGATCCGTGGTTCTGCTGAGTGTGGAAACCAGTTCAGTGCCGCTGGCAAAATCGACTCCGATTTCCCGGATATTCCGGGATGCTGAAGCGATATCCCCGGTAAAACGCAATACAGCTGGCAGGATCTGACGGCGGGCCATCATAATCATGGTCTTTGCTTCAATCATGGTTATTTTGGCGTAGGAATCCAGACCGATATCACGGCGGGAACGGAGTTCGGACTCGGACAGCACCTTATGGGTTTCAAAAAGACGGATGTTTTTTTCGGCCGTGTAGCAAGGCAGTGCATCCACTGTGGAATCAAGACGGGCAAGGCCGCGCTTTTCAGCCTCTTTGATCCATTCTTCCGTATAATTGTTTCCGTTGAAAATGATCCGCTTATGATCGTGAATGGTTCTGACAATCAGATCGTGGAGGGCTGCGCGGAAATCCCCGGCGTTTTCAAGTTCGTCAGCAAACTGGCGCAGGCTTTCCGCCACGATTGTGTTGAGGACAACGTTGGCGTCAGAAATTGAGTCGGAGGATCCGAGAGAACGGAACTCAAATTTGTTGCCGGTAAAAGCAAACGGAGAGGTTCTGTTGCGGTCGGTGGTATCCTTCGGAAATTTGGGCAGCACATGGACTCCGATGGTCATGTCAGTTTTTTCGCGGCCGTTATAAATCGAGCCTGCTTCCAGCGCTTCCAGAATTTCTGTGAGCTCGTCTCCCAGGAAAATACTGATAATTGCAGGCGGCGCCTCGCATCCTCCGAGACGATGATCATTTCCCGCAGAGGCTACTGAAGCACGAAGCAAATCCTGATATTCATCAACAGCCTTGATAACAGATGTGAGGAAAAGCAGGAACTGCGCGCTTTCATGAGGGCTGTCGCCGGGGTTCAGGAGGTTATAGCCTGTATTGGTAAACATGGACCAGTTATTGTGTTTGCCGCTGCCGTTCACTCCGGCAAAAGGCTTTTCGGAAAGAAGACAGTGAAGGCCATGACGGCGTGCTACTTTCTTCATGATTTCCATTGTCAGCTGGTTATGGTCACAGGCGACATTGACAATGGAGTAAATCGGAGCCATTTCATGCTGAGCAGGAGCTGTTTCGTTGTGTTCGGTTTTAGCAAGAACACCGACTTTCCACAGCTCTTCATTCAGTTCCGTCATAAAAGCCTGGACGCGGGTTTTGATCGTGCCGAAGAAATGATCGCCAAGCTCCTGACCCTTGGGTGCGGGGGCGCCGAAAAGTGTACGGCCTGAGAAAATCAGATCGCTGCGTTTGTCATAAAGTTCCTTTTCGATCAGGAAATATTCCTGTTCAGGGCCGACAGTGGGCATAACACGGGTTGCATCCAGACGGCCGAAAAGGCGAAGGATCCTCACGGCCTGACGGCTGAGCGCTTCCATGGAACGGAGCAAAGGAGTTTTTTTATCCAGCGCTTCTCCGCCGTAGGAGCAGTAGGCTGTCGGTATGCAGAGCACATGCTCTTTGATAAAGGCATAGGAAGTAGGATCCCAGGCAGTATAACCACGGGCTTCAAAAGTGGATCGAAGACCGCCGCTGGGGAGGGAAGAAGCGTCTGCTTCACCGCGGACCAGTTCCTTGCCGGAAAACTCCTGAATGACTTTTCCGCCCTGTACAGGGGAAATGAATGCATCGTGTTTTTCAGCGGTTACGGAATTCAGCGGCTGAAACCAATGGGTATAATGAGTAGCGCCGCGTTCCAGAGCCCAGTCCTTCATGGCATTGGCAACAACACTGGCAACCTGCGGATCCAGGCGGCGCCCTTCGTCAATGGTATTATGCAGGGTTTTGTAGGTTTCTTTGGGGAGACGCTGGCGCATCACGGAATCATTAAAAACATTGATACCGAAATTATCCTCGACAAACGCCATTGGAATCCCACCTTTCATAAACATAAGTACATGTCAGTTTAGAAGAGATACGGAAACGTGTCAAGGGTTTAATCATCAGAAACACAGGTCTTCAGGCCGGAAAAAGGCACTGCGGGGAAAAACGTAACAATTAATACATATTTTTTTGGACAGTTTTATGGTATCATATATTCGCACGCTAAAGTGTGAAATTGAGCGGGAAGTGACGTTATGTTTGAACCCAAAATCAAAAACAGTCAGACAGATCTGCTGATGAAGGCCATTCTTACGCTGAAGAGCGAAGAGGATGCATACCGGTTTTTTGAGGATATCTGTACGATTCCGGAGATCAAGAGCATCAGCCAGCGTCTGGAGGTTGCCTATCTTCTGGACCGAAAAGAAACCTATCAGAAAATTGCAGAAGAGACCGGAGCTTCCAGTGCGACGATCTCCAGGGTCAACCGTTCTCTTTCATACGGAGCGGACGGCTACCGCCGTGTTCTTGACGCTATGGGAGAAGAAAAATAAGCATGGACCTGACAACATTAAATCCGGAACAAAGACGGGCTGCTGAAACTCTTAACGGCCCTGTGCTCATTCTTGCAGGCGCAGGCAGCGGCAAGACCAGAGCCCTGACCTATCGGGTGGCCAATCTGATTGATCATGGCGTGCCTGCGTGGTCTATTCTCGCGCTGACTTTTACAAACAAAGCCGCCAGGGAAATGAAAGCCCGGGTGCAGAGCCTGATCGGTGAGGAAAAAGCAGAGGAAGCATGGATCAGTACATTTCATTCAACCTGCGCCAGAATACTGCGCAGAGACATTGAAAAGATCGGGTATAACCGGTCTTTTACGATTTATGATGATGACGATCAGCAGCGTATTCTCAAGGAAATCCTTAAACAACAGAATATAGATGATAAATATCTGCCGGTACGTGAAATACGCGGTAAAATCAGCGATGCCAAGAACAGAATGCTGATGCCTGACGAATGGTTTGCCAAGTCACCGCGTGACAGAAGATCATCCATGATCCACGATGTCATGACTGAATATGAAAAGCGCATGAAGGCAATGAACGCGCTTGATTTTGATGATCTGCTGCTGAAGACCCTTCTTCTTCTTGCAGACCATCCGCCTGTGCTTGAGTATTACCGCAGACGCTTCACCTATGTGTTGGTGGATGAGTATCAGGATACCAACAGGACACAGTATGAACTGCTTCGCCTGCTGACGGCGGAGAACCGGAATCTTTGCGTTGTGGGTGATGATGACCAGAGCATCTACGGCTGGCGCGGTGCGGATATCCGAAACATCCTTGAATTCGAAAACGATTATCCCGATGCGACGGTCATCAAACTGGAGCAGAATTACAGATCCACGGGCAACATTCTGGATGCGGCCAATCAGGTGATCGCTCATAATGAAGGACGTAAAGATAAGACTCTGTGGACTGAACACGGTGCCGGAGAAAAAATCATCAGTTACTGCGCCCAGGATGAACGCGAGGAAGCGGCCTGGATTATCCAGCAGATCAAAGAACTTAAACAGAACGGTATCAATTACGGAGATATAGCGCTGTTATACCGTACCAATGCTCAGAGCCGTATACCGGAAGAAGTACTGATGCAGGCAGGCATTCCTTACCGGGTTTTCGGCGGACAGAAATTCTATGAAAGAAAAGAAATCCGGGATATTCTCGCGTATATGCGCGTAATCGCAAATCCGGCTGACGATATTTCATTAACCAGAATCATTAATGTCCCCAAGCGTTCCATCGGAGACGCAACAGTACAGATGCTGACGGAGCAGGCTGCCCGGCAAAGTGTGCCCGTCTATGCAGTTCTTGCCGACATGCCGGATGATCTGGGAAGCAGGGCAAAGAAAAACGTTACAGAGTTTTTCCAGATGATGACAATGCTGTGCGCTCTGAAAGAAACCATGGGACTGGAAGAGTTTGTGGACACAATGATCCGGATGACGGGTCTGGAGGAGCAATACCGAAAAGAAGATACTGAAGAATCACTGAACAGGATTGAAAATATACAGGAATTCCGCGGATCTGTTCATGAATTTGCCACCCTGGGAGAACAGCCGACACTGGAAGCCTATCTGGAAAACGTTGCACTGGTAACAGATCTTGACCGGGCCGAGGACCGGAGCGGATACGTTACCATGATGACCCTTCATTCGGCAAAAGGCCTGGAGTTTGATCATGTATTCATTCCCGGAATGGAAGAAGGTATTTTTCCCTCATCCAGAAGCCTGGAAGAGGATAACCGGCTGGAAGAGGAAAGAAGGCTGATGTATGTGGGTATCACCCGCGCCAGGAAACGCCTTTATCTTTCACGGGCTTCTGAACGGATGATGTACAATCAGTACAGCCATAACCCGCCCAGCAGATTTATAGAAGAGATCCCGCCGAGACTGCTGCAGGAAGAGTATTCCGCAGAAGCAGGCAACAGATATATGCGTAGAGCCGGACAGCTGCCGGTACGGAAAGAACGATTCAGTGACTGGGACAGTTTCAGTTCTGAAACGGAATCAAGACCTCGTATGCCGATGGCTGCGCTTGGAAAGCCGAAGCTGAAACTGAACGGAATGAATCTGAACAGCATTCCGGGCGTACAGAAGGGTTTTACCGGCAGCAAAGCGGATGCCTATGCCGCATCTGCCATACAGAAGCTTTTCATTCCGGGTGACAAGGTAAGACATCCTAAATTCGGATTTGGAACAGTAACGGAAGTCTCGGGAAACGGTGCTGACGCACGGATCAGAATACAGTTCGAAACAGCCGGGGAGAGAGAATTATCCCTGACTGTTGCTCCGATTGTTAAGGTGGAGGAACAGAAATGAACGAGTCTCAGGAAAGGATGCGGCAGCTGGTACAAAAGCTGAATGAGACATCCTATGCCTATTATGTGCTGGATGATCCCATTATTTCTGACATGCAGTGGGATCGCCTGTATGATGAACTGAAAAAGCTTGAAAGCGAAACGGGCATTGTGCTGCCTGATTCACCGACGAAAAAAGTCGGCGGAGAACCCTTGAAAAGTTTTGAGGAACATCGTCATATCACAAGACTCTGGTCACTGGACAAGGTGCAGAGCCTTGAAGAACTGGAAGCCTGGATTCAGCGTACGGAGAAGCTGGCTGAGACAGAAAACCTCCAATACTATCTGGAATACAAGTTTGACGGGCTGACGCTGAACCTGACGTATGAAAACGGTAATCTGGTCCAGGCAGCTACACGCGGAAACGGCGTTACGGGCGAAGCTATTCTTCCGCAGGCCCGCACCATTCACTCGGTTCCGAAGACTATTCCATACAAGGGATTGCTGGAAGTACAGGGCGAGTGCATCATGAGACTGAGCACCCTGGAAAAGTATAATAAAACGGCAAAGGAACCGCTTAAAAACGCGCGAAACGCAGCCGCGGGGGCGCTGAGAAATCTTGATCCGGCCGTTACGGCTTCGCGCCATCTGGATGCGTTTTTCTACCAGGTCGGTACGATTGAAAACCCGCCGTATGACAGCCAGCCGGGCATGCTTGAATTCCTGCGGCAGAACGGTTTTCAGGTCAGTCCTTACCTTGGAAGCAGCAAAGGTCGCCAGGCCCTGGAAGAATGCATTCAGGAAGTCGAGAAAAATCGCAGCAGTCTCGACTGGCTGATTGACGGCGTGGTGATCAAGGTCGGAGATTATTCTCTGCGGGAACAGATGGGATATACGGAAAAATTTCCGCGGTGGGCGGTTGCCTATAAATTCAAGGCGGAAGAATGTGTGACCAAGCTTCTGGACGTTACGTGGGAGCTGGGACGCACGGGAAAACTGACGCCGCTGGCTCATGTGGAGCCTGTGGATTTCTACGGAGTCACTGTAAAAAAAGCTACGCTGAACAATCTGGGAGATATACAGAGAAAAGACATAGCTATCGGCTGTGATGTGTGGATCCGGCGCAGCAACGATGTTATACCTGAAATTATGGGCCGGGCAGGAGAACCGAAAGAAAATGAAAAACCGATCGAAAAGCCACAGGTCTGTCCGGCTTGCGGCAGCCCTCTGATTGAACGGGGTGCACATCTGTTCTGCATGAATAGGGATAGCTGCCGGCCTCAGGCTGTAGCGCGGCTGGCTCATTTTGCCGGACGGGAAGCGATGGATATAGACGGTTTCAGTGAAAAAACAGCCGGACAGCTTTATGACCAGATGGGTGTGAAGCAGCCGGCAGATCTGTATGCACTCACTCCTATGGATTTCCTGATGCTGGACGGGTTTAAGGAAAAAAAGGCCGGAAATCTGTCTGAGGCACTGGAAAAGAGTAAGCACTGCGACCTGGATGCATTTCTTTTTGCCCTTGGTATTCCGAATGTGGGCAGGAAAACAGCCAGGGATCTTGCCCAGCACTTTGGTTCGCTGGAAAAACTGAAAGCTGCGGATGAGGCGGCACTGACTGCCATTCCGGATATCGGCGGGATTGTTGCGGGCAGTGTTATTGAGTATTTCAGTTTCCCGGAGAACAATCAGATGATTGAAAAACTTTTTGCCGCCGGCGTCCATCCCGGAGAAATGCAGTCAGCGGCAGAAGGTGTTTTTTCAGGCATGAGTATCGTGGTGACAGGAACACTGCCGACACTCAGCCGGAAGCAGGCTGAGGATCTGATCCGAAGCTGCGGCGGAAATGCCGCTGGCTCTGTCAGCAAAAAAACCGCATTTGTAGTCGTCGGAGAAGATGCGGGAAGCAAGCTGGTTAAAGCGCAAAGTCTTGGAATTGAAACGATTGATGAAGCTGAACTGCTCAGAAGAGCGGGGCTGTAAGGAGTGGGAACAGAATGTTTTCAGGAGTTACAAGTTTTCTGGACGGCCTCAGAACCGATCCCAGCGGAACAATTATCACATTTTTGTACATTGCGGTATGCATTCTTTTCAGCCTCATTATTCATGAATGTGCTCATGGGTATGTAGCTTTGAGATGCGGTGATCCCACTGCAAAATGGCTTGGGAGACTGACGCTGAATCCGGCAAAGCATCTGGATCCCCTTGGCACGATCTGTATGGTTTTTCTGAGGGTCGGCTGGGCAAAACCTGTTCCTGTTAATCCCAGAAATTTCAGGAATTACCGGAGGGATTATATTCTGGTATCAATCGCGGGAATAGTTACTAATCTGATCATCTGCATCCTCAGCCTGGTCATATCAGCTGTTCTTTCAAGAATAATCTGGAGGCAGGATCTGCTTGAGCAGATAGCGGCTTTAGGTGAAAAATCCGTACTGATCAATGTTTATGATTCATCTTTTGCTGCTATTGTTTATACAGGTAAGTTTTCTTATGCAAGCATGTACGCTCAGGCTCCCTGGCTGATGTATATTCAGAGACTCTTTCTGATGCTGGCGCAAATGAATCTCGGTCTTGCTGTTTTTAATCTGCTGCCTGTTCCGCCGCTGGACGGTTTCAGGGTTCTGGATCAGTTTGTGTTTAAAGGAAGGCTCAGCCTGACGCCCCAGACGATGCAGATGATTCATACTGCTTTCCTGATAATCTGTATGAGCGGACTGCTTACCGGGCTTCTTACGACAGTCAACAGTGCTGTTATGGGTGTTTTGACATCTGCGGTTTCTATGATCATATAAACGGGAAAGATGGACGAAAGATGATCAATCGTGAGTTTAAGCTGAAAGATTTTGACGGGCCGCTGGACCTGCTGCTGACACTGATCGGCAAGGCCCAGATTGATATCCGGGATATCTTTGTCAGTGAAATCACAGACCAGTATCTGGAAATAGTCCGGAACGCGCCTGATCTGGATATGGATGAGGCAAGCGATTTCCTGCTGATGGCAGCAACACTGCTGGAAATCAAAAGCAGGGCTATGCTTCCGCGGCCGCCCAAAACGGAGGAGGAGACCGATCCGGAAACCGAGCTGATCAGACGTCTGGAGGAGTATAAACGATTCAGGGAAACGGCTGAGGGGATGAAGGCATTTGAGGATGCCGCAAAACGGGTTTTTACCAAACTGCCAGAGGAGTATCCGCTTCCGCCGCAGGAAGTGGAACTCACAGGACTCACGCTGCAGGGACTGCAGGAAGCATTTCTCAGAATCTGGCAGCGCAGACCACAGCTGGATGACGATCCGGAAAGCAATCATTATGCTCCGCGGAATATTCACAGAGACAGCCACACGGTACAGGAATGTATGCTGAATCTCCTGTACCGCATCCGGAAAAAACGGAAAATGCGGTTTGAAGACGCTTTTTCAGAAGCTCCGACACGGGAAGAAGTTGTCACCTATTTCCTGGCGGTTCTGGAATTGCTGAAGCTGGGACAGATGCACGTGAAACAGGACACAGTATACGGAGGAATAGAACTTTTAGCCGGAAAAGCGAAACAAAAAAAGGAACCGAAAGATCTGACAGATCTGACAGGAGAGGTGAAAAAAGCCCTTGAACAGTGAGGAAGGAAGCCTGAAAGGCAGAATTGAAGCGATCTTGTTTGTTGCGGGTGAAGCAGTTGCTGTCAGGGATCTGGCACGCGCACTTCAGACGGGGGAAAAGGAGATCCGGGAAACGATCAATAACCTTAAGGATGAATATGACTTTGAACAGCGCGGATTTATCCTGAAAAGATTCGGTGATAAAGTACAGCTCGCTACAAGACCGATGTATTCAGGAGATGTTGTCCGCCTGCTGCAGCCGGTGCAGCAGCAAAGTCTCAGCCAGGCGGCGATGGAAACGCTTGCGGTTGTTGCATACAAACAACCTGTTACAAGGGCTGAGGTAGAGCAAATCCGCGGAGTCAAATGTGATTACAGTCTTCAGAGCCTGATGTTGAAGGGACTGATCCGTGAAGCCGGGCGAAAGGATACGATAGGGCGACCGATTCTGTTCTGTACAACGGATGAGTTCCTGAGCCATTTCGGACTGGAAGATCTGAACGGACTTCCACCGATGCCGCAGCCGGAAAATGCTGAGATGGAAAAAGAAGCGGAAGAACTGATTCCGTAAAAAGCTATCATACAGATATATGAACCAAATGAAAGGAGAAAGAACCATGGACGAGCAGAGAAAACCGAGAGCCAGGGAAAAGAAGGTTGTCAGTGAAGGCAAAGGCGTCGAAAAACGCGGTGAAGGCCTTGGCACAGGCCCTGTAAACAATGCAGGGAACTATGAAGACCGCCGTCAGCAGCAGAATGTGTCACAGGCGTCACCTTTTGGCAACATGCAACAGCGGCCGGCATCGGGACAAACAGGATCCGGTCGTCCGGTTCAGCAAAATCCTTTCGGACAGCAGCGCCCGGCCCAGAGACCTGACAGTGCCGGTTTCCCTTTCGGACAGAGCGGACAAAAGCCGGGAATGCAGAATCCGTTTGGCAATACAGGCAGGCCGACCGGTAACTCCTCCGATCCTTTCGGGACACGGCCTGCTTCCGGAAAAACTAATCCGTTTGGTACACGCCCCTCTGCCGGAACAAATGCCGGCAGACAGGGACAGCATCATTACGGAGTGAAACAGAACGGCACAGGAGCCCAGCGTGCTTCCGGGAGCAGTTCCGGGATGGGCGGCGGAAAACTGCTGCTGATTATTGCAGCATTGGTTCTTCTCCTTGGCGGCGGCGGACTTGGCGGACTGTTTGGCGGAGACAGCGGAGACAATACGATCTCCAATGTCGTAAGTACAGTAGCTCAGCCGGGCGGAACTGTTTCGGACTCCGTTTCCTCCACATCAGGCGGAGTGGATATCAGCAACCTGCTCAGTTCCCTCATGGGGTCCGCCGGCTCTGCTTATGACTATACAGGAAACACCGGAAGCCTTCTGTCTGTTCTGCAGGGAAGCGGAACTGCCGTGAATCAGACTGCTGCCAGTCCGTACTTCACTTCGACCGGTGACAATAATTCCGCAAAACCGGATGAAACAGTATCGGCAAAAGCACGGTCCAAATATACAGAGATTCTCGGAAACGGCCGGGATACAGTGACAATCATGATCTACATGTGCGGAACTGATCTTGAAAGCCAGCAGGGTATGGCAACCTCCGACCTGAAGGAGATGGCCAATGCGTCTGTCGGGGATAATATCAACCTGCTGATCTATACAGGAGGCTGCAGAAGATGGCGGAACAATGTTGTCTCCTCCTCGGTCAATCAGATCTACCAGATTAAAAACGGTAAATTCATCTGCCTTGAGAACGATATGGGCAGCGCGAGCATGGTAAACCCGGATACATTATCCAGCTTTATCAGTTACGGGAAAAAACATTTTCCGGCGAACAGGATGTGCCTGATTTTCTGGGATCACGGCGGCGGGTCTGTCAGCGGATTCGGATATGATGAGAAAGTCGGTCACAACCAGTCCATGTCCCTGGCAGGAATCAATAACGCACTGAAAAAGGCTGACGTTAAGTTTGATATGATCGGATTTGATGCCTGCCTGATGGCGACTGTTGAAAACGGGATCATGCTGAGCCAGTACGGTGATTACATGATTGCCAGCGAAGAAACAGAACCCGGCGTCGGCTGGTATTATACAAACTGGCTCAATTCCCTGAATAAAAACACCAGTATTCCGACTGTGCAAATCGGTAAACAGATTGCGGATGATTTTGTGGAAGTCTGCAGTCGGCAGTGCCGCGGACAGGCTACAACCCTGAGCGTTGTGGACCTCGCTGAACTTCAGGCGACTGTTCCCGGTGAACTGAAGCAATTCAGTATTGACACTAATGAAATGATTCAGAATAAGGAATACAAAGCAGTTTCCCAAGCCAGAAGCAAAACCCGTGAATTTGCGCAATCCAGCAGGATTGACCAGATTGATTTGGTGGACTTCGCGAAAAACATGGGATCAGACGAAGGGAAATCCCTGGCGAAGGCGCTGCAGGGAGCCGTAAAGTATAATAAGACCGGCGGCAGCATCAGCCACGCGTACGGCCTCAGTATCTATTTCCCTTACCAGAGAACGAACAAGGTAAACCAGATGGTATCCACCTATCAGGCCATTGGTATGGATGAGGAATACACCCGCTGTATTCAGGAATTTGCGAGCCTGGAAGTCAGCGGACAGGTAAGCGCCGGAACTTCACTGAACAATTACGGAAGCGGTGCATACGCTTCGCAGAATCTGCTGGGAAGCCTGCTTGGACAGGGCGGATATTCATCCAACTACTCCTCCGGCGGTCTGACCGAATTGCTGGGCGGACTGTATGGCGGAAGCAGCGGAGGATCCACCGGAAGCATTCTGGATCTGTTTATGGGACGCAGCATGACGGCGGATACAGCAGCTGAATACATCCTGAACAATCACTTTGATCCGTCCCGTCTGGTCTGGGAAAACGGCAGAATAACACTGGACAAGGAACAGTGGGATCTGGTGACTTCCCTGGAAATGAATGTGTTCTATAACGACGGGAACGGTTTTATTGACCTTGGTATGGATAATACCTATGAGAGTGAAGGGAACAGCCTTCTGTCCGATTATGACGGCACATGGCTTTCCATTAACCGTCAGCCTGTGGCCTATTACTATCTGAATACGGTGGATGACGGTGTGAATTATGTGATTACCGGCTATGTTCCTGCGCTGCTGAACGGCGAAAGGGTTGACCTGATCCTGAATTTTGACAGCGAGCATGACGGAGACGGCTATATTGCCGGAGCGATGAAACACTATGCCGATGATGAATCCTATGCTCAGGCAAAAGAACTGATTGCCATTGGCAGGGGGGACCGTCTGCAGTTCCTGTGCGATTATTTTGACTATGACGGCAATTATCGGGATACCTACAGGCTGGGCGATCCGATTACACTGGGAGATACGGTGGAGATTGCCAATACGCCTGTGGATATGAGCAAATGCCGTGTGACATTCAGGTTCACAGATATATATCAGCAAAGCTACTGGACGCCGGCGTTGAAGTAAGGACAGAAAGAGGAAGTATCCGAATATGGATTTAAATGACAAAATTGAGAAAATTCTTGAGAAGGTTCAGAAAGCTCCCAGATATACCGGCGGGGAAATGAACACGACAGTCAAAGCGTGGGACGAATGCCCGCTGCACTTCGGGTTCTGCTTTCCGGATACGTATGAGGTCGGTATGAGCCATCTGGGCATGAAGATCCTGTACGGGCTGATCAACCGGGAAGACTGGAGCCTGTGTGAACGGTTTTTTATGCCCTGGACGGATATGATTGCGCTGATGGAGGAAGAAAAGCTGCCGCTGCTCTCCATGGAAAGCAGGCATCCGTTGAATGAGTTTGATGTTGTCGGCTTTACGCTGCAGTATGAAATGAGTTTCAGCAATATTCTGGCCATGCTGAAAATGGGAGGAATCCCCCTGGAAAGCAAAGAACGGGGAGAGTCAGATCCTATCGTTGTGGCCGGCGGCCCGTGCGCGTTCAATCCCGAACCGCTGGCAGATTTTATTGACGCATTCATGATCGGCGACGGGGAAGACGTTATGACCGAACTGAACCGTGTCATCCTTGAAAGAAAAGAAAAGGGGCTGAGCCGCGAAACCTGCCTGAAAAAACTGGCCGGTCTTGAAGGCGTTTACGTACCGTCATTGTATGATGTGACATACAAGGAAGACGGTACGATCGCCGGAGTGATTCCGAATTGCGCCGAAGCGCCGGTTTCCGTCAGGAAAAGGGTGGTTACAGATCTTAACAATACCTATTATCCGGAAGAATTTCCTGTTCCGTATACCGAGGTTATTTTTGACCGCATCATGCTGGAAATCATGCGCGGCTGTACCCGTGGCTGCCGTTTCTGCCAGGCGGGAATCCTGTATCGGCCTGTCCGTGAAAGAAGCATGGAAAAGCTGATTGACCTTGCGGAAAAACTATTGAATTCAACTGGCTATGAGGAGATCAGCCTCAGCAGCCTGTCCAGCGGTGATTACAGCTGCCTGCCTGAACTGATCCGGGAACTGATGAAACGTCTCAAAGAGAAAAGAGTATCCATTTCCCTGCCCAGCCTCCGGATTGACAGTGTGCTGAAAGAAAGCCTGGAAGAAACGCAGCAGGTAAAAAAAACCAGCCTGACGTTTGCCCCGGAAGCCGGGACGCAGCGTATGCGCGATGTAATCAACAAAGGCGTGACGGAAGAAGATTTGCTGGGAAAAGTCAGGGATGCCTTTGAGGGCGGCTGGAGCAGTGTTAAACTGTATTTTATGTCCGGTCTGCCGACGGAAACCACAGAAGACCTGGACGGTATCGCGGATCTGGCCAGGAAAGTTATCGCCGAATATTTCAATGTGCCTAAAACCCAGAGGGCAAAGGGCCTGCGCGTTACAGTAAGCGTGAGCGTTTTTGTGCCGAAACCCTTTACGCCGTTCCAGTGGGCGGCT
The DNA here is from genome assembly GCA_900315675.1 of uncultured Eubacteriales bacterium. Lineage (GTDB taxonomy): Bacteria > Bacillota > Clostridia > Christensenellales > Aristaeellaceae > Aristaeella. The sequence continues at coordinate 389,176 of OMZY01000001.1, forward strand.
CAGGATACGCTGGAAACTATTATTGCCAAACAGGAACATCTACGGCAGGTTCTCAATATCAAAGGCGTAACATTTCACTGGCATGAGCCTTATGTAAGTTTTCTGGAAGCCTGTTTTGCAAGAGGAGACCGGAGAATGGGCCGGGTTCTGAAAAGTGCCTTTGAGAAAGGCTGCATTCTGGACGGCTGGAATGAAACTTTCCGGTACGACCTCTGGATGGAAGCATTCAGAGACTGCGGACTGGATCCTGCCTTCTATGCGCACAGAGCCAGGACGAAGGAGGAAATTCTGCCCTGGGATCATATAGACAGCGGCGTCACAAAACAATTCCTCTGGCATGAGAAAGAAAAGAGCGAACGAGCAGAAACGACAAAAGACTGCCGGAAGGGATGCAACGGCTGCGGTTTACAGCGCTGGAAGGGAGTGTGCTCATATGCGAATGCTGGCAGTGTTTGAAAAGGGTGAGAGAATACGGCACATCGGTCACCTGGATATTCAGCGCAGCGTTCAGCGGGGACTGAGGAGAAGCGGGCTGCCGGTGGCTTATTCAAACGGCTTTAATCCGCATATACTGATTACTTTTGCCAGCGCATTGTCCACAGGAGCCTGCGGCACCCGTGAAATCATGGATGTTACGATGGCTGAAGAGGTAAGTGAAACCGAGTTTCTTGAAAAAATGAACAAGGCGATGCCTCCCGAAATGCAGCTGTCAGAAGCCAGAGCGGTGGATCAGAAACATCCGGCGCTGATGGCAAGCCTGCGTGCTGCAAAATATGACCTGATGATCCGGGACAGGGAGATTGCCGAAAAACTCATTGAAGCAATTCCGGCCATGATGGGGAAAGATACCATTACAGCCATGCGAAAAACCAAAACGGCTTTGAAAGAATGTGATATAAAGCCGCTGATCTATGAACTGAAGGGAGAAGGTCAGCATATTACTGCCACCCTGGTTCTGACAGAGAGAGAAGCGTGCAAACCCGGCATGCTGATGGAAGCGCTTGCGCGGGAGGCCGGAATTGAGCAGGAAATCCGTATGCTGATTACGCGTACAGGACTGCTTGGAATGGACGGGGAAGGACAGCTCATTCCGCTGGAGAGACTGTAATATGGTGAGGAAAATAATCTGCGGGCCAGGATTTAGCGCCGTCACCGAAGACGGCGTCCTTGTTGAGTATATTCCGGATGATCTGACTGATCAGTGCGGAGATATTCTGCTGGGCAGAACAGACCGGGTGATGCCCGGAATGAGCTGTGTGTTTGTGGATATCGGCAGAAAGAAAAGCGGCTTTCTGCCGATGGATGAAAACAGCGAAAGCTTCACCGGAGGGAAAATACACTCGGGAGACCGGATCCTGCTACAGATCAAAAAGGAAGAAACCGGGAGCAAGGGCGCTTTCCTGACAAGGGATATTACGCTTCCCGGATCACTGGTCATCCTGATGCCGATGAACCGGTATATCGGCGTGAGCAACAGAATATCGGATGAGGGTACACGTGAAAAACTGAGGAAGACAGGACTGGAGATCGCTGACGGCCGATTCGGCCTGGTAATGAGAAATTCGGCAGAGGGAGCGGAAATCAGCACCATCCGGCAGGAAGCAGAAATGCTGTACGAGGTATGGCAGGAAATTATGAAAAAGGCTTCCCAGGGCGGAAAACCGGGCAGAGTACTTCTCAGCGGGAATACAGCAGAACGACTTCGTGAAGATTATGCAAAAGACGGTGTCGATGAAATCCTGACTGTTACGGAAGCTGACAATCAGATTATGAGACAACTCAGACTGGCGTCAGAACGCACAATACGGCTTCACGGCGGCGGAAATATAGTAGTGGACCGTTGTGAAGCCATGACAGTCATCGATATCAACACAGCTTCCTTTACAGGCGGAGAGTCCAAGGACAGAACGATACTGGAAACAAACCTGGAAGCATGCGAAGTGATTGCACAACAGGTCAGACTCAGAAATCTGAGCGGAATTATTCTGATCGATTTTATTGACATGAATGAGGAAAGAGACCGGAGTCTGGTTACAGAAAGACTGAAAGAATGCTTTGCCAGGGATCGGATCAAGACTGTCATACACGGATGGACGAGCCTGGGATTGATCGAAATGACGAGAAAGCGCACAAGAGCCGCATTGTGTGATAATCTATTAGAGACCTGTTCTGCGTGCGGCGGAACAGGCTATGTGCGAAGGGAACGGTAAGTATGACAAGAGCGGAAATAATGGTAACGCGGGAAGAAATGGAAAAGCAGGAACAATATACGGAAATGATACGCAGTCTTCCGCACAAACCCCGCAGCTACTATGTTGTTACCTACGGATGCCAGATGAATGCGCATGATTCCGAGAAAATTGCCGGCATGCTGGATGATATGGGCATGGAAGCTGCGGATGTCAGAGAAGAAGCGGATTTTGTTATTTTTAACACCTGCTGTGTCCGGGAAAACGCTGAAAGGCGCGCGCTGGGCAATGTCACATGGCTGAAAGAAGTCCGGAAAAACAAACCTGAAATGATCATTGCCGTATGCGGGTGCATGATTCAGGAACCCGGCATGGCTGAAAAAATTCTGAAACAATACCGGTTTGTGGATCTGGCTTTCGGAACAGCAAATCTCCATAAGTTACCGGAGCTTCTGTATGAAACACTGAACAGCCGTGAGCAATGTGTCAGAGTGGAAGAAGCAGATCTGATCGCGGAAGGACTGCCTGTACACAGGCTGAGGCAGGACGCGGCATATCTGACAATCATGTACGGCTGTGACAATTTCTGCAGTTATTGTATTGTGCCTTATGTCCGCGGCCGGGAGAGAAGCAGGGACGTCAGCGTTATTCTTCATGAAGCTGAAAATCTGGTTCAAAGCGGCGTAAAGGAAATCATGCTTCTGGGACAGAACGTGAACAGCTACGGAAAGGGGCTTCCCGGGAATCCCAGTTTTGCTTCGCTGCTGAAACAACTTGACGGGATCGGTATTCCGCGGATCCGTTTTATGACCAGTCATCCGAAAGATCTGAATGATGAACTGATTGAAGTCATGGCCGGCGGGAAGCATATTCTTCCGCAGTTTCATCTGCCTGTACAGAGCGGCAATGATGAGATCCTCAAAAAGATGAACAGGCATTATACCCGGGAACAATACCTCAATCGTGTCAGAAAGCTCAGGGAGGCGATTCCGGATATCGGACTGAGTACGGATATTATTGTCAGTTTTCCGGGAGAAACGGAAGAACAGTTCCAGGATACGATGAGCCTTGTCAGGGAAGTCCGGTATGACAGTGCTTTTACCTTCATCTACAGTCCAAGGACAGGTACAAAAGCAGCGAAAATGGAAGGACTCATTCCTGACGAAGTGTCAACCGAACGGATACAAAGGCTGATTGCCTTGCAGGAAAACCTCCAGCAGGAGACCCTGAAGCGATTTATCGGTATGCAGGAGGAAGTCCTTGTAGAGGGACTGAGCCGTAGAAGCAAACTTGCCGTATCCGGAAAAGGGAGACATGCTGTGTCTGTTACCATGGACGGAACAGAAGCAGATATCGGCAGGATTCTGTCCTGCAGGATTACCGGAGTCAAGAACAATACTCTGATGGGCGAAAGAATATAAGGAGATTTGTTTTATGAGAGAAGTTATGATGAAGGCACAGGAACTGGCCGAAGCCATCCTGAACAGCGATATCTATCAGAAAATGAAGACACAGGAAGCATCTGTCAGGCATGATCCGGCAGCCGCTGCCGCCCTGGGAGATATGATTGAAAAAAGGCAGCGTGTGGAATCAATCCTGTCTTCAGCCGATATGGACGCAAACGTCCTGGCGGAAGCAAGCCGCGAAATGGAGGAAGCGGAAAAGCGTATGAATGAAAATGAAATGATTCAGACGCTGAAAAGCTGCAGAAATGATTTCCAGACAATGATGGACAACGTGAACAAAATCCTCAGGCTGGTGATTACCGGCGAAGTTGAAGAGGAAAACGGCGGCAGCACGGGATGCTCCGGAAACTGCTCCTGCTGCAGCGGATGCCGCTGAGAAAGGGATACACATGGCACTTTCACCTATGATGCAGCAATATCTGCGGATTCATGACCAGTACGCCGATTGTCTGCTGCTGTTCCGGCTCGGGGATTTTTACGAACTGTTTTTTGAGGATGCAAAAACTGCGTCCAGAGAGCTTGAACTGACCCTGACCGGCAAGGACTGCGGACTGGAGGAACGTGCACCGATGTGCGGTGTTCCTTATCATTCCGTAAATACATATATCGAAAAACTGATTGCCAAAGGATATAAGGTTGCAATCTGCGAACAAATGGAGGATCCCGCTCTGGCCAAGGGTCTTGTGGAACGGGATGTGGTGCGTGTTATTACCGCAGGCACCGTGACGGATCCGTCCATGCTGGAAGATAAATCAAACAATTATCTGATGTGTGTTTACCTGGACGGAAAAAAAGCAGGGATCGCCTATGCCGATGTATCCACCGGTGAGTTTTTTGTGATGGAACCGGAAATCAATATGCTTCGTGCGCAGATTACCAGAGTCAATCCGATGGAAGTGATCTGTAATGATCCGCCGGAACTGACGGCTATGACCGGCGCGGATATCAGGGGACTGAACGGTCAGCCGAGGATCTGGTTCCAGCGAAAGAATGCAGAAGATACCCTTTTTGATCATTTTCATCTCAATCAGCTGACTTCCCTGGGACTGACCGATAAAAAGCAGGCAACATGCGCTGCCGGCGCCTTGCTCCGCTATCTGCATGAGACCCAGAAGAACAGTCTGGAGCATATTCGCACATTACGCTTCGCTGAAAACGGAAAGACCATGCTTCTGGACCAGAATACCAGGAGGAATCTTGAACTGACAGAGAGCCTGAGAGGGGAAAGCAGAAAGGGAACTCTTCTGGAACTTCTGGATCTGACAAGTACAGCCATGGGCGGCAGACTGCTGCGCAGATGGGTGGAACAGCCCCTGCTGGATGAAAGGGAGATTAATAACCGCCTGGATGCTATACAGGAAATGGTTGACAACAGAATTCTCGGCATGTCGATTGCCGAGGAACTGGAAGGCGTTTATGACATGGAACGCCTGATGAACAAGGTAGCTTACAGGAACATGAATGCCCGTGACTGTCTTGCCCTTTCCGCCAGTCTGAAACGTATACCGGGAATCAGGGAACTTCTTGGCAATGTACACAGCGAAGAAATGATCAGGATCCGCGATGAGCTCAATCCGCTTGAAGATCTGACAGATTTGCTTGAACGTGCTGTTCATCCCGACGCCCCCGTTGTCATTACAGAGGGCGGAATCATCCGGGAAGGTTATTCCGAAGTCCTGGATGAGTACCGGGAAGCGCAGACCAGCGGAAAACAATGGATACTCGACCTTGAAGCCAAGGAAAGGGAAGAGACCGGAATCCGGAATCTGCGGATTCAGTATAACAAGGTATTCGGATATTATATTGAAATCACAAAGAGTTTTCTCAATCAGGTTCCGGACAGATATATACGGAAACAGACCCTCACCAACGCGGAAAGATATATGACTCCGGAACTGAAGGAGATAGAACAGAAAATTATCGGAGCCCAGGAGCAGAGCGTCCGTCTGGAGCTTCAGCTGTTCAATGAAATAAGGGATCGTATTGCAGAACAGATAGACGGTATACAGCAAACCGCACACGCACTCAAGAAACTGGACGTATTCCAGAGTCTGAGCAGGGTGGCTTCGGAAAACCGGTATGTGCGTCCGGCCATTACTTCTGACGGAACGCTTTCCATAAAGGAAGGCCGTCATCCTGTTGTTGAGAGAAGCCTGAAAGAAGGCGGATTTATACCCAATGACACAGTCTTGGACGTAAATGATAACCGGATGATGATTATTACAGGACCCAACATGGCAGGTAAAAGCACATATATGCGCCAGGTTGCTCTGATCTGCCTTATGGCTCAGATCGGCAGCTTTGTTCCGGCCAAGGAAGCTGTGCTTCCGGTTTGTGACCGGATCTTCACCAGAGTAGGCGCCAGCGACGATCTGGCCAGCGGTCAAAGTACTTTTATGGTCGAAATGAGTGAAACCGCGCATATCCTGCGAAACGCAACCCAAAACAGCCTGATCATCCTGGACGAAATCGGCCGCGGAACAAGTACTTTTGACGGATTGTCCATTGCATGGGCTGTGGTTGAATATATAGCGGATAAGGCACGAATCGGGGCAAAAACCTTATTTGCCACTCATTATCATGAACTGAGTGAGCTGGAAGGGCACCTGGACGGCGTGAAAAATTATTGTATATCCGTCAAGGAACATGGTGAAGACGTCATTTTCCTCAGGAAGATCATTCGCGGCGGCGCCGACAAAAGCTTTGGCGTCCATGTTGCCAGACTGGCCGGTATACCTCATCCTGTGATTGTCCGGGCACATGAAATCCAGGCCAGACTGGAAGTCAGTGAAATCAATCAGAACACCATCGGTCAGAATATCCTGGGAGAGGATAATACGGTTCGTAAGAATGAGCAGATGGATCTGTTTGAATATAAAAAAGATGAAATCATCAAGGAACTGCAGGAAATCGATGTTATGGCCATTACTCCAATGGATGCCATGAACACACTTTTCCTCCTGCGGGAAAAGGCACGGAAAATCTGAGACAGCAAAGAAACAGCCGCTGCCTTTGACCGATGCTTAAAAAGGAGATTGGTATGGGAAAAATCAGACCGCTCAGTGAAACCCTGATTGGAAAAATTGCTGCAGGCGAAGTTGTGGAGAGACCCGCTGCAGCAATCAAGGAGCTGATAGAGAACAGCCTGGATGCCGGAGCTACAGCGGTAACAGTGGAAATACAGGAAGGCGGATTGGCCAGTATCCGAGTTGCGGATAACGGCAGCGGCATTGATGAAAGTGATATCCGTATGGCGTTTGAACGGCATGCCACCAGCAAAATCATACGTGAACAGGATCTGAATGCCATTTCAACACTCGGATTCCGCGGAGAAGCACTGGCCAGTATTGCCGCTGTATCAAAGGTTACTATGACAACCCGGACCGCAGACAGCGAAACAGGTCTGAGAGTCAAAAATGAAGGCGGACGAATCACCGATATACAGGAAACCGCATGTCCTGTCGGCACAACAATCCAGGTAAATGATCTGTTTTACAATGTACCTGTCCGTAAAGGGTTTATGAAAAAAGCAGGACAGGAGGCGTCAGCGGTTCACGAGCTGATTGTACAGATGCTTCTGAGCAGGCCCGATGTCAGTTTCAGATATATTTCCAACGGAAAAACAGAATATCATTCACCCGGAGACGGACAGACCGCAACTGCACTGCAGACAGTTTACGGAAGCTACGCCATGAAGTTCATGAAGGAAGTGGACGATCATGCAAACGGTCTGATTATAAAAGGTTTTGTTGGAATCGGTGAAAACGGGCGGGGCAACCGGAACCAGGAGATGTTTTTCATTAACGGCCGTGTCATGCACAATAAAATTCTGAATGAAGCACTTGAAACAGCCTGCCGTGAACGCGTTATGATCGGCAAGTTCCCGGTTTGTGCATTGTACATTACCATTCCGTATGAAGCCGTGGATGTGAATATTCATCCGAACAAACTCGAAGTCCGGTTCCGGGATGAGACAGGTGTATATGAAGCTGTGCTCAGCGCTGTACTGATGGCGCTGAAAGAAAACAACGCATTTGAACATCCTGTTGATATGACTTTAGGCCCGAAGAAAGAGGCAGAAACGGTTCAGAACAAGGTTGCATCTGTCCTGCCGCCTGTCCGGCGTCCTATGCTTTCTCCGGATGAAACTGTCAATGTGTGCAAAACGCTTCCTGAAAGTGCGGCGGTTTTTCAGCCGACTCCCAGACCGATGCCGGAATACAGAGAGATTGCCCCTCCACTGACCCGGCCGGATCCGGTACGCGTTCCCTCCCGTGAACCTGCAGGTTTCCCCGAAATGAGGGAATCTGCAGCATCTTCTGAAAAGCGGGAGACTGCAGAAGTACCGGTTGAAATGAAGGAAACGGCAGAACAGGTCAATACGATTCTCAGTTCCATCAGGAAGCCGATGAAAATCTACGGCGCTCTTTTCAATACATATATTCTTGTTGAATATGAGGACCAACTGCTGCTGGTGGACCAGCACGCTGTGCATGAAAGGCTTCTTTTTGACAAACTAATGAAGGAACATGCCGAAAAAGCACAAGCCGGGCAGGAACTGCTTGTGCCTATTGTACTCGGCGTTACCAATGCAGAACAGAGACTTCTGGAGGATAACAGGGAAGCACTGGAAAGCATCGGCCTTGTGGTCGAAGCCTTCGGAGAGAAAGATGTGGCTGTCCGAACGATTCCGGTCATTCTCGGAGAAGCACAGACAAAGGAATTTATCCGCGATGTGATCGACGAACTGCAGAACGGACGCGATCCCACTTTTGAAAAAAAACGGACGCAGCTTCTTCAGACTGCCTGCAAACATGCCGTCAAAGGCGGAGAATCGCTGACCGAAGAGGAATTAAGAAGTCTTCTTGATACCATGATCGAACAGAAAGTGACGCCAACCTGCCCCCATGGCCGACCGCTTGTTGTTTCCATCAGCCACAGAGAAATGGACAAAAAGTTCAAACGTATTCAGAATTAACGGGAGTATGAAATGACGGAGCAGATCGTCTGCAGGGTTATAACCGGACCAACAGCCAGCGGAAAAACAGGGTTAAGCGTACGGCTTGCACAGGAACAGGGATGGGATATTCTGTGTATGGACAGTATGCAGATATACAGAAGGATGAATATAGGAACAGCCAAACCGACGAAGGAAGAGATGGGCGGCGTTCCGCATTATCTGATGGATATCTGTGAACCAACAGATGCATATACTGTTTCTGACTACAGGGACGCAGCCGAAAAGCTGATTGCCGAACTCGCGGAGAAGGGCAGGAATGTTCTGTTTGTAGGAGGTACTGTACTTTATCTGCAATCCCTTATGCATCCAATGAGTATGGGCCTGACACCCGCCAATGATGAATTGAGAAAAGAACTGAACGCTCTGGCTGAAACAGCTGAGGGCAGGCTAATGATCCATAAAAGGCTTGAGGAATGTGATCCGGCCACAGCACAGCGACTTCCGGTGAACGATATCCGGCGTGTGATCCGAGCCATAGAGGTCTGGGAAGCGACCGGCATTCCTTTTTCAGAGCAGCCGAAACGGGAAGAAGACAATCGGTTTTGCTGGAAGGTTGTTTCTACAGAAATGGACAGAGCAATTCTGTATGAACGGATTAATCAGCGTGTGACGGATATGATCCGGAAAGGATTAAAGGAAGAAGTTGCCGCTCTGCTTGAGGAAGGGGTTCCGGAAGATGCCAGAAGCATGAATGGACTGGGTTACAAGGAAATGATTCCATGCATACGGGGAGATTGCTCCATCGAAGAGGCAGCGGAGCAGATCCGAAAAGGTACGCGACATTATGCCAAAAGACAGATGACATTCCTGCGCCGCGAGGAAAACATCCGGTATATCCGGACAGACAGGGATGGCGCTTATGAGAAAATCAGGGATTATCTGGTGTGAGGTAAACAGATGAACAGTATTGAACAAATGATCATAAAAGCAGAAGAGGAACTAAAGGATTCCTTTGCACAGATTGACCGGGTTGAAATGATACGAACAAAACAGGTACTGGATGTTTTCCGGGCTGAAAATGTAAGTTACCGGCATTTTTCTCCTTCCACCGGATACGGCTATGATGATATCGGACGAGATACGCTGGAACGCATTTATGCCGGTATTTTCCATACAGAAGCAGCACTGATGAGGCCGCATGTTGCGAGCGGAACAGCTGCTTTGAGCCTTACCCTTTTCGGACTCACAAAACCCGGAGAAAAAATTGTCAGCGCAACAGGAATGCCTTACGATACACTGCTTGGCGTTATCGGTACCGGAAACTGCAATCAGCCTGGATCGCTGAAAGAGATGGGCGTCGAATTTGAAAGTGTTGAACTGAAAAACGGCAGGATAGATGTGCAGTCCGTTGAAAATGCCATTACGGATCATACGACGCTGGTCATTGCTCAGAGAAGCCGGGGATATGCATGGAGACCGAGTCTTTTTCCCGAGGCGTTTGAAGAACTTGCAGATATGATCCACAGCAGACATCCCGGCGTTACGCTGATGGTTGACAACTGTTACGGTGAATTTGTATGCAAGGATGAACCGACGGACCATGGTGCAGACATCTGTGTGGGCAGCCTGATCAAAAATCCGGGAGGCGGAATTGCGCCCACCGGGGGATATATTGTCGGAAGTCTGGAAAAAGTGGAGCGCATTGCCGGCAGACTGACAGCCCCAGGACTTGGCCGTGAACTTGGTTCATATGCGGCATCCTACCGGCCGTTCTACCAGGGATTGTTTATGGCACCGCACACAGTTGCGCAGGCACTGAAAACGGCACTTCTGGCATCCAGACTGTTTGATAATCTCGGATTTGAGACATCCCCTTCATCAACGGAAACCAGGGCGGATATCATCCAGGCGATCAAAATGCTGACACCAGAACGCCTGGTGGCATTTTGCCAGGGAATCCAGACGGCAAGCCCTGTTGACAGTATGGCTATGCCTGAACCATGGGATATGCCCGGATACGACGACCAGGTTGTGATGGCTGCCGGAACCTTCGTGGCCGGAGCAAGTATAGAACTGAGTGCTGACGGACCGATCAGGCCACCTTATACAGCGTTCATGCAGGGGGGACTGACCTATTCACACGGTCGGATAGCCCTGTCGGAGGCTCTTCGCAGAATGATGGAAACAGGGGCTCTCAAAGCGCCGTAATTCTTGACAATGGCAGCCTCTGCTCATATAATAATTTAATGTTTGAACAATCAGGAAATTACTTGATCGGAGGGACGGAAATGGATATCCAGACACTTGAAACATACGCACGGCAGGTGAGAAGAGACATCATCATCATGACTGCTGCTGCCGGTGCAGGGCATCCGGGCGGATCTCTTTCCAGTACGGAGGCTATGGTTGCGCTGTATTTTGATGTGATGAATGTGGATCCTAAGGATGACAAGAACCCTGACCGTGACAGGTTTGTGCTTTCCAAAGGACATTCCGCTCCGGCTCTTTACGGTACACTGTGTGAACGCGGTTATTTCGGCCGTGAGGAATTCGATCATTTCCGTCAGCTGCATGGCATTCTGCAGGGTCATCCCGATACCAAAAAATGTCCCGGCGTAGACGCGTCCACAGGATCGCTCGGCCAGGGTATTTCCATTGCAGTAGGTATGGCTCTGGGTGCCAAACATACCGGGAATAAATGTCATGTATACACCATCATCGGTGACGGAGAAAGCCAGGAAGGTCTCGTTTGGGAAGCCAGCATGGCTGCCGCACATTACAAGCTGGATAATCTGACGGTCATTCTTGACCACAACGGATTGCAGATTGACGGTACGAACGATGAGGTTATGAGCCTTGGCGATATCAAGGCAAAGGCTCTTGCGTTCGGTTATGATGTTATTGAGGTTCAGGACGGCAACGATATGAAACAGGTTGTTGACGCCCTGCATGCACCGGCATGTCCCGGCAAACCGAGATATATTATTCTGAATACGCTCAAGGGCAAGGGCGTCAGCTTCATGGAAGGCCAGGTCGGCTGGCACGGAAAAGCTCCTAACGCTGAACAGGCTGCCCAGGCACTGAAGGAATTGGAGGGCTGAAAAAATGGAAAAGAAAGCAGTTCGCGTTGCATACGGTGAAGCCCTTGTCAAGCTGGGCGAAGAAAATGAGAAAGTGGTCGTGCTGGATGCTGATCTTGCCGGCGCAACCATGACAAACGCATTTAAAAAGGCTTATCCCAACCGGTTTTATGACTGCGGAATCGCTGAGGCCAACATGGTAGATGTGGCTGCCGGTATGAGCACAATGGGTCTTATTCCTTTCTGTTCCACATTTGCTGTTTTTGCCGGACGGAATTATGATCAGATCCGGAACGGCGTCTGTTATCCGAAATTCAATGTTAAATTCGGTTTCAGCCATGCCGGTATCACGCTCGGAGAAGACGGCGGCAGTCATCAGGCAATTGAAGACATTGCTCTGATGCGCGTTCTTCCCGGAATGACAGTGTTTGTTCCTTCCGACGCAAATGAGTGTTATCAGTGCGTAGAGGCTGCAGCCAGGATTGAAGGACCTGTTTATATCCGTACCTCAAGACTTGCCACTCCCGTTTATGATCCCAGACCGTTTACCGTCGGTAAGGGCAGCGTTATCCGGGATGGAAGCGACTGTGCGATTTTTACGTGCGGTATCATGCTGGAACATGCCATTGAAGCAGCCGACATCCTCGCAGGACAGGGTATCAACGCGGCGCTTGTTTCCTTTCATACACTGAAGCCCTTTGATGATGAGCTTGCTCTTCAATATACTGCGAAATGCCACAAAGTGTTTACCGTAGAGGAACATTCCGTTATCGGCGGACTCGGAGATACAGTGGCATCTGCAATAATCGGGCACGGTGTTGAGAAATTCCTGAAGATTGGCATTAATGATGTTTTCGGACAAAGCGGAAAACCGGCTGATCTTCTGAAGGAATATGAGCTGACCGGTCCCCAGATTGCAGAAAAAATCATGAAAAATCTGTAATGCTGATCCCCCCTTTCCTGCAGCCTGAATGACTTAGGAAAGGGGGGTTCTGCGAAGATATGGTGTATAATGGGTGAAGAATCATGCGTTTTGCTTTTATTGTCAATCCTGCGGCCGGTAACGGATACTCACTCGAGATTATGCAAAAACTAGAGGAATCCATGAAAGCCAGAGGAACGGAATACAGCATATACAGGACGGAGAAACCGGGACACGGAACGGAATTGGCCGCCATGCTTTCTGATGACAGTGAAATTTCTGCTGTTGTATCTGTTGGAGGGGACGGTACAGCGGGGGAGGTTGCCGCAGGCCTGACCGGTACCGGTAAACCCATGGGAATCATTCCCGCCGGCACAGGAAATGATTTTATCAAATCAGCCGGCATCCCCAATGATCCCTATAAAGCACTTGATCTTCTGCTTGCCGGGAAGGCCAGAGAAACAGATACCGGTACAGTCAATGACTGTTTCTTTCTCAACGTCTGCGGCACAGGATTTGATGTCACGGTTCTTGATTATGCAGAAAAAGAGAAAAAAAAGCACAGAGGACTCACCCCATATTTTCTTGGCCTCATCAAAGCGATTTTCCATTATAAAAGCATTCACCTGAAAATCACAGCAGACAGCCAGGCGGAAGAAAAACAATACCTGATCTGCTCTGTCGCAAACGGACGGTTTATCGGCGGCGGTATACCGATCTGTCCGAAAGCCGATATTCAGGACGGCAAACTGGATCTGGTGCTGATTGACAGCGTTCCCAGATGGAGGATACCGTTCTATCTTCCCGGACTGATGCTTTCAAGGGATCTGAGCTTTAAAATAACCAGGCACCGGAATGTGTCTGAGATTATTGTGGAAGGAAGTCAGCTCAGGGTCAATATTGACGGAGATATAAGATCGATGGACCGTGCTGAATTCAGAATCAACCCCGGTTCACTGATGCTGATCCGCTGAATAAATGAACGGCTGAACAGAAAAAGTTTTCTGCAGCAGGATAAAGGAGGGCAAATCGTTGGCAGACGGGAAAGATATACGGGAAAAGGCCAAATCCCTTTGGATCAAAGGGATGAAAGCGATTGGCAACACTGCTGCCAGCATCGCCAATAATACCCGGTATAAAGTGGATGAGGTGACAATACAGAATCGCAGGAGAGAAGTACTCGGCGACCTTGCTAACAAAACCTATGCATTGTGGCTGAAGGGTGAATCTTTTCCTGAATCCATGACCAAAATGCTGGATGAACTGAAACATCTGGATGAAACACTCAATGACATGAGAGCAGAAAAATATGCCGCCTCCCTGATCGGAAAAGAGACAGTATCTGCTGAACAACCGGAAGAAGATCTCCGGATGGAGGATGAAGAAGAGGACGAGCTGACAGAAGATGAACTCAACTCTCCTGTCAGCGCAGAAATCAACGGATTGTTTGATAACAATACGTCAGTCGGGAAAATGGCGGATAAAGTCAATTCTGCACTCAGTCAGATGAGTGACAGAATTCGCAGCTTTCCACAGGAAAACAATGAAGATAAAAGGCAGGAATGAAGCAGAAATGAAGAGGCATTCTATCATTCTTATTCTGTTTTCACTGATCCTGATCTGCTTTTCAACAGCTGTTTGCGAACCTGTGGAGGGAATACAGATTCTGGCCGACAGTGAAGCTTGGTCATGGGATCCCGGTGCATATAACCTTTTTTCAGGACTTATTGATCTTTCTGAATATATCGGAAAAGAATTAACCATCACAGTAACATCGGATCTTCAGTACGGAGGCGACCAGGAAGATCAGCACAACCCTCTGTTCACTGTAATTAACGGGCACCGTATCACAATGCTGAAACAAAAAAACACTGCCGGGTTTACGCCGGAGGCAGAACAACCGGTTTTTGAGTTTTCAGCCAGCGTCAAACTCCCTGAAAAAGGTCATGTACGCAGTGTGAGACTTGAATTTACAGTGTCTGATGAAAACGGAACGGAACTGAATAAACTGAAAGACACAATCAGTATAGGAGATCATTCGTCCGGCAGGGACATCGGCGCATTCTATATTCCCGTGGAAATCGGAACCATTAACACGGTTATTGCGATTACAGCAGCCGTTATCTGGATGATAGTGCTGATACGATTTTTTACCTCGAAAAAAAAGAGAATTGGAGATTGAAATTATGCAGATTTATAACAGTATGACCCGTAAAAAGGAGCCGTTTCAGCCGATTCATGAAGGGAAAGTCGGAATTTATGCCTGCGGTCCTACCGTTTATAATTATTTCCATATCGGTAACGCCCGGCCTTTCATTACCTTTGATGTGCTGAGAAGACAGCTCGAAAGGGAAGGTTATGAAGTTACCTTTGTACAGAATTTTACGGATATTGATGACAAGATGATCAGAAGAGCGAACGAAGAAGGCATTACTGTCAAGGAACTTGCTGACCGGTTCATCAATGAGTATTATACGGATGCCAAGGCATTGGGAATCCGTCCTGCAACCGTTCATCCCAAGGCAACAGAGCATATTCCCGAGATCATTGCCCTGATTTCCAAACTGATTGAAAACGGACACGCATATGCGGCACCGTCAGGTGACGTTTATTATCGCGTATCTGCCTTCCCGGGATATGGCAAACTCTCCGGGCAGAATGCAGATGACAGAGAAACGGGTGCCAGCGAAAGACTGAATGTCGATACCGACAAGGAATCACCGGAGGATTTTGCACTCTGGAAAGCACAGAAACCCGGCGAACCCGCATGGGACAGCCCCTGGGGAAAAGGAAGACCGGGCTGGCATATTGAATGCTCGGCTATGAGCATGAAGTATCTCGGTGAGACATTTGATATCCATTGCGGCGGAAAGGATCTGCTTTTCCCGCATCATGAAAATGAAATTGCACAAAGTGAAGGCGCTACAGGCAAGAAATATGTCAATTACTGGATGCACAACGGATTTATCAATGTTGACAACCAGAAAATGAGCAAGAGCCTGAATAATTTTTTCACAGTAAGGGACATTGCCAAAGACTATGATCTGGAGGCAGTTCGTCTGTTTATGCTGAGTGCACACTATCGCAGTCCGATCAATTTCAGCCGTGATCAGATTGAGTCAGCCAATGCAAGTCTGAATCGTTTATATACTGCAAGGAATTCTCTGAAATTCCAGATGGAAAACGGCGAAGACAGGCCGCTGGACGACAGGGAAAAGGCATTTGTGGAACGTCTTAAGGGCTATGAAAAACGGTTTGATGATGCCATGGACGATGATATGAATACGGCTGATGCACTTGGCGCGATTTTCGAACTTGTAAAAGACGCAAATGTTACTATCGGACAGGGCGCATCGCGTGAAGCTGCCAGTGCTGCGATGAAAAGCCTTGAATCCATCTGCGATGTACTTGGCATACTGAGCAAAAAAGAAGAGGAATTACCCGCCGAAATTGCCGCTTTGGTCAATGAACGCGCTGAAGCCCGGAAAAACAAGGACTGGGCGAAGAGTGACGAGCTGCGCAACAGAATTATACAGGCAGGATATGTGCTTGAAGATACGAAACAGGGACAGAAAGTCCGGAAAGATGTTTAAAAACGGACAAAAACTGACAGGCTTAGTTCTGCTGCTTTCAGGGCTTCTGCTGGGCATTATTCATATTCTTTCCCCTTTTTCCGGGTACAGGGATGATTATCGTACCGGTCAAAAGACATACCGGGAAACTGACAGGATTCCAACAGTTCAAAACGGCAGTATCCGCGTAAATACAGCAGGGACAGAAGAACTGGAAATGCTTCCCGGCATCGGGAAGGTTTTTGCTTCGATGCTGATCGAAGAAAGGGAAAAAAACGGTATCTTTTTCTATCCTGAAGACCTGACGGCAGTTAAAGGGATCGGGAAAGGAAAACTGGAAAAGATTTATCAGGACATCGATCTGACGATGGAAAAGGGTGGGAAAGATGGCGTATCGAGCACTATACCGTGAGTGGAGACCCAAGGATTTCTCCCATGTCGTCGGACAAACCGCTATTATCGGTACATTAAGGAATCAGGTTATCACAGGACGGATCGCACATGCCTATCTGTTCTGCGGGTCACGCGGTACAGGGAAAACCTCAACAGCCAAAATTCTTGCCAAGGCGATCAACTGCCTCCAGCCGGAAAACGGTGATCCCTGCGGAAAATGTGAGAATTGTCTGCGGGCTGAACATGAGGAAACTCTGGATGTCATCGAAATCGACGCCGCCAGCAATAACGGGGTTGATGAAATGCGGGAATTGCGGGACACAGTAAAATATCCTCCGCAGTACGGAAAATATAAAGTATATATTATCGATGAAGTTCATATGCTTTCCACGTCGGCCTTCAACGCACTGCTGAAGACGCTTGAAGAACCACCGGCACATATTGTTTTTATCCTCGCAACAACTGAACCTCAAAAACTTCCGGAAACAATACTCAGCAGATGTCAGAGATTTGATTTCGGACGTATACCCAGCACAGAAATAGCCGGAAGGCTCAGGGAAGCGGCTGAAGGAAGCGGAGCTCAGGTAACAGACGGCGCACTGATGATGATTGCCAGAGCGGCAGACGGCGGCATGCGGGATGCGCTTGGAATCCTGGATATGTGCCTGGGATACAGTGATCAGGTGGACGAGACGCTGGTACGCAATATACTGGGAACAAGCGACAGCGCATTTTTGTTTGAATTCAGTTCGGCTCTTACCGAGAGAAATGCGGCTAAAGTTTTTTCCATGATCGACAGACTGATGCGGGAAGGTAAAGATCCGGCGGTTTTTTCCAGAGATGTATGCAGACATATACGGGCTTTGCTGATTGCCAAAACGAGCCCTGAAGATGTATCAAAAATCATGGATATATCAGATGATGAGGCTGCTGAATATGTGCGTCACTGTGAAAAAGTTACTGTTTCCAGACTGATGAAAATCCTGGATATCTATATGGCGCTTGAAACTGAAATGCGTTATTCGTCCACGCCGCGTATGGCACTTGAGAACGCCAGTATAAAAAGCTGCCTGAGAATTGATGATACAGATACGCAGGCACTGAATGACCGTATTGATGAACTCGAGGAAAAAGTCAGCCAACTGATGAATCATCCGGGTACAGTCAGTACGGCTGTTCCGACGCATGCCGCCGAAGTTCAAAACGAACCGGTTCTCCGTAAGGAAAAGAAAAAGGAAAACCGGACATCTCCCAGAGCTGTAGGCGAGGACAGCACTGCAGTCTGGAAAGAACTGATGAACACAATCCGCAGCAAGGATATGACGGCATGGAGTTTCCTTTCCCAGGGGCATATGATTGGATGCAGTAACGGAAGATACTTGTGGCAGGCTGACAGAAAAGAAGCAGAAAATCAGTTTATTACTGTTCTGAACATGCCTGAAAGGAACCGTACGATCTGTGACTGTCTGAAGGAAATCACAGGACAGGACAGCACGTTTACTGCTGTAAGCCAAAGCAAAGCCGCCGCGGCAGACAGCAGCGGAGATGATGAGTATCTTGAGACCATATATGAAACATTCGGGAAAGAACCAGTGAATATTGTAGATGATATATGAAAAGAGCCCGGCTCATGCCGGACTCTTTTCATATACATGTATCTCAGTTCAATTCCTGAGCATCATTTTCAATGGTAACTTCCTCAACACTGCGGATAGCCCACCGTGCGACCACCATGGACAGATTGTCCTTGCCGACGGAAAGAGTAACGGTATCATCCTTCAGACCGGTAATGGTACCGTAGATACCTCCGATTGTACAGATGCGATCTCCCGCTTTCAGATTATTGAGCATTTCCTTGACCTGTTTGTCCTTTTTACGCTGGGGACGGATCAGCATAAACCAGAAGACAACAAAGATCAGGATAAGGGGGAGGAATGTAGTAGCCAGAGCAGCGACAGGGCTGACCTGTGCAACTTCACCTTCAGCGCCTGCAACGGCGGCTGTTTCTTCAGCAACAGCGGAAGCAATACCGAAAATGTTCTCAATCATGACAGAATAAACTCCTTTCAAGCTCATGGAACATATTATAACAGACAACCAAAATGGTTACAAGATATAATAAAGAGGAATAAGACAAAAAACAATGACAGTTAAGGAATGCTGCGTGTCGCGATAATGTCGGCACCAGTCTGCAGGATATCCCGGACAATGACCTGGCCTGATGTGACAGGAGTATGGAGATGAAGAGTGCTTAATTTCCCCATAATCTGATAAATCATGGCTTTGGGTATCGGGCAGGAGGTTTTGACAGAAAGCGGTGTACGGGATCCTTCAACGGGAATGACAGCTGTGATGACGCGTTTGGGAAGCGTGCATTCCTGACGGGCGTAAGAAGCGCCGCGGGGACATGTGTTTCCGGTGACAGACAGAAATTCACCGTCATCAGAGAGCAATACTGTCATACGGCATCCAACAGGGCAGTTAATGCAGGTAATGACCTGAGTCATATCATTCAGTTCCTTTCTATACGGACAGTCAGGGTATCGCTTTCCAGACTCGTGAGCATATCGGGTTTCAGCGTGATCAGCGACATTTCACCAGGAGTAAAGATCATAGCCTTCTTCCGGCACAGTTCAGTTTTGCCGCATTCCACAACAACAGAACTGTTCCGGTAGACACCGGCAGGGCGGAACATAAGCGTAACCGGAGCGTTTACGTTTCTGTGGATTTTCTGTGGAACAGTTCCCCGAACACCGGAACCATCCCGGACAGAGAAATACAGACAGTCAGCCTGACGGTCCTGCACAAAAGCGGCAGCGGACAGGCCTGCCTTATAGCTTTCCTCTGATACATGATCAACCAGGTCATGGACATGCAGAACATTGCCGCATGCAAAAATCCCGGGAACACTGGTTTCAAAAGTTTCATCCACAACGGCGCCCGATGTGGCGGAAGAAAGTATGACTCCCGCTCCAAGACTCAGCTCATTTTCGGGAATGAGGCCACAGGAAAGCAAAAGGGTATCACAATCGAAGTGCTTTTCTGTTCCTGGAACAGGATTCCTGTTCTCATCAACCTCTGAGACTGTAATTCCCTCCAGGCGATTCAGCCCCTGTATATCCGTAACGGTATGACTGAGAAGCAGAGGAATCCCGTAATCCTGAAGACACTGGACAATATTCCGGTTCAGACCGGAGGAGAAGGGCATAATTTCCACACAAGCAAGAACTTTGGCACCCTGAAGGGTCATACGTCTTGCCATAATCAGGCCAATATCCCCGGAACCAAGAATGACTACCCTTTTACCGGGCATGTATCCTTCCAGATTTACAAAGCGCTGTGCGGTTCCGGCGGAGTATATTCCGGCACAACGGGTACCGGGCGTACAAAGCGCTCCACGCGGCCGCTCCCTGCAGCCCATAGCCAGTATCACTGCTTTTGCCTGGATGCACTGCAAGCCGTGTGCAGCAGAAACACAGGTAACACAACGCCCAGCGGATACGGATAAAACCATGGTGGAACATTCAATCGGTATATTCAGTTCGTGAGCCTTGTCAATATCCCTTTGTGCATATTCAGGGCCGGTCAGTTCCTCCTGAAAACGATGCAGACCGAAGCCGTTATGTATACACTGACGCAATATTCCGCCGGGCTCTTTCTCACGATCTATGACAAGAAGAGATTGAATTCCGGCTTCCCTGACTGCGATTGCAGCAGCGAGTCCGGCGGGACCGGCTCCGATGACCAGAACATCAACATTCCGAATCGTCACAATCAGCACCTCTTTTCAGGAAAGATTCTACGGTTCCGGACAGTATGAAACTGTTTCCGTTGCCTTTTTTTATCTCAAGCAACGGGATTCTGGTCTCTTCAGATAAGATGTCAGCCACACGCGGCAGGCAGAATCCACCCTGACATCTTCCCATACCTGCGCGGGTACGTCTTTTCACTCCGTCTATGGTACGTGCACCCACAGGACGGCGGATGGCGGCACGGATTTCTGCTTCGGTTACTGTTTCGCAGCGGCAGACGATGTTGCCGTAAGCAGGATCACGAGCTACAGCACGGGCTTTTTCTTCTGCGCTCATATCACGGAAGGCGAGGGCAGGAACTGTATAGGGAATCATCTTTTCTTTCGTCTGCAGTCCAAGTTCGTCAGCAATCATTGAAGCCAGATCCTTCGCGATTGCCGGTGCAGAGGAAAGACCGGGACTTTCAATTCCTATTGCTTCAAAAAAACCGGGACAATCACTGCAGGGGCCAATAATAAAATCATCAGTTGTAAGATGGGCGCGTACTCCGCTGAAATTTGTTATGTTTGTCCGTATGGAAATACCGGGCCAGGTAAGAGCCGCTTTTCTGAAAACTTCCTGTAACCCTTCCGCTGTGGTTGCTGTATCCATAGGATCATCAATATCTTCAGCTGTAGGCCCCAGAAGCAGATTTCCATGAACAGTCGGAGTAACAAGAACGCCTTTTCCCATGGCCGAAGGACATTGAAAAACGGTATGTGTGAAAGGCAGCTTTTTTTCATGATCAAGCAGGTAATACTGTCCGCGCCGATAAACCATCTCCAGTTTGTCTGCTGAAAGCTGATTGTGAAGAAGCGCTCCGGATGTTCCTGCGCAGTTTACGAGGACGCGACTCAGATATTCACCGGAAGGAGTGCGCACACTGAACAAGCCGTCAGGATTCCGCTGAACAGAAAGAACGGTTTGATTAAAGATGAAAGACACACCGTTGAGTGCCGCGTGATCCGCCATAGCATATGCGGTTTCATAAGGACTGATCAGGGCGCTGGTTGGTACATAGAGCGCACAGACAACCTGCGGATTCATAACAGGTTCAAGGGTGAGCAATTCATTATGTTCCAGAATGCGAAGACCGGGCACACCGTTTTTTTCACCGCGATCACGCAGCATTTCAACGGTCTGACGATCCTGTTCATTGAGAGCGATAACCAAAGCACCACATTGTTGGTACGGCAGGCCGAGTGACGCGCATAAATCCGGATACATAGACGCGCCGCGTACATTATAAACAGCCTTTCTGCTTCCGGGCACAGCGTCGTATCCGGCATGAACAATACCGCTGTTTGCTTTCGTAGCCCCTTCAGCCAGATCATTTTCCTTTTCCAGAACAATGACTGAAGCATTATAACCTGACAATTCTCTAGCAACAGCACAGCCGGTGATTCCTGCTCCGATTACCAGAACATCTGATTTCGTTTTCATATTGTCGCCTCCTTCTATAAATATATCAGAAGATAAAGATGCATGCAAATTCGAAAAGCCCATACACGAGGCACAGAACCGTTTGCAAACCGATTCATCGGTTGCGTACATAGCATCAGAATGATATAATAATATGAATAATGCATGCCGGGGTGAAGAGATGATAACATCGATTTGTCTGAATCCATGTTTTGACAAAACTGTCAATGTGGAAAGCCTTCAGACAGGCCAGGTCAACAGGATCCGTGATACCCGTGTGGATCTGGGCGGTAAGGGAATCAATGTGGCTGTTGTGGCCGGAAGACTTGGACTGGATGTGCAATGCATCGGAATTATGGGTGAAAACGGTGCTTCTGAACTGACCGCCATGATGGACCGGGAAGGACTCAGACATCAGTTCATGACAGTCCCCGGTCATGTCAGAACGAACATGAAAGTATACAGTCTGGATGGACAGGGAGTAACTGAACTGAACGAGCCAGGTACACCGCTGACCCCTGAAATGATCGGCAGTTTTACAGATCTTGCAATACAGACAACAAAAGACAGCGATATGGTTGTATTGACAGGAAGCCTTCCTCCGGGATGCCCTGAAGGGACTTACAGGGATCTGATGACGGCACTGAATGGGAAAAAATGTATTCTTGATACCGAAGGAAAGGAACTGGAACTGGCTGCAAAAGGAGCGCGCCCTTTTCTGATCAAACCCAATCTGCGGGAGCTGGAAGCCACACTGGGCATTGAACTGAGGACAATGCGGGCAATCCGTGACGCTGCACTCCTGTTTATAAAGCTGGGTGTACAGCATTCTGTGATTTCGATGGGTGCCATCGGCGCTATGTATATTTCCGCGGATAAAACCCTTTTTGCGCCTGCTTTACGCGTGGATACAAAGTCAACAGTCGGCGCCGGAGACGCGATGATCGGTGGAATGCTGCTCGGCTATGATGTTGAAAAGGATATGGCAAAAGCCTTCAGATACGGAATTGCCGCCGGTGCAGCCAGCGTCATGACGGAAGGAACCCAGTTAATTGTCAGATCTGATTTTGAAACATTGCTTGATCAGGTCAGGGTACAGGAAGTGTAGCAAAAATGCTTTTCAGACGGAACAGGGTTGAGTATTCTGATGAAATCATCGATTTGATTCCGCTTCATATCGGTACACTGAACCGTGAACTTGCCCTGGGGCATGAACAAATCTGGAAAATTACCCTGCATAACCAGAAGCAGGAGATCGGACAGATCAGTTACCGGGACGGAGAAGGAAGAAATGTTTATTTCTTCGGGCATATCGGATATCATATTGATCCTCCATACCGCGGCAGGCATTATGCATACAGAGCCTGCAGGCTGATTGCGCGGGAAATCAGGCTTTCAGGCAAAAGCTCGGTGGTTATCACATGCGATCCGGACAATGAAGCAAGCCGGAAAACATGTATCAGACTCGGATGTTTATTTGAACGGATAGCGGATGTTCCGGAAGATATCTATCGCAGATTTGAAATCAGCCATATCAAATGCCGGTATATCTGGCATGTTGAATCGACGGAAGAAAGATGAAAGAAAACATTAACGGTACACAGGTTCATTATAAGCTGACAGGACAGGGAAAAACCAGAGTCATGCTTCTGCACGGGTGGGGCTGTGACCTGCATTTGATGGAACCGGTTGCGAATGCTCTTGCAGAGACGCACCAGATTCTTCTTGTGGATTTTCCCGGACACGGAGAAAGCGGGAGACCGCCGGAGCCCTGGGGCGTGCCTGAATACGCAGCCTGTCTGAAAGAACTTATGATCAGGCTTGATTTTGCTCCATGCTCTGTAATTGCGCACAGTTTCGGATGCAGAATTACCGCCTGGCTGGCCGCACAGGAACCGGCACTATTCGACAAAATCATATTTACAGGCGCTGCAGGAATCAGACCCAGACAATCAGCGGAAGCACAGAAACGTAGTGAACGGTATCAAAAGTTAAAACGACGTTGCCTGAAACTCCGAAGCATTCCGTTTCTCAGGAAAACGGCTGATAAGCTGGAGAAAAAGCTCCGGCTGAAATATGGAAGCCGTGATTACAATGCGCTGGATGACGAGATGAAAAAAACCTTTGTCAAGGTTATCAACCTTGATCTTACGGACCTGTACGAACGTTTCCGGAGCAGTACGCTGCTGATCTGGGGAGATGCTGACAGCGAAACGCCGCTCTGGATGGGAAGGGAAATGGAGAAACGGATTCCCGATGCAGGTCTTGTCATACTGGAAGGCGGAACACATTTCGCGTATCTGGAGCAGCTTCAGCGCTTCAATACAATTGTGCGGCAGTTTCTGAAGGAGGCCTGAGAATATGTTTTTATCTGTCCTTCTGTGCATGGGGCTGGCAGCGGGATGCCTGCTGGCTTCAAAAATCCTGCTGCATTATTTTCAGCTGGAAAGCTATCAGTTTCCCGGATATTTCAGAACAATCAGACGGAATATACTTAAGGCTATCCTTCCCGGTGTTTGTATGACTGTTCTGCTGACTGTCTCAATGTCATTGCTGTCTTTTGCCGGTAAGAAGGATACGCTGCCCTGGTATCTGTATCCGGCTGAGGTCGCTGTTCTGATTGCCGGCGGGTTTATAACCGGGAAACACTGTTCGGAAAAGCATGCCAAAAAATCTTTTGTTTACACACCGCGCGTAAAACGTCTTTACGGGACATCCTTTATTATTCTTTCCGCTCTTCTGATCCTGCTGGTCATCGCTGTGAGAGCAGCAGGAGGAAAATACACAAGCGCGCTCATTCTTTTTTTTCCGGTGCTTCTTCCTGTGTGGATTGCACTTTGCGGCTTGCTTGCCTGGCCTCTTGAAAAACTGATCAGTGAGCTCTATTTCCGGGATGCGCAGCGAATTCTGAAGGAACGCAATGACCTGATCAGAATCGGTATTACCGGAAGCTGGGGGAAAACCAGTGTAAAGTTTATTCTGGGAACTATCCTGGAAGAGCGGTTTCACACTCTGGTCACACCTGCAAGCTTCAATACACCAATGGGTGTAACGAAGGTTATACGCTCCGCAATCGAACCGGGTCACCGTGTTTTTATAGCGGAAATGGGAGCGCGTCATGTCGGTGACATCAAGGAAATGTGCCGTCTTGTTCATCCGCAGATCGGGATACTGACCTCTGTCGGACCGCAGCATCTGGATACATTCAAAACACTTGAAAGAATCAAAAAGACGAAATATGAACTGATCGATGCTCTTCCCTCAGACGGACAGGCTTTCTTTGCGGATGATGACGGTATTTGCCGGGAACTGTATGAGAAGACAAAAATCAGCAAACAGATTTCCGGCATGAACCCCGACAGGGATGATGTCTGGGCGGAGAATATAGCCTATTCACCTGAAGGCAGCACTTTCCTGCTTTGTACATCCGAGCGGAAAATTGCTTGTACTACTCAACTGCTCGGAGAACTGAACATCAGGAATATCCTGCTTTGCGCATCCGTGGCTCTCCGGCTCGGAATGACAATGGAGCAGGTGTCACGGGGAATCCGTAAAATCAAGCCCATAGAGCACCGCCTGCAGCTTATCAGACATCCGGACGGACTGAATGTCATCGATGATGCCTTTAACAGCAACATACGCGGCGCCCGACAGGCATTTGATGTTCTGAAGCAGTTTCCGAAACAGAGAATTATTGTTACCCCCGGAATGGTTGAGCTTGGCGCACAGGAAACAGACATGAATACAGAATTCGGAAAGGCCATGTCCGGATGCTGTGATACAGCTATTCTTGTCGGAAAAAAACGCAGCGAAGCTATCCGGATAGGACTGCTGGAGAACGGATTTCCGGAAGAAGATGTCAAAGTTGTATCCAGCCTGACCGAAGCCACAGCGCTTCTCAGGGAAATTGCAGGGGCAGGGGACACCGTTTTATTTGAAAACGATCTTCCGGACAATTACTCAGAATGAAGGTATGGAGGACAGGAACAATGAAAAAAACAATCGGGGTAATATTCGGAAGCAGAAGCTGCGAACGGGAAGTTGCTATAATCAGCGCTGTTCAGCTTATGCGTCATGCGAACGGGGATAAATATAATGTTATTCCTGTATATATCAGCGAAGACGGAAACTGGTATACCGGAGACGCGCTGAAAGACATCCGGACATACAAGCCATTCAGACCGGAACTTAAAGGAATTACGAGAGTGTTTCCCGACCTTTCTTCCGGCTCCGGTGCGCTACTGGCCGTTCAGAAAGGGACAGGATTGTTTGCCAGAGAAAAAACAGTGATCGCTGCCCGCATTGATGCATATATTATTGTCATGCATGGACTGAACGGGGAAGACGGAACGCTTCAGGGCATGATGGAACTGATGAATATACCCTATACCTCCACAGGTGTTGCCGGAAGTGCTCTGGGAATGGATAAAATCATGATGAAGCAATTCTTTAAAGGAGGCGGTCTTCCGGTCCTTCCCGGTATCTGGTTTACCAGAAGCGCCTTTGCTTCAGATCGGGATAAAGTGTTGAACAGTGTTGAAACAGAACTCGGATTTCCTGTGTTTGTGAAACCTGCCAACCTTGGATCCAGCATCGGTGTAAGCAGAGCCGATGACAGGGAATCACTGGCAGACAGTCTCGAACTTGCTTTTGAATATGACAGGCGCGTACTTGTTGAGAAGGGACTCAACAAACCGATTGAACTGAATTGTAGCGTCATGGGATATGACGATGAACTTCAGGCATCACCGATCGAGATGCCCCTGAACAATGATGAATTCCTTGATTTCAAGGATAAATACCTTTCTTCCGGCGGAAGCAAGGGGATGGCCAGTCTGCACCGGGTTCTGCCGGCTCCGATTGAAGATGATCTGGCGGCTGAAATCCAGAACCTGAGCAAGACCATTTTCCGTATGCTGGATTGTAAAGGCGTTGTACGGATCGACTATATGTTTGACCGTGACGGAGAGAAGCTTTATATTACCGAGATTAATACAATTCCTGGAAGTCTTGCATTCTATTTATGGGAAAACGCCGGGATTTCCTACAGCAGTCTGATTGACAGAATGATCGATTATGCTGAAAAAGCCCATGCCGACAAGAACCAGGCTAATTATGCCTACTCAAGCGATATCCTGAAAAATGTTTCCCTTGGTGCGAAAGGTGCCAAGGGAAGTAAAGGTACGAAATATTCTAAATGACGAAGGGGATTAATAACAACGATGCTGGAGAAAATACATTCCCCGCGGGATCTGGATGGAATGAGCTATGAACAGCTGGACCGGCTTGCGGGTGAGATCAGGAAAACACTGATCTCTACTGTTTCATCCAATGGTGGTCATCTTGCATCCAATCTGGGTGCGGTTGAACTGACACTTGCGCTGCATCGTGTTTTCCGTATGCCCACGGATAAGATTATTTTTGACGTAGGGCATCAAAGTTATGTACATAAAATCATCACAGGACGTTATGAACAATTCCCGACGCTTCGATCATACGGCGGATTGTCAGGATTCCCGAAAAGAAGCGAAAGTATCTATGACTGTTTTGAAACCGGACATGCCAGCACTGCTATTTCAGCAGCGTTAGGTATGGCAAGAGCCAGAGATTATCAGAATGAAGATTATGATGTTATTGCTGTAGTCGGTGACGGAGCCCTGACCGGAGGCATGTGTTATGAAGCACTGAACGATGCGGGCAACAGTAAAACAAAAATGATCGTAATCCTGAATGACAATGAAATGAGTATCGCACCCAATGTTGGGGCTTTATCACAATACCTTACACGGCTGAGAATCAGTGCCGGCTGGCAGAGCGCCAAACAGCATGTACGGCATCTGAACCAGATTCCGCTGATTGGCAGACCGCTTTACAAAGTTATTCACGGAACCAAGAAAATGGTTCGTTCACTGATTGTCAAGGATAACGAAACCGGCTTCTTTGAAGCGCTCGGATTCAATTATTACGGACCGATTAACGGTCATGACATCGAAGAAATGGAAAAAGCGTTCCGTCAGGCCAGAAAAGGAAAAGGGCCTTGCGTCATACAAGTCCTGACCAAAAAAGGTTATGGCTATGACAAGGCTGAAGAACGCCCGGAAGCATTTCACGGCACACCTCCGTTCTATGTAGAAACCGGATACAGAATTGATAAGCCTGCTTCACCATCCTGGGGGCATATAATGGCCGATACCCTTGCTGAAATGTCTGTCAAAGACAACCGTATTGTTGCCATAACAGCCGCTATGAAGCTTGGTACAGGACTGGATCATTTTGCTGAACGTTTTCCGGACCGGCTCATTGATGTCGGTATTGCGGAAGAACATGCGGCGACTATGGCTGCCGGGCTTGCAGCAGGTGGCATGCGGCCGTATGTTGCCGTTTATGCAAGCTTTTTCCAGCGCTGCTACGATCAGATGATTCATGATGTATGTATGCAAAATCTGCCGGTTGTTTTCCTGCTTGACAGGAGCGGCATTGGAGGAGAAGACGGTCAGACACATCACGGCTTATTTGATTTTTCAATGGCATTACCGATTCCCGGTATGACCATCCTGGCACCTTCATCCTCCGGGGAATTGATCAGCATGCTTCAATGGACTCTTGAACAGGAGGGCCCCTGTCTGATCCGCTATCCCAAATCTGTCAAACCTTTCAGCCAGTCTGCTCCGTGCAGCCCGTTTACCGCTGGAAAATGGCAGGAGCTGAAGAAAGGCAGCGATGTGATCCTTCTGGCAGTCGGATCAATGGTTCCGAGGGCGCTTGATACCGCAGAAATACTTGAGCAGAAAGGAATAAGCACAGAGGTTTTGAACTGTTCCTCTGTGAAACCTGTGGATGAAAAGTACCTGGCGTCGATACCGGATACAGCACAGGTATACACCCTGGAAGAGCACATGCTGACAGGCGGATTCGGTGAATACGTCAGCAGGTATTGTGCCGACCGGGGATATGTTATTCCGACCGGATGCTTTGCAGTAAAAGGATGTTATATTCCACACGGCGATCATGAAAGACTGATGCAGGAAGCCGGACTGAATGCCGAATCACTTGCGAAAGATATCATCCGCAGAAGGAAAGGAGATATATCCTGTGAGTGATAAAATCAGGGCAGATATTGCTCTTGTTCAGCAGAAATTGTGTGAAAGCAGGGAGCGGGCACAGGCTGCCATCATGGAAGGCCGTGTTTTCCTCGGAGACAGGAGAATCAATAAGCCGTCCGAGAGTATCGGCATCCAGGACACGCTCATACTGAAAACATCACAGACTGAATATGTCAGCAGGGGAGCACTGAAACTGGAAAAAGCAGTGAATGTATTCAGTGCGGACCTGCAGGATCGTGTCATTATGGATATCGGATCGAGCACAGGGGGCTTTACTGATGTCTGCCTTCATATGGGAGCAAGAAAAGTGTATTCCATCGACGTCGGATACGGACAGCTGGACTGGAAACTGAGGAATGATCCGCGTGTAGTTGTCATGGAAAGAACGAATGCACGTTACCTTGAAAAAGACATGTTTCCGGAGACGCCTGAAATTACCGTGATGGACGTCAGTTTTATTTCAATACGTCTGATTCTTCCCGCTGCAGCCGGAATAATGGGTGATGACGGTGTATTTTATACACTGATCAAGCCACAGTTTGAAGCAGGAAGAGAAAAGGTAGGGAAAAACGGTGTCGTCCGGGATCCGGATGTACATCAGGAAGTGATTCAGAATATCGTTTCGTTTACAAATCAGATGGGATGGTATACGGTGAATCTGGATTATTCACCGATAACCGGACCCAAAGGGAATATTGAGTTTCTAGCTGAAATCAGGAAGAACGGTGCTGAAGAAAGAAATATATCTCCGGAAAAAATACAGGCCGTGGTCAAAGAAGCACATACGCGCATGGCCCGGTTATAAGTGAACCGGCGCAAAAACAGACCAGGGGAATACGGGATCTGGCTCTGAGACAGCAGTGACCTGTGTGCCGCTGATCCACGGATGGCTGAAGCTAATGCCTGAAGCCCAAAGAGCGGGAGTATCCGCCTTGATTCGGCTGCCGTATTTGCGATCACCTATCAGAGGATAGCCACGGGAGGCAAACTGCACGCGGATCTGATGCGTTCGCCCGGTATGAAGGGATATGCGCAAAAGGGATAAAGGCTGTCCGTCCCGGATGAATGATTTCAAAAAGGTCCAGTTGCATATCGCTTCCTTTACGCCTTTCCTTTCATGACTGACGACATAGGATTTATTCTTTTTTTTGTCATGATACAAAAGATCCCTGAAAGTCCCCTGCACGGAATCGGGCATTCCTGAAACAACCGCCAGATACTCTTTTTGTATCCTGTCCTGTAAAAACAGTTTCTGAAGTCCTGCACAGGCTTTGGCGGAAAGAGCCAGCACACAGACACCACCGGTGCCCCTGTCCAGACGATGAACAGGATAAAGTTTTCTGTTCAGCTGTACGGAAAGCATATCAGGAAGGCCGGGGGATTCGGAGATTATCCCTACAGGTTTGACACAAATCAGGAAATAATCATCAATATACTGAACAGCTATCATTCGCAGGATCCAATCCTTTCAAAAATGTATATATACAGCATTATGCGGGGAAAATACAAAAAAACATCGGTCTCTTGAGTATATATACAGGTTGTGATACTATTTTGTCAAATCCTGCAGGAGGGAAGAGACATATGCTGAAAGCAGCCGGACTGATTTTGAATGAAGAGAACCTGAATGCGGTAAAATGCGCTGAAAAAGCGTCTGTTATTCTCAGAAGACATCAGATTCTGACATTTAATCCTCAGACGGAAGACTGCACGGAAAAACCTGATCTGATCATAACATTCGGGGGAGACGGGACGCTTCTGATCGGAGCCAGATATGCCATGAAATACGATATACCACTTCTTGGCATCAATCTGGGGACAGTCGGTTTTCTCACAGAAGAAGATCCTGAACATCTGGAGGAAGCGATTACAGCAATTATAGAAAACCGATATCATGTTGAGAAAAGAAGTCTGCTTCATGTTACAAACACCAATACGGGGGATTCTTTCTACGCATTGAATGACGCGGTCATTACCCGTGGCGGATATGCAAGACTCATTCGTGTGGACGCAACAGTGGATAAAAAGGAATACGGCACATTTACTGCAGACGGAATTATCGTAGCAACACCAACCGGTTCTACAGGATATTCTCTTTCTGCCGGCGGTCCGATTGTTGAACCAGGAATGAACTGCATGATCATCACACCTGTCTGTCCGCACAGTATGCAGCATTGTCCGTGTATTGTTTCGGAAAAATCGGATATTTGCCTCCTGCTAAAACCGGAACGGGAACAGACGGCTGAACTGCAGATAGACGGACAAAACATGGGAAGCCTCAGTACAGGTGATGAAATACATGTTACCGGTACAGAACGGAAAATCAGTCTGATCAGACTTCATCCTTATGATTTTTTCGGGCTCGTACGCAGAAAACTCAGTGAATGGGGTTTATAATATACAGACAGGAGAGATAAAGAATGAAATCCAGCCGACAGGATGAAATACTTCGCATCATCAGAGAAAAAGACGTGGAGACCCAGGAAGAACTAGCGGAAGAACTCAGAAAAAACGGATACAAAGTCACACAGGCCACTGTTTCCCGGGATATCAGGGAACTGAGGCTGCTCAAAGTGGCGGCAAACGGCGGCGGATTCAAATATGCACGGCCTGAAAGACATGAAACAGCTGTGAGTGACAGACTGACCAGAATTCTCAACGATTCTCTTGTAAATGTGGATTTTTCAGGCAATATGATCGTTGTAAAGACATTGAGCGGTTCGGCAAATGTGGCGGCAGAAGCGCTTGACAATCTCGGATGGGAAGAAATCCTTGGAACGATCGCTGGTGACAATACCATTTTTATCGTGGCTAAAAATGAGACGGATACAATAGAGATTACAAACAGAATCCGTAAACTGACTGATCACAGATGAACGGGAGCTGTATATGCTAGAGTCATTAACGATCCATCAGATTGCACTGATTGATGATGTCACAATCCATTTTCATCAGGGTATGCATGCTCTGACAGGCGAAACAGGCGCGGGAAAAAGCATTGTTGTAGACGCGGTCACCCTGGTGCTTGGCGGAAGAGCCGACAGGGACCTTATCCGCACGGGTTGCGATAAAGC
Source organism: uncultured Eubacteriales bacterium (assembly GCA_900315675.1). Lineage (GTDB taxonomy): Bacteria > Bacillota > Clostridia > Christensenellales > Aristaeellaceae > Aristaeella. The sequence goes on from OMZY01000001.1 coordinate 421,148, forward strand.
TTCTGTTGAAGCCGAGTTTTCCGTAAGCAATAACGAGAAAGTCCATTCGTTTATGGAACAGGAAAGCATCGAATATGACGGAAGTCATATTGTCATCTATCGTGAAATATCCATAAGCGGAAGAAATATATGCAGGGTCTGCGGAGTAATGATTCCAGTCGCAAGGCTCAGAGATCTGGCAGAATGGCTTCTTGACCTGCACGGACAGAACGATCACAGATTTCTGTCTGATCCCGAGATGCAGCTGGCATTTCTGGATCAGACAGGAGCGGAAAATCACAGCCTGCTGATGAACAGGGTCAGAGAAGACTGTGAATCATTTATCAATAATCACAGAGCTTATGCACGGCTGGTCAAAAAGAATGAAAACAGAGAATCGCAGATGAAATCGCTTGAACGCGATCTTGAAGAATTACGCAGCGCAGATATCCGGGTGAATGAAGCTGAACAGCTTCTGGAGGAACGCAAAGAAAAGGAAACGGCATTCAGCAAATCAGAAGCGCTTGATACAATACGGGCACATCTGTCCGGGAATGAAGAGGGCTATGCAGCACTGACAGAGGTCAAAGCGGCTTCAGATTTACTGAAATCTATTTCACAAAAGCACACAGACTTCAAGGATATCAGTCAGAGATGCGAGTCCCTTTATTTTGAGCTGGAGGACATAGCCTATCAGGTCAATCAGTTGGCAGACAAATTTGAAATCAATCCGGAAGAACTGGACAGGATTGATCACAGACTTGATCTGATTCACCGTATGGAAAGAAAATATCAGACAACAGCGGACGAATTGCCGCAACTCACCTCCAGACTGGAAGAGGAGTACAGTACACTTGTAAATCTTGAAGCTGAAGTCAGCAGAATGTCTGTCGAGCACAAAAAAACACTGGGAAGATACAGAAATACGGCAAGAGAATTGACGGAATCGCGAAAAAAACTATCCGAAACGTTTGAAAAAAAGATGATGAAGGAACTGAGTGATCTTGGGATGGGAAACACTCTTTTCCGCGTCGAATTCAAACCGAATGAAACCGGCAGACCGCTTATGCCTACGCAGCAGGGAGATGACAGGATTGAATTTATGATCAGCCCCAATCCCGGTGAACCATTAAAACCCCTGGCAAAAATAGCCTCAGGCGGTGAACTGAGCAGAATGATGCTTGCTATCAAGACACTGGAGACATCACATTCCGGTGTGGAATCCATGGTTTTTGACGAAATAGATACGGGTATCAGCGGACGTATGGCACAGGTGGTTGCTGAAAAAATGCTTTCCATTTCCCGTGAAAGACAGGTAATCTGCGTTACGCATCTACCTCAGATTGCTGCAGCGGCAGATTATCATTATCTTGTTCAGAAAACGACAGACGGCAGCAGGACACAAACATCTGTAATGGAGCTTGGACATCGTGAAAGAGTTGCTGAAGTCGGAAGAATGATCAGCGGGGCGGACGGAATTACCGATGAATCCAATGCTTATGCGGAAAAACTGATCGATGCGGCTGAAGACAAAAAAAAGCAAAACGGAATAATCTCATAAGAGCTGTTTTTCAGTGATGTCATCTGTCTGATATAAAAGAAAATACTTGCATTGTATCTATCCTGCACTTATAATAAATTGATGGATAAGTAACGGCTTTCAAAGAACATATGCCGTTCCGTGAATATGATCGGGGAGGAATTTTGAATGTCCAAAAAGTATCTGTACCTCTTCACTGAAGGCGATGCCACCATGCGTGAACTGCTTGGCGGTAAAGGCGCTAATCTTGCTGAGATGACCAAAGTCGGTCTGCCTGTTCCGCAGGGATTTACCATTTCAACAGAAGCCTGCACCCAGTATTACGAAGACGGCCGTCAGATCAACGATGAAATTCAGGCACAGATCATGGAATATATTTCCAAAATGGAGGAAATCAACGGAAAGAAATTCGGAGATCTGAAGAATCCGCTGCTTGTTTCCGTCCGTTCAGGCGCCCGGGCTTCCATGCCCGGAATGATGGACACAATTCTGAATCTCGGATTAAATGATGAAGTGGTTGAAGCCATGATTGCCGGCAACAGCGATCCCAAGTTTGCCCGGTTTGTTTATGACAGCTACCGTCGCTTTATCCAGATGTACTCCGATGTCGTCATGGAAGTCGGGAAGAAGTATTTCGAACAGCTGATTGATGAAATGAAGGCCAAGAAAGGCGTTACCTACGACGTTGAGCTGACTGCTGAAGACCTGAAAGAACTGGCCGGACAGTTTAAAGCTGAATACAAATCCAAGATCGGGGACGATTTCCCGGCAGATCCCAAGGAACAGCTGATGGGCGCTGTGAAAGCGGTATTCCGGTCCTGGGATAATCCCCGTGCCAACGTTTATCGCAGAGACAATGATATTCCGTACAGCTGGGGCACTGCTGTAAACGTCATGCCTATGGTTTTCGGCAATCTGAATGATAATTCCGGTACGGGCGTTGCTTTTACCCGTGATCCCGCAACGGGCGAGAATAAACTGATGGGTGAATTCCTTGTGAACGCACAGGGTGAAGACGTTGTTGCCGGTGTCCGTACTCCTATGCCGATTTCACAGATGAAAGATCAGTTCCCTGAAGCATATGCGGAATTTGAAAAAGTCTGCAATCTGCTTGAAAAGCATTATCGTGATATGCAGGACATGGAGTTTACCATTGAAAACGGAAAACTGTATATGCTGCAGTGCCGTAACGGAAAGCGTACAGCACAGGCGGCCCTGAAAATAGCCTGTGATCTTGTAGATGAAGGTATGCGTACCGAGGAAGAAGCTGTATCAATGATTGACCCGCGCAATCTTGACACACTGCTTCATCCGCAGTTTGACGCTGCTGCCCTGAAAAAAGCCGAACCTATCGGTAAAGGACTGGGTGCTTCTCCCGGTGCTGCCTGCGGTAAAATTGTTTTCACCGCTGAAGACGCGGAAGAATGGGCAAACAGAGGTGAAAAAGTAGTACTTGTCCGGCTGGAAACTTCACCTGAAGACATCACAGGCATGAAGAGCGCGCAGGGTATTCTGACTGTGCGCGGCGGCATGACAAGCCATGCGGCTGTTGTTGCCCGCGGCATGGGTAAATGCTGTGTTTCCGGATGCGGTGATATTGCCATGGATGAAGAAAACAAAAAGTTTGTTCTTTCCGGCAAGACGTTCAAAGAAGGAGATTTTATTTCCATTGACGGCACTACTGGACGGATTTATGACGGCCTGATTCCCACTGTTGATGCCAAGATTGCCGGTGAATTCGGCAGAATTATGGCATGGGCTGATAAATATCGCAAGCTGAGTGTCAGAACAAATGCCGACACGCCCGAAGACGCCAGAAAGGCCAGGGAACTGGGAGCCGAAGGTATCGGGCTGTGCCGTACAGAGCATATGTTCTTTGAGCCGGAACGCATTGCGGCATTCCGTGAAATGATCTGCTCCGATACTGTTGAAGAACGTGAAGCTGCTTTGAATAAAATCCTTCCTTATCAGCAGAGTGACTTTGAAAAACTGTACGAAGCGCTTGAGGGATATCCTGTCTGCATTCGTTTCCTGGATCCGCCGCTCCATGAGTTTGTGCCCACCAGTGATGATGAAATCCGTCTGCTCGCTGAAGCGCAGGGTAAGAGTATTGAAACAATCAAAAACATCATTGCGTCCCTGCATGAATTCAACCCCATGATGGGACATCGCGGCTGCCGTCTTGCGGTAACCTATCCTGAAATTGCCAAAATGCAGACCAGGGCGGTTATCCGGGCTGCGATTAAGATCCAGAAAGCACATCCTGACTGGAATATTCGTCCCGAGATTATGATTCCTCTGGTATGTGAAGTCAAAGAACTGAAATACGTGAAAAAGGTTGTTGTTGAGACCGCGGATGAGGAAATTGCAAGTGCCGGTGCTGTGCTTGAATACGAGGTCGGTACCATGATTGAAATTCCGAGAGCTGCGCTGACCGCGGATGAAATCGCGGCTGAAGCTGATTTCTTCTGCTTCGGTACAAATGACCTGACACAGATGACGTTCGGTTTCAGCCGTGATGATGCAGGTAAATTCCTGGGTGCATATTATGATACAAAGATCTTCGAGAATGATCCTTTTGCCAAGCTGGATCAGAACGGAGTCGGCAAACTGATGAAGATGGCCATTGATCTTGGCAGACCCGTCAATCCGAAACTGCATGTCGGTATCTGCGGTGAACACGGCGGAGACCCGAGCTCCGTTGAATTCTGCCACAAGATCGGTCTTGATTATGTAAGCTGTTCTCCTTTCCGTGTACCGATTGCCCGTCTGGCAGCGGCACAGGCAGCAATCAGCAATTCGGCCAAATAAGGAAGACAAACAGGAGTTAAAAAAGCACGGCACAGATGATCATCTGTGCCGTGCTTTTCACATATCTGTTTCAGCTGTACTACAGGCTTTCTTTGCCATCTCCCAGCTGTATCCTTTCCGGACCAGAGAAGCTATCACTTTCTGTCGGCGTTTATACAGATCAGAATCCGGTTTTGCCCTGGCCCATGCTTTTTTTGCCAGGGATACAGCATTCATCAGTTCATCGGTTTCATCGCGATCTTCCAGAGCGGAGACAATCATATCTTCAGGAATTCCTTTTGTTCTGAGTTCCCGGTGAATGAAAGCGGGTCCGTATTTACGAACCAGACGGTACTGAACCCACTGCTCACAGAATTCTCTGTCATTGAGAAGTTTTTCTTTTTCAAGTTTGTAGATCACCAAATCAACAACTTCTGATGTATATTTGCTGCGCTGCAGGCGGGCTGTAATTTCCCCCTTGCTGCACGGACGTCTGGCTAACATGGCCACAGCCTGATTCAAAGCTCTTGGGTACTGATGTATCCGGACAAACTGGCAGAAATCTTCAGTATCCATTTCATCATTTACCGCAAGACAGGAGTCAGCGAGATCAGTTTTTTTCAGCCAGTACTTCCCGCCGTCATCCAGACAGATGCAAACATTGGAACCATGGTTTTCAAATGCCTTTATTCTGACCATGCCGGAAGCTCCTTTCGGAATGCCCAGCGCAGCATGTCCCTGTTGGAACATCCCAGACGGCCTATTCTGGCCTCGCTGCACCCGCCGTTCAAAGTAATTATGATATTCCCTGTTGCGTCATCCCAGAAAGCACCGTCCACACAGCCATAAGCGAATCCCTGATGTCCGTAAACAGTGTGATCAGAAATATACGGATCATTGATACGCAGAAGACCGAGACCGTATGAAAGCGTCGGAGACAGTGCTCCGTAGGATGCATGTTCTGTTTTCATTTCATCTACAGAGGCGGCAGAAAGATAATGATTATCATTTGAAGACAACATATGGAAAAACGTGAAAAGGGAACCGATATCAGTATATAAGCTTCCGGATGTATGCCCGTAATGACAGAGAGGATCAGGATCGGAAAGCCGGACAGAACCCAGACTGGTTACGGTCACATCTTTGTTTTTGCGATAAGGCAGAATACGGGTAACAGGCATAATTTTATTCAGGGGCACGCGGCAGCCTTCCAAAGACGCGTTCATTTTCATGGGATCGAAGATGTAACGATCAAAAACAGAACTGACAGGAAGACCCACCGCCTGTTCAAAAATGCACCCTATCAGACCGAAACCAAGATTTGAATAATGAAAAGAAGAACCGGGCTCGTAACGTCTAGCAGACGGAAGCAGCGTTGAAAAGGGCAGTCTGTTTTCAAGAGCATATTCAAGATCCGGAGGATCGACGATACCGGAAGTGTGTGACAGAAGATGCCTTAATGTTATATTTTTCAGGCTGTCTTTTTCATTCTCTGATGTAAAGTATTCGCTGACAGGTCTGTTCAAGTCCAGTATACCTGAATCAGACAGCTTCATGGCTACAGCGGCAGTTACTGTTTTTGTGATGGAAGCTACACGAAAAAGAGTATCCGGAGATGATTCATGCGCCGGAGTTACAGAAGAAGTCAGGATCAGAGAATTCTGATTTTGTGAATACAGAAGAGTGGATGATCCCAAAACATGATGTTTCCGGATTATATGTATGAATGAATTCCGGCAGAAAATGGGATGGCCGGCAATATGAGTAACCGGATTTTTACCGCAGCGCGGAGCAAAAAACGGAAGGGCCGCACGGTAAAGAATATTTCGGAAACGTGTTGTAGGCATTTATATTTCCTTCCCGGTCCGAGAAAAATAAACAGAAAACAGACCGATTATCATCGCAAAAGAACACAGGCATAGCACCGAAAGGCCGGCTGTAAAGGAATACATAAAAGGGAGACGGAAGGAGAATGTGTACAAAAGAATAATCAGTGCACCAACGACTGCAAGAGGGAAAAGTACATATGCCGTAAGAGGATGTTTCCCGGAAAGATCTGAAGCCGATTTCCTGTAAAGCATAAGAATCGCTATACAGATCAGAACACTCAGCAACTGGCTGATTCTGACAGAAGAGGCAAAGAGAGAGTCAGTCCTTAATTCCTCGATAACCAGCCGTCCGGCGGCATACAGGAAAAGATAAAAGAAAAACACATCTCCGTTTTTTCGTTTCAGGAAGGTTCGTCTTGAAATAACAAGGAAAACAAATACCGCAAGATCCCACATCGATTCATAGAAAAAAGTGGCGAGATGCCATGAATAACCATCCGATGGAATCTGTACAGCCAAAGGGAAAAAACGGGGAAATGAACCTGTAACAGGCAAACCAAAAGCCTCTGTATTAAACCAGTTGCCCCAGCGGCCGATACACTGTGCAAGCGCCAGTCCGGGAGCTATCATATCACATAAAAGGAGAAAGGACAGTTTTCTGTATCTGCAGAAAATAAACAAGACCAGCAGACCGGCGATAATGCCCCCGTATATAGCCAGACCACCCTCCCATATTCTGAATACGGAGAGAAGATCGTTCCGGAACTGATCGAATGAAAAAACAACATAGTAAAGCCTGGCACCGATGATGCCTCCGGGAATAAGCCATAAAGCCAGATCTAGCACTGTGTCTTTCGGAAGCCCAGAGCGTTTTTCTTCCTTACAGGCAAGAAAAAGAGCCAATGCAGAACCGGTTACAATAAGGACACTGTACCATGTAACCGGGTAAAATAAATATCTGGAATAAGGAATTGAGAACATACGGAATCTCCTTCGTTTATATATATGGATTATAGAATTGAACGTGTAATGTGTCAATGAAAACAGAAAATGAGAAGGGCTGAGCATTGCACGCAGAGGTCGTTTCTGGTAAAATAATAAGAAGGGAATCTAATGCTTCGATCTTATTTTAGGAGGTACCTTTTATGAGTAAAGTTGTCGTTTTCGATCATCCTCTTATTCAGCACAAACTGAGCATTATGCGTGACAAAAATACCGGAACAAAGGAATTTCGTGAACTTCTTTCTGAAATTGCAATGCTTATGGTGTTCGAAGTAACCAGAGACCTTGAAACTAAAGAAGTCGATGTGGAAACACCGATCACAACCTGTAAGTGCAGGATGTTGTCCGGGAAAAAACTGGGCATTGTCCCCATTCTGCGTGCAGGCCTCGGCATGGTGGACGGTGTCATTAATCTTGTACCTGCCGCCCGCGTCGGACATATCGGGCTGTACAGGGATCCCAAAACCCTGGAGCCTGTTGAATATTATTGCAAACTGCCTGAAGACAGTGAAAACAGAGAGCTTCTTATTCTCGACCCGATGCTTGCAACCGGCGGAAGCGCCAGTGCAGCCATTAACTTTATCAAGCAGCGCGGATGCCATCATATGAGGCTTGTCAACCTGATCGCGGCACCGGAAGGCATTGCCAGAATTCAGAAAGATCATCCGGATGTTGATATCTATGTTGCTGCACTTGATGATCATCTGAACGATCATGGATATATCGTACCCGGTCTTGGTGATGCCGGCGACCGCCTTTTTGGCACAAAGTAACTGCAATGCCTCAGAAACCAGTATTTTATAAAGCTCCTATTCTTACAACAGCTCATTGCTTTCCCAGTAACGGAACCATCAGGACGACAGATGAACGACTCAGGAATTTATATATACGGGCCGACGAAAAAAAAGACAATCCGTTTTTATGGGAAGGATTATTCCGTGTTGCCTGTCTGATTAAAAACAAACCGTTGGATGAACCGGTGACAGAAATGATTCTGAACGCAATACGGGATACAGAAAACGGTTCCATTGAAGGAAAACTGTCAGTACAGATCAGTATCGCCAGAGCCGCTTTTGCGGTTTATGAATACAATACAGACCGTAGCATTCTGCAGCGGATTGCTGTATGGTGCCGCTATCTGGAAATAGAATTTGATCAGCTGACAAGGGAAGACACGCTTCCACTATATCAACCCGCCGATCTGATGGAGTTCCTTGTGCGCTTTTATCAGGTTACAGGTGTGAAAGCAGTGCTGCGAATATGTACACGAATACGGGCTGCTGCTTTTAACTGGACATCAGCGCTTCATACATTCCAGCAATCCATCCCCGTACAGAACGATAATCAGACAGGTTCGGCGCCTGATTTATCAGTTTTGCCTGATGAAATTGATTATGATGACAGAGAAAAACTGATTAATCATGCCGAAATGCTGGCGGACGGAGTCCGTTATTCCGTTTATTCCGGACTGTTCAGCGGAAACGGTCAGGATCTTGCTGCCGGGAAAACAGTATGGCGCTATCTGCATAAGCACCACTATGCTTTATGCGGAGGGACAACATCCAATCCCTATCTGTGCGGCAGGGCATCTGACCAGCCCATCAGCAACCGTGCAGTTGCAGCATGGACGGAAGCATTTGCATCTCAGATGATTCTGGATGATTCAGAATGGGCGCTTGACGAGATGATTCGGATTGTTTTTAACGCCCTTGATGATTGCCTGAACCGGTCTGTTATCTGTGAGATGCAGAAGGTGAATACTGTCGAAAAGACCAATCCTGAAATGACAGAGTCGGACATCCTGCTTGCAAGGCTGACAAGAGCAGCAGCGGCCGCCTATCTTCATACCGTTTCACTGACGGAAAACGGAATCTGTATCAATTACCTCCTTCCCGGGAAAATTATGGTAATGGTCAGAAAACAGCCAGTGCTTGTGGATATTGACAGCAAACGCGTTGTTTTCCGGAGCAAAAAGCCTTTTTCAGCCATGGTAGATGTATTTATGCCGGTAACAGGTACATCAGGTGTTTCTCTGACCGGTACAAAGGATGATCATACAGTGGCGGAGTATAAACATCAGCAGAATGCAGGATACTATGTACATCTGAAAAAAGAATGGCAGAACGAGGAAGGTATCAGATTCGACAATACCGATGAGGTGCTTTGCGAAAACACACATCACCAGGGTTTGTGCATTATATACAATAACCGACTGTTTTCCATTCCTGTCCATGATGACAATATGTTTTATGCTGTCAAGAGCGAACCGGAAATGAAAGACGGAGAGCTTTCGGTGATGGTTTGTGATACAGCCGTTTTGCGTACTGGTGAAAGAAGTACGGATATCCCTGTTTTACCTTCGGCGGGGGATCGTGAAATCAGGATGATCCTGACGCCGTACAGTAAGACGCTTCAAAGAATTACAATGCTTCCAAGGGTATATAATCATGTTTGATATCAGGCTGGCACCTATGTGCGGCATTACAGATCATATCTACAGAACAATATGTTACGAACAAGGATGTGATCTGGCGTATACAGAGATGATCAGCGCAATGGGGTATCTGTGTGCGCCCAAACAGCGGGCAACCCAGGTACTTATGATCCGCGGTCCCGAAGAGCCTTCTCTTATTCTTCAGCTTTTCGGCAGGGATCCGGATACTGTGGCTGAAGCCGCCAGACGTATATGTGACCTGGGCATATATGATGGCATTGATCTCAACATGGGATGTCCTGCAAAAAAAATAGCACCTTCCGGAGAAGGATGCGGACTCATGCGTACACCCTCTGTTGCTGCTGAAATGATGGAGAAAACGGTAGCGGCTTCCGCGCTTCCTGTATCTGTAAAAATGAGAATCGGTTACGACCATGATCATATCAATGTTTTGGAATATGCCAGAATGGCTGAAAACGCAGGAATCACATCAATTACAGTTCACGGAAGAACCCGGGAGCAGCAATACAGCGGAGAAGCTGACTGGAGTATTATTGCGAAGGTGAAAGAAAGCGTTCATATTCCGGTGATCGGAAACGGGGATATTTTTTTCCCGGAACAGGCATTGGTTAAGCAGAAAATTTCACATACAGACGGAGTAATGATCGGTCGAGGCGCACTTGGAAATCCATGGCTGTTCAGGCAAATCAAAGAAGCTGCCGCCGGGCAAACAGTCCATTCCGTAACCTATAAAGAAAGACACGACATGATTATCAGGCATTATCAGATGATGCTTGAATCCAAACCTGAACCTATTGCGGTACGTGAAATGAGAAAGCATATAGGATGGTATATCAAGGGAATACGCGGAGCAAGCAGATTCAGAGCTGAGATCAATCGATGCGGAAACGCAAAAAGAGCTATGGAACTGACAGATTTCCTGTTTGAGGAAATCTGTAACAGTTCTGAGCAGGAATCACAGGAGGCCGGGGTATGAAAAGCATTGTCAGGAAGATTATACTTTGGGGAATCTGTGCCGTCTATATCCTGACCTGCTCATACGCAACAGCTGAATCAACTCAGACGCATTTTCTCCTGTCGGGAGAAATGTCTTCTCCGTTTTGTATCCGTATTTCATCACCGGTTTTCCAGCAGTTATCCCAATTCGGCACTGACAGGCTGAACAGTCTGAACCGTCTGATCAGTCATCTGTCCGTTTCTGTGCTTGCGGATGATGAACAGGCGGAAGCTGTTCTTTCTGTGGATGATGAACAACTCTTTTCAATTATTCAGACAAATGATAATACTGCATACACAATCAAGACATTTAGTCCCAATACCGTTTATCATAAACAGGGCCGGGATGATCAGGGTGAATCCGAAGAAAACGAAGTAAAAATCTTTCTGGACAAACAGTTTTTCAGGATTAATCATTTGCTTGATGAATTATATCCTGTATTTGCCAGAACTGCGGAAGCTTATCCGGAACTAACCGGAAAATCATCGGCAAATCTCAATTTTTCAGGGTTCGGAAAGTCAGAAGGCAGATTAACCATACAGTTTTCAGCGGATTATGTTAAGGATCATTTCCCTGCGGCACTTGCTGATTTATGTGAAACAGAAACAGGAAAGAGTTTTCTGAAAAACCTTGTTTTTCAGGGATCTCAGAAGATTGTCCTTTTGTACGACAAGGATAATCAGCTTCTCAGGATCAATTATGACGGTACCCTCGGGACAAGTTCAGAGGATCTGAGAAGAGTTTCGCTGGTATGGAAATGCCTTCGTTCAGAAAATCACATCAAGGACAGCCTGACAATTAAAACCCCGGCGGTAAGCGGATATGACAGGGACAACCTGGCATATGAAAGGGATCAGAATGAATCGGATCCTGTCAAACATGTTCTGAAATGGGACTATCAGCTTGACCAGAAAAGGGGTAAGGAAAAAACAAAAATCAGGTATACGTGCGATCAGAGCGAAACAGAGACGGATATATCCTCGAAAATTGTGTACAACAGGAAAGGGGATCATCCTGAACACTCCGTTTATGTTACCGCTGCTCTGGAAAAAGAAAAAGATGATGAATACTCAGGTACTCTTGAAATTACAGACAAAACAGGTAAAATAATAACAAGCAGGGTTTCCGCAGGCTTGCATATCGGTTCGTCGGAAGGGGTTTTCTCTGCACAGCCGGACAATATGTACAGTCAGCCGACTGAAGAGAATGATAAAAATGTTGATTCTGAAGAAATCCCTGCAGATATTGTCAGAATTCTGATCCGGAGATTTATGTCGATGCCTGATGAGGACGTTGAATTCCTTCGCAGGGATATACCGGAAGAGACATGGGAAATGCTGAAAAATTATTGACATAGGGAGATATTATCATGAAAAAAAACCTTTTTGCGGTGATCGCCCTGATTCTTATCTTGACCGTATGCACTTGTCAGGCAGCTGACTATACACTTCCTGAAAAGATGTATAACCAGCTTGCCATCGGCAGCGGGCTGAAAGGCAGCTTTTCGATAACATCAGACGGAGATACGATTGAAATTCCTTTTCTGAAGAATATACTTGATTCGCGATTTATCAGAACTGTATCCGATGCTGAATACAGCATACGGGGCATTGCTTCCGGTAAAGATCTTCATTATTATATTTTCCAGGCCAATGATCAGGAACAGCAGAAAGCGCTGTCTGAACTGTATCGGAAAGACGGCATCTCTTATTTCAGAAGCGATATGGTACAGGGAAAAATCCTGCAGTTCCCGACAAAAGAAGACTTCCTGAAAAGCATTATTCCGGCAGGAGGCGAAAACATCAATCCTGCACAGTTTATTGCCAATATTCTGTCAGTTCCGGAAAATGAACAGAAAGAAAAATGGGATCCTGTTCTGACCCGTTATCAGAATGAACTTGAGATGTGGCTTGCAGGTTTTGCTGTGGACGCTGAAACCGTTAAACTGGAAACCGGCCTGTCTGCGCTGGATTTTACTTACGATATACCCATGGAAGAAGTCAATAAACAGATTGTTACCCTTTTCGGAGAGCTTTCTGTGGATCCGGAAATCAATATGCTGCTTGACAGCGTTATGACAGCTGAGGAGAAAGCGCTTTATGCCAACGCAAACCTTCTGTATTACTATCAGGACGCACTGAATTCTTTTGACATGAGCAGAGCGCTTAAAATGAAAAAACGTGTATCTGCAATAGGAGAAGTTCTCAGTTTTGGTCTTGAACTTCCTCTTGATGAGCATTCCACAGGATATAACTTACTCTGTGTGGATTCCATATCCGATCTCACGATATACACGTTAAGGAATCAGGAGCAGGTGATGCTGCTGGGTATACCGGAAAAAAACGATACGCAAAACACATCGTTTGAAAAAGATATATGGATCGCCAAAGTCATTACAGATCCTTCCAATCGGGAAGCAGAAAACAATTATTCAGTCAGAATCAATATCAAGAAAACCAGTTCAGTCTACAAAAACGGCGAAGGTGATGATGTCAAAAATCATGAAGAAGATCAGTATGACATTATTATTGAAAACAATGCATCCTATCTGCCTTCAGATATTGATCTGAGTGTGATTCCCGAATTTGCAGCCATCAATGCAAATATCAGTCTGCATTACTCCAGCCAGTATGCACAAAACAAGGCAACAACACTTGAAATCCAGGCCAGTATCAAACAGGACAATACACAGCTGCAGCTGAAGGGAAAAGTGAAAACAGCTGCACCGTGGATTTTTATGCCATTCGAAATTGTGAATCCCGAACCGGTCGGGACAGATATTGAAAAGGTATTTGTTCCTTATTTTACAGACTGGGTGAGCAATGCGGCATCCATGATTGAACATAATTCAAGCATGGAGCCGGAAAATGAAAGCAATGCAATTTCTGCCCAGGAAGCACCGTCAGAGCAGGAAGACAGCGGGAACGGGAATACAGAAACAGCTCCGCTGGATGTTGAAGAACAGGAATAATACTGTTTATGCTCATTGAGGATGATTATGAAAAAGATAGTCTGTATTCTGACCGCCTTCATTTGCTGTATCGGGGTTGCAGCCTCAGCAGAATCACATATCGGAATACAGGGAAGTATAGCTGACAGAACAGACAGCAACATTGTTTATATTGATCTGTATGAAGAAGATAACACCATCAGCATGATTTCTGATCTGATCCCGGATATTATCATTCAGTCTGCAAACGACCATGCGGATCTGTATGATATGTTCAGGATCTTCTTTGATCTCTCTACGGAAAAAACCATCAGTTTACGGAACGAGGCGGAAAATCTTTACAGGGACTGGATCCAATCACGATATTCAGAAACAAATGAAGGCATATATACAGGACCTTTATTTGAGAAGGCAACATCAGTCTGTGTAACTGAGTTTATGCTTTCTGATTTGATCCATTATGCTGTACAGCAATCAGGTAAAAATCCTGTTTCTCAAAACAGTAAAAACAGCGAATATCAATATGATGAGATTTTATTGGCTGCTGCCGCAGAAATGGGCTCTGACGCTGTGAAATATTACAATCCGCTTGTCAGAACAAAAAATTATGATCATTATAAATATGTATCATTTGATATTATCAGCGGGAATCAGGTGATTCTGTCACTGTCCATGGACAATTCCCAACATAACCGGAAAAGAATTCTGATTACACACATGGAAAACGGAAGGTACTATTTCAGAGATATCGCTGTGCAATATAATCAGCAGAGTATTATCATGGATTGTGAATTGTTCAGCAGTGACAAAAGTGTTTTCGATCCACTGCGAATTGAACCATTGATTCATGAATCTTTCAGCCTTACATCAGAAAACGGAAAGCATTCCCAAAGCATAGCATACACCTGTGAGAACTCACAAAAAGAATTACTGGTTTCAGGAACCGGCACACTGTCCTCCAATAAGATAGAAGGATATCTGCAGCTTGGAGAAGAAAAGGAAGACGTTGTGTTTCTAACCGCTACAATGGATGAAAAGCAGAAACCCGATCTGTCATCCTATCAGATGATGCACATGGATCATAAAGAGGAAAATGATCTCATTCTGAATATTTTCATGTCCGGGCTGATGGAACGGATGACGCATATTCTGCCATTATTTCCGGCATTTTATCAGAACATCATTATGAAAATACTCATGACCAGGTGAACCGGTTATCTTTCAACAACAGTACAGACAGCATAGGCGGAAATACCTTCCATACGTCCTTCAAATCCGAGATTTTCAGTTGTTGTTGCTTTTATATTGACAGATGAAACCGGTATATCCAGTTTACCGGAAACCACTTCAAGCATTTGCGGAATGAAAGGCAGAAGTTTCGGCTTTTGTGCAACAATCGTTATATCTGTATTAAAAACTTTATATCCGGCCGCTTCAATCAGTTTGTTTGTTTTTTCAAGAAGAAGGACTGATGAAATATCCTTATAGCTGTCGCTGGTATCAGGAAAATGCTTTCCGATGTCTCCGAGGGCACAGGCTCCGAGCATAGCGTCCATCAGTGCATGAAGCGCAACATCAGCATCACTGTGACCAAGCAAACCCAGATGATAGGGAATTTCCACTCCGCATAGGATCAGTTTTCGTCCTTCGGCAAGACGATGGACGTCATAGCCCATACCAACACGCATATTCTTTTTTTCTCCTTTTATAATTGAAACAGCACGGGATATATCTTCAGGTTCTGTCAGCTTTATATTCTGAGAAGATCCACGTACTACCCTGACAGGAATATGGAAATGCTCCAGAATGCCGGCATCATCGGTAAAGACAATTCCTGTATCAGCAGCTTTCAGTGCTGCAGGAATAAAAATACCTGCTGAAAACCCCTGCGGGGTCTGTATTTCATACAGACCGGAGCGATCAGGGGTATAAAGAACCTTACGGTCTGAATCGCATATTTTATATGTGCTGGAGGCGGGAATGCCGGGAACACCGGATCCGTATAATTTTACCGACTCAATCACCCGACTGATCAGATCGTAATCCACAAGACACCTTGCTGCATCGTGTATCAGGATGATATCTTCGTCGCAGACGTCAGTAAGAGCCTTTATACCATTGAGAACGGATTCCTGCCTTGTATTTCCGCCGGATGTAAAATGAACGGGAAAGGGAAGCGGGGAGAGACTGATCAGATTTCGGATTGTTTTCTCTTCGTTTTCGCGGCAAACAATAACCATATCATCGGCTGAAGAGATGAAAGCTTCAGCACTGCGCCGTATAACAGCCTTTCCGCACAGTTCAAGCAGGACTTTGTTTACAGACGCATTCATTCTTGAGCCTTTTCCGCCTGCAAGCAGAATGACATGATTTTTCATGTTCTGTTACGCTCCGTTGCCAGAAAAGCATCTTCATCCAGGACTTTGTACATGGAAGATGCCATTTCCTTGCTGATTGTATCCTGTACAAGGAGAACTTCATAATGTCCTGTATGTTCTCCGAAACGAATACTGATGATATCTCCTGCCTTAATGACAGAAGAGGGTTTCGCAATCCGTTCGTTGATCATGACACGGCCTCCGCTGCAGGCTTCGCTGGCAACGGTACGACGTTTGATGATTCGTGATACCTTCAGAAACTTATCAATTCTCATCTTTATCCTCACAAAACAAAGCCCGCAGGAAGCAGTGTTCCTGCGGGCAGAAACGATTTTTATTTCTTCGCCTTTTTCTTGGCGTTAACCTTATCCTTCAGAGCCTTACCGGCTTTAAAAGAAGGCGCCTTGGAAGCTGCGATTTTGATTTCGGCTCCGGTACGGGGATTGCGGGCAGTACGGGCAGGACGTTTTTTCACATCAAAGGTACCAAAGCCAATCAGCTGTACCTTTTCGCCCTTCGCCAGAGCACAGTTGATCGTGTCGACGAAAGCATTCAGAGCTTTTTCGGCATCTTTCTTGGAGAATGATGTTTTTTCTGCCAGAGCATTGATCAGTTCACTCTTGTTCACGGGTAATCTCCTCCTTGTCTTTATGCAGGTTGCATAAAAGAATATAAATATGCCAAAGACCGGAATTATTCAATTTCGCCTTCAACATGCTTTAAGTATACACATAGTTCACTGAAAGTCAAGCTTTCTAAGGATTTTCCGTCCATGAATATACTCTTTTCAACCTGCTTTACAGCGCTTTTCAGACGATCAGAAGTCTGATGCAGAATCCATTCACTGTCGAGTTCAGATTGACAGCAGAGAACACAGCAAAGAAAAAGCAATAAGCCACATAAACGGCCCGTTGTTTCAGCGTCATGCCTGCTTTCCAGCTTTGGGAGAAGGTTCCGGAGTTCTGTAATTACATCTGAAGATGAGATTTCAGCTTTTGTAAAGCGGCTTATCTTTTTGATGATCTTTGAAGCATATTTCAGTGAAGGAAGAAAAGCTGAAATATCGTCCAGATTTTCCGAAAGCGTATAATGCCCGGTTTCAGTCTGTTTGATTCTGTCCCACATTGCGGTATTATTATCCGGCGCCGACGAATTTTCAGAGAAGACATTGGGATGTCTTCTGATCATTTTCTGACATATCTGCGAAATGATATCATGAATCGAAAACTCATCAAAATCTTTACCGATGGATGAATGGAATACGATCTGGAAAAGAAGATCCCCTAATTCTTCTCCCAGATGATCAGGGTCATTTTCATCAATTGCGGCAACACATTCCCAGGCTTCCTCTATCAGATAAGAACGCAGAGACTGATGGGTTTGCTGCCTGTCCCAGGGACAGCCGTCAGGAGCACGCAGACGCATAACAATATCGGCAAGATCCTGCAGAACGTATTTTTCCCTGTGCAGATAATCGGTTCCGGGAATCAGAACAGCAGTAAAATGATTATACATATGCTGACGATCCAGCATATAAAGCTGCAGAGATATCGGTTTGCCGGATTCCTGGATAAGGAAGATGATATGTTCATCCTCCATAACATCCGAAAGAACGAGCTTTATCTGACCGGCAAGTACTGCATTGTCTATTTCAGTGATTAACAGTGTACAACGCGGATCATAGACAAAAGTGGAAAGAAGATCGTATGCAGGGAGAATCTGGATGGAAGAGTCCGGAAGATAACTGATTGAAGAGGACAGATGAAGATCATATGAACTGATGCCCGGGACAACTGTAATGAGTATATCCCCGGGAACCCGTCTGAAAAGCATTTTAACTGAGCTGTCCGTGTAAGCATCAGGCACGGCATAAACAACGCCTGACGAATGTGCGCTGCGTATTACTTCATCGGCTATAAGCTGTGCCAGCTGGTCAAAATCCTCGGCATCACCATAAAGCTCATCCAACGTCTGATAAGCAATTTTGTTAGATTCAAGCCAGGCGGTCAGAGGATGGTTTCCTGTACGGAGAATGAGCTGTTCTGCTTTCCGCAGCGAATTGATCGTCACGATGTTCAGAAGATCAGGATCTCCCTGACCGATAGATACGATCTTGATTTCATCTTTCATTTTAAGATCCTCATCAGTGAATTATGAACAGATAACGGAAAATGATACAGATCCCCAAAGAACAGCGGGATCATACGGGGCAGGGTACTTCGGACAAAGACAGCGTATGAAAATACAGTCAGTATTTATGCCATGCGGAACGCGTGAAAAGTATAAACAGCGGGAGAAGTTCAAGTCTTCCGAAAAGCATCAGGAACGACGCAGTCAATTTGGCATGTATACCATAACCGGCATAGTTCTCTACCGGACCGACGGCGCCGAGGCCGGGACCGACGTTGCTGACGCAGGTAAGAGAAGCGGAAAGGTTTGTACCGATGTCATAGTTGCTGCCAAGAGACATGATAAAACCACCGACAAGGATAAGCGCAATATACATAAATGCAAACTGGGCGATCTGGGACAGCATATGTTCGTCCACGGCTTTACCGTCAATACGGATCACATCCATTTTTTTCGGCTGCCCCGTTGCACGGATGTTTCTGCGGGAAAGCTTGCTCAGAACTATGATTCTGATTACCTTAATACCGCCGGCTGTTGAACCGGCACAGGAACCGATCAGCATGGCAATCACTATGATAATATGTGAAGCAGCAGGCCATTGATTATAATCATAGGTAACAAAACCTGTTGTGGACATGATTGAACTGATCTGGAATGAACCGTAACGCAGTGATTTCAGGAAATCGCCCTGATAGTAATCCAGATTCAGGAATGAAATCAGAATAATAAATGCTGCTGCAAAAATCAAATACCAGCGGAATTCTTCATCGTGAAAAAAGGCTTTGATTTTTTCTCCGATAAGGCATTTATAATACAGTGCAAAATTCACACCAAACATAAACATGAAAACCGTAATGGCAATTTCAACAGGCACACTGTTATAATGTGCGATACTGTCGCCGTAACGGCTGAATCCTCCGGTGCCGGCTGTTGCCATGGTATGAACAGCGGAATCGTAAGGAGAAAGACCGCATAAAAGAAGTGTTACAAATTCAAGCAAAGAAAGGAGAATGTAGATTTTATACAGGATCTTGGCTGTGGCTCCGGTTTTGGGTACAAGCTTGCTAAGGGATGGTCCGGGACTTTCCGCTTTGACAAGATGGGCAGTTCGGCCGGTCAGTTTCGGGAGGAGCGCAAGCGTCAGCACAAGTACACCCATTCCACCGATCCAGTGAGTGGTTGCGCGCCAGAAGAGGATGCCGCGACAGGCATGATCGAAAGTATATTGTGTAAAGACACTGGCACCGGTTGTTGTCAGTCCGGACACCGTTTCAAAAAAAGCTTCTTCAAAACGAGGAAGTGTGCCGGAAAGCATAAAGGGAACAGAACCGAATATACCCAGAAGAATCCAGCCAAGAGCGGTGATAATAAAACCCTCTTTGAGGCGGAGATGTGAATTCTGATCTTTGCCCGGAATAAAACTCATCGAGGAACCAGCCAGCAGGTTAATCACAATACTGTACAGGATGGGAAGAGCGTCACCCTCGCCGTAAACCAGGGAAACGATCAAAGAGGGGAGCATGGCAGCGGCTTCGATGAGCAGCAATGCTCCGAGCATTCGGACAATCAGCTTACGGTTCATTTGTAGAGCACCTCATTCAGGTCGGAAATGCCTGATTCAACAGAAATGATCACTACATGATCATTTTCCTCTATATGGTCATTACCGAAGGGTACGATGATTTTTCCCTGATGGACGATGATGGAAACAAGGGAACCTTTTTTCATTGTCAGTTTTTTGAGCGGAATCCCGATATAGGAATCTCCTTTTCTGGCAATAAACTCAATTGCTTCCGCCTTGCCGCCTACGAGACGGTACAGTCTTTCTATTTTTGTCCCGTTACTGTTTTCGCGCGCACGAACATAACGCAAAATAGTTGAACTGGTTATAAACTGAGGACTGATGACTGAATCAAGACCAAGATCATTCAATATATCCTGATAAGCCAGACGGCTGTTTTTTGCAATCACTTTCGGTACCCCCGAACGGGAGGCATGCATACCGGAAATCAGGTTTTCCTCATCCCGGTTGCTGAGTGAAACAAAGGCGTCCATCTGCGACAAACCCTGTTCCTCCAGCAGATCCTGATCTGTACCGTCGCCGACAATGACATCTACCTTCGGCAGCTGTTCGCTGAGCACACGGGCTTTTACAGGGTTGATTTCAAAAAGAGTAACATGGATCCCCATGGGAACAATCAGTCTGGAAAGATAATAGGAAATTCTTCCGCCGCCAAGCAGCATAACACTGCGTACTTTATGCTTGTTCCGGCCGAGAAAACGGAAATACTCCGTAATTGTCAGCATGTCTCCGGAAACAAACACCTTGTCGCCGGGCTGAATCCTGAAATCACCGCCAGGAATCATGACCGTGTTGTTTCTTTCAACCATGGCATAGAGAATACGCGGAAGGCGGGGCAGCTTTCCCGCGAGGTCTTTCATCGGTATGCCGACAAAGCAATCCTCTTCCTGCGCACGGAATTCAACCATCTCCACAAGACCTTTTGCAAAAGATTCAATACTGCCGGCGAAAGGATAGCGGAGAAGACGGCTGATTTCAAGAGCGGTCGCACGTTCAGGATTGATGGCAACATCAATACCAAGCTCATTCTGCAGCAGCATCTGGCTTTCATTAAATTCAGGATCGCGGATTCTGGCTAAGGTATAGTTTGCACCCAGACGCTTGGAAATGAGGCATGCAAGCATATTGCTTTCATCGCTTTCAGTGGAGGCAATGACAATGTTTGCTTTATCTACTCCTGCTTCCAGAAGAATTTTAGCATTTGCACCGTTTCCGCGGATACACAGCGCATCAAGTGAACCGCTGCATCTTTCGATTACTTCATCATCTTTATCGATAATAATAACATCATGTTCTTCGGCAATCAGGTGTTCAGCCAGTGTGTATCCGACTTTACCGGCACCGATAACAATGATTCTCATGATAAGTTCCTCCTCATAAAAATCATTTTATTCTACCATTTTTCCCTCTGCATGAAAAGCTTTTTGAAAAAGCAGAACCCGGCAAAAAAACAGTGCAGACAAAGTCTGCACTGTTTGGCGGAGAGTCAGGGATTTGAACCCTGGGTGAGGTATCACCCCACACACGATTTCCAGTCGTGCGCCTTAGACCACTCAGCCAACTCTCCTCGTCAGCGAATGCTCACGTCGATAAATTATAGCGCCATTTTGCGTTTTGTCAAGGTCTGAGTTTTTCAATTTCCTGATCCGTCAGTTTGCGCCACATTCCGGAAGGAAGATCACCCAGCTGCACAGGACCAAAACGCACTCTTTTCAACCGAACCACCTGATGTCCGACAGCTTCAATCATTTTACGAACCTGGCGATTCCGGCCTTCGTGTATCGTAATCAGCAGATCAGTGGAAAATGTATCATGTCTGATCAGTCTGACTTCAGCAGGGGAGGTTATTCTGCCGTCAACCATTACGCCCTTGCGCAAAAGCCTTATCTCTTCTTCCGTAACATTGTTGGATACTTTTGTAAGGTAAGATTTTGGAATTTCAAAGCTCGGATGCAGCAACTGATTCATCAGGTCTCCGTCATTGGTGAGCAGAAGCAGGCCTTCACTGTCATAATCCAGTCGTCCGACGGGGAAAAGACGTACAGGATAATCGCGAAAACGGTCCATAACGGTAGCGCGTCCTTCGGGATCGGATACTGTTGTAACCTCTCCAACGGGCTTGTTGTAGGCCAGATAATGCTTCTCCGCTTCGGGAGTGACGGTACAACCGTCTACCTGAACAATATCCGTATTTTCATCCACCTGTGTTCCCAGTATACGTATGATCTCTCCGTTTACAGAAACACGGCCATCCAATATGTATTGTTCAGCATTTCTTCTGGACGCGACGCCGCAGGAAGCGAGATATTTCTGAAGACGCATTATTCAGACTTCCTTTCCATAATCAAAGGGGACAGTTTTCCTGAAGAGGAATATGAGTGTACTGTCTTTTGCCGGATTTCATTTCCTCCATGGTTTGCCCGGAACCGATCAGTTTATATTTATAGGTTGTCAGCCCCTCCAGTCCCATAGGACCGCGGGCGTGAAGCTTACCGGTTGCAATGCCTACTTCAGCTCCCAGACCATATACAAAGCCGTCAGCAAACCTGGTGGATACGTTCCAGTAAACGCCTGCACTGTCCACAGTGTTCATAAAAACAGAAGCGTTTTCCGAATTATTGGTTACAATGCAGTCTGTATGATGGGAACCGTAATGATTGATGTGATCAATCGCTTCATTCATGGATGAAACCGTTTTTACAGAGAGAATATAATCGAGGTATTCTGTTGACCAGTCCTGATCGGTTGCAGGGACACAGGGAATGATACCGGCTGTGGATTCATCACCCCGTATTTCAACATTTCTGGCAGAGAGACTCTGATAAAGTTCCGGAAGGAAAACCGGTGCAATATCTTTGTGAACAAGCAGTGTTTCCAGGGCATTGCAGACGGAAACATTTTGAGTTTTACTGTCTGTAACAATGCGGCATGCAATTTCAGGATCAGCATCACTGTCAACATAGACATGGCATATGCCGTCTGAATGGCCCAGTACAGGAATACGGCTGTTGTCCATAATATAACGAACAAAGCTATTGCTGCCACGCGGTATAATCAGGTCGATCAATGTATCTTCCTTCAGCATCCTGGCCACATCTTCCCGTGTTTCAAGAAGATTCGCCGCATGGACAGAAAAACCATTTTCTTCCAGCGCCTGACATACAAGGCTGCACAAAGCCTGATTGGTATGAAGCGCCTCACGTCCGCCTTTCAGCAGAACAGCATTGCCGCTTTTTATACACAGGGATGAAATCTGAATAAGCGCATCGGGACGGCTTTCAAAGATGACACCGATAACACCGATCGGTGAAGAGACCCGGTATAACTTCAGTCCTTCGGTTATCTCAGTGGATACAAGCGTTTTATTGAGCGGATCCGGAAGATCGGCAAGTGCATATAGTCCGCGGACAACCTGCTCCAGTTTTTCTTCGCCGAAAAGCAGACGATGAAGAAGCGGTGCCGCAAGATCTTCTGCGGCTGCTGCGTCAAGATCCTCCCGGTTTGCGATGAAAACAGCCTCTTTATTCTCTTTCAACAGACGAGCAAGAGATAAGAGTACCTTATTCCGCTGATCAGCAGTTGATACGGATATCTGATAAAAAGCTTTTCTTGCATTGGCGGCAATTTCATGCAGGTCTTTCATACCCATCCCTCCCTTTGCGAGATTATAGCAGACAAATACACGATTGAAAAGGGAATCTGCACGTGATATACTTTGACGGGAGGAAACTGTAATGCCGCATCAACAGGGAACGAAGACCATTGCACAGAACCGCAAAGCTTTTCATGACTATTTTGTGGAAGAAAAAGTGGAATGCGGCATAGCGCTTTTCGGAACAGAGGTGAAAAGCATCCGTCAGGGGAAAGTGAACCTGAAAGAAAGCTGGGCCCAGATCAGGAAAGGAGAGGTCTGGGTTGAGGGAATGCATATCAGTCCTTATGAGCAGGGCAATATTTTTAACCGGGATCCGATGAGACCGAAAAAGCTGCTTCTGCACCGGAATGAGATCCGAAAGCTTGACGGACAGGTTATGAAACAGGGTTTTACCCTTATTCCTCTTGAAATGTATCTGAAGGACGGAAGGGTCAAAGTGATGCTTGGATTATGCAAAGGTAAACAACTGCATGACAAGCGTGACAGTATCGCCCGAAAGGATTCAGACCGTGAGATACGACGCGCTCTGAAGGAAAGACAAAAATGAAAGCGATTGTGATTGCCATATCCGGGGATGATCCGGTTTCGACGGGGGTCACAGAGGAAGGATAAGCGAGCCGCAGCCCCTGAACTGCGTAAAAACGGGGAAAAACAATAACTGACAATAGCAATTACGCTTTCGCGGCTTAATGCCGTGCGTCGGCTCTGACCGCCTGCAGATCAGAATACCGGCGTCATTTATGCAGGGAACGAATTCTGCCTAAGCTTTGCAGCAGGATCCGTAAATATGAAGCTACTCTGAATAACGTTTTTCCGCGGACGTTATTCAGAGGAAATTCAACCACGGAATGCGCTCGGAGAAAGTCTTTCTGAAGTACTTTCGGACAGGGGTTCAACTCCCCTCATCTCCACTTACCAAAATACCGGTCAGAAGACCGGTGTTTTTTTATGTAAAAAAAGATCCTGATGACATATCATCAGGATCTGATGTGCGGTCGACGGGACTTGAACCCGTACCCGTTGCCGGACACGCCCCTCAAACGTGCGCGTATGCCGATTCCGCCACGACCGCGAACAAACATCGAAATTATAAAGCGGTGTTTTCGCTTTGTCAAGATAAAAGGAAAAACTTGCGATGAAAAGAATTCGGAAGTAAAATAAATAAACCGAAAGGAGAGCCAACATGCATTTTAAGCTGAAACCATATATTTATACTGCGGCAGCCTGTCTGATGATTCTTATCTTCTGTCATTCTCCTTCCGCATTCTCGGACAGTCTGTTTGAAATCAAACGAATCGGAAATATACATTCCTATGAAAACAATGCATTCGTCATTCGTTCTGAATCGGCGGGTGAACTGACGATCAGCATTCATGACGATGTCTGTGTCTACAGGACTCTGACGGAAAAAATAACATCCGGTGAAACAAGAATAGAATGGGACGGGTGTGCCTATAACAAAGAGAAACTGTATGAGAAAACCTATACAATCACAGGGGTATTAACGGATGATTCAGGTCGGGTTCACACAACCTCCTTCCAGTCTCCCGTGGAATATCCGGGTCAGTACCTTCAATATGCACTTCCTTCATCGGATAATCTGTATCTCGATACGCCGGAACAATGGTTTATAGAGTTTAAAACTGTCAAGACAGGTACAGTGATTATAACACTTTCAGAATATGATTCCCCCGAAGAGCCTCTATACAGGTATAAAATATCCGCAACAGGCGGCAAGATAACCAGAAAGGATTTCAACAGCTTTTCACGTGAAAGAAAACCGGAAACGGGCAAGTATATAATGAATGTGTTTGAGGCGTCCAGGCCGGAAAACATCTATGAATATTCATTAAATGTTTTACCGGAGAGGCCTGACGCTCCATCTGTTTCCACAACAGGCGAGATCATGCCTGAACGGGGCATGACGGAAGAACAGATCTGGGAGCTGATGATGAAGCCATCTGTTGTTGTCAACATTGATTTTTTCAAGCATCAGAACGTATATGAGAAACAGGACACCGGCAGCAAATCACTCGGTACACTGCACGGGCAGACGCAGGGCCTTAAAGTGATCAGTATTGACGGTGCATGGGCATTTATCGGCGCGTGGAATCACGAAGCTGGTGAATACATAGAGGGATGGGTTCCCTGTGACAAGCTCAAAACCGAAAAACCCTCGGCAGAATACGGATTGCTCGTGGACAAGCAGCTTCAAACGCTGACAGTTTATTATCAGGGAAAAATTCTGGATACTGTTTTTGTTTCCACGGGCAGGGCGGAAAAAAACAGCCTGTATCAGGAAACATCCGCAGGATGTTATCTGACCGGATATCATCGGGTTAATTTTTCAATGAACGGAAAAAAATACGATTATGTAATCCAGTATGACGGAGGAAATCTGATTCATCAGACTCCTTATGACTGGGGGAAAAACAAAAAAGATTTTACATTGGGACGCGGATATCTGGGTGCAAAAGCTTCTCACGCCTGTATTCGTGTACAGCCGGAACCGGGTACAGGCGGCATTAATGCCTACTGGCTCTTTACACACCTTCCGTATCACACGCGCGTGATCATTCTGGATGATCCCGCAGAAAGAGCTGCAGAATACAACAGACTGATGAAAACTGATGACAATGTTCAGATTACAGGCATACCGCCTTATCCGGATTATGAGAATACGGAAACGGATCAGATCGTGACATTGACATTCGGCGGGAATATCATCCCCGGCGGAAGCAAATCCTTCAATTCCAGACGGGAAAGCTTTGTGTCCTTTGTTTCACAGCAGGGATACGATCAGCCTCTTTCATTGCTTGCCCAGGTGTTTTCAGAGGATGATCTTACCTGTGTTGCATTAGGCGGCTTACTGGAAGGTGATCAGGCGTCCATTCCCGAGAACGGGGATATTCAGTATGGTCCCCTGGGAAGCAATGAAATATTCAGGGATGCGTCTGTAGAGATGATCATTATTTCAGACGACATAATCCATACAAAACAGGATAGTATTTCTGATACCATCAAACAGGCACAGCGCTTTGCAGATACGATGGACAAAACTCATCCTGCAACCATTGAACTGAAAGGACATCTTTTCGGCGTTGCCGGGTGCACTGAAAGTGAATATCTCGCGGACAGTGAAATAATATTTCAGAGGATTTCAGTCCTGAAAGAGATGAAGTGTGAGAAAATCGTCTTTTATATCAACGGAAAAGACCGTGGAGCAGGAAACCGTACCATTGTCCAGGAGGCAATGGCAAATAAATGCGTGATCGCAGGTGCAGACCTCGTGATTTTCAGCTTTGACGGGCAAGCCGGCGGAATAGATTTTATCAGAGGTGTTCCGGTTGTTTACAATACCGGAACCATACTGGACGGCAGTACATCACGAAAGCCCAAATCTTTTTATTCCATGCTTGTACAGGCCCGGTTTGACTTCAGAACAGAAAACGGAAACATAATAATTGCTACGATTCCGATATGCCCATACGGGCATTCGGATACAGAAAAAAACAGCTATATTCCGCAATGGCAGATGACACCCACAGATATAACGAAATTCCAGAACCTTGTAGGACACGATTCTTCGGATGATGCTTTACAAAGAATCACTATCCGGACAAGCCACTAATTATATATATAATATACACATTCAAGGCGTCCGTTATACAGGCGCCTTTTTTTGTCAGCTTTTTTGCCGAAACTTCTTTCAAAGGCAGGGTCCGACGTGATAGCACACAGTTTCCAGGTGGGATGCCTTTTCTTCAGAAGGAAAAGATCGTGATAAAGACGGCGACATTTTTCCTGATCGCTCAGTCTTTCTCCGTAAGGAGGATTACAGATAAATACACCGTTTTCCGTCTCAAGCGTCAGCTCCTGCAAAGGCTGTAAATCAAGACTGATCATATTTGTGTTCAGTCTGGCCTGACTTACGTGCTTTATTGCAAGGTCAAGAGCGGATGAATCAAGGTCGGAACCGCTGATGCCTGAAATGGATGAAAGGTCTTCAGCAGATTTCAGGGAGAAGCGGAGAGCAGGGAAATCAAGATGCCTGAAACAGCAGTATTCTTCCATGGCAAAATGTCTGTTGATACCCGGAGCAATTTTCGCAGCAATCAAAGCCGCTTCTATCAGGATGGTTCCGGTGCCGCAGCATGGATCATGAAGCGGCTGTCCGGGACGCCATCCGCTCAGTTCAACCAAAGCAGCAGCAAGTGTTTCACGCAGAGGGGCTTCACCATTCCAGGTTCTGTATCCGCGGCGCGACAATGCGTCTCCGGATGTGTTGAGGAGTACTCTGGCCAGATTGTTGCGGATGGAAACCTGAATATACAGATGAGCACCCGACTCGGAGAATATTTTCCGGCCGGTGCTTTTTCTGACTTTTTCGATGATTGCCTTTTTTGTAATGGACTGGCAGTCACGCTGACTCATCAGCTGGCTTTTTGTGCATTTACAGGACACATCGATAAATTCATTGCCTGAAAAAAAATCGGGCCAGGGTACAGAAAAAACAAGCTGGAAAAGATCCTCAAAACTTTTACACTCACCGGATGCCAGTATGATATATAATCTGTCACTGAAGTGAAGTTTCATATTGCTCAGATAAAGATTATCCGCCGTGGAAGAAAACAGAACAAAACCGTTATCGGCTCTGACATCCTGAAGACCGTTGCTTTTCAATTCCTTTGCGACAAGCCCTTCCATTCCGAAAGCTGCACTGGCATAGCAATGATACATGTTCTCCATTACAATTCCTCCCATTTTAACAGTTTACGCTTTTTTATATTCCCTGTAAAGAAAGAGCGCACCTTTGTGTAGCGTGCAGACGACAGGAAGCCAGAAGCGAAAAGATGGGTTGATTACTTGATTTTCAATGGGATGTAGCGTATAATTTTATAGTTAAAAGCGGAAGGAGAAGAAAGATTATGAAGCTTATCATCGCCATTGTCCAGGATGAAGACGCCTCTAAACTTCTGTCCGTTTTAATGCAACACGGATTTGGCGTTACGAAGCTGGCTACCACAGGCGGATTTCTGAAAGCCGGGAATACCACATTGCTGCTTGGCGTGGATGACAGCAGGATTGACGAAGCGGTTCATCTGGTTGAATCGGTATGTAAAAGCAGAAAGCAGATTTCCACTGTGTCCTCGACGATATCAGGCGGTATATCGCAGAATGAGTATTCCTCCTATCCGATAGAAGTAACAGTCGGCGGAGCAACGATGTTTGTTCTGACCGTTGATCAGTTTCTGAAAGTATAATACTGTTTGCCGATGATTTCGTTTGATGATTTTGCTCTTCAGGGATCTGAGATCGGTGCGCTGCGCAGCCAGATCGCAGAACATCGTCTGGTTCATGCTGTACTTATAACAGGTCAGCCCGGTACAGGGAAGCGTACACTGGCCAGGCTGATCGCTGCATCCCTTATGTGTACCTCCGATAAAGAAATACCTTGTGGACAATGTGAAGGATGCAGACTTGCTGTTTCCGGAGAACATCCGGACATTACAGTGATTGAAAAAGGGAATCCTCTTTCACAGGAAGTACAGAAGGGAAGAGCTACGATTCCGATTGAAGATATCCGGGAAATGATCAGGATTTGCAACCGTTATGCGTACGAGGGCGGTAACAGGGTTGTGATCATTCAGGAAGCCGAAAATATGACGCCTCAGGCACAGAACAGCCTGCTGAAAATTCTGGAAGAACCTCCGCAGAATACTTATTTTCTGATTACTGCAAGTCATCCGGAACAGCTTCTGACAACCGTGAGAAGCCGATGCCGCAGTATCAAGCTGATTCCCTGGGAGGAAGAGTATATCCGAAAAACACTAATAGAATCCGGCGTGGATCCGGCTGTGGCCGGCAAATCCGCTGCTGCATCCTACGGATCAATCGGGAATGCAATCACGCTGTCATCTGACGATACCTACTGGAGAAAAAAAGATGAAGTTATCAATGCGTTTTTCCGTAACAGGTCACGCAGTGAGATTCTGAATATTTCAACCGCCTGGAAGGATCAGAAAGCATCTGCTGAGCAAATGTTTAATATCGTCGAGGATTGCATTCAGCAAATGCTGCGATACCGCCTGTATCATAAAAAGAAGGATTACCCGGAGGAATACCCTCAGGAATGGAAACGTTTTGCCGAGGAAGCGCCTCTGGAGAGGTTTATGCTTCTCACAGACGCGGTTGCCAGTGCAAGGAAGCAAAACATCAGCAATGTCAATTTTCAGGCAATTATAGAACAATTACTTTTAACTTTTGTAGGAGAAAGCGATCTATGGGTAAAATAATCGGTATTCAGTTTCAGGAAAACGGTAAAATGTATTATTTTGATTCCGCTGATGTTGAAGTCAAGACAGGGGATTATGTTATTGTCGATACAGCACGGGGATATGATCTCGGCGAAGTGGTTATGGGAGCAAGGGAGATTGACGAGGAAAACTGGCGCGCACCGTTGAAAAAAGTTATTCGCCTTGCAGATGAGCAGGATATTCAGCACGGCAGGGAAAACCGCATTAAGGAGAAAGAGGCATTTGCCATCTGTCAGAAGAAAATCAATGAACACAAGCTTGAAATGAAACTGGTTTCTGTTGAATATGCGTTTGACAACAGTAAGATTTTATTCTTCTTCACAGCAAACGGCAGGGTGGATTTCAGATCACTGGTCAAGGATCTGGCTTCCGTATTCAAGATGAGAATTGAACTGAGACAGATCGGTGTCAGGGATGAGGCAAAGATGCTTGGAGGACTCGGCCCGTGCGGAAGACCGATTTGCTGCGGCTCTTTCCTTGATCAGTTCCAGCCTGTATCCATCAAGATGGCCAAAGAACAGAATCTGTCCCTGAATCCGACCAAAATCAGCGGGGTCTGCGGCCGGCTTATGTGCTGTCTGAAGTATGAGCAGGAGCACTATGAAATGACCAGGAAAAAGATGCCGAAGATCGGCAGGGAAGTTATTACACCGGATGGAACCGGGCCGGTAACGGATCTGAATATTGTCAAGGAAACGGTATTTGTCCGCCTGACAAATGGAGATACGAGCGAAATCAAGGAATATCCGCTGGAGAACATTACAAAGCCTGCAGAGGCGTCTCAAAATAATGAACAAAGGAAAAATAATCCTTCCGGAACACAGAATACAGTAAATGAAACAGGCTTTTCAGGCGAAAAAGAACAGCTTCAGGTCAATGAGAAGGAAAAGGATTCCGAAAGTGTCCGGGTAAAGAATCAGGAGACAGCAGACAAAGATGTCAGCTCAGAAGCAAAAAACAAAGTGAAAACGTCCAAACCTGTTCTTGGACAGCCGGTCAGACGTGAAAATCCCAATCGCGGACAAAAGGACAAGGAAAACGCTCAGCAAGCTGATAACGCCGGACGTAAAAAGCCTGCTGAAGAACATCCGGGGAAAAACACAGAAGAAAACAAAAAGAGCCCCTGGGCGGATGCACTTCAGAAAGCTATGCAGGCGATCAGCCAGGATAAATGAAATATTGATTTTCAAATTGTTCAATGTTATACTTTCTGTAGTTTCACGCATGATTTGCGCGAACAAAATAGAGGAGGTTAGTTTTATGGCTTACAAAATTTCCGAAGAATGCATCAGCTGCGGCGCTTGTGCTGCTGAGTGCCCGGTATCCGCTATCAGCGAAGGTGACGGCAAATACGAAATCAATCCCGATACCTGCATTGAGTGCGGCGCCTGTGCTGAGACCTGCCCCGTTGGAGCACCTGCTCAGGCCTGATTATCCAAAGAGTAAAAAAGGACAGCGGTCTGCCGAAATGCAGACCGCTGTTTATTGTTTTTGTGAATAATGAGGAAACAAGGAAAAACAAAAAACCGGAAACAGATGTTTCCGGTCTGTACACCATTAGGGACTCGAACCCTAGACACCCTGATTAAGAGTCAGGTGCTCTACCAACTGAGCTAATGGTGCTCGCGACAACAAAAGCTATTATACACATTATTCTGCTGATGTCAAGTATCATTTTTAAGAAAATTACAGAAGATCACAATGTTTATTATGATCCCATTCTATGGTATACTGATATGCAAATATGATGGAGGTAGGTTGATTGAGTCTTAGGTTTGGAAAAACAATGGAACAGCATGAAGCGCTGCAGATGAATGCGCTGCAGCTTGCCTATCTGGGCGATTCAGTATGGGAATTGATTGTGAGATATATACTGATCATGCACAAATATAATGTCCATCATATGCATAAAGACTGCGTCAGTCTGGTGAACGCGCATTCACAGGCTGAGATCCTGCAGAATATACAGGATATCCTTACAGAAAAGGAGTCAGAAGTTGTACGGCGCGGCAGAAATGCCCATGCGAAGCATACGGCGCCGAAAAATCAGAATCCGGACGAATATGCGGCCGCTACCGGATTTGAAGCATTATTCGGATATCTGTATCTGACCGGACAGAATGAAAGAATCAGCGAGCTGATAAGTAATATAACAGAGGTGCAGAAAAATGGCTGAACGGAAAAAACTGAAGGTAATCCTTCTCCGACACACCCTATCTCCTGAGGAAACAATTGCACTCAGTGCCAAGCTTTGCTACTCAAAATCCACAATCGAAGATCTCAGAGATAAAATCTCCCGCAAAGATCAGTCTGAATTTATCGAAAAACTGATGAATATGGGTCACGAGTCCGTGCTTGAGCACGTTACGTTCTCCTTTGGGGTGGAAGGCGTCAGCCGCGTTCTGCTCGCACAGCTCACAAGACACCGGATTGCAAGCTTTTCCGTGCAAAGCCAGCGTTATGTTTCCTATGAGAACGGATTCGGATATATTCTGCCTGATAGCATCGCTGCCCTTGGAGAAGATGCTGTTCAGCAATATCAGAAGCAGATGGATACGATTGAAGGCTGGTACGTTGACTGGCAGAAGAAATTGGGGAAAGGCGAGAAATCCAATGAGGATGCCCGCTTCGTTCTGCCGAATGCGTGTGAAACCAGACTGGTTGTGACTATGAATGTACGGGAACTGAGGCATTTCTTTTCACTCAGAATGTGTAACAGAGCCCAGTGGGAAATCAGAAAGATGGCGGAAGAAATGTTCAGAATATGTTTTGAAACGGCTCCCGCGCTGTTTGCAGATGCCGGTCCTGCCTGTATCCGGGGAAAATGCCCGGAAGGTGAAAAAAGCTGCGGTATGGCAGCGGAAATTCGCAGGAACAGGGATGAACTGATACAATCCCGGAAGGAGGAAGCCTGAAAATGGCGTTTGACAAAAAAACACGGAAATTTTCCGAAGAAGAAAAAAGACTCCCGAGAAGTCGGACAGACAGAAGCAGGTCTTTTGACAAGTCGTCCAAAGCCTATCCTGCAGAGCGGGAACAGCATACATCCCGAGGTTATCAGCAGTTTGAATACAAAAACAGTCTGCCTGAGAGAAACCGGGAGAGCAATGATAGCAATAATGAATATATCCTTACCGGCAGAAATCCGATCCGGGAAGCGCTGAAAAATCATCATGACCTTGAAAAGCTTCTTGTGCAGAAAGGTGAATTATCCGGATCAGCCAGAGAAATTGTTCAAAAAGCCAAAGAACAGAAGATACAGGTTCAGATCGTTGATAAATCCAGACTTGACGCGATTGCCCCGAATCATCAGGGATTGATTGCTTTTGCGTCAGCCTATCAATATGCTTCTGTTGACGATATCCTGAATGCAGCTTATGAGAAAGGGGAGGAACCGTTCCTGATTCTGCTGGACGGGATTACGGATCCTCATAACCTGGGGGCTATTATACGTACAGCCGAATGCACAGGTGTACACGGCATTATTATTCCGCAGCATCGCAGTGTCGGACTGACACCGTCCGCTGTAAAATCGTCCGCCGGAGCTGTTGAATATGTCAAAGTGGCGCGCGTTAATAATCTGAGCCGTACCATTGAATACCTTCAGCAAAAAAACATATGGATGTATGCTGTTACAATGAACGGGAACGATTACAGGGAAATATCATTCAAAGGAGGCGTCGCCCTGGTTATAGGAGCCGAGGAAGACGGGATCAGCAGACTTGTTGCGGAAAAATGTGATTATGCCGTATCGCTTCCCATGACAGGTAAAATCGAAAGCCTGAATGCTTCTGTCGCTGCAGGGATAATGATGTATCGCGTTCTTGAATGCAGAAAATAGAAAGAACAATGCTGAAACCGGAGATGCTTTATGGAATATATCAAATCACAAAATCCTGACGCAGAAGAAAAAGTCAACAGCAGTTCCCCGGGCGAAACGGAAGAAACAGAGAGCGTGGAAGAAATTCTCCCGTTCCGGGACAGATTCGACGGGCTTTCCGACGAAGATATTGTACAGCTGTGCCACAACGGTGATACAGCCGCTGAAGAATATCTGCTGAACAAATATAAGAATTTTGTCAGATCAAAAGCCAGGAGTTATTTTCTGATCGGCGCAGATCATGAAGACATTGTTCAGGAAGGCATGATCGGTCTATACAAGGCGATCCGGGACTATAAATCTGAAAAGCTCAGCTCTTTCAGAGCATTTGCCGAACTGTGCATTACCAGGCAGATTATTACAGCAATCAAAACAGCCACCCGGCAGAAACACATTCCTCTCAACAGTTATGTTTCCCTGAACAAACCGCTGTATGATGAGGAAAGCGACAGGACGCTGCTTGATATTATTATGGAGGGAAACAGCGGCAATCCTGAAGAGATGATCATTAATCAGGAAAATCTCGGGAATATACATCGTAAAATCAACGAAGTATTATCCGGGCTGGAGCAGGAAGTGCTTGCAGCATATCTGGACGGGAAAAGCTACCAGGAAATTGCCGAGACGCTGGGCAGACATGTGAAATCCATTGATAATGCTTTGCAAAGGGTAAAAAGAAAACTGGAAAAGTATCTGGAAGAAAACGGCTGTTTCTGATAATCAGAAACAGCCGTTTATTATATATGTATCGGATTATTATGGATTGATGCCCTGCAGACGGGAGAAAAAACCTGAACAAATCCAGCATTTTCCGTCCTTATACAGATAGGGATCACTGATTTCAAATACTTTTTCCGTTCCGTCTTTCATATACAGGGTCAACAGTCCGGTTTCAGCGGGCACTTCGGCTTCGGATTCTTTTGCTTCGGACTGAAGAATACGGATCAGATCGTCATAAAGGCTGTCCGTAATCATTTCATTATTGCCGATTTTGATACCGGTGATATCAGCGGTATCAATCTGAGCGAAAATGGAAGTTCCGGATGAATCTTTTCCTCCGGCTGCGAAAACAGTCATTTCCCCGGGGACAGAGGGTGAGAGGGGACGTATACTGTTCAGACCTGTGACCATGAGCAGTAAGACGCCTACTATTGCACAAAGCTTCAAAACAGGACGATAAACCGGTTCATGTTCTTTTTGCTCTGATTCAGACGCTTTTAGAAGAATTTTTTGCTTCAGAGATTCATCTGCAGTCAGGCCGGATAGTGCTTTTTCAGTTGCTGTGCGGAGTTCTTCTGGTTTAATCACTGCTGATCATCTCCTTTCAATTCTTTCTGCAGCTTGTCCCTGGCTCTGCTCAATCTGGAAGATACTGTACCTTCGGCAATCTGGAGCATATCTGCGATTTCGGTAACATTGAATCCCTGATAGTAGAAGAGAAGGACAACTTCCTTGAATTCGGGTTTCAGCCGATTGACTGCTTCAGCCAGGGAGTACTGATCAGCCATCTGCCCGATTTCATCCGGTGCGGGAAAGCATTCAAATCCGGGATGGCCTAAAACCACTTTTTTGATCCATGAGCTGCGCCACAAATCTCTGCAACGGTTCAAAGCAACTTTCAGAAGCCAGGCTTTTTCCCTGCCTTCTTCAAGTACCGGGTTATTTGTGATCAGCTTGACAAAGACGTCCTGAGTCACATCTTCAGCCATTTCACGATTACCCAGATAATAGTATGAAACCCGAAGCACATCTGTTGCATACAGCTCATAAAGCTGATCAAAAGAAAGGGAGCCGGAAGAGCTGCCGGATGATAAATCAGTCTGAAGGGACAATGCTTTCTCACCTCTTCCGTTCATACAACGAATGTACTGTTCATCTGATTCCAATAAAAATAAAATTTTTTTGGATTCAGCAAATTATTATAGCATAAGTTTTATAATGATCAATCTATATTATAACTGTTTCAAAAAAAGAATCAGCACTTGACGAATATATTCGGTAAAATGTAAAATAATTAAACAAGAAGGGTACATCTTTATTGGTCTGAGAAATCACTATATTGAAAAGGAACGAAGGAGCGTGTACGGCGTGTTAAGAAAAAAGACTTGCATTGCGATGCTTTTGGCCGGAGGGCAGGGTAGCCGTTTGGGTATACTGACAAAAAATGTGGCAAAACCTGCCGTGCCGTATGGCGGAAAATACAGGATCATTGATTTTCCGCTGAGCAACTGCACAAACAGCGGGATTGACACAGTTGGCGTACTAACACAGTATCAGCCGCTTGAGTTGAATGCATATATTGGAAGCGGAGCACCGTGGGATCTTGACATATCCAATGGCGGTGTCTTTGTGCTACCGCCTTATCAGACGGGAAAAAGCGGTGAATGGTATCGCGGTACCGCCAATGCGATTTACCAGAATATGGCATTTATTGAACAGTATCATCCGGATTATGTTCTGATTCTCAGCGGTGACCATATTTACAAAATGGATTACAATGCCATGCTTGATTATCATATCAGTCATCATGCTGACGCTACAATAGCGGTGCGTGAAGTACCCTGGGAGGAAGCATCAAGGTTTGGTATTATGAATACCAATCCGGAAGGTGAAATCATTGAATTTGAGGAAAAACCCCAGAAACCCAAAAGTAATAAAGCATCCATGGGTGTATATATCTTTACCTGGGAAAAACTGCGCCATTATCTGACAGAAGATGAAGCGGACAAAAACAGTTCAAACGATTTCGGAAAGAATATCATACCGAACATGCTCCGGGACAAGCAGACCCTTGTGGCTTATGATTTCAACGGTTACTGGAAAGATGTCGGTACGATTGAAAGTCTCTGGGAAGCGAACATGGATCTGATCGATAATCCTATGCCTATGAATATGCACGACAAAAAATGGCGTATCTATTCCAAAAATCCAGGTATGCCGCCGCACTACATTTCTGAAGGGGCTGTTGTGACAGATACCCTGATCACCGAAGGATGCGAGGTTTACGGAAAAGTCAATCATTCTGTACTGTTTGCCGGAGTCGTCGTGGAAGAGGGAGCAGATATAGAATACAGTGTGGTCATGCCCGGCAGTATTATCAAGAGAGGCGCGATAGTCCGTCGTTCAATAGTAGCTGAAAACGCAATCGTCGGAGCAGGCTCCATTATTGGTGAAGATTCCGGTAATATTGCTGTAATCGGACAGGGTGTGGTTCTTCCCGCAGGCGTTTCAGTTCCGTCAGGCACCCAGGTTGACGAATCCTATTCTTTTTAAACCCTGTTGAAATGTACGGAAAGGGAGATTAAACAAAAATGAAAGATGTAATGGGAATTATCTATACCGGTGAAAATGACGCCCGTCTTCGCGAACTGACAATCATCCGCGCCATAGCAGCATTGCCGGTGGCAGGACGTTTCCGTGTCATAGACTTTCTGGTTTCCAGCATGGTTAACGGCGGTATGAAAAATATCGGTGTCATCATGCAAAAGAACTATCACAGTCTTATGGACCATCTTGGCTCCGGAAAAGAATGGGATCTTCACGGCAAAACAAACGGCCTGCATATTCTGCCTCCTTTTCTGACCAGGGAAAATGTCGGTCTGTACCCAGGCGTTCTGGACGGACTGCGTTCAAACACGGATTACCTGAACAGAAGCAAGCAGGAACTGGTTGTTCTCAGCAACAGCAATATCATATATAATGCGCATTTCAAGGAAATGATCGCATACTATGAAAGCACAGACGCTGATATTACACTGATGTACACGAAAGATCCGTCCATGAAACGGGATGAATTTGGTACCTATATTGCACTGGACGATGAAGGAAATGTTACGGATATCGAAGTTGAACCGACGCATCCCAATTACGAAAATACTTTTATGCAGGTTTGCCTGATGAAAAGGGAATTTCTGAAGGAACTGGTCGACAAGGCTGTGGCTCACGGCCTTCACGATCTTGCCAGAGATCTTTTGCTGAAACTTGTCCAGGAAAAACAGGCCAAAGTGAATGCATATGAATATACCGGGGTTTGCTGGAATATTGATTCTGTGCAGAGCTATTTCAAGTTCAATATGGATATCCTGAAGCCTGAAATCAGGAAACGACTGTTCATTGATGAGCTTCCGGTGTTCACAAAAGTCAGGGATGAAATGCCTGCTTTCTACAGCACAGGATCTCATTCCGTCAATTCCCTTGTGGCCGACGGATGTCAGATTGAGGGTACAATCGAGAACAGTGTGCTTTTCCGCGGCGTCAGAGTTGCTCCGGATGCACATGTAAAGAACTGTATCATCATGCAGGACGGACAGGTTCAGGAAGGTGCGTATATTGAAAACTGTATTCTTGATAAACAGACTGTTATCAAGAAGAATACCAGACTCATCGGACCGGAAGCCTATCCTATCGTGATTGCCAAGAACGTGGTCATCTGATCAAAAAGGAGGGATTTTCAATCATGAAGATTCTCTTTGTTGCCAGCGAATCCGTTCCGTTTGTCAAAACCGGCGGACTGGCTGATGTTGTAGGAGCATTGGCACCGGTTCTTGCCAAAGAGGGAAATGATGTACGCGTCATCATTCCTCAATTCAGTACTATTCCGCAGGAATACATCCAGAAAATGACCCACGTATGCGATTTTGAGGTTCAACTTGGATGGCGCAGACAGTACTGCGGTATCGAAATGATCGAAAAAGACGGCGTCAAATGGTATTTTATGGACAATAAATACTATTTTGGCCGTCCGTACATCTATGGGATGGGCGGAGATGAATATGAACGCTTCGGGTTCTTTTGCAGAAGCGCGCTGAATATGCTTCCGCTCGTCGGTTTCCAGCCGGATGTTATTCACGCACATGACTGGCAGAGCGGAATGGTACCGGCGCTCCTCAAAATTCAATATGCGCATTTGCCCTTTTATGCCAATATAAAAACTGTATTTACGATTCATAATTTACAGTACCAGGGTATATTTGGAATACGGGAAGTTCAGGATATTCTGGGTCTTGGAGACAGTCTGTGGACAGATGATAAACTAGAGTGTTTCGGCTGCGCCAATTTTATGAAAGCTGCGCTTGTGTATACGGATCTGATCACGACTGTGAGCCCCTCTTATGCAGAAGAAATACAGACTGCCTACTACGGTGAACGGCTGGACGGTCTGCTCCGCGCCAGACACAATGAACTGCGCGGCGTTCTGAACGGCATCGATATGAAGGAATATAACCCTTCCTCTGATGGTAAAATTATCCGGAAGTATACTCCGGATGACCTGTCCGGAAAAGCCGAATGCAAAAAGAACCTCCAGGAAGAACTTGGACTGGAGGTGAATGCTGATATTCCTGTCATCGGAATGGTCGGACGTCTCAGCAATCAGAAAGGACTTGACCTGGTTGACTATGTGATAGCCGATATTATGCGGCTGGATGTTCAGCTTGTTGTTCTTGGTATGGGTGAAGGACGATATTTCAATTTGTTCAGCTGGGCAGAAACTGAATACAAAGGAAGAGTTGCTGCCAGATTCACAATGGATCATACGCTGGCTCACAAAATTTATGCCGGAGCCGATATGTTCCTCATGCCCAGTCAGTTTGAACCATGCGGACTCAGTCAGATGATCGCCATGAGGTACGGAACTATTCCAATTGTCAGAGAAACCGGCGGACTGCGTGATACAGTACTGAGCTATAATGATTTCAGCGGAGAAGGTAACGGATTT
Source organism: uncultured Eubacteriales bacterium (assembly GCA_900315675.1). GTDB lineage: Bacteria > Bacillota > Clostridia > Christensenellales > Aristaeellaceae > Aristaeella. The sequence continues at coordinate 460,348 of OMZY01000001.1, forward strand.
ACGTTCTTTAACTACAATGCGCATGATATGCTGCATACCATTGAACGCGCCTATGAATATTACAGGCACTATCCGGATATCTGGAAAAAACTTCAGCTTCGCGGTATGAACAGTGATTTCAGCTGGGATCATTCTGCCAAGGAATACATTAAACTGTACCAGAGCCTGTTTGAACACAAAAAACAGGAAAAAAATGATGAACCGGAAGAGAATCCTGTTGTAGTCGATATCTGAAAAGATGCTTCGGCAGAACAAGAAAAGGGATGTGCACACATGCACATCCCTCATTTTAGGAGATTCAACGTGAATGAATTACTGAGAGCAGATGAAACAATAGAAGATCTTCAGCTGAACGGGCTGAAACTGATTCAGAAAAAGACGGCGTTCCGCTTCGGTATGGATTCTGTGATCCTTGCGGACTTTGCGGATATCAGGGAAAACGACATAGTTGCTGACTTCGGTACAGGAAACGGAATTCTTATACTGCTGCTGCATGGCAGAAAAAAGGGGAAGAAGTTTTATGCCCTGGATATTCAGGAGGAAGCTGCCGAATTAACAGAAAGAAATATGAGACTGAATCATCTCGAGGAAACAGCAACCGTATTTCATACAGATGCTGCGGAGGCAGTAAAATATATAGAACCATGTTCCGTAGACCGCATAATATGCAATCCGCCGTACGGTCAGCCTTTTTCCGCGCTGGCCAGTCCGACCAGACAAAAAGCCATTGCAAGGAATCAGAATGAAGATACGCTGGACCATATGTTATCCGGTGCTTTTTCAATCCTGAAAGGCAGAGGAAAGATCTGTCTGGTTTATCCAGCGGCACAAATGCTTTTTCTGATGAAACTCCTGCAGAAACATCACCTTGAACCGAAAAGATTCCGCATGGTTTACCCTTACATCCATAAGCCGGCAAATCTTGTGCTGATTGAAGCGGTGAAAGATGCCCGTCCGACGCTGCACCCTCTGGAGCCGCTGATCATTTACGAAACCGAAGGAAACTTGACAAAAGAACTGAAGTCTGTATATCATTTATAAGAACAGACCAAATTCTATTTCTACAGAAGGTGCCGTGTTTTGACTTATAAAACAGATGTAACAGTGATTGGGGCAGGCGCGTCCGGGATGACTGCGGCTATACGGGCAGCATCAAAACAAAGAAAAGTCATACTGGTCGAAAAGCAAGTCAATCCGGGAAGAAAAATACTCGCATCCGGTAATGGCAGATGTAATCTGCTGAATCTCGGTAAACCAAGATATTACGGGGATTCAGATTTTGCCGAAAGTGTCCTGAAACAGTGCCCGGCCGATGATATCATCTCATTCTTCAAACATTACGGACTTGTGGTAACAACAGAAGATGAAGACAGAATGTACCCATATTCATTCCAGGCGGCTTCTGTACTGAACGTACTGAAAAATGCCATATATTTAAACGGCGTTTCCATGATGACAGGATTCAATGTTCTTTCAGTTCAAAAAGAAAAAGATTCTTTTCTGATTACAGGAGAAAACGGGGATACAATACAGACTGCCAAAGTAATTATCGCATGCGGAGGCGCCGCACAGCCCAAACTGGGCGGAACATATGACGGATATCAGATACTGCATTCACTGGGACATACCATTATACCGACATATCCGGCTCTGGTTTCCCTGACAACAGATCCCAAGAGTATTTCCGGTTTGTCAGGCATCAGGAGTCATTGCGAAATTACATTGGTCAATGACAGAAAAGTTTTACATCAGGAAAAAGGAGAGATTCTATTTACTGATTACGGTATCAGCGGTATCTGTGTGATGCAGTGCGCAAGGTTTACTGAAAAGGAAAAAACACAGCTGCAGATCAATTTTGTCAGCGGCATCTATGAAAACACAGAAGATGTCACGGAAGAACTCAGAAGAAGACAGAAAATGCTTTCTGATCTGTCTCCTGTAAGCCTTTTCGACGGAATCCTGCCTGAAAGAATCAGTTTCGCCGTTCTGAAACAGGCCGGTATTCCGCTGCACGGAGAAACTGCAGGCAGTTTATCAGACAATGAATTGCGCAGCATTGCTGACAGGGTGATGTGTTATAAAGTAATTATCACCGGTACCCGCGGGATGGATTTTGCCCAGGTGACAGCCGGAGGCGCGGACTGCGGAGAGTTTATATCCGAAACCATGGAATCAAGAATTGTTTCCGGAGTTCATGCCGCAGGGGAAGTTTTGAATGTTGACGGAGACTGCGGCGGATTTAATCTCATGTTTGCTTTTTCCTCAGGAATCATAGCCGGAAGATCAGTCTGAAATTACCGCAGGGAGGTTCGGTTTACATTGAAAAAGGGAGATATCAAAAAACTGGATATACTTAATACGGCAGAAATGCTGTTTTGCCGGAAAGGGTATGAACAGACCAGCATACAGGATATACTTGACCAGCTTCATACAAGCAAAGGAAGCTTTTATCACCATTATGTCAGCAAAGAATCAGTACTGGAGGGAATATGCAAAAGAAGGGCAGAACAGATTTATCAGACTCTGGCGGAAAAACAGGATATACGGAACGGAACGCTGAATAATCTGAACCTTCTGTTATCCGGTATGATCCCGTTTCAAAACGAAAAACTCAGCTTTTTGCTGATGCTTCTTCCAATTTTCAACACAACTGACGGCAGAACAGTCAGAGCTTATTTCTGTGATGCATTATCTGACTGTTTCCGGAAGTCTGTTTGCATACTGATCGCAAAAGGTGCTGAAGAAGGAAGCATGCTTTGTCCGGAACCCGGATATACAACAGATATCATACTGTCCGCAGTTAACGGTTTATGGACCGGGATATGCGATTTTGTACTGAAAAGTGAAAGAGACGGTGCGGAAGCTGATGTCTCAGAAATACTTCGTATGACAGACTGTTACAGACTGATGATTGAACGAATGCTCTCCCTTCCGTACGGAGTGATAGAGTTGACCGATCTTCAGGCTGTTACAATCATGTGCAGGCAGATACACAGTCACTGGCTGCAATGAATATATAAAATCAGAAAAGGAGGAAATCATATGTCATCCAACATTCCAACTCCCCACATCAATGCTCCTGAAGGTGCTTTTGCTGAAACAGTTCTGATGCCAGGTGATCCCTTAAGAGCAAAGTTTATTGCTGAAGAATATCTTGAAAAGGCTGAACTTGTAAACAATGTACGGGGCATACAGGGTTATACCGGATACTATAACGGAAAAAGAGTTTCAGTTATGGCCAGCGGTATGGGGTGTCCCTCCATCGGTATTTATTCATATGAACTTTTCAATTTCTATCATGTACAGAACATTATCAGGATTGGCTCTGCCGGAGCCATTTCACCCCATCTCAAACTGAAGGATATTGTTGTTGGCATGAGTGCCTATACGGATTCCGGGTATATAAACAGCTTCGGATTCCGCGGGAATGCAGCGCCCTGCTGCAGCTATGAATTGCTTTCAAAAGCAATGGCATATGCACAGAAACTGCCTTGTAACGTGGTATGCGGATCGTTGTATTCTTCAGACGCTTTTTATTCCGAAGCCAGTCAGACAGAACTTTTATCACGGCTCGGAGTTCTTGCAGTTGAGATGGAGGCGGCGGCACTGTATATCAATGCCGCCAGAGCTGGCAGGAATGCACTGGCAATCTGTTCAATCTCTGACAGCCTTGTAACCGGTGAAGAATTGCCGGCAGAAGAAAGACAGGTCGGATTCCGGAACATGATGGAACTGGGGTTGTCCCTGGCATAACAGAAATACAAAAGCGCTGCCTGAATCAGCAGGCAGCACTTTTTGTTTTCAGTTACACTCCCAGGCAGCATATATTTCTGCTTCAAAACAACTGACAAGCTTCCGGTCTGAAGCATCTGTCAGAATCTGAAGGAGATGATCTGCCTCACCGGAACGGAGCGCGAGCCTGAAACTGATCATATTGCTATATTCAATGTCCTGTATTTGTACAGGATGGCGTTCTGAAGTATAACGAAATTTATCCCAGGCCGGATAGGGAAGACTGCAACTGTAAAGCGCAGTCTTTTCCATTTTAACAATCCCTGATGCCGATAAAGCCGCCTGAGCGCTCTGTGTATATGCACGGACAAGTCCTCCTGTACCGAGCAGCGTACCGCCGAAATAACGGACAACAACGATACAGCAGTTCACGATGCTTTTTGTCCGCATAACATCTATGATCGGCAGACCGGCAGTTCCACCCGGTTCACCGTCATCACTGTACCTCATAATCCCGCTGTTTTCACCGACAATATAGGCATAACAGTGATGCGTTGCTGTTTTATGTTCATCCCTGATATGCTGGAGAAAAGCAAGGGCATCGCTTTCAGAAGAACAGGGTGAGACATAACCGATAAAACGGCTTTTATTGATAACGATCTCTTCACAGGCAGTCCGGGAGACTGTGATATAGGAATCTGTCATAATATAACAATACGGCAGAATCCCTTCTTGCCTTTTTTCAGCATAGCACCGTTCTCACCAAGCTGTTCCTTTGAAAGAACAGCGGCAGGATCACTGATTTTCAAATCATTGACGGAAACGGCATTCTGTTCAATCTGTTTTCTGGCATCGCTCTGACTCTTGCACAAACCTGATCTGACAAGCAGTGTCGAAATTCTCGAATCCTGTGACCATTCATCCTCAGAGATTTCCAGGGTTGGCACATTGGAAGCAGAGGCACCTCCTCCAAACAAAGCTTCAGCGGCTTCTGCAGCCTTAACGGCTTCCTCCTCGCCATGGACAAGTTTTGTGACTTCATAAGCCAGCACTTTTTTGGCTTCATTGATTTCAGCATCTTTGAGTGCTCCGAGACGGCGAACTTCATCCATCGGAAGGAAGGTCAGCAGGGCAAGGCATTTTTCAACATCCTTGTCATCCACATTCCGCCAATACTGGTAGAAATTGTACGGGGATGTTTTTGCCGGATCCAGCCATAGGGCACCGGCTTCGGTTTTGCCCATTTTTCTGCCGTCATGGGTCAGCAGAAGCTGGAAAGTACAGGCAAATGCTTTTTCATTTTCTTTTTTGCGCACAAGATCTGCGCCGCCGAGCATGTTGCTCCACTGATCATTTCCTCCCATTTCCAGACGACAGCCATAGCGGTGGAACAGTTCAAGGAAATCATAGCTTTGCATCAGCATATAGGTAAATTCAAGGAAACTCAGTCCGTTCTCAGTTGCCATTCTGGCTTTATAGCATTCCGCGGTCAGCATACGGTTTACCGAGAACTGTGAACCGATATCTCTCATAAAGTCGATAAAATTTAGATGACGGAGCCAGTCACCGTTATTGACAATCAAAGCTTTTCCATCTGAAAAATCAAGGAACCGGGACATTTGCTGCCGGATACATTCCACATTGTGATCAATGGTTTCCACCGTCAGCATTTTACGCATATCCGTCTTGCCGGAAGGATCTCCGATCATGGCGGTACCGCCGCCCATCAGAGCAATCGGTTTATGACCGGCGCGCTGCATATGAGCCATTGCCATGATTGGAATATAATGGCCAATATGCAGGCTGTCCGCGGTCGGGTCAAAACCGACATAAAAAGTAGTGGGATTTTTCAGCTGCTCATATAATTCATCTTCAAAAGTCATCTGAGCAAGAAAACCGCGTTCTTTCAGGATGTCAAGGATATGTTCCATTTTTCTGTCTCCTTATATTTCAGATTGAATCAGATCATTCAGCACGTTCATGCCGGTTTCGATCTGTTCGGGTGAACTGTTGGAAAAATTGAGGCGCAGGGTATTGAGATGGCCGCCATCCGCACAGAAATATGTACCGGGTACATAAGCAACCTTCCGCTCCACAGCTTTTGAAAGGAGTTTCACGGCATCAATACTCACAGGAAGCTCTGCCCAGATGAAAAGTCCGCCCTGCGGCCTGGTAAACCTGACCCCCTCCGGGAACTGATCCAGGAACTGAAGCATTTTCCGCATTTTCAAACCGTATCCTTCGCAGATGGAGCGGATATGTTCGGGCAGGAGATTACGACGGAGATACTGATCAACAATCGCCTGATTCAGATTGGCAGTATGAACATCCGTTGATTGTTTGCCTACAGTACATTTACGGATGATACCGGCATCACCGGCTATATAACCGATCCGAAGACCGGGGGAAATAATTTTGCTGAAACTGCCCAGGAACATCACCCAGCCGTTCCGATCGTAGTATTTAATGGAGTGAACCGTATTTCCTTCATACCGGAGATCACGGTACGGATCATCTTCAGCAACAATCATTCCGTATTCATTTGCCAGTTCGGCGATTTTTCTGCGACGTTCTTCTGTAAGCGTTTTCCCTGTCGGATTCTGGAAGGTTGGAATGGTGTAAAGAAGTTTGGGATGATATGTCCGGATTTTTTCTTCCAGATCTTCAGGAAGGAGTCCTATATCATCACTGGCCACCGGCACCAGATTTGCCTCATAAAGTTTCAGGCACTGAAGATTTCCAAGGAAAGAAGGATTCTCAACAAGCACGGTATCACCGGGATCCAGAAGTGCTTTACAGAGCAGATCCATGGCCTGTGTTGAACCGGTTACCGGGAGAACAGCCGGAACACTGACGCCCAGCTGATCCTCCACATATGATTTCAGGCTTTCCAGAAAAGGAGCATATCCTTCAGTGGCGCCATACTGGAGGATGGCTTTGCCGTCATGCGCCAAAACATACTGAGCAAGTTCGCTGACCTGACGGTCCGGCAAAGCATCGGGTGAGGGGTTACCTCCGGCAAAGGAAATCATACCGGGCTGGGCAATGACTTTGAAGATTTCACGGATGGCACTGCCGGTCACTTTGTCAAATCTTCTGGCAAATTTCAATTCGGACAGATCCATAACAACCAAAGCCTCCTGTTTTAGTAAATGAAAACGGTTTTCGCCGGAAGGCGAAAACCGCTGTACCACTTCCATTCAGTATACATGCAGACCAATGGCTATGCATACTCTCTGAACGCTGTAGACGGCGAACCGTGTCAGCCTTATTGACGCAGGGCGCGTTCGGGCGACTGCTCCGGGATGTACTTCCTCTGAGAATGTATACTTCCTTACACCGGACGGAAGCTCTCTGTGATACAACAGTCAGATTACTCTTCCCCTCATTGCATGAATATTATGTTCAAAAACAGACGGAATGTCAAGAGTTTGAATACCTGACGTCCATTGAAAACACAATATCCGATCTGTGGGTAAGGCGGCCGATACTTGATAAAATAAACAATATACTGTATAATTCTATGGTCCTTTGATGGGATTCCCGGAGGAATCCATTAACCTGCCACGGTATTTTGCGGGAGGGAAACTCATGGAATGTAAAGTAAAGAATGAATACGGAACGATTTATATTGCTGAAGATGTAATGCTTAAAGTGGTCGGTTACGCCGCGCTTGAGTGTTACGGAATTGTTGCCATGTCCGGCCAGAGAGCTACTGACGGAATTGTTGAATGGCTCGGCAGGGAAAACCTGACAAAAGGTGTCCAGATCCGCAATGTAGGGGATATGCTTGATGTGGATCTTTACATTATTGTGGAATACGGTATTTCCATTTCGGAAGTCTGCAAGACCATTATCGAAACAGTCAGGTATAAGCTTGAAAGTACTACCGGCGTTAAGGTCAGGAAAATCAGTATCTCTGTTGAAGGGATCCGCATTTAAACTGAACGATGAACCATTAATGCATAACGGAGGAATATTCCTTTGATACAGTTTAAAACGATTGACGGTTTGCTTCTGCGTGATATGGTAATGGCGGGAACTGCCATTCTGGAGAAAAACCGTGAAGCGGTTGACGCCCTCAATGTTTTTCCTGTTCCGGATGGTGATACAGGCACCAATATGTCATTAACCATGCAGTCCGCCACAAGGGAACTCAACAGCAAAGAGTATCTTCGTGCGGATGAAGCAGCCAATGCTCTGGCGAAAGGTGCACTGAAAGGGGCACGCGGCAATTCCGGCGTTATTACCAGCCAGCTTCTGCGCGGTTTTGCCAAAGCTCTGAACGGAGTTGAAAAAATCACTCCGGTACAGTTTGCAGAAGCACTGCTCAAAGGATCAGAAATGGCTTATAAAGCCGTTATGAAGCCTAAGGAAGGTACAATACTGACCGTAGCAAGAGTCGTTGCTGAAGATGCCATGAAGCAGGCGCAGAAAGCACCGGACGATTACGATCAGCTGATTTCCGTTATACTGAAGAGCGGAGAAGCGATCCTGAAAAAAACGCCGGATATGCTTCCCGCACTGAAACAGGCAGGCGTTGTCGATTCGGGCGGCCGCGGCCTTATGCTGATCTATCAGGGATATGCCGCTGTTTTAAGAGGTGAGGATATCACTTCAGCGGATGCCCTGATGGAAGATGATGTACAGACTGTATCTGACGATTGTCACGATCTGACCAGAGACCTGACATACACATACTGTGTATCGTTTAAACTGATCAACTTCCGTGAAGACTGCGATGAACATGATCTCGACTCATTCAGAAGAAGGCTGAATCGGATCGGCGATGCCGTTTCCGTTACCGGCGACCTGACCGGAGCCGAAGTTCATGTGCATACGGATAATCCCGGTTTTGCCCTTGATTACGGCATTGAACTTGCCGAAATTATTGAAATCAAGATAGATAATCTTGCCGACATGAAACGTGCGCTTGAGGCCGGGAACAAACAGGAAGAAAAGGTTACGGAAGAAGCAGAGGAAAACAGTGCACCGGAAAAGCGATACGGATTTGTTGCTGTTTCTCTGGGAAACGGTTTTTCACAGTTCTTTACCGAACTGAATGTGGATCAGATCGTAGAGGGCGGTCAGACCATGAATCCCTCTGTGGATGATCTGATGAACGCGATCAGGCAGGTGAAGGCAGAGTGTGTATATGTTCTGCCCAATAACGGTAATGTGATTTTTGCAGCTAATCAGGCTGCGGAATTATCTCCCAATGATGTTCGCGTGATTCCTACAAAGAATGTAGCAATGGGAATTGCTGCAGCCATTGCATTCCAGAATGACGCAGAACCTGATGAGAACATGCAGCGTATGACCGAAGCAGCCCAGCATGTCAAGACTGCAATGGTCACCTACGCCATCCGCGACAGCGAATATAACGGCATCGAAATCAAACAGGGAGACATTATCGGGTTGCATAACGGACAAATTGAATTTTCCGGACATTCCGTACACGATGTAGTGCTTGAAATGATGAAGGAAATTGTTACCGATGAAGACGAACTGATTACAGTATATTACGGTGCAGACGTGTCGGAAGAAGACGCCAAAGCCATCGCAGAAGAAATCGAGGAGCAGTACGAAGACTGCGATGTGGAATACCATAACGGCGGACAGCCTTTATATTATTATCTGATCTCTGTGGAGTAAAAAATGGAACTGACCGAAATGGCGGGGATCGGTCCTGCGAGGACAGAAGCATTACGCGCAATGGGAATTATCTCATTGCGCGATTTGCTGTATACTCTGCCTGAACGGTATGAGGATTACAGTACTGTAAGTTCCTGCAACACCAATAAACCGGGGAACATACTCATAGAAGGCACGGTTCTTCAGGATCCAAGGCTTTCCGTATATCACGGGCTCAGAAAAGTAACCATAACTGTGGAGGATGAAACAGGGAAAATGCCGGTATGCTGGTATAATGCTCCCTGGATTCAAAATTCTGTCTCCGCCGGTCAGAAAATACGGCTTTACGGTCGCCTGCAGATTAAAAACAACAGGAGAACGCTTCAGAATCCGCGGTTTGCTTCCAATGAAAAAGGTCTGATTCCTGTATACCGGAGCATGAAAGGATTTCCCGCAAAAACATTTCGCAATCTGATCACAGAAGCACTGAAAACAGTTGATGACTGCTGCCCGGAAACGCTGCCGTCCGAGTTCAGGATTGCATACCGCCTCTGTGAACTGAATTATGCGATCAGGCAAGCGCACTTTCCGGACAGCTATGCAGCCCTGAACCTGGCCAGAAGAAGGCTTTCTTTCGAAAGGGTCTTACTCTATCTTGTATATGTTTCCATGTCCGGAACCCAGAAACAGAATGGTTTTCCCATGGATATACCGGAGGAGAAAATCAAATCTTACTGGCAGTCTCAGCCGTTTCTCCCGACCAAAGCCCAGCAGGCAGTGCTGAAGGAAATTGCATCGGATCTTAGGAAAAAAACAGCCATGAGCCGAATGGTCCAGGGCGATGTCGGCTGCGGTAAAACGGCAGTTGCTTTCGGTGCCATATATCTGGCTGTATCAGCAGGATATCAGTGTTCCATGATGGCACCTACTGAAATACTGGCGGTACAGCATTATGAAAATGCCAGAAAAACTCTGGAGCCGTTGGGAATACGATGCAGACTTCTGACCGGCAGCACAAAAACAAAGGATCGGAAAACGATCCTTCAGGAACTGAAAGGACAGCAGTGCGATGCTGTTTTCGGTACCCATGCACTTATCAGCAAAAATGTTGAATACGGAAAACTCGGACTTGTTATAACAGATGAACAGCACAGGTTCGGCGTCAACCAGCGGAGCAGCCTGCAGATGAAAGGGAAAAAGGAAAACATTTCTCCGCATGTACTGGTTATGTCCGCAACACCTATCCCGCGTACACTTGCGCTGATCCTGTACGGTGATCTTGATCTGTCAGTAATCGATGAACTGCCGGAGGGACGTATACCAGTCAAAACGAGAATAGTTCCGGAACATAAAAGGGAAGATATGTACAGCTTCCTGCGCAAGGAAATCGCGAAAGGGAAGCAGGCTTATATTGTGTGTCCCCTGGTAGATGAAAATGAGGAAAAAACAGAGCTTCACAGCGCAAAAGCTTTGTTTGACAGCCTGCGAAAACATGAGATGAAAGGCCTGCGTGTAGGTCTGACATGGGGATCGCAGAAACCAAATGAGAAAGATCAGGTTCTTCACGATTTTACGGAAGGGAAATACGATGTGCTGGTTTCAACAACTGTAATTGAAGTCGGGGTCAATAACCCGAACGCAACGATTATGGTGATTGAAAACGCAGAAAGATACGGATTAAGTCAGCTTCATCAGCTTCGCGGAAGGGTAGGCAGAGGAAGGGATGAAAGCTGGTGCTTCCTGTTTGCCGAACCGTCCGAGAAACTGAACACATTCTGTTCAACCAACGACGGATTTATCATAGCACAAAAGGATATGGAACTGCGCGGACCGGGCGATCTGATCGGAACGAGACAGTCCGGAGAACCGGACAGCCCATTCCTTTTTTCCGACATCCGCCTGCTTGACGAGGTTACGCATTGTGTCAGTGATTTACAGCATAATCCCTCAATGAAAAATGCGATGATTACCATTCAGAAGAATGCGGAAGCCTATTTTTCTGAGATCGGAAGGGAAATTGCCCTGAACTGAACCCTTAATCCATCAGTTCCACAAGAATACTGTTTTGTATATCCAGTCCGCGATCTGTCATTTTCCAATAATTTCCTTCATGGAAAAGCAGGCCTGATTTTTCCAGTTTGCGCATTTTATCGCCATACAGAGTCTCCATGAAGACACCATGCTTTTTGAAAAAATCATCTTCACTGATTCCCCGGGTCATTCTGAAGCCCAGCATAATGGTTTCGAAGCGTGAAGCATCCGAGGAAATCAGTTCATCTGCTGTTACAGCATGATTTTTGTCAACCATCGCAAAGTATTCATCCAGTGTTTCCGGATTGGCCCTGCGACGGTAACACATCCCATGAACGGACCGTTTCAGATCGGACATGGAAGCGGCAGAAACACCAAGGCCTATATAAGGAATCTGAGTCCAGTAGCCGATATTATGTACACACTCAAATCCCGGCTGAGCAAAATTGGATATTTCATAACGGCTGAAACCATGGCTCTTCAGGAGATGTACAGCGGAATCATACATTTTTCTTTCCAGATCAGGATCAGGAAGATGTATACGGTTTAGCTGAAGATCCTGATACAGAGGCGTGCCTTCTTCCGGTATGAGACCGTACGCACTGATATGACAGGGAGAAAGGGAAAGCGCAGTGTTCAGCGTGTCAGACCAGTCGGATTCAGTCTGACCGGGAATACCGAAAATAAGATCAAGACTGATATTGGTAATCCCGGCATCACGGGCAAGCCGAAAAGAAGAGGCAACATCTTCCGGCCTGTGGATTCGTCCGAGCAGTGACAGAAGATGTTCCTGGGACGCCTGCATCCCGAAGGAAAGCCTGTTGATGCCCAGGCCTGAAGCTGCGGAAATCCAGTCTTTTGTTACAGTGCCTGGATTTGCTTCGGATGTAAACTCGGAAAGCGAATCAAAACCATATATCTTTTTCAGACCCAGTATCAGTTTTTCGAGCAGTGCAGGCGGGAGAAGGGAAGGTGTTCCTCCGCCAATATAGACGGTTGTAACAGGTTCCTCCGCCTCAGATATTCTGAAAGAAGCCTCTTTCAGCAAATGGTCTACATATGTTTCAAAATAAGCTTCTTTCCCGACAAAAGACGCAAAGGAACAGTAGCGGCATTTCTTTCGGCAGAAGGGTATGTGTATATATAATTCCATGTTTTTTCCCTCATAATGTCCGCGCTGATATCCTGGTCTACAGCAAGATTGACTATATTGATCCTGCTGCTTTGCAAAGCATAACGTACAGTATAAGCAGTGCCTCCGCGCATATGTGACAAGTAGCAGATACAAAGGGAGGATCTGTCCGCCATATATCTGTTTCGGGTGAGCATTGCACCCTGATAATAATGAGGAGAAAGAATCGTTTTTTCATCAGCCTGTTCCAGAATCCGGGCATAAATACGCTTATCGCTTTCCTGCCATCTCGCACTCTGAGTTTCACACGGAATCGCAAGGGATAGAATAACATCCGGATAAATTTTTTTGAACCGCAGCGTCTGCAAAGCGGCCAATGTATCAAAACCCAGCGCACATCCGCAGAAAAAACGCCTGTAGCCTTCTGAATAAGCACAGGAAAGGCTATGAAAGAGCCTGTCAGAGATAAGGCCGATTTCATCCGAAGGCAGATGCCGGTGTCCTGTGAAAAACGCAGTGGAACGGATATTCTCTTCCGATAAAAGATGTTTTTCCATAGGAATCAGTCCATCTTAAGTACAGCAAGGAATGCTTCACTGGGCACCTGAACGGTTCCGAACTGACGCATACGTTTTTTACCTTCTTTTTGTTTTTCCAGCAGCTTTTTCTTCCGGGTTATGTCACCGCCGTAACATTTGGCCAGCACATCCTTGCGCATTGCTTTGACTGTTTCACGTGCGATTACTTTTCCGCCAACAGCAGCCTGTATCGGAATTTCAAACATCTGGCGCGGTATGACATCCTTCAGTTTTTCGGCGATGCTCCTGCCACGTGCATAGGCTTTCTCACGGTGTACGATAATGGAAAAAGCATCACAGATATCACCGTTCAGAAGGATATCCAGCTTTACGAGATCGCTGGCACGATAATCCTTCAGCTCATAGTCAAAAGATGCATAGCCGCGGCTTCTGCTCTTGATCTGATCAAAGAAATCAAAAATGATCTCATTCAGAGGCATATCATAATTCAGCTTAACACGATTACCTTCATATTGCATATCAATGAATATGCCCCGTTTATCCTGACATAATTCCATCAGGGTTCCGACGTATTCCTGCGGGGTATAGAGAGTTGCATGAACAAAGGGTTCTTCCATTCCGGCAATTTCACCGATAGGAGGAAGATTTGTCGGATTGTCTATCATCAGTTCCGTGCCGTTTGTTTTGATAACACGGTAAATAACGCTGGGAGCTGTTGTTACAAGGTTCAGATCAAATTCACGTTCCAGGCGGGAGGTAATAATATCCATGTGCAGCAGACCGAGGAAACCGCAGCGGAATCCATAGCCAAGCGCAACAGAAGTCTCAGGTTCAAAAGTGAGGGAGGCGTCATTCATCCGCAGTTTTTCCAGAGCGTCTTTTAATGCCGGATAATCCGCTCCGTCAGCCGGATAAATACCGCAGTAAACCATCGGAGTTACATGACGATATCCGGGCAAAGGCTTCTCAGCCGGACGGGAAGCATCGGTAATTGTATCACCAACCCGTGTATCACGAACATCCTTAATAGAGGCTGAAACATAGCCGACATCCCCGGCCCTGAGCTCGCTGCACGGACGGTAACCGGGATCAAAAGTTCCGACTTCCACGACATCAAATTCACTGCCGGTGGCCATCATACGCATTTTCATTCCCGAACGAATGGTCCCGTCCATCACGCGGATGAAACAGATTGCCCCTTTGTAATTGTCATAGTAAGCATCAAAGATAAGCGCTTTCAGAGGCGCATCCGGATCTCCTTCCGGAGCCGGAATATGATTGACAATCGCTTCAAGGACATCTTCCACATTCAAACCTGTTTTGGCGGAAATCAGGGGAGCATAACTGGCATCCAGGCCGATTACATCTTCGATTTCCTGACGGACTTCATCCGGCCTTGCGGAAGGAAGATCTATTTTGTTGATAACAGGAATTGTTTCAAGATTATGTTCCAGCGCCATGTAAACGTTGGCGAGCGTCTGAGCTTCTATTCCCTGGGTAGCATCCACCACAAGCAGCGCGCCTTCACAAGCGGCAAGAGCACGGCTGACTTCATAGGTAAAGTCAACATGACCGGGTGTATCAATGAGATTGAGAATATAATCCTGGCCGTTTCTGGCACGGTATGTCATGTGTACGGCCTTACTTTTGATTGTAATGCCGCGCTCACGTTCAAGTTCCATGCTGTCAAGGATCTGCTCAACCATCTCGCGTTTTTCGAAAACGCCTGTTTTTTCCAGTATTCTGTCAGCAAGCGTACTTTTGCCGTGGTCAATATGCGCCACAATACAGAAATTACGGATGCTTTTCATATCATTGGTCATGAAGGCCTCCAGATTATTTAGCTTTGTTGCCGAGTTTATTTTCCGTCCCGTGAATCAGACGGCTGATGTTGGCATGATGCCTGGCTATACACATAGCCATCAGCAAAAAGGCCCACACAATAATACAGGGATTCCCGCTGCTGAAAAAGAAGGAAAGAATAAAGAACGCCGTGACAAGCAGCATGCTTCCGACAGAAATATACCTGAAAAGCGCGATGACCGCGACGGTGACAGCTATACAGATCAGCGCGGGCACCGGGAAACAATACAGCATGACTCCGCCTGTTGTAGCGACACCTTTTCCTCCACGGAAATGAAAGAAAACAGGCCAGTTATGACCGATGACACAGCAGAGACCGGCAAGCATGGCGCAAAAATGGTTCCCGGTAATCAGCCATGCAAGCAGGCAGGAAAGAATCCCCTTCAGGCCGTCGATCAGAAAAGTAATGATGCCGTATTTCCAGCCCATGGTACGCTGCACGTTACTGGCACCTGTGCTTTTGCTTCCGACAGTATGCAGGTCGGGACCGTTAGCCAGTCGGGAAGTAATAATGCCTCCGGACACAGAACCCAGAAGATAGCCAATCACGCAGGTCAGAATATAAAGGATTTCCTTAGGCATAAATATTACTCCTCCTTCTTCTTTTCCCGCAGAATGAAGCGGATCGGCGTTCCCTCCAGCTGGAAGGTTTTTCTGAAATAGTTTTCCAGATATCTTTCATAAGCGAAAAACATCAGTTTTTCATCATTGACAAAGAGTACAAAAGACGGCGGCTGAACACCACCCTGTGTGGCATAGTAGATTTTGAGCCTTCTTCCACCCTGCATCGGGGGCTGAAGGGCATTTACCGCATCATTAAGTACATCATTCAGGATGCCGGTTGTGATCCGGCGGCATGCTGTAGCATAGACTTCCTTTACCTTGTCCAGAATCTGACTGACACGCTGACCGGATTTTGCAGAAATAAAGAGAACAGGTGCATAGCTCATGAATTTCAGGTCATCCAGCACCTTTTTCCTGTAGCTTTCATAGGTTCCGGTCTCTTTCTCGATCATGTCCCATTTGTTGATTACGACAATGACTGCTTTGCCCTCATCGTGAATGAGTCCGGCTATTTTCGTGTCTTGCTCGGTGACGCCATCATTGGCGTCTATCAGGAGCAGTACAACATCACTGCGGCGGATAGCGGCAATGGAGCGCAGTACGCTGTAACGTTCCAGTGTTTCATCCTCAACAGAACGTTTCCGCCTGATACCTGCCGTGTCTATAATGTTGTAAACAGTTCCGTCCGAATCCGTATATTCAGAATCGATGGCGTCCCGTGTTGTTCCGGCGATATCAGATACCATGGTTCTTTTCTCACCGAGCAGACGGTTTGTCAGGGAGCTTTTCCCTACATTGGGGCGTCCGACGATAGCAAGCTGAATCGGCGGAATCTCCTCGGTATCGCCCTGTTTATTATCGGGGAACAGTTCAATCAGCCGATCCAGAAGATCTCCGAAGCCGAGCATATTGACGCTGCTGATTCCAATCGGATCACCGAGACCGAGTTCATAGAACTCATAAAGGTTTTCATTCAGGTCCAGATAGTCTACTTTGTTTACAACCAGCAGAACAGGTTTTTCAGTTTTACGGAGTATGTTGGCAACATCCTTATCATCTTCCGTCAGACCGTCTCTGGCATCTGTGAAAAAACAGACAACATCCGCCAGTTCCATAGCAATTTCAGCCTGTTCCCTCATCTGACTGAGAAGAACATCATCGCTGCGCGGATCGATACCGCCGGTATCAATCAGCGTAAATGCGTGACCAAGCCATTCAGCATCCGCGGTGATTCTGTCTCTTGTAACACCGGGCATATCGTCCACTATGCTGATTCGTTTTCCGGCCATTTTATTAAAGAAGGTGGATTTGCCGACGTTCGGTCTGCCGACAATAGCAACGAGCGGTTTAGCCATTTTCTTCCTCCATTCCCCACAAAGCGCGGATAAAAGACTCACCGTTATTCTGTACAACTCTTATCGGTTTCCCAAGTGCTTTCCGGACATCATCAAGGGTTGTTTCATCCAGGAAGCATTCTGTTTGCGCACGAAGCATTGTATCGCAAAGCATCAGTTCAGAACAGGGAATACCTTTCAGTTCATCAATCAGGTCTCTGCCGACAATCAGCCCCGTTACCGTTATGGATTCCCCGAAAAATCTGTTAATGACCGCCACAACCTGGACGTCGGTTCCTTCCGGCGCATAACGCTGTGCCAGCTTTTCAATAAACGGACGGGCGGATACACCGGTCGGAATCAGTATTTTCCTTCCGGGAACAGTATCCGGGAACCCTTCGGAGAAAAGAAATTCAAAGGCTTCCTGACATTCCTGTTCAAGCAGCCTCAGCATTCCTACGCCGTTTTCAATCTGCGGATAATCTTCATACTCAGAACTCTCCGGGATCGGTTCATTGCAGATACAGTAAAATTCATCCGAAGGATAAACAAAACGTGTACCGAATTCCTGAAGATACTGCTGCTGATAGGATTTAACAAATTCAATCAGATTGCGTGCAGACTCTTTATCAAATCCTTTCAGATCAGCCAGACCCTGCCTGTGCTTTGTCAAACCTACCGGAACAATCGCCATGGACTGTGCGGCCGGGTAGAGGGACGCTAAATCAGTGATTGTACGGCGAAGAATTTCACCGTCATTGACACCGGGACAGAGCACAACCTGACAATGAAACTGAAGATCGTTTTCCTTAAGAAGCCTCAGCCTGTCCATCAGGTTTCCCGCATTCCTGTTTCTCAGCATGACGCAACGGAGTTCAGGATCTGTTGCGTGAACAGAAATATAAAGAGGAGAAGCCTTCCTTTCCAGAATCCGGTTAAACTCCTCTTCAGAAACATTCGTCAGGGTAACATAGTTTCCCATCATCAGGCTGAGCCGCCAGTCGTCATCCTTGACGTAAAGCGTTTCTCTCATTCCCTGTGGAAGCTGATCCACAAAGCAGAAAAGACAGCGGTTGCGGCAGTGACGGGGTTTCATGGATTCAGTTTCATCCAGGCTGAGACCCAGCGGTGTCCACTCTGCCTTACGGATTGTATATTCATACGATGTATGATTGCGTTCCGTTATGACTTTCAGCAGCCTGGCAGAAGACAAAGACTGGTAGTCTATCTCATCCTGAACAGGAATATCGTTGATGGAGACAATCCGATCGTCAGGCAGGATCCCTGCCTTATCCGCAGGTGAACCGGCTGTGACAGCATCTATTCTGACGGACAATACCACACACCTCATCCATAAAATATACCAACTTATATTATGCTTTTTTCATTTCCTGTTGTCAAGGAACGCAAAGCCTGTGAACAACGCAAGGTTGTTTTTTTATTCTGAAAATGATATGATTTTTGAGAATATTTCGGAGATGATGGAAGGGTTTGTCATGGCTCAGACGAATGATATCGCGATTGATTTGGGGACATCCAATGTCATTATCTATATGAAGGGTAAGGGAATTGTATTCCGAGAACCCTGTGTTGTTGCAGTTGACAGAGAAACCAACAACATTATCGCGTTTGGTATGGAAGCATACAGAATGATCGGCAGAACACCTGCCAATGTGAATATTATCCGTCCGCTTGCACAGGGCGAAATGCTTGATTTTGAACTTACCAGCGCCATTCTCCGTTTCTTTGTTACATCCGTGATCGGGAAACATATCATTGCAAGACCCCGTGCTGTGATGGCTGTGCCTTCCGGCGTAAAGGATATGGAAAAGAAGGCGCTGATCAGCTCCATGTTTGAGGCAGGCATCCGCAGGACGCAGCTGATGGACAAGAATATTGCTGCCGCACTGGGAGCACAGCTGAATTTTCTGGGATCATACGGCTGTCTTGTGGTGGATATAAGCGCCGGATGCACAGACCTTGCTGTTTTGTATAACAGTTCCGTATCTGTGATCAGTTCTGTCCATATCGGCGGAGATCATTTCGACGATGCCATTATCCGCTATCTCAGGAAAAAGTATAATATGCTGATCGGCGAAAGAACAGCCGAGCAGATCAAAATCACTCTGGGCGGAGCGGTCCGAAGGGATCCGCCGGTTGTCATGGATATTACTGGCCGCAATCTGATTTCAGGACTGCCTAAAACCATGAGCATTGAGTCTGATGAAATCTACGAAGCTATGCTGGACCAGGTCAATGAACTGATTGAAGCGGTGCAGGTTGTCATTGAACGGACGCCGCCTCAGCTGGCTTCCGATATATTCGACAGCGGTGTTACCCTGACCGGAGGAGGCGCGCTGATTTACGGTCTGGCGGAAGCCATTTCAGAAGCGCTGAATATTCCCTGTCAGGTAGCGCCTGAAGCACGCGACTGCGTTGTTCTCGGATGTGCGAAAGTGCTGACTGATCCTTCCGGCATGCGACACCTGCTGGCCAATTCATGAATGAAAGAGAGCTGACGATACAACGTCAGCCCTCTTTTTTACTGTTTTACACCGCCGGCAGTATCAATACCGGCAGCTCCTACCAGGCCCAGTCTTTCTGCAGCTTCTTCACGCATTTTGTATTTCAGTACTTTGCCTGCGGCATTCATGGGGAAGGAATCCACAAATTCAATGTACTGCGGAACCTTATGTCTGGCCATATGGGATTTGATGTATTCCGTCATCTCTTCCTTAGTCAGTTGTTCGCCTTTTTTCAGAATGATACAGGCCATTACAGCTTCACCGTATTTGGCGTCCGGGACACCGATTACCTGTACATCCGCAACAGCGGGATGAGTATAGATAAATTCTTCAATTTCCTTCGGATAGATATTTTCACCGCCGCGGATGATCATATCCTTCAGTCGTCCGGTAATCAGATAAGTTCCGTCCGGATTCCGCCGTGCAAGGTCACCGGAATGCAGCCAACCGTCACTGTCTATCGCCTGATTGGTGGCATCGGGCATTTTATAATATCCCTTCATGATGTGATATCCTCTGGAGCAGAATTCGCCGTCCTGTCCGTCCGGCAGTTCCTTTCCTGTTTCAGGATCGATCACTTTGGTCTGTACGTGCGGGAAAGAATAGCCTACGGTTTCGGTCCGCAATTCCAGAGAATCAGTCCAGGCAGACATTGTGCTGCCGGGTGAAGATTCCGTCTGGCCGTAAACACTGACGATGCCGCGCATATTCATTTCATCCGGCTGGGCGGCCCGTTTCATCAGTTCGGGCGGACATCCGGATCCGGCCATAATACCCGTTCTCATATACGAGAAATCAGTTTTACGGTAATCTTCATGATTGAACATGGCGATGAACATGGTCGGAACACCGTGGAAACAGGTGATTCTTTCCTGATTGATACAGGCGAGTGAATTCTTTGCGGAGAAATAGGGAAGCGGACACAGCGTTGTACCGTGCGTCATGGAAGCTGTCATGGCCAGCACCATGCCGAAGCAATGGAACATCGGAACCTGTATCATCATACGGTCTGCGGTGGACAGTCCCATACGGTCACCGATACATTTCCCGTCGTTGACAACGTTATAGTGTGTCAGCATGACCCCTTTAGGGAAACCGGTTGTTCCGGAGGTATACTGCATGTTGCATACATCATCCGGCTTGACACGCTGGATCATGGATTCGAGCGTTTCAACGGGTACGGAATCAGCGCGCTTCATAGCTTCCTCAAAAGTCAGACACCCCTGCTGGACATAACCGACGGTAATTACATTTCTGAGGAAGGGAAGCTTTTTACAGTGCAGCGGAGATCCGGCTTTGGTTTCACTGATTTCGGGACAGAGCTCATTGATAATAGCCCTGTAATTGCTGTCCAGCGCGCTTTCAATCATAACAAGCGTATGAGTATCACTCTGCCGGAGAAGATATTCGGCTTCGTGTATCTTGTATGCCGTATTGACGGTGACCAGAACCGCACCGATTCTGGTTGCCGCCCAGAAGGTGATATACCATGCCGGTACATTGGTGGCCCAGATAGCCACCTTTGAACCGGCCCGTACTCCCATGGAAATCAGCGCGCGGGCAAAACGGTCCACATCGTCCCTGAATTCAGAATAGGTACGGGTGTAATCCAGCGTTGTATACTTGAAAGCATACTGATCCGGGAATTCCTCCACAAGCTGATCCAGCACACGACCGAAGGTGAGATCGATAAGCTCATCTTTCTTCCAGATGTATTTACCCGTGCCGTCCTCATTGAAATACAGGCTCTTCTTCTTTCCGCGCGGATTCTCAAACCGGTTCATATAGTTCAGGAAATGCGGGAAGATAATCTCCCGGTCAGGAATATCCTCAATCCATTCCGTCTTCCATTCAAGGGAAATAAAGCCGTCATAATCGATGGACGAGAGAGCGTTCATCATGTCACGGATCGGAAGCGTACCTTCGCCGATGAGATTATATGATCGATCATCGTCTGAATCGCGCAGATGAACATGCTTCACATAGCCGCCCAGGTTCCTGATGGTTGTATCCGGTATCTCTCCGAAATCGCGGTAGGGATGATGCATATCCCATAATGCGGCGAGTTCATCACAGGCATAACTGTCCATCAATGCACGAAGTCTGCCGGTATCAGCATAAATTCCGACCGTTTTGATCAGAATACAGACCTCTTCCTCACGGGCCCAGGAAAGGATGCTGTCCAGATTGGATCTGATCTGATCCTCTGAATCGTGAAGCGCGCAGAAGGCTACATAACGCACTTTCATGGAAGAAGCTGTCTGGATCAGATATCTGACTTTTTCTTCATCTGCAAGGGAAATGGAAAGGTCGACGGAAGTATCGAAGCAGGGGAGAATCAGCCTGTTTTTCTTCAAATCCCTCAGGGTTTCGTTCAGACTGTAGGCGTGGAAAGCCCCGCCGCGTCCTGAAAGAGCAGGAAATTCCTGAATATTATAAGGCTCAATACCCTGAAATCCCATATCTACCGCGTCGCGTACCTGTTCATCCCAGCTGAGGTTGTTCCATCCGCGTGTGGAAAAGGAGAGATTCATGCTTCTTCCTCCTCGTAGACAATCTTGTTTACAGCATTGATATAGGCCATAATGCCTGCTCCGACTATATCGGTGGAAATGCCCCGGCCGGAATACAGTTTTCCTTCCCAACGCAGCCTGACAATGGTTTCGCCCATTGCTTCACGGCCCCGGGTGACAGACTGAATCTGAAAATCGTCCAGTTCGAAATGCCGGCCGGTAGCCTGCTCAATGGAATTAAAGGCTGCGTCAATGGCGCCGTCGCCGGAAGCAGTACCGGCTATTTCCTGGTCATGGAACTTCAGCTTCATATGGGCCATTGCACCAATCTGGTTCCCGGTGCTGATGGTATACAGCACATCGTGATAGGCCGGAGGAACCTGCATGGCTTCCGCCGCGATGATTGCTTCAAGTTCCCTGAGGGTAATATGATCTTTTTTCTCGGCAGTCTGGCAGAAACATTTCCAAACTTTCTGCTGATCATCTGCATTCAGATCATACCCGAGCTTTTCCGCTGCATGCATAACAGCTTCAATGGAATCATGGATGCTCAAAACATAATCGGAATCCTTGTTTTCTTCTTCAAAACCGGAGATAATGTCATGTTTCTTTCCGGAAGACTGACAGATCATACCGACCTGGCCTGTGATGCGGCGGATCTGTTCCACCCCGACTTTTGTACAGACACCCAATGAACCACCTTTGATATTCAGCAGGCGTACAATATTAGGCAGTGAAATGGCTGTTCCGCTGCAGGTTGTTGCCTTGATTTCACGGACTCCGGAGCGGATAGCGGATACAGCATTTGCGTCTGCCATATTCAGTTCTCCCGAGCAGAAAAAGCCCATGGTGACATTTTCAAGAGCCGGAAGATCCTTTTTCAGGTTTTCAAGCCAGGCTGCAATTTCATCCGGCATCATCGTACCTGCTGTATCACAAAGCGTTACAGCACCTGCGCCGGCTTCAATTGCTGCAGACAGTACTTTTACCAGGAAAGCCGGATCGCTTCTTGTGGCATCCTGTGCAATAAATTCCACATTCGCAGTCAGTTCACGGCAGGCGGTGACCGCTTTTGTGACCGTGCGAATCATGGCTTCAGTTTTCATATGGAGGAGGTATTCCATCTGTACAGAACTTACGGGCACAACAACCTGAAGACGGGGATTTACAGCTTCTTTCAGGGCTTCCCAGGTAATCCTGACAGATTCATCGTCTGTGATACTGACAGGGACAGCGACAGAAGCATTTTTAACCGCAGAACATATGGATTTAACCAAAAGCCGGTCGATCTTTTTCTGGCGGATCGGGCTCAGATCGATGGAAGAAACGCCCAGCTTGTCAATAAGCCGGCACAGTTCGATTTTTTCCTTGAAACTGAGCTGAAAATGATTTTCAGCCTCCGGCAGTGTACAATCGCATACATTTACAAGTTCAGGTCTGTTCATGTAGGAAACCTCCTTGAAAAATAAAACCCTGAAGCATTTGGCTTCAGGGACGAAAAGCAATTTCCGCGGTACCACCCAGTTTACTCCATTAAGGGAGTCACTTTTTTGAACTCAATCAAGTTCTCAGCCTGTTACGGGGCGTCCGGATTTCCTTACTGACGAGGCGTTCAGGAAACCAACTCCGGAAGCAGTTTCCCTGTACTCGGCACCGTTTCGCAGCATCCAACGGCTCTCTGTAGCGTCTGAAACAGGGATTATCATCCATCATCGTCTTTAACAACTATGAAATTATCATGGATACTATCATAATTCTGTTAGACTGTCAATAAATGAAAAGGCGGAATGACCCGGAAAAACAATGTCTTTTTTCTGTATTCGAAATATTCAATCAAGCATTCAATATAATGAAGTGTTTCGTTTGACAAACCCTGTAATTTTAGTATGATTATCAGTAGAATAAATCTATTCATGAAGGGAAGTAAAAGATTTGCCGGAAGAAACAGAATTCGAGCTTACAGCAGAATCGATGGACGCATATGTTTCCCTTTTCGGACTGAACGACCGCAATATTGCGCTGATTGAGCAGGAATGCAATGTAAGCGTTGCTCTGCGCCACAATCACCTGGTGATTACAGGAGAAGAGAAAGACAAGGAACTGGCAAAACAGGTTATTATGCTGCTCCTGGAAATGATTCACCGGAATGAAAACGTTGACAGGATCCGCATTCGATATACCATTGCTATGGTACGCGAAGGAAAAATCAGCCAGATTGAAGATAATCTCAAACGTGTTATTGCCGTTACACACCGCGGAAAAGAGATTACCTGCAAGACTCTTGGACAGAAGCTTTATGTTGATGCCATCCGGAATCATATGCTTACCTTTGCCGTAGGACCGGCAGGTACGGGAAAAACATATCTGGCTATGGCTCTTGCGGTTATGGCTTTGAAGAATAAGGAAGTTGAAAGGATTATACTGACCCGTCCTGCGGTTGAAGCCGGTGAGAAACTGGGTTTCCTACCGGGCGACCTGACGCAGAAAGTGGATCCCTACCTGAGGCCGCTTTATGATGCCATGTATGACTTTATGGGAGCGGATTCCTATACAAAGCTTATTGAAAGGGGCATTGTTGAAGTAGCTCCGCTGGCCTATATGCGCGGGCGTACGCTTTCTGACGCGTTTATCATACTGGATGAAGCACAGAATACCACCTCGGAGCAAATGAAAATGTTCCTGACACGTATGGGATTTCATTCACGGGTTGTGGTGACCGGGGATATTACCCAGACAGATCTTCCGGCAGGAAAAAAATCAGGACTGGCTGAAGCGGTCCAGCTGTTAAAACATATACCCGATATCGGCATTGTTGAACTGACAGGCAAGGATATCGTCCGGCATGAACTTGTTCAGCAAATCGTTGAAGCATACGAGAAAGCATCTCATGTTTCGGATGCCGTATCCGGAAAGGACGAAAAATGACGGATCATCAGAATAAAAAAGGTTCAGACAGAAAAAGCTTCCGGAATTCCTTTCATCAATGGCTGCATTCACCGGCCAGTGTATGCGCCCTGATGATTTTCGGCACATTCATTATTATTCTCGGACTGTTTTTCTGTGTCTGCACTCCCAGAAAGTATGATCTGCGCGTGGGGACGATTTCCCATGTCACAATCAATGCAACAAAAGATGTTGAAGATGTTGTTTCAACCGAAGATAAACGGAATGCAGCAGCAGATCTTGTGGAACCAAGCTTTACGTATCCGCAGGGGATCAAGGAAGAAGTTCTTAATCTGATTGGTGAAGCGTTTCAGGAACTCCGGCAGATTCAGCAGTACGGCCTGGGCCTGCGGACGGAAAAGGATGGCACGGTTGTTTCCAACCGTCCTTTCTCCGAGGAAGAAATTGAGCATGCCCAGTCTTTGCTGGACATTATTACCCTGAACCGTACACAGCTGGCAACCGTTTTGCGCAGTGATACCGAAGAATTCGAAAAAATGGTTTCCACTGTGACAAAAGTTGTGGAAAACACCATGAATTCGGGCATCCGGGAGGGACAGGTTGCCCAGGGTATCATGAGTATAATGCAGAATGTGGGATATACTTCGGTTGATATTTCCTATATTCAGAATATTATTCCCACAGTCCTGCGTACCTGCATCAAACCGAACGGACTGATTATTCAGGACGCCTATGAAGCCAACAGGCAGAAAGCCAGGGATGCAGTAGAACCTGTGATCATTCCTCAGGGACAGAACATCATCCGGGAAGGGGACCGGATTACCCTCAACCAGATTGAAATGCTTCGCAGCCTCGGTTTCCTGAATGATAATCACTATGATTATTCCGTTTACGGAGGGGCGACCATCACCACGATCCTGGCGATGATTTGCCTGCTGATGATGCTTCATCTGCTGCTGAAGGATGTATTGACTGATATCCGTAAACTGGCGGTTATCCTGATTATTCTGATTCTTTGCTACGGATTTGCATCCATTGCCACTTTGCTTCCGAGTCTTTATGTTATTCCGATCGCGCTCGGATCCATTCTGGGAACAGTGCTGATCGGATACCGTGCCGGTCTTGTCCTGACCGTTCCGCTGTCTCTGCTTTTTACCGGGATTATTTCCTGCAACGGCAATACCACATTCTACGACGTAGTGCTGATTATGGCCAATACGCTTTCCAGCGGTATTGCCGCCGTATGGTTCCTCAAGGGACGTCCGCAGCGTGTGCGGGTTTTGGTATCCGGTCTCATTGCAGCGTTCTTCTGCTTTATTATGATTGTCGGAGTCAAACTGCTGACATCCGCAGAGACGCTCAATATGATCCAGACCGGCGTATGGGCGCTGACCGGAAGTCTTTTGAGCGGCGCGCTTGCGGTTGCGCTGCAGCCGGCTTTTGAAGGAATTTTCCATCTTGCCACACCCAGCAGACTTCTGGAGATCACAAATCCGAATCAGCCTCTCATGAAGCGGCTGATGCTGGAAGCACCCGGAACCTACCATCATTCCATTATTGTCGCCAATCTGGCGGAAGCAGCCGCAGATCAGATCGGTGCAAACGCCTATCTTGCGCGTGCAGGCGCCTATTATCATGACATCGGAAAACTGAAACGGCCGGGCTATTTCAGTGAGAATCAGCACGGCAGCAATCCACATGAGAAAACTGATCCATATGTCTCTGCTGCCATATTGACATCCCATACAAAAGACGGCGCGCTTATGGCACAGAAGGAACACCTGCCCCCGGAAATCCAGGATATTATTCTGCAGCATCACGGGGTGACGCCTGTTATGTTCTTCTATCACAAAGCGCTGCAGATGTCCGACGGGAAACATGTGGACATTAATGATTTCAGGTATTCAGGACCCAAACCGCGTACCAGGGAAGCTTCCATCGTTATGATGGCAGACAGTATTGAAGCTGCTGTCCGATCCATGAAAGATCCAACGCCCAAGGCCATCGACCAGTATATTGAACGGCTGATCCGCGGGAAACTGGAAGACGGCCAGTTGAGCGAATGTCCTTTGTCTCTGGGAGATATCGATCAGATCTGCAATGCTTTTTCCAGCATTCTCAAGGGTGTCTATCATGAGAGAATTGAATATCCGAAAGTTGAAAAATATGCAGTACAGTCCGGCGTAAAAACCGGTGAACCCGTTAAGCCGGAAAATGAAAGCGAACAGGAGAAAGAACAACCTGCACCATCCGGAATGGACAGAACGGATCCCGGTGAAAGCAGGCAGGATGAATCAGCCGGAAACGCTGAACAACAGAGAAATGAGGCAACGGAAAGTGCTGATTGATTGGGATATCCGATATGAGGTTGATGCAACGCTGCGGGAACGTATGCAGGCTGCTGCAGATCTTTGCCTGCAATGCGAACAGGTCAGAATTCCGTGCGCCGTGACAGTCTGCCTTTGCGATGATGATACCATCGCTGAAATCAACAGCCGGTACAGAGGAATAGACCGATCGACGGATGTTCTGTCATTTCCCTCTGTAAACTATCCGGAAAAACTGACAGCAGGGAGCTGTGAAATCCTGCTGAAGCAGGAATACGATGATCAGTACGACGCCGCTTTTCTCGGAGATCTGTTTATCTCCGTTCCCCATATGAAAGCCCAGGCGAGGGAATACGGCCATACAGAAACAAGGGAAGGCGTCTATCTTCTTGTTCATGGGATCTGTCATCTGATGGGATATGATCATATTGAAGACAGTGACAAGGAAAGGATGAGGAGAATGGAGGAAAAGATACTGTCCGCGGCTTCCGTTACCCGGGAAAGCACAGAAGCTGCAGATGATCAGGAACTGCTGTCTATGGCGCGGGAAGCCATGCTTCAGAGTTATTCGCCTTATTCTTCGTATCCTGTCGGAGCGGCGCTGCACAGCAGAGACGGACGCATATTCACGGGATGCAATGTGGAAAACGCATCTTTCGGGCTGACAAACTGCGCTGAACGGACAGCTGTTTTCAAAGCAGTCAGTGAAGGAGCACGTTCCTTTGACGTCATTGCGATAGCAGCCAGAACAAAAGCATGGCCCTGCGGTGCCTGCAGGCAGGTTCTGAATGAATTTGCTCCTGAACTGCGCGTCCTGGTGACCTGGGATGATCACGTGGAGGAAAAAACACTTGCCGAACTTCTTCCGGAAGGATTCGGACCGCATAGCATGTAAATGGACAGAGGTATATTATGAATCAGAAAGAAAAGAAATATCATTCCGGGTTTGTTACCATTATCGGACGGCCTAATGTGGGTAAATCCTCTCTCATGAATAAAATGATCGGGGAAAAGATTGCGATCGTATCCAGCAAGCCGCAGACTACGCGGAGCCGGATTATGGGAGTGCTTTCCGGCGATGATCATCAGATCGTCTTCCTGGATACACCCGGTATACATGATCCCAGAACGAAGCTCGGGGAATATATGATGCATTCTGTCCGTGATGCCATGGACGGCATGGACGCTGTGCTGGTAATCTTTGATGTGACGCATATTACGGAGAATGATCTTCATATCGCGGAAGGCATGAAAGAGAAAAAGGTTCCGGTGGTTCTTGCTCTGAATAAAATCGATCTGGCCAATCCTGAACAGATTCTGGCCGCGACAGCCAAAACTGCCGAAGCCGGATTCGACGAGATTATTCCGGTCAGCGCCAAAAACGGGGACGGTATCGATGATCTGATCAGGAGCCTGCAGAATCATCTGCCCGAGGGTCCGCAGTATTTCCCCGATGATATGATCACTGACCAGCCGGAACGCATTCTCTGCGCGGAGATTATCCGGGAAAAGGCGCTTCGCAACCTTCGGGATGAGGTTCCGCACGGAATCGGTGTTGAAATCATGAAAATAGAAGCGCTGAGCGACAAACTCACGGAGATCAATGCCACCATCTACTGTGAGCGTTCAGCACATAAGGGTATTATTATCGGTAAAAACGGAAGCATGCTTCAGACCATCGGTACTGAAGCACGCCTTGATATTGAAAAACTGATGGATACCCATATCAATTTAAAACTGTGGGTCAAGATTCGTCCGGACTGGCGGAACAATGCCGGCGATCTGAGGAACCTGGGGTATGACATCTGATCATCCTGTATATAACGGCATGATATTTCATCTGAAAATCTGATAGATACCGCATTTCAGGTATTCGGTTTCCCGGGCATAGGGAAGAATCGGATGGTCTTTTCCCTGTGTGCGGAATTCAACCTGCCTGAGCAAAACCCGGGCGTCTTTTGCAGCGTCAAGTACCATGGATCTGAACATTTCAGGCAGAACATGCTGACTGCAGGAACATGTAATCAGATATCCTCCGTTACGGACCATTTTCATGGCCCGGAGGTTGATTTCCTTATATCCTCTCAAAGCGCTGTCCACAGCGTTTCGGGACTTTGTAAAGGCCGGGGGATCCAGAATAATCACATCATAATGTTCGCCCTTCCGGCTCTGTTCAGAAAGAAGATCAAACGCATTGGCGGCCACAAAATGAACCCTGTCCTCCAGATGATTCAGTACTGCGTTTTCGGTCGCACATTCGCAGGCGTACTCGCTGATGTCCACGCCTGTTACATCTGCCGCGCCGTAATGTCCCGCATGCAGCGCAAAGGATCCTGTGTGAGTAAAACAATCCAGCACTTTCTGCCCATTCACAAAGGGAGCGATCGCCGCACGGTTCTCCTTCTGATCCAGGAAGAATCCTGTTTTCTGTCCTTCCTTTACGTCAACCCAGAAGCTGACGCCGTTTTCAGTCATCTGCACTCGGTCAGGCACCTCTCCGTAGAGCAGCCCGGTGCACATTTCCAGCCCTTCCAGACGACGGACAGGTACATCGTTCCGTTCCCAGATCCCCCTCGGATGCATTTCACTGACCAGGGCATCCACAATATCTTTCTTAAAACATTCCATGCCCAGTGCCAGACACTGGAGAACCAGAACATCATCAAAAGCATCCACAATCAGCGCGGGAAGCCTGTCGCTTTCCGCAAAGACAAGACGGCAGCTTCTCAGGTCCGCAAAGGTTCTACGGTACTCAACCGCCTCATGGATTCTGCGGAAAATCAAATCCCGGTCTACCGGCTCTTCCTCCTGATAGGTCATAATTCTCAGGGCAATCTGACTGTTGGGATTATAATATCCTTTTGCCAGGAACTTTCCTCTGGAACTGTAGATGCTTACAATATCCCCGGGAAGGCATCCGTTCAGTTCCTTGTCAATATCGCTTCTGAAAATCCAGGGATGAAGTGTATAAACCCTTTTTTCTTTTCCGGGTTTCAGTTGGATTGCAGGTGTCATGATTATTCAACCTCCGACAGATTAATGTGGTATACAAGCCTGTCTTCCTTTGTTCCGTCCGCCAGCTCAAAGGATGCAGGAATCCTTTCCATCAAAGTGAATCCCAGTTTTTCAAATACATGAATCATTCTTTTGTTGCGGCCCATGGTATCGCCGATAAGGTATTTCATGCCGTACTGATCCCTTGCGAGTTTCATTCCTTGCCGTATTGCTTCCGTACCGATTCCCTGATTCTTGCATTTGTCATTCTGAAGGATAATGCCGAATTCACAGCTGCGTTTTTCAGGATCCATTCTTTTCAGCTGAAACGAGCCGACCGGTATATTGTCAGAGAATATACCCATATGAACATAATCGGATCGGAAACCGCCGTGATTATACAGATAGGACCTGGATACCTGTTCCCGGTTATAATGAAAAGGCGAAGGATCCATCAGCGGATCAGACACATAACCCTTGAAGAACTGATGGTATTCCTCTTCAGAGAAGGTGCGCATTTCAATCATGGATAAACTTGACCTTCCTTTCAGGCACAATGTATAATACAAAAAACGGGAGGTGCTCCGGACGATGGCTGTACACAAGCAGTGTGTTCTGTATGACAGGGAATGTATTGGCTGCGGTGAATGTGACCGCTGTGATCTCGATCCGGACAAGATCTGTGACAACTGCATGAAATGCGTCAACGGAGATGCGGAATATCGCGGAATCAATATTGACGGCATTATTCTTGATCAGGAAAAGGATACGGGAAAAGACTTTTCATGAGATCATGAATAAGCTCATTTATTATATCGGTGGTCTTATCTTTTTGCAAATAGTATAGAAAGGCTTTAACAGCAATGAAAATCACATTTATCGGTGCGGCTCATCAGGTAACAGGAAGCTGTACGCTGGTGGAATGGCTGGATGATCGTTTTTTCCTTGTGGACTACGGAATGGAACAGGGTGAAAATGATTTTGTAATGGCGGAACTGCCTGTGGCGGCGTCCAAAATCGAATATGTTTTTCTGACGCATGCCCATATTGATCATTCCGGTATGCTTCCTTTGCTCTATAAAAACGGATTCAGAGGCACAGTTTACGCCACAGCTGAAACAGAAAACCTGTGTTCCATCATGCTTGCTGACAGCGCTCATATACAGGAGACAGACGCTGCCTACGAAACCAAGAAGAACCTCCGTCACAGCGGTGAAGTGGTTGAACCGCTTTATACTGCGGAAGACGCCGCGCAAACCATGGATTTGTTCAAACCCTGTGATTACGGTGAAATATATATGGTGGATGAGGGCCTTTCCGTCAGGTTTACAGACGCAGGACATCTGCTGGGTTCATCCTTTATCGAATTGTATCTGGAGGATCAGGGGCAGACGCGGAAGCTGGTTTGCTCCGGTGATGTGGGGAACCTGAATCAGCCGATTATCAATGATCCCCAGGCGGTCAGGGAAGCTGACTATCTACTGATTGAATCAACGTACGGAACCCGCCTGCATGATTCTGTCAATCCGCCTGTACCAGCTCTGACAGAGATCCTGAGGCAAACCTTCAGCAGGGGAGGCAGCGTGATCATACCGTCTTTCGCGGTAGGCCGCACACAGGAGCTTCTCTATTTCTTCCGTGAAATCAAGCAAAAGCATTTACTGCCGGAATATGAAAACTTTCCTGTCTATGTGGACAGTCCTCTGGCCAATGAAGCCACGGCTGTTTTCCTGCAGTGCAATCAGGTTTGCCTCGATCCGCAAACCAGGGAAATTATGGCGGAAGGACAGAATCCAATCTGGTTTGACGGATTGTATACAACAGTTTCCTCTGATGAATCCAAGGCACTGAATACTGATAAAACCTGTAAAGTGATTATTTCATCCGGAGGAATGTGTGAGGGAGGACGGATCCGCCACCATCTGAAGCATAATCTGTGGGACAGCAAAAACACTATATTATTTGTCGGTTATCAGGCAAACGGTACCCTGGGCAGAATTATCTATGACGGCGCCAGATCGGTCAGGATACTGGGTGAAGAAATCGATGTTAAAGCACAGGTTGCTTTACTCCAGGGTATTTCCGGACATGCTGACCGGGACGGCCTGCTCAGCTGGGTGAATGCTTTTGAGAAGAAACCTTCCTATATATTTGTAAATCACGGCGATGATCTTTCCTGTACCGGATTTGCTGAAACACTGAATACTATTCCCGGGATTCAGGCGTCGGCACCTTATTCCGGATCGGAATTTGATCTGCTCAAAGGGGAATGGATCAGGCTGACGGAACCGGTCATCAAAAAGAAACCGTCCGGATCTGCAATCCGCACGGAGTCCGGTGAAAAGAAGGAAAAAGCCTATGATGAATTGCTGCAGGCTGTTCATGCGCTGCAGCTATACGCTGAAAACATGAAAGAACATGCCAACGGTGAAGTCCGGCAGCTGACAAACCGGATTCTTGATCTGATCAGATAATCAGTTTTATTCCTTGCGAAAATCCGGATCACCCGGAAGATGTACATGTTCCGCGGCCATACGGCGACGCGCGTCCGTCATATCCGCGTAATGCTTTCTTGTGGTGTCAACAGAGGTATGACCGAGCACATCTGCAACAAGATAAATATCGCCGGTTTCATTGTACAGGTTTGTAGCATAAGTACTTCTGAGTTTATGCGGACTGATCCTTGTTTTCAGCGGCGCAGCCACGGATGCGTATTTTTTTACCAGATTCTGAACAGCGCGCTGCGTGATTCTTTTGCGCTGCAGACTGAGAAACAAAGCGTCTTCATGACCTTCCACCGCTTCCATACCAGAACGTTCCTGCATATAATCCGCCAGGGCTTCAGCCACTTCAGGGGGGAAGTACAGAACCACCTGATTGCCGCCTTTCCGGGTAACAATAAAGGCGTTGTTTTCCAGATCCACATCGCCGATATTGATCCCGACGCATTCGCTGACGCGGATGCCTGTTCCTAAAAACAGCGATAAAATGGCAAAATCCCTGCGGGCTGTGATTTTCTGGAATTTCTGCTGATGTTCCGTCAGCTGGTCACCGCTCTGCGCCAGTTCCAGCATCCGGGACATTTCATCCTTTGAGAGACGGATAATCGGCTTTTCATGGATCTTGGGGAGGGGAACAAGCTCTGTGACATTGGAAGAAATGCGCTGATTTTTAAACAGATAATCATAAAAAGACCGGATGGAACATAATTTACGCTTGATGGAAAGCTCGTGATTTACATATACTTTGTTAGGTACCGAAGCATCATCCGTATTCTTGAAATAGTAGGTGAGGTATTCGGTGTAGGCGACAATATCCGTCCGGTCCAGTTTTTCAAGATCGCTGTCATCCATCAGCCGGAGAGGTTTCTCGGAGAAATGAATGCGTTCATTGTGTAAAAAGGTAAAAAATGTGTTCAGATCAATGGCATAGGCCAGCCTGGTCAGCGTGCTGGTTGATATGGCAATCGAACGGAGAAAGTCTCCGCAGGACTGAGGGAGTTCACGGGCGATATCTCGAATCTGGAGAATACGTTTGGCGTCCATTTCTTCTCTGTAACGGTTTACACGCTGTTCAGCCATCAGAAAACCCTCCTGATCAGAATTCCGGAAATATCCTTGTTTATTTCGGCCAATCTATTCGTAAAACTGTGGTTTAGCGAATAATTATATATCTGTGTCTATCTTATCACCCGGCCCGGTTTCTGTCAATCCATGATGCGCCTCTGTATCACTCTGTTTCCTTTTATATTTTTATACCGTTTCGTTTCTTTCAGAATAAAAGCAAATCATTCTTCCTTCCCTTTCAGCTGAACGGTCTGGAACGGATGACCCGTTGCCGGCAGAAAACGTTCTGTCAGATCTTTCGTTTTCAGTTTCAGGCTGGAAGTGCTGACACAGGGATGACATCCGATAAATTCATCCTTCAGAACATCTTCATCGATCAGCAGACAGACGTCGTTTCCCCTGTCGTTCATCAGTCCCATGACGCTGACAGCACCTGGCTCAGTATCCAGATAGCGCAGCAGGTATTCAGGCTCCGCAAAGGAAAGTCTGGAGGAATGGATCTGTGCGGAGAGTTCCTTTGTCCTGAACGCTTTTCTGCCGGGCATCATCAGAAGATAGAAAGCTGTTTTCTGCCGGTTGCAGAGAAAGAGATTCTTGCAGATTTCCACGTTCAGAACGGAATCGATTCTGTAGCAGGCCACCATATGATCTGCGGGTTCATGATCCGTTCTCTGATATGAAATTCCAAGCTTGTCCAGAAGATCATAAGTACGTATTTCCCTTTCAAGCCTGCCTGTTTCCACAGCCGGCCTTCCGTCATAAACATTCATGTTGATCATTCCTCTGTACTGAAAAGACAGGCCGGACGGTTATTCACCATCCGGCTTCTCTGTATTGATTCTGCGGTACTCGTCAATGGCAGCCCGGGCAAGCTCGTCGCACCGGTTGTTTTCAGGATGGTCAGAATGTCCTTTGACCTTGATAAATGTCACCTGATGTTTCTTTGTCTGTGCGGACAGAATGAACCATAAATCCTGGTTTTCTACTTTTGCGCCGCTGCTGTTTTTCCAGCCGTTTTTCTTCCAGTTATCCAGCCAGTGGTCATTGAACGCCTGAACCAGATAATTGCTGTCAGAATACAGATTGACAATGCAGGGCTCCTTCAGTGCACCCAAGCCGCTGATCGCTGCAAACAGTTCCATACGGTTATTCGTGGTTCCGGCCATGAATCCGCTCAGTTCCTTACGGTGCGGACCGAATTCAAGTATGGCAGCCCATCCGCCCGGTCCGGGATTGCCGCTGCAGGCACCGTCAGTATAGATATTGACCCTTTTCCTGTTATCTTCCATCTGGACTGATCCTCTTGTTTATTCCTTTGACAGTTCACGGCTCTTGCGAGCGCATGCATCCATAGCGTCCATAATCGCAGCGCGGAATCCTTTCCGTTCCAGTTCCTCCACCGCTTCGATCGTCGTTCCTCCCGGTGAACACACAGCGTCTTTCAGCGCCGCGGGATGCGTGCCGGAGGACAGTACCATCAGCGCGCTGCCCAGAACGCTCTGTGCGGCCATTTCATAGGCATAAACACGCGGAATTCCCTCTTTGACAGCGGCATCAGCCATGGCTTCAATCATCATGTACACATAAGCGGGACTGCTTCCGCTGACCGCAACAACACCGTCAAAAAGCCGTTCGGGAAGTACTTTTGTTTTCCCGATAGAATCAAATATCCCTTTGGCATAGTTGAAATCTTCCTTGGAGAAGGTGGTGTTGTCGCACAGGGCGGTCATTCCTTCCCCGACCAGCGCGGGAGTGTTGGGCATTACGCGCAGATAAGTGGCGGATGTACCGTACAGAGCGTTTTCAAGCATGTTCACGGTCCAGCCTGCCGCAATGCTGAGGACTGCCTTCCCGTTCAGGGCGGAGTGGATTTCCCCGATCACATCCTTCACATAAATCGGTTTGACAGCCAGAATGATCAGATCGGCTTTTTCAGCGACTTCCAGGCAGTCGCGGGCAAGCTGGATTCCGGGAATATCCTCTTCCAGCTCATTCATCCGGCGGGAACTGGCGTCAAAAGCGATAATCTGGGAAGCCTTGACATAGGATGCGTCCACAATTCCGCGCAAAATTGCGGAACCCATATTTCCTGTTCCGATCATTCCGATGGTGTTAATCATATCCAACGACCCTCCCTGGCGGTTTTTATGGATTATAACACGAAAAAAGCCGCCTGCAAAGCAAGGCGGCATAAGAAAAACATCTTACAGGATGAACTTTCTGATATCCATGGGACGATTCTCCCCTTTCAGCCGTTCATTGACATAAGCTTCGTCAATTTTCAGATCGAAAGGAGGCATGTTTTCGTCACCGGCATTGAACAGTACATCCTCGAGAAGCTGCTCAAAGATGGCGTGCAGCCTTCTGGCTCCGATATCTTCAGCGTTCTCGTTGGCATTGCAGGCAGCTTCAGCAATGGCGGAAATCGCGCTGTCCTCAAAGGTAATCATCACGCGGTCAACAGCCAGCAGGGCCTGGTACTGCCGGGTCAGCGCGTTTTCCGGTACGGTCATAATCTGCATAAAATCCTGTTTTGTCAGGCTTTTCAGCTTTACATGGACAGGAAAACGGCCCTGCAGTTCAGGAATCAGATCTGTGATTTTACTCACATGGAAAGCGCCGGCAGCAATGAAAAGCATATAGTCTGTTTTCACAGGACCGTATTTGGTGCTGACGGTGCAGCCTTCAACGATGGGAAGAATATCGCGCTGCACGCCTTCCCGGCTGACATCCGGGCCGTGGGCTCCGGAAGCACTGGCAATTTTATCAATTTCATCAATAAAGACAATTCCGTTCTGTTCAGTACGCTGGATTGCTTCTTCCTGTACGGCGTCATTATCAATCAGCCGTGCCGCTTCCTGGTCTGTCAGGATTTTGCGGGCTTCACTGACTTTAACATGGCGTATTTTTGTCCGCTTGGGCATCATGTTGCCCATCATATCCCCCAGGCTGATGCTGTTTCCGCCGACTTCCAGCGTCGGAGCTTCCTCTTCCACTTCCAGTTCCAGCTCGGTATCTTCAATTTCGCCGCGCATCAGCTGCTGGCGGATATCTTCTTTTCTTCTGGCCAGGGCAGCTACTTCCTCCCCGCTCTGCTGCTGTTCCTTCTGCTTTCCAAGCAGGAAATCCAGCGTATTGGAGGCATTGTTTTTACGCGGACCGTGGGCAAGCAGATCGCTCAGGCGCTCTTCTGCCAGCACTCTGGCGCGGGGCTTCACTCTTTCCTCGTGTTCCCTGCGTACCATACGTACGGCGTTTTCCGTCAGATCACGGATAATGCTTTCAACATCACGGCCGACGTATCCGACTTCTGTAAATTTTGTGGCTTCCACTTTGATAAAGGGTGCACTGACGAGTTTGGCAAGACGACGGGCAATTTCCGTTTTACCCACACCCGTCGGGCCGATCATCAGTATATTTTTCGGGATGATTTCATCTCTCAGTTCACTGTCCACCCTGCTGCGCCGGTAACGGTTCCTAAGGGCAATGGCCACGGCTTTTTTTGCTTCGTCCTGACCGACAATAAACCGGTCCAGTTCATGAACAATCTGTCTTGGAGTCAGTTGCTGTTCACTCATATTCTCTCACCTGCCTCATTAGACTGTTTCAACTATAATATGATCATTGGTGTATACACAGATACTGGCGGCGATATGCAGGGACTTCTCTGCAATTTCCGCCGCGCTCAGATCCGTGTTCTGAACAAGAGCCCGTGCGGCGGCGAGAGCATAATTTCCGCCTGATCCGATGGCGGCAATTCCTTCATCCGGATCAATCACTTCTCCGGTACCGCTGAGAATCAGCAAATGATCCTTATCGGCTGCGATCATCATGGATTCAAGCTGACGCATCATCTGGTCGCCGCGCCAGTTCTGGGCCAGCGCAACAGCGGCTTTTTCCAGGTTTCCGCTGCATTGCTGCAGCTTTTCCTCGAATTTTTCGCACAGCGTAAAAGCGTCAGCCACACTTCCCGCAAAACCGACAACGACCTCTCCGTTATACAGACGGCGGACTTTACGGGCTGTTGTTTTGAATACTGTATGTTCTCCCATGGTTACCTGTCCGTCACCGGCAATCGCGATCTGATTGCCCTTTTTGACGGCGCAGATGGTTGTTCCCTTGAAAGGACTGGACATTTATGATATACCTCCTGTCTTGCTTTGTATGTCCCGGACACAGGCTAAAGCTCTCTGGGCTACCGCTTCATACCGGTCCTGTTTTTTCCGGGGACGCTTTTCCCCGGGTACGACCGGAAGCGGATCGATCAGACCGAAAGAACAGTTCATCGGCTGGAAATTGGGATTGGGGGTTGATACGTGTTTTCCCATAGCGCCCAGTGCGGTACAGGACGGGAAAACAGGCACCTCTGTATGATTCAGTCTGGCTGCCAGGGTCATTCCGGCCACAAGTCCGCTGCCCGCGCTTTCAACATATCCCTCCACACCGGTAATCTGGCCGGCGAAGAAGCAGTTTTCCCGGCTGATCATCTCGAAGGAAGCATTCAGGAAACCCGGGCTGTTGAGGAATGTGTTGCGGTGCATGACGCCGTAACGCGCAAATTCCGCATGCTCCAGACCGGGAATCAGTCCGAACACGCGCTTCTGCTCTCCGAATTTCAGACGGGTCTGAAAACCGACAAGATTGTACATTGTGTCGGAAGCGTTATCCTGGCGAAGCTGGACAACCGCAAAAGGTTCTTTTCCGGTCCGCGGATCTGTAAGGCCTACAGGTTTCATCGGACCGAAGGCGGGGACCATAAACCCGCGTTTGGCCATGCTCTCGATCGGCATACAGCCTTCAAAAACACGGCTCTCTTCAAAACCGTGCACCTCTGCAGTTTCTGCATGGATCAGTTCATTGATGAATATTCCGTATTCCTCTTCCGTCATGGGCGCGTTCAGGTAATCATTGCCCCGGTTATACCGGCTCAGGCGGAATAGCCTGGATTCATCCAGGGATTCCTTTATTACAATAGGAGCCGCCGCGTCATAGAAATTGAGCGTACTCATACCGGGCAGATTCCGGATCACTTCAGCGAAGGCGTCACTGGTCAGCGGGCCGGTGGCAATGATCACGGGACCGTCAGGTATGGCAACAGCTTCCTCATGGACAATATCTATGAGGGAATGACCGGAAATATAACTTGTAACCAGACCGGAAAACGAATCCCTGTCAACGGCAAGCGCTCCGCCGGCAGGTACCCGGGTTTCGTCTGCGCATTTCATGATCAGGGAACCAAGAATTCTCATTTCTTCCTTCAGCAGGCCAACCGCGTTGGAAAGGCGGTCGCCCCGGAAGCTGTTTGAGCATACCAACTCCGCAAACTGATCTGTATGATGGGCCGGAGACATTTTCCGGGGTTTCATTTCGATCAGTCTGACATGGATTCCGCGCTGCGCCAGCTGCCAGGCTGCTTCACAGCCGGCAAGGCCCGCGCCGATGACCGTAGCGTTACGATCATTCATTATCCTCATCCTCACTTACCGCAACGATTTTCTTAAATCGGCAGCTTTCGTTTGTGCACAGATGCAGGATTTCACCCTTGTTGTTTCTCTTTTCGATCATATAGGTACCGCACTGGGGACATTTTTCATCTGCGGGTTTGTCCCAGCTTACGAAATCACATTCGGGATAGCCTTCACAGCCGTAGAATTTCCTGTTCTTGCGGCTGGTTTTCTCCAGAAGCCTTTTTCCGCATACAGGACAGGGCGCGTCAATATATGTCAGGATGGGCATGGTATTCCGGCATTCCGGGAAATTGGGGCACGCGAGGAAGCGGCCGAATTTACCCATTTTGTATACCATCATCGCTCCGCATTTATCGCAGGGTACATCGCTGACATCGTCCTTGACTTCCACTTTTTCGATTTCCTTTTCTGCCACAGAAAGCGTGGAAACAAAATCCGGATAGAATTCCCGGAGGATCTGCCGCCAGTCCAGCTTCCCTTCTTCCACTTCGTCCAGTTTTTCTTCCATGAAAGCGGTGAATTCAGTATCAACAATCCGGGTAAAATACTTTTCCATCATCTCGGTTACCATGATACCGAGCTCTGTCGGGAAAAGACGTTTCTTTTCTCTGGAAACATAACCGCGAGCGATGATGGTTGTAATGGTCGGCGCATAGGTGGAAGGACGTCCGATACCGTTTTCCTCCAGCGTACGGACAAGGCTGGCTTCGGTAAAACGACTCGGGGGCTGGGTGAAGTGCTGATCCGTATTGACCTGTTTGATGTTGATTTTCTGTCCTTCCTTCAGGGCGGGCAGTGTCATTTCAACATTGTCTTCGGATTCGTCTGTTCCTTCTTCATACAGCGTTGTAAATCCGGCAAATACCTTGTGTTCGCCGTAGAAGCGCAGTCCGACGCGCTTGTCGGTAATTTCAGCCGAAAGGGTTTCATATACTGCGGGAGCCATCTGGCTCGCAACAAAACGGTTGTAGATGAGCCGGTAGAGCATGAACTGTTCCCTGCTCAGCGAGCTTTTGATGGAATCAGGAGTACGGGTCACATCGGTAGGCCGGATGGCTTCATGCGCGTCCTGCGCGTTTTTGCGGCCCTTGAATTCGTTTTTATCCTTGGGCAGATATTCCTTCCCGTATTTTTCGGGAATAAAATTCCGCAGGGCTGTCATGGCTTCGTCGCTGATCCGGACGCTGTCGGTACGGATATAGGTTACAAGACCCTGGGCTCCCTCGCCTTCCAGGTCCACTCCTTCATAGAGCTGCTGGACAACCTGCATGGTTTTGGCTGTGGTAAAGCTCAGCTTTCTGCCGGCCTCCTGCTGCAGGCTGGAGGTTGTAAACGGCGGAGCGGGCTGCCTTTTCTTTTCCTTGCGCTTAATATCGGTGACTGTAAAATCACCGGATTCAATCAATGTTTTAATCTGATCTGCTTCATTCCTGTTGCTGACAGCGGTTTTCTGTCCGTCCAGGCTGGTAAACTTGGCGCTGAAACTGATCGGCTTCTTTTCGCCTTTGACAGCACAATCAGCTGAAATATCCCAGTATTCTTCCGGGATGAAATTATCGATTTCCCGTTCCCGTTCCACTACCATGCGGGTCGCAACACTCTGTACGCGGCCGGCAGACAATCCTTTTTTCACTTTGACCCAGAGAAGCGGGCTGATCTTATAACCTACCAGACGGTCCAGGGCTCTGCGTGCCTGCTGGGCGTCAATACGTCCCATATCCAGTTTCCGGGGTTTCTTGATGGCAGCCTGTACTGCCTTTTTGGTCACTTCGTTGAATTCAATCCTGCAGGGTGAATTTTCATCCACACCCAGTACATGATACAGATGCCAGCTGATCGCCTCTCCCTCGCGGTCAGGGTCTGTTGCGAAGTAAACCTGGGAGGCATTCTTGGCCTCTTTGCGGATTCTGCTCAGAATATCCCCGCGTCCGCGGATTGTTATATATTTGAGGTTAAAATCGTGATCGATGTCAACGCCCAGCTGGCTCTTCGGCAGGTCGCATACATGTCCCTGCGAAGCTTCAACCTTATATCCTTTGCCAAGATATTTGCTGATGGTTTTCGCTTTTGCAGGCGATTCGACGATGATCAGTTTCTGTTTGTTGGTGGCCATTGTATCAATCTCCTCCGGAGTGGATTAGTGTTTCAACTGATATTGTTTGCCGGGCAGGGCTTCGATAATGCCCCGGATCTGCAGTACAGTCAGTGTGCTCATGAGTGATGACGGATTCAATCCTGTGCACACAATCAGCTGCTCAAAGC
Organism: uncultured Eubacteriales bacterium; assembly: GCA_900315675.1. Classification (GTDB taxonomy): domain Bacteria; phylum Bacillota; class Clostridia; order Christensenellales; family Aristaeellaceae; genus Aristaeella. The sequence continues at coordinate 501,736 of OMZY01000001.1, forward strand.
TCATGGTACCGGGTTTCAGCGCCCTGATAAGCTTGTCTTCTTCCGGCGTGGAAGGCTTATATTCCTGCACGCAATCGCTATTTTGCCTTACTGCGGAAGGATTGTCAAGCCAGTGAAGATCTTCGAGGATATCACGGGCGCTTGTGAAATAGATCCCGCCTTCCCGCAGCAGCTGATGATTTCCCTCAAAACATTCCGACGCCGGATCCCCGGGATAGACAAATACATCCTTCCCCTGGGCGAGGGCGTGATTCACGGAAGTCATACTCCCGCTCCGTATTTTTGCCTCCATCAGGATCAGTGCACGGCTTAAGCCTGCAATAATCCTGTTTCTTACCGGAAAATGCCAGCCGAGTGCGCTCTCTCCCGGCGCGTATTCGCTGAGAATCAGACCGCCTTTTTCCAGGATCCTGTTTCGAAGCGCAAGGTTATCGCGGGGATACGGACGGTCCAGCCCGCTGCCCAATACGGCAATGGTTTTGCCGCCGCCATCCAGGCAGCCACTGTGCGCGCAGGCATCGATGCCGCAGGCCATTCCGCTGACTATGGTAACACCGTTTGCTCCCAGATCTGCGGAAAGATTTCTGGCTGCTTTCTGTCCGGCGTAGGACGCCGCCCTGCTGCCGACAACGCACAGGGATCTTTCAGCGATACAGTCAGTATTTCCCTGATAAAAAAGGATCGCGGGAGGATCGTCTGTCTGGTCCAGTTCGGGAGGAAAACCTATGTCATGAAAGCATATGGTTCGGATTCCGTGCTGATCCATCGCTTTTTTGTATCTGTCCAGATTCTCCTTCGTTCCGGAAACAGACAGCAGCTGATAAAAACGCCGGGTTATAAGCTGCTGCAGTTCAGGATCGTTCTGTAGAAAAGCGCTGTGACAGGCTTCCGATGTTTCGTAGCAATCCAGCAGTTTTCTGACTGTGGACGCGGGCATACATGCGGAAGCCAGCCATGCGTCATATTCGTATCCGTAATCGCTTTGCAACACCGGATTCATCTCCAATATTTCTGATCAAGTTCCCTGTACTGAACCGCTTCCGCAATATGTGCAGAGGAGATCGTTTCTTCTTCAGCGAGATCTGCTATGGTTCTGGCAACTTTCAGGATGCGCTGATAGGCACGCATGCTCAGATGCAGGGAATCCACAGCCGTACTCAGCAGTTTCGCCGCCTCCGGATCGGGGGTGCAGAACTTTTTCACTTCAGCGTTAGACAGCTGGGCATTGCAGTATTTCCCGGTGCCCTCATACCGTTTCAACTGTATCTCGCGCGCTCTGCGTACCCGGGCGGCCACTGCGGCACTGGACTCGGAAGGTTCAGAATCATTAATCTCGTTCACCGGAACAGAATCCACTTCTATCTGCAGATCAATTCTGTCCAGCAGCGGACCCGACACGCGGTCAAGATATTTTCTGATTTCCGGCGGCGTGCATCTGCACCGCCGGCGTGTGCTGCCATAATAGCCGCAGGGACATGGATTCATAGCGGCGATCAGCATGAAGGATGACTGATACTGCGCCTGATTCCGGACACGGGCAACTGATACAATTCCGTCTTCAAGAGGCTGTCTCAGCGCTTCCAGCGCTCCCCTGCTGAATTCCGGCAGCTCATCCAGGAACAGAACGCCGTTATGTGCCAGGGAAACCTCTCCCGGTCTGGCGTTCTGACCGCCGCCGATCAGGGAGGCAACGGAAGCATTATGATGCGGCGAGCAGAACGGACGTGTCACCATCAGTCCGCTGCCGGGAGACAGCTTTCCGCAGATGGAATGAATACGGGTGGTTTCCAGGGATTCCTCGAAACTCATCGGCGGCAGAATACCGGGAATACAGCGTGCCAGCATAGTTTTTCCGCTGCCCGGAACGCCGATCATCAGCATGTTATGTCCGCCGGCAGCCGCCACTTCAATAGCACGCCGTGCACCCTTCTGTCCTTTGATCTGCGACATATCCACAGCCGGCACAGCTTCATTTTTCAGATCCTCATAGGAAACCTGGGTCTGCGCGTGTATTTCTTCCTTTCCTTCAAACCAACCGATGACCTGTCGGAGATGAGAAACCGGAAGAATACGGATGTCCTGGATACAGGAAACCTCACGGGCATTCTGAACAGGAAGGATAACTTCCCTGACGCCGCTTTCCTTGGCGCTGATGACCATGGGAAGTACTCCGTTCACAGGCTGTATACTTCCGTCCAGGCTTAGTTCTCCGAAAAGCGCCACAGAATGAGTATCAATGGAAGGATCCGGAATGATTTCGCCGTTGACGATCATGATTCCGACGGCAATAGGCAGGTCAAAGGAAGGTCCTTCCTTTTTCATGTCTGCCGGAGCCAGGTTGACGGTGATCCGGCGGACTTTCATTTCCTTGCCGCTGTTGATGATGGCGGCGTTCACCCGGTCTTTGCTTTCTCGGACAGAGGTATCGGGAAGACCGATAATTTCCATGCCGGGCATACCGTCCGTTCCGAATACTTCCACATGAACCGGAAATCCGCTTACGCCGGCTACTCCATAGGTCAGCAGTCTGGCCATAATTCCGTTCATCTGCCCTACAGCTCCTCTGTTCAGAATGTGTTTGCTTGAAATCAAGTTAACCGTCAGTTTGTATACCAGACATGCAGCAGGTGGCGTCCGATATCAAGCCATCCTGTTGTTACGTTCAGGCCGCAGGCATACGGGAACAGCAGCACAAAGAATACAGCGACCGCAAGGATATACAGAACCAGCGCGGTATTGACAAGCCTTCTGTATTTCGGATGATCCTGATCAAAGCACATGATGATCGCAAGCATCAGGAAAGGAATACTCGCAAAATAATGATAAATATAAGTTCCTCTGGGAACAAGCACCCAGGGCAGATACTGTGCGAGAAGACCGATCAGAATGAATGAGAAACGGTGATCGGCATTCCGGGAACGGAAATGCCAGAGATAATCTGTCCCTTCCAGCGCATATCTTCTGGAAATCGCTAAACGGTATATGCAGTAAGCAAGAGCCGCAAGACCGCAGTACCAGATCGCAGGATTGCCGAAGCAGAAGATACTGTGGCGCAGCGTAAATCCGGCTGGAATATACTCATGCGAAGCATAATACATGGGTTTTCCGATCACAGGCCATTCCCACCAGGGAGAATAGAATGGATGATCCATGCCGAGCTTGCGCTGGCTGTGATACTTGAACATTCCAACCTGGGAATTCCAGACATCAAGGATATAATCCTTCAGCGAGTGTATTTTGCCGGCTTTATAAGCAAAATACGGAATATAGCTTAACAGGTAGATCAACACAGGAACGATCACAAAGAAGAGGATACACCATAGGCAGAGGATCAGCGTCCTGCGTATATCTTTGCCGTAAGCAGATCCGTCCCGGGCTGTATCTGCCCGGATAACCCGGAAACAATGCAGGAAGAATAGCACGGCCAGGCCTGCGCCTGCGTAGATTCCAATCCATTTGCTGGAAATGGACAGTCCCATAAACAGTCCGCTGAAAGCAAGGGGAATCAGGGAAGATTCTATTTTCGTGTGCAGAAAATCTGTTTGCATAAAGCGCAGCATGAAGAAGTAGGCAAAGATGATAAACAGAACCGGGAAACTGTCGATGGTCGCTATCTGCGTCTGTGTAAGATGCTGGCAGTCCAGGGCCATCAGCAGGCAGGCCGTGACGGCCAGTCCGGTCTTTTTAGTCAGCTGTTTACCGAGCAGGTACATTCCGGGAAGCATCAGAATCCCGGCAAACGCTCCGGCGAAACGCCAGCCGAAGGGCGTCATGCCGAAGACGGATATAGACAGACTGATCAGTACTTTGCCAAGCGGCGGATGTGAGGTTTCATAGGGAACCTGTCCGTGCAGGAACTCAAATCCGGTTCTTGCGTGATAGATCTCGTCAAAATAGGTGCTGTTCCACCAGCTGGGCTGGGCCGGGGTTTCCAGGCTTTCTTTGCTTCCCGGAAACGCGGGAAGCTGTTCCAGCGTGTCCTGTTCATCCGTCAGTGCGGCAGGATCGGAGAAAAGAACCGATTCAGGTTCCTCGCCTGTGCGTCCGGCGACCTTTACGGGCAGGATCTCCCCTGCTTCCGTCCGGAAAAGGATTTCGTTCAGCGTCAGGCCAATCTGCTGTGCGGTAAGCCTTACATATCTTCCGCTGAAATGGACGACGTTGCTGATGGCGGGTCCGGGCGTAAAGACGATATCCTCTGTTTCATCGTTGTAAGAGGAGGCAGTTACATATTTCCATTTCCAGCATTGTCCTTCAGCCATCTGCGCCCAGGTTTCATCCTCCCAGTTCAGTCCGTCTTTACTGACGGAGAAGGAGAAGTTTTTTTTGCTGACCTGTGCATGATACAGGATTTCGAAATCATCCCTGTATTCACCCAGGTCAAAAATGATTTCCTCTTTGGGACTGCTGGATGTCCATGCGTTCTGCGGCGCTTTTGTGCTGCCGAGCGTCAGGAGACTGACAACTGAATAAATGACGGTAATGACGCTGAGACAGATAGTGTCCAGCCGCTTCCAGTGAAGCGAACGGTCGTATTTGTGATCTTTCACAGTGGCAGAGGTTTCTGCTTCATTTTCTGCCATGCCCGGGAGCGTCTGCACTGATCCGTCAGTCTCACTGACATCTGCTGTTGTTACGTTTTCGCTTTGTACAGGTTTAGCCGCGGAAAGCTTCGGACTGAGCCATACGGCATAAAGTGCCCCTGTAATATTCAGCAGACTGAGAATATCCGCCAGCCAGACTGTATCACTGTTCAGATGCCCCTGGCCGGAACCCAGACGGATACTGTTATCCAGTACAATGCCTTCGTTAATAACGGTTGTGACCGTAAACAGAAGAAGAATATAAAGGATTCGCCTGTCTCTGAAAATGGCCCACGCTGCGGCCAGCAGAAGCAGCGCCGGGAAGATATACCGTTCATGCATCTTGATGCCGAATACATAAAGCAGGATATACAGTAATCCTCCGAGCCAGGGAAGCAGTCTGATATCCCGGCTGCGAATGGCCGGAGACAGTACGATCATGAAGGCAAAAACCATGGCCAGGCCTCCTGTCCAGGCCCAGGAAGCCTTCAGGAAAGCGCAGAGAATAAATAACAAGGCAAAAACAAAACACAGGATGGTTTCCGTCAGCCTGTTGGCGCTGTTTTCATTACGGAAGTACCACCATAAGCTGTATCCGATGCTGAGCAGCCCCAGGAATACCGGAGCCAGTGTATGGGCGGAATTTGTGATGCTGTTCCAGTTGCCGCCCAAAAGATAATAGAAATTGGCGGTATTGAGCGTCGCATACGGATAGGACTGAAGGGTGCGGCTGTACAGATTGATCAGCCAGTCCCAGTTCTGCTGCAGGCTGAAAGGAATAATGCCGGCAGCCAGGGTTATGAAACTGAACAGTATTCCCCGATGAATCGGTTTACGGGTTTCCGGGTTATGGATATAGGTAAGAAGAATATAGATCAGCCCGAGAGGTCCGAGCATCAGCGCCTGCGGCTTCACCAGCACAGCAATCACATACAGCGGAAGCGCGGCTTTCCAGTTGCCCTTTACGGCAAAAACAGACACAGCAAGCAGCAACAGACACAGTACGCTGTCCATTTGTCCCCATGCGGCACTGTTGATTACTGTGGCAGGGTTGAACAAGGCGACCAGCAGGAAAAGGAAGCAGGACTGTTCGCCGACCGTATGCTGGCTGACCAGAAGCTTATATACGATCCAGCATCCGGCAAGATCACACAGAGACGGAATGAACCGGAAAATGATCCTGTTAGCCGCTGAGCCGGCATTGATCCATCCGGAGACGAGGGAATTCAGCCCCAGTACATAGGTGTATAAGGGCGGATAGTCGCAGAAGCCTGTTTTCTCATAAAACAGGATCGGACCCTCTTTTGCCATGGTTCCGCCCCAGCTCACAAAGCATACGACATCCACCTGATATCCTTCCACCAGGTATGCGATGATTAAGCGCAGCGTAAGGGCGGAAAGCATTGCGGGCAGCAGGTATGAAAGGGTGATTTTCTTCCCTGTGTTTTCAATCCGGTTTTTCTGATGATGACAGATATGAATCAGTGAAAGACTGAAATACAGATAGATCATACTGATGACAATCAGCCATGCATAAAAAGGAACAGCCGGACCGGAATCTTCATCATCCTCTTCCTCGTCAAAATCATAGGAAGTTTCCCTGTACCACCGGTCTGCGATCAGATCACCCGGTACGCTGTCCACTTTTGTGAGCGAAAGGTCGGCAAAAGAAGCTTTGCCTGTGCTGACGCCGCTGTAACCGCCCAGGCGCGCCAGAACCACAATGGATCTTTGCTCCGGACCTGTTTCACCGTAATACTCTATATATTCCCATTCATCTTCAGTGTTGAAACACTCATCGCTGAAAGCGTAGATTCCCTCAATACTCAGATTGGCGCCGTGTATACCGTCCACTCCGTCTGCACGGATATAGCCGCTGAGCCTGTAAAGCGTTTCAGGTTCAACAGCAACACTCTGTGCGAAACGGGCGTCGTTCTCGGCAATATTCTGGATGGTGATGATATGACGGTGAACATCATCCCCTTCCGACGCACCGAAGACACTGTATCCGGAATTAAGAAAATAAGCGTCTGTATACCAGTACGCAGGAAGTCCTTCGCTGTCCAGCTCTGCAAAATCGCCATTCTGCAGCAGATTCCGGCTTTCACCTTCGCAATAACCGACGGAGAAAAGCAGGAAAAGAATCAGAACAGCTGCCAGTATCTGTTTAAACCGCCTGAAAAAAAACAATCGTCAACGCATCCTTTCTATCGGAAGAAGATTCCGCCGGGCTGAAAAGCATTCGGGATATACAGCATATCATCCGGCCGTACCTCTATAACATCAAAACGAACAGGGCGGTTCAGCCATTCCTTATGAATCAGGTATAAAGTGGCCGCTCTGGCAATCCGACGCTGTTTTTGCGGTGTTACGGCTGCAATACCCATGCCCGGGACAGCGGTCATTCGTGTCTTCACTTCCACAAAAACCACTGCATTCCGATCCAGCATGATCAGATCAATTTCGCCTGCTTTGGTTTTATACCGGCTTTCAAGCAGCCTCATCCCGTAATGCTGCTCCAGCCACTCTGCGGCAATGTCCTCGCCGAGCAATCCGGTTTCATAGGTGTGTTTCATACAAAATGCGTAATAAAGCTCCTGCGATGAACCGGGCAGGGTCCGATTCTTTTCAGGGCATCTATATGTTCTTTCGTTCCGTATCCTTTGTTGCGGGCAAATCCGTATTCAGGATAAAGCTTGTCCAGTTCAATCATCTGCCTGTCTCTGATCACTTTGGCGACAATGCTTGCTGCGGCAATGGAATAGGAAGTGGCGTCCCCTTTGATAATAGGAATTTCCTTCCCTTTCAGACCGAGCTTTGTTACGGCATCCACCAGGAAAATATCAGCCGGAACTTCCGATGCGGCCTTACGCATCGCGTTTTTGGTGGCTTCCAGAATATTGATCCGGTCAATTTCCTCAGGGGAGATCTCCCCTACGCCGACATACAGGGCATGTTTCATAATCTCTTCAAAGACCTTTTCACGTCTGCTTTCGCTTAGCTTTTTACTGTCGTCAATCCAGGGGATAACGGGATCTTCAGGCATAACAACGCAGGCAGTTACAACATTGCCGGCAAGCGGTCCGCGACCGACTTCATCCATGCCGGCAACAACCAGTCCGTTCTGTCTGTACTGCAGGTCATATGCCATCAGTTCCCCGGCACGTGCATTACGGTCAATCATATAAATGTTTCTCCTGTCAATTATGTTTCTGCGGCGCTTTGCGGAGGCGCTTCAAAGGTGATTCTGCCAAGCTTTCCGGCACGGTATTCATCAAGAACAACACTGCAGCAGCGGTCATAGTCAAAACGTCCGCCCTTCAGCAGCCAGCCTCTTCCTGTGCATACAGCTTCCAGCAGTTCCGCCCCCTTCAGACTTGTATCCTGCAGATGCAGACGTTCCGCCACAGTTTCCGGTACAAGGGCGCACAATTCCTCCAGCAGGTGAATGGTCAGTTCACCGGTGTCCACAATATCGTCCTTGATGGAACCGATATAGCAAAGCCTGCGTGCGGAAAGCTGGTCATCCAGTCTTGGCCAGAGAAGTCCGGGAGTATCAAGCAGTTCCAGATAAGGGGTTATTTTCACCCACTGATTACTTTTGGTTACCCCGGGACGGTCGCCTGTCTGTGTGACAGACCGTCCGTACAGCCGGTTGATCATTGTGCTTTTCCCTACATTGGGAATGCCGGCAATCATCGCACGTACGGTTTTGCGGACGCCCTTTTCCAGGGATTTATCAACGATTTCCCGCGTTGCTTTTTCAATCAGGCCGATGGTTTCTTTTCCCTTCATCATGCTGGCATTTGTAAGATGGGCTTCGATCCCCTGCTGCTGATAGTACTGGAGCCATTTTCGATTCATTGCCGGATCCGCCAGGTCTGATTTGTTCAGAAACAGCAGATGACGTTTGCGCGTAATCATGTCCGCCAGCTCGGGATTTCTGCTGGAATAGGGCAAACGGGCGTCACAAAGCTCAATGATCAGGTCAATTCTTTTGATCTGATCCTGAAGCTGGCGCTTTGTTTTGGCCATATGCCCCGGATACCAGTTGATCTTCGCTTTGTTTTCGCTCATTTTAAGTTCACATCCTTTGCTGAAGACTGCTCTGAAAGGATTACGGGTCCGGTTTTTATACAGGAAATGTTTTATATCCGTACAAATCATATAATACACAGCTTTTACATCACTCGCCGCGCTGCTTTCAGAAAAATCACTTCATTATATTATGAAAAAAAAGAACTTCAGTCAAGGCGAACAAAGCAACCTTCCTGATATAAAGCAAAAAAATATACCGGCGGCATTTTCAGACCGCCGGTTCGTTCTGTCTTACGAATTCAAACTCATAATGTCTTTCGCCGAAGTTTTCGAGCCACTGACAGATGGTGTCTTCGAAAGATTTACGGATATCTTCCCATGCTCTCTCGGAATGCTGTTTTTCCGTAATATACTGTTCACGGCATTTGAGCTTTTGTTCGTTCAGCAGTGTCTCGGCACTTTTCTCAATGGCTTTGGAAAAGAAGTTGTTTTTGTTGATTTCCAGGGCTTCAATTCCGTCGTTCAGTATTTCGGGATCCGGCAGCTCAAAAATGATCCTGTCACTGTCGGTAGTCATAACCACCTTGCTCAGATCGATTCCGACGCTGGCGGTATACCTGTACCGGATAGTTGTGGATCCGACAGTTCCGAGGATGACAACATTTGTTTTTGCCTCAAGAATTCCTTCTTCATCGATCGTAGTTACTTCGAGACGTTTGCTTGATTCCAGTTTCTGCTCCAGTATCATGCTCTGAACACGTATTTCTCCGGCTGCGTCCGGCATAATACGCCGGATGAGCGTACGCGCCAGGGGCAGCAGCAGAATCACCAGAATGATGATCAGTGCTTTGGATAGCAGAGAAAGCAGCCATTTTCCCGTTTTTTTCATAGTTCTCCTCAGGCCACGGTCATCATGGCAAGCACCGGTATCAGCACATAGGTAATCAGAAAGTAAAGAACCGTCAGGGCACCGATCAGCATCAGGATTTTCCCGGCAAAGGGTATCCTGCGGAATCGTTCCCTTTCTTCCCTCTGACGGGGATCATGGGGTTTCATCATTCTCTTCATGCCTGCCACTCTTTCCGCATTATCAAAGCTTTATTGCTGAAGTTCATCAACATATCCCCTCAGCAATTGATATAACGGTGCAAGTGTACGGAAATCTTTCCGTACTTCCTTCAAAACCCGGTCGGAAAATGCCCACTGCCAGTCGGGATTATATTTGCCAACATATATTTCCCGGCCGGTATACCAGGGTTTCAGTCTGGCCGGTATTTCAGCAGGAATCTCCATCCGTTTGAAAAATGAACCGTTCAGAATCAGTTTGTGTCTTGCCAGCTCCAGGTCATCAATCAGCGCCAGGGTGCCGGCCGGATTGGCCCGCATATGTTTCCGGAACTGATCCATCAGTTCCCTGTTTTCACCCCAGATTCCCAGTCCCCATCCCAGCCTGTCGGGACCGAACTCAAAATAATACATCAGGCTCTTGTCACGCGGTTCTGCCGCTCTTCTGAAAAGAAACCAGTGATGATCCCTGTAGGGACTTTTATCTCTGGAAAACCGTGTGTCGCGATGGATTCGGGAAAGGCATTTATAGGGGCGGATCTCCATCAGGGGATCGATTTTTCTCATATCATCTGCCAGATCGGTAATCAATTCATAAAACGGCGTCTGCACAGTTTCCACATATCTGTCATGATGTTCGTGGAAATAGGCGGTTTCATTGTGGAACTTCAGATCAAGCAGAAACTGGATTGTTTCGTCGGTAAAACCTGTGAACATATTGATCCTCCGGAAAGCATACCAAAGTCTTTTGTGAATGAGGACGCTATTATCTGTGAATGATCACAGGGCTGCAGTCTCCGTTGAATGACTGATCCGGATCCGGCTGACCGAGACCGATATACAGCGTATAATGATCCGCTGTGATCCGGTCGCCCTGTTCGTTCACAACCGTATTTGTCAGAGAATCAAGCCGGATGGAAACAGATTTTGTTTCTCCGGCCTGCAGACTGACCTTGCCGAATCCGCAAAGTCTGGGATGGAGCGGAGCCAAGGGACTGTCACAGGCGACATAGACCTGTACAAGGGCGTCTCCTGCATAACTGCCGTTATTACTAACCTCAGCCCTGATTTCATTGCCTGCTTCATCTGCTTTTGTAACGGAATAGTCTGTATAACTGAGTCCGTATCCGAAGGGATAAAGCGGTTTGCCGGTGAAATAGCGATAGGTGCGGTTTGCCATACTGTAATCTTCGAAGTCCGGAAGATCACTGATATCGGTATAGAATGTGAGCGGAAGATGTCCGCTGAAATTCTTTTCACCGAACAGGAGTTCAGCCAAAGCTGTTCCGCCTGCCTGGCCGGGATACCAGGTGAATACTTTTGCGTTTCCGCCCGGAACGTTCAGGCTAGATCCGGCCGAGATGACGGTAATCAGCTTTCTGGCACTCCTTTGCAGGGTATCAAGCAGATGACGCTGCGTTTCCGGAATCAGCAGATCTTTCTTATCTCCGCTGAAATACTCGTTTCCTGTATCGCCTTCCTCGCCTTCCAGTCCGGCGTCCAGACCCAGGCAGGCAATCGTAACGTCAGCAGCTTCGGCATACATGGCTGCCTCAGCCAGCCGGTCATCCGCCTGGGACAGGCCGGAAGTCCTGTCTTTAAACAGATGGCATCCCAGACTGTACAGCAGACGGATTCCGTGCTTTTCACAGTAGCGTCTGAGCCCTTCCAGGAAAGTGACATACCGGCTGCTTGTGCCGTTATAGTTCCCTTCCAGTGCGGGAATGCTGTCCGCGTTGGGACCGATAACGGCTATGGTACGGATGTACTCAGGATTCAGCGGCAGAATGCCGTCATTCTCAAGCAGTACCATGCTCTTTTCAGCGGCTTCCAGGGCCAGCGCGGCATGTTCATCCGTGTCGTTGTCCGTAACCGGAATACGGTCATATTCACAGTCATCTGCGAACAGGCCGAGCAGGAATCTGGTGGTAAAAAGCCTTTCACAGGCGGTAGTAATATCTTCTTCAGTAATCAGACCTTCCTGCAGCGCTTCCAGAATGTGGAGATAAGTGTTACCGCAGTTCAGGTCACATCCGTTTTTAATGGCCAGGGCAGCACTTTCGGGCGCGGTTGCGGTGACTTTATGATTCACATGGAAATCACGGATGGCCCAGCAGTCACTGACCACATGACCTTTGAATCCCCATTTTTCGCGCAGTGTTTTTTTCAGAAGGGTTTCACTGCCGCAGGCGGGTTCTCCGTTCACCCGGTTATAGGCGCCCATCACTGATTCAACTTCCGCTTCCTGTACTGTGATTTTAAATGCGGAAAGATAGGTTTCATTGAGGTCCTTCTGATTCACTCGGGCATCAAACTGATGCCGGAGGGATTCCGGACCGGAATGCACGGCGAAATGCTTGCTGCAGGCGGCGGTTTTCAGATACTTGCCGTTTCCCTGCAGTCCGCGGATAAAACGAACACCCAGTCTACCGGTCAGATAGGGATCTTCTCCGTAGGTTTCATGACCTCTGCCCCATCGCGGATCGCGGAAAATATTAATGTTCGGACTCCAGACAGTCAGTCCCTTATAAATATCCCTGTCACCGTGGCTGCTTTGTCCGTTGTATTTTGCGCGCGCTTCATCGGAAATCACGCTTGCTATCTTTTCCTGCAGGTCTTCATCAAACATGGCAGCCAGACCGATCGCCTGAGGGAATACGGTGGCGGTACCTGCGCGGGCCACACCGTGCAGCGCTTCGTTCCACCAGTTATAGGCGGGAATTCCCAGCCGGTCGATGGCAGGCGCGTCATATTTCAGCTGGGAAGCTTTCTCCTCCAGCGTCATCCGGCTGACGAGTTCCCTGGCTTTTCTGGATGCTTCCGTTCTGTCCCTCATCATATATATCCTCCAAACATATAATCCATCCTATATATATTCCTCAATATACAGTATGATTCCTTCTGTCTTTGTCAATATATTCGGGCAACAAAAAAACTGCTGCTCTAAGCAGCAGTTTTTTGCACAAATCAGACGCGTTTGACTTCCTTAATTTTGGCCGCCTTGCCCTGACGATCACGCAGATAGTACAGCTTGGCGCGGCGAACTTTACCATGGCGGATCAGTTCAACGTGATCCACACGGGGAGAGTTGATCGGGAAAGTACGTTCAACACCAATGCCATAGGATACACGGCGAACAGTGAAAGTTTCACGGATGCCGCCGTTGCGCTTGGCAATAACAGTGCCTTCGAAAGCCTGCAGACGTTCACGGTTGCCTTCAACAACCTTCACCCAGACTCGTACGGTGTCACCGACGTTGATCTGAGGCAGATCGCTGCGGATCTGTTTTGCTTCGATGGAGCGGATAATTTCGTTCATGGTTTGTGCCTCCTTCCCTCATAGACGTTCGTGACCCGGCGGTTCATCCGAACGGATGAATCATCTGTTCCGGACAGAGGACCGTCCGCATAACGACAGATATAATAACATAATTATATATGATATGCAAGAAGTATTTTACGTCTTACAGATCAATAAATTTCTCAAACTCAGGCAGAATGCCGATTCCGTCCGGATAATGGGCGGCAAACTGAGGAATGGCATGGGACGGGAAGCTGTTTCCTTCAATAAAAGTCGGTCCCTTTTCCGTGATGGCCACATCCCAGGCAATGAAGCGCATCTGAGGAATCTTCATGGCAGCTTCCATGCACATCTTTTTTGCTTCTTCCCAGAAGGGAATCTGGAAACCGATGATGCTGGTATCCGTCATGGGATGCTTGATAAAGGTGTTACCCTGTTTATCTGCGCCGACGGTGCACAGCTTTCCGGTTTCAATATTGATTCTGGAAGCCATACCGCCGCAGTCAACGTTATCCATTACTTTACCGTTTCCGATCCGGAGGAAAGCATATACGATTCCCTGCTGCTTATCCCCCAGCAACGTTGCGATCCGGCATGTGTTCACGGATGTCGGACAAAGAGAGGCCATCCTGGGATGCTGAACCACAATCTCTTCCAGAATACCGATACCGTCCGCCTTCAGTTTTGCAAGGAAGGCCTCCGGCCCGTCTTTCCAGTCGGCTTCCGTATATTTCTGTATGCCTACGCCGCTGGATCCTTCCAGAGGTTTGCCGATCAGCTGTGAAAAATTACGGCATAACGCGTACAGATCCTCTGTGGACGTGGAATCATCAATACGGATCCATTTACGCGGAATCCATTCGCTGAAAAAAGTATTGAATTCTGTTTTGTCATCAAATGTATGCCAGTATTCCTTCGGATTCATCCGGCGTACAATATCGTTGGAAATTCCCCGGGTGATCACGGTTTTGCGCTGCTCATCATTCAGTTTGTACATCTGGGCAATTTTATAGTCGATATAGCCGGCGTTATATTTAATTCCGCAGCGCAGCATATCCGTCAGAAGCCATATTCTTCCCTTTCCGCTGCGTTTTTTGAGCAGACCCGTGGTTTTCCACATGGCCTTCCAGTCCATCTTTTTTAAACGTTTCCAGAAATACTGTACCCGGGACATGACGCATTCATTCCTCTCTTCAGACATTAAAGCGGAACAGGGTGATGTCCCCGTCCTTCATCACGTAATCTTTACCTTCGCTGCGAACCAGACCTTTTTCCCGGCATGCGGCCATGCTGCCCAGTTCAGCCAGCGTATCAAAAGGAACAATCTCCGCGCGGATAAAGCCTTTTTCAAAATCGGTATGAATTTTACCGGCTGCCTGAGGCGCCTTTGTTCCGTTGACTATGGTCCAGGCCCGGCATTCATCTTCGCCGGCTGTCAGGAAGGAGATCAGACCCAGCAGCCGGTAACTGGCGGTAATCAGACGGTCCAGACCGCTCTGCCCGATGCCGAGCTCACTGAGGAATTCGCTTTTTTCTTCCGGATTCATGGAGGCTATATCCTGTTCAATAGCCGCGGAAATCACAATCACTTCCGCATTTTCCGCTGCGGCTGTCTTTTTGACCTGGCTGACGAATTCGATCTCATTTTCATCTTTTCCGAGGTCATTTTCGGAAATGTTGGCGGCATAAATTACCGGTTTTGTCGTCAGCAGGAACCAGCTGAGCATAATCTGACGTTCATCATCTGTGCAGTCGAGCGTACGCGCGGGTTTGCCGGATTCCAGATGAGCATACAGCCGTTCGGCCAGTTCGGCTTCCGCTCCGGCTTTTTTATCGCCGCCGCGAAAACTTTTTTCAGCCTTTTCCTTGCGCTTCTGTACGGTTTCCATGTCGGCAAAAATCAGTTCGAGATTGATCGTTTCAATATCCCGGACCGGATCTACGGATCCGTCGACATGAATAATGTTGTCATCGTCAAAACATCTGACAACATGAACGATTGCGTCGACCTCACGGATATGGGAAAGGAATTTGTTTCCCAGTCCTTCTCCACGGCTGGCTCCTTTGACCAGGCCTGCAATATCCACGAACTCGATGGTGGTGGGAGTAACTTTCTTCGGATGATACATTTCGGCAAGAACATTCAGCCGGTGATCAGGAACAAGAACCATTCCCGTATTGGGTTCAATGGTGCAGAAAGGATAGTTTTCCGCCTGAGCTCCTGCGTTTGTAATTGCATTGAACAATGTGCTTTTCCCGACATTCGGCAGACCGACAACTCCGAGTTTCATATCCCTGGTTACTCCTTATTAATAGGTATATTTATTGGCTTTCCGGCAAAAAATTATATCCGTTGAAGGATAAACCGTCAAGTGACAGCGGAATGCGGAATCTTTCCAAACCGGACCGGATATGATAATATATATTGATTATTATTGTGGAGGTATGACTGATGTCAGTTTTGCAAAGCGCTCTTCTTGGAATCATTCAGGGGCTGGGAGAGTTCCTGCCTATATCTTCCAGTGGGCATTTGCTTCTCGCACGTATTTTTCTCGGTATTCAGACTGAATCCCCGGCCATGAAGATGCTGGATATCCTGCTTCACGTGGGTACGCTTTTACCTGTGCTGATTATTTTCCGCAGGGAATGGCTTGATATGATCCTGCATCCGATCCGAAACAAAACATTGCTGCTCCTTGTGATCGCCTCTGTGCCGACGCTTGCGGTTTATCTTGCGGCGAAAAAGATATTCCCCGCGGTAAACGGTTTTGCGGTTTTTGACAGCGGCTGGTTCCTCGGCACTTCTTTTCTCATTACAGCTCTTTTCCTGGTCATCTGTGACCGAATCGTGATCCGTCGTAAAAACGGCAGCAGTAAAGTCGGTATTCTGCAGGCTGTTGTGATGGGCCTTTTTCAGGGAATCGGCATGACGCCCGGTATTTCCAGGAGTGGATCCACAATCCTCGGCGGTACCCTCACCGGACTGGATAAAAATACAGCGGCCCGTTTCTCTTTTATGATGAGCGCCCCGGCAATCATCGGTTCTCTTCTGATGGAGGGAAAGGACGCACTGGAAGCAGGGTATCTCTCAGAAATTGCTCTTGTTCCTTCCGTCGTCGGTATTCTTGTTGCCGCTGTTGTCGGATATGCGGCGATCCGCTTTATGCTCAGAATCATCGCTAAAGTACCGCTTTCCTGGTTTGCACTATATCTGGCGGTCATCGGTATTGTCTATCTGTTCCTGCAGCTGAGCGGTAATTCCATCGTTCCTGTTTTTGCGATACCGGCCGCTGTTCCCGTTGCCTGAGTCAGGAGTTCCGTGCGTTTGATACGATTATTTGAAAAAAGGAGGAAAAGCATATGATAAAAAAAATCATGGCATTTTTACTTGTGCTGCTTGTGCTCTTTTCCTCCTGCTCTTCGGCATTTGCCGCCAAGAAAAAAGATCCTGCTCCCACGGCTGAACCGATACCGCAGCCTACTTTGTCCCCGGACGCTCCGGATTATGACAAGGAACATCCTGAAAATCTTTCTGCCGATCAGCTTTATGCGCTTTCCGCTGTACTGATGACGCAGGACAAAGGCGAAGTCATCTTTGAAAAAGACGCGGATGAGATCCGTTATCCCGCCTCCATGACTAAAATTCTGACCGTTCTGATTGCGCTGACGTTTGCGGATGATCTCAACGAAACAGTTGTCGTATCCGAAAACGCCGTCAACGTTCCGGCGGATTCCTCCACCATGTATCTGAAAGCCGGTGAAGAAATCAGGCTGATTGATGTCATTTACGGCACCATGCTGCTTTCCGCCAATGACGGCGCAAATGTTATTGCTGAAGCTATAGCCGGTGATATTCCGCGTTTTGTTGATCTGATGAATACAACAGCCCAGACCCTGGGCTGCGATCATTCACATTTTGTGAATCCTCACGGATATCATGATGACAATCATTATTCCACTGCGCGGGACATTGCCGTCATCGCCCGGGAAGCAATGAAAAACGAAACATTCCGTGAGATCGTTGCAACGACATCCTATCAGCTTCCGCGGACCAACAAGCAGAGATCAAGGACGATTACGACCAAAACCGAGTATATGCTGCCAGGCAGCGAAGACAGCCCGAACAAATATTACTATGAATTCGCAACCGGTATAAAAACAGGTTCCCATTCCCATTCGGGTTACTGTTTTGCAGGTTCAGCAGCAAAAGAAGGAGTGGAACTGATTTCTGTTGTCATGTTTACCGGACGCAAGGCCCGCTGGGCTGATACCATCAAGCTGATGGATTATGGTTTCAGTCAGTATGTCAGCGTGTCCCCCGTGGATCTGTACAATATGCATCCCATCCAGGTGAGCACGCTGAATTATTCCACTTCTGATCTTGACAACGGTAAAATCACCCTCAGCTGTGTTCCCAAAGGGGAAGATGTTCAGATTGTGACCACCAAAACTGACGCCAAACGCATGGCTGACAATCTGGACCGTTCATTCAATATTGAATTTACCCGCGGAGAACTGAGAGCGCCGATCCAGGCGGGAGAAGAAATTGCGACGCTGACTTACCGAAACGAAAAGGGCATTATTTATGAGTATTCCCTGATTGCCTCCCGTTCGGTGGAAAAGTGGGAAAATGCTCCCAGGTCGCTGGATGAAATCATTGCGGAAACCAACGCGGATCCGAATCCATTCCCTTCCTTCAGCTTTGAATTCGCGCTCGTTCTTTTCGGTCCGCCGCTGCTTCTTGTCTGCGCTATCGCTTTGCTCGTCTTTTATCATAAAAAAAGAGGCGCGCATAAAATGCGCGCTCCCAGACCTGTCAACAGGTATGTTAAGTAACAATCTGATTTGTTTCTGAGTCTGTCGGAAGAATAATCGAAAACACTGAACCGCTGCCGGGTTTTGAACGGACTCTGAGCTTTCCTTTGTGTGCCACAACGATGATTCTTGCAATACTCAGGCCCAGACCGTGTCCGCCGGTTTCAGACTGCCTGGCTTTATCGCTTCTGTAGAAGCGGTCAAAAATCTTGGGAAGCTCATCCTGGGCAATTCCCTGCCCTTCATCCTTTACAGACAGGCAGCAGATATGGTCCTGTTCCCTGGTGCAGGACAGCGTAATGGTTGAGTCCGGTCCGGAATACTTGACCGCGTTGTCGCACAGAATCCTCAGAACCTGCTTCATCATATTCCGGTCAGCACTGATGGTCATGGAATCCATCCGGGATGTGACAAAATGATAATCCTTGTGAACCATGATCTCTTCCTTCTGCAGCTCGCGGATCAGTTCCGCGGGATCAAAGGAGGACATCTCCATCATCAGGGTCTTTTTATCATGCCTGGCCAGGAACAGCAGACTCTCCACAAGATCCTTCATGCTTTCTGTTTCCTGTGAGATCGCTGCAATACCCTCATCCAGTATTTCAGGATCATCCTTGCCCCAGCGTTTAAGCATATCGGTATACCCGCGGATAACGGATATGGGGGTTCTCAATTCATGGCTTGCGTCGGAAACAAACTGTTTCTGACTGTTGTAGCTTCTTTCGATCCGGTCCAGCATCCGGTTGATTACCGCGGCAAGATCCTTCAGTTCATTCTTGGTTCCGGCTATATTGATTCTGTTGGAAAGATTGCTTTCAGAAAGTGTTTCCGCCATATTGGTAATATCTCTGATCGGTGCCAGAACGCGTTTGTTCAGCCGCTGGTCATGTCTGAAAAAATAAAGAATCCGGAACAGGTCGCACAGCAGTAATCCGCCCATCAGGATAATCCAGGCGATCCACAGATAATGGACGTTCAGCGTGACCAGCCAGTTCTGACTGTTGCGTCCGTAATAGAAACGGAATTCCTGGCGGGTAAAGAGTTTTCCGAACATGACGGACATATTTCTGGAAAAACGGGGGAAAAAATCTTCTTCCGGAAGGGGTTCTGTCAGCTGGACTTTCAGATATCCTTTTTCCAGCGTGTTTCCGATTGCCGGTTTCTCACGGCTTTCTTCAGCCTGTCCCTCCGGGATTTCCTCCGTCTGCATTTCCTGAAGCGGCAGCATTTCCTTCAGCTCCCCGGAAACGGGTATCCCGATGCAGAAGCAGAAAACAACGGTCAGAATCAGCGCAACGGGAATAAAACTCCTGAACAGCTGAAAGCAGTAATGCAGGGCTATTCTGAATGCCAGGGAAAGCCGGATCCGGCTGACGCCGCCGTGCAGGCTTCCGCTCACCTTGTTGGCAAGTACAAGCTCGCGTTCCGTCACGTCTTTCCGGTCTGTTTTTTTATGCCTGTTCTTCTTCATAATCAAATAAATATCCTACAGAGCGGATCGTGTGGATGGTCTTGATGTTGTACTGGTCGTCTATTTTATGCCTCAGATATCGAATGTAGACGTCCACAATATTTGAATCGCCGAAATAATCGTATCCCCATACTTCATTCATCAGTTTATCACGGGTAACCGCGGTTCCTTTATGCTCCATAAGGTATTTCAGCGTGTCGAATTCCTTCCGGGTCAGCGAGACCGGCTCCCCTTTCACGCGTACCTGCCAGGAAGCTGTATCAATACTGATACAGCCGGCTTTCAGTATATGATCGTCCTCCCCGTCGCTTCCGGTGCTGCGAACCCGGTTTTTCTTCAGCGCGACGCGGATCCGCGCCAGTAATTCTTCTATCGCAAAGGGTTTGGTTACGTAATCATCCGCTCCCATGTCAAGACCCATGACTTTATCGGATACGTCGTCCTTGGCTGTCAGCATGATGATCGGTACATCGCTGGTATGCCTCAGGCGCCTGCATACTTCAATGCCGCTGAGTTCAGGCAGCATCAGATCCAGGATCAGAAGGTCCGGATTGGCTTCCAGAGCTGTTTCCAGCCCGCTTCTGCCGTCAAAGGCTGTAATAACCTCATATCCTTCATGCTTCAGTTCAAGCTCCAGGAATCTTGCGATTTTTTTCTCATCTTCCACAATGAGTATTTTTGCCATCTGTCTGCGGTCCTTTCTTTCTTCTGCTCCTGAACAGCAGCAAAAACGGTATCCATCCGGAGTACCGTTTCTGCGCTTATGATCATCCGATCGTTACGGAAGAATAGCCGTCCTTGTCATCGTTGGTTTCGATTTCACCGTCTCTGGTTTCTGTCTGTACGGGAACCTGGATGGTCGGAACGCTTGTTGTTGCTGCGGAATAAGCGCTGTGCGCGTTTACGGCCGCCGGATTGCTGTTGAAGAAGGAATCCATGGTTTCCTCAATCTCTTTTGCCTGCTGCTTGATGCTTTCGGCTGCCTGATCCAAATCCCGCTTCTCTTCCTTTTTCGGTTCATCCTTCACCTTTTCCTCCTTGAAAAGATGGGATGCGCCTGATGTTTTGGCCTGACGGACTTTGGATTCCTCTGATATGGTATGTACTACGCTTGAGACGGAGGATTTAGCGTTCTGGGCTGCGTTTTTCACCATTCTCTCCAGGCTGTCGTTGGAAAAATCGGGATCCATACCTGTAAAGGAGAACTGGTATCCCAGGATCATGGAAACGATCACACCGGCGATTGTCATATGAGGTGCCAGCAGCAGGCAAAGTCCGGCAAACAGGATGGAAACATTCACAATGCCGGTTTCACCTTTGCGGATTTTTACTCTGCTTCTGTAGAGCTTCTGCAGGAAGCCCAGGGCCTTGTCTTTGGTATCGTTTTTCTTTCCGGTTTCACTCATGGATCTGGTACCCTCTTTCTCTGTATAATCTTCCTTCAGTCTGCCGCTTTTTTCAAGGTCAATCAGGGCCCTGGCCAGACTGCCGTTATGATAATCCAGCAGAGCAACGGCTTCCTGATAGCTGAGTCCGCTTTTTTTCCTGAGCAGTTCGATGTCTTCAATCGTGTAGGTATCCATCTGATGCTCTCCTTTCCTGCCGTTTTCCTGCGGCAATGGTATAATAACACAGTTTTTTACGGATGTTCTGAAAAGCAGACAAAAAGAATATGAAAATCAGATTAAAAGATGATTCATGCCATGTCAGATTGTACCGGAATGAAATAATCTTCACCTTTACACGGAAAAACCGATGTGATACGATCAGATCAAATGAACGAATATATACAGAAGGAGCATGCATGCAATGAGTATTGAACAGATTCAGAACGGTAAAGCGATCCTGGGTATTGAATTTGGCTCTACCCGGATTAAAAGTGTTCTTATCAACAGCGATCATCAGGTGATTGCCAGCGGAAGTCATGAATGGGAAAACGATTATGTGGACGGCGTCTGGACCTACAGTTCGGAGGCGATTATTTCCGGTCTTCAGTCCAGCTATGCGGACCTTAAAAAGGATGTATTTGAACGTTATCATGTAAAAATCGGCAAACTGGCCGGTATGGGCGTCAGCGCTATGATGCATGGTTACCTGCCCTTTGACAGCGGCATGAATCTTCTTGTTCCCTTCCGTACCTGGCGGAATACCATTACCGGTCAGGCGGCAGAGGAGCTGACTCGCCTTTTCTCCTTCAACATGCCGCAGCGCTGGAGCCTCAGCCATCTGTATCAGGCAATCCTGAACAACGAACCCCATGTGAAGGATATCGCGTTCCTCACCACGCTGGCTGGCTGGATTCATTATCTGCTGACTGGAGAAAAAGTGCTTGGCGTCGGCGACGCCAGCGGCATGATGCCGATTGACTCGGATACCTGCACTTATGATGCTGCGATGGTCAGTGCTTTTGACAAGCTGATTGCCGGAAAAAACTATCCCTGGAAACTGATTGATATCCTGCCCCGCGTTCTGGTGGCCGGTCTGAATGCCGGAACGCTGACAGAAAAAGGCGCTCTGCTGCTGGATCCGGAAGGTGATCTGGCTGCCGGCTGTCCGCTCTGTCCTCCGGAAGGAGATGCCGGTACAGGTATGACAGCCACTAACAGCGTACGGGCCAGAACCGGTAATGTCAGCGCCGGTACCTCCATTTTCAGTATGATCGTACTGGAAAAGCCGATGAGCAAAGTATATCCGGAAATCGATATCGTTACAACGCCTGCCGGTAAACAGGTTGGCATGGTACACTGCAACAGCTGCACCAGTGATATCAACGCCTGGGTTTCCCTCTTCAGGGAATTTGCCGCCCTTATGGGACTGCAGACAGAGGCGGGCGATGTCTTTACAAAGCTGTTCAGGAAATCACTGGAAGGCAGCCCGGACTGCGGCGGTCTTGTCAACTTCAATTATCTTGCCGGTGAACCGGTTACCGGTCTTTCCGAAGGCCGTCCCATGTTCCTCAGACTTCCGGACGCGGCCATGAATCTGGCCAACTTTATGCGTGCGCAGATTTATGCCAGCATGGAAACCCTGAAATACGGCATGGAAATCATGAACAGGGAAAACGTGGCCATTGACTGTGTTTACGGACACGGCGGCCTGTTTAAGACGGAAGGCGTCGGACAGAATTATCTTGCTGCGGCCATTCATGCACCGGTTACGGTTATGGAAACAGCCGGTGAAGGCGGCGCCTGGGGAATCGCGCTGCTGGCGGATTATCTGGTCTACCGTAAACCGGATGAACAGCTGGACGATTATCTCCAGAATCACGTCTTCGCCGGGATGAAACAGATGACTGTTTCCCCCGATGCGGAGGATGAAAAAGGATTTAACCGTTATATGGAACGCTTTGTCAGCTGTATTCCCGCACAGAAAGCTGCTGCTGATTGTTTCAAAAACTGAATGAACAGGGATAAATGATCTTGTTTATGCGTGAATATCCAATTCTTTTTCCAAAATTGTCATATATTTTCCGATTTTGTGGTATGATAGACTGTAATTGTCCTGTTACCGATGATTTGTTATGGAGTCCATAGCGATAGAATGCTTTCGGAGGTTCTTTCATGATTTCAGCCAAGGATTTTGAAACTGCGCTGCATCTGGAATGCCTTGTCCCTTCTTCCCGTACGGAATGGGACATCAGGACGCCGGACCTGAACAGACCCGGCATGCAGTTCTGCGGGTTTTATGAGTTCTTTGCCTTTGAACGTCCGCAGCTGATCGGGAAAGTTGAAATGGCCTATCTGGAGAGACAGACTCCGGAAAGCAGGAAAGAAATACTGGACAAATATTTCAGTTATCCCGTTCCCTGCATTATTATCTGCCGGAATCTGACTCCCCCGGGTGAATTCCTTGTTGCCGCCAGGGCGCATGATGTGCCTGTATATTCCAGTCCGATGGTCACCAGTAAGTTCACCGCCATCGCAATCAATTATCTGAACCGCCGTCTCGCGCCTCATATTACGCGTCATGGCGTACTGCTTGATGTTTACGGCGTGGGCGTTTTCCTTTCCGGGAAAAGCGGCGTTGGGAAAAGCGAGGCGGCACTGGAACTGATTAAGCGCGGCCATCAGCTTGTTGCGGATGATGTTGTGGATATCTGCAGAATTGCGGATGACCGTCTGATCGGCACCTGCCCGGAGAAAATACGTCACCTGATGGAAATCAGGGGCATCGGCGTTATAGATATAAAGGCGATGTACGGCATCGGATCTGTGGCCATCAGCAAATCCATAGATTTGATTATTGAATTGGAAACATGGGATGAAAACAAGGCCTATGACAGGATCGGCCTCCAGGATGAAGAAATCGAAATTATGGGTGTCCGCGTTCCTCACCAGCTGATGCCGATCAAGCCGGGACGCAATCTGGCCATCATTGTTGAGGTCGCGGCCAGAAATCTCAGTCTGAAAAGAACAGGTTACAACGCGGCACGTGAACTTCTTTCCATGCTGCAGGATGATTCAAATGATTAATCAGGAGGCTTCAGCAAATGATCAGGGTTGGAATTGATATCGGCGGCACAGGGATTAAAGTGGGTCTGGTCAATGAAAGCATTCAGATCATCCGGGAAGGAACGGTTCCCACCGTCATTGACATCCCCTTTGAGGAGCAGGTGAAACGGATTGCTGACTGTGTGCTTTCAACCGTCAACAGCGCCGGTCTTACCCCGGATGATATTGAATCCGTCGGAATCGGTATCCCCGGAATTGCTTCTTCTGAAACGGGTGAAATCATCAAGTGTACAAACATGGGATGGAAACATGTTCCATTCCGTGAAACTTTCAGAAAATTTCTTGACAAGCCTGTTTTCATTGAGAATGACGCCAACGTTGCCGCTCTGGCGGAAAGTGTAGCCGGGATCAGTGCCGGAACTTCCTCCAGCGTGTTTATTACGATCGGCACAGGCATTGGCAGCGGCATTATTATCAATGGTCAGATCTGGAAAGGCGCTCACGGTATCGGCGGTGAGCTGGGTCATACCATTCTTGATCTGGATGGAGTTCCCTGTACCTGCGGCAATCACGGCTGTCTGGAACGTTACTGTTCTGCAACCGCTTTGATCAGAATGGCCCGGGAAGCGGTTGAAAAACATCCTGAATCTGCGATTTTATCCATTGCCGGCGGTACTGTATCCAATATCGAAGCAAAAACAGTTTTTGACGCTTCAAAAGCGGGAGATCCGACAGCTGTAGAAGTCTACCGGAGATATATCAGCTGTCTGGCTCAGGCCGTGGCAAGCGTGATCAATCTGCTGGATCCGGAAGTCATTGTCCTGGGCGGAGGCGTCAGCAAAGCTGGCAGTTACCTGCTGGATCCGCTTGTGCGGGAAATCCCCCAGTATGTTCTTTTCAACGATCAGCCCCTTCCTTCCGTCCGGATTGCTGTTCTGGGTTCTGAGGCCGGAATCATCGGGGCATCCATGCTTTCCTGACAGTGTATTTCATTCTTTACTATAGAAATCAGTGAGGTTCTGTTTACATGCCTGAATTTGTTTTCAGCCGAAAAAGAGATGGTTCTTTCCAGCTGGAAAGCTGTGAGTCTCCCGACGCCAATCTGGTTATTCCTTCAGAGCATGAAGGAAGGCCGGTCACTTCCATCGCGGAAAATGCGTTTTCCTGGTGTTATCAGATCAGGCATGCGTCCATCCCGGATACGGTTGTTTCCATCGGCGAAGGCGCCTTTTCATGGTGTGAATCGATGGAAGACATTGTTATTCCGGATTCTGTTCGCGTCATTGAAGACTGGGCTTTTACAGGTTGTCAGTCTCTCCGCAGCATCCGTCTTCCAAACGGTATCAGCAAAATAGGATACTGCTGTTTCCAGTCCTGTACCTCACTGACAACTGTTGAACTGCCCCAATCCGTACGTCAGATCTGCGCTGAATCCTTTTCCGAATGCAGAAATCTTCAGACTATTCACCTTCCTGATCTTCTGACATCTATTGAGGACAATGCGTTCTCCGGATGTGAGTCCCTGTCCCGGATCAATCTTCCGGACCATCTGACTGAACTGGATAACCATGTATTTTCCGGCTGTACTTCCCTTTCCGACTTCGAAATTTCTCCGCAGCATCCTGTTTTCAGGATGAACGGCCGTTTTCTGCTGAATGTCAGGGAAAATAAACTGATCTACTTTGCCGGAGGACGTACGGAAAAGGAGATCATTGTGCCGGACGGCGTTGAAATTATCGCGGAGGAAGCTTTCGCCGGCCGTACCTATCCGGAACGAATCAATCTGCCGGACAGTGTAAAAATCATTGAATCCAAAGCTTTTTACGGCTGCAGGGGCCTGAAGGGTATTGTACTGCCTGACAGTATCACCAGAATTGACAGTGCAGCTTTTCACAGTTGTTCCGCTCTGACCGGCATCAGGCTGCCTCAGGGGCTGACATTGGTGGATTATTCAGTTTTCTATGCCTGCAACACGCTGAAATCCGTTGTGCTGCCTGATTCCCTGAAAATCATTTCCGCCTGTGCCTTCAGCGGATGCGGATCTCTTCAGACTATAAAAATACCCGATAAAGTGATCTATATAGGTGATTCAGCCTTTGAAGGCTGCCGGTCTCTCGAAGAAATTCATATTCCGGATTCTGTTGAATCCATCGGGACACATGTCTTCGGTTCCTGCTCCAGCCTGGTTTCGGTGGATTTGTCTTCCGGCATCCGAAGCATTCCTTTCCGCGCTTTTTCCCGCTGTGAAAGCCTGAACCGGATCCATCTTCCCGAAGGGATTGAGGAAATCCGGAATGAGGCTTTTGACAGCTGTGAAAACCTGCAGTCAGTAAACATCCCGGAAACTGTCATTTCTATCGAACCTGATGCTTTCAGCAACTGCAGAAGGATCAGACTCTCCGTAAACTCCGGCTCCTACGCTTTACAGTATGCGCAGGAGGAAAGAATTCCCTATGCGGTTAAATAAAATGTCAGGCTTATAAAAAGAGGACTGCATCGATCTGCAGTCCTCTTTCATTTCATTTCTCTTACAGTTTGGTACCGCATTCAGGGCAGAACTTGGTGCCGGCCGGAACAGCAGTTCCGCAGTTGCCGCAGAAGCTTCCGGAGCTCTGTTTTGCACCGCATTCGGGGCAGAATTTGGAACCGGCGGGAATCGCGGCGCCGCAGGCAGAACACACCGCAGTTGTGGCAGCAGCTGCTGCAGGAGCGGCGGCGGTCGGATTCATGCTCTGTGAGAACATCTGTCCCATCGCGGCACCCGCGCCCATGCCAACGCCCATACCGGCCATTCCATTCTGATTATTGGCTGCGTCGCGGATGGCTTCAGCCGCCTGATACTTGGCATACTGATCCATGTTGCCAAGTACGCCCATGGAGGTGCGCTTATCAATGCTCTTCTCCACTTCTTCAGGCAGAGAAATGTTTTCAATCACGAAACTGCAAAGGGTCAGGCCCAGTTCCGCAAGCTTCGGATTGATCGCCTGCATCGCGTAGGCGGAAAGTTCTTCATAGTTTGCCGCCAGATCCAGTGCGGGAATTTTGCTCTCGGCGATCGCGTCACTCAGACCGCTTACAAGCGTACGCTTAATCTGGCCTTCCACGCCTTCCACGGTAAAGAGTGCGGCAGTACCGAATACTTCCTTCAGGAATCTGGAAGCGTCGGAAACACGGAAGCTGTAGATACCGTAGGCACGGACGCGGATCATTCCGAATTCAGCGTCGCGCATCATTACGGGATTGCTTGTTCCCCATTTCATATCGAGGAACTGTTTGGTATTTACAAAATAGACATCGGATTTAAAGGGACTGTTGAAGCCGTATTTCCAGCTCTTCAAAGCTGTCAGGATCGGCATATTGCTGGTCTTCAGTTCATAACGGCCCGGTTCGAAAACATCGGCCAGTTCGCCTTCATTCACAAAGATGGCAACCTGGCTCTCACGAACGGTAAGCTGTGCGCCCATCATGATCTCTTTGCCGTTCATGTCGTATTTGTGGACCATGGTCTTGCTGGAATTGTCTGACCATTCGATGACGTCGATCAGCTGTCCCTTGATTGCATCCAAAATACCCATCGTAACTCCTCCTTAGAATTGATTATTATACTTTATCCGTATCTCCGCAGAGCGCAGTAAGCGCCGGAAATACGCGAATTCCTGTAATATGGAGATCCAGGCCGAAGTATTCCTTCATATGGGTAATACTGTCTGCGGTATAGGTGGTCAGCATGGCTGTCATGGTATCAACCGTCATGTTGGTATCCACGCCGTGCAGCGGACAGGCCAGAACCAGGATTCTGCCGTCGGAATGAATCGTAGGCAGGATATGAATACCGTTTTTATCTCCGGCGAAGGACGTACGAAGGGCAACTTCAAGCCTTTCCTTGCCGTAATGCCATCTGCCCTCCAGTTTGTCGAAGGGTGCGGACTGATCAATTTCAATCAGCAGGCAGGGACGGTCCGCGTCCATTCTGCTGCGAAGCAGGCGCATGTTCCTGTGAAGATCGTCGCTGTTTTTGATCTGTCCGTTGATTACTTTTCTGAAGAACTCATGCCGGCACATCTGCAGAACGTCCCGGGTATTGGAACGTTCATTGTAAAAATCTGCATGAATCCTGTTCAGCAGTACTTTCAGTTCGCCGAGGTACTTCCGTACATCTTCTTCATTACGTCCGGCTTCGAAGATGGATACATTCGGAAAGTTTTCCTGAAGATAAGCAAGGATCAGTTCTTCCTGTTCCGGACTTACGGCCAGACTGATTCCGTCTGCATGGTGTTTGGCCAGGCTGTCTTTTGTTCCCTCAAAGTCATGACGGATATGAGGAGGCTTAAACCCAAGCAGTTCCCAGTTGTTGATGCTGGCAAACGCGTTCAGAACTTCCTCCTGATCAGACACGAGCAAAAGCTTGTACATCCAACGACCTCCAAGGCGTTTTGGGAAGATATTACTGTGTAATTATATTACAATCAGGGACAATATGCAAATGAAAACAAATTAATGTAACCGTTCCTTCATGACCTCAAGCGCTTTTTTCAGTTGGATGTCATGTTCTGTATCCGCGAAATCATACATTCCGTTGTCTCCCTCCGGCAGGGGCACTTCATAATCCGGTGTAATCCCTATTCCGTGTACAGCCTGACCGCTCGGTGTGTAATACTGGGCAATCGTCATCTGAAAAGCCGCGCCCTTGTTCCCCACGTTGAATACCTGCTGGATAATGCCTTTGCCAAAGCTCTTGACGCCGACGGTTACGGCGTCTGCGCAGTCTCTGAGCGCGCCTGTCAGAATTTCAGAGGAGCTGGCGCTGTTTTCATTGATGAGTATGACGAGTTTCACATCCGCTTTTCCGGGATATGTACGGTATTCATTCACGTGTTCTTCCTCGTCCCTGTATTTGAGATAGCAAAGTTCCCCTTCATCCATAAACAGATCGGCGATATACTGTGCCTGATCCACCCAGCCGCCCTGATTGTCTCTCAGGTCAATGATGATTCCCTTTGCACCCTGATCCATCATTTTTTCGAGGGCGTTTTTAAATTCTTCTTCACCCTTTCCGGCAAATTCATACAGGGCAATATAGCCGATATCATCTGTAACCATTTTGCTGGCCACCTGATTGACATTGACCTCTTTCCGGGTAATGGTATAGGTAATCTCCTCCCCGTTCCGCAGGAATGTGACGTCAACATCGGTATCCGGGATGCCGCGCATGATATCTATTGCTTCATCCAGGGTGGAAGGATTGACATACAGATCCTCGCCTACCCTGTAAAGAATATCTCCGCGCTGAACACCGACTGCTTCGGCGGGACCTCCTTCAAAAACGCGGATGATTGTGCAGACCTGCGTTCTTGGATTGGACTGGATGAGAACGCCGATACCGACGTAAATCCCCTCATCCTCTTTTCTCATCTGTTCATATTCCTCAGGAGTATAGTAGAAGGAATAGGGATCGTCGAGTCCTGCCATCATTCCCCTGATGGCATATTCCACCATACGGTCATAGTCCGGCTCCTGATAGAAATATTCTCCTGCGGTATTGTAGATGGAAAACATTTCTGAGAACTTCTGATATTGTTCATATTCCTCCCGGGTGATAACAACGGTATCCGGTCCGGCAATCTGATCCTTGCCGGATTGTCCGCCCGTAATCGATGAATGGCTGTTTTCATTGAACATGCCGTCCAGTTTCGAGGAAGGCATGAAAGAGCAGGAACAAAGCAGCAACAGCAGCACAAGAACAGCCGCAAGCCCGGTTGTTTTTTTGATCATTGGAGGAATCCCCTTTCTCTGAAGCAGACAAACGTTTTATTGTTCCTGCGGAATAAGTGCGATAACCGAAAAAATAACTGCGTCATGAAATTTACGAAGATCCAGGCCTGATATTTTCCGGATCTTGTCCAGTCGGTAATTCAGCGTATTGCGGTGAATAAACAGCTGTCTGGAAGCGGCTGTAAGATTCAGGTCATTCATAAAAAACACCCGGACTGTTTCAAGCATCTCGTCGCTGAATGTTTCACCGGCGCGGATCTGACGGAATTCGTCCCGGATCTGTTTTTTCATTTCGGCAGGAATGCTGTCAACGATTCTTTCCAGCGTCTGTTTTTCATAAACATAAACCGAATCCTGGGAATGATAGGTATTTCCTACAGAAAGGGCATTCAATGCGTCGCGGTAGCTTGTCCTGAGCTTGTCTGCGGTTTCGGCTTCCCGGCCTATTCCGGCTTTGATACCGGTAATGCCTTCTCCCTCCATGGAACCGATGACTGCATCCGTGAAGTCAATCAGGTCTTCCGCTTCCTGTCTGTCCGTTTCCCGGATCAGAACAGCGCTCTGGTAATCCACAGGGAAAACAATATCGCTTTTTTCAATGGGCGCAATGGACGTAAACACCGTATACAGGTCTTTTCCCGACAGACCGTAGGAGCGGAAAACAACAACGCAGCGTTTTTTATCGGCTCTTGTTCCGCATTCCCTGTAGAGGGCGGCGTCCGGGGTAAATTCATTGTCTGTCAGCAGTCGCCGGAACAGCCCGGTGGCGTTTACAGGTTTTTCCTTTCTGCCTCCGTGCCACGTCACAGTCTGAAGGAAACTGTTTATATCCGGTTCATCCGGAAAAACAATGACTTTGTGTCCGGTCAGCAGATATATGGATTGATCCTTCCTGACAGTAAAATCAGGAGAGGCAGATAAAGCATATTGAAGATCACCGGGCAGGTCGTCGGCTGCAATAATTTCAGCGTTGATTTGTTTTGTCTTCAACCCGGTACACCTCCCTTCATATAGAGTAATTATATCACAATCACTGTGGTTAGCAAATGAATTCAGCCGGAACGTCGCTTGAAACATATACCTCCAGCCGATATAATAAACAGCGGTTATATATCCCAACGGAAGGAATGATTATTTGAGACTGTTCCGCAAAACCTGTTCATTTCTGATTCTTCTGTCTGTTCTTTTTCATGCCGTTTCAGGCCTTGCTTCCTTTGAGTTTTCCGACGATCGTTTCAGAGATCGCATGACTACGGCCAACCTGGATGCGATCATTGATGAATATCAATTATATGACGGCTGGTACTGGACAACACAGGCTGATATACCCCAGACTTTTCACGGTCAGCCCGAATGCCCCGGATGGACAACCTCGGTGGAGGCCATTCATCTGAAAGCCTATCAGAAAGGCTGGTACGGCTGCCGCTGGCCGATTGATCATGTACGGAAAGCTGCCCCCGATAACGGAGGATATGCTGAGTGTTTCGCTTTCGCCCAGTTTATCGGTTATCTCCTGTCGGGTGAAGTCAATCCGCAGCATAACTGGGATTTCTTCTACAATACGGAAGCGTCCGGCGGATTGCAGGTCGGTGATATCGTACGCGTGGAGTATCGCAAAAACAATCATGAATATCATCACAGCGCTGTTGTATATGCGATCTACGGAGATGAAATTCTGTTTATGCAGGTTTCCGGTTCTTCCTATAACAGAATTTCAATCGGTAAAGGATTTACAGACGGAAATGTCAGCAATGTGACCAGTCTTGAAGAACTGTCCGCGATCCCGGGCCTGAAAATATCCCGGTATACTCCAACGGATTCAGCAGAATAAAAGAACTCCCCGGATCTTCTGATCCGGGGAGTTTTGAGAAGCATACGCTTATTTGTTCAGGATAGTCTTCTCGGTTTCCTTGTCGAAGAAGTGCAGATGGTTGGTGTCCAGAGCGATCTTGATCTTCTGTCCGGCCTTGCTGGAAGTGCGGGGATCAACGCGGGCGATGATGTTGCCTTCCTTGCCGGTGGTGCTCAGATACAGGTAGGTTTCAGAACCCATCAGTTCTGTCACTTCGACGTCCACATCAATGGTGGCGCTGGCATATTCAGCCAGTTTCGCTTCATCGTCATGGATGTTTTCAGGACGGATGCCCATGATAACTTCCTTGCCGATGTAGCTTTCATCGATGAACTTGGAAACTTTCTTTTCGGGAACAACGATCTTGTTATCGCCGAAGGTGGCAACAACATCCTGGCCTTCACGATCCAGTTTCACGTTGAAGAAGTTCATCTGGGGGCTGCCGATGAAGCCGGCGACGAACTCATTGGCCGGATAGTCATACAGGTTCTGGGGAGTATCCACCTGCTGCACAACGCCGTCCTTCATAACAACGATACGGCTGGCCATCGTCATAGCTTCGGTCTGGTCATGGGTAACGTAGATGAAGGTTGTCTGCAGTCTCTGATGCAGCTTGGTAATTTCGGTACGCATCGCGACACGCAGCTTGGCGTCCAGGTTGGACAGAGGTTCGTCGAAAAGGAAGACCTTGGGCTCACGGACGATAGCACGTCCCAGAGCAACACGCTGACGCTGACCGCCGGACAGAGCCTTGGGCTTACGGGTCAGCAGGTGGGCGATGTCCAGAATCTTGGCAGCCTCTTCAACGCGGCGCTTGATTTCATCCTTCGGGGTCTTTCTCAGTTTCAGACCGAAAGCCATGTTGTCAAACACGGTCATATGGGGATACAGAGCGTAGTTCTGGAAAACCATGGCGATGTCGCGATCCTTGGGAGCAACGTCGTTAACCAGCTTGTCTCCGATGTACAGTTCGCCGTCGGAAATTTCCTCGAGGCCGGCGACCATACGGAGCGTGGTGGATTTACCGCAGCCGGAAGGTCCGACCAGAACGATAAACTCTTTGTCTTCGATGTCCAGGCAGAAATCGCTGACAGCGGTCACATTGCCGGTATAAACCTTGTAGATGTGCTGAAGGGATACACTTGCCATTACAATATCCTCCTTAAAATATGGGAACGATTCCCTTTATTGACTGTATTATATAGAGTATCAACAAAAAAAGGAATTGCCTGTTTACACAAGAATTCCTTTTTGTTTTGTGCAATAATCACAAAGATTAACGGTGATTTCTGATTTCATTCCTTTCAAGCCGGATGTTGTTGATCAGTTCGCTGAGCTTTCTGTCCGTATCCGCAAGAAGGGAATCGATATAATCCAGCGTGTTTTTGTGAAGTTCGGACGCTTCCTGCCTCGCGTTTTCCCGGAGTTCATCGCATTCCACTCTGGCGCGGCGGACGATGTTTTCTTCTTCAACCAGCTGCCTGGCTTTGTTTTCAGCGTCTTCGAGCATCCGTTTTGCTTCACTGGCTGCGGCTTCCATCCGCGCGGTAGCCTCTTTGTTGGCACGGTCCATCAGCGCGTTTGCCTCCCGGGTAGCCTGCTCCATCATTTGCTGTGCATTCTGACTGGCCTCATTGACCATATTCTGAGCCTGTCGGTTGGCATTGTCGAGAATCTCATTCTTTTTCTGCTCCGTTTCGGTACGGATTGTCTCTTCCTGCTCCACAATCGTCGCGGCTTTTTTAACCGTATCCGGAAGATTCTGCTGCAGATATTCCAGCTGAGCCTGCATCAGGTTGCGGTTTACAACACAGCTTTCACTGCTCATGAGGCTGCGCTTGGCGTTTTTCATTTCATCAAGCAGAATGTTGACCGCTTTCAGGCACTCTCCGGAACTTTTGATACCAGCCATAAATGATTCTCCTTTTCGTCCGTATGATAAATTATGATTGCTTTTTCGACAGGTGCTTCCTGATTTCCTCTGTCAGTTCTTCAGGAACGAACGACCGGATGTCTCCTCCGAATGCCGCGATTTCCCTGACTGCGGAGGAGGAAACGCCGTTCAGTACCGGATCGCAGGGAAGGAAGACGGTGTCAATTTCCTGATTCAGCATCCGGTTTGCACAAAAGGAAACATACTCGTGATCAAATTCAGCGCTGCTGCGCAGTCCGCGGAGTACGGTTCTCTCCCCTTTTTGCTTCATATAATCCGCAAGGAGGCCGCTCCAGCTGTCCACCTCAACATTGGGAAAAGAGGCACAGATCCTTTTCAGCATGGAAACTCTTTCTTCGGCGGAAAAAGCGCCTTTTTTGCTGATGTTGATCATAACCGTCACGGTAACATGGTCAAAAACAGCTGCGGCTCTGGAAATCAGGTCCAGATGTCCCCGGGTAACCGGATCAAAGGATCCCGGAAAAACACAGGATGCCATGCTTTATTCACCTCCTGAATTCAGCTGGTAAACTGTCATCGCACAATAGCCCCAGGATCGCTCCTTCCGGATGGTAAAACATTCCGGAACAAGGATTTTCTTCCCGGCTTCATGCTCAAGTACAATCAGAGTATCGCTGCCGATCAGCGGAATCAGCGCTGTGAATACATTCTGCAGGTCTGTCATGACATAGGGCGGATCCAGGAAAACAATATCAAAAATCCTTGCCTCTTCCGCCAGATGCTGTACAGCCCGGGACCAATCGCAGTGAAACAGCCGTACACGGTCTGAGTACCGGAGTGTTTCCGCGTTCTGCTTCTGTACCGCGTTCGCTTTTCTGTCTGAGTCTACCAGAACCGCGTCTGACGCGCCTCGGCTCAGTGATTCAAAGCTCAGCGCGCCGCTGCCGGCGAAAAGATCAAGTACACGGCTGCCCGGAATCTCGTTCTGAAGAATATTAAACATATTTTCACGGATCCGGTCAAGGGTAGGCCTCGTATTCCGTCCCTCCGGAGCATCAATTCTCCTGCCCCGGGCTTCGCCGGCAATAATACGCATGTCTCTTCCTCTCTGGATCAGTTCAGCTGTTCCGGTTCGCGCCTGTGTGAGGGACGGTTCTGGCTCTTCCTTTTCCGTTTGTCTCTGCGGATACGTTTTTTCTCATTTTCAGAGATTGCGGTATGAATCCTGGTCCGGATTGATTTTCCGGAAATGTATCCGGTTCCGTATGCCAGCACGGGAAGCAGCAGAATCAATGGGCTGATTCTTTCAAGCGTCAGCATACCGGTTTTATTGGAGTGACCGACCAGATTGACAAAAGGAATGATGCAGATCCGGACAAACGCACGGAGATAGTCAGCGAATTTCATTCCTTCCGGCTGTGTATAGTTGATCAGGGCATTACTCACATCCCCGCGGCGGAGATAGGACTGCATCCATCCCGGAAGCGCGCCGGCGTCAGTGGTCTGTATGTCGGTAACAAAGGCCAGGATCACTGCGGGAATCAGGATCAGGATCAGTCCGAGCAAGGCAATCAGATATCCTTTCAGGGGATGAAAGCAGATTTTTCTTTCGCTCTCGCTGAATGAAAGTCCCTTTTCCTGCCGTTGCCACAGAATTTCTCCCCGGTTAACCGCTTCAGCTCCGAGGTTGGAGCCGAAATTGAAAAAGAGCATCAGAATAACCAGAATCACCGCTGTGTTCAGACCGATGCGCAGGAAACTCCCGCCAAAGGCGGTGGACGAACACGCGATAAAGGAAACAAAAGTAATCATGATAAACAGGCCAAGGAATTTGGCGCTGTTACGGAAGGTGTTTTCATCCACCGGACTTCCTGTCAGAAACGGTTTCCTGACTTCCTGGACCTTTTCTGTCTGCTTTTTCTTCTCCATAATCACTTTCTCCGTTCCTGTTCTGCTTCTTTATATATACGGCCTACCCGTCCGGATGAGCTGCAGAGTATCTCATAGCTGATGGTTCCTGCCCATGCCGCAAGATCTTCTGCAGTAATGCTTTCATTGCCGCTCGTTCCGAGGAGCACCGCTTCATCTCCGGGCTGTACGTTCTCTATGCCGCTGATATCAGCGATCATCTGGTCCATACAGATCCGGCCGATTATTTTGGCCTTTTTCCCGTGAATCAGAACATATCCTTTTTCGCCGCCCGCCCGGTGATACCCGTCCGCATATCCGCAGGTAATGGTTGCCGTCCGGATCGGGTGCGGGCTCCTGTAAGTCCGGCCGTAGCTCACATATGCGTCCGCTTCAAGTTCCTTGACATAACTGATGGTTGCCTTCCAGGACATGCACGGCAGCAGTCCTCGCGTGCCGGGTACCGGCGGATAACCGTACAGGCTGATCCCTGCCCGTACCATATCCAGTGCCATTTCCGGAAATCTGTGTATGGCCGCGGAATTGCAGCAATGCCTGATGATTCCCTTCGGAAGCGGTTCAATCATCTTCAGGAAACGCTCATACTGTTCACGGGTATACAGCATGCCCTCCTCTTCACCGTCCGCGTCGGAAAAATGCGTAAACACGCCGGCAAGACGTACATGGGAACAGGATTTCAGTGCTTGCAGAATGCCGTCTCTTTCCGCTTCGCTTCGGATACCGATTCTCCCCATTCCGGTATCCACTTTCAGGTGGACTTCGGTCTGTTTTTGCTGCTCTGCCGCAGCCTTCTCGCATAACAGTACCATTTCATCAGAACAAACCGTCTGAATCAGATCGTACTTTACGCCGTTTGCGGCGTCACAGGCCGTCACAGCGCCGAGGACAAGCACCGGAGCCGTGATGCCGGCTTCCCGCAGTTGTATTCCTTCACTGACCGCGGCCACAGCCAGCATATCCGCCCCGCCCGCGATAGCAGCGTGTGCTGTTTCAACCGCTCCGTGGCCGTATCCGTCCGCTTTGACAACCGCCAGTACCCGGACCGCCGCAGGCACGGATGAACGGATCAGCCGCATATTGCTTTCAATGGCTGCAGGATCAATAATCCTCCTGTTTCTCGGAATCATTGTCCGGCTTCCTTTCCCTGCGCTTCCGTATAGTGGCGGTGAATCTGGTCGTTCAGCAAATTGATATCGCCGCAGCCCATGGTCAGGACAAGATCCCCGGGCTGCCAGTGTGCTCTGAGGTAAGCCTCCGTATCGTCAAAGGAAGGGGTCCATACGGCATCTATCCCGTTTCTGCGCATTCCTTCAACCAGCATCCCGCTGTTCAGGTCGCCCGGGTCTCGTTCGCGGGCCGCGCAGATATCGGTTACCAGCGTATAATCCGCTTCCTTCGTGCAGGTCAGGTACTGATCAAACAGCGTACGGACCCGGCTGAAAGTATGTGGCTGCATGACAGCCCACAGTTTTCCCCGGCAATTTTTACGCGCAATGGAAAGCGCGTTTTTCATTTCTGCGGGATTGTGGCCGTAATCGTGATAGATATCCACACCGTCAATCCGGTCCGTCAGTTCAAAGCGCCTGTGGGCTCCGGTAAATCGTGCCAGGGTCTCCGCCGCTTTATCCGCAGACAGGCCCAGGTAAACGGCGGAGGCAATGGCAGCCATGCCGTTCATTACGTTAAAGCTGCCCGGCACGCCCATTTTCACTTTGGCTGCTGTTTTCCCGTGACAGCAAAGATCAAAGGAAGCATATCCGCGCTCATCTTCCTGCAGGTTGATCGGGTACCAGTCATTTTCTTTATCGAAGCCAAAGGTGATGGTCCTGCATTTCAGCGCGCTGAACAGACGCCGGATCCGGAAGTCGTCTCCGTTGCCGATCGCCACGCCGGTATCCGGCAGAAGGGAAAGATATTTCCCGAAGGTTTCTTCAATTTCGTCGATATCGCGGTAACAGTCCAGATGATCCGCGTCAATATTCAGTACGACCGCCACTGTGGGAGACAGCTGCAGAAAACTCCGGTTGTATTCACAGGCTTCCGCCACAAAAATTCCGCTGTGTCCTATACGTGTACTGCCGCCCACTGCGTCAAGCCTGCCGCCGATGGCAATGCTCGGATCCATGTTGTTTTCAAGCAGCATCTGGCTGAGCATTGATGTGACGGTGGTTTTTCCGTGCGCTCCGCAGATCCCGACGGAGAACGGATATCCCTCCATGAGTTGTCCCAGCAGGGTGGCCCGTTCAATGGCGGGAATTCCAAGCCGTTCGGCTTCTTTTCTCTCCGGGTTTTCAGCAGGAATTGCTGCGGAATAGACAACCAGATCGGCGCCGTGTACATTTTCAGCCTTATGGCCGATATACACTTCCGCGTTCTTTTCCCTGACGTAATGAACCAGATAGGTTTCATCCCGGTCGCTGCCCGTAACCCTGTAGTGCTGGTCTATGAGCATTTCTGCCAGCCCGCTCATGCTGCTGCCGCCGATACCGATCATATGGATCCGGCCGCCGGAAAAATCCCTGATATGCGCTGCTTTCATCTGAACACTCCTGTGTCATTCAATCGTGATTCTCGGATTTTCACGGCTTGGCCGGTACAGAACAAACCGGCGTCCGATGAACTGGATCGGTTCAGCGCCTGTTTTTTCGCAAAGGGTTGTCAGCGCTGTTTTGGCGTCCAGCGGCGCTCCCTGCTGAACGCATCCTTTGATCAGTTCCCGGGCTTCCAGCGCGTCATAGGTTTCCTTGATCACGCTGTCAGTAACGCCCTCTTTACCGATATATATGATGGTGTCAAGCTGATTCGCCATTTTCCTCAGGGCTGCTCTTTGCTTTCCTGTCATATTTTTCTCCTCCGTATGGTTCGTCCTTATTCAATAAAATCAAATTCCATATCCGCGATCTGAACGGTGGATCCTTCTTTTGCGCCGGCTTCCTTTAAAGCGTCAATCACGCCGATGCGCCGGAGTGTTCTGTGGAACCAGTTCAGGCTTTCCTGGTCCTCAAAATTCACGCTTTCAATCAGGCGGTCCATACCGGGTCCGGATACGATAAAGATTCCGTTCTCTTCCGTAACTTCGAAAGCGTCCGGATCGGTTTTCTCTTCGGGTATTTCTTCTTCATGGTAATGAAGAACAGGCGGAAGGCTTTCAAGCTGCCTCGCGGTCTCATCCAGCAATTCTTCGAATCCCTGGTGGGTGGCGGCACTCACAGCGAATACCGGCACGCCCATTCCCTCGGCCAGGGAACGGATTCTTTTCAGGTTTTCTTCCGCTCCGGGCAGATCCGTTTTGTTGCATACAATAATCTGCGGCTTTTCAGACAGATCTCCGTAACGGTCCAGTTCAGAATTGATCTGATCCAGATCATCCACAGGGTCACGGCCCTCGCTGCCTGACACGTCCACGACATGAAGCAGCAGACGTGTTCTCTCCACATGTCTCAGGAAATCATGGCCCAGTCCCGCTCCTTCTGCCGCACCCTCAATCAGTCCGGGAATATCTGCCAGGATGATATCTTTGCCGAAGCGGCGCACAATGCCGAGATTGGGCGTCAGTGTTGTAAAATGATAATTGCCCACTTTCGGCCTGGCGCTGGTCACAACGCTCAGGATTGAACTTTTTCCGACATTCGGATAACCGATCAGTCCCACGTCGGCGATGGTTTTCAGTTCCAGACGGAGTGTACGTATCTCGGTTTTCACACCGGGCTTCGCAAAATTGGGAGCCTGACGTGTAGGTGTTGCGAAATGCTGATTACCCCAGCCGCCTTTTCCGCCTTTCAGCAGCAGGCGGGTCTCGCCGGGCTGGTCCATGTCCGCCATGACCTTGTCTGTGGCGTCATCATAGATCACCGTACCCACCGGAACCTTGATTAGAAGGTCATCTCCTTTTTTGCCGGTGCATCTGTTGGCCTTGCCGTCTTCACCGTTTTCAGCGGTATACTTGCTTTTGAAACGAAAATCAAGCAGTGTATGCATGTTGACGTCGGCGTGAATCAGAATATCCCCGCCGCTGCCGCCGTCTCCGCCGTCGGGACCGCCGTTGATAACGAACTTTTCCCGATGGAAGGAAGCAGATCCATTGCCGCCGTTTCCGGCTTTTGCCGTGATTTTTACACGGTCAACAAAATTGCTCATGGCTTTCCTCTCCGAAATAATCAGTTTCTCATGGAATGCAATGGTGCAGGTATCCTGCCGCCTCTGGCAATAAAGTCTTTGTTGCCGAATTCATTCACCCGGATTACCGGGGCGTGGCCCAGCAGTCCGCCGAATTCCACGGTATCTCCTGCCTTTTTACCGACCGCCGGAATCACACGAACAGCTGTGGTTTTATTGTTGATCATGCCGATGGCGGCTTCATCCGCAATAATACCGCTGATCGTTTCCGCGGATGTGTCTCCGGGAACGGCAATCATATCAAGTCCGACGGAACAAACGCAGGTCATGGCCTCCAGTTTTTCCAGGGACAGGGCTCCGGCGGATACCGCCTCAATCATGCCGATATCCTCGCTGACCGGGATAAAGGCACCGCTGAGTCCGCCCACATGGTTGCTGGCCATAATGCCGCCTTTTTTGACGGCGTCGTTCAGCAGTGCAAGCGCGGCGGTCGTTCCGGGTGCCCCGGCATATTCCAGCCCCATTTCTGTCAGTATATGCGCTACAGAATCTCCCCTTGCGGGTGTGGGAGCAAGGCTCAGGTCCACGATGCCGAAGGGAATATTCAGCCGCCTGCTGGCTTCCTTTGCCACCAATTGGCCAACGCGGGTGATTTTAAACGCCGTACGCTTGATGGTTTCGGCCACTACATCGAAGGGTTCATTCCGTACGCTTTCAAGTGCTACTTTAACCACGCCGGGTCCGGAAACACCGACGTTGATGGCGCATTCAGGTTCGCCTGTTCCGCAGAAGGCGCCGGCCATAAAGGGGTTATCTTCCACCGCGTTTGCGAAAACCACCAGTTTTGCGCATCCCAGTCCGTCTGAATCAGCTGTCAGCTCGGCGGTCTTTTTGATAATCGTACCCATTTCGCGAACGGCGTTCATATTGATGCCGGCACGCGTGGAAGCCACGTTCACGCTGGAACAAAGCAGCTGTGTTTCGCTGAGGACCTCGGGAATGGAAGCAAGCAGTCTTTCATCTGCCAGGGTGGCTCCCTTGTGCATCAGTGCGGAATAACCTCCCAGGAAATTAACGCCCACTTCCCTGGCCGCTTTATCCAGTGCCCGGGCAATCGGTTTCGGATCTCCCTGGGCAATCATGCTCACCGGAGTAACACTGATCCGCTTGTTCACAATCGGAATACCTAGTTCGGTTTCTATTTCCTGACCGGTATGCACCAGATCTTTGGCTGTTCTGCAGATTTTATCGTATACCCTGTCTGCGCATTTTGCCGGATCCGGATCAGAGCAGTCCAGAAGATTGATCCCCAGTGTAATGGTACGGATATCAAAGTTTTCCTCCTGGATCATGCGCATTGTCTGAAGGATCTCGCCTGTTTCTATCATTGCCGGGACCCTCCTCATATACGATGCATGGCGTCGAATATATCCATACGCTGCATATGAATAGTCATCTTCAGCTCGTCGCGCACAGGCTGAAGCTCACGGTCAATTTCCTCAAAACGTAAATGGGCTCCGTCCAGGTCAACGACCATCATCATTGTAAAATAACCGCCAAGAATCGTCTGGGTAATGTCGAGAATGTTGATATTCATCTCGCTCAGCTTGGTGGCTACCCGGGCTATAATACCAGTGGAATCAAGGCCTGTAACAGAAATCAGTGCTTTGGTCATGAAGAACTTTCGCCTCCGGTTATATATATCAGTTCATTATATAAACCAGCCTGTACGTTTGTCAATTTCACTTTTATTTGTTTTGTGAATATGATATAATACGATGGTTTAATGTTTACTATGGAAGGAGTACCCATTTGGAAAAGCTTGTTCTGGCGTCGCAGTCTCCGCGCCGATGCGAATTACTGAACAGAACCGGTATCCCGTTTGAAACGGACGCTCCCGATGTGGACGAATCCTGCGATCTGCCCGCCGGCGAAGCGGTCAGAATCCTGTCCCTCCGTAAAGCACATGCCGCGGCGAAGGTTCATCCCGGCCGCTTTATCCTGGCGGCGGATACGCTGGTTTCCTATCAGGATGCAGCGCTTGGCAAACCTGCGGATGAACAGGAAGCGGTCCGTATGCTTCATATGCTTTCCGGCAAAACCCACCAGGTTTATACCGCGGTTACCGTAATCTCGCCTGACGGAACTGTTTACACCGATGCTGACCGGACGGATGTGACCTTTACCGCTGTTGATGACGCGGAAATCCTGGATTATGTCCGTTCCGGAGAGCCCATGGACAAAGCCGGCGCCTATGCCTTACAGGGCCGTGCCGGTCTGTGGGTTACGCATATTGACGGATCCGATACTTCTGTAATCGGTCTCCCCCTTTACCTTGTGCGGTCTCTGCTTCTGCAGGCCGGATTCCCTCTTTTCTGAGAAGTTCGCCTCATATTCCATTTATCAATTTGACTGAAGGATGATTGATTATGCCTTTTCTGGCACCCGATATTGGTATTGACCTTGGTACCGAAAACATCAATGTCTATGTCCGCGGCCGCGGTATAGTCATTTCCGAGCCGACGCTCGTTGTTCTTGACCGGGACAACCGGCATACTGTCAAAGCCGTCGGCGATGAGGCGCGTTTCCTTTTCGGACGAACGCCGGACCAGCTGATTGCCGTTACGCCGATCCGTAACGGACAGGTGGCTGATTTTGATATTGCAGAGCTGATGTTCAGGTATTTTATCCGCAAAGCTGTAGGCGTTTCCTACCTTGGAAAACCCCGTATCATCATTTCCATTCCCTGCGGCATGGATGACGTCAACCGCAAAGCCCTGATGGAAGCTGTCCGTATGGCCGGCGCCAGACGGGTGTTTCTGATTGAAAAGCCCTTTGCCTCTGCCATCGGTACCGGCCTGCCGGTCTACGATCCTATCGGAAGCCTGGTGGTGGATATCGGTGCCGGCACAACGGACGTGGCTGTCATTTCGCTGGGCGGTCTTGTGGTTTCCCAGAGTATTCAGGTCGGCGGGAATAAATTCAATGAAGCCATTACGGAATATCTCCGCAAGGAATGCAATATCCTCATCGGCAGTCAGACCGCTGAAAATATCAAAAAGGATCTGGCGGCTGCCCTGCCCCTGGACGAACCCCGCACCATTCATGTACGCGGAGTCAACCAGCTGAATACATCCGCCGGCACAGTTCAGTTTACCTCTGAACAGGCCTATGAAGCGGTAAAAAACCCCTGTAAAGCAATTGTTAAAGCCATTCGCTGGGTGCTGGAAAGAACTCCGCCGGAACTGGCAGCCGATATCATGAAGGGCGGTATTCATCTGACGGGAGACGGTGCCCGGCTTTTTGCCCTTGACCGGTTTATTTCCGAAAGTCTGGGAATGCCTGTTCTTCTTGCCCGTGATCCGGGAGACTGCTGTATTCTCGGTATCGGTTATCTGACCGAAAATATCCAGCTTGTTACCCCTCAGGACAAACATGCCAGACCGTCCATGAAATGAGAAACGCAAAAAAATGTCGGGAGGTGAATTGCAGCCCATGGCAGGCAGAAGACGTCTGGAACGAAAAACAGATGACCGTCGTCCGGTAGTAACGGATGATTTTATATATGACGATCCGCAGAATCCTTCCAATGAGGAAGTTTCCGGTACTTTCTCTTCCGATACGCCGGAAGAAGCGATCCGGAAACTGAAAAGTATCTCGCAGTCATCCGTCAGGGAAAATGAATCCGGGAACAATCCGGCTGATTCACTTCCCGGCCCCGGTCAGAAACCTGTACAGGACGTTGTTACCGCCCCTGAAAAAAAGGAAGAAACGGCATCCGCTCAAAAAAGTACAGGGAAGAAAAAAACGCATGCTCCCCATCCGATTCTCCGGGGCCTGGCGCTGATCATTGTAACCGTATTCCTGCTAGGCGCCGCGGCTGCTTTTATTTTTCACCGCATCAATCCCCAGACTCCCTATCTTGATATTCCCGAACGGTTGATCACATCTGTCGTTACTCCTGTTCAGTCCTTTTTCTCCGGCATCACGGAAACCGTGTTCGGATACTTCCGCGAAAGGGATCTGCGCGCGAATATTGCGCAGGAATACAATAATCTGATTCAGCAGCATGAACAGCTGATCTATAAAGCCATGCAGGCTGATCAGCTTTCAAATGAACTTGCTGTTTACGAAAGGTTTTCCGATGAGATCAGGGCAAATCAGGAAATGAAACCACTTGACTGCCGCATCATCGGCAAATCCGACTCCAACTATTTCTCAACCCTGACCATTGACAAGGGAACGGCCGACGGCGTAACAAACGATATGGCTGTGACCTATAACTATTCCCTGATCGGGTATACCTACAATACTACTGCTCATACATCCACGGTCATTACCATAATAAATACCGACGCTTCCATTGAAGCGCTGATCCAGACCACCCGTGACCAGGGCACGGTCAGCGGGACGCTTGCCGTCAACGGCAAACCTCAGTGCCGTATGCACTATACCCCTGATGAATCGCTGCCCAAACCCGGAGACCAGGTAGTCACATCCGGTATCGGAAAGCCCTTCCCCAAAGGCATTCTGATCGGTACGGTTGAAGAGAGTACCCGTGGTTCAGACGAAAGCAAACAGTATATTGTCCTGAACCCTTCTGTTGATTTTCAGCATCTGGATCATGTGAAGGTGCTGCTTTACAAATTTGTTTCCGACAATGCCGGCACATCCTTGCCCCTTTCCGGTACGGATACGCCGTCGGATGTCAGGGAGCAGACAGATCAGGATAACGGTATTGAGTATAATTCAGAATCTGTCACATTCGGGGAAATGTACAGTGAAGCAGACGAGGAATCCTATGCCGTTTCTGACAGCGAACCTTACGCCGATGCAGACGATGCCGCATTTGATGAATCTTTTTCAGAAGAAGACGATATCGGTGAATCGGATACAGGAGAAAGCAACGAACCGGACAGCGTTCCTGACACAGAAACGGAACACGAGCCGGAATCGGAAATGGAATTTGAATCAGACGATGATAATGCGTAACTCTTTGAGTCTTTTCTTATATTTCAATTCCAGGGAGGTGAATTTCAGCCTATGGCAGGCAGAAGACGGCAGAAGCAAAAAAACGAAGAACAGCGTCCGGTTGTAACGGATGATTTTATATATGACGATCCGAAAGAACAGCCTCACGGTGACAGTGAATCTTTTGCCTTTAACAGTGATACTCCCGAAGAAGCCGTTCGTAAGCTCAGGCGCTCGCCCCGTCATGAAGAAAAGAAAAATGAGGCTGATGAGCAGCTTTCCGACGATGCACAGGAGAAAGATACTGCCCAGCAGCGCGGCACTGTTTATTCCTCCGGAATTATACTGGATGAGAATCTTCAGCCCGTATATGTTGACTCCGTTTCAAAGCCGCACAGGCTGCGCCGTTTACTCCGCGTTCTGCTGATCGTCCTGGCGGTGCTTGTTCTGATCATCGGGGCCGCTTCCTTTATTTACAGCCGCAGCGGCAATTCTGACGCCGATGCTCCCGCAGGTGCATTTTCATCCGTTATTTCGCCTGTCCGTTCTTTTGTGAACAGCCTTTCGGAAACGCTCTTCGGATATTTCCGGGAAATGAAGCTTCAGGAAAACATCCGGAAAGAATATGATCATCTGACAAGGGAAAATGAGCAGTTGTATTACAAGGCAATGCTTACGGATCAGTATAATGACCTGCTCGCGGAATATCAG
The DNA here is from genome assembly GCA_900315675.1 of uncultured Eubacteriales bacterium. Lineage (GTDB taxonomy): Bacteria > Bacillota > Clostridia > Christensenellales > Aristaeellaceae > Aristaeella. The sequence continues at coordinate 546,704 of OMZY01000001.1, forward strand.
AATTTGTCCGAAGAGATCCAGGCAAATCAGCTGATGAATCCGCTTCTGGCCCGGATTATTGACAAATCGGATTCCAACTTCCCTGCGACCATCACCATCGACAAAGGATCGGCCGACGGTATTCAGAATTATATGGCCGTTACCTATAATTATGCTCTGATCGGATATACCTATGAAACCACAGAGCATACCTCCACCGTTATTACCATTATCAATTCAGATGCTTCCATCGCGGGACAGATTCAGACCACCCGGGATCAGGGCACGGTCAGAGGCACGCTGGCACTCAATCCCCAGGAAGCTAAGTGCCGTATGTATTATACTCCTGATGAAGCTCTTCCCCGCCCGGATGACCTGGTAATAACTTCCGGCGTCGGAATGCCTTTCCCCATCGGAATACCGATCGGAACCGTCGTTGCCAGCACCCGCGGCATGGACGCCAACAAACAGTATATAGAGCTGAAACCTGCCGCTGATTTTAAGCATCTGGAACACGTCATTGTTCTTCGTTACCTGCCTGATCACGCTGAAGAGGTCCAGGGAAGGGAAAACAATACTGAAATCGAATTTGTGCCTATGGACTCCGCCAGGCCTTCGCCTGTTATTCAGATAATCGCCGCTGATTTCTTTTCCGACCGCAAAGATGAAGATACTGATACGGATGAGGACGGCGAAAACGAAGGAGCGCCCCAGGAAACCATTGAGCCTACTCCCATCCCGACTGATACGCCTGAACCTACACCGGATCCGACGCCGACGCCTCTTCCGACTCCTTATGAAACACCTTTGCTCTATAACGTCAGGATTATAAAGGGTGAACCCACGCCCTCCCCGACGCCGACTTTTGCGCCTACTCCCACTCCTTATTTCACACCTGATCCGGACGCCATGATTTACGAGGAGGAATAAGGAATGCAGAAGAAAATATACGCAAGACAGTATCAGACAGGTTTTGTCCGCCGCTATCTGGCGCTGGGACTGATTACAGTCTTCGGTTATCTTTGTGAAGTCTGTATTATCCCATATATTCATCCCTTTGGAGTGTCTCCCAATTTGCTTTATGTTATAATAGGTATTGTGACAGTTGCCTACGGCAAGCTGAGAGCTTTCTGGGTCGGACTTCTGTACGGCCTGCTGATGGAGATCATGCTTCCTTCCGTCACATTCCTGAATCTGGCTTTATACCCCGTTACTACGCTTTTCTGTTCCTTTGCTTTTGCGGACAAGCCTCTGAAAACTCTGGAATATGAAAGGGCCATCAATAAAAAGAAACAGGAATTACCGGCATGGGAACGTACGCTACTGTGCACAGCGCTGAACACATTTGTATATGAAGTCATAAATATCACTTATATCTATATCGGCGGTAACGCGCTGACATGGATGCATTTTCTGAAGGGCGCCGGCGAAGTGCTGTTTACCACCCTGCTCTGCCTGATTCTGATGTTCCCGCTTCGCAGGCTGATTCTCGGCCGTAACACGAGTGTGCTTGTGCTGAAAAGTGCGCCCGCTGTTTTCACCAAATCCTGATTCTTCATTCTGAAGACGAAAGGGGTGTAATGAATGGAAAAGAAAAGGAAATCGCCTGAATTCTGGCGCTATGCCGCTTTTCTGGTTGTTCTTTTCGGCATTTTTATCTGGCTTACTTCCGGTCTGGTCAGACTTCAGCTGACCCAGTCTGAAGAACTCCTTGAAAAAGCCCAGGATACCCGGACAAAAACCATAGCCCTCCGTGGCAAACGCGGCAATATTACAACTTCTGACTCTGTGCTGATGGCGGAAGACAGATCTATTTACAATGTATCTTTCCAGAAAGACGCGTCCGCCAATTCCAAGGAACTGTACAAGCGCTATACTGCGTCTATCCTCGAAACTATTGACATCGTTGAAAAAAACGGCGGCACCATTGATGTTTCCTTTGTGATCCGCAGAAAACCTGAACTTCAGATGAGGGAAGTAGAGGATGAGAACGGAGAAAAGCATGAGGAGCTTTATGATCCGAATCCGGATGTTAAAGTCGGAGACTGGGAATTCCATTTCGGTGCCGGAGTTTCCGAAAGCGTCCTCGAAACCCGTCAAAAGCAATGGCGTTCCAACAATTACCTCACCAGCCTTTCGAAATATGAGAAGCCGGAACAGTGCATTGAAGCGCTGAAAAAAAGATATCAGCTGGAAGATGATATTGATGAGGAAACCATGCTCAAGGTCATGGCAATCTATTCGGAAATGCAGATGAATATCTTCAATTCCCAGCCGATTGTGATTGCCAAAGACGTGAATTACAAAACTGTCATTGAAATTGAGACACGTTCCATGATGCTGCCGGGAATGAGCATTGAAATCGGAACCAAGCGTTACTATCCCCGTTCAACCCTTGCCAGTCAGATTATAGGCTATACGGGCGCCATTCCTTCCCGGGCTACCTGGCTGAATCTCCAGGCCAAAGGATATTCCTACAATGATACCATCGGACGGGATGGTATCGAATATTCCATGGAAGACTGGCTGACTCAGAATTCCTCCATCCGTAAAGGCGTCCGCGTTGTGGAACGTGACCAGATGTCCAGAATTGTCCGGGAATTCAATGATCTGCATGTGGATCCGACAGACGGAAACAATGTGAAACTGACGCTGAACGCCGCTTACCAGGCTGAGGCGGAAAAATGCATCAGAAATAATGTCAATAAGGTCAGGGATCTTCAGGAAAAGAAACTGGAATCCGAAAAATGGAAGGAAGACAATAAACGGGATATAAACAGCAGGGACTGGGATAAGTATCCGATGGCACTGGCAGAACATGGCTGCCTGATTGTTCTGGATATGCAGTGCCGGGTCCTGGCTCTGGCCAATTATCCGACCTATGACCTCAATGCCCTGGTGGCCGGCGGAGAAGAAGCCCAGGCCATTCTGGGTGATGAACGGAATGTTCTGCTGAATTACGGTATCCATGCCCGCGGAACCCCGGGGTCCATTTTCAAAATGGTTACAGCCATGGGAGCCCTGTCTGAGGGCAAGTTTACAAAAGAAGAAAGAATAACGGATATGGGTTATTTTACCCGATACAATTCCGACCTTACCACCGCGCCCAAGTGCTGGATCAGTAAGAATGCCCGCTGGCAGCACGCGAACCAGTCCATTCAGGACGGACTGGAGCATTCCTGCAATTATTTCTTCTATGAACTGTCCGACAGACTTCAGATTGATCTGCTGTACCGTTATGCCGCTCTGTTCGGGCTGACGAAAACCACCGGTATCGATCTTCCCGGTGAAGTTCGCTCGGTTGTCGGCTGCCAGAGATCCCTCTACGATCCGGAAAAACCCGTTAACGAGGCAAACCAGGATACTTCCCTGCCCATCATCGTGTTCAACTCCATTAAAACACACCTGAAGAATTGTGCCGCTTTCCGTGATATCCATTATGATGATGAGCGTCTGTCCGTCTGTGCCAAAAAGCTCATGGACATGGCTGTTGCCAGGAATGAAAGCGAATGGCTGGACAACATGCGTACCATCCTGATGGAAGAACTGAACATGAGCAAGGAAATGGTCTATCTGCAGTCCGTTATCGGCGATACCTATAATTATATGAACGATATCAAGTGGGGCGGCGGACAAACCATCCTGACAGGAATCGGCCAGTCAGTCACAGTGCTGACGCCTATCGCCGTTGCCCGTTATGTTTGCACGGTTGCCAACGGAGGCAAGCTGTACAACGTTTCCCTGATTGACAATATCACTTCGCCGGATGGCAAGATCATTTCACAGCGTGAACCGTCCCTGCTCAATACCATTCCCAACGCGGATAAATATATGCCGCTGATCCACGAAGGAATGCAGGGCGTTGCCGATGAATCCGGTACTGCCGGTAAATATTTCAAAAACTGGCCTTATCAGAAGCAGATTGCCGCTAAGACAGGAACCGCTCAGGTTACCTCCATTGACCTGGAGAACAATTCCTGGTTCGTCTGTTTTGTCCCTTATGAAAATCCTGAAATTGCCATCGCCTGTTTCATTCCTAACGGGTATTCAGGTTCTGAATCCTGCCATGCTCCCAAGGAATTCATCGAATGGTACATGAAGCAGAAGGATCTTCGCGAGGTGGAGATTTCACTGCCTTATGGTAATATGCTTGCACCGTAATCCGGACCGGAGGAAGTTATGTCTTACTGTTATGCTGTTGCTTCGGGAAAAGGCGGCGTGGGAAAATCCACCATCACCGCCAATCTCGCCGCGGCTCTTGCTCAGGATGGCAATCGTGTTGTCATCATTGACGCTGATATCGGTCTTCGCTCACAGGATGCGCTGCTGGGCATGGAAAACCGTATTGTTTATGATCTGATCGATCTTGCCAACGGAGACTGCAGTATGGATCAGGCTGTGCTTGAAAGTGATACGATTCACGGTCTTTTTCTGCTTCCCGCGGCTCAGTTTGCACGCGCCAAAGCCCTGGATCCGAAAAAACTGGCAAAAATCATACAGTCCTTCCGTACCGCTTATGATTATGTGCTGATTGACTGTCCCGCCGGCATTGAACGCGGACTTCGAAACGTGTTGAATGCTGCTGTGGACGAGCTGATTCTGATTGTTACACCGGATGATATTTCCGTAAGGAGCGCTGAAAGAGCCGTTCAGCTTATGGAGTCAAAAAAATTAAACCGGCCTGCCCTGATTGTCAACCGGCTGAACGCCGATCTCGTTCGTTCCCGTGAGATGATGTCTGCCCGTACTGTAGCAGAGGTGATGGATCTGCGCCTGCTTGGCGAGGTTCCGGAGGATCCTGTCGTCAGCCGTGCCATGCTGCGTCATTCTCTAATGATTGCTTATGACTGTGAAGCGCGTAATGCGATTTTGCGGATCGCTTCGCGCATCAAGGGCGGCAATCCGCCCTTCCCTGCCTATGGCTGCCGGAAGCAGTCATGGCTGAAACGTCTTTTTACCAGCCCCGTCAAGGAGGTGATCCCGATTGACGATCACTGAGAACCGTCATGCCCGTGCCCATGTGGACGGTATTCTGATTGCGCTTGTCATTGCTATGTCGCTCTTCGGCATCGTTGCGGTCTGTGTTGCCACCTATTCACCTCAGTCCTCCTCTGATGCTTCTTTCCTGAATCATATTGTTGAATCGTCTTATGCCATGCGTCAGTGCCTGTTTGTATTGCTGGCTCCGTTGATTCTCGGCGTAATTATGGCCTTCCCCTATGATATTCTGCGCCGCCGGGCCGAATGGTTCTATTGGGCCGCGTTCATCCTGCTGGCCGTGACTACGATCTTCAATCGTGCCCAGGGTGTTAAGGCCTGGCTGGATATGCTGTGGGGTTATACCATTCAGCCTTCAGAGTTTATGAAACTGGCCCTGATTCTGGTTCTTGCCAAGAATTTTGCAAGGCAGGACAGTCCCATGTCGGATATGAAGTCCTTCATTCATATCTTTATGATTGTCATCATACCCGGCGTTGTTATCCTGCTTCAGGGTGAAACCGGATCTCTGCTGGTCATTGTTTTCATGTTCGCCGTCATGATGTATTTTGCCAATGTTTCCCTGAAAACGCTGGCTATCCTCGCAGCGCTTGCCATTGCAGCTGTTTTTGCCCTGTATGCTTTTATGCAGTTAACCGATTCCAACGACTATCGTATGGCCCGGATTTACGGCTGGCTTGATCCTGAAGCCTTTTCTTCCTCCGACGCCTATCAGCAGACCATGTCCAAAATGACCATCGGATCCGGCGGGTTGACCGGCAACGGAATGTTTGTCGCTGGGTCCATCGCGCAGCTGAACTATGTTCCTGCGGACTGGACGGATTTCATTTATGCCACGATCGGGGAAACCTGGGGATTTGTCGGCTGCCTGGGTGTTCTGCTGGCCTACATTCTGATCCTGCTTCGTATGCTGTATCTTGCCTGGTTTACCCGGGATAAATTCGGCCGCATGATTATTGTCGGTGTTACAGGCATGCTTCTCTTCCATGTTCTGGAAAACATTGCAATGACCCTGGGCCTGATGCCCATCACCGGTATACCGCTTCCCTTCCTTTCTTACGGCGGATCCAATATGATGACCAATATGGGCGGCGTCGGTCTTGTACTGAATGCAACCCGCAACCGTTCCCTGAATGTTTCTGTCAGCACGCCTCAGACTTTCTACAATCCCTATCGTATACACAAGCGTTTCAAGACCAGGTCCTACTGATTTTACATCATATTTTCATTTCCGGAGGCTGACATGGTTTCGGATTTCAACAGTGAATTTCTCATTCAGGCTCCCGATTACAGCAGGGTGATGAATGATACCGTTCTTCCCTGGCTCAGCGCCAGGGGATGTGAAACCTCTGTTCTTTCAGCGGACGGGCATCCTCTTTTCTGCGTTTCCTATGAGGCTGAAAATCCGGTCGGTACTGTGGTGATTGTTCACGGTTTTACCGAAAACGCCTATAAATACGCTGAGCTCATCTGGTCGCTGCTGCATCTGGGTTTTTCTGTACTGGCCTATGACCAGCGCGGTCACGGCCGTTCCTGGCGTGCTGACGGTATTCCGGATATTTCCGTTACCCACGTGGATCATTTTTCGGATTATGTGGAGGATCTGAAGACAGTATGTACCGCCTATAAGGACAAGCTGCCATCACCCTGGTTCCTTTTTGCCCATTCCATGGGCGGAGCTGTTGCCTCTCTTTACCTGGAACAGGAACAGCACTGTATCTCCGCGGCTGTCTTCTCCTCCCCGATGATTGCGCCTTCAGTCCGTCCTTTTCCTTCTTTCCTTGCTGCTTTGCTTGCTTCAGCGGGCAGCCTGCTCGGAAAGGGAAAACATCCTCCGTTTTTTATGAAACCTTATTCCGGGCCTGAAGATTTCAGCACCTCCTGTGCGACGGATCCGGAACGTTTTGCCTGGTATGACGCTGTCAAGGCCTCTGTTCCCGTTTTCCGGAACAGCGTTCCTTCCTATCGTTGGTCCGGGGAAGCCGTTCGGGTTACCCGTCAGATTCTGGCGCCTGGCGCACCTGAGAAAATCTGTTGTCCCATTCTTCTTTTTTCAGCAGATATTGATTCCTCCGTCTGCCGTGAACCGCAGGAAGCTTTTATCCGCAGACTGCCGGAAGGGCGTTTTATCCCTGTACCGGAAGCCCGGCATGAAATATTCCGTTCTGTTAATAAGGTTCTGTTTCCCTGGTGGCACCAGGTCATTCTTTTCCTGAAACAACAAGCAGGTTTACCTGTAAATGGAGGCAATGAATCATGAATCGCCGGAAATCGTTCTTTCCCCTTCTCTTTGTTCTTGTCATGCTTCTATGCGTACTTTTTATCTCCTGGTATCTACCCACAGTGAGTACGCTTCGCTTTTCCCTCGAAGACCGGAAAATCAGCCTGGAAACCAGTCAGGGACGTGAACGCAAGCAGCAGCATGAGTACGACGAAGCTGTTTCTGCGCTTGCGGAAGCCAATGAGGAGCTGGAAATGATCCGTCCGCAGGCAGAGGCTGCCGCCGAAACAAAAAAAGTCCTGAAAGAGGAGCGGAAAGCTCTCAAACAGGAAAAGAAGGATCTTGAGGAAACGACTTCCGGGGAGGACGCAAAAGATGAATAAACAGATGAAAGCTGTTCTCAGTATTGTTTTGATCCTGGCTGTGATGCTGATGGTTTTCAGCGGGCTTCATCTGGCAGATCTCCGGAACCAGCTCCGGGATACTGATGCTGAACTGACGGAAAGCCGCAGCACCTGGGAATCCATTGACAGCGAGAAAAGACTGATCCAGGATGAATTGAAAGATATACGCAATGAACTGAAGGAAGCAAATCAGGTCATTGCGGAATTATCCGATATTCAGGCTGAGGTTGACGAACTGCGCTCGCAGGTCGATGCTCTGAAAACGGGGAATCACTGATCGGCGTCCCCTGCATTTCAGATCGGAGTTTTCCCGTTTTTCTTCTTTCTTTTTCACCTTCATCTGATGAAAAAGTATTGACATCATCCTGTTCACGTGATATAGTATTCGACGTTGTCGGAAGCACCTTCGGGTGTACGGCAGCGTGGAATTATCTGGGTGTGGCGCAGTTTGGTAGCGTGCTTGAATGGGGTTCAAGAGGCCGGAGGTTCGAATCCTCTCACCCAGACACTGACTTCCTGATTGAACATCGGGAAGTATTTTTTTGTTCTCTTCCGTATACGGTACGTTCACTGTTTCCGGCTTGTCATGCTTCTTTGATTGATGTAGAATATATATGTTTATATTCAGGAAAGGAAGCATCAGAAGATGACGAAACTCGAAGCGTCCCTCCTTGATATTCTTAAGGAAGACTGCCGTATCCCGCTTGAAAAAATGGCTGTGATGACCGGAACCTCTCTGGAGGAGGTTGCAGCTGCAATAGATAGCCTGGAAAAAAGAAAGATTATCCTGCGGTACAGCCCCATGATCAACTGGGACCGTACGGACCGTGAACGGGTTGAGGCGATGATTGAAGTCCGTGTTACGCCGCAGCGTGATATGGGTTTTGATGCCATTGCCCGCCGGATCTATCGCTTTGACGAAGTGAAAAGCGTTTATCTCATGTCCGGTTCCTATGACCTTCTCGTTCTGGTGGAAGCCCGTACCCTGAAGGAACTGGCTGCTTTTGTTTCCGCCAAGCTATCTCCGCTCGAAACCGTTACGGGAACTGCAACCAGCTTTGTGCTGAAACGATATAAGGAAGAAGGCGTCATTTTTGAAAGTGACGATGCCGACCACAGGCTGGTGATCTCCCCGTGAACTATGATCAGTATCTGAACAGCAGGATCTCTGCCGTTCCGCCCAGCGGCATCCGTCGTTTTTTCGATCTGGCTGCTTCCAGGAAAGAAGCGATCTCCCTGGGCGTGGGTGAACCGGATTTTAAAACACCTTATCCCTTCCGCGATGCCGCCATCAATTCCCTGGTAGACGGGGAAACCCAGTATACGGGCAATCGCGGACTGATTGAGCTGCGTCAGGAAATTTCCCTCTATCTTTCCGGAAGATATCAGATCAATTATCGGCCGGAAACAGAAATCCTTGTGACAATCGGCGCTTCTGAAGCGATCGATCTGGTTTTGCGCGCGCTCATTTCAGATGGCGATGAGGTTCTTGTCCCCGATCCCAGCTATGTTTCCTATGCACCCGGCGTCATTTTCGCCGGGGGGGTTCCTGTGCCTGTCGAAACCCGGCAGGAAGATGATTTCCGCCTGAAAGCCGAAACGCTCGAGAAGAAAATCACTGAAAAATCCAAGCTTCTGATTCTTCCCTATCCGAATAATCCTACAGGGGCGGTTATGGGCAAAGAGGATCTGGAAGCTGTCGCTGAAGTAGTACGCAGGCACGATCTGCTTGTGATTTCCGATGAAATCTATTCCGAACTGGTCTATGACAACCATATGCATGTTGCCTTTGCTTCCCTTCCGGACATGTGGGAAAGAACCATCACAATCAACGGGTTCAGTAAATCCTTTGCAATGACCGGCTGGCGTGTGGGTTATGCCTGTGGCCCGGAAGAGATTATCGCTGTGATGAACAAAATTCATCAGTACGCCATTATGTGCGCTCCCCGTCAGGGCCAGGTTGCGGCAACCGCTGCTTTACGGCTCGGCAGGGAAAACAATTATGAATCTGTGACTGTCATGCGTGAAAGCTATGACAGACGCCGCAGGCTTATGGTAACGGCATTCCATGATATGGGCCTGGAATGTTTTGTTCCCTATGGTGCTTTCTATGTTTTCCCGTCCATCACCCGTACTGGGATGAGCAGTGAAGAGTTCTGCTCTGCGCTCCTGCAGGAGAAAGACGTCGCTGCGGTTCCCGGCAATGCCTTCGGTGCGTCCGGTGAAGGACATATCCGCTGCTGCTACGCCACGGCTGTTGATAAGATCAATATTGCGCTGGAGCGTATTGCTGCTTTTGTATCTGCCCATTCCTGATCATTGGAGGTTATTTACGGATGTTCAGACGAATTACCGCGTTTTTCCTTTCTTTCCTTTTGCTTTTCATTTCCTGTGCTTTTGCGGACCAGTTCGATGAAGAGCTTGATATTGAAGAAATCATTGATCTGTCTGAAGAGGAAAACACCTCTGTTCAGCAGGACAGTAACGGCAATCCCATTATCACGATTACCTGCACCGGAGATCTGACCATCGGCGGGGATAATTTTCATAAAAAAGGGAAAAAGTTTTATAGCGAGCTGACTAAAAACGACGATAATATCAATTTTACCATGGCCAACGTTCGTGATATTTTCAAAAATGACACAATGACCCTGGTGAATTTTGAAGGTACTTTTACCAATTCAAAAAAGGTTCCCACCAATAAACAGGGAAATGATTTCCTGTTCAATATTGATCCGAAATACGTTAACGTACTGACGGATAATTCCATCGAAGCGGTCAGCCTGGCAAACAACCATGTCATGGACCACGGATCGGATGGATATGAGGAAACGAAAAACGTCATCAGGGATGCCGGTGTAGTTTATTCCAATTCCGAGGAAATTGGCGTTTATTATATCGACGGGATTGAAATCGCCATGCTCAGCTATCTGTGCATTGACCGTTATGACAAGCCCTATCCTCCTTATGACAACCTTTACGATAAAGTTGCGGCGGATATTGCCGCCACCAAGGAAAAATATCCCATTGTCATTGTTTCCTTCCACTGGGGCATTGAAAAGTATTACCGTCCAACCGAAAACCAGCTGAAAATGGGCAGGCTTGCTGTGGACAGCGGTGCCGATCTGGTCATCGGTCATCATTCACACCGTATTAATCCTATTGAACAGTACAAAGGCGTCTATATCTGTTATTCCCTCGGTAATTTCTGCTTCTCGGGCAATGACCGTCCGGATGATATGAATTCTTTTATCTTCCAGACGCGCTTCAAGGTGGACAAAAACACGCATGAAGCTACCAATATGGGATTCCGCATCATTCCGATCCGTATCACTTCCCTGAAGGACCGGAACAACTATACACCGACTCCGATCACCGATGATATGAAAATTGACGGCCTGATCAGCACTTTAAAGGATAACGGCAGGAAATACTGTGAATATGCAGTTCCCGAATATCCGCTGAATTGGAAGGATTGATCGCTTCATGCTTGCTTCTGTTCTTCTGGATGCCTGCAGCCGGGCGGGAATCAGTTTCTATACCGGCGTTCCCGATTCCCTTCTCAAAGCGCTCTGCAATGAGCTTTATACCCGTTACGGTACGGATACCGACACGCATGTCGTCGCACATAACGAGGGCGGCGCCATTGCTTTGTGCGCCGGTCATTATCTGGCATCCGGAAAACCCGGCCTTTGTTATATGCAGAACAGCGGTCTGGGCAACGCGGTCAATCCCCTTGCTTCCCTCATGGATCCGGAGGTTTATGCCATACCCTGCCTTCTCGTGATCGGCTGGCGCGGCGAACCTGGTGTGAAGGATGAGCCGCAGCATGTCAAACAGGGTGCTGTTACCCTGGGGCAACTGGATCTTCTCGGCATTCCTTGCAGGGTTCTTTCTCCCGATACTTCTGACGCAGAGTTTCTGAATGATTTCCGTGATTTATGTTCGGCGCTGAACAGCGGAAAGACAGCAGCGCTTGTTATACGGAAAGGCGCGCTTCAGTCAGATTGTAAGCCCGTTTACGGGAATTCCTATCTCCTGCCGCGGGAAACAGCCGCCGGAGTGATCCTGTCCGCTTCTTCGCCGGATGATGTATTTGTATCCACAACCGGAAAACTGTCCCGGGAAATCTTTGAGCTTCGTGAGTCCAGGGGCGAAGGACATTCCAGGGATTTTCTCACGGTAGGTTCCATGGGACACGCTGCTATGATTGCCTTGCGCATTGCCGTTGAGAAACCGGACCGGAAAGTCTGGTGCCTGGATGGTGACGGCGCGGCGCTGATGCATCTCGGAGCGCTCCCGGTCATCGGCAGGCGCCTGCCCGGCAATCTGATTCATGTAATCATCAATAACGGGGCTCATGAGACTGTCGGCGGTATGCCTGTATGCGGCGGAGCTATGGATATACCGGCTTTGGCTTTTGCTTCCGGATATCCGACCGTTTTTTCCGCTGATTCGGAAGAGACGCTGCGGAAAATCCTGGCAGAATCCCTGCCCGAAGCCGCCGGTCCTGTCCTGATTGAGGTCAAATGTGCCTGCGGTTCCCGTGCGGATCTCGGCCGTCCGACCACTACACCGGTCGATAATCGGAACGCCATGATGGATTTTCTGAGGAATTAACCAATATATTACAAAAAATTCACATTTTTGACTACAACATGTAGTGGAAACTTATTGACCTGAATCATATATTTAGATATTATTATATATAAGTTTAGGATTCAGGAAGGTGGGTGCGAAGTGATTACCGGTTACAGCAGTAAACCTGTATTTCAGTATAAATTTCGTCCCCTTCTGCAGGACCAGCGGGTAATGGACGGCGGTTTCTGCGTCATCCTGTATGAAAATCGCATCCTGTCCTTCAGCACCTACCGGGCTGACGGTTCCTTTATAGATGAATTGTGTTTTTCACTTCCTGTCCGTGTGATCCAGTGCTTTTACAGTCTGCTTCGCAACGCGGGCAGCTGGCTCGGAGATACTCCCTGTGATCTGCGTGGCGCCACCGTAACAACCTATGCGTCTTCCTTCGCGTTTGACGGTTATGATCCCATCCGTGTATGGGGCATCAATGACCTGCTTTGTCAGCCCGCCGGTTCACAGGCCGGTTTCTTCACGCGTCATCTCTACGTTCTGTTTGAAGACGTGGCCAATCTTCTGGCTGAAAACGGCATCCGCCTGACGCTGGACGGCTTTACCTGGGATACGGAAAGGATTCATCCATTCCGAAAAGGACAGCTTTATTCTTCCGGAAGACAGGGCGTAATCTGATATCTGATGCGTACCGGAAGGTACGCTTTTTTATTATATGGGAGGGAGATCATTCGTATGTCCGTAATGGAAAAATATCAATCCTGGGTGAACTGCTCCGCGATGACGGAGGAGCTGCTTTCCGAGCTGAAAGCAATGAACGACGATCAGATCAATGACAGTTTTTACAGGGATCTGGCCTTTGGTACCGGCGGATTAAGAGGCGTGCTCGGTGCCGGAACCAACCGCATGAATGTTTTTACCGTCATGAAGGCAACGCGCGGCCTGGCCGCCTATCTGCTGGAGAATAACGCTCATCCATCCTGCGCCGTCAGTTGTGACAGCCGGATTCATTCCCGTGATTTTGCAGAGCTGACTGCTGCTGTCCTGGCCCATCAGGGAATCACCGTCTGGCTCTATCCCCGTCTGCAGCCTACGCCCATGCTCAGTTTTGCCGTCCGCCATCTGTCCGCTTCAGCCGGTGTGATGGTGACTGCGTCCCACAATCCTGCAAAGTTCAACGGATATAAAGTCTATGGATCGGACGGCTGTCAGATTACCCTGGAGGCTGCAAACCGTATCCAGGCAAAAATAAAGGAACAGCCCGATCTGACAGATCATCTTCCTTCCTTTGAGGAAGGCCTGTCCTCCGGTAAAATCCGGTATATCACAGAAGAAACCATTGAAGCCTATTATCAGGCTGTTCTGAAGCTGAGGGTGCGTGAGTCATCCGAACCGCTTCACGTGGTTTATTCCCCTCTGAATGGAGCGGGCAATGTACCTGTGCGTGAAATTCTGAAGCGTATCGGGAATGTACAGGTTGAAATGGTGTCAGAGCAGGAGCTTCCTGACGGAAACTTCCCTACCTGTCCCTATCCGAATCCTGAAATCCGGGAAGCTATGAATCTGGCTATTCAGAAAACCGTCACCACGGGGGCGGATCTCTGCTTCGCCACGGATCCCGATTGCGACCGGATGGGTGCCGGTGTCCGCGTCGGCAATGATGTTACGCTGATCAGCGGTAACGATATGGGTATTCTGATGCTGGATTATCTGTGCAGGAATCGGAAACCTGCTGCGGGTGAGCTGCCTCCTGTTGTCGTCAAGACGATTGTTACTACGGAAATGGCCCGCGCGCTTTGTGAACGGTACGGTCTTGAGCTGAGGGATGTTCTGACGGGATTCAAATATATCGGTGAACAGATCGGCCTGCTTGAACAGGAAGGCCGGAAGGACCGTTTCCTTTTCGGCTTTGAGGAAAGCTACGGGTATCTTTCCGGTACGGATGTGCGGGATAAAGACGCTGTGAACGCTGTTCTGCTGCTGTGCGATATGGCTGCTGGCCTGAAGGAACAGGGGCTTACTCTCCTGGACCGTCTGCAGGAGCTGCGCAGGGAATACGGCCTGTATGTCCAGCGTCTGCTGACTTATGAATATGAAGGGGAAAACGGATCCCGTAAAATGGATTCGATCATGGCCGCGCTCCGCGGTCCCATAGATCAGTTTGCGGACGCCCGTCTTCAGTCTGCCTCCCGTATTGATTACCTGAACGATGAGACCGGTCTGCCGGCAAGCGACGTTCTGTCCTTTACCCTTCACGATCAGGATCGTTTCATCGTCCGTCCCTCCGGCACGGAGCCGAAACTGAAGGCCTATCTTTTCACCCGTGCGGACTCCCGGGAAGAAGCGGATTCCAGGCTGGATCAACTGCAGAAGCTCGTCGACGGACTGTGCAGCTGAAATTCCGGAAAGAAGAAAAGGACTGCCATGAAGGCAGTCCTTTTTTTGAACTGATGTGAATCAGAACCGGTTCTGACGCTGAGCTTCGAAGCAGTCGCGGCAGTACACGGGACGATCTCCGCGGGGCTGGAAGGGGACCTGGGTCTCGCAGCCGCAGCCGTCGCAGATCACGGTGAACATCTGACGGGGAGCACCGCCGTTGCCGTTCTGGGCCCTGCGGGCAGCACGGCAGGCCGGGCAGCGGGTGGGCTCATTCTGGAAGCCCTTCTGGGCAAAGAATTCCTGCTCGCTCGCAGAGAAAACGAATTCATTGCCGCAGTCACGGCAGGTCAGAGTCTTGTCTTCGTACATGGATCATATCCTCCTAAAAATGTTGTTTACCCGCGCCATTGGTGAAGATTCGTGCCCCGTTCCAGACAATGGTTATGAGTAACAACCATAGAGGAAATGAACCGTAGTTACGACCAGGGTTGGGTTTACTGTCAGAGTATATCATGAGGAATTTGATTTGTACAGTATTTTTTTATAAAAATGCAAACGTTAACACGTATACGGATCAAAATATCCGGGCAGAAAAAATTACCGGAGCTTCTGCTCCGGTAATCAGAGAGGTGCCATCCAGATTCGAACTGGAGAATAAAGGTTTTGCAGACCTTCGCCTTACCACTTGGCTATGGCACCATAAAAATGGAGCGGTAGACGGGACTCGGACCCGCGACATCCACCTTGGCAAGGTGGCACTCTACCAACTGAGCTACTACCGCATAAAATGTGCCTTGGGGCGGAATCGAACCACCGACACTGTGATTTTCAGTCACATGCTCTACCGACTGAGCTACCAAGGCGTATATGGCGACCCGGAAGGGGCTCGAACCCTCGACCTCCAGCGTGACAGGCTGGCGCTCTAACCAACTGAGCTACCGGGCCGGATAAATGGTGGGAACAACAGGGCTCGAACCTGTGACCCTTTGCTTGTAAGGCAAATGCTCTCCCAGCTGAGCTATGCTCCCCTGCCTGTATCCCTTGCGTTCCGTACCCGGTTTCCGCAAGCGGCTTTTTTATATTATCTTATTCAAATTTGTTTGTCAAGCTCTTTTTTCTGCTTTTGTTTACGAATTTTATTTATTCTTTTGTCATATTTATGAAATGGAATACCACAAGATCTTGTGGTATAGTATCTCCGGTGGGTCTTTAAGACGGTACGGGATACCGACAAGATACGGCCGCTCATATATGTAAGGATCGTAGCTTGCCAGTTTTCATGCCGGCAGGCTTTTTCTTTACAAGACCCTCCGAATAATATAAAGGAGGTCTCCCCTATGAATCTGGTTTACAAGGTCAATGACAAGCCCAAGTTTGGTCAGCTGATCGTCTTCGCGCTGCAGCAGCTGCTTGCGATCCTGGCCGCGACCATTGCCGTTCCCAGCATCGTCGGTAACGGCATGAGCCAGAGTGCCGCCCTTTTCGGTGCCGGCGTCGGTACTATTGTCTACCTGCTCTTCACCAAGTTTAAGAGCCCTGTGTTCCTTGGATCCAGCTTTGCATTCCTCGGTTCCATGTTCGCCGCCTTCGGCGGTGCCGCTTCCACCGCTGTCGGATATGCCGGCCTCGTGCTGGGTGCTGTTTTCGCCGGCCTGGTGTATGTGGTGATCGCCCTGATCGTCAAGTACGCTGGCGTCGCCTGGATCCGGAAACTGATGCCCGCCGTTGTTATCGGACCCACCGTTGCCATCATCGGTCTGTCTCTTGCCGGAAACGCTATCGGCGACGCCCTGAAGGGCGCTGTGCTGGCGGACGGCACCTATGAGATGAATACCCAGGGCTGGGTCAGCCTGATCTGCGCGCTGGTAACCCTGCTGACTGTTGTTTTCTGCTCCGTCAAGGGCAAGAAAATGATGAAGCTGATTCCCTTCATCATCGGTATTGTTGCCGGCTATCTCGTCGCCCTGATCTTCACGCTCATCGGCAACGCTTCCGGAAACGAAGCCCTGAAGGTACTCAACTTCGCCGCTTTCAGCTCCATGAAATGGGTGCCTGATTTCACCTTTATCAAGGCGTTTGAAGGCTTCCAGTCCATTACCGGCAAATACATCCTGTCCATTGCGGTTGCTTATGTGCCTGTCGCGTTCGTGGTGTTCGCGGAGCATATCGCGGACCACAAGAACCTGTCCACCATTATTGATCAGGATCTGCTTGAGGAGCCCGGTCTTCACCGCACCCTGCTGGGCGACGGCATCGGATCCATGGCCGGCGCTTTCTTCGGTGGCTGCCCCAATACCACCTACGGTGAATCCGTCGGCTGCGTCGCCATCACCGGCAATGCTTCTGTGATCACCATCCTGACCACGGCAATCATCGCCATCGCGGCCAGCTTCTTCGCACCCTTTGTCACCTTCCTCAGCACGATCCCCAGCTGCGTCATGGGCGGCGTCTGCATCACCCTGTACGGCTTCATCGCCGTTTCCGGTCTGAAGATGCTCCAGCCGGTTGACCTGAACGATAACCGGAATCTGTTCACCGCTTCCGTAATCCTGATCGCCGGTATCGGCGGCATGACGCTGAAGATCGGCTCTGTGACAATTACTGAAATTGCCTGCGCGCTGATCCTCGGTATCATCGTGAACCTCCTTTTCAACCGTCCTGCCAAGGATAAGCAGTAATTCAGCAAATACGTTGAAAGGTTCGGCGGGGTACTGAACTGTACCCCGCTTTTTCAGACACATGGAACTGAAATCTGTCATTATGGATGAAGCGGCTGTGCTGAGAAGCATGAAGCGCATCACTCATGAAATCATAGAGAAGAATAACGGAACTGCCGATATTATCCTTCTGGGTATTCATCGCCGCGGGATGCCGCTGGCGGCTATGCTGCGGGATAATATCCGCAGCTTCGAGGGAACGGAGATTCCTCTGGGAAGCATTGACATCTCCCTGTACCGGGATGATCTCACAGAGGTCAGCAGCCTGCCTGAAACCGGCGCCACCTCCATTCCCTGTGACATCAACGGGAAGAAAATCATTCTCGTGGACGATGTCATCTATACCGGCCGTACAGTCCGTGCCGCCATCGAGGCGGTGTTCCATTACGGCCGTCCCCGTTCCATTCAGCTGGCAGTGCTCATTGATCGCGGTCATCGTGAGCTGCCGATCCGTCCGGATTATGTGGGAAAGAATATTCCGACCAGTCACAGCGAGATTGTTTCCGTCATGGTGGACGAATTTGACGGAAAGACGGGTGTTGCCCTGTATCAGCAGTGAACCTGATCCGTCAGTCGTTTATTTCTCCATGTTTTTACTGATTAAAGGTTTACAAATTCATAAATTTTTGTTATTATATCGTCGTTCGTGTATGAACCGTCTGCTCAGATTATCGAATCTCCAACGATACTCCGGGTTTACGGCAATTTACGGACGTAAAATACCGGCCTGTCCGGTCATTAAGAGGAGGAAAACCCATGAACAAGTCCGAGATCATTGCCGCTTATGCGCAGCATGAAGGCGACACCGGTTCCCCTGAAGTGCAGATCGCTCTGCTGACAGAGAGAATCAACCACCTGAACGAGCATCTGAAGAACAACAAGAATGACCATCATTCCAACCGTGGTCTTCTGCTGATGGTCGGCCGCCGCCGTAACATGCTCGAGTACCTGAAGAAAACGGATATTGAGCGCTACCGTTCCCTGATTTCCAGACTGAACCTGCGTAAATAATCACCGTTTCCCGGTACCAAGTCGCTTTTAACAGCCGCCGGAAGAAATTCCGGCGGCTTTAAAAGATATCCCGGAACGCGGAGTTTCGTATGTTATCCCTTGAAAATCCCCGGTGGGGTTTTCATATGATAGCATACGGCGCTCCGGAGAACAGAAATTGAAAAAGGAGTGAAACGTATGGAATCCAAAAAGTACACAATGGATTTTGCCGGACGTCCCCTGACGCTGGAGTTCGGCCGGTACTGCGAACAGGCTAACGGTTCCGTCTGGGTACACCTGGGCGATACCGTTGTCATGGTCAATGCCACCATGGCCCCCGCTCCCCGTGAAGGTGTGGATTTCTTCCCTCTCGCGGTTGATGTGGAAGAAAAGCAGTATTCTGTCGGAAAAATCCCCGGCGGCTTCATCAAGCGTGAAGGCCGTCCCTCTGAAAAGGCTACCCTGACCTGCCGTCTGATCGACCGCCCCCTGCGTCCCCTCTTCGAAAAGGGTATGCGCAATGACGTTCAGGTCGTTGTGACCATCCTCAGCGTAGAGCAGGATGTTCCCCCGGAAATCCCCGCCATGATCGGTTCCTCTGTGGCGCTGGCTGTCAGCGATATTCCGTGGAACGGACCGACCGGTGCCGTGCTGGTGGGCCGTGTGAACGGACAGTTCGTGATCTGCCCCGATGAAGCCCAGCGCGCTGAAAGCGATCTGAGCCTCTATGTCGCCGGTACGGAAGATGCCATCATGATGGTTGAAGCCGGTGCCAAGGAACTCTCTGAGGAAACCATGCTGGACGCCATTCTCTTCGGTCATGAGGAGATCAAAAAGCTGGTTGCTTTCCAGAAGCAGATCGTTGCCGAAATCGGCAAGGAAAAGCAGGTTGTGCCGCTGATTACCACCGGTGACGATATCAAGGCCGCTGTTCGTGAGTTTGCTTACGACAAATGCGTCTGGACCTTCGCTACATTCGATCGTCAGGAACGCCAGCAGCGTGAAGCCCAGACCAAGGAAGAAACCCTGGCTGCTCTGGCTGAACGCTTTGAAGGCCGTGAAAGCGAAATTGAGGACGCTCTGTACTACCTGAATAAGGAAGTTATGCGCGCAAAGATCCTGAACGAGGGGATCCGTCCTGACGGCCGGAAAGTCACCGAAATCCGCCCCATCTGGTGCGATGTCGGCGTACTGCCCAGGACTCACGGCAGCGCGATTTTCACCCGCGGCCAAACCCAGGCTCTGACTGTGACCACTCTGGGCACCGTCAGCGAGGGACAGACGCTCGACGGTCTGAGCAGCGAAGATTTCAAGCGCTATATTCATCATTACAATATGCCTCCGTATGCCACCGGTGAAGCCGGACGCCTCAAGAGCCCCGGACGCCGTGAGATCGGCCACGGTGCGCTGGCGGAACGTGCCCTGCTGCCCGTCATTCCCTCCGAGGAGGAATTCCCCTACGCGCTGCGTCTGGTGAGTGAAATCCTTTCCTCCAACGGTTCTTCTTCCATGGCTTCTGTCTGCGGCTCCACGCTGAGCCTGATGGATGCCGGCGTACCGATTCACGCTCCTGTTGCCGGTGTGGCCATGGGTCTGATTACCGATAAGGAATCCGGCAAGCTTGCCGTTCTGACCGATATTCAGGGTCTGGAAGACTTCCTCGGCGATATGGACTTCAAGGTTGCCGGTTCCATGAACGGTATCACTGCCCTGCAGATGGATATCAAGATTGCCGGCATCAACCGTGCGATCCTGCAGCAGGCTCTGCGCCAGGCTCTGGAAGGCCGTCTGCATATCCTGAAGATCATGCTGGATACCCTCGGTCAGCCCAGGTCTGAACTCAGTCCCTATGCTCCGAAGATTATCCGCTTCACCATCAATCCTGAGAAGATCCGCGAAGTCATCGGACCCGGCGGAAAGATGATCAACAAGATCATTGCCGAAACCGGCGTGAAGATTGATATCGAGGATGACGGCAGCGTCTTTATCTCCACGCCTGATCAGCAGGCTGCCGATAAGGCCCGTCATATCATCGAGGGAATTGCCAAGGATATCGAAGTCGGTGATGTTTATACCGGTAAGGTTGTCCGCATCATGAACTTCGGCGCCTTTGTCGAACTGGCTCCCGGCAAGGACGGTATGATCCACATTTCCAAGCTGGATAACAAGCGTGTGGAAAAGGTGGAGGATGTTGTCAATATCGGTGATGAACTCGAAGTAAAGGTCAACGAGATTGACGCCCAGGGACGGATCAATCTGATCAGGAATGATATCGAGTATACTTCCGGAACAGATTTCTCCCGTCATGACGGAAACCGCCGTCCTCCCCGCCGCACAAGCAATCACGACTGATGAACACGTTGCCTCCGGAGCAGCCTGCTGTCTTTCCGGAGGCACGCTTTTTTCGGAAGATATGAACGAACGTATTGTCTGCCTGGATATCGGGGATGTCCGGATCGGTGTGGCTGTTTCAGATCCCACCAGAACCATCGCAAGCCCTGTTGAAGTCATTCAGCGGGTCGGCTGGGGACCTGACACACGCAGGATTGTCTCCATCTGTGAGCGCTATGAAACCAACCGCATCCTGTCGGGGCTGCCGCTGAATATGGACGGTTCGGAAGGCTTTCAGGCCCAGAAAGTCCGTCAGTTCTGCGGCCAGCTTGAAAAAGCCGGCCTGCAGGTCATGTTCCAGGACGAACGTTTATCCACCGTTTCCGCGGAAGATGCGCTGATTGAAGGCGGCGTATCCCGGGCGGGACGGAAACAGAAAGTTGATATGATTGCAGCGTCTGTTATTCTCCGGCAGTGGCTGGAAGAACATAATCATAAGGAGGTTTGAAACCATGAGTGATGAGATCAGGGACAACCAGGATTCTTTTGAACAGGACGACGATCTGAACGCGCTGACCGAAGGCGATATCATCGAAATGATCGGAGACGACGGTGAAACCGTTTCCTTCATTTTTGTCGATGCGCTTGAATATGAGGGAGATGTATATCTTGCCCTTGCCGAGCCGGATGAGGATGACGCCGTTTTCTTCCTGAAAATTGAACAGGATGAAGAAGGAAACGATGTTTACAACGCGCCCGACGAAGAACTGGAGGATATTCTCTTCAAGCGCTTTACCGAAATGCGCGGCAGTGAGGAATAATCTCCTGTACGGTCTGTAAATCAAAGGCTGAAGCCCTTCCGGCTTCAGCCTTTATTGATATCCTTCAGAAGATCTTCCTTTCTTCTGCCGTATTTGCGGCTGTTTTTATCTTCATACATCCGTCGGTCCGCCAGACGCATATACTGGTCTATACTGTCGTCTTCCTTCGGAACGGCCGCGTACACGCCGAAACTGGCGCTGATATTGCACAGCCACGGATCAGTCCGGTTCAGCCGGTTCACAGCCTCCTTGACACAGTCAATCAGATGTTCCGCGTCCCTTTCGTTTTCTGTTATTCCATATGCCAGGAATTCGTCCCCGCTGATATGTACAGGGACCAGGGAGAATACGTCCAGGCTTTCCATCGCCTTCCCCATCCTGCGGATGGCTTCATCTCCCGCCTGATGGCCGAATTCATCGTTGATGTGCTTCATCTGGTTCATATCCGCACTCAGCAGGGCGAAGGTCCTGCCTTCCTTTCGTGCCTTTTCCAGCACGGCCGGGGCTTTCTCCAGGAAGCCTCTCCGGTTCAGCAGTCCGGTCATAATATCCCTGACAGCCATTTGTTCGATGGTGCCGGTATATCTTTTGATATTGGTCTGCAGATACAGGCTGATCAACGCTCCGTTCAGCAGCATCAGGAAGGGGTTTAAAGCCGCTCCGTTTGTCAGGCTTCCCGGATTCAGCGCCACATAGCCAAAGGTCCTGTTCCGGTAATACAGCGGACAGAAGAGCAGGCAGAGCGTATCCGGACTGTCTCCGGCAAGAGCCGGTACCATATCGCGTGTGGGATACATGCCGGGTTCATAGCAGCGTCCGGCGGAAACGCCGTACAGCAGAAGCATCTCTTCCGGATAGGAGGCGGATTCCGGTCTTTCCGTTCTGGTATCCCTGCATACCGCGGGATCCACGCACAGGAAAAAATCACGGATATCCCAGTACCGGATGAACTCATCGATCCTGTTATGCGTTTCCGTTTCATCCCCTACGCCTGCCATGCTGCCGGAATACATGCTGATGCAGGTCAGGGTCGTTTCCATATTCCACTTTTCCGTGCCGAGGTTTCGCAGCATTTCGTTCAGGTGTTCCTGACTCTTCATACACCCGCAGCTGTCACCGTATACCGGGATGGTATTCATATGGATCACGTCGGTATTCGGTTTATTTCCTTCTATCCATTGATTCAGGATCTCTATCGCTTTTTGCGCAGCCCTGTCAATCGGTCTGCGGATGGTCGTAACACCGCGCATGACCGCTTCCCGGGAAGCGTCAAAACCGGTCACCGCCACATCCCTGGGCACACGTATGCCGTGTTCGTTCAGATATTCAATAACGCCCAGGGCCATATCGTCATTGCCGCATATGATGGCTCCCGGAAGCTTTTCCTGTCTCCGGAGCAGGGCTTGCGCCGCTTGCCTGCCGCCCATACGTGTCCACTGACCGTCAAAGAAAAAACTTTCTTCGTCGTTCAGGCCGAATCGGCGCATCACATTCCGGCATGCGTTGATCCTTTCGTTGGCCACGGCGGAGTTTTTCGGTCCGCTGACATACATGATGTCTGTCACGCCGTGACGGGAAATCATATGTTCTGTCAGCTCTTCCACACTGACTTTGTCATTGAACTGAATGGTTACGGCATTTTCCTGCCTGACATCTATGGATACATGCGGTTTGCCTTTCAGCGACGCGATGAACTCATAGATTTTCTGCAATGTGGCGTCACTGCCCATCGTGGCCGGCATGGAGATAATGCCGTCAAACTGTTCCGGGTCCGGCAGGTCATAGATCATGCTCTCCTGCTCTTCGCTGGTGGACATGGAGATATCCATGTGTCCCCTGCTGTTGAATATGCAGATATCAATCCCGTATCCGGCGCTGGCTTCTGCAAGCCCGGACGCAAAATTCTGCTGGTATTCGCGTTCAAAGCTGGCCATCAGTACTGCAATTCTCTTGCGGCGCATGATCGTCTTTTCCTCCGGGATGATAATGAAAAGGGCAGGAATTTTCAGGTGTTTTGCTTTTTCACATTCTATCATGCGTTTGCAGCACGGGCAAGTAAAACATGCTTTGACCGAAAGGAAAAGGGACTGACTGTGTCAGTCCCTTATGATAATCCGGGAAATGGATCACTCGTTGAGGATCCGCTTGAGGAATTCCCGTGTCTTCTGATTCTCCGGGTTTGTAAAAATCCTGGCCGGATCCCCTTCCTCTTCAATTACGCCGTCAGCCATATAAACCACATGGGTGCTCACGTCCCGCGCAAAGGACATTTCGTGGGTCACAACAAGCATGGTCATATTGTCCTTGGTAGCCAGTGCTTTCATAACCTCCAGCACTTCGCCGACCATTTCCGGGTCCAGGGCGGAGGTGGGTTCGTCAAAAAGCAGGACTTCCGGTTCCATCGCCAATGCGCGGGCAATGGCAACGCGCTGCTTCTGTCCGCCGGAAATCTGATCCGGCCGCGCGTTGATATAAGGCGCCATGCCCACTTTGTTCAGGTAATACAGGGCCCGTTTCCTGGCTTCATCTGCTTTGATCTTCAGTACCTTCTGCTGACCGATTATGCAGTTGGCCAGCACTGTCAGATTGTTGAACAGGTTGAAATTCTGGAATACCATTCCAACCTTAGCCCTGTAAGCGGAGGAATTCAGCCTGCCCTTGGAGATGTCCTGGCCATGGAAAAGGATATCCCCTGTCGTCGGGGTTTCCAGCAGGTTGATGCATCTGAGCAGCGTGGATTTTCCGCTTCCGCTTGCTCCGATGATGGTTGTTACGTCACCCTTGTCTACGGTAAAATCGATATCCTTCAGCACCGCGTTTGTTCCGAAGGCTTTGGAGAGGTGACGGATCTCAAGAATATGTTCGCTCATTGTCCCTCTCCTTTTCAGTCCTTGTTCTTCTCTTCAAACGGCGATCCGTCTTCTTCCGGATATTTGTAGGTGCCGGCTGTCATAACCAGCTGATCCGCACTGGCCAGTTCGTAACTGGATTTCCCGGCCATTTTCTTTTCCAGCCTGCGAAGCAGAAAGGAAGCCAGAAGCGTCAGGCACAGATACCCGGCCATTTCGATGAAGGCGGATGGGAAATACTTGAATACGGCGCCGGATACCATTTTGTGGATGGCAAAGAAATCGGAAAAACCGATGATAAACATGACGGACGTATCCTTCACGTTGATGATATAGTTGTTTCCGATCTGCGGCATGATATTCCTCAGCGTCTGCGGCAGAACAATGTACAGCATGGTCTGCCAGTGGTTCATACCGATCGCTTTTGCGCCTTCAAACTGGCCCTTGTCAATGCTCATGATACCGCCGCGCACAGATTCCGCCATATAGGCGCCTGTATTGACAGATACCACAATAATGCTGACAGTCCAGATATTATCGAAGGAGATATTGAAGAAATAGGGCATGCCATAGAAGATGAACACCGCCTGCAGAATCATGGGCGTCCCGCGGAATATCTCCACATAGGCGCGGATAATAATCCTGATCAGTCTCAGGAACACGCGCTTGATAATGGAGTCTTTGGAATTGATGGGAATGGTCTGGAGAATACCGCAAAGGAAACCGATGATGCATCCGATAAGCGTGGCTGAAGTAGCCAGAATCAGCGTGTTGGCGATACCGGTCAGATAAACCATCCGGTATTTGGCCCACAGCATGCTGATATCAGTGACAAGCTGGGACATAGGATTCCTTCCTTAAATGTTTTTCGTTATTCGTTCAGGGGCTGTACTTTGATCGCTTCAGCCATCAGGGCGTTGAAATCATCAGCGGTCTTGTCCTTAAGGTAAGCGTTGATTGCGTCAACGAGCGCGGTATTCCCCTTCTGAATGGATACGCCGATGTTGATTTCTTCGTCAGAAACTTCAAAGTCGTTTCCGCTTCCGGCAAAGTCCAGCAGGACCAGGTCCGGATAGGCAATCAACGCGCCCTGGGCGGTAGGCATATCTGTACAGACGAAATCCACCGCACCGGAGGCAACAGCCATCAGCATCGCGGGAGCGGATTCGGCAGGCATGCCGATCTTGGCGTCCGGAATCTGAGGCAGGCAGGAATCATACCAGATTGTTCCGCTCTGGCTGGTGCAGGTTCCGCCGGCCAGGTCATTGATTCCCTTGGCGGAGGCAAATTTGCTGTCTTTCCTGGTCAGGCAGACGATGGTGGCATACAGATAGGGACCGGCAAAATCCACGGATTCCATTCTTTCAGACGTCATACTCTGGCCTGCAATGACCGCGTCGCATACGCCGGATTGCACAGCGGGGATCAGGGAGTCCCAGTCCAGCTGCTTAATTTCCAGCTTCCAGCCGTTCTTTTCGCAGATCGCCTTTGCGGTCATCACATCATATCCGTTTGCGTACAGCAGGGAATCCTTGATCGGCACAGCGCCGTTGGAATCGTCCGGCTGTGCCCAGTTGTAGGGCGCATAGGCGCATTCCATGGCGACTGTCAGGACGCCGTCCTCCAGGCCGGGAATCGCACCTTCCGCACAGACGGCACCGGTAAACGCCATCATAAGAACCAACAGAATACCAATAAACCTTTTCATTTGAACAGCCCTCCGTTTTCTGATCTCATTCTGTATTTTTCCGTAAATATAGAAAGATCCTTTTTACAGATTCTATCTCAGAAAGTTTCCCCGTACAAGTTTTTTTTCAGTATGAAAAAAAGCCGCTTTCGCGGCTCATTCATTAGTTTTTCGTTTGCGAGCTTCTCTTCGCAGGATGATTTTTTCCAGGATAATGGTAAACACGCCGACAATCAGATACAGGTAGAAGGTGAAGAATCGCCAGATCAGCAGTGCCAGGCCGATGGTGCCGTCTTTGAATATATCCTTGAAATACAGCAGGAATCCGCCTTCCTGTGCGCCGCTCGCGCCGGGAAGCGGCGTATAGCTGGCGCTGACAAAAAGAAGGCTGCTGATCGTCAGGATCTGATACCAGGGGGTTCCGGTCAGGCCGAAAGCGTAATAGACAAAAACGGTCGTGGCAAACAATGACAGCAGTCCCATCGTGGAACAGGCGAACTGCAGCAGGATCTGCCCGGGTGAATGCATCACGTCCAGCAGGGCGGTATGATAGGTATCCAGTACTTCAGTGACTTTGGACACAGCCGCTTCCTTATTCCGGATAATATGCATCTTGTCCAGCCGGTTGAGCAGCATCTCCGCGAACCGCTGTACCCAGTTTCTTTTGAAAGCTGCGAGCAGGACCAGCGGTACAGCCGCAAAATTGATCAGCCATCCGATGCGTACTATCCAGATCGCACCTGCAAGCTGCTGATGCACAAAATCATGGTTCAGCAGATAAAGCACCAGGGCAATCAGGGAGGTCATGGTCTGGTTGGTGATAAAACGGATGGTCACTGCCATCGTACCGTATCCGACCGGAATACCCGCTTTGCGCATGGAATTGACCTGCATCGGCTGTCCGCCTGCGGCGCTGGGGGTAATGTTGCAGTAGTAAAAGCCGATCAGCGCTACGTTTACGGCGCGCCCGACGCTGATTTTGAATCCCTGTCCCCGCAGATAAAACCAGTAATTCAGTCCGTCGCAGACTGTATAGATCAGCCAGCAGGCAAATATGCAGGCCAGCCAGGTCAGGTTCATCTGTTTGATCGCGTCAAAAGCGTTTGTCAGGTCTTCGTTGCTGAATGCAATAAAAAATACGACAGTGATGGAAAGCGCAATGAACAGAAAACTCAGTATTTTCTTGAGTCCGGAACTCATGTGCCTCTCCTTTCACCGTTGTTTTCAAATAGTCCAACTTGATTATTTTATCTTATTCTCTGCTGTCTGTCCAGTTTCCGGCGGATAAAAGCGAAAACTGCTGAAATCGAAGGAACTGCCGGGCAGGAAAACAAAGGAAACAGCGCACGGGCCTTCTGGAACCCGGATCCTGAATTGCTGCGTCTCCCTGCCATTTCCGTTGAATTCCACCGCGTTGTTGCATTCTGTGCCCTGTGTGTTTGTAATCCGGATACAGATGGTATTCGAATCCAGCGGCGTTTTGCCGTGAATTTCAGCGATAACCTCCTGTGCTCCGCCGAAATCCATATTGTTCCATGTCAGGGTCACGTTGTTGCCGATGTGATTCACAGCGCACCCTTCCCGTTCATAGCAGTCGCCGTACAGCAGATCTGCGCTGCCGGCGCTGTGGGAAATATAGGCATTCATCTGCTTCTCAAAGCAGAATCCTTTCATATGGACTTTGTCCTTCATCCGGAAACAGACCGTCTGCAATCCGGTCAGCCTTTCCGGAAGCCTCCATGTCTCCGGCTGATACACGTTCCAGATACTCGGTTTTTCATAGTGCAGTATGGCGGTCATCTTTTTCGTGCCGTCCATTGAGCATGTCTGCAGTTCCAGATCATAGGGATCGTCGTTCAGGGCAAAAATATCAGCTGTAAGCATATCGGAGCCTGTCGGGCCGAAATCCACGCGGCTGAATCCGATCATGCTTTCGCCGTACCGGTCAAAGGCGATTCCCTTTTCATTGCCCGTTCCGATATTGCCTTCATGAAGATCATACAGGCCGGCAGAGATATAGGAATAGGGATCCAGGGAGGGCTTACCGGTTCCCAGGGCGCTGAATTCAAGCTGGCTGATAAAGTCACAGGTTCCATCCCTGTATCCGCACAGTCCCCGCAGATAGTACTGTCCGTCCCCTTCCGCCCTCACGGTAACGCGGTTTTCCTCCTGCCTGACTGTAACGTAGGGGGATCGGATTCCGGCAGCGTTGGTCGCTTCCCATTCGATTCGGACGTTTTCAGTCTCCGGCGGAATAAACCGGTATGTAAAGGTGCATTCAGGCTGCTCAGCGGTCAGCAGGGTGCTGCCTTCCGCCCGGATATCCAGTCGCCGCAAATCCGTGTTGTCACGGAAGGGCATGCTGTATACCTGCTGCCTGCAGGATGTTCCTTCCCTGAGCGCTGCTGTTTTTACAGGAATAACCAGTACGCCCTGCAGTCCATTGCTTCCGCTGACCTGTACAGTCACGTCTTCCTTCCTGCCGTTTGACCGGATGATCAGCAGCAATTTGCCGGAAAACAGTCTTCTGCAGTCGGATTTGTATCCGTCCGGATCGGTTGAATCTCCGTTGTCTGTGCCGATCAGATTTCCGCCGCCGGTAACGGTGATTTTGATTCTGTTCCGGGCATTCCGGACAGGATTCCCCTGCTGATCTTCCGCGGTCACTGTTACAAAAGCAAGATCCCAGCCGTCGGCATACAGCAGATTTTCTTCACATGTCAGTGACAGGCGTTCTGTTTCTACCGGAGTCGTTCTGCGGTCTTCGCACAGTGTCTTTCCCTGTTCATCATATCCCTTTGCGATAAGTTCACCCGGTCTGAACGGAAGATGCCACACAGGCATGCATTTCTCCCGGTCTGTCGGATCAGGCCTGCGTCTGCCCAGGGATTCTCCATTCAGGAAAAGTTCCGTTTCAAAGCAGTTGGTCATCACGGGAACATCAATGATCTGGTTTTCGTTCCAGTCCCAGTCTGTCCCGATATGGATCATTTTCTGTTCCGTCCAGAAACTCTGGAAAAGATAGAAGGAATCTTTCGGAAAACAGGCCGTATCTGCCTGCCCGAAATAGCAGGACCGGGTATGGTACGG
This sequence comes from uncultured Eubacteriales bacterium, assembly GCA_900315675.1. Classification (GTDB taxonomy): domain Bacteria; phylum Bacillota; class Clostridia; order Christensenellales; family Aristaeellaceae; genus Aristaeella. The sequence continues at coordinate 575,760 of OMZY01000001.1, forward strand.
CGTCGGTTCACCAATATAGTCAATCCCGCTCCAGATAAACTGTCCGAGGCTGAACGGATGATTCTTGTCTTCTATGAGGATCCGCTGCAGGCTGTCGGCTCCCCAGCTGGTATTGCTGTTGCCCAGGGCGGAACACTGTCTGTCTGTATCGCTCATGATGCTTTGACTGATCGGAAAATGATAAACGCCCCGGCTGGAGAGGATGCTTGCAGTTTCGCTGCCGTAGATCACCCATCCCGGATGTTCCCGGTGATGCTCCTCATACAGCCGTTCTCCGTAGTTGTATCCTACTATATCCACATAATCGGCACAGCGCTGTCCGCCTTTCCAGGGCATATAATTACACCCGAAGGTGACAAAGGCATGTTTGTCCGGGTCATGCCGGTGAACTTCCTCCGCAAGCATGGCCGTAATTTCCGTGCCACGTATGCCTGCGTGCATATCGTGAATTTCATTGCCGATGGACCACATGATTACGCAGGGATGACAACAGTCCCTGCGGATCCAGGAGGACACATCCTGCTGCCAGTATGCAGGAAAAAAGCGGGCGTTATCATACCGGGTTTTGGGTTCCTCCCACATGTCAAAAGCTTCATCCACAACCAGGAATCCCATCTCATCGCACAGGTCCAGCCATTTTTCCGCCGGCGGATTGTGGCTGGTGCGGATGGCGTTCACGCCCATATCCCGCATCAGTTTCAGCTGCCTGCGCGCTGCCTTTTCGTGAAACGCCGCGCCAAGTGCTCCCAGATCATGGTGGAGACATACGCCTTTAAGCCGGATTCTCCGCCCGTTCAGAAGCAGTCCCCTGTCCGGATCGGCAAAAACAGACCTTAGTCCGATCTGCCGGACTTCGGTCTGTTTTCCATATTTGATGGTTAATGTATAAAGATAGGGATCTTCAGGAGACCAGGGTCTGGCGTTCGGCACACGGAGCGTTGTACATATCCTCCCGTTCTCGGATGTGCCTTCCGCCCGGCTGACTGTCTTTCCTGCCCTGTCCTGCAGTTCGCATTCATATTTCCGGGATTGAAAGGTGGTTTCAGCCGACAGGCTGATTTTCCAGCCTTCACCGTTTTCACATTCCTCATGCAGATACAGGCTGTCCGGAATTATATGCTCTTCCGGCAGTGTGACCAGATACACGTCCCTGTATATGCCGCTGCCGGAGTACCATCTGCTGTTGGGACTCATGTGCCGGATATGCACCAGCAGTTCGTTTGTCCCGGGTTTGATTTTCCCGGTCAGCGGAACATCAAAGGCAGTATACCCGTATGTATGCGTACAGATAATCTCCCGGTTCAGCAGCACGTCGCAGTCCATATAGACGCCGTCAAACCGGATCATTACAACCGGGTCATGATCCTCGGGAAGCTCAATGATCCGCCGGTACCATACATCGGCGGATTCATAAAGATTCTCTTCCTGCCAGATCAGCCAGTCATGCGGCAGATCCACAGGCACAAAGGAAATGCTGTCCGTATCTTCCCTTACGGATCCTGGAGGAAGTTTGGCAAAAAACCATTGATCATTGATCAGTTTACGCATCTTGATCCCCTGATATTTCTTTTATTCTGTTTTCAGGCTTCTGTTCATCAGTTCCTTCACCACGTCGGAAGGCTTTGCGTTTTCCCGGACGATCATCTGTACCGCGTTGATCAGCGGCATATCCATTTTGTATTTTTCACACAGCGTTACGGCGGCCGGCAGCGCGTTCATGCCTTCAACCACCATTCCGATTTCCCTTACTGCCTCGTCAACCGATTTTCCCTGGCCGATCAGGAATCCGGCCCGGTTATTGCGGGAATGCCGGCTGGTAGCCGTAACAATCAGGTCTCCGATGCCGGCCAGGCCGAAGAATGTCTTTTCGCGGCATCCCATCGCAAGTCCAAGCCGCCTGATCTCTTCCATCCCGCGCGTAATCATGGCCGCGCAGGTATTGTCGCCGTATCCGAGGCCTCTGGCAATTCCGACCGCCAGTGCCTCCACGTTTTTCAGTGCCCCGCAGATCTGTACGCCCTTTTCATCCGGATTGACATAGGGCCGGATACAGGTTCCGTCAAAGAGTGCCTGGACTTTCGCGGCAGAATCAGTGTTTTCACATGCGCAGACAATAAGCGTGGGCAGATTCCTTGCCACTTCTTCCGCGTGCGTCGGTCCGCTCATGGCTACGGCTTCATTTTGTTTTCCTGCTTTTTGCAGCTCGTCCCGCAGCACTTCCGTCAGCGTCATCAGGGTATCTTTCTCAATGCCCTTTGCGGCGCTGACCAGGATGGTTTTCTCTTCCACATACGGTGCAAAATCCCGCATGGTTTCTCGTGTATAGACGGAAGGAACCACCATCAGCAGAAAATCCGCGTTTGCCGCTGCAGTTGCAATATCAGATGTAAAGGTAATTTCATCAGGAATCACCGCGTCTGGAAGATTCGGATGTACCCTCTCCCGTGACAGCTTTTCTGCTTCCTCCGGGAAACGGCTCCAGATGCAGACAGGATATCCTTTTTGCGAAAGAGTAATGCCAAGTGCGGTTCCCCAGGTGCCCGCTCCCGCAATCGTAATCTTCATTCCGCCTGTTCCTCTCACTTATTCTTTTGCGTCACGATCGGTTCTGTATTCCAGATGCAGTTCATTGGTGGATGTATAGTTCCCCTGGATATTGAGCTGGTATTTCAGGTGAATATTGCCTTCGGAACTGCCGAAACGGCAGGCTGCTTCCTTTGTAAACACAGCCATATCCATTTCGCCGTATGGCGTATGGTAAACGCCTTCGAATCTCTGCCCTTTGGCGAAAACCATGGTATTGGAAAAGTCGCCTTTCCGTTCCATGGTGATCCGGCCGTTTTTCAGTGCGAGGGAAATATCCGATTTCATGATGGCGCCTGTTTCCTCATCCTGCTGCGTCTCTTCATATTGCAGAAGAGCTTCCTCAGGATTGGTATAATCCAGGTTCCCCACCGTCATGAACTGAATGGGATAGTCCGGCATATGATCATATCTGGCTATGGTAAGCAGATTGATAAATACAGGTTTACGCTTGTCCACCTTGTCACGGCTCCTTTCTGGTGATACAGTAAGTGTACATCCTAAACTTCCGCTTGGCAAGTCAGCTGTTGCCTCCGGAGGTTCCGTCCCGCTGTTGATGAATCGTATTGATGATCATCTTCTGTTTTGTATTTGGAGGCTCTGCATGATCCTGAAAGCCTACGCGAAAATCAACTGGTCCCTGGATATTACCGGTCAGCGTGAAGATGGATATCACTTCATGGATATGCTGATGCAGCCCGTTTCCCTGGCGGATGAAATCACCCTGACCCCTGCGCCGTCTCTGGAGATTACAACCAGCGGCTGGCCCCGTTCCCGCGCTGATCAGAGCAACCTGGCCTTCCGCGCTGCGCTCGCGCTGAAAAACGCTTCCGGAACTTCCCTCGGCGCCCGGATTCATGTACATAAGCATATTCCCATCGGAGCCGGTATGGGCGGGGGCAGTTCCGATGCCGCTGCCGTGCTGACGGGCCTCAATACCCTGTGGAAAACAGGGCTTTCCCGGGATGAGCTGGAAAAAATCGGCCTGTCCATCGGAGCTGACGTGCCTTTCCTGATCCGCGGCGGTCTGGCCCGGACCCGCGGAATCGGCGAAGATATGGAAGATCATGAATGCCGGTATAATTACTGGCTGATTATCATTCAGCCCTGTCCCGGTCTCAGCACAGGTCAGGTTTTCAGTCTTTTTCATGAAACCGCTCCTGCCGACCGGCCCGATACAGATCAGGCGCTGCACGCGCTGGAAACCGGAGACCTGAACCTCCTGTGCAGTTCAATCGGAAACGTACTCCAGCCCGTTTCGGAGCGTCTGAGACCGGAAATTGCCGAGGCCTGCGCTCTTCTGAAGGCGGAGGGCGCCCCGGCTGCCAGGATGACCGGCAGCGGCAGTGCTGTTTTCGGCGTTTTCCGTTCTCCCTCGGCTGCCGAAAAAGCCTTTCAGCGAATCTCCCCCCGTTACCGGTCCGTTTTCCTGTGCCATACGCAGCATGACAGTGTCCGGATCATGGAAGAATAAAGGAGACAGAGATGAAAAAAACGCTTGGCTGCCTGCGCAAGGCAGATCAGGATTTCAAACTGATTGATTCCGGTGACCGCGTAGCCGTCGGCGTTTCCGGCGGAAAGGATTCCCTGCTGCTCCTGCACGCCTTAAGTCTGTACAGACAGTTTTCCCATAAGGATTTTTCCCTTTATGCCATCACCGTATCCCTGGGGCTGGAACCCTTTGATCTTTCTGAAATCCGCGCTTTATGCGGCCGTCTTGATATTCCCTATATTGTGAAGGATACTGAAATCGGCAGGATTATTTTTGAATACCGGCAGGAAAAAAATCCCTGCGCTCTCTGTGCCAAAATGCGCAGGGCTGTTCTGGCCAACACCTGTGTGGAGAACGGCATCAATAAGCTTGCTCTCGGACATCACCGGGAAGACGCCATCGAAACCCTGCTGATGTCTCTGTTTTATGAGGGACAGTTCCGCACCTTTCATCCGAAATCCAGGATGAGCCGCACCGGCATTACGGTCATCCGTCCTCTCGTTTATCTTCCGGAAAGCCATGTGAAGCATATGACAAAGGTCCTGGATCTTCCGGTGGTGAAATCACCCTGTCCCGCGGACGGCAATACGGAAAGGGAGAAGATGAAAAACCTGCTCCGGGATCTCCGTCAGATCTTCCCGGATGTCAACGACCGCTTTCTCCATGCCCTTCAGCAGGACCATTATGATCTCTGGCAGAAGGAGGACTGACCCCAGGGATCACGGATGTTTTCTCAGCATATTTTAATCGTTTTTTCTTTCTTTTATAGTTTTGGTGTGATATAATTCTTCTGATATTTACGCAAGGAGTCATGACCGTGAGCAAGAAGAACCCCAACAGCAATAAAAAGTCCGGCGGCGCCGGTTTTATTATAACCCTGCTGATTCTCTCCTCTATGAGCGGCTTTTCCTTCGGCGGCATTATCGCCGGTGTGCTGCTCGGTCTGGGAATCGGCAAAATCGCCAGCATCATGGGCAGCGGCCTGGATACCACAACCCATAACCGCCGGGACCGTGAACGGCAGGCCCGGGAGGAAGCCGTCGCCCGTCAGCAGGCTCTGGTCCGCGCCCGCCAGCTCGCCGCCGAAGCGGAAGCCAAGAAGCAGGCCGATGAAAACCGCATTCCCCTTACCGGTGATAAAATTGCCGACGCGGTAATCACCACCGGTCAGGATATGCTCAATACAATTAAAAGAGAAAACGCGGCCATTCCCGATCAGGAACTGACCGAGCAGATGAACAACCTTGCCGTCAAGTGTGAACAGATTTTCAGGACCGTGTCGGAAACACCTTCCAAGGCACCCCAGGTTCGCAAGTTCATGAACTACTATCTGCCCACCACCCTGAAAATGCTTGCCAATTACCGCACCATGCAGCAGCGCGGCGTCTCCTACGGTGAAATGAAAGAAGCGCGGGATACCACCGTTCATGGCATGAACCTGATTCTGACCGCCTGCCAGAAGCAGATTGACAATCTCCACCGTGAAAACATGCTGGATATCTCCACCGATATCGAAGTGCTTGAACAGATGCTCAAGCGCGACGGATTCACGGAGAATGAAATTGTTGAATCTGCCCGGACCGCCGCTGAAGCTCAGATGAGATATTCTTCTGCCCCTGTTATGAATTTCCCGGTTGAGTCTGACAGCGCCGAAATGCCGTCTGCTGTGCACACGGGCATTCAGCAGGAGTAATTTCCATAAACCCTGAGAGATTATAAGGAGGAATAAAAAATGTCTGAATCCAATCCCATGCCGCAGCTTTCCCTTGCTCCTTCCGCTCCCGTACCCGAGGTTGCAGAATCCTCTGCCGAAAGCATCCAGCAGACTGCCGCTCCCGCTGTGGAAGAGCAGGCTCCCGGCCTGGACGAAAGCCAGCTGACCGAAGCTGAAAAGAAAGCAATTGAAGATTTCATCAACAAGGTTGACGTAACCAATCCCGATCATGTTCTGCTCTTCGGCGCAGATGCCCAGAAGCGTATCGCTGATTTCTCCCAGACTGCGCTGGACGCTGTCAAGACGCAGGAGACCGGCGCCGTCGGCAATATGCTGGTGAACCTGGTGGCGGAACTCAAAGGCTTCAAAAAAGATACTGAGGAGCCTAAAGGCCTTTCCCGTCTCTTCAGCAAGGCGGAGGATAAAATCGTCCGTATGCAGGCCCGGTACAACAAGGTTTCCGTTAATGTGGAAAACATCGCTTCTTCCCTGGAGGGATATCAGGCGCAGCTGCTTAAGGATGTCGCTATGTTCGACCGTCTGTATGACCAGAACAGCGATTATTTCCATCAGCTGACTCTGTATATCATCGCCGGCGACAAGAAACTCCGTCAGATTCGTGAAAATGAACTGAAAGAACTGATGGACAAGGCCGCCGCCAGCGGCGACGCCATGGACGCCCAGAAGGCCAACGACCTGGCTGCCCAGTGCGACCGTTTCGAAAAGAAGCTTTACGATCTGAAGCTGACCCGTCAGGTTGCCATTCAGATGGCGCCCCAGATTCGTCTGCTGCAGAATAATGACAGTCTCCTGGTGGAAAGGATTCAGTCCACCCTTTCCAATACCCTTCCCCTGTGGAAGAGCCAGATGGTGCTTGCCCTCGGTATGCATCATTCCCAGGAAGCCCTCAAAGCCCAGACCGCTGTGACCGATATGACCAATGAACTGCTCAAGCAGAATGCCCAGGCGCTGAAGATCGGCACCATCCAGACTGCCAAGGAAGCGGAACGCGGTATTATTGATATTGAAACCCTGATCCAGACCAACCAGGATCTGATCGATACCATCAACGACGTGATGGAGATTCAGTCCCAGGGACACGCCAAGCGGATCGAAGCGGAAAAGACCCTTTACTCCATGGAGGCGGAGCTCAAGAAAAAGCTTCTTTCCACCAGAATCTGATGATTCAAACCCTTTCGGCACGGCATGTAACTCCATTGCCGTGCCTGTTTTTAAATCCAGGAAAGGAATTCTTTTTGAATGCGCCTGATCGGAATCACTGGTAGTATTGCCTGCGGAAAATCCACAGTCAGCCGTGAACTGTTCCGCAGGGGATATCCTGTCATTGACGGGGATGTGCTAGCCCGTGAGCTGACTGCCCCCGGCGGAGCTGCCCTTGCGGAAATCCGTTCTGTATTCGGGGATCAGTATATCTCCGCTGACGGATCGCTGAACCGCCGTCAGCTTGGGCAGCTGGTCTTTTCCGATCCGGAAGCCAGGACCCGGCTGGACCGTCTGATGGGCCCTTTCCTGCGTAATCTTACAATGGAAAGAATCGACCAGGCGCGCTCTTCCGGTGCTTCTCTTTGTTTTCTGGATATGCCGCTTCTTTATGAAAAGGGTTATGACCGATACTGTGACGCTGTCTGGTGCGTCTGGCTTCCGGAGGATTTACAGCTCCGCCGTCTGATGGAGCGCGATGGCTTCAGTCAGGAAGATGCGCTGAAACGCATGCGTTCCGTCATGTCTTCAGACCGGAAAGCTGATCTGGCCTCTGTGGTCATTGATAATTCCGGATCTATAGAGGATACGCTCCGTCAGGTTTCTGAACAGCTTCAGGTTGAACTTCGCCGTTCAGAAGCCTCCTCTGCTAGGCGCAGGCGCGTTCCGGTACAGGAATCTGTTCCCGTACAGCATCCTGTCAAACAGGCGGAGCCGTTGTATCCGGAGGATATGAATGTTGTATATCGTCCGGATGCGTCCCGGCGGAAGCCCTCTGAACGCAGGGTGGCATTTCCCTTCCCCCGCTGGCTGAAAACAGCCCTCATTGCTTTTGCCGCTGTTCTGGTGGTTGCATTCACGGCTCAGTTGCTCATGAACGCTTATCTGGTCAATCGGCAGCAGAAACATATTGAAGAGCAGGAAGCCATTGATAACAATTATCCGTTATATTATGCGGAGGAAATCCGGAAAACGGCGGCTGAATATCACCTGTCACCCGCGCTGGTTGCGGCTGTGATCCGCAACGAAAGCTCTTTCAGACCCACCATTGAATCTCCGGTCGGCGCAATGGGCCTCATGCAGCTTATGCCGGCTACGGCTGAATGGATTGCCGGTAAATTGCATGTGGATAATTATTCCTTTAATATGATGAAGGATCCTGCAAAGAATATCCGCTTCGGATGCTGGTACCTCAGTTATCTCAGCAGCCTGTTCAACAGTGATCCTTACTGTGTGGTCTGCGCTTATCACGCCGGGCAGGGAGAAGTGACCGGCTGGCTGTCCAATCCGCTGTACAGCTCGGATCATAAAACACTGATTCCGAACAATTTGCCGGAAGGTCCTACTAAACAGTATGCAGGGAGAGTTACAAGAGATTATGGAATTTATCAGGCGAAATACTATGATCAGGAGCATTCTGTTATGTCTCCTGGCAGTGATACTGCTGCCGATTAATCCGGTTTCAGCCGAAGGCGTCGGCAGGGAGTTCACCATCGGAATCCAGAGTACAAAAACCATTTCCATCAGGCCCTTTGAGGCGGTGGACCGGGATATGCTGTCCATTTATAATGCTGTTTATGAGAGTCTGGTATATCTGGATGACAACTATATGCCGCAGGGCTGTCTGGCGGAAAGCTGGGAACCCGGGAACAATGGGAAAACCTGGACTTTTACGCTTCGTTCCGATATCCGTTTCTCCGATGGTACACCGATAACTGCGGACGATGTCGTTGCCTCTGCCCAGTATATTCTGGATAAGGCAAACGACGAAAACATCGTTGACCACGGTTTTTACAGCAACCTGGGTTATTTTGTCAAATCGGTTTCAGCCAAGGATGAGAAAACCGTTATCTTCAAAGCCAAACGCCCGTATTACGGTATTCTCTTTCAGATGACCTTTCCTGTTGTTCCTGCCTCTCAGGTAAGTATGGATAATCCCATAGGCAGCGGACCCTACGTTATCTCTCATTTCCAGGCCGGATCTGATCTGATGCTGGAAAAAAACGTCAACTGGTGGAAAACGCAGCCTGAAGTGGAGCGGATTTACTTCCAGTTCTGCGATACGCCCAATCGGGTCACTGAAAGCTATGAATACGGTCGTGTGGATGCTGTTTTTACACGTTCCATTTCCAGCACGCAGTATAAAACCGGACCGCATTCCGTCACCATGAGCTACCGGACCAATCAGCTTGAATGCCTGTTCATGAATAACTCTTCTTCCGAGCTGACGCCTGAAGTCCGGAAAGCTATCCGATATGTGATTGATAAACAGAAGATTGTGGATAATGTATATTCAGGCCTGGCCAGGCCCACTAACTTCCCTTTCTTCCCCGGAACCTGGATGTATAATGAGGCGCTGGATCCGTCCTTTACCGTCAATGTGGATGAAGCCAGAAGGCTTCTGGAAGCGGACGGCTGGGAGGACTCGGATGAAAACGGAATCCTGGACCGTACCGATGGAGACGGTAAAGTGTCAAATCTTCATCTTCGGTTCTATGTCTATGAAGAGCCTGACAATGATGTTCGTCTTGAAGCTGCCAACATGATTGCTGAGATGCTCTATCAGGTCGGCATCAGCTGTACCGTTGACGGTATGTCCATGGCCAATGCCAAGGAAAAGCTCTCAGCCGGATCTTTTGACTTGATTCTCGGGGCATTCGCCATGGATGTCTGCCCGGATCCCGGGTTTATACTGATGCGCGGAAACACCGGCAATTACAGCCGTTATAAGAGCAGCCGGATGACGGAACTGTGTGAGTCGCTCCGCAAGGAATATTCCTTCCAGGGCTATCGCCAGAGGCTGATGGAAATCCAGTCACTCTTTGCGGAGGATTGTCCCTTTATCTGTATGTACTACCGGATGGGTAACGTCCTTTCCCGCAATATGTATACCACCTGCCGCGATGTGCGGGAGTATGAACTTCTGCGCGGCGTTGAAAGTTTCGCCATATCGCTGAACAAATAAGAAGGTGTATTTATGGATTATGTTGAGCTGATTGTTCATACCTGTACTTCCGGATCCGATGAGGTGTCCGATGTCCTGATGGAAGCCGGCGCGTCCGGAACCATGATTGAAGACAGGGCGGATATTCCGGATCCTTCCAAGCCTCACGGTATCTGGGAAATTATTGATCCAAAACTTCTGGACAGCATGCCGGAGGACGTGCTTGTTCATGCCTGGTTTGAGGAAAACGCTTCTCTTCCCTCCCTGCTGGAAACCATCAGCGGCCGTCTCGCTGCGCTGAAGGAAACTGCAGGAGATTTCGGATCTCTTCGTCTGGAGACAAGATCCGTCAATGACAAGGCCTGGTCGGACGTCTGGAAAAAGTATTTCAAGCCTTTTTATGCCGGAGATCATCTGGTTGTAAAACCTTCCTGGGAGCCCTTTGAAGGACAGCCGGATGATAAAATCATCGAAATCGATCCAGGTATGGCCTTTGGCAGCGGCACACATGAAACAACCGGCATGTGTCTTTCCATCCTGGAGGAGAATATCCGCGGCGGTGAGGAGATCATTGACGTGGGAACCGGCAGCGGCATTCTCGCCATCGGTGCCGCCCTGCTGGGAGCCGGTCATGTGCTGGCGGTGGATATTGATCAGGACGCCGTCAAGGTGGCCGATGAAAATGTGAAAAAGAATCATGTGGAGAATATTGTCACTGTGCAGCAGGGTAACCTGCTGGAAAAAGTGGATGCCGTCTGCGACATCTGTGTGGCCAATATCATTTCGGATGTGATTATCTCCTTTGCCGCGCCGCTGATGAACCACATACGTCCCGGCGGCCTGTTCATCTGCAGCGGAATTGTCTCCCTGCGCGGTGATGAAGTCGCCGCGGCTTTGCTGGACGCCGGTTATGAAATTCTGCACAGATACACTCGGGGAGAATGGACTGCTTTCCTGAGCAGGAGGAACGCCTGATGCACAGGTTTTACGCCAATGATGATCTGAATCCCGGCAGCGTCGTTACACTGGCGGAAGAAGACGCAAGACATGCCTGTACGGTTTTGCGTATGAAACCCGGCCAGCAGGCCGAAATTATACGCAGCGGCGAGCGCTGGTCTGCGGAATTTCTCACGCTTTCTCCCAGGGAAGCGAGCCTGAAGCTCCTGTCTCCGCTGCCGTCTTCAGAACCTTCCCTGTCCGTTACCCTTTATCAGGGACTGCCTAAATCTGATAAAATGGATCTGATTGTTCAGAAAGCGGTTGAACTGGGTGTTACCCGGATTGTACCTGTTCTGATGGAACGCTGTGTTTCCAGGCCGGATCCAAAAGATTCAGTCCGCAAACTGGAACGCTGGAGAAAAATAGCCCGCGAAGCCTGCAAGCAGTCCGGACGCTGTATCATTCCCGATGTCTCCGATATTCTGTCTGTAAAGAATATCATCCTGGATCCTCAGCTTCCCGGCGTGAATATTGTCCCCTGGGAAAACGCGGACAGCTGTGGTCCCCTGGCTTTCAGCAATTCACATCCCGATCTTTCATCTGTCGGAATCCTGATCGGACCGGAAGGCGGGATTGATCAGGCGGAGATTGACTTCCTCTGTAACTCCGGTTTCATTCCGGTCACCCTCGGCAAAAGAATCCTTCGCACGGAAACTGCCGGTCTTGCCGCCATTTCGGCTATCATGTGTTTGTACGGAGAAATGGATTAACCATGAAAACCATCGCTTCCCATACTCTTGGTTGCAAGGTGAATCAGTATGATACCCAGGCCATGCTGGAACTTTTCCAGGAGGCCGGTTATCAGATTGTACCTCTCGATCAGCCGGCGGATGTTTATCTGATCAATACCTGTACCGTGACAGGAACCGGAGATAAGAAGTCTCTCCAGCTCATCCGGAAAATCCGCCGTGAACGTCCGCAGGCCGGCCTCATTGTCTGCGGGTGTATGGCTCAGCAGCGCGGAGAGGATCTTCTTTCTCTCGGTGCGGATCTTGTCATTGGTACTCAGCGCCGTGGCGAGGTTGTCAGCCTGTATCGGCAGTACCTTCAAAACGGTATTCCCTTCTGTGCGGTTGAACCTCTTCATTCCGGACAGCCTTTTGAATGTCTGTCCATTACTGCGCAGAATGAACATACACGTGCCGTCCTGAAAATACAGGAAGGCTGCGGCAACCGCTGTTCCTACTGCATCATTCCCGCTGTACGCGGTCCTGTGCGTTCCAGGCCCCTGGAGGATATCCGTTCGGAAGTTGCATGCCTGTCCGCTGCGGGGTACAGTGAAATTGTTTTAACCGGAATCCATCTCTGTTCCTACGGAAAGGATATGGAATCGCCTCTTTCCCTTCTGGACGCGGTCAGGGTTGTACAGGCGGAACCCGGTGTACAGCGTATCAGGCTCGGATCTCTGGAGCCTACCGTCGCTACGCCGGAATTCGCTGCAGAACTTCGGAAAGCGGATAAAATCTGCCCTCAGTTCCATCTGGCTCTTCAGTCCGGCAGCGATACCGTTCTGGCCCGGATGAGACGCAGGTACAATACGGCCCAGTATCTGCGCGGTGTGGAAAACCTGCGGAAGGAATTCCCGCACGCCGCTTTTACAACTGATATCCTGACCGGCTTTCCCGGCGAAACGGAAACGGAATTTGAGGAAACAAAAGACATGATCAGGAAGATAGGCTTTGCGCGCATCCATGTATTTCCTTATTCTCCCCGTCCCGGTACTCCCGCTGCCAGGATGCCGGGCCAGCTCACCTCGGCGGAAAAGGAAAAGCGTGCGCGTGATCTGATCGCGCTTGGCCGGCAGGTAGCCCATGAATACTTGCTGACCTGGATCGGCCTGGATACAGATTTTCTTCCCGAAGAGGAAATCGACGGCTCCTGGGAAGGCTATACACCGGAATATATCCGCGTCCGTCTGGAGCAGGCGGCTTCCTGTCATTCCGGGAAACCTGTCCGTGTACGCCTGCTCGGGATCATTCCTGGCGGTATGCGCGGCGAACTGATTGTATAATAATTGAAAGGATGGATAAAACAACATGGAAAACTGTCTCTTCTGTAAAATTCTGAGCGGTGAAATTCCCTCACAGAAAGTTTATGAGAATGATTATGTCTATGCTTTCCGTGATATCAATCCGCAGGCGCCTGTTCACGTGCTGGTGATTCCTAAAAAGCATCTCGCTTCCCTGGATGATACGGATAACGCGTCAGACCGCGATCTGGCTGAATGTCTGCGCGCCGTCAGGCTCATCGCTTCCCGTGAAAATCTGGCCAATGGATACCGCGTTGTTTCCAACTGCGGTCCGGACGCCTGCCAGTCTGTGCATCACCTTCATTTCCATATTATCGGCGGCCGCAAAATGGAAGAAAAGATGGCCTGACAAAAGGTTTTCATGAAAAAAGTTGACTATACAGGGCATTGGCTGTATAATAACACATGGTTTTCGGTTTCATACATACCGCAGGCCATTGTATTGAGCGAGGGGAGGGATAACAGTGTCCGAGGTTCGTATCCGCGAAAATGAGTCCCTGGAAAGTGCGCTCAAACGGTTTAAGCGGCAGTGCGCCCGCAGCGGCGTTCTCCAGGAAGTGCGTAAGCGCGAGCATTACGAAAAGCCCAGCGTTAAGCGCAAGAAAAAGGCTGAAGCCGCCCGTAAGCGCAAGTGGTGATTTTGGCAAAACGCCCTTCTGTAAAAAGAAGGGCTTTTTCTTTTTTGTACAAATTCATTTCAATGACAGGTTTTTCATGCTGTAAGCCTTGTCACACAAGCCTTTTTCTGATATACTTATGACAGTATCTGAAGAAAAGAGGATGTAATTGGTCTATTCGTTTGAGCTGATCAAACATGCAAATATACGCTATCGTGACAGTCTTGTTGTGCTATCTCGTTGTGAACTTTTTGCCATGCTCAGCTCCCTTGGCGTCACTGCTGAAATCCGGGAGGAAACCTTAGGCGGATCCCGTTTCCTTACAGTTGAATGCAGGGATCTGAATGAATCAGAAATTGCTTTTCTTTCCGGCCACAGTTCTTTTTGTTTTATGGCGGAAAACAGGAATGGGTTACTTCGTCCCCTTCCCGTCTCTTTTGCCGGGTATCTGCCGGAGGATCTTCCGGAAGTTCTGAAATATAAGGGGAAAACAAGCGCTCCTTTTATGCGCATGATGATTAATACGGCTGTTTCCCTTTCGTCTTTCAGCCATATGGATACGCCGCTGGTCTTTTTTGATCCGGTCTGCGGCAAAGGAACGGGCTGTTTTTGTGCTGTTACAGCCGGTATGAATGCTGTGGGACTGGATCTGGACCGGAAAGATATCCGGGAGGCTTCCGATTACTTCTCCCGTTACCTGAAACTTCACAAGCTCAAGCATGAACTGCACGACAGGTCGGAAACCGCCTCCGGTCATTCCCTTCCTGTCACGGATTTTGTCTTTGCTGATACAAAGGATCATTTCCGTTCAGGTGATTGCCGCACTCTCAGTTTTGCCTGTGCGGACACGATGGATGCCCCCGCCCTTTTCCGGAAGAGGAAAGCCCATATTATCGCCGCGGATCTTCCCTACGGGGTTCAGCACGCGCCCCAGGCCGGCAGCCGTCCTGATTCCCTGCAGCGTTTTCTCCGGCGTGTCCTGCCGGTCTGGAAGAAAGTCCTTGCACCCGGCGGCGTAATCGCCCTGAGTTTCAATACGCTCACCCTTCCCGCTGCGGATGTCAGAGAAGCCCTTGTCCATGCCGGATTCAGGCTTCCTGTAAACGATATATTCTCAGGCCTGAAACATGATGTTGAACAGGCTGTTATACGTGATCTTGTTTTTGCTTTTAATTCAGAGGAGGAATCTGTTTTATGACTTTCAGCGAACTCAATGGCATGACCGTTCTGCAGCTGCGTAAACTGGCCCGTGAAAATTCAGTGGTTCTTGGCGCCGGTATCGATAAGGCTGGTATTATTGAAAAGCTTCTGTCTGTACTGTCCGGTGATACGGAAACTGCCTCCAATACCAATACCGTGGCTGAAGAGGCTTCCCAGTCTGAACCCAAATATCAGGCTGCCTGGCATAATACGGATACTCCGCGTTACAATGTGCGTCCCGCCTATCAGGCGCCCGGATCCGCTTCCCGTCCGGCCTGGCAGAATACCAGTCCCTCCGGTCAGCACCTTCCCCATGATCAGGCGCATGTACAGCCTATGCGTCCGGGCGGATTCACCCCCCGTTTCGGACCTGCCGCTTCTGTTCAGCCCGCACCCGCTGCCCCTTCCCAGGCGGCGGAAACCGCTGAAGTCCCTCATCCGCCTGTCGTTTCTCCTCTGCCGGAAAAACGCATCAGCATTGGTTCAGAAACCGGCTTCGGACCCCGTTCTTTCGGTCCCAACGCAGTACCTCATACCCGTCCGGCGGATACCTTCACTCCCTTCCAGTCTCAGGAAACCGGTATTCAGGCCCCTTCCCTGGAGGAGCTGCTTGCTTCCGGTGATTATGAAGAAGGCGGCGGCATTCTGGAGCTGCATCCGGATGGTTACGGTTTCCTTCGCAATGCCTCCTTCCAGCCTTCCACAAAGGATATTTATGTCTCCATGGCGCAGATCCGCCGTTTCGGCCTGCGTACCGGGGATATGATCAAGGGAAAAGTCAGGCCTCAGCGTGAAGGCGACAAATATGCTGCCCTTCTGTACATCTCCAGCGTGAACGACGTACCGGAAGAAGAAGCTTTCAACCGTCCGGCTTTTGATGAACTGACGCCCGTCTATCCCAGCCGCCGGATCTCTCTGGAGAGCAGCGACGGCCGTTCCTTCCCGGATATGCGGCTGATCGATCTGATCGCGCCCCTGGGCTTCGGCCAGCGGGGCCTCATGCTCTGTCCCCCGCAGACCGGTAAGGCTGAAATCATGCAGCATTTCGCGAAAGTTGTCTGTGAAAACTATCCTGACGTTAACGTACTCATGCTGTTGATTGACGTTACTCCGGAAGATGCCACCATGGTCCGCGAAACGGTACCCTGTACGGTGCTCGCTTCCACCTTTGACCAGACGCCCGAGGCTCATCTCCGCCTGTCTGAAATTGTCCTGGAACGGGCGATGCGTCTCGTGGAGCAGAAAAAGGACGTTGTCCTGATTGTGGACAGTCTCACCCGTCTGGCAAAAATCTATACCACCGCCGCGGCCCAGCAGGGACGCAGTCTCCCGGGTATGGTGAATCCCTCCAGTCTTTTCCGCGCCAAACGTCTTTTCGGCGCAGCCCGTGCCTGCAAGGAAGGCGGCAGTCTGACGGTTCTTGCTGCCATGGATATTTCCACCGGTTCCAAGGTGGATGATTCCGTTGTGGAGGAATTCAAAGGCACAGCCAATATGGAGCTTACGCTTGACCAGAATGTTGCCCGTGCCGGCGTTACCCCTTCTCTGAATCTGCAGCAGAGTTTTACGAAAAACGCTGATATCCTGCTGGATAACAAACAGAAGGAAGGCCTTTCCCTCATCAGAACACTGCTGGGCAGCACTTCCTCCTCTGTCGCCATTCCCCAGCTGGAATCCATGATGGAAAAAACAGATACCAATGAAGCGCTTCTTCTGAAGATGAAGGACTGGTTTGCACTGATGAATCGGTAATCAGGAGGTATCTATGGATTCTGTATATGTTGTAGGCCATAAAAATCCGGATACGGATTCCATCGTATCCGCCATGGCTTACGCCGCTCTTCAGAACGCCCTCGGCGGAAATCAGTATATTCCCGCCCGCTGCGGTCATCTGAATACGGAAACCTCTTTCCTGCTGGACAGGTTCGGTTTCCAGCCCCCTCTCTATCTCCGCACCGTACGCACTCAGGTTGCCGATATTGATTATGATACCCCGCCCATGGTCGGCGCCGGCGTCCCGGTTTCGCATGCCTGGAAAGTCCTGCACAAGGAGGATAACAGCGTTTCCGCCCTTCCCATCATCGAGGAGGATGGACGTCTTTTTGGCCTGATCACGGCCGGCGGCATGGCTGAAAATGACATGGATTCCGTCAATGATCCATGTGTCACCTCCATCCCCGTCTTTAACCTGCTCAGTGCTCTGGAAGGCCATATTATCAATTCCGCGGAAGACGCCTTTGATGAGATATCCGGTGAAGTGATCGTTGCCCTGCCGGGCTTTTCCTCCCGGATCCGGGAAGGCGCCGTTGTCCTTTGCGGCGATCAGAAGGATATGGCTGATCTGGCTCTGGAGAACAAGGCTTCCTGCCTCATCTTCTGCGGCACCTCCCTGGGTGAACAATACCGCGGGCTTTCCTCCTCTACCTGTCTGATTGTCTGTCCCTTTGATGCCTACCGCGCCTCAAGGCTGATTTTCCAGTCCATTCCCGTCGGACGTATCGCCTGCTCCACTAATCTGCATTATTTTCACCTGAACGACTATCTGGACGATGTCCGGGAAATTGTGATCCAGAGCCGTTTCCGTACTTATCCCGTCCTGGATGATGAAGATAAGGTGATCGGCACTCTCTCCCGCTATCATCTCATTCGGCCCCGCCGGAAAAAGATCGTTCTCGTGGATCATAACGAAGTGGGGCAGGCCGTTTCCGGCCTGGATCAAGCGGAGATCATCGGTATCATTGACCATCACCGTCTGGCGGATGTACAGACAGGCAATCCGGTCTTCATGCGGAATGAACCAGTAGGTTCCACTACTTCAATCATCGCTGCCATGTATCAGGAACATGGATTGATGCCTTCTCCCAAAATGGCTGGGTTAATGGCTTCCGCCATTATCTCTGATACGGTAATGTTCAAGAGTCCAACCTGTACGGCCCATGACAAGGTTCTGGCCGAACGGCTGGCCCGTCATGCCGGCATTGACTGTGAGGAACTTGGCAAGGCAATGTTCTCCCGCGGCGTATCTGCCGATATGCCTGCCGAGGATCTTGTCCGTTATGATATGAAGGATTTCCATCTGGGTACTCATTCCCTGACCATTTCCCAGATTACCACCGTTGAATCCGATCCCTTCCTTGCGAAGAAGGAGGATTTCATCCGCTCACTGGAAAAAATCCGTAAAGACAAGCAGTATGATCTGGCCCTTCTGATGATTACCAATGTTCTGAAGGAAGGAACCGAACTGCTGTACGCCGGAGACGCGGATGTTATCCGCAGCGCGTTCTCTGTGGATGATCTGAAGGGAAATCATGTGTTCCTGCCTCAGGTATTGTCCCGGAAAAAACAGATCGTACCCTCGCTTTCACAGCTATGGGGATAAAACAAGAACGGGGTCCGGGACCCCGTTCTTTTAATATTCCTCCAGATCGCTCACTCCGATGATTGCGCCTGTCGCGTAATCAAGTCGGACTGTCTTTCCGCTTTCGTAGTTCACCTGTATATCATAGGGATTCAGCAGGATTTCGTATGGTCCGTATATCTCCGGATCGTCTATTTCAGACTCCCAGAGCACATATCCGTCACAGTTGAGGGCAATCGGTGCGGGCCCGTCCGTTCCGGCGATGTACATATTGCCGGTTTCCGTATCAACGGTGTGAACCGCTGCGTCCCCGAATGAACAGACATTTTCCATCAGGGACCAGACTTCAATTCCGTCCATCAGATCCAGCATGATCAGGCCGTACTGCGCGTCATACACATATACCTGCGGTTCGTCCTCCGTACCGCCCATAAAGGCGCGGAGATTCTGATACTGTCCGGTTTGCTTGACGCCCTCTGTATACCCCCAGATCGGCTGGTCGTCAATAAAGCATCCTACCCGGAGATATTCCCAGTTCGCGTCGCCTTCAGGAATAACTTCATAGGCAGCCAGCACAGCCACGTTGAATTCTTTCCAGTCGAGGGCAATGGTCCCGCCTCCGGTAATTTCCTCCCGGGACATAATCTTGTTGAACGCTCTTGTTTCAGCAGGCTCTGCCTCAGGTGCCGGTGTAAGATACTTTTTCAGGATATAACCTTCCATGCCGTCATATTCACAGCGGATATACAGGTTTGCCTGCTTTTTATACTTTCCGGCTGCGTATTTCGCTACATTGTTGTTGCAGTAAAGCACAACGGAATCCAGCGGCACTTTTGCCAGCACCGTCGCTGTCTTGTCCGGGGCGTCCCGCAGGGAAACATAGTCCTTGCATTTAACCACGCGCATGGCGCCC
The DNA here is from genome assembly GCA_900315675.1 of uncultured Eubacteriales bacterium. Lineage (GTDB taxonomy): Bacteria > Bacillota > Clostridia > Christensenellales > Aristaeellaceae > Aristaeella. The sequence goes on from OMZY01000001.1 coordinate 594,830, forward strand.
AGGTAATACCGGTCTTTTTCCACGGTTTTCCGTTCTGCGTTAACAGTGCAGCAGGACAGGCAGAGAATCAGGAAAAGCAGAATGAAGGATACTGCCTTCTTCATCGCTGTTCCTCCTCTTCAACATGATTTATTATTTTACTCCTATTCCCATCAATCCACAAGCAAGAACAGCAAAAATACTGTATATATCGTTTGATATGGATATAATAATTTACAGTATACAGTATGCGGCGTGTTTGCGCCGCAGGAAAGTGGTGTTTTATGAATACAGAACTGGTTGTCTTCATCGTCTATCTCTGTTTCATGGTGGGCATTGGAATCTATTTCTTCGTGAAAGACCGCGGCAGCGGTGAAAAGGAATACTTCCTCGGCGGCCGAAAGATGGGCCCCTGGGTTTCCGCTCTTTCTGCCGGCGCTTCCGACATGAGCGCCTGGGTGCTGATGGGCCTCCCCGCTTCCATCTATGCTGCCGGTATCGGTCAGGCATGGATCGCAATTGGCCTGGCTGTCGGTTATGCCCTCAGCTGGATTTTCGAAGCGCCCCGTCTGCGCCGTTTCTCCATCGCGGCGGACGATTCCATTACCCTTCCCCAGTATCTGACCAACCGGTTCAAATCCTCCAGCAAGGCTCTTCAAATCCTCTGTGCCATCATCTTCCTGATCGCCTACACCATCTACGCCGCTTCCAGCGTCAAAGCCTGCGGTACGCTTTTCCAGACTGTCTGCGGCAATATCTTTATCGCGGGCAATGACCTGCTGAACCAGCAGATCTTCATGTATATTGCCGCTGCCATTATTATTGGCTACACGTTTATGGGCGGCTTCAGCGCCGTCTGCTGGACAGACTTCTTCCAGGGCCTGCTGATGCTTGGTGCCCTCCTCATTGCTCCTATCTTCGCCCTGGGGCTCATCAGCGGCGGACAGGGTCATATGACCATCGAAGCCCTGAGTCAGTCCAATCCTGATTACTGGAACATGTTCCCGGACTGGAAAACTGTGGCTTCCGGCCTTGGCTGGGGTCTTGGTTACTTCGGCATGCCCCATATCATCATCCGCTTCATGTCCGTCCGCAGTGATAAGGACCTTCGCAAGAGCGCAAAGATCGGTATCACCTGGAATGTGCTGATCGTCCTCTTCTCTGTTGCGGCCGGCTGCATCGGTCATCTTTTCCTGGGAGAAGTTTCCGATTCGTCCACCGTTTTCATTCAGATGGTCCGGACGATCTTCCCCGCTGTGATTTCCGGTATCCTGCTTTCCGCCATCCTGGCGGCTGCCATGTCCACCGCGGATTCCCAGCTGCTCTGTGCCTCTTCTGCCTTTGCGTCTGATGTATATAAACCCGTGATCCGGAAAAACAAGTCAACAGATAAGGAAATGTTCTGGGTCGGGCGTTATGTTGTGCTGATCATTGCTGTGATCGCGGTTCTGATTGCTTCCAATCCCAACAGCCAGAGCATTATGGACCTTGTTTCCAATGCCTGGGGCATCTTCGGCGCAGCCTTCGGTCCGGCAATCCTGCTGAGCCTCTTCTGGAAGCGTTTCACCTTCTGGGGAGCTGTGGCCGGTATTGCCTCCGGTGCGGCTGTTGATATCGCCTGGCTGATCCTGGGTCAGCGGAATCCCGGCAGCATCTTCACGCTCTATGAGATCATTCCCGGCTTCGTTATCGGTCTCATCTTTGCCATCGTCGTTTCCCTGATCGACAAGGCGCCGAAAAAGGAAGTCGAAGATCTGTTCGATCTCGCAGTTTCCGACCAGATCAACTGATATTTTTCCGGTAAAACATCACCGGTCCGGCATAACGTCCATAGGAAACTTATTCAATATTGAAGCGCTTCTTGAAGCGGTCAACACGTCCGCCCGTGTCTACCAGCTTCTGTTTGCCGGTGTAGAAAGGATGGCACTTGGAACAAATATCCACCTTCATCTCTTTCTTGGTAGATCCGGTTTCAAAAGTTTCACCGCATACGCAGCGAACCACGCACTTACCATACTGGGGATGAATATTTTCCTTCATTGCTGTTTCACCTCTTTCGCGTATGCAATGGCGGTTAAACCGCAAGAAGTATATTAACATATTCGTGAGCCGTTTGCAAGCATTTTTTCAGAGAATATGCTATAATTCCTCTGACATTGACAGGAGGTGATTTTCATATGCGCGGCATGCTTTCCTCTTTCTCGGATGAGGAAAAAGCTGTGTATTCCCTGATCTCCGTCAATGACGGTCTTAAGGCGAAGGAAATTGCCTCTCTTCTGTCCATGGAACGGAAGCAGGTCAATCATCTTTTGTTTTCCTCCCCCCTTATGCATGAACTCTGTTTTCAGGACAGGAACTTCCGCTGGCATGCCCTGATCCGGCAGGCCCCTGTTCATGAGGGCCTGTATGAGTTTTCCGGTTGGTATGGAACAGTCAGGGAATTCATGAATACCGCGGAGGAAGACTGGCTTTCAGCGCTGCAGGATGGCTGCCGCCGGATCGGCCGGAACCTGAATGACCAGCGGGGGCTCATTCATTCTTTTCTCGACTGCCGCCAGGTGATGCTTTCCCTCTTCCGGGATTTTTCGGATATGATGGATTCCTCTTTTCTGGACTGGGAAATTGTCTTTGAACTGCGTCTTAACCGTTCCCGGATGATTCGTATATACTCCGATGTTCTGGTCATCACTCCGGGGCGCGTCTTCAGTCTGGAATTCAAGATGAAGAAGGCTCCTGATCCTGATGAGGTCTTCCAGGCAGCAAAATACATCCCCTTTCTGGAGCTGATTTTCGGTTCATCCTGTGAAGCGGTGCCCGCGCTTGTGCTGACTGCCGCTTCCGATTATTTTGAGTTTGTACCGATCGGCGGAACAGACATGATCCTGCCTGCCGCTTCCGGAGATATGCTCTTTAATGTGTTTAATGAATATATGGGATTCCTTTCCTGACGGCATGATGGAATCGATGTGAAATTTAGGTGAAGCAAAGGGAATACAAGGCCTTTTGTCGAAAAATACAGAGTCCACTTTATGAAAGGATTTTGCTTTTTATGACTACTGAACAGGAAAAGAATTTCGATGTCGGCGGTCAGGCCGTTATGGAAGGTGTCATGATGCGTTCCCCTTCCGCCACCGCCGTGACTGTCCGTCGTCCTGACGGCACCATGGTGACCAAGCTGACCCCTTTCGTTCCGCTGAAGGAAAAACACCCCTGGATGGGCAAACCCTTCATTCGCGGCATCATTAATATGGGTACCATGTTGTATTACGGCATGAACACCCTGGAAGATTCCACAAAAATGCTCGGCATGCTCGATGAGGAACCTACCAAATTTGAAAAATGGCTTTCCCGCAAGCTTGGCAAGGGCGTAGATAAAATCGTAATGGCTTTTGCCATTATTCTGGCCGTTATACTGTCTGTCGTACTCTTTATTGCTGTTCCGGCCGGTGTGGAAAGTCTTCTCCGCAGTGCCGGGATGCCTACTGTCGGTTATACGCTCATCAGCGGTCTGGTGAAAATCCTGATCCTGGTTGGCTATATGATTTTCTGCGGTTATGTGCCTGAAGTCCGCAGAACTTTCCAGTATCACGGTGCGGAGCATAAATCTGTTCACTGCCATGAATCCAGTCTTTCACTGACTCCCGGTAACGCCCAGACCTTTTCCCGTCTGCATCCTCGCTGCGGTACCGCTTTTCTCCTGATTGTTTTCTCCATCAGCATTCTTCTTTTCCTTGTGCTGAATGTGCTGGTGCCGATCAGCAATTTCTTCGTTCGCTTTCTTTTCCATCTGGCCATGCTGCCTGTTGTTGCCGGAATCAGTTATGAAGTCCTGATGGGCCTTGCACATTCCAACAGCAAAGCCGCCTGCATTCTTCGCTGGCCCGGGCTGCAGATGCAGCGCCTGACTACGCGGGAACCGGATGAATCCATGCTGGAATGTGCCATTGTTTCTGTCAATGTCGTGCTGAACGGTTTCCCGGAGCATGTGAAAAAGACTCCTGAAGGCTGGGGAATCTTCACGGATTACCGTGAATCTGAACCCGGCTATGTTCCGCCGGCTGATGTTGATTCCGGCGCTGAGGAGGAAACAGATCCGTCTGTGGAAACGGAAGAGAATGATTCAGGTGAAAATGCATGACCTGTCGTGAGCTGATCCGCCGTACCGCTGAACAGTTCAGCGCCGCCGGTATACCGGACCCTGTCAATGACGCGGCTCTGCTGCTTTCTGATCTGACCGGTATTTCTCCGCTTTCCCTTCGTCTGGACGAGGATACAGTCCTGGATTACAGAGTGGTTGAGGCGTATCAGTCCTATGTTGAACAGCGTCTTCAGCGGATTCCCCTGCAGTATATTCTCGGGGAGGCGCCGTTTTTCGGTCGTCTTTTCCGGGTGGATTCAAGGGTATTGATTCCGCGTCCGGAAACCGAACTGCTCTGTGAATGGGCTCTGGAGGTTCTGCGCAATCATCCCCTCCCGCGGATTCTTGACCTGTGCTGCGGCAGCGGCTGTATCGGCATCACCCTGAAAGCGGAAAAACCGGATGCTTTTGTCACCTGTTCCGATCTGTCTCCTGACGCGCTGAGTCTTGCTTCTGAAAATGCCGCACGACTCGGCGTGGACGTGGCTTTCTGCCGTACCGATCTGCTCGACGGCTTCGCCACTTCGGGATTTGACCTGATTATCAGCAATCCGCCCTATATTCCGTCTGCTGTCTGCGCTGATCTGCAGCCGGAGGTGAAGCAGGAACCGCTCCTTGCGCTGGACGGCGGTCCGGATGGTCTTTCCCTGTACCGGAGAATTATTCCTGACGCGCTGACAACCCTGGTGCACGGCGGCATCCTGATGATGGAACTTGGCCAGGGTGAGGATGCCGGAGTCGAAGAACTGCTTCTGGAGCATTCTTTTATCAATGTGGAAATCCGGGAGGATCTGTCCGGAATCCGCAGAATGATCCTTGCCAGAAAACCGTAACGGAGGAATCATGTTCACTAAACTGGAAACTCTTTCAGACCGCTATCGCGAACTGTCCGAGGCGATTGCCCAGCCGGAGGTAATCCAGGATTATCCCCGCTATCAGGCCTGTCTGAAGGAACGTTCCTCCCTTGAACCCCTTGTGGAGAAATACAGTCATTTCCAGCGCGTGGAACAGCAGATTCATGATAGTCGTGAACTGCTTTCTGATCCTGTCCTGGCCGCTGAAGCGGAAAAAGAGCTGGATGAACTGACGCAGACCCGTGAAAAACTGATTGAGGATCTGAAACTGCTGCTTGTTCCGCCGGATCCCCTGGACGACCGGAATGTGATTATGGAAATCCGGGCCGGGGTCGGCGGTGAAGAGGCTGCCCTTTTTGCCGGGGATCTGATGCGTATGTATCTTCGTTATGCAGATCGCGGCGGACTGAATGCTTCCATCCTTTCGGTCAGCGATACAGATCTTGGAGGCGTGAATGAATGCCTTTTGCTTTTTTCCGGTTCCGGAGCCTTTGGCAGCCTGAAGTTTGAAAGCGGCGTTCATTGCGTCAAGCGTGTTCCCGTTACTGAAAGCAGCGGAAGAATACATACTTCAACAGTGACCGTTGCTGTTTTTCCTGAAGTGGAGGAAATTGAACTTACTGTCGATCCGTCTGATCTTCGGATAGATGTTTTTCATGCTTCCGGTCATGGCGGCCAGGGCGTCAATACTACGGACAGCGCCGTCCGGATCACCCATCTTCCCACCGGTCTGGTAGTCACCTGTCAGGATGAGCGCAGCCAGCTGGAAAACAAGGCCAAAGCCATGCGGGTACTTCGTTCCCGTCTCTTTGACCGCCTGAAGGAACAGCAGGTATCCGCCCGTGCGGAAGACCGTAAAAATCAGATCGGTTCCGGCGATCGAAGCGACCGGATCCGCACCTATTATTTTAATCATGATTATGTGGTTGATCACCGTCTGAATCTGACGGTCAACCGTACCGCAAATGTCATAAACGGCGATCTTGCTCCGTTTATTGACGCGCTCCGCCTGGCTGAAAAGACGGAGAAGATGAATCTTCTGAACCGGAAGTGATAAACTTTGGAAACCGCTCTGCTTTTACCCTCTGCGGAAACCTATTCCCGCGCCTCTGAAATACTTTCCGGCGGCGGTCTGGTCGCGTTCCCCACCGAGACGGTATATGGTCTGGGTGCCAACGCACTGGACAGTAATGCTGTTTTATCCGTTTTTGCCGCAAAGGGACGTCCTGCGGATAATCCGCTGATCGTGCATATTCATGATCAGGCGCAGCTGGAACCTCTCTGTACGCTCCCGGAAGGAGCGCAGGAACTGATGGATGCCTTCTGGCCCGGCCCGCTGACCATACTCTGCAATAAGAAACCGGTTGTCCCGGATACGGTTACAGCCGGTCTTCCCACCGTTGCGGTCCGGATGCCCTCCCACCCTGTTGCCCGTGCCCTGCTGCAGGCCTGCAACCTGCCTGTGGCCGCGCCTTCCGCCAACAGTTCTGGACGTCCCAGTCCCACCACCGCGGCCCATGTTATGGAGGATATGAAAGGCAAAATCCCTCTGATCATTGACGGCGGGATGTGTGATGTCGGTGTGGAGTCCACGGTCCTGGATCTTTGTCACGGCGATCCTGTGGTACTGCGCCCCGGCGGAATCACTCCGGGAATGATAAGCAGCGTACTGGGCCGTAACGTACAGATTGCCGGCAGCGTCCTTCGTCCCCTCCGGGAAAACGAAACCGCACTCTCTCCGGGTATGCGGTATAAGCACTATGCTCCCCATGCCGTTGTGACGCTGGTGGAAGGACCTTCTGAACGCGTTGTACCGCTGCTGCGGAAACTTTCCCTGGAGCAGGAGGCGGATGGGGTAAAAAGCTGTGTTTTGTGCTTTACAGAGCATGTGGATCAGCTTTCGGACTGCCGCCCTCATGACATCGGTTCTTTCTCGGATCCTTCTGAGATTGCCCACCGCCTTTTTGATGTTTTGCGTAAACTGGATGAGGAAGGAATGGAAGCTGTCTTCAGCGAGGTAATCCCGCCGGAAGGTGTCGGCCTGGCGGTTATGAACCGGCTGGGGCGGGCCGCGGCATTCCGGACAATCAAGGCATAAAAAAACGGTTCCCTTTTACGGGAACCGTTCATTTTTGCCGTCAGATTTTCAGCATATCGCTGAAAGCCTTCAGCGCGCCGTCTGTTTCATGTGCAAGCACACGCTTTGCAAGTACTTTACCCAGCTGTACGCCTTCCTGATCAAAACTGTTCAGATTCCAGAGGAAACCCTGGAACATGACTTTGTTTTCGAAGTGGGAAAGCAGGGAGCCCAGGGCTTCAGGCGTCAGCTGATTGCCGACAATGATGCTGGACGGCCTGTTGCCGGCAAAATGTTTGTTGCGGTTGTCATCCTTTTTGCCGCAGGCAAAGGCCATAATCTGGGCTGCCACATTGGCACAAAGCTTCTGCTGGCTGGTGCTTCCCTGCACATCCAGATCCTGTTCCGCCTGATTATTGACAAATCCGATAAATTGAAGCGGAATAATATCTGTTCCCTGGTGAAGCAGCTGATAGAAGGAGTGCTGTCCGTTCGTTCCGGGCTCGCCGAAGATCACAGGGCCGGTCGGATAATCAACCGGTTCTCCCCTTCTGTTGACGCTCTTGCCGTTGGATTCCATATCCAGCTGCTGCAGGTGTGCCGGGAACCGGCTCAGTGCCTGTGAATAAGGCAGCACAGCTGTGGACGGATAGTTCAGTACATTCCTTTCAAAAACGCCGATCAGTGCGTCCAGCATGGCAGCGTTTTGCATCGGGTCTTTACCGGCAGCCAGTTTATCGGCTTCAGCTGCACCGTTCAGGAACCGGGCAAATACTTCCGGTCCGAAAGCCAGGGACAGCACCGCTCCGCCCACGGAGGAAGTGGAGGAATACCGTCCGCCGATATAGTCATCCATAAAGAAGGCGTCCAGATAATCGCTGTTTCCGGCCAGCGGGGATGTTTCACTGGTTACGGCGATCATGTGCCTGGAAGCGCTGAGACCCGCCTTATTCAGGGCGTCTTTGACAAGCATTTCATTGGTCAGGGTCTCCAGCGTGGTTCCGGATTTGGAAACCAGGATAAAAATCGTGCGGGAAAGATCGGTGGTCGCCAGTACGTTGGCTGCGTCATCCGGATCCACATTGCTGATAAACCTGGCTTCCATCAGGAAGCTGCCATTCTTTCTGGCCCAGTTTTCCAGCGCCAGGTACATGGCGCGGGGACCCAGGTCGCTTCCGCCGATGCCGATCTGAACCACAGTGGTAAACTTCTCGCCCTTTTCGTTGACGATTTCACCGTTGTGAACCTTTTTCGCGAATGCGGCAATTCTTTCCTGCTGTTCGGTATAGAAGGCACGCTTGTCTTTCCCATCCGCCTGTACATTGCTGCCAAGCTGGCCCCTGGTCAGATGATGCAGCACCAGGCGTTTTTCTCCTGTGTTGATCACGGCGCCGTTGTACAGCTCTTCGAATTTTGAAGCCAGCTGAGCTTCTTCAGCCAGCGCGCACAGGTTCTTCAGGATGTCTGCGTCCACCTGTTTGGCGGCATAAACATATTTCAGTCCCGCGGCCATGGGAGCCTGGTACTGCTGAACTCTTTCGCTTCCCTCATTCCCGGCCATCACCTTTGTCAGGTCAACCCTGCCGGCTTTCAGCAGCTGCTGATAGGCGGAAAGTTCATTCAGATTTTTCCATTCGTTCATTTCCGGAACCTCCGTAACAATTTGTATTGCATGCATATTATAACTTTGATGATGCCTGCTTTCAAGCTCTCACCATGAAAAATCCCCGTACCGGACACCCGGTACAGGGACAGGTAAAGCAGTTGTATAATCAGCGCTTGCTGAACTGCGGAGCACGACGGGCTGCCTTCAGACCGTACTTCTTGCGCTCCTTCATACGAGGATCGCGGGTCAGCAGACCGGCCTTCTTCAGGGCACCGCGCAGTTCCGGATCGGCCTTGCACAGGGCACGGCTGATGCCGTGGCGGATCGCGCCGGCCTGACCGGTCAGACCGCCGCCGTTGACATTCACCAGCACATCGAAGCTGCCGGTGTTGGTCAGGGTCAGGGGCTGACGAACAGTCATCTTCAGGGTCTCCAGACCGAAATACTGATCAATATCACGCTTGTTGATCGTGATCTTTCCATCGCCGGCAACCAGACGGACGCGGGCAACGGCTTTCTTACGGCGACCAACCGCATTGAATTCTACCTTAGCCATTCTCTTTTACTCCTTTCCGCGTCACTTCAGATCCAGCACTTCAGGCTTCTGAGCAGCCTGCTCATGCTCGGCTCCGGCATAAACCTTAAGCTTCCTGGCCATCTGGCGGCCCAGGGGTCCCTTGGGCAGCATGCCTACAACAGCGCGGCGGACAGCAAATTCAGGCTTTTCAGCCATCAGCTTGCGATACTTGGTCTCTTTCAGACCGCCGGCGTATCCGCTGTGATGATAGTAGATTTTCTGATCCAGCTTTTTGCCGGTCAGCACAGCCTTGGAAGCGTTGATGATGATCACATAGTCACCGGTATCCATGTTGGGGGTGTAAATAGGCTTATTCTTGCCGCGAAGGATGTTGGCAACCTGGCTCGCCAGACGGCCCAGAACCATCCCGTCCGCGTCGACAACGTACCACTTGCGGTCGATGTCAGCAGCCTTAGGAATAAATGTCTTCAAAGTACTTCCTCCTTGGGTTGATGGTTGAAGTGTTTCCTCACATGATGGTCGCATGTTCGGATTGAGTCAATGGCTACCGGGGCTAGCGGAGCTATTGATTGCCAACCGCTATTTTACGTCAAACATCAAATGAAGTCAAGCATTTTCTTTGCCTGACTTCATTTGTTTTCAGGTCTTTCCGGTTCTGTTCAGAACCGGATGCCTTTCTCCCGCATTTTCATTTCCAGTTCATCGGCTGATCCGTGGAAAACTATACCTTCCCATCCGCAGGCTTCAGCTCCGGCCACGTTGGCCGGTGAATCGTCTGTAAACAGGCATTCATCAGGATTCAGCGAAAAATGTTCCGTGAAAATCCGGTATATCTCATGGCAGGGTTTGACAGTCTTTACATCACAGGAAATCAGCTTTCCGTCAAAATACCGGCTTGCCGGAAAGCCAGGCCAGTATGCGTGCTGCATAATACTGGCGTTGCTCAGAAGATAGATCTTGTATCCCGCTTCTTTCAGACGTCTGATCAGGTCCTCCATCCCGTGAATCTGTTCATGGGGATCCGCCCAGTGATAGAGCAGTTCCCTCACCTTATCATGAAGTCTGTCGGGAATACGGGACAAAACCAGCGGTTCAAGTGTTTCCTCTGTCAGACTTCCTGCGTCCATCCTGGCCCATTCCGCGGAAAGGAAAAGTTCGTTCATCAGGATCTTCCTGTCCTCCGGGTCACTGACGCCGGCCCGATCCAGGAAATGGAAAGGATCAAAGCGGATTACCACATTGCCCATATCAAAAACGATGTTCCGGATCATGCTATATTTCTCCGTTCCGCAGCCGGAAGCTCCTCGGCGGCCGCGTGAGCGATACTGAACTTCCTTTTTATTTTTTCCAGGCGTTTTCTCCGCTTCTCCCGGATGGCCAGCCGCTCACCCAGATCACGGGCTCCGACGCCGTATACCAGATACAGGATCAGACCGGATATAATCATGATGAACACGGTGGACGCGCACCGTCTGCCGGATGCGTTCATGTTGACGTTGTTTCGTCCCTCATCCTCACACATGCTCTGGATCACCATGGCATAGGTGGTACCTTCTGCTTTCTTGAAGGTTGCGCCCATGTCGTATTCAGAGAACAGCGCGTTGAAATTCAGGGCAAATACGGCCAGTACGCTGGGCAGTACAATCGGCAGCTTCACTCTCAGGAATGTGACGATCTGGCTGGCGCCCAGGTTTCTGGCTGCGTCCTCCAGCTCATCATCAATCGCGTAGAACGCCGCCTTGATCATTCTCACGGCAAATGGCAGCTTCACCACCATATAGGCCAGTACGATCAGAATCCGTACGTTCTCCTTCATGTAGAGGTTCTGTCCGAAAACGTAGAAAACGTTGCTGTTGAAGAAGGTCCGGAAGGAGTAGCAGATCAGGATCGTGGGCAGCAGCCAAGGGAACAGCAGGCAGGCTTCCACCAGCTTGCCGCGTTTCTTTTTCTTGTGTTTGAAAATGTAGTTCACGGCAATGACTACAATCACGCAGGCCAGTGCTGCTGCAATGGCGGACATGATAAAGCTCAGCCGTATACCGCCCAGGGTTTTCTCATTGCCGAAAACGCCGGAAATGGCGCCTTTGCTGACCATTTCCTTCCCTTTCCAGTTCTGGTAAATGTAATCCTGATTACCGAAGTAGTTGGATAATGTCCAGGAAGAGGGATCCAGTACCTTATTCCGGACATTACCCCAGTTCTGGAAGGAGAATATAATGATCATAACCACGGGTGTCATGTAGATCAGGAACAGGACATATGCGTAGATATGTGCCAGCACATTGGCCGCGGGATTCTGGATTTTTTGTTTCACCAGTTTCGCTTTGGTTTTGCTGACAGAGAGATAATGTCCCTTATTCTCATAATGATTCAGTGTCAGGAGCAGCGCGATCGTACACATAGCCAGGATAATTGAAAGCAGAGCGGCTCTGGCCTGTGGAAAAGACTCATCGGCTACTGATGACCCGGCCAGCCGTACGATTTCCGGGTTGATGGAGTTGTAGCCCAGCAGCGTAGGTGCGGACATGGCACACAGACCGGTAATGAAGGTCATGACAGTAAGGGAGAACAGCGTCGGCAGCAGCGTAGGCATGACGACTTTCAGCAGCACCTTGAACGGCCTGGCGCCGAGATTGCGTGCTGCCTCTACTGTATTGTAGTCAATTCCACGAATGGCGTTCCGCAGGAAAAGAGCGTGATTGGAAGTACAGGCAAAGGTCATCGTAAAAAGCACGGCGTTGAACCCGGTAAACCATTGCTTGTTCATTCCCGGGAAGAAGTCGGCCAGCCACTTGGTCATCAGTCCGTTCTGATCATACAGGAACTGGTAACCGGTAACCAGTGCGACGCCGGAATATATCAGCGTCGTCATATATCCCAGGCGGAGAATCTTCGCGCCTTTGATATCAAAGTATTCTGTAAGCAGTACAATGGAAATGCCGACAACATTGACTGTCACAACCAGGCAAAGCGCCAGTCGAATGGAATTCCACAGGAACATCGGCATTTTCCCGGCGAAGAAGAAACGGATAACAGCAAACGGATCGGGATTCCCCGCCGCGTCTGTTTCACGAAATACAGAGGTCAGTGTATTGAAGCATGGAATCACCATGAAGCCCAGGAAAAGGTATACAAACAGGACGCCCCCGAAGATACCCCACAGTTTTCCCAGGTTGTATTTTTGCTTTCCGGCAATGGAAGCCTGCATGATTTCACCTCCCTCAGTAGCTCATGATGTCTTTCGGATCAATCCGCAGGATCACGCGGTCACCGGGCTCATAGATATTGATGCCGTCATTCTTTTCAACAACCTTCAGGGTTTGTCCGGCAGTCTTAATAGTGTACTTGATGAACAGGCCGTAATATTCCTGTGATTCGATCACCCCGTCCAGGGAAACCGTCTGTCCGGCAGAAACTGCTTCTTTTCCGTCATTTTCCGCTGCGCATACGCTGATTCGTTCCAGACGGATATAGTGCACCTGGTCCGCCGGCAGGTTCAGCTTTCCGGTAATTTCTTCCTGCAGTTTGTTAATATCGCCGATAAAATTGGCAACAAATTCGGTGGCAGAGTGATTGTACACTTCATTGGGCGTACCGATCTGTTCAATGTATCCTTTGTTGAATACGGCAATTCTGTCAGACAGCGTCAGGGCTTCCTCCTGGTCATGTGTAACATAGATGGTCGTGATGCCGAATTCCCGCTGCATCTTCTTCAGTTCATTCCGCAGATTGACGCGCAGCTTCGCGTCCAGGTTGCTCAGCGGTTCGTCCATGCAGATAATGGCGGGTTCGGTCACCAGCGCCCGCGCGATGGCAACGCGCTGCTGCTGTCCGCCGGAAAGCTGGGATACTGCTTTGGCCAGCTGTTCATCTGTCAGGTCAACTTTGCGGGCAATTTCCGTAACCTTCCGGTCGATCTCATCCTTTTTCATTTTTTTGATCTTCAGACCGAAAGCAATATTATCCCGCACAGTCATCGTCGGGAAAAGAGCGTAGGACTGAAATACGATGCCGATGTTTCTTTTCTCAATAGGCACATGGGTAATATCCCTGCCCTGCATGGATACTACGCCTTCCACCGGTTCAATAAAACCGGTAATAGTACGCAGTGTCGTTGTTTTGCCGCATCCTGACGGTCCGAGGAAGGTAAAGAACTCTCCTTCCTTTACATCCACGTTGATACGGTGCAGCGCTTCAAATTCACCAAACCGTACAACTATATTTTTCAGATCGATCATATGGTTTCAGTCCTTCTTTCTCCGAATTTACAGAAAAGGGGCTGCCGCCGCGCGGCAGCCCCGGATATCAGGGCGCGTCAGATTATTCCTGTTTCTGGGTCAGCGTTGCCCAGTCCAGGTTGTCCCAGTCGGGTTCTGCCGGAGCATTTGCACTGTCAGCCCAGAAGAAGCCCAGGTTGGTCATGATGTTGGTCCATTCGGAAGAATGGGCTCCCACATACTCGGCGTAGGTCATCTCGGTGCCGGGAACAGTGGTCAGGGAGCAGTTCTTGATCGCATAGATCGGAGGAACCTCGTCAAACAGTTCTGCAACTGCCTCTTCGTTGCAGGGATAGGAGTCAAACGCGTCAGACCAGGCAATCTGGGTTTCAGCGGAACCGAACCATTCGGCAAACGCTTTCACAGTTTCGGTTTCTTCTTCGCTGCGGCCTTCGCGGTCCAGGATGCCGATGTATTCAGCAATGTAATAGGTACCGTCGGCAATGTCTACCAGCGCCCAGTTTTCTCCGACCGGAACACCCTTCAGCGGATGTTCATAGGTGGGATTTTCAGATGTGGAGGTGATTTCTCCGTACAGGGAGGAGGAATAGAAGGTGGATACCTGCACATCGCCGCGGATCAGGGGATTCAGGCCATACTTGTCGTCTGTGAATACAACGCCGTTCGCGCAGTATTTCCACAGCTTCTTCCATCCTTCAATGGAAATGCCGCCCGCGGGGGATTCCGGATCGGTGAAGGCGTACAGCATTGCGTTGTTGGTATTCATGTTGGTTGTGCCGCCGACTTTGTTCTGGCGATACCATTTATATTTACTGTCCGCCAGGTCAGCCCAATGGTCAAACTTGATGGCTTCGCCGTTGGTGCCGAATTCATCGGTCCGGTACAGCATCAGGATGTTCTGAATCACCAGACCGTAAGCTTTGCCGTCGAATTTGTATTCGCCGACTTTGTCCGCCCAGGTGGGGGTCCAGTCCATAACCTTCAGGTTTTCATACTGCCCGTTGACCAGCTGAGACCAGCGGACTTCGTTCAGACCGAACACCAGGTCGCCGTCCTTGTTTTCATTGGCAGCCTGCACAGCGGCGGTATCGCCGGAGATGATGGAGTTGTCGTCGATGGAAATGTTGAAACCAGCTTCCTTGGCCTTGTCGATCAGCCAGGTCGTTCTTTCAGTGGAATTGGAGTTGCTGTAAATCCGGATGGTATATCCTTCGTCAGCCTGCGCGAAACTGACCAGGGAGAACATCATCACAGCAACCAAAAGAACAGCAAACAGTTTTTTCATGGGAGCCTCCTATCGATTTTCACCTGACGGTGTTTTTGTTGAGAGTATTATATCTCATTTCGGTAACGTTTTCAATCCATTTGTTCAAAAATTGTTTTTTGGATGTGTCAGGGAATATAATGAAGTCCCCGCAATCCTTTGGGATAATGGTTTTTGATGATGCCGCCGCTTCCCTTTCCCCATCCGGCCGGAATGCCTTTGTACTTCATCAGGATCCATCCCTCTTCACTTCCGGGAATGGTTTCTCCCGCCAGAAATCTTTTCGCCTCTTCCGGGCTCATATCATGCGTCTTTATACCGGGTTCCCGGAAACAGAGCGCAGCCGAATGGTCGGGAAATGCGTTTTTTCCGCGTACTTCTCCCAGATGGAGTCCGACGCGCAGTGCCCTGATCCCCTTCAGATCAGGAAGTTCATTGATGGCGGCAAGTGTGTTCCCGAACTGATGAGTGGCTTTGGGCAGTCCCGGAAACGCTTCAGCAAAAACAGCGCTGTCATTTTTGGAAGGTACAGGAACAGACCGGTCTGCGGGCAGAAAGCCTTCTGCGTCTCCCGCCTTGCGGAAAAGCGCGGCAAACTGTCCTTCTCCCTTAACCCTGTGCGGGTAGCAGGTATACATACCGTCAGGTGCGCTGATACCGGGCAGTTTAAATCCTTCCGGAACGAATTCTGGAAACTCTCTGATAAACCATCGCACATTTTCTTCATTTTCAGTCGGATTGTATGTGCAGGTGGAATAAACCAGCCGTCCTCCCGGACGGACAAGCTGTGCGGCGGAGCGCAGGATCTCACGTTGTCTGTCCGCACATCCGTCTGCCTTTTCCGCGGACCATTCAAGTCTTGTTTCCGGATCTCTGCGGAACATTCCTTCTCCGGAACAGGGTGCGTCAACCATTACAGCGTCAAAGCCTTCAGGCCATTTATCTGCCAGCTGTTCCGGCATTGCGCAGGTTACCACGGTATGCGGCAGTCCTATTCTTTCTATATTTCTGCTGAGAATGGCTGCCCTTTTCGGAACGGGTTCATTGCATACCAGCAGTCCATCGCCCTTCATCGCACAGCCGATTTGTGTGGACTTCCCTCCCGGTGCGGCGCAAAGATCCAGAATCTTCTCACCGGGTTTCGCGTCAAGAACTGCCGCAGGCATCATGGCGCCGGGCTCCTGTATATAGAATGCGCCAGTCTCATGCAGAACGGTAGCACCTGCGTCAGACTCCGCTTCCAGGTAATATCCGTTTTCGGCCCAGGGAATCCTTTCCCCGTCTGTAAGGTTTCCGGTTTCAGTTGCTTTTTTGAGCGGATTCATCCGTATTCCCCGGACCGGCTTATCTTCCAGCGCACACAAAAAAGCGTCCAGCTCGTCGCCGAGCTGATCGCTCATTCTGCTGATAAATGCTTCCGGAAGCTGAATATTGCTCATGATTCCATCCATTCCGGGGCCATATAGCGCCTGACTGCCAGTGTGGGCGTTACCAGGGAGCACCGGTCCAGCACTTCCTGCTTCCCTGCGGTGATCACCTGACGGATACCCATACGTTCAGCACATTCCAGCACTGTTTTTTCCCCTGCTTCGACCATGCCGGGTTCCGTCTGGTCTGCGAGGTTTGTATTGTTGATGATTGCATCTATTTTGAGTCTCCCGCGGTTTTCAATCCGCTCGGCCAGGTCAATAATATCTTCTGTGTTCTGGGTCAGCGGCCGCATACAGTTTACCACAAGCATAACTGCTGTCTGATCCCTTCTTGCAATGAAGGAAGGATAGTACCGGCCCAGTGCGGCGGCACCTGTATCGTCTCCGCCCACATCAAAAATGGTCCGGTCGGAAGGAACTTCAAACACGCTCTGAATCTCCGCGGGAAGGGCTGGAATATCCACCGTGGTCATGGCAAAAGTCGGCATGAGCATACGTATGCCCGCCTGTTCTGCTTCTTCCGCTTTTTCGCCGCTGCGGAAATAGGGATTCACGATGTCCAGGTCAACCAGCGTGGTCTTGTATGTCCTTGCAAACTGCATAGCCAGGTTCAGTGCCAGCTCGGTTTTCCCGCTGCCGTAGTTCCCGGTCAGCACCAGATACTGTTTTTCCGTGAGGAGCTTATTCATTCTTTCCATCCTCGTTTCTTTTCCATCCTCTCGGATAAACCGGGTTATGATAGGCTTCCTGGCTGTTGATTATATTCTGGGGCGCGTCAAAGGAACGCATTTCTTCTTCCGGATCGCCAAACAGCTCGCTGACATTGAGTCTTCTCCGCCGTCTGTATAGTACGGGCTGTGTTTTGCCTGTCTCCTGACGGCTGGTTACAGTTTCAGCTGCTTGTTCCTGCACGGGCATGGAAACAGACTGCGGTCTTCTGTAGGGACTGTCCGCCGGTACATGGTATCCGGCCGGCGTAACGGTCATCGGAACAGACTCCCGCGCTTGCGGAGGTTCCGCATAATTCACTTCTTTGATTGTTTCCGGTTCCTGTTTGATATAATCCGTTTCAGGATACGCCGGTTCTTTTTCCGGTTCAGCTGCAGTTGCTTCAGGTACGGATACGGAAGGTTTTACCTGGTTTTCAGGAAAAGCGGGGTCCCTCTTCCGGACCGGTGCTTCTGTTCGCAGCGGACGTCTTTCAGGAACCGTTTCCTCTTCTTTTTTCCGGGAAAAAAAGCTTTTCCATACTTTGTAAGGTTTCCACCGGACAATGTAAACGCCCAGATCTGACACCAGTCCGATGATGCAAAGCAGGCCTGCTATAAGGATCCAGTATTTGCCGATCCACGTAAAGAAGGAGCCGCCTTTTTCGCTCGTAAATGCAGACCATACAGCGGACACAATTCCCTGCAGCCATCCAAGCATTCCCCGGAACAGTGTATTTGCAAAACTGCCCATCTTATGCTCCTTACGGCTCCTCTGCCTCTGCTACTTCGACTGTAACAGTAATTGTGTCATTTGTAATCTGTGATTCATCAGAGGGTTTAATCACTTTCAGCGGAAAGCTCTTCGTGGCTTTCAGTCCGTTAACTTTGATTTCTGTATCCTCAAGCGCAAGTTTCTCCAGGTTGTCCAGCACCTCACTGCTGTCAAGGATTGTGATAGTCTCCGGGCTGTAGGTTACGCCTGTGATTTCATAACCCTTGGCTACTTTGCCGGTCAGATTGGCACAGTCTATTGTGGAAAAAGTTTTCTTGGCCTGGACGCGGTAGGATACCATAATCGTATCAATCGGCACATTGGAACTGGTGATGCTCAGGAATTGCTTGTCGATAATCTCCCCGTTCTTCTTGTAAAAATCAAATGAAACAGGAGTACTGTTGCTGTGTCCTGAGGTCCAGTCTACGTCGTCTGCTGTCACGTAACACTTTGCCCTGAATATTTCATCGACAATTCTTTGCGGTCCGCTGACATGTACCACATCCGGATCGCATTCACCCGGTATATATTTCCATCCCTCCGGTTCTATATCGCTGAATTCAGCAAATACAGGAATGGTTCTCGGTTTGTAAGTTTCCACTTCAAGAGTAACGCTCTCCGGTTTGATGGATATCACATTGCCAAACTGGCTGCTGTTGTTCTTCAGAATCTGCACGTCTCTAAGCCCGGTTTCATTGATACGCGAAAGATCCAGGCGGACATTATAGTTGCTCGCTTCTGCCTTTTCATATTGTTTTTGGGGAACCGCGGCCGTAAAGTCGACATAAATATTGTCCAGGTCTGAAGTAACGATCAGGCCGTTCCCTTTTAAGGCTTCCTGTCCGTTCACGGTCACTTTGACATTCTGGAATGTTTTTTCACGGGTAATGCTGTCGTCCTGGGAAATCAGTCCTGCCCACAGCAGAACAGAGATCAGAATGGCAATCATTTTCAGCCATCCGTTATGAAGCAGAAGGTGCTTCAGGCCTCTGCCGATCAGAGACAGGGTTTGTTTGAAATCCCTGTTATTTTTCTTCTCACTCATTTATGTTCGCCCCCGTATTCCTTTTGAAAATTCCCCGGAGGAAGGAAGAAATTCCGGATTCTCTGGAACTGTAGAATCCGCGCAGGAACGACCTCATGGCGTCAATGGAATAAGGTCTCTGCAGGGTGCCGTCCATGGCAAGGCTGATAATGCCGGTTTGTTCTGATACCACGATAACGGCTGCGTCCGTGTTCTCGCTGATGCCGACCGCGGCCCGGTGCCTGGTGCCAAGTCCCCGGATCACGCCGCTGGCTTCCGCAAGCGGCAGGATGCAGGCTGCGGCCACGATCCGGTCGTCACGGATTACAACGGCGCCGTCGTGCAGGGGTGTGTTGGGCTCAAATATGTTTTCAAGCAGGGGTGCGGATATTTCAGCATTCAGGGTGGTACCGGTTTCCATAACATCCTGCAGGCCGGTTTTCCGCTCGAACACAATAAGAGCGCCTACGCGGCGGCGGCTCAGGTCAACAACCGTCTGAATGATCTCATCAATAATAACGTCTGTGTCTTCCTCATCATTCCGGTGATTTCCTTTGGTGATAAACCTGCTGCGGCCCATACGCTCAAGCGCTTTTCGCAGTTCCGGCTGAAACAGGATCACAAGAACAAGTGCGCCGTTTTGCAGCACGGCCAGCAGCAGCCAGTTCAGGCTTGTCAGGCCGAGTATTTTACTGAGAATGACAATCACAAAAAGCAGAAACAGTCCCTTCAGCAGGGCGCTTCCTCTTGTGTGCCGTGTGAGCAGCAGCAATTCGTAGATAATGACCGCAACGATCAGTACGTCAATAACGTCGATGATACCCATGCGATGACTCAGGTTCCACCACATGCTGCGGACCAGAGACCATACATCTTTCACGGGATCACCTCCGTTCATTTTATCAATTTATTATACACGACATTCCGGAGATTGAAAAGGGAAACAGCAGGATATAGTGGATGGATTCAGCAAAAAAAGCTGCCTGAACAGGCAGCTTTAATCGATATATATCGTTTTACCTCGATCCCTTGTCATAAGGAATTCCTTCGGCCTTCGGTGCATGCGATGCCTTGGAAGTAAATGCCAGCACAATCAGGCACACGATATATGGCATCATGTTGTAAACATTGCCCGGCAGGTTCAGGGATACCAGGAACGGGAATCCCGTATAGGTGTTGGACAGTGCCCGGAAAAGTCCGAACAGCAGAGCTGCTATCGCGATCCGCGTGGGTTTCCACTGTCCGAAAATCATAACAGCCAGTGCCAGGAAGCCGAAACCTGCGACGCCGTTTTCAAACTTCCAGAGGGAAACGCCGGCGAGGATATAACACAATCCGCCGAGTCCGCCGAGCAGTCCGGAAATCAGCACGCCGCACCAGCGCATCTTGTATACGTTGATGCCCACGGAATCAGCCGCCTGTGGATGCTCGCCGCAGGCCATCAGGCGCAGGCCGAACCTGTTCTTGTACAGGAGGAAATATACGGTAATCACAGCGATGACAGCCACAATCATGAACCAGTTGAACTCAAAACCGTTAATGTTCACAATGAACATTTTCCGGGCTGCCACATACTCGATTTCAGAGGAGTGATTGTCGGGGTTGGCGGCGGTATTCATGGCCTTAACCAGAACGGTGGCCGCTGCCGTTGCCAGCAGGTTCATGGCGGTTCCGATCAGCGTCTGGTCAGCCTTAAAATGAATGGCCGCAACGCCCAGCAGACAGGAATACAGCATGCCTGCCAGCGCTGCCGCTATCATCGCAGCCAGCACCATCACCACAGCGGAAGTGGTCCCCAGCGAACGCATTACCAGCGCGCCGCCCAGAGCTCCTACAACCATGATGCCTTCCAGTCCCAGGTTGATGATACCGGAATGCTCTGATATGCATCCGCCCAGGGCGACCAGCAGCAGAACGGAGGCAAAGATCAATGTATATTGAATCAGAAGCAGCATTATTGTTTCGCCCCTTTCTTATCTTCACTGCGTGCAATAACCCGTTTCATGGTCAGTTTGATAAACAGGACAAATCCGCACAGATAGATGATCACGGAGGATATAACGTCGGAAATCTGTGAAGAGTAGAAATTCGTGTTCACATACTGTCCGCCGTCTGTAATATGCTGGATAAAGAAGGAGGAGAATACGGCGCCCAGCGGATGAAGTCCGCCGAGGAATGCAGCCGCGATGCCGTTGAATCCCATAGCGGGAACGGAGGACTGTGTGCATTCCCATCTCATATAGCCTGTCTGATAGAGCAGCGAGGCGCCGAGACCGGCAAGCGCGCCTGAAATCATAAGGGTCAGGATAATATTCCGGTTCTGGGCCATGCCGGCATATTTGGCCGCGTTTTTATTGTTGCCCGTAGCCTTCAGTTCATAGCCGAACCGTGTTTTGCTGAGGATCACCCATACCAGTATGGCGGCGAGGATGGCCAGCGGAAGCGCGATGGTCACATTGCCGTTTCCGTTGAACAGGTTTTCCAGTCCCATCGTCGGAAGCATGCTGGAGGGATTTTCCTTGTTCAGGTACAGCGTATAGGGACTGGCTGTTTCCTTGACGTTGGAAAGAATAGTATTGGCGGTGTAGAGGGAAATCCAGTTCAGCATGATCCCGGAGATTACCTCATTCACATTGCAGTAGGCCTTCAGGAAACCGGTGACTGCGCCCAGCAATGCGGCGGCAATCATGGCCAGCAGCATGCAGGGCAGCCAGCCCCAGTGCCATGCCAGCGCTGCGTACAGGCTGGCGCACGCGCCTGCCACATACTGTCCGGCGGTTCCGATGTTGAAAAGTCCCACCTTATAGGCAAACAGGATGCTGAGGGAACACATGATCAGCGGCATGGTCTTCGCCAGCGTATTGCCCAGTTGTTTGATCTGCTGCTGCGGACGCTTCCAGGTGAAGAAATTCTTCACAATATTCTGGATGGATTCACCCGCGCCCTGGGGATTGATGATCAGGAGGACAATATAGCCGATCAGCAGTCCGGCCAGAATGCAAAGGATGGAGGCCAGGAAAGTCTGAACCGCTTCATTCTTGAAAAACTTTTTCATGCCTTTCTCACCTCATCCCTCTTTGCGCCGGCCATATAGAGTCCAAGTTCTTCCTGGGTGGTCTTCTTCGGATCGAGTTCTCCGACAATCTCACCTTCGTACATCACCAGGATCCGGTCCGGGACATCCATCACCTCATCCAGCTCCAGTGAAATCAGCAGCACGGCCTTGCCCGCGTCCCGCTGTGCTACAAGCTGTTTATGTATATATTCGATGGCGCCCACGTCCAGGCCGCGGGTAGGCTGTACCGCTACCAGCAGTTCGGGCTGTTTGTCAATTTCACGGGCGATTATGGCTTTCTGCTGGTTGCCGCCGGACATGGAACGCGCCGGTGTAACGGAGCCCTGCCCGGAACGGACGTCGTACTGTTCAATCAGCTTATCCGAATACTGACGGATGTTCTTTCTTCTCAGGAAGCCGATCCTGTCCGTGAATCTTGATTCAAAATAGGTCTGCAGGATCATGTTGTATTCCAGGGAATAATCCAGGACAAGTCCGTGCTTGTGCCGGTCTTCCGGAATATGGCTCATTCCTGCGGTGGAGCGCTTGCGGATGGAGGATTTTGTGATGTCCTTTCCGTCCATGATGATTTTTCCGTCAACCAGCGGTTCCAGTCCTGTCAGGCCGTATACCAGTTCCGTTTGTCCGTTTCCGTCGATACCGGCAATACAGACAATTTCCCCTCTCCGCACCTGGAAGGAAACATCTTTGACGGCATTGTTGTTGTGTACTTTGGAAGCAACTGTCATGTGCTGCACATCCAGCACAACGTCGCCCGTGTGTGCCGGTTGTTTATCCACATGGAAATTGACGTTGCGGCCCACCATCATGGCGGAAAGTTCTTCCATCGTCGTGTTTTTTGTTTCAACCGTACCGATGTACTTGCCTTTTCTCAGTACGGTGCAGCGATCTGCCACCGCCATAATTTCGGCAAGCTTATGGCTGATAAAGAGAATGGACTTTCCTTCTGCCGCGAGATTGCGCATGATTTGCATCAGTTCTTCAATCTCCTGCGGGGTCAGCACGGCGGTCGGTTCGTCAAAAATCAGGATTTCATTGTCCCGGTACAGCATTTTCAGAATCTCTGTCCGCTGCTGCATACCCACCGTGATGTCGGAAATCACAGCGTCCGGATCGACCTGTAATCCGTATTTTTCTGAAAGGGCAAGGATTTTCTTCCTGGCTTCGGACTTTTTCAGGATGCCGGCCTTTCCGACAGGTTCATCTCCAAGAATAATGTTGTCAAGCACGGTGAAGCATTCAACCAGCTTGAAATGCTGGTGTACCATACCGATTCCCAGTGCGTTTGCGTCGTTCGGATCATTGATCTTGACTTCTTTGCCATCCTTTTTGATGATACCTTCTTCTGCCTGGTAAAGACCGAACAGCACGCTCATGAGGGTGGATTTACCGGCGCCGTTTTCTCCCAGCAGCGCGTGGATTTCTCCGTGACGGAGCTGCAGGGTAATATTGTCATTGGCGATGATTCCCGGAAAGCGTTTGGTGATGTTCAGCATTTCGATGGCATATTCCGACTGCCGTTCCTTGTTCAAAGCGTTCCCCTCCATCTGTATGTTGTTTATGGCGAACAAGGATATTCTTCGCCTTTCTGACATAAACCCCTGTCCATGATTTCTGCGGAACAGGGGCTTATGTCAAAAACCGGGGATGCGGCGCATCCCCGGCAATCATAAACAGATTACTTGATGTTGCCCTGATAATCGACCTTGATGGTGGTTTCGGGTTCAGCGTCGATGGCGTTGGAAACGGTGATTTCACCGGCGTTCATCTTCGCAACCAGCGCGTTATAGTCATCAGCGGTGAAGCCGTCCGCAAACTGGGTGGAAGGAGCAATCTGCACGAAGTTTTCTTCGGGATTGTCGGATACCAGACCCAGGTTCTCAATCTTGCCGCCGGCAAATTCAGCGTTCAGGATGGAGGCCAGTTCGGTATAAACGGTGGCAGCCAGGCCCTTCATGGCGGAGGTCACGGTGATGCCTTCGCCGAACATGCCGTCAATGGTGCCCTTCTGGTCAACGTCAACGCCGATGACCTTGCCGCCGGCCTTCTGAGCCGCTTCACCGGCAGAGGTGAAGATGCCGCCGCCGCAGGCAAACACGATTTCGGTGCCGTTGGTATACCAGGTATCCATGTAAGCGGTAATGTCCGCGTCACCGTAGAACTGGTTGCCGTAAACATACTTGACTTCCACATCGTCAGCGCCCAGCTCGACAGCCGCGGCGTCAGCACCCTGCACAAAGCCGTAGCCGTAACGGACAACAGCGGGAACCGCCATGCCGCCCAGGAAGCCCAGCTTCTTGTAGCCCAGTTTCACAGCAGCGTAGCCGGCCATATAGCCGCACAGCTCTTCCTGGTAAACAGCGCAGTACAGGTTCGCGGGCACATCCTTGGCCAGATCGCCGATATCGCCTTCGCCAACGTCCAGCGCGATGAAGGTAATGTCGTCGAATTCAGGAGCCACTTTCTGAATCGCGGGTCCGAAAGCGTAACCGGGCATCACGATCACGGTGAAACCGTCGTCGATAGCCTTTTCAATGGAGGAAATCCGGTCTTCATCGGAGTCGGAAGCGGGCTTGTAGTACTGGAAGTCGATCTGGGCGGCTTCACAGAACTGTTTGCAGGCTTCATAGGTGGTCTGGTTGAAGGACTGGTCGGTAATATCGCCGTAGTCGGTGATCATGGCAACCCGCATGCTGCTTCCTTCTTCAGCGGAAGCGAAGGACATAACGCCCATCAGCATCACTGCAGCAAGCAGCAGAGCAAAAAGCTTTTTCATAGGAAATATCCCCTTTCTGATTGTCGGCATATGCCGTTTGTTTATACCAATTATAACAAAAACCGGTACACTTGGAAAGAGTGTACCGGTAATTTTTGTCATCTTTTATTTCCGTAAAATCTGTGAAAAGGATTTGTAATATTGTCACAGGATCCCCGCGTACGGAGACAGATCAGTTACCGTGGCAGGCGCGGAACCGTCGTAAATGAACTGTCTCATCATATATCCGTAGGCGCCGTCAATCAGCACAAAATACCAGTCAACGCCTCGGGTAATAATGGTCACAGGGGTTCCCACCTTGCAGGAACGGATCACCGCGCTTTGCGTGGTAGGAGCTGCTCTCAGGTTGACATTCCTGCCGTTTGCGCTCACCACATACGCGCCGGAAACGTAAGGCGTGGGAACTGCTGGCTGGCTTTCAGTCAGGAATTCGGTCATCATATATCCGTACCGGTTGCCCACGCGGATATAGCTCCAGGTGGTTCCCTTGGTAATCATCGCTGCCTGGGTACCAACGCTGTAGAATCCGATGCTCGTATAGGATTTGGACGGGCCCGAGCGCAGGTTGACGCCGTTACCGTTTCTGCTGGTCACGTACACGGTGTATTCGCTTCCGGAGGGACCGGGCATCGGCGCGGGTGCCGGTGTAACGGGCACGGGTACCGCGGTTCCGGACAGGAACTGGGTCATCATATATCCGGTATAACTGCCCACCTGAATCCTGCACCAGTTATTTCCGGGGGAAATGATGGTACACTGGGTTCCGGGTGCATAGGATGCCACAACGGAATATCCCTTGCCGGGACCGCTTCTCATCCTTACATTCAGTCCGTTCGCGCTTGTTATATATGCGGTTGAATCAATAAATGTCCCGGTTCCGGTGCTTCCGCCGCTGCTGCCGCCCACCTGCAGGTAGTCTCCGAGCATATAACCCGTCAATCCGTCCTGCGTCGTAACTGCGTACCAGGAACCGATCTGACCGGTAATGGTCACGGTTGTACCGCTGGGATAGCTGGCCCTGATTGCGCCGTTGAATGATGGTTCTGCGCGCAGAATCAGCCAGCCGCCTTTGACAACTCCTGTCCTGTTTTCCGCCAGGGCATTGCCGGCCGGCAGCACAGACGCTGCCGTCAGCATCAGGACCATCAGTATAATGGCTATGTTTTTACGTTTCATCATATCTTTCTTCCTTCCGTGCAGAAATTGGCTTTACCCAAGTTCCGAATCATTCGTTTCCATCGTATTGATCATGTAATCAATATAGGATGAATAGGTTTCTTCCTCAGCGGATGGATAACGGAGAATGATATGGTGGAAACTCTTTTCCGTCAGGTAATACAGATCTGTCTGTATCATTTTATCCTGTTCTTCGTTCCTTGTCACGCGCAGGCAGTTGTTTGCCTCGGTGCCTTTTCCGTCAAAGCCGGGAACTTCCAGTTTGATGGCTTCCATCAGGATTTCACGCGTCAGGCTGCCGTCATGTTCCATGTTTTCAATGGACATGGTGGCTTTTCCGTCTGCCGTGGCTGCGGTCAGTCCGTTGGTACCTTCATTGAACTGGAATGTGGCCGGATACTGCATTCTGAAGCCCGTCACACTGTCCATGTATTCGCACATCGCGGCGTCCGCGAAAGCGTCTGTCATTTCTTCGAGGCTCATGCCTTCTGTATCCTTCACATCGGTCATCTCAATCAGGGGCTGGATTTCTTCAAGTCCCTGTTCGGTTTCTTCCGTGGAGTTTTCCGCATTCACGCTGAAAGGACAAACCGCCAGCATTACGATCATGGTAAAAAGGAATAATAATCTGAATCTGCTCAAGTCCTCACACTTCCTCTCTCATAAGGGATTCAACTATAAAGACGAAACACATCTGGATTTTCTTCCCGAATACGGAAAAACCCCTTCCGTACATTGGAAGGGAGTTTATCACACGCGATTCTGCTTAGTTAGCGGCCTTGGTCAACTGCTTGGCCAGACGGGCCTTTTTCCGATTGGCGGCATTCTTATGAATAACGCCCTTGGACGCGGCCTTATCGATCACTGCGGAAGTCGCGGACAGCTGCTCATTGGCGTTCTGCGCGTCAGCGGCAACGGCGGCGTCAAACTTCCGGATGGAAGTACGCATCCCGCTCTTAATGATGCGGTTGCGAAGATTCTTCTTCTCGCTGACCTTAACGCGCTTCTTTGCGGACTGGATATTCGGCAACTCGGTTCACCTCCCCTTAGGATCCTTAAAAAACCATCGCATGCAATAATATCACGACAGCTGTGAAAAAGCAAGTATTTCATAAAAGAAATTTGAAATGTCTCTTCCCTATCCGTTTCTTTTCGTTTATAATATCCGTAACAGAAAACAGGAGGTTCTTTCCTTTGGCAAAAAAACAGCGTATCGGTATTCTCGGCGGCAGCTTTGATCCGGTTCACCGCGGTCATATTGCTGCGGCGCTGGGTATACTGAATGCTGATTATGTGGATCGTCTGCTTGTCATTCCTTCCGGCCGTCCCGGATACAAAAGCTGTTCCGCTTCTGCTGAAGACCGCTGGAAAATGCTTGTAGCCGCCTGTTCCTGCGATAAGCGCCTGGTGCCTTCCCGCCTGGAGCTGGATCGCGATGGGACTACCTATGCCGTTGATACGCTTCTGGCTGTCCGGAAAGAGTATCCCGATGCGAAACTGTTCTATATTATTGGTTCGGATACTCTCATGACGCTGCATCACTGGCTGCGCATGGATGAGGTTTTTCGTCTCTGTTCTTTCCTGGTGATCCCCCGGGAGGAGGATTCAGTAATCTGCGGCAGGGAGATTTCCCGTCTTTCCGCCATGGGCGGAAACTTCCGTCTTTTGCCGCCAAGCTCTGTCCGTATTTCCTCTTCATCTATACGCGCCGTGCTTGCCGGCGGCGGAACTCCGGATGATCTCAATCCGGCCGTGCTTGAATACTGCCGCTGTAAAGGACTTTATAACGCTCCCGGAAGGCTTGATCATATCGATGAATGGATCGATAAGCTTTTCACTGCGCTGAAGCCTCGGCGTTTTGCTCATTCTCTGAGCGTCGCCGCTTCTTCCGCCCTGCTGGCTGTCCGCTTTGGGGAAGATCCGCTGAAAGCGGAACAGGCCGGTCTGCTCCATGACTGTGCCAAATGTCTTCCTCTGAAGGAAATGCAGCGTATTGCTGTTGATAACAGTCTGACGGAGGATCCTGATGTACTGTCCAGTGACGCGCTGCTTCATTCCATCGTCGGTGCCTGTCTGGCACAGCAGGAATACGGCATGGAAGATCCGGACGTTCTGGAGGCTATCAGCTTCCATAACACCGGTTATCCCGGCATGTCCCGGCTGGCAATGTGCGTCTGTCTCGCTGATTATATGGAACCGCTGCGTGAAAGTTTCCCGGTCCTGGAGGAGGTACGGGCTCTCTCCCGCGTCTCCCTGGAAAAAGCACTGCTTCTTTCGCTGGAAAGCACAGTAAACTACGTTCTGGCCAGGGGATGGTACCTGTATCCCCGTACCGCCGATACAATCAGCTGGCTCAGGGGTTTGCCGTCAGTTCAGGGATAAACCGCTTCCGCGGTTATGAAATATGTGATTTGGAGGATAAAACATGCCCGATCATGAAACCGTACTTCGTCTGGCCCGTTTGCTTTACGACCGTAAATCCCAGGATATTTCCGCCCTGAATGTCACCCGTCTGACTGTTCTCTGCGATTATATGGTTATCGCGTCCGGCCGTTCCGCAACCCAGGTTGCTGCGCTTGCGGATGCCGTGGATGATCTCATGGCTGCGGAGGGACTCAATCTCCGCAGAAGTGAAGGTCGCCGTGAAGGCCGCTGGATCGTTCTGGATTACGGCCATATCATTGTGCATCTCTTCCACCGGGATGACCGGGCTTTCTATGGTCTGGACCGGCTCTGGAACGACGGAACCAATGCCCTGGAGCTCCCCTTCGACCAGACAGTTTCCGACTGATAACCTTATTTCCCATATAAAATCAATGAAATGCTTCCGGAATCCCGGAAGCATTTTTTCCGCCATTTTTAAGTTTTAATTATTCATTTTTAAGTTTTCAATTATAAGTAAAACCGCTTCCTCCCGGAAGCAGTTTTTTCTGCCATTCTTCATTCTTAATTTTTCATTTTTAAGTCTTAAGTAAAACACAGCTTCCATCGGAAGCTGTGTTTAAATTCATTTTCTCAGCTCAATGATCTTATCCAGTATTTTTTCCGCCAGTTCCCGTTTCGTCTGCAGCGGCTGTTCTTCCGTTCCGTCTTTGGTGATCAGTGCGGCAATGTTGGTATCCACATTGAATCCGGCGCCGGGAAGCGTCACGTCATTGGCAACAATCATGTCCAGGTTCTTTTTTTTCAGTTTTTCTGCCGCGTTCTTCCGTACGTTGTCCGTTTCAGCTGCAAAGCCGACAAGCGTCTGTCCCTTTTTCTTGATGGCGCCGACCGCTTTGGCAACGTCTGGATTTTCCTTCAGCGTAAGGGTCAGGGATTCTCCTTCAGCCTTTTTGATTTTGCTGGTGCTGGTCTTTTCAAACCGGTAATCGCATACGGCCGCGGCCTGGATGATGATATCCTGGTCCGGCGTTTCATGCATCATGGTGTCATACAGTTCCTGTGCGGATTCAATCTGAATCCTGCGGATTCCTTCAGGCACAGGTGCTGTCACACTGCCGTAAACAGCGGTAACTTCTGCGCCCCGGTTTCTGGCGGCCTCGGCAATCGCGAATCCCATTTTTCCGCTGGAGTCATTCGTCATATAGCGCACCGGATCCAGCCGTTCCTTTGTGGCTCCGGCTGTTACCAGGATCTTCAGTCCTTCAAGATCCCTGCGTACATCCAGAATATCCCGGATCGCCTCAACAATGGCTTCCGGCTCGCTCATGCGTCCTGCGCCCTCGTCTCCGCAGGCAAGGATTCCGCTGTCAGGGCCGACAAAATGCACGCCCCGTGTCTTCAGTTTCTGTACATTTTCCCGGGTTGCTTCCGCGGTCCACATACCGGTGTTCATCGCGGGTGCGATCAGTACCGGAGCCTTTGTGGCCAATACCGTCGTGGAAAGCATGTCGTCTGCAATACCGGACGCCATCTTGGCAATGATATTTGCGGTTGCCGGAGCGATGACAAACACCTCTGCCAGTTTGGCCAGGGCCACATGTTCCACATTCCAGTACTCAGGCGCCTGGAAAGTATCCGTAACCACCTGGTTGGCAGAAAGCGTCTGAAAAGTAAGCGGCGAAACAAATTCCGTCGCGTTCTTTGTCATGATCACATGTACATTCGCGCCCAGATGACGCAAACGGGAGACAACCTCTGCGCTTTTGTACGCGGCGATGCCTCCCGTCACTCCCAGCACGATCTCCCTGCCGGTCAGATCCATATCAGTTCTGCTCCTCCTGCTCCGTCGGGTTGTCGTAGGTCAGCAGTCCGCGGTTAATTTCCTCAACCGCAATCTTCAGCGGCTTCATGCCTTCCGCGTCAATCATCGGCAGGGCGCCGTTGACGATTTCGCGTCCGCGCTTGCTGGCTTCAACAACCAGGGTATAGCGGCTGTCCGCGTGGTTCAGCAGTTCAAGTACGCTCGGATCAACAATAGACATTTCTTTTCCTCCTCAGGTATACAGGTTATTCCTCAATCACCGGGAAATACCGCACTGTGTTCTGTTTCTCAGCCCGGACAATCGCCACAAGCTGTTCAAACGCCAGCTCAAGATTGTCGTTCACAATGAGGTAGCGGTAGCGGTCTGTCTGGCGGATTTCGCCTCTTGCGTTATTCAGTCTCCGCTGAATTTCCTCTTCATTTTCCGTATTGCGGGTATGAAGCCTGACCTTAAGGTCATGATAACTCGGCGGAAGAATGAACACGCTGACGCAGTCCTTTTCCTTGCTCATGACTTCCCGTGCTCCCTGGGGGTCGATATCCAGCAGCACGTTCTGTCCT
Source organism: uncultured Eubacteriales bacterium (assembly GCA_900315675.1). GTDB lineage: Bacteria > Bacillota > Clostridia > Christensenellales > Aristaeellaceae > Aristaeella. The sequence continues at coordinate 625,256 of OMZY01000001.1, forward strand.
TTTTCCATCCGGTCATAAACCTCGCTTTTCAGCGTGCCGTACCGGTGACCGTGGACGCTCGCGTGTTCAATGAACGCGTCCTCGGCAAGCAGTTTATCATATTCCTCGTCAGAAATAAAGTGGTAATGAACATCTTCGATTTCATTTTCCCGCCGTCCCCTGGTGGTAACGCTGACGGAAAAACAGAATGAAGGATCTTTTTCCAGCAGTTTTGCCACCAGCGTTCCCTTACCGGCGCCTGAGGGGCCGGAGATTACCAGCAGCATCCCTTTTCTTGTCTCTTTCATGTGTCTTCCTCCATCCCTTTTCGTTCATCAATCCGGGCTGCTACCGTTTCCGGCATCAGCGGTGAAAGAACAACATGTTCTGAATCTGTAACAATGACAGCCCTGGTTTTATGCCCGCATGTAGCGTCTATAACTCTTCCGCTGTCTCTGGCGTCCTGTATCATTCTGCGGATCGGAGCGGCTTCCGGGGAAACAACAGCCACCAGCCGTTCCGTTGCAAGCATATTTCCGTACCCGATGTTGACCAGTTTCATCGCCGTCACTCCACGTTCTGTATCTGTTCTCTCAGCTTCTCAATCTCGCTCTTCAGGTCAACCACATGCTGGGCGATGATTGTATCGGAAGCCTTGGAGCCGATGGTATTGGTTTCACGGTTCATTTCCTGGATCAGGAAATCCATTTTCTTGCCGGTTTCACCGTTGCTCTCCAGATATTTACGCATCTGGCGGATATGACTGTCCAGCCGGGCAAGTTCCTCATCAATCGCACACCGGTCGGCCATGATGGCAACTTCCTGGGCGATTCTCTGGGGTTCCGCTGCTTCGGTCAGAAGGCTCTTTAGCCGTGCTTCAAGCTTGTCCCTGTATTCTGTCACAACCAGCGGCGCGCGTTCCAGAATGGCCTTGCGGAGCTTTTCCACCGCGTCCAGGTGAACCTTCAGGTCTTCCTTAAGGTTTTCCCCTTCCCGTGCCCGCATCTGAACCAGCTGTTCAGCCGCGATATTGGTTGCTTCAGCACAGATCGTACTGACAGTATCTTCATCCATCTCCTGCTCATTCAGCGTCAGTACGCCTTCCATTTTCATGAGCCGGCTGATGGTCATGTCATTTTCAATGCCTGTTTTTTCTGCAAGGAGCGCGGCTGCTTCCAGATAATGACCTGCCAGTTCCGGATCGCATTCAACCGTCGTAGCGGAACTGTCTGTCCTCTTGACGGTCAGGAATACATCCACATGTCCGCGCAGGATGCGTTTGCCGATCCCGTCCCGGATGGTCTGTTCCAGGAAGTTCAGGTTCCGCGGCAGTCTCATACCGATATCCAGGAAACGGTGGTTTACAGTTTTAAGATCAATGGTAACTTCCCATCCGTCCTGCTGAACCTTTCCGCTCCCGCATCCGGTCATACTGTGCATGTCATCGTCACCTCTCTCCGTATTCGGTTGAGATTATATCATTCACCTGTCTGCTTGGCAACTTTCAGCCGTATCAGTGATCACGCTGATCATATCCCATTTCCGGGACCATCTGGTGAGGATGGCCGGGCTTCCGGGAACCATATGTCCCGCGACGCTTTCTCCGATGGATCTTGCCGGGGTTGAAGTGCACATTTTGCATGCGGAAAGCGGATCCGCGCCGTACCGGTGAATCAGGTTGTAGAGTGCTTCGTTCATGGTCAGCACGGAACCGGCCAGTGTACCGTCCGCCAGGCGTGCTGCACCTTCCTTTACAAACACCGGTTGTCCGCCCAGGCTGTATTCTCCGTCCGGCATTCCGGCTGCTTCCATAGCGTCTGTAATGGCTACCGCCCTGTCCGCTCCTTTGCACAGAATGATCAGCCGGACGATATCATCATGCAGATGTTTGCCGTCGCAGATCATTTCGCAGAAGAACCGGTCATCTGTCATGGAGGCACCCGGCACGCCCGGTTCACGGTGATGCAGGGGTGTCTGTGCGTTGAAAGTGTGGGTAATGTGATCCGCTCCCCAGTCACCGGCTTCATGAACCTTTTCCGCGTCAGCCTGTGTATGACCGATGGATACATGGATGCCTGCGGCACTGGCTTTGCGGACAAATTCCTCGCTTCCGTCCTTTTCCGGTGCCATTGTGATCAGCCGGACCAGTGATGGATCTTCTGCCATATTCAGCAGATCATCCCAGCTGGGGTTCCGGAAAAACTCTTTCCTCTGGGCGCCTGCTTTGCCTTCGCTGAGGAACGGAGCTTCCATATGGGCGCCCAGTACTCTGGCCCCGTTCCGTTCAGGTTGTTCAATGGTCCTCCGTATGCCGTCAATAACTTTGGCGGTATCTTCCATGGAGGCGCTCATCGTTGTGGGGCAGAAAGCGCCTGTGCCTGTACCCGCCAGTTCCCGGCTCATCCGCCGGATATCGGTTTCTCCCCGCATGGTATCGCTGCCGCGGAAAGCGTGAATATGGACGTCTACAAAACCCGGAAGCAGATAATCGCCTTCCAGGTCAATCACTTTTTCCCCGGCTTCCGCACGAAGGCTTTCGCCGACTTCCTGCACGATGCCGTTCATCAGCCGGATACTCAGTCCGTTCTCAAATTCTGTCCCTGTAAATACGGTGCCGTTTTCAATCAGCATGGTTTATGGTTCCTTTCTGTCGCCTGGTAAGGTTCAGTCAACGCCCCGCAGCTCAACGGCCGGTATATAGGGCCTGATAATGTCCGCCCAGTGTTCCATCTGCTCCCGGGTCGGTGCGTGCAGTCCTTCAAACGGGACCGTATCCCTGTCCGTGAATTTCTGCAGATAATACTTCCGGGCTCCCCTGATCCATTCTCCGATTCCCGTAAAGCTGTCATCATCGTGAAGTTCGTTAACCACAGTTGTCCGGAATTCATATTCAGTGCTGCCTTCCATCAGCATAGCGGCGCTTTCCCGGATCGGACTCAGGTCCATTTTCTGCAGTCCAGCGGTCTGAGCGTATCTTTCAGGGCTGTTTTTGATATCCATCGCCACATACTGTACCAGTCCCTCCCTGATCATGCGGCCCAGTACGTCCGGATGCAGTCCGTTGGTATCCAGCTTGATGTCATATCCGAGCTCCCTGATTCTCCTGGCCATATCCGGCAGATCTTTCTGCAGCGTCGGTTCACCGCCTGTAATGGCAACTCCGTCCAGCAATCCCTGTCTTTTTTTCAGGAAGGAGAGCAGTTCATCGTCGTTCATCACCGGCGGAGCTTTTCCGTCCAGCAGTTCAGCATTATGGCAAAAAGGGCACCGCATATCACAGCCCCCGAAAAAAACAGTACAGGCGACCCTGCCCGGATAGTCCAGCAGCGTCATTTTCTGTAATCCGTGTATGATCATAGGCCGGCTCTCCTTTTATTCCCATTGGGCCCATACGTCCGGCTGATAGCCGAGCGTCATTTTGTTTCCGTTTCTGACAATGGGAAGGCGAAGCAGCCAGGGATTTTCCTGAATGGCGGGAATCAGGAGCTCCTCCCTGTCATAGTAGCAGGCTGGATGTTCCTTTACCTTTTTATCTTCCCTGTCGATCAGCTTTTCAATGCCGATGGCGGAGATCATCATACGGATCTCCCGTTCTCCAAGCTTGTGTTTCTTCAGATCCAGCGCCTGGAACGGAATGCGTCTTTCTTTGAAATATCTTTCTGCTTTCTGTGCGTCAAAGTTTTTCTTGCCGCAGTAAATCTGGATATTCATGCTTTCAGGTTTCCTCCGGCATACGGATGTCTTCTCCAAGCAGTCTAATAACCTTACAATTGCGACTATCCCCTAGTCTGGAAGCTATACGTTCTGTATATCGTTCACGGAATTTAGGTATTTCAAGATTTGTAGAAATCACAGTTGACAGATCTCTGTTCTGCCGTTCATTCAGCAGGTTGAACACTTGCTCCACCGTCACATTCTGCATCAGCGGCTCGCTGCCCAGGTCGTCAATCATCAGCACCTGCGCGTCCAGCAGTTCACTGGAGCTGTTATCATTCTCGAAATAGCTCTTCCGGAGAATCTCCAGCATCTTGTATGCGCTGATGATCAGCACATTGATATCCCGTTCAATCAGCCGATCAGCCATAGCGCGTAGCAGGAAAGTTTTTCCCAGCCCTGTGCTGCCTGTCAGTAGCAGGTCACGAAACTCTACTTCAGGGTATTCATTTGCCCATTTTTCACAAATATCCTTGTAATGATTCATTAGTTTACGCTGGGTAAATTTCTGTCCCGGTATAATAGTATTCGGAAAAACAGAGGAATCAAATGTTTCAAATGTTTCAATATGTGCACCAGACAAACCAATTTTTTCTCGGATTTTTCTTTGATATGCCTTTTTTAAGCATTCACAATTTTCTTTGATTGTATCTCCAATTTTACCTGTGTCTTTACAGATTGGACAACGAAATACCGGTGCGAGATAATCGGCAGGATAGCCGTTTTTTGTAAGTAGAACGCGAATCTGCTCGTTCAGCTTCTCCATCCGTTCCGGAAGATCATTTGCTTTGGTGGCTGTTCCGTTTACGATATTCCGGAGCGTGCCAAAGACGATATTCTCACGCTCTTTGGTCAGTTCATAAATATGCGGCTGTTCCATGCGGATCTTTTCTTTCCGCATTTCCTCTGTCCGTTCGTTATCTGCCCGCAGCTGGGCATATTCATTTTCCAGTTCGTTCAGCAGATCCTCACGCATCGGATTCTCCTCCGTTTTCGTGCATATAAGCTTCCATTTCTTTCGCTAACGATTGCATTATTTTATCTTGAACATTTGTATAGTCACGTTGTGCGAAATCCTGAGCAGGAAGTACTTTCCCTTCCTTCTTTGAGCTTATTTTTTTTCTGCTTTCGTGGTCTAATTTGGCTTTTTCAGGAGTATTTATACCTTTTTCTTTATAATATTCAAGGATTTTTCCTAGATATGTCATAGGTTGTTTTGCTTCAACAGCATATTTAGCAGCAGTTTTAATCATTTCTCGACTAAAACCAAGTTCATTTTCCCATTTGTTTATCATATTTCGATCAATTGAACCAACACCTCTATCATTATTCCCCCACATCTTACGTATCTCTCTTATCAGTGCCATTTGATCGTGGAAAACATTGATATATGCGTCAACTTCTTGTGTATTATTCAAGCCTTTTTTCTTCCATGACTTCAAAAGGTCAAGAACATCGTTAATGCTTCTACCAAATCCATATCGAGCACATTCACGTGCTGCTGTAAGAATTATATCTTCAGAATATAATAAAACCATCTCATCATATAATTCCAGATTAAGATTATTTACATCACCTCTTCCTAGTTCATGTATAACTCTTCTTAAGCCTTTTGTTCTTTCAGTGTTTTGTTCTATAGCTTCAGGTGTAGCTTCATCGCCTTTTACATTATCTTGACGCAGTCTATCCAATATACCATCAAGATATCCCATACTTGGATCGCCTTTTGCTGTTAGTTCAACAGCAGCTTCAATAGCTTCGTGACTAAAGCCCCACTCTTTTGTCCATTTTTTATATAACTGTACTTGAGCTTCGGATGGCAAATATCGTTTGCCCAATAGTTTTAAAACCTTCTTAACACCTTTATATGGTAAACCATCACGATAAAAGAACTCTTCAGCTGCATCTATAGTCTGTATTTTTTCTTCTGCCATTTTGGCTGCTGTCTTATCTGCTTCGTAAATGCTAAAATTTTTTCCTTTTATTTCAACCATATGGTTAAGAAGCATTATGATTAATTCTGTTGGTAGTTTCAGACTTTCATGCCATTCGAAGCAATTGTTTAATTCAGCCCCGTGTAATCGTCTGACTTTTCCAAATGCTTCATATATTGCATTACTAAATTCTTCATATTCCGGATCATAGTCGTCGTCAGAAACCAGGTTCTTCTGTTTGATATTGATATACTTCCACTGGGGCGGATCGTCGCTGATCCGGCGGACGAGGCGGCGTCTTTCCCAGTAGCGGAAAGCTGCCGCCACGTCCTCTTCCGTCATATTCAGCTCGTGGCACATCCGTGCCAGGCTCATGTCTTCCTCGGGATGATAGCAGCGCATAAGACCGTACAGGTAGACCTTCACATAGTCTCCCTTGGCGTCCGGCAGGTAATCCAGGATAAACTGGTTTTCCACCGGGGTAATGTCAAACATGGCGTACCGTTCATCAAACCCGAACATGAGTGCTTTCCTTCCTGTCTTTTCAGCAGGGATGATCCTCCAGGATGGCTGCGGCCGCCTTCTTGCCTGCGCCCATAGCCAGAATCACCGTTGCTGCGCCGGTCACGGCGTCTCCGCCGGCGTATACATTCTTTTTGCCGGTTCTGCCGTTCTCGTCGGTCTGGATGCCTCCCCACCTTTCTGTCGGCAGGTCAGGCGTTGTTTTCTTAATCAGCGGATTCGGGCTGTTGCCGATGGCTATGATCACGGTTTCCATCGGAAGCTCGTATTCGCTGCCTTCAACCGGTACGGGACGCCTGCGTCCGCGTTCATCCGGCTCGCCCAGTTTCATTTCAATGCAGCGGATCGCTTTCACGAATCCGTTCTCGTCTCCCTCAATGGAGGTAGGCGCTGTCAGCATATGGAACTGGATACCCTCTTCTTTGGCGTGATGTACTTCTTCCGCACGTGCGGGCATTTCAGCCTCGCTCCGTCGGTAAAGAATCGTCACTTCCGCGCCGAGCCGTTTGGCGCAGCGTGCGGCGTCCATCGCCACGTTGCCGCCGCCGACGACTGCCACGTGCTTGCCGATCTTCACCGGAGTATCATGTTCCGGGAAAGTATAGGCCTTCATCAGGTTCAGCCGGGTCAGGAATTCGTTGGCGGAATATACGCCGCACAGGCTTTCTCCGGGAATCTTCTGGAAATTCGGCAGTCCGGCGCCGCTTCCGATAAAGACCGCGTCGTTTCCTTCCTCCAGCAGTTCATCAACAGTGAAAGCTTTGCCGGCCACAGCGTTGGTGATAATCTTGACGCCAAGCTCCTTCAGGCTGCTGATTTCCCTTTCAACCAGCGCCTTTGGCAGACGGAATTCCGGAATACCGTACATCAGTACGCCGCCCGCGGTATGCAGGGCTTCGTATACGGTAACGTCCCATCCTGCTTTGGCCAGTTCACCCGCACAGGTCAGGCCTGCGGGGCCGCTGCCGATCACTGCGGCGCGTTTGCCGCAGGGTGCCGCCTTTTCCGCGGACGCTTTGCCCTGTGCCATAGCCGTATCTGCGGCAAAACGTTCCAGCCGGCCGATACCGACAGGTTCACCCTTAATACCGCGTACGCATTTGCTTTCGCACTGGGATTCCTGCGGACAGACGCGGCCACAGATAGCCGGAAGTGCGTTCTGGGAACGGATCACCTGATAGGCGCCGTTGAAATCCCCTTCTTTAATCTTGTCAATAAAATCCGGAATCGGGACATTCACCGGACATCCCGATACGCAGGGTGCGTTCTTGCAGTGCAGGCAGCGTTGTGCTTCCTCCACGGCAATGTCAGCGGTATATCCGAGGGCTACCTCTTTAAAATTCCCCGCCCGTACCTGCGGATCCTGCTCGGGCATGGGATGTTTCTGAAGACTCATGTTGGCCATTTTACCGTTCCTCCCCTGTCAGCCTGCAAATGTGTTTTTCTCTTGCTTTCGCCTCTTCGGGGCGGAACATGCGTCCCCGGGCCATCGCTTCGTCGAAATCAACAAGATGTCCGTCAAAATCAGGGCCGTCAACGCAGGCAAACTTTGTTTCGCCGCCGACAGTCAGACGGCAGCCGCCGCACATGCCTGTTCCGTCGATCATGATCGGGTTCATGCTGACAATCGTCTTGATCCTGGGTTCCCGGGTCATGTCGCACACAGCCTTCATCATCGGCAGCGGTCCGATGGCAATCACGGTATCATAATTCCTGCCCGCGTCAATCTGCTTCTGCAGGGCCTGTGTGACAAAGCCTTTATTTCCGTTGCTGCCGTCGTCTGTCATAATGATCAGATTCGTGCAGGCAGCTTCCAGTTCATCCTTCAGGATAATGAGATGTTCATTCCGGAATCCGACAATCAGATCCACTTCCGCGCCCGCGTCATGCAGTGCTTTGGCCTGCGGATAGGCAATCGCGACACCCAGGCCGCCGCCGATCACGGCGCACCGGTGAATGCCTTCCGTTTTGGTGGGCTCGCCCAGGGGTCCCACAAAGTCCAGCAGGCTGTCACCCTCGTTGAGGGAATCCAGCTTTTCAGTCGTATAGCCAACCTTCTGGAAAATAATCGTAACCGTTCCCTTTTCCCGGTCATATCCGGCGATGGTCAGCGGGACCCGTTCACCTTCTTCATCAATCCGGAAGATGATGAATTGTCCGGGCATCGCTTTGCGGGCAACCAGGGGAGCTTCAATCTCCATCAGGGTTACCGTCTCGTTCAGAACGCGCTTTTTGACAATAGGATACATGACTGTCCCTCCGATATATATGGATGCAGTCTATTTTACTCTTTTCATTTTTCTTTATCAACTTTGTTTTCGCCTTTCCTTCGTATTCTTTCGGTATTCGGCAACCACAAAAAACACAATAGTTTTATATACTTTTATCTATAGTCATGTGCTTTGATTAGGAATACCGTATAATAAAAAACAGTGATAAACCATCTAAATTCTGCATTCTGCATTCTTAATTCTGCATTGGCGTTTCATGCTGATAAAAATCAGCATGAAACGCCCTCCCCTCTTTTCTTTCAAGACTTCCTGTGGTATAATCCCAGCTGAAATAAGACGAAGGAGGGTTCCTGTCTATGCCACTCGTAACCACTACAGAAATGTTTAAGAAGGCCTATGACGGCGGCTATGCTGTCGGCGCGTTCAACGTCAACAACATGGAAATCATCCAGGGCATTACCGAGGCTGCCGGAGAGCTGAAGGCTCCCGTCATCCTGCAGGTTTCCAAGGGTGCCCGTGCCTATGCCAACCACACCTACCTGGTGAAGCTGGTTGAAGCTGCTGTGATCGAAAACCCCGAAATCCCGATCGCTCTGCATCTGGACCATGGCGACAGCTTCGAACTCTGCAAGAGCTGCATCGACGGCGGTTTCACTTCCGTTATGATCGACGCTTCTTCCAAGCCCTATGAAGAGAACATCGCCCTGACCCGTAAGGTTGTCGAATATGCACATGACCACGGCGTTGTGGTTGAAGCTGAACTCGGCACCCTGGCCGGCGTTGAAGACGAAGTCTCCGTCGATTCCGACAAGGCTATGTACACCCATCCCGAAGAAGTCGTTGACTTCGCTACCCGCACCGGCTGCGACTCCCTGGCTATTGCTATCGGCACCAGCCACGGCGCCTACAAGTTCAAGCCCGGCACCAAGCCCCAGCTCCGGTTCGACGTGCTCGAAGAGTGCGCCAAGCAGCTGCCCGGCTTCCCGATCGTGCTCCACGGTTCTTCTTCCGTGCCGCAGGAATTCGTTGCCGAGATCAACAAGTACGGCGGAAACATGCCCGGTGCTATCGGCATCCCGGAGGAACAGCTCCGTCAGGCCGCTCGCAGCGCTGTCTGCAAGATCAACATCGACTCCGACATCCGTCTGGCCATGACCGCTGTGATCCGTAAGTACTTTGCTGAGCATCCGGATCACTTCGATCCCCGTCAGTACCTCAAGCCCGCCCGTCAGGCCGTCAAGGATATGGTCGCTCATAAGATCGTTGACGTGCTCGGCTGCAACGGCAAGGCCTGATGCTTTGATTCAGGAAACACAAAAGCACGCTGAAGAAATTCTTCAGCGTGCTCTTTTTATATCCTGTGTTTATCTCTTGGCAGACGGATCATAATAACGTTCTGCCCTGGGCTCATATTTGTCACGGTACATCTTTTTGCGGCTTGTCTCAACGCCGTTTGTGTATTCCACCAGGTAGCTGTCCACATAGCATCCGTCTTTTGCCTTGGAGACCAGATCTCTGTCTCCAACTGCTACCGGATTCAGTGTGCAGGGAATGACTTCCTCCACCGTATCAATATCATAGGTGGTGCTTCCCATATCCTTTCCGTAGATCGTAACCTCGGCAAGAAGCTTTTTCTTCTCTTTTCTGGTCGCCGGAATTGTCACCACTTTCGCAACAATGTAGATCGGTGCGTCCGATGTGTTCCGGAAGGAAAAGTCTATTTTTTTGCCTCCCCTGAATTCTGACCAGTAAACTGTCGCGTCTTTCCCGTATTCCGTATAGGATACCGAATCGGAATGGGGTCTGCGCTCAAGAATCTGCATGCCCGCGCGGACCGCTGCCTGGTAGAGCGTTGTGCTGGCCTGGCAGACGCCGCCGCCGTAGCCTTCTTCGTGCTCTCCGTACACATATTCCGTCGCGGGATAGAAACCGCGTTCCGGTGTGCGTTTGCCGACCACTTTGTTGAAACTGAAGGTTGCGTTCGGCTGGATCACGGATCCGTAGCTGTTGATATAGTCAAACGCCAGGCGGATATTGTTATTCCGGTTTTCTTCGGAATGACGGCTGATCTCTGTGGTCGCGTATCCGCGGACCTTGTAGTTCATGATCAGGTCTGCTCGGAATACTGTCGGTGTCGTAATATCCGGAATCAGTTCAACCGTACCGCTCTCCATGGTGGATACCATCTGGTACAGCTTCTGCCGGATCGGTTCGATATCCAGGTTGCGTCCGTATTCTTCCTCGGTAATCACAAAGGGATAATCCTGGCTCGGATCAAACGCGGTCATCTCCGCGTTCACCGCTGGTTTATCAATGACTTCCTTAATCTGCAGCAGTTTCTCGTCTATGATGTGGGTATTGCCGTCCGGCTTGGCTGTATAGTCCATGTACGGCGTCTGTTCCAGCTGCAGCATGGCTGCATACCGCTGTTCCACGTCGCCTTCCTTGCCCTGCTGCCACGCACGGGCCAGTACGCTGTTCGTATCCACGCTGAAGCCCATCTTATCTGCGTTGATTTCCAGCACGTCCTGTCCGTTATAGGTCAGCTGCACCTTCCATGCGTCATGCCGCTGCTGGATCTGGCTGTTCACAGAGTTAGTGGCTTGTTCAGGCGTCATTCCGCCCAGATTGATACCGTCCACATAAACGCCGGGGCAGAACAGGTTGTTGTAAGCTTCCACCTTATCGGTGATTTTCTTCATCCTGATCTGGTTAGTGATTGAAAAATAAGCTCCGGTGCCGATGGCTCCGGCCATCAGGATAAGGGTAATCGCCAGGAGAACCGGATGCTTTTTCCGCTGTTTCTTCGGTTTCCCTTTGCCGCCTGCCGGAACAATATAGCCTCGCTGGCTTCCGTAGATCGGCTGCTGCCCTGTATAGAAGCTTTCATTAGGCGATGGAATCTGGCCGTTGGAATACCCGTTGGGTCCCTGCTGCCAGCCGCCAGTCTGTTGCTGGTTTCTGGGGGGAATATACCCTCTGCTGGGGCCGGCAGCGTGGCTCATCATATTGCGTGCCGCGTCTTCCACACGCTGTGGGATGTTCCCGCTGCTGTCCGCTTTTTTTCTTCCGGCCATCTGCCCGCCCCCTTTCTTCAGATTTCTTTTCTGTCTGTCCGCTTATTCCGTCAGTTGTTGGCTTCAGTCGCGGAAGGCTGTGCCTCGGCTGGTTCCTCCTGAACCGGAACAGCTTCTTCCTGTTCGCTGATTCTTTCGGCCTGCGCTTCTTTGCTTTCACGGATGATTTCTTCAGCCGTTCGCGGTTTATCTTCCTTTGTCACTTCCGGAAGCTCTCCGTTTTCCATCAGTGCCACAAATTCGGCGCGGTTCAGAGTCTCCTGTTCAAGCAGGGCCTGTGTCAGCTTTTCAAGCCGGTCCTTGTTTTCTGTCAGGATCTTCTTGGCCTTCTCATAGCAGCTGGCCAGGATGGAAGCTACTTCACGGTCAATCTTGGCAGCGATTTCTTCACTGTATTCGCGGCTCTGACCGAATTCCATACCCACAAACACTTCCTGGTCGCTTCCCAGGTAGATTGTGCCGATATTGTCGCTCATACCGAACTGTGTGACCATCTTCCGGCAGATTTCCGTGGCGCGCTTCAGGTCGCTGGAGGAACCGGTATAGATCTCTCCCAGGCCAACGTCTTCCGCGGCATGTCCGCCAAGCATCATGGTAATCTGGTCCAGCAGCTGGCTCCGGCTCATGTTGTCATGTTCCTCAGCCGGCAGGGCAAGGGTATGTCCGGCTGCCTGTCCTCTGGGCACAATGGTAATCAGGTGAACTTCGTCGCAGCCTTCCAGCATATGACCGACGATGGCATGGCCACCCTCATGGATTGCCACCATCCGGCGGTCCTTTTCATTCACCTTGTGGCTCTTCTTCTCGGGTCCCATCTGCACCCGGGCAATGGCGTCAATCAGCAGCTGCTGATCAATCAGCTTTTTCCGGGCGCGTGCGGCCAGAATAGCCGCTTCGTTCATCACGTTTTCCAGATCAGCGCCTGTAGCATACGGCATGCGCTTGGCAATGTTGTCCAGATCCACGTTTGCGTCGAGCTTCTTGCCTTTGCTGTGAACCTTCAGGATAGCCACGCGGCCGTTCTGGTCGGGATAGTTGACGGTAACCTGCCTGTCAAAACGGCCGGGCCGCATCAGGGCCGGATCCAGGATGTCGCGGCGGTTGGTCGCAGCCATAACGATAATGCCTTCGTTGACCGCGAAACCATCCATCTCAACCAGCAGCTGGTTCAGCGTCTGTTCGCGTTCATCATGTCCGCCGCCGAGTCCGGCGCCGCGGTGTCTGCCAACCGCGTCAATTTCATCAATAAACACGATGGCGGGAGCAACTTTTTTGGCCTGGTCAAACAGGTCGCGCACACGGCTTGCGCCTACGCCGACAAACATTTCAACAAAGTCGCTGCCGCTGATAGAGAAGAAGGGTACGCCGGCTTCACCGGCTACCGCCTTCGCCAGCAGGGTTTTACCTGTACCGGGAGGTCCTACAAGCAGCACACCCTTGGGAATTCTGGCGCCAAGTTCGGTATAGTTCCGCGGATTTTTAAGGAAGTCCACCATTTCCTGGAGTTCCTCTTTCTCTTCGTCCGCGCCGGCCACATCCGCAAATGTGATCTTGTTTTTCGTGGGATCCTGCATACGGGCGCGGCTCTTGCCAAAGGACATCACCTTACCGCCGCCGCCCGCCTGGGAGCGGATCATCACAAACCAGATTACGCCCATGATTCCGAGCATAATCAGATACGGCAGGAAATCATACCACCACGGCACCACAACAGGTGCGCGGTATTCCAGTTCAAAGGGCAGCTGGTCAACCGTCATCTGATCCAGCGGCACATTCTTTTTGTTGGCCGTAATCTGGCGGACAGTCTCCAGGAAATCTCCGCCGATGGTGGTTTCAAAGTCATAGTTCCGGTCCGGGAAATCATCATGTGCCACGGCAGTCGTCTTTGTCACGCCGACCAGGGAGTTGTTCCTGATTGCAACTCTGGCGACTTTTCCGTCCTTGATCATCTCCAACAGCTGGGGATATTCAATCCTGCGGCTTACGGTCTGGCTCAGCCCGCCGTTCAGCAGAATGGCAATCAGCAGCAGTGTGGACAGCAGGATAACATACCCGACAATCCCTCTGGATGGTTTTTTATTCAAAAGAGATTCCCCCTTTTACTTACTTATTTATCTCCGTATATTTTCGGAGAAAGAACGCCGATGTCCGGCAGGTTGCGGTACGTCTGGTCGTAATCCAGCCCGTAGCCTACCACAAAGGCGTCCGGAATGTCAAAGCAGACATAATCCACCTTCAGATCGGGCACCGTCCGTCTTGCTGTCTTGTCCAGCAGTGCGGCAATCCGGATGGAAGCCGCGCCCCTGTGTTCCAGCATGCTTTTCAGGTAATTCAGCGTAACGCCGGTATCCACAATATCTTCTACAATAATAACGTCCTTGCCGACGATATCCTTGTCAAGGTCCTTCAGCACGCGGACAACACCGCTGGTTTTTGTGGCGCTGCCGTAGCTGGAGATGGCCATGAAATCGGCGGTCAGCGGCAGGTCAATCTCCCTGATCAGGTCAGAGAAGAACAGAACCGCGCCTTTTAAAATACAGACCAGCACAGGTTGTTTCCCGGCATAATCCTTCGTAATCCGCTGTCCGAGTTCACGGACCTTCTCCGCGATTTCTTCCTTTGTTACAAGAACCCTGTCCAGGTCCCCGTAGATCTTTGCGCTTTGTTCCATTTGTGTTTAACCTCTCTTGTTTATTCTGCCCAGGGCATTTCTCCGTGCCAGGTAATCCGTACCGGTGAATCTTCACTGTTCCATCTGGGGATATTTCCGGCTCCCACGCCGCATACAAGCAGGACTTCATTTCCCTTGCAGACCATCGGAATCCTGTCCCGGAAAGGCTCGCCGATCCGTCTGTCTGTCAGGTAATCCTGCAGTTTTCTGCTTCCGGAGCTGCCGAAAGGTCTGATCCTGTCTCCGGGTCTGCGGGTTCGGATTTCGCATCCCTCCAGGAATCCGTCCGGCACTTCCTGTGACCTTTTCCCGTCTCCGGGATTCCCTTCTGATTCACTTACCGTGAGCCGGTACTTGCCGAATACAGTCTCTTTTCCCGTTATGGGAACGGAGGGTTCTTTTTCCGGCGTTCCTGCTTTCCGGAGAATCAGATGTTTGCCCGTCCGGATCGCGTAGGTATCTCCGGGCAGGTTGATCTTGCCTTTGTCCGTATCCAGCAGCGTGTTCAGCGCCTCTGTCTGCGCGGCGTTCAGTGTGTGTTCCTCCAGCACTGGGCCTTCCCTGTTCCACCATTGCCGCAGTACTCTGCATCTCAGTGCGTCGGAAGTCCTGGCAATCTCCGTAACATTCAGGATATCGCCTTTTGCGTTGTCACGGAGCAGTTTCTCTGCTTCCTCGTTCAGCGCGTCATTGTCTCCTGCAAGCAGGCTCGCTGTCCGGCAGATTTTATCAACCGCGGATGCGGAAATATCTTCCAGTGCCGGAATCAGTTCATGCCGGATCCGGTTCCGGAGATAGGCTGTATCTGAATTGGTACTGTCTTCTCTCCATTCAATACCGTCTTCCTGCAGTGCCGCCCTGATTTCATTCCTTCTGATCCGGAGCATAGGACGCAGAATCCTGATCCTGTCAACCGTTTCGTCTTCCCGCATGCATTCCAGGCCTTCAGATCCTGCGCCGCGTAACAGCCGCATCAGGAATGTTTCAGCCTGGTCGTCCGCGTGATGCGCCAGAATCAGCCCGTCTGCCTTGATGATCATGCAGCGTTCCCGGAAAAAGCCGTATCTTGCCTGTCGGGCTGCTGCCTCATCGGTTCTGCCGTTCAACTCTGCCCGGTATGTTGTCAGGGCAATCTGTTCCCTTTCGCAAAGACGTCGGCAGAACGCCTCGTCATCGTCAGAATCCTTTCCCCGCAAACCGTGATTGACATGAACCGCTTCAGCGGAAATCCATCCTGTCCTGATATCAGGAAGCAGCATCGTCAACAGCGCCACGCTGTCGGCTCCGCCGGATAATCCGATCAGATACCTGCCTGGCTTAACAGGATACATCCGGTCCTTCAGGCTGTCAGTTGCTTTCATCGTTGCTTATTCGTCCGGTCTGTCCGGTGCTCCGCAGATATGGCAGGCTTTCAGATCGGAGTGCAGGCCGTTCAGCAGTTCAGCGTAGGTAAACTGTCCTTGCAGCGGCACGAATTTCTTGCCTACTTTTTTGCAGTTCGGATCCCGGTGATACAATGAACCGCCGTCGGGATTGTAATACAGGATCGTGGAGCTATAAAGTTCCGGTGAAGGCGTCGGTGTAACAACCGGTGTTACGGTGGGCTGCTCTTCCTCATTGCTCTGAATGCTGGAAGGATCCACATACCACAATCCGTCATCCGCTTTTTTCATGCCGACTTCCAGCTGGTAGGTCTGCGGTTGCTGACCGTTGTTTTTGTCTATTTTTACCAGTGCGTTTATGGTGCGCATCGTATCATACGCGGTACCTGAAATGCCGTTAGGCTGATATTCGATCGGCAGCCGGTTTCGGGTAATTTTAAAAATGGAGTTCTCTACATAGTCCTGTTTTGCGATCCAGTCAGGACTGCACAATTTGATCATTCCGTTCAGATCATTCTGTGCCCAGAGTCTCATGAATTCGTCAAACCGTGAATAAGCTTCTGCGTCAGCGTCATCCATGATCTGACTCTCTTCTTCGGTCGGCGGCGCGGGCGTAACGGGTGTGCTGTTGGCAGCTGCGCCGTATGGGTTCTGCACAGCACTGCCGGCATCGGCGCTCTGTTCCTGCTGCACAGGCTGGGAACTGGTTGTTGTCCTCCGGTTCTGTCCTCCCCCTGTTACCAGGCCGATCAGGGTAACCAGCGCAAGCAGACCGAATACGATGGAGAAGCACAGCCTTTTGTTGTTTTCCGTCAGGGGTTTCAGCCACAGAAGTGCTGTTGAGCCTGCGGCAAGGACAAGGAAAACCCATTTCATGATTCCCATGCCGGGAATAAACATGCCCAGCACAAACAGCGCGAGCAGTACAGCGCTGATAATCAGCAGGTAGGTATCCGGCAGCATGAAAGGCTGTTTCCGGACCGGTACCGGTGGTGGCGTATATCCGCCGCCGTTCAGCGGCACCTGACCGCCGTGTTCCTGCACAGGGGCCGCGGGCTGCTGACGCCCCATCTGGGTATAGGCGTATCCCTGGGCATAACTGCCGGGCGCCTGGTATCCGGGTGTGGTATATCCGGGACTGTAGGGTGTCTGCGGAATATAGCTTCCTGCAGGCTGCTGGTTCGGCTGATAGGAATAGCCGGCGGCACCGCCTGCAGTCTGCGGATATCCGTTAGCCTGAGGATAACCGTTCGCCTGGGGATAGCCGTTCGGCTGTGCATAGCCGTTACCGTTCGGATAACCTGCCGTCTGGGGCTGTGTATATCCTGCCTGGCCATATCCGTTCTGTGCAAAAGCACCCTGTCCGGTATAGCCTGTGTTTTCAGGAACGCCGGCTGTGGTCTGTCCGCCGGGCACCTGGGGAGTCTGGTAATTCCTCACCGGCTGGTATCCCTGCATCTGAGTATATGCACCCGCCTGGGTATATCCCTGCGGATTGGCATACTCCTGCTGATTCTGGTTCTGATAGCCCTGTTGATTCTGATATCCCTGCTGTGCGGGATATCCGGGATAGGCGGTTCCGCCGGGATAGTTTCCCTGCGGATAACCGTTCTGCTGCGGATACCCTGCCTGA
This sequence comes from uncultured Eubacteriales bacterium, assembly GCA_900315675.1. GTDB lineage: Bacteria > Bacillota > Clostridia > Christensenellales > Aristaeellaceae > Aristaeella. Next base: position 642,399 of record OMZY01000001.1, read on the forward strand.
TAGGGGTTCTGATCTTTCTTTCTCATATCTTTTCCTTTCCGCTTGGGCGGTAATTGCTGTTCTTTCGGACATGAGAAGCTGTCAGTTTGCACAGCAACTCAATATAAAATTTTAACATTCATATTGTTTATTGTAAACTCTTTTTTGCGGCGTTGACACTTGTTTTAACACTGTGATAGTATAATGTAGTTTTTGAGAAATGGAGGGGTTCCGTTTGCCATTCCGGAGTCGTTCATCTCATCAGACAAAAACGGCTGTCCTGGTCGGTCTCCTTTCGTTTGTCCTTTATGCTTTGCTGGGCATGTCTTTTTTTGCATGCCTTTCTATCAATAACGTTTTCCTGCTGCATGTCAACCGTACGCTGGCTACCACCCTGCTCACCTATACGGCGATGAGCATCGCCATGCATGCGGTTTACGGCGGTTATGAAGTCGGCCGCAAAAAGAACAAACCTGTTATTTCCGCTATGATCTCCGGTATCGCCATTACCGATATCATCACCTATCTCCAGCTGGAAATCATGAATGTTAACGCTGATTATAATGAGCATCTGATCCTCTTTGGTCCGGACCTTCTCTGCCTGCTGCTTTGCTTCATTATACAGGTCATCGCGATCATCCTTTTTGTCCGGATCGGAAATCAGCTGTATTTTTACTTCACCCCGCCCCGCAGCTGTCTGCTCATTCTCGGCTCTCCCTCTCAGGAGGCGGCGCTTCGTTCCAAGATTGAGCGCTATAAGCTGCAGTGGCGTGTGGATGATGTGGTGCTATACAATGTGCCGGATCTTTCCCGCCGTATTGAAAAAGCAGACGTGATCTTCATCGGTCATCTTCCTTCCGGCGCCAAGATTGAGCTGATGAAAATCTGTTATGATGACCGGAAGGACGTCATGTGCAAGGCGGAGCTGGAGGATATTATGCTCTGCAACGCCAAGCCCACCATTGTGGATGACGCTGCTTTCCTGTCCATGGACTACAATAAAATTACTCTTTTCCAGCGTTTTGCCAAACGCTGCGGGGATATCATTATTTCCCTGTTTGCGCTGATTTTCTTCAGCCCCTTCATTATTCTGATTTCTCTCCTGATCAAGCTGGAGGACGGCGGTCCTATTATTTTCAAACAATCCCGCCTTACGATCGCCGGCAGACCCTTTACCATTCGCAAATTCCGTACCATGACTCCCCACAGTGAGCTGGATGAGGTTCAGGTCTCCGTGGCTGTGGATGATCCCCGGATCACAAAGGTTGGTTCTTTCCTGCGCCGCTTCCGTCTGGATGAAATCCCGCAGTTCTATAATATACTGATCGGGGACATGTCCATTGTAGGTCCCCGTCCGGAAATGATGGCCAACGTAGCCCGTTACAAGATGAACCTGCCCAGTTTCGTCTACCGGGAAAAAATGAAAGCCGGCCTTACAGGCTATGCCCAGATCGAAGGGCGTTACAATACCTCTGCGGAAGACAAGCTTATGCTCGATATGATGTATATCGAAAGCTTTTCCATCTGGCTGGATGTCAAATTACTGCTCAGGACTTTCACTGTCCTGATGAAAAAAGATTCAACCCAGGGCTTTCAGAAGAGTCCCGGTTCGAATATCTTAGAAAAAAACGAGGAGATATTAAAAAATGAACACAACACTTCTGATCATGGCAGCCGGTCTCGGTTCCCGGTACGGCGGAAACAAACAGATTGACAGAATCGGACCCAATGGTGAAATCCTGATGGAGTATTCCATCCACGATGCGGTGGAAGCCGGTTTCGATAAGGTTGTTTTTGTCATCCGCAAGAGCATGGATGAGCTTTTCCGTTCCATGATCGGTGACAAGATTGCGAAAAAGGTGCACGTGGAATATGCCTATCAGGAATATGATTCCCTGCCCGGCGGTTTTACGCCTCCTGCGGATCGTACCAAGCCTTACGGAACGGTTCATGCTGTAATGTGTGCCAAAGATCTGATCAATGAGCCTTTTGCCGTCATCAACGCGGATGACTATTACGGCCGGGACGCTTTCAAAGCCATGGCGGACGCTCTCCATCGCCTGCAGGCTGAGGAAAACAAGGCCTACATGGTTGCATACTATCTGAAGAACACGGTTTCAAAGCACGGCCATGTGACCCGCGGCGTCTGCACCACGGAAAACGGACATCTCGTTAAGGTGACTGAGACCTTCAACATCCTTCCCTTCCCGGATGGAACCATCAGGGATATTCATGACAATCCTGAAGGCATCATCCTCGATCCCGACGCGCTCGTATCCATGAACCTCTGGGGCTTTGCGCCTGATTTCTTTGAAGAAGGAATCAAATACCTGGACAGCTTCCTGAAGGATGAGTCCGGCGATCCCCTCAAGAAGGAATGCCTCCTGCCCTCCCTCGTGGATTACCTCATGCATAACCGTGATCTGAAGGTTGAAGTTCTTTCCACGGATGCTGTCTGGTTCGGCGTCACCTATAAGGAAGACAAGGAATATGTCTGTGAAGAACTGAAAAAGCTGCATGAAGCCGGTGTTTACCCGGCCGTCCTGTAAAGGACAGTACCGGTCACTCCGGTATCATCAGGAAAGGGAATTAATCTTATTATGAAAATCCTTTTGACAGGCGGTGCCGGATTTATCGGCTCGCATACCTGTGTGGAACTGTGCAATGCCGGCCATGAACCGGTGATTGTGGACAATTATGTGAACAGCTGTCCTGAAGCGATCCGCCGGATTGAAAAAATCGTCGGCCATCCTGTTTCCCATTATGAAGCCGATGTGGCGGACAGGGCGGCAATGGATCGTATTTTCAGTGAGAACAGCTTTGACTGCGTGATTCATTTTGCGGGTCTGAAGGCTGTCGGTGAAAGCGTTGTCCAGCCGCTGCGCTACTATCGCAACAATCTGGACACGACCCTGACCCTTTGTGAAACCATGCAGGCGCATGGCGTCAAACGTCTGGTCTTCTCTTCTTCTGCTACCGTATACGGTAATCAGACCGTTGTGCCCTACCGTGAGGACATGGTTTCCCTGGGCTGTACCAATCCCTACGGCTGGACAAAGTATATGATTGAGAAGATCCTGGAAGGTCAGGTTACCGCCGATCCGGAATGGAGTGTTGTGCTGCTGCGTTATTTCAATCCGATCGGCGCGCATGAATCCGGCCTCATCGGTGAGGATCCCTCCGGCATTCCGAACAATCTTGTTCCCTATATCGCCAAAGTGGCTGTCGGTCAGCTTGAAAAACTGTCTGTTTTCGGCAACGATTATCCTACGCCTGACGGCACCGGCGTCCGGGATTATATTCATGTTGTTGACCTGGCCAAAGGCCATGTGAAAGCCTGTGATTATGCCGCAAACCATACCGGTTCCGAAATCATCAACCTCGGCACCGGCCACGGCTACTCCGTTCTGGATCTGGTCAACACCTATTCCCGGGTCAACAATGTGTCTGTTCCTTATGTGTTCGCGCCCCGCCGCGCCGGTGATATTGCCGAAAACTATGCTGATCCTTCCAAGGCGAAGGAGCTCCTCGGCTGGGAAGCTGAAAAGGATCTTGAGGACATGTGCCGTGACTCTTATCGTTTCCAGCGTGATAATCCTAAAGGATATAAAGGATAATTGTCTGGATTGTCCTTTATAAACTCTTCACTTTTCACTCTTAACTCATCACTGAACTCACCTTAAAAGCAGCTTCCTCAGGAAGATGCTTTTCCCTTTATTCTTCACTTTTCATTCTTCATTTTTCATTGAAAAAGAACGGTTCTGATCATTGATCAGAATCGCTCTTTTTCTTCATCCAGATATATCCGTTAATCCCCAGGCCGATCAGGAATGTAATACTGCCGGCGATGGTCATCCATTCTTTAGTGCTTCCTGTCAGATTGAATCCGATAAGGAAAATGATCAGTCCCACGATCCACAGCAAGCATCCTGTAAAAGTCAGCTTTCTCATTTTTTCTTTCCTCCTGCCCTTTATGTTTCAACATGCGGAGTATATCATATCCCCCTGGATGAGTAAACCAGATTTGAAGGTTTTCCGCCGACGTTTGTCGAATTTTTTATTGTTATATATTTTGAAAGAGGGGACGCTCTTTTGAAGTCATTTTTACTTCCGGTTGGCCGTTGCGCCGGCACTTCCCTGCCTACGCTTCTTTCCGCTTTATCTTGCGGGGCATCTGTACCGGTCGCCGGACTGGATATTTTACACATAACAGACAGGCAGCCTGATCCCATTCTTGTTCCCATGATCAGGGATCTGAACCAGGCTCATAATCTTTTCAGGCGGGCGGATAACCGTTCTTTCTTCCCGTCTTCTTTCTCATACGCTTCTTATCAGCCGGGACTGCCTTCCATCACCGCTCTGTCCTCTGATCCGGCTTCAGCTTCCCTTCTGGCCGCTCTGCGCGGAAAAGGTGTTCCGCTTTCCTATAAAACAGACCGTGAAGCCGTGGAATGGGCTTTTTCCGCTTTCCTTTCCGCGTTTGATGAAAACAGGGAGAAGGATACTTTCCGTCTCTTTTTGGATAAAATATCCCTCTCTCAGTCCGCCGGAGAGGAATTCCGTGTTGCGGTGCTTTGTGATCTGAATGATCCGTTCTCTTCCGGCGTGGCTTTTGCTTTGCTTCGTTTCCTGCATGAAAAAACCGGAATTGATTCCTCTGTGCTTTCTCTCTTCTGCCTGTCTGTCAGTTCTTCTTCTGATGAGTCTCAGGCAAAAGAAATTCTTTCTTCTTCTCTGCATGCCCTTGCCGGCCAGAACCTGGTCGGTAAACCGGATCGCAGTGTTCCGGCATGTGCGGATGCGGTATGGCTTCTGGCTCTGCCCTCCTCCATGGTGCGTTCAGATGATTCCCTTCGTATTGTGTACGCTGTGCTTGCCGTTCATCTGGCCCGCTTCTTCAGCGCTGCCGCCGCACCGGCACCGGGCCTCCATACCGTCACTATTCCCGGCGTCCTGACCTTTCAGTCTCTTGGCGCTCAGGCCGGTTCCTTTGCAGCCTTCCTCCATGCCGGTACCTGGCTGCTGGCTGACCTGATCCCTGCCTTTATTGCCTGGTGTGATCATCACGGTTCACTTCGTTCCCTTGCGCCCAATTCACGCAGCGGTCTTTTCCGCCGCCTTATGCAGGGTGAAACCGTTTCACCGCAGCAGCGCGAGGTGGTTGAGGTCATTCAACGGGCTTTCAGTGCGGTGCTGGCCGAAGTGGTCGCTCTCATCCGTTACCTGCCGGATCAGCTTCGTCTTGCGGAAGTTTCCGATCCGCTTTGGCGCAAAGCGGTGGAGGCCTGCGGCAAAACAGTAACCGTTGCCTCTGAATACGATGTGTCAAAGCAGGAGGCGGAGGAATCGGGCATTATGGATGTTATGCCCGTGCATCGCGTCTCTATGGCTGATACGGAAGAGGAAAAAGCAAGAAAACGTCTTGAGGATATTGCGCAGCAGCTGAAATCCGAAACCGAAGCGCGTGATCAGGTCTTTTCCTCTGTTGGCGGATGCTGGGCATTACCCGCCCTGCTGGATTGCCGCCGCCGCTGCCAGGAGGCACTGGAACGTGCTTCCGCCCAGCTGGAAAATGTCACCGCTGATCAGGACCATCTGGCCGTTGCTTCTCTGTCCCGCCGTGTACGTCTTTTACAAGCTGCGGTCAGCCGCTGTGACGAGGATCTCTCATCCGTTTCCTTTACCGGCTCGGGAACCTCTGCCGGTCTTGAAGGGCTGACGCCTTTCTCCAGCCAGCTGCTCAATGCTCCTGCAGCTGAAAAGCTCTCAGCCCTGCTCAACGCCGCCGGGAACAGTGCGGATGCCATCCGCAAGGATCTCCTCGCCCAGATGCCGTCCCTGCTCTTCGGCTGCTCGCTTTCCGATGTGAAAACGCTCTTCCGCCAGCTGCTGTCCTGCTGCAAGCAGGAATCCGGAATTGATCCTTTTGCGGCTCTCTGCCTGTATACGCTGGATGTCAGTGTCCGGGAACTGTCTGCCCTTCGTTTCCTGTCAGCGGGGGACGTACCTTCCATCCCGCTCCTGCCTGATCTGTATCCGTCCGCGCCTCTGCTGAAGGTTTCTTCTCTGCTGCCGCTTCTGGAAGACTCAAAGAAATCTTCTCCTGACGCCTTATCCGCCAGGCGCGGTCTCCTGGCCATGCTGCTGCTTCGTCAGTACCGCCGCCGTGTTTCCGATGAAGCCTCACTTGAGTCTGACCTTTATGGCATCAATGATTCACCGGTGCTGAAAGCCTGGCTTTCCGCCCGTTCTTCAGACGCTGTCCGTATTTTCTCCCTGGAGAAAGATGATATCCGTCTCCCCTTCGCACTTGTTCTGCCCGGCAGGGATTTTATGCCTGCGCGTCTTTCCGCGTTGCATGCTCCCTTTGTTCCATCCTTCGCTGCTCCCTGGTTTGAAGAGGAGACCCTTACCTTCAGGGATCCTTCTGCGCTTCTCAGCGAAGGGGACCGTGCAATCCTTATTGAGCAGCTCACGGCCATGACGGATCCGCGTCCTGATCATCTTTCAGGCAGCCTGTATTCCTTCCTTACGGACTTCCGTCAGGAACTTCTCCGGCATCAGGAGCCTGCCGGCCTTCCGGACCGTCTCACTCTTCGTCTGAAAGCTGCTTTCGGTCTGCGTCCGCTGCCCGCTTTCAGTGATACCCTCGTTCGTACCACCTGTTTTTATGAGCGTTTCCTGACAGATGACCCCCTGTCGGCTTCCCTGGTCGGACGTGCCTCCTTTAAGCCTTCTGCCTGCTCTGTACCGGATGATATCATCTATCTTTACAGGGATGTCCCCTTTGCCCGGGAGAATTCAAGGACGCTGCTGGACGCAATCCCGCTTCCGGCGGAAAACTGGATCCTGAATCTTCTGGATCAGGAATGCAGAACACTGTCCCGGGCTTCTGATGATTACCATGACAATCTTGTCCGGGAGTTGAGCCTCCTGCTCGAACGGTATCCGGATGCTCATTCTGAAGCAAGACAGGTCGCTTTTGATCTGCTGGATAAAGCCGGCATGCCTGTTACTGATACGGACACGGAGCTTGTCTGGCCCTGGGATACTGCTTCCCCTTCTGTCAACACCATTCTGACCGAGTCCCTTGGTCAGGCGCTGGCAGCCGCGGCGCTCAAACCTTTCAGTGATCTGCTGACCCTTTTCCCGGCTCGCGGCTCAGGCGTCATCGGGGATTCTCTCATGGCTGCCATGTGTGTCCTGCCGCCGGCGGTCGTTCCTGACCCGGAGGATGAAAATGCGGCCTCTGTCTCACCGGACGCTGTGCTGCCGCCCCTTTCTCCCGATTTCTGTACGGCTCTCTGCCGTTTACCCGAGGGGAAAACCCTGGTTCGTCCCGGTCTTCTTGCACTGGAAAGAGCAGAGAATAATGCAGTCCGTGTCACGCTCACCCTGGAGGGTAGTTTTACAGTCCGTCTGATCAGGACATACGCTGAGGAGGAAATCCTCAATCTTTATGCACATGATATCCCGACGCTCGCCGTCTGGCCGAATCTGCCGTTTGCGCCGGAGGACTGGCATGCTTATTTTACCTATGCCTCTCTGCCGGAAGGATTCTCTGTTACGGTCTGCGCGGCTGACGGATCATCCGTTTCTCCGGAATCCTCTTCCCGCGTTGTCTGCCGCACGTCTTCTTTCCCGCTGTCCTTCTCCCTGCATCGTGACGGTCATTCAGCCGGTTCTGTGCCGAATCTTCTGCCGCAGCCGGATATTGTAAAACAGGATGTTGTGACTGCCTGTGTGGACTTTGGTTCAGTCGGCACCTCTGTTATCTTCTCTTCCGGCCGCCATCGCCGTCCGCTTCAGGGACCGACGCTGGTTCGTACGCTGATCAATAATCCTTCTTCTTCCCGCGATCTGCTTCGCCGGGAATTCCTTCCCGCGGTTCCTGTTTCTGCCCTGCTTCCCACGGCCTCCAGGATCTTCCGCAATGTGCCCGGCGAAGCCCCTGTGCCCTTTGAAGATGGTATTGTCCTGATGTCCGCGGATCTGCAGGATGTTCTTTCCATTCCCTCTGACGCTCTTTACACCTGCCTCAAATGGGAAGAGGAAAAAGGCCGTTCCGTTTCCCTCTGCCTGCATCAGATCATGCTCATGGCTGCTCTTCAGGCTCGTTCCGACGGTGCCCATACCCTGCTTTGGCGTTTTTCCGTTCCGGATGAAATGGCAAAAACCGGACGGGAAAATCTCACAGCACTTTTTGCCTCTCTTGCTGAACAGGTTTGCAGGGAAGCCGGTTTCCCGACGCCGGACAAGGTTCCTCCTGTCACTTTCGCGGCGGAAAGCTCTGCGCTTGGCGCTTACTTCCGTTTCTGTGCCTCTGAGGATACCCGCGGCGGCTTCATGGTCATGGATATCGGTGCCTGCACAGCAGATATTTCCCTCTTTCTGCGCGGACGTGAACAGGCCGTCCGGACCTGCCAGATTCCGCTGGGGGTACATTACATGCTGCTGCCCGCCCTTTTGCGGAATCCTTCGCTCCTGCGTCAGGAACTCAGCTTTATCCAGGATCCTTCCATCCAGCAGGATCTGCTCATGCTGGAACAGACAATCCGCAATGCGCAGGCGGATCCTTCCGCTCTTCGTCATTCCCGTCTGGCGCTGGACAACTTCATTGCCGATCATTTTGCCTATGTGCTTCCCGGTCTCCTGCAGAATCCGGCCAACGGAATACCGACCCGTCTGGGCTCAGTGCTCCTGCTTCATTTCAGTTTCCTGATGATGTTGTCCGGCCTCGTTCTCCTGCAGATTGCCGCGGATCCCGGCAAGAACGATTTCCTTCCGGAACAGATGACCCTCTGTCTTTCCGGACGCGGATCCCTGCTTCCGGAACTCCTGCCGGATCCGTATAAAACCGCTCTCTGGCATTTCCTGACCATGTTCCGTAACCGTCGTGTGGCGTCCCTTTCCTTTCTTTTTTCTTCTGAAAAGAAGATGGAAATACCTGTAGGTCTTTCCATGCTGGAGGATGTGTCTCCCGGTATACCGACCGCTTCAACGGTTCCTGCCGCGATCTCTGTCCGTCCGGAGGAACTGCTTCCGCAGTTTATTCTCCGCTTTGCGAAAGAATTCCCGGCTTCTGCTCAGGTGCTTTTCAACGGCTTCTTCACCAATGATTTTTATCATCCCTTCTCACCCTGGGGTGAATCCGTCATCACGGAAGCCATTTCACAGTGCTTCACGCCCCAGACCGAGCATCGCCCCTACGACGCGCTTTCAGCCTGGATTTCCACCCTCCTCGAACTCATCCAGACCCACACCACCTGATCCTTGTTATCGCTATAATCACGTTTGCCGCAAGCAAATATATCATGTTGCGTAGCGGATAATTAATTTAAAGGATGGCGTAGCCATCCATCCGCCATTATTCATTTTTTAGTTTTCAGTCTTAAGTTTTCAGTTATTCTTTTGCGCAGCAAAAGACATTTATCTCCTACCTCCTGCCTTCTCCCTCCAACCTCTTCTGAAAGGGCTTGTCTATGGAACTTCTTTCTTCCCTCAAAAACCCCAAGGTACTTTCCTGGAAAACGTTGAAGGATAAAAAGGGACGTGATTCTCAGAACGCCTTCCTGGTTGAAGGTGTTCGCATGGTCCAGGAAGCTCTGTCCTCTGCTTTTGAAGTGCAGGCGCTGCTTCTGCGCGAGGATTATCAGCCGGAATACCGGTTCCCTGCTGAAATACCGGCCTATGTTCTGCCTGCCCATGTTTTTCAGTCTGTCTGCGATACAAAAACTCCCCAGGGCATTGCGGCAGTTTTAACCCGTCAGACTCGTGAGGCCGGTGGCCCCCGTCTTCTCGCCCTGGACGGTGTGCAGGATCCGGGTAATGTTGGAACGATCATCCGTACTGCAGACGCTGCCGGCTTTACCGGCGTCCTTTTCAGTCCGGAATGTGCGGATTTGTTTTCTCCGAAGGTTCTTCGTGCAACCATGGGCAGCGTCTTCCGTCTTGGTTTTTCCTTCCCTGCTTCCCTTCCGGTTGCTCTGGAACAATTGAAAAAGGACGGATATTCCGTCCTTTCATCCCAGCTGGATGGTTCTCCTTTTTATGACAGGAAGGATGTTTCCTCTTCCTTTGTGCTTGTCATCGGCAATGAGGGAAACGGCGTTTCCGACGCTGTCAAAGCAGCCGCCACCCATCATCTCTGTCTTCCCATGCGGGGCGGCGCTGAATCCCTGAATGCAGCTGTTGCAGCAGGCATTATGATGTATGACCTGACCCGCTGACCTTATATCATTGTGGTTCAGTATTCTGGCCCACCTTGGCGCCAGTCCCTGTATGATCCGATTCGTAGGTAATGTCGCCGGTTTTCCTGGTTGTGGAACCGGCGATTTTCTTTTCAAGCAGATCATGGAATTTTTCACCCGGTACCGGAACAGAAATCATTTCTCCTGTCCATCCGGAATAATGGATGGCGTTGGAAAGCTGCAGGGCTCTCAATCCGTCTTCCGCGTCAGCAATCAGCTTTTCTCCGCGCAGCAGGTGCGCTGCAAAAGCATTCAGCACGCCCACATGCTGCGGATTATCCCCGTCCGGCTGTATTTCTTCCTCTGTGACTTCTGCCCTGTACCAGGGATTATCGCTGTGAAAGCAGGTTACTCTTTCGTTTTCGGTAAGGCGGTAACACCTGATCTGATTGTTTTCGCAAACCAGTTTCCCACATTCACAGTCAATCTCCAGCCGGTTGGTTCCGGGGAGATCGCCTGTGGACGCAACAAACACGCCTGTGGCTCCGTTGTCAAATTCCAGATAGGCTGTTACGTCGTCTTCAACTTCAATATGGTGCCATTTCCCATCATGACAATGCGCCTGAACCTTCACCGGCATTCCGCACAGCCAGATCAGCAGGTCAAGCTGATGCGGACACTGATTCAGCAGAACACCGCCGCCCTCACCGGCCCAGGTAGCTCTCCAGGAACCCGAATCATAGTATTTCTGCGTCCTGTACCAGTCGGTGATGATCCAGCTCATGCGCTTGATGGCACCCAGTTCTTTATTTTCCATCATCCGTCGGATTGCACGGTATACGCCGTTTGTCCGCTGGTTGAACATCAGTGCCAGGGTCTTGCCCGATCCGGCCGCACAACGGATCATCCGTTCCGCGGCGTCCGCTTCCACAGCAGCCGGTTTCTCGCAAAGCACATGAATTCCATGGCTCAGCGCTTCTATGGTCAGTTGTTCGTGGAAGTAATGAGGCACCGCGATCAGGACCGCGTCGCATCCTGCCTCCCGGATCAGATCCCGTCCGGACGGATAGATCTTCACTTTCTCCGGCAGGGCCTTCCGCGCCCACTCCCTGCGTTCCTCCCGCAGGTCTGCCACCGCAGTCAGTTCAATCTCCGGGCATTTCCCGCCCGCAATATTCCTGCAGTGCTCCGATCCCATATTCCCGATCCCGATGATCCCCAACCGGATCTTACTCATTCCCATCCCGTTATCTCCATAAGTGGTATAAAGTAACTTTCACATCTGCCGAAGGCAGATATTTCACATTCGGCGTAGCCGAATAATTCATATTGGCCGCAGGCCAATAATTCATAGCTGAAAACAGGTTTACTGTTTTCAGCTAATTCATTGAGCAGGCATTCGCATTATTTTATGCGAATTGCTTGCTCCTCTGCCTTCAGGCTCAGTTCCGCCGCCTTGAACGCATGCGCCTGTGTCATGGCGTTTTCCGTCCTGTTCAGGCAGTCCAGAATCAGCTGTCCAAAGAAAGGATATCCGGTCACGCCGACGGCATTCAGATACTTTTCTCCGCTGTCATTCACCACAAATACATGACCGCCGCCGTTCTGGTCCGAAGCCAGGTTTACGTACTTGCGGATTTCGATAAATCCTTTCGTTCCCTGGATGAACATCCGTCCGTCGCCCCAGGTCCGCAGGCCGTCCGGTGTGAACCAGTCCAGCTTGAAATATCCGGCGGATCCGTTCTGACCGGTAAGCTGTGCGTCTCCGAAATCTTCCAGTTCAGGGTATTCCGGATGGCTGAAGTTGGCGATCCGGCTTGCGGTCACCGCAGCTTCTTCTTCTCCCGTGTAATACAGGAATTGTTCAAACTGATGGCTGCCGATATCGCAGAGGATACCACCGTATTTTTTCCTTTCAAAGAACCAGGCTGGTCTTCCGGGTGCGCCCAGTCTGTGCGGACCGAATCCTGTCACGGAAACCACCTTGCCGATGTCTCCGCTCTGTGCAATGTATCCTGCCAGGATCGATCCTTCATCATGCAGCCGTTCCGCGTAATAGACCATGTACTTCTTGCCGGTTGCTTTTACGGCTTTCTTTGCGGAATCCAGCTGTTCCAGGGTTGTAAAAGGAGCCTTATCCGTAAAGTAATCTTTTCCGGCACTCATGGCCCGCAGGCCGAGAGCACAGCGTTCACTGGTCACTGCCGCACCGGCGATCATATGGGTTTCAGCGTCTTCCAGGGCCTCTTCCTCGCTCCTGGCTGCCTTGGCCTGCGGAAAAGCCTTCAGGAAAGCGGCAACCTTCTTCTCGTCTGGATCATAAACATACTTCAGTGTACCGCCGGCTTCAGTCAGTCCGTTGCACATACCGTAGATATGACCGTGATCCAGCCGTACCGCGGAAAACACAAATTCTCCCGGTTTTACTACAGGCTGCGGTTTCCCTTTCGGCGCATAGTTCATACCGTCAGATACGTTCATTTGTTTTCCCCTTTCCGGAAGTTGCCGAAGGACAGTTCTCCGTCCAGGCTGTCTACCGACGCGGTTTTCTCATAAAAATGCGGTACTGATGCCCGGATTCCCTCAACCGTATAAAACGGATCATTCTTGGCAATGGGCAGCGTCACCGGGGTTCTCAGGGAACCTGCTTTATAGATCGCGCAGATCAGTTCAATCGTGCGCCTGCCGTCTTCTCCCGTAATGGACGGTTCCCGGTCATTTTCAATGGCGCTGAGTACGTCATCCAGCTGTCCGTCATGCATTTCATACGGCAGCGGCGGCAGCTTGGCCAGGTACTCGTCCGCAGCCTGTTCAAACGCCTTGTCCGGATCAGGCAGCGGGAATCCGTTCGGCTGGGGCTGGGAGCAGTACACGCTGTACGGGAAAGCTATTTTCGCTTTCTCGCACTGGAAAATCAGTGCCTGTTCCTCCCCGTGTGATACAACGGAAGCGGTCAGTGTAGCCAGCGCTCCGGGATATTCCATCACAGAAACGGAAAGATCCTCCACCTCGGCGTTATCATGCCCGGTGTTGGCCAGCACGCTGGTCACCCGTTCCGGTGTACCCATCATCCAGCCCAGCATATCAATGTGATGGACTGCATGATTCAGTGTGCATCCGCCGCCTTCCGTCTCCCATGTTCCGCGCCACCACAGGTCATAGTAGCTGTGTCCCCGGAACCACAGGCTGTCCACGGTCACATGCCGTACTTTTCCGGCCATGCCGCTGTCAATCAGCGCCTTCAGGTTCCTCACCGGCAGGCGGAATCTGTTCTGCGCAATAATGGACAGTTTCTTCCCGCTTTCATCCCTAGCTTTCAGCACTGCGTCGCATTCTTCCAGCGAAGCGGCCATGGGCTTTTCACAGACTACGTTCTTGCCGCTCTTCAGTGCGTTAATGGATATTTCAGCATGTACAAAAGGCGGAGTGCATACGTCAACAAGGTCAATATCCTTGTCCAGGATTTCATGGTGATCCAGATAAACGTCAGCGTCCAGGCCATACTGTTCCTTGACACGCTGTGCCTTTCCGGGGATAATATCCACAAGGGCAGCAATCCTGCACCGGTCCGGGAATTTCAGGTATGCCTTGATGTGCGCATGTGAGATTCCGCCTGTACCGATAATCGCAACATTAATCATTTTCATTACCTCATCAGTGATAACAGAAATTGTTATGGTTTATCAGCAGTATATTCCGTTATCGTTCCGCCTGCTATACGATTCCTGTTCTCTTGTATGTGAATCCGGCAAAAATTACAGGGAGGTGTAAATCATTGGAATCCTATGATCTCAGCACACCCTTTATGCCTATGGAGCAAGGAGGACAGGGATACGAAGCGCGTTACCGTTTTAACGAACATATGAAGGTAACCCAGTATCACTGTCATGATTACTACGAGCTTTATATCCACCTTCACGGCGGTGAATATATGGGCGTGGATAACAAGCTGTATACGCTCAAACCTAATCAGGTCTTTATCCTGCCGCCCTTCTGTATGCATGGTCTTTCCTGCACACGGGATCTGCACAATTATGAGCGTGCTTTCCTCAATCTTTCTTCGGAGGTCATGCGCAACCTCAGCTGCGGTCAGCTGGACCTGAATCAGTTTCTCCAGGCCCACGCTGCCGGAGGTCACTATACCTACCAGCTGTCAGACACGGATGCCGAACGTTTTGTCCATTGCATCCGCCAGATTGAAACGGCTCAGTCCCGGAATATTGATGCTGTGGACCGTTATCAGGATTATGCCCATATGATTACGCTGGTCAATCTTCTCTGTCAGGTCATTCGCCGGACGATTCCTGTCCGTGCTGAATCGGTTTCCGGAAATGTCATCCAGGAAGTTCTGACCTATATCAACAATCACTACACTCAGCCTTTAAGCATCAACGACCTGGCAAAACACTTCAATATCAGCGCCTCCTGGCTTGCGCACGAGTTTGTGCGTTTCACAAACCGCAGTGTTTATAACTATATTCTGTATCGCCGTGTCATGCTTTCCCGCCGGTTGATGCTTGGTGAAGACAGCCTTAACACAATCGCCTACCAGTGCGGTTTCAGCGACTACTCAGGTTTTCTTCGTACTTTTACTAAGATCGCGGGTGTTTCACCCAGTCAGTATCGTAAGAACTTAAGTCAGTATCAGCAGCACGAGCTGTGATCCTGCTTTTGAAAACAGAGGGATGCCGATGAGATATCGGCATCCCTCCTTCATTTGATCATTCAGTCAGTGTCCGTTCAAATCACTTTTCAAAGGTGATGCCGTAGACTTCCTGAAGCTTCTCGATGCGCTCATCGATGATGTCCTGGCCGCCCATGTTCATGTAGTCTTCCATGATGGTGTCATACACGGAGTCGAACTCTTCGACGGAAGCGGTCACGGCCTTGGTCAGCAGCTCATCGCGCTTTTCGGTCAGGCTGGAACCGACTTCGGTTTCAGATTCGATCGTGCCGACGTTGTAGTGAGCGGGATAACGGCCGTTGTTCTTACCGAACTCGTTCGCCTGGATGACAATCTCAGCGGGGATGCCGGGATAGCTCAGAGCGGTGGTGGCACCGGTGGCTTCGCCCAGGTACAGGCCGTTGCAGGTCATGGTGTAGTCGATGTTGTTGCCGGAGTTCTTGACCCATTCGCCGGTGGCGGGCAGGATCTCGTAAGCGCCGTCTTCAGTCATGTTGAAGTTGACGCCTTCTTTACCGGTCTGCAGGTACTTGATGGTCTCGGGGCTGGAGATGAAGTCGATGTACAGCAGGGAGGCCACGGGCTCCTTGTTGGTGGAGGGCAGGAAGATCTTACGATCGGAACCGACGGCAGCGCCCATGTACTTCCGGGTGATACCGGCGTCATTCTGGAAGCAGTCGATCGGAACGAACATCGCGTCTGCGCCCACATTGCGCTGCAGGTTCAGGTTGATGCAGTCTTCGCCGTTACGGAAAGGATAGTCCCAGTTGTGCATGAAAGCGCCAACATAGCCGGCCTTCATGTTGTCATCTTCAACAGTGCTGTCGGTGTACAGACCGAAGTCTTTCCAGACCAGGCCTTCGTTGTACCACTTGTTCAGCACACGGATGCCTTCTTTGTAGCCGGGAACCAGCAGGTGACGATCATCATAGCCGTACACGAACAGGGTCGCGTCGTCGATGTCTTCAGCAACCTTGCTGATGCTCATCAGGTCGTTCCGCCAGCCGATATCGGTGGAGGTGGAGTAAGGAATCATCTTGTCAGCGTTCTCGCCCAGCAGGGTTTCCGCGTTGTCACGGAAAGCAACCAGGGCATTGTAGAACTCTTCTTCGGTGGTGGGCAGGCCCAGACCCAGCTTGTCCAGCCAGTCCTTGCGAATGAAGGTGGTGATACGGGAAGTATCAGCGCGGACGCCTTCGATCATCCACACAGCGCCGGTGGCGGGATCCTTGTCATAGTACAGGTTGTCTTCGCCGCCGAGCAGGGCAACGATGTTTCCGATGTAGTCCTTGTACTCTTCCAGATAGGGAGCCAGGTCGATAACACCGGGGTTGCCGTTCTCGTCCACCATGTTGGCGTAGGAGATGATGGTGTTGGCGCCGTAGGTGTAGCTGATATCGGGAGCCTGCTTGTCAGCCATCAGCTGAGCGATATCATCGGTCTCGGTCCAACGGCCGACAGACACGTATTCAACTTCGACATTGTACTTTTCGAGCATGCCCTTCTTCAGGTACTCGGTCCATACGTTGTTGGTCGGGTCGGTGCCGCCGTCGTTGTTGCGGTTGTAGATTTCAACGGTGATATGACGGGTTTCGGTGAACTTGCCATCCACAAAACCGTCATCCGCCGCGAACGCGGTGCTGATACCCATAGCGGCGATCAGCGCCAGAACCAGAACCAGGGACAGGATACGTTTCATAGGTTTCTTCCTCCTTTTTTATTTCAAGGGCTTCTGCCCTCAGAAATCCGTTATCCACTCACATTCGCCGAAAGGCGAATAATTCATATTGAACGGTTCGCCGTTCAATAATTCATATCGACCGACAGGACGATATTTCATATTCCACAGCAACTCTGTTGCTTTGGAATAATTCATTTGGCGTCAGCCCTTAACTGCGCCAATCGTAACGCCGGTCACGAAGTATCTCTGCAGCCACGGATAAACGACCAGGATCGGCACGGTGGCAAACATAACGGTTGCCATCTGGATCGTCTTGGAAACACCGTTGGCAAAGAATCCTTCCTGTGCGGCCTGTTCGTTGGTCTGGGTGGAATTCTTGATCACGTTGTACAGCAGCAGCTGAATCGGCCAGTAGGGCTCGGATTCGGACTTCTTCAGGTACATCAGCGCATCAGAGAATCCGTTCCAGCGTCCGACAGCATAGAACAGGCTCAGGGTAGCGATAACCGGCAGACTCAGCGGCAGGTAAATCTTCACAAGCACCCGGATCGGGCCGGCTCCGTCTATTTCCGCGGCTTCCCGTAAACTGTCCGGTACACCGTAGAAGAACGATCTCATGATGATGACGTTGAATACGCTGATACAGTTCGGGAAAATCAGTGCATATGGCGTATTCAGCATACCCAGTCTGCTCAGCAGCAGGTATGATGGTATCGTACCGGCGCTGAAATACATCGTGAAGAGGATAATGAAGTTGATAAACTTCCCGCCCTTCAGCTCGCTGTAAATCAGCGGATAGGAGCAGCAGATGGTCAGGGAGATGGACAGCAGCGTACACATAACGGTCAGGATCGCTGTCCAGCCCAGGGACCGTACATACTTCGGCGTGGTCAGCACGGTCCGGTAAGCTTCAATATTCCATCCCTTGGGAATAATAAATACTTCATTCTTCACCAGTGCGTCTGCGGAGGATAGACTGCAAGCCAGCACGTGAAGCATCGGCAGCAGGCACAGGATCATCATCACAAAGCAGATGATGGCAATAACCATATCTCCTGCCCTGGTGCCCCGGCTCTTGATGATGCCGTCGCGAAGCTTTCGGGAGGAAAAGTCTTTGGTTTCATTCACAACACTCATCTTTTCTTCCCTCCTTACCAGATTCCGCGCTCGCCGAACTTCTTCGCAAGCGAGTTGGACATCAGCAGGAAGATGACGCATACCACGCTCTGGAAGAGACCAACGGCGGTCGTCAGAGAATACTGCTGGCCGTTAATACCCTTCTCATATACGTAAATCGATATGGTCTTACTGGCTTCCTTCACCAGCGGGTTACTTAACGTAAATGGTCTGTCGAATTCAGATCCCAGGATATGGCCCAGGTTCATGATCAGCAGGATGATGATCGTGGAGCGGATACCCGGCAGCGTCACGTGCCAGATCTTTTGGAGCCGTGTCGCGCCGTCCACTTCAGCCGCTTCATACAGTTCCGGACTGATACCGGTGAGGGCAGCCAGGTAAATGATGGTATTCCATCCGCATTCCTTCCAGATGCCCAGTACGATGTACGATGCGCGCCAGTGGTTTGCGTCTCCGAAGAATGGGATGCTCGTTCCCAACAGCTTATTGACGATACCGTCGTTCGTTGCGAACATCCGCAGTGTGATGCTGGAGATGATAACCCAGCTCAGGAAGTGCGGCAGGTAAAGAACGGTCTGTGTGATCCTCTTGTATTTCGGGAAAGCCAGCTCGTTCAGCAGCAGTGCCATGATAATCGGCATCGGCATACCGATCACCAGGTCAAGCAGGTTCAGGAAGATCGTGTTCTTTAGTGCAATCAGGAAGTCCTTATCCTTAAATGCTTTCAGGAACCATTGCCATCCGTTGTTCTTGGCCCATTCTACTTTCCACGGCGGAATCAGAATGTTGTTCTTCTTGAACGCCTGGAGAATGTAGGCCATGGGGGTATAGCGGAAAAGAACGAAAAACAGAACAGGAAGAATCAGGAGCAGGTAAAGCGTCCAGTATCTCTGCAGGTAGGTTTTGAAAGAGTAACCTTTGTGCAGATTCTTCATAGGGGTTTTCGCCTTTTCCCCGGCAGCAATCTGAGTCAATGGGCTCCCTCCCTTTCGTTTCCTCGTGTTACAGGAGAGTTTTCTGTAAAAATATGAATCATATCTAACCATTTAATCCATGATTATAATATATGCAATGATTGCTCACTTTCTATGTGAAAAATGCTTTCTAGTATGCAAAAACTGCTTTCTGAAAGTAGATCATTTATACATCCTGTGATGCCTTTCGCATAAAAAATCCCCTGTTTCACATAGTCGAAAGGATAAAAATCCTGTTATATCCACGTTTTCTGTATACAATCGCTTTCAATCCGACAGCAGTTTTTGTCCCTTTTCTCATCTGTTTCGGAAACATAAGAAAAGCCTCCATCTGACGATGGAGGTTTTCTGCAGGGGCAGAAGGATTCGAACCCTCAACAAAGGTTTTGGAGACCCACGTGTTACCATTACACCATGCCCCTATTGCATTCGCAACAGTGGCATTATATGAAAAAACACACCACTTTGTCAAGGTATTTTTTATTCTTCTTCTGTCTCTTTCTTCTTGCCTCTTTCCCTTCTCTTTTATATACTTTTTATATACTGTCTCAGGGGGTGATAACATGCAGGAAAACAAACTCATAGAAATGTCCATGAATTTCTCTGTTTCCGTCCTGAAACTAACCGAAACAATCAAAGGTCATTATTCTCTCGTCAATCAACTTGAAAAATCTGCCACTTCTATCGGAGCAAATATTCATGAGTCATGTTACGCTCAAAGCAAATCAGATTTTATTTCCAAACTGCAGATTGCTCTGAAAGAATGTCATGAAACAAAGTATTGGCTCGATTTATTTACCAGAGCATCAGTATGCGAATTTGATACTCTTCAGAAATTACGCAATGAATGTGATACCATTCGGCGTATTCTTGTATCATCAATCAACACAGCTAAAAGCAATCAGTAAATATCATATACGGCTTTAGCCGTATAATTCATATCCCGCATTAAGCGGGATAATTCATATTGAAGGGAAATACGTCGTATTTCCCTTCAATAATTCATATAGCGGAAGCACATAAATGTGCTTCCGCTATAATTCATTTACGATAAGTGGTTATTTACCACTTATCGTAATCCCATCGAAGGCAATAAACGGTAGTGCGTTGCTTCCGTCCTTCGCAACATCCTTACTGATCTCCCTTATATTCACCAGCATTTCCGGTACGCATCCGCTGATCATAGTTTCCGAAACCGCGTTGCTGATCTTCCCGTTTTCAATGAGGAAGCTGTTCTTTGCCACTCCGGAGAATTCTCCGCTTGCTGCCGGCTGTCCGCCGGAGAATCTCATGACCAGCAGGCCTTTATCGATACTCCCGATGATCTCGTCCAATGTTTTGTCACCGACGGCAACATGCAAGTTTCTTCCGCTGTTTCCGGCACGTTTCTTGCCTGTCTTATTGGCGGCATATTGGCTCAGGCAGAAGCTGTTCAGCTTTCCTTCTTTGATCAGGTCAAAGTTTTCAGTCTCGTATCCTTCAGCTGTATGTCTTTCCCTGACAACAACGTCATCATTGTACGGCTCAAAGCTCATGCTGAACCGCGGGTCTGCCACCTGTTCGCCCATCTTGTCTTTCCATATGCTGGTGCCGTCAATCATGCATGCATCTCCGGTAAAGTTGCCCATAATCGTGCTCAGTACGATCTCATAAAGGGCCATGGGCGCCAGGATCACGGGTCCACTGAATTTGCCTTCCAGGGTGATCGGATCCAGCTGCTTTTCAATCTGGCTGATTTCCCATTCAATGGTGCCGCATTCAAGCACCGGCTTGTCCAGCGTCTTCAGGGTAATATCGCTGCCGTAGAAGGAGGTGTTCTTCTCCCCTTCGTGTGCGGAATACATCAGTGAAAAGGTGTATGCACCGGACTTCGATACGTACTGTACGTCATTTGTGTTCAGATACACTTCAGTGTAGCCGGTGTGATCTGTGATCATCTGCTCCATCAGGATCGTCGGATGCTTTTCCTTGATGCTTTCAAGCAGTTCCTTGGTCCGCATGAACAGCTTATCTGTATCGCATTCCGCTGCGCCGTCAGTAAAATCCTTCTCAACAGGCTCTTTCGCGAATTTCCAGGCTTCGTCGGGCTGACCGCTTTCCGCGGCTGCAATGGCGTCGGAAACAGCGTTCATCACTGTTTCATTGTCAAACTTATTGATCGTTACGGTGCCTTTCCGCATGCCCTTCAGCAGGGTAATGGTAACATTGTGGTTAAACAGCGTTCTCATCAGGGAAAATCTTCCGCCGTCCACATTGAATTCTTTCTTTTCGCTTTCGCTGACTGTGCACTGGGCATATTCCGCACCCTTGGCTTTTGCTTCAGCCAGGATCTCCCTGGCTAGTTCTTTCATTCTATCCATCTTATCGGCCTCCGATCTTTACCTTGCAGCGCAGCGCCGGTCCGCCCATGCCCACAGGCATCGGCTGTTTCTTTCCGCACATACCGGAACTCACCCACACGACTTTGTCGCTGACCATATCAACGGTCTTCAGCATCTCGAACGCCACACCGGAAATCGTGGTGTCCAGCAGGGCTTTACCGATTTTGCCCTTTTTGATTTCATAACCCATCGTCACGCCGAACATGAATTCGCCCGTCGTGTCTGCCTGTCCGTTATTGGACTGGATCAGGTAATATCCGTCGTCAATGGAGGCAATCATGTCCTCCAGCTTGTCTTTTCCGGGGTGAATGGATGTATTGCGCATCCGGATCAGCGGTTCATCCTGGAACAGCCATGCACGGGCGTTGCCCTGGGGAGTCATGCCGAAATGCTGTGCACTCTCCCTGTTGTTCATGTACCCTGTCAGAATACCGTTTACGATCAGCGGGGAATCTGTCGCTTCAGTGCCTTCATCGTCAATGTACACCGGCAGCGGACAGGTTTCTCCGAAAGCGGTATGCGCAAAGTCTGTCAGGGTAACCAGATCGCTGGCAACCCGCTTATTCAGATTGGGACCGGCTACGCTTCCGCCCAGCACCAAGTCCGCTTCCACGGTATGGCCGACAGCCTCATGGCTCAGCATACCGCTCATCATCCCGTCAAGGATAACAGTCTTTTCACCGGCGTCCGCGTATACGCCTTCCCGCTTCTGCATCAGCTTTTCATACAGGTCGTCAATCTCCGCGTGCAGTTTTGCCGGATCGGCAAAGTTATCGCTGAAAACGCCGCTGCCGCCGTAAGCCTGATACAGTTCCACAGGTGCCCCTGCGTCTGTCTGTGCAGTCAGCACAACATATGTATAGGATCTGGGCGCAAGAATATGTCCGCTTGCCCCGTCAGAAGTCACAATCAGTTTCTCCATGGAATCTTCCATGGCTACTACTGTACGGCTCATGAGGTTCGGATACTTCTTCGCAATGTATGCGTCTACCTCACGGGCATAATCCACATACAGCTTCTGTTCCGCGTCTTTGATATCTTCCTGCGTCGGCATCTGTTTCAGTGCCATTTTCGGCAGGGCAGGCTTCCCTGCTCCCGCATGTTTGTTCATAAAGGCAGCGTTTTCTGTCGCGGCCTTCAGTACGGTTTCCGCAGCCTCTCCGGTATATTCGGCCATGGAAGAAAAACCGTATACGCCGCCCTCGTATACGCGTGCGGAAACCCCGGAGACGTCCGAACGCACATTTCCCATCAGGGCACCGTTCAGAAGCACGGCACGGCGGGTTCTGTTTTTCTGTCCCCGCAGTTCTGTATGGACGCCGTCTGCGAACAGGGTTTTTTTATCTGTCAGTATATCCTGCAGCATGTGTTTTTTCCTTTCATTCGTTAATTTCGTTCAGATCGTACGGTGTGGTCTGGTAGACCATGTAGTTCAGCCAGTTGGCGTACAGCAGGTTCGCGTGGCTGCGCCAGGTCACCAGCGGTTCCTGCGTATCGTCATCGTTGGGATAGTAATTCTTCGGCACTTCAATCGGCAGACCTGCGTTTTTATCCCGCAGGTATTCCTTTTCCAGGGTTCTCGGATCATACTCGCTGTGTCCCATGATGAACACCTGCCGTCCGTTTTCCGTAATCGCCGCATATACGCCGGCTTCTTCGGAAGAGGCCAGAATCTTCAGTTTTCCGCAGGCTTCCAGATCTTCCCGCCGCACGGTGGTGTGCCGGCTGTGGGGCGCCATAAACACATCGTCAAATCCGCGCAGAAGGATATAATTCTTCCTTTCTGCCTTATGCGGGAATACACCGAACAGTTTCTTATCCAGCGGCACCTTCGGAATACCGAAGTGATAATACAGCGCTGCCTGCGCGCCCCAGCAGATGTGGAAAGTGCTGTGTACATGCTTCTTGCTCCATTCCATAATGGTGCAAAGCTCGTCCCAGTACTCTACTTCTTCAAAGGGCATCTGTTCCACCGGCGCGCCGGTAATGATCATTCCGTCAAAATTCTGGTCCTTGATTTCATCAAACGTCTTATAGAAAGCGGTCAGGTGTTCAGCTGATGTATTCCTGGACACATGGCTTGCCATCTTCACGAGCTCTGTCTCCACCTGCAGTGACGTATTGCCCAGCAGGCGCAGCAGCTGCGTTTCCGTATCAATCTTTGTGGGCATCAGATTCACAATGGCGATTCTCAGCGGACGGATATCCTGGGTTGTAGCCCGGTTCTCCGTCATCACAAAGATATTCTCATCTGTCAGCGTTCTGTAAGCCGGCAGCTCATTCGAAATCTTGATCGGCATAGTGCATCTTCCTTCCTGGCGTTTACTGTGCAATATTGTATGCCCTAACCCGGTATTTATCAAGTTTTCTTCCTTGAACATCATCTGAACATTCCGTGAATACATATGCCCGGAGGGCATAATTCACATTTCGAAGCCGCATGGCTTCGAAATAATTCATATGCCGCTGGCATAATTCATATAGAAAAAGGTGCCTGTATAAACAGGCACCTTTTTCTATAATTCATTGAATGTATTGATTCACTGTGTGAATTAATACATTCCACCCATCCCTGCTCCAGCGGGTGCAGCGGGTTCGGGTTCAGGAATATCAGCCACCAGGGATTCGGTGGTCAGGATCATCGCCGCGATGGACGCCGCGTTCTGCAGCGCGCTGCGGGTCACCTTGGTAGGATCGATGATGCCGCGTTCCACCATATCCACATATTCACCCTTCAGGGCGTCGTAGCCGTAGCCGGGCTTCCGGGCGGACTTGATATGGTCAACGATCACGCTGCCGTCGATACCGGCGTTCAGAGTAATCTGACGGATCGGCTCTTCCAGGGCACGCAGGACGATGGACACACCGGTCTTTTCGTCGCCGGCGCAGTTGTCCAGCAGAGCGGCAACCTTCGGGATCACATTCAGCAGGGCGATTCCGCCGCCGGGCACGATACCTTCTTCAGCCGCGGCACGGGTGGCGCTCAGGGCGTCTTCGATCCGCATCTTGCGTTCCTTCATTTCCACTTCGGTAGCGGCACCGACCTGGATGACAGCAACGCCGCCGGCCAGCTTGGCCAGACGCTCCTGGAGCTTTTCACGGTCGTAGTCGCTCGTGGTTTCAGCGATCTGGGCACGGATCTGGGCAACGCGGGCCTTGATGGCTTCCTTGTCGCCGGCGCCGTCCACGATCGTGGTGGTTTCCTTGTTCACCTTGACCTGGCGGGCTTTACCCAGCATGTCAACCGTGGCTTCCTTCAGTTCCATACCGGTCTCGGAGGAGATCACGGTACCGCCGGTCAGGATGGCGATATCCTGCAGCATTTCCTTGCGGCGGTCGCCGAAGCCGGGGGCTTTTACGGACACGCAGGTGAAGGTACCGCGCAGCTTGTTGACCACCAGGGTGCTCAGGGCTTCGCCCTCAACGTCCTCAGCGATGATCAGCATCTTCTTGCCGGTCTGCACAACCTGCTCCAGCACGGGCAGCACTTCCTGAATGGCGCTGATCTTCTTGTCGGTGATCAGGATCAGCGGATCATCCAGAACAGCTTCCATCTTCTCGGTATCGGTGACCATGTAAGCGGAAGAATATCCGCGGTCAAACTGCATACCTTCCACGGTGGTCATACCGGTGGTCATGGTCTTGCTTTCCTCAACGGTGATAACACCGTCAGCACCCACGGTTTCCATCGCGTCGGAGATCAGCTTGCCGATGTTCTCGTCAGCAGCAGAGTTGGCGGCAACCTGGGCAATCGCCTGCTTGCCGTTGATGGGCTGGCTCAGTTCCTTCAGACCTTCCACAGCGGCGTCAGTCGCGTTCTGGATGCCCTTGCGCAGGATCATGGGATTCGCGCCGGCAGCCAGGTTGCGCAGGCCTTCACGGATGATGGCCTGGGCCAGCAGGGTGGCGGTGGTAGTGCCGTCGCCGGCAACGTCATTGGTCTTGGTGGAAACTTCCTTCACCAGCTGGGCACCCATATTTTCGAAGGGATCTTCCAGCTCGATTTCCTTCGCGATGGTCACGCCGTCGTTGGTGATCAAGGGCGCGCCGTACTTCTTGTCCAGCACAACGTTGCGGCCCTTCGGTCCAAGGGTGATCTTTACGGTATCAGCCAGCGCGTTAACGCCCTTTTCAAGGCTCCGGCGCGCTTCTTCGCCAAACTGAATTTTCTTAGCCATATTACTCATTCTCCTTCAAACAAACTTTCACATTCGGCTTCAGCCGAATAATTCATACGCTGAAAGCGTAATTCATATCCGGCGTAGCCGGATAATTCATATTGAACCGCTGCAGCGGTTCAATAATTCATCTATCGTTGAATAAACTGTGTTTATTCGACGATAGCCAGAATGTCGCTCTGCCGTACAATTATCAGCTCTTCGCCGTCAACCTTCACTTCGGTTCCGGCATACTTGGAGTAGATAACCTTCTCGCCGGCTTTCACGTTCATGGTGATTTCCTTGCCGTCCACGTTTCCTCCGGGACCTACGGCGATAACAATAGCCATCTGGGGCTTTTCCTTAGCGGCGCTGGTCAGGATCAGGCCGGATTTGGTAGTTTCTTCTGCTTCGCAATTCTTGATGACAACACGGTCACCCAACGGCTTCACAGTCATGGATTTATTTCCTCCTGTCGTTCGTTTGCTTGATTTTAGCACTCGAACTTGTGGAGTGCTAACAACCAGAGAGTAATATAATGCTTTTACCCTTTTCGTGCAAGTGATTACCGGACCGTTATCCTGTATTTTTCTTGTTTTTATATGCTTTTACTCTCATATGCTCCCGTTTTCTTCATATTTCTTCGTTTCTTCTGCTGGAATCCTTGTGTTACAATCCTTCTGACCATTTTCGACAGGGAGTTTTTAAACATGGAAAAGCTGACGTCCGCCTTGCTGGCCTGGTATGACCGCTGTGCCCGGGATCTTCCCTGGCGCGGCTTCCATGACGCCTACCGTACCTGGGTCAGTGAAGCCATGCTGCAGCAGACCCGTGTGGAAACGGTCCTTTCCTATTATGATCGTTTTCTTACCCGTTTTCCTTCCCTTTCCTCCCTGGCCGAAGCGCCGGAAGAGGATGTGCTCAAAGCATGGGAAGGACTGGGGTATTATTCCCGTGCCCGTAATCTGTGGAAGGGCGCCCGCCAGGTGATGGACGAATATAACGGTACCCTGCCGCGGGATCCTGAAAAGCTGAAAAAGATTCAGGGAATCGGCCCCTATACTGCCGGAGCCATCGCTTCTATCGCCTATGATGTACCCATCCCGGCTGTGGACGGCAATGTGATTCGTGTACTGTCCCGGATTTACGGCATCCGCACAGATGCGCTGGAACCTGCCACCCGCAAACGGATCGAATCCCTGGCCGCCGCCCTCGTTCCTTCCGAACGGCCCGGGGATCATAATCAGGCGGTCATGGATCTGGGCGCTACTGTCTGCGTGCCCGGCACACCGGACTGTGCCCGCTGCCCGCTTTCTTTCTTCTGTGATGCTTTCAAAGCCGGGGACGCGGCGGATCTTCCTGTCCTGCCCAAGGCAAAGGCGCAGAAAGTGATTCCTTATAATCTCCTGATCATCCGCTCCGGAGACCGTGTGCTCATGCGTCAGCGTACAGAACGCCTGCTGCAGGGGCTCTGGGTATTCCCTATGTTTGAAGGTGAATCCGGTCCTCAAGAGCTCCTGCCTTTTGCCGGCAAAAAACTGCGTCTCTCGCTCAGTCCCATGCGGGATGCCGGGTCCGCCCGTCATGTGTTCACTCACCAGATTTGGCTGATGCATATATATGAAACAGACGCGGAAGCTTCCGCTTCCGCGCCTGCGGGATATGAATTTATTCCAGTTTCAAAGCTGAAAGATCTTACCCTTCCGGCAGCCATGAACGCCGCCGTGAATCTGCTTATGCCTGAAGCATAAACGCGGTATATCCCTTAACGGCTTCATACAGATCAGCCTTGGAGATAATCTCCATAGGGGCGTGCATGTTCAGCACAGCCAGGCCGCTGTCGATGACTTCCATGCCGTACAGGGCACAGATATAGGCGATGGTTCCGCCGCCGCCCTGGTCAACCTTGCCCAGTTCAGCCGTCTGCCAGCAGACCTTGTTTTCGTCCAGGATCCTGCGCAGCTTGGCCATATACTCGGCATTCGCGTCGTTGCTGCCGCCTTTTCCGCCGCTTCCGGTATACTTGTTGAAGCATACGCCTCTGCCCAGCTGGGCGGAGTTTTTCTTTTCAAATGCGGAGGCGTACAGGGGATCGAAGCCCGCGCTTACGTCGCAGCTCAGCATCCGGCTGTTCTGCAGCGTCCTGCGCACATTCAGTTCGCTGTAGCTGCCGGTCAGCTCCAGCAGTTCAGCCACATAATTTTCCAGGTAGTTGGCCCGCATGCCGGTAGCACCCACGCTGCCGATCTCTTCTTTATCCACCAGCATTCCGCAGCAGGTGTAATCCGGAACTGCCGGCAGGCTCAGTACCGCTTTCAGTTCAGCAAAAGCGCAGCACCGGTCGTCATGGCCGTAACCCATGATCATGCTGCGGTCCAGACCGAAGTCTCTTGCTTTGCCGGCGGGAACGGCTTCGATCTCGGCTGAGATAAAGTCTTCTTCTTCAATGCCGTACTCATCCTTCAGGATCTTCAGGATCTGAGCCTTGACCGGTTCCTTTTCCTCACCCTTCAGCGGTTTCCCGCCCAGCATGATGTCCAGGTTCTCACCGGTAATGGCTTCCCGCAGCTTCTTGTCCAGCTGGTCATGGGACAGGTGGATCAGCAGGTCGCTGATGCCGACTACCGGATCATCGTCCTTTTCGCCGATGCAGATATTGACCACGGTGCCGTCTTTCTTCACTACCACGCCATGCAGCGCCAGTTCCCTGGCGGTCCACTGGTATTTCTTCACGCCGCCGTAGTAGTGGGTATCGGCCAGTACATAATCATTGTCTTCGTACAGGGGATTCTGCTTCAGGTCCAGCCGCGGGCTGTCAATGTGGGCGCCCACGATGTTCATGCCTTCGCTCAGCGGTTTTTTGCCGATGTGG
The DNA here is from genome assembly GCA_900315675.1 of uncultured Eubacteriales bacterium. GTDB lineage: Bacteria > Bacillota > Clostridia > Christensenellales > Aristaeellaceae > Aristaeella. The sequence goes on from OMZY01000001.1 coordinate 670,454, forward strand.
AAGGTCAGGATCGCCTTGCCCATCCGGTTCACATATACCTTGTCCCCGGCTTTCAGCTTTTTCTTCCCGCCGATCATGGTTTCCAGGTTCACGTACCCGGCTTTTTCCAGCGCGTCCACAGCATATACGGCGCATTCCCGCTCTGTTTTTCCGGCGTCAATAAAAGCCTTGTATTCCTTTGCGATCTCCTCAAGCTTTTTGAGATCGGTCTTCGTGTAGTTTTTCCATGCGTTGGGTCTTTCCATGGTTTTCACACTCCTTACGGTTTATCTTACCACTGCCGCCGGATAAATACAATTTGTATACAATTCCCCGTCAATATGGAGCATTATTTCTTCACCAATCTTTCACATAGCATTCTCTTATCCTTGAACTTCCTTCTATATTATATGCAATGGATGGCTCTGCCATCCCGGTGACTTTCATATTCTGCGCATCAGAATAATTCATATTTGACGAAGTCAAATAATTCATATTGGCGTCAGCCAATAATTCACATCGCGAAGCGATAATTCATTGAAACCGGAGGTTTCATATGTCCCGTACTATTGGCATCGATCTTGGTACTACCAATTCCTGTGTTTCTTTTATGGAGAATGGCCGCGCCGTCGTTATTCCCAATGCGGAAGGCGGACGCACCACTCCTTCCGTTGTAGCTTTCACCAAATCCGGCGAACGTCTCGTCGGTATGGCAGCAAAACGTCAGGCGGTCACCAATGCCTCCCGCACCTTCTCCTCTGTCAAGCGGGATATGGGTTCGGATAAGCGTTTCCAGGTGGACGGCAAAAGCTATACGCCTCAGGAAATCTCCGCCATGATTCTGCAGAAGCTGAAATCGGACGCGGAAAACTATATCGGCGAAACGGTAACCGACGCGGTCATCACCGTTCCCGCCTATTTCTCTGACGCCCAGCGCCAGGCCACCAAGGACGCCGGCCTTATTGCCGGTCTGAACGTCCTGCGGATTATCAACGAGCCTACTTCCGCTGCCCTGGCTTACGGTTTCGATAAGGGTATGCCCTGCCGCGTCATGGTTTATGACCTGGGCGGCGGCACCTTTGATGTCAGTATTCTGGAAATCAACAGCGATACCATTGAAGTTCTTGCCACCGCCGGCAACAACCACCTTGGCGGCGATGACTTTGACCAATGCATCGTCGGCTGGCTTTTGGAGGAATTCCGCAGGGAGCACCATGTGGACATCTCTGGTGATCCTATGGCCATGCAGCGCCTGGCGGAAGCCGCGGAAAAAGCGAAGATAGAGCTTTCCGCCTCCTCATCCACGGTCATAAACCTGCCTTTCCTGGCCCAGAATGCTTCGGGGCCCATGCATCTGGAGTGCACCCTCACCCGCGCCCGTTTTGATGACCTGACAGCTCATCTGGTGGCCGCTACCCGCGGTCCTGTGCAGCAGGCCATGTCGGACGCCGGGATCAAAACCTCGGATCTCAGCCGCGTTCTGCTCGTAGGCGGTTCCACCCGGATTCCCGCTGTGCAGGAGGAAGTCCGTCGGCTCACCGGCAAGGAGCCTGCCCGGGATATCAACCCGGATGAGTGCGTGGCCATGGGTGCCTGCCTCCAGGGCGGCGTGCTGACCGGAACGGTCAATTCCATTGTCCTCATCGATGTGACCCCGCTTTCTCTGGGGATCGAAACCCTTGGGGATGTCTTCGCGAAGATTATCGACCGGAACACACCCCTGCCCTGTCAGCATTCCCAGGTCTTCACCACCGCGGCCAATTTCCAGACCAGTGTGGAGATTAACGTCCTTCAGGGCGAACGGGAAATTGCTTCTGCCAACAAATCCCTCGGCAAGTTCCGGCTCACCGGCATCCGCCGTGCGCTCCGGGGCATTCCGCAGATCGAGGTCACCTTCTCCATTGATACAAACGGTATTGTCCACGTCACCGCCCGTGACCTGGGCACCAACCGCAGCCAGGATATCACCATTTCCGGTTCCGGCAACATGAGCCGGGAGGAGATCGACCGGGCCATCCGGGACGCCCAGCGCTACGCCGCTGAGGATAAACAGCGCAAGCAATCCCAGCAGGCGAAGGACGCCGCGGAAAACCTGCTCAATCAGGCCCGCCGTGCCCGTAAAAAGCTGAAGGATGATGATAAATCCCGCCTGGACGGTTCCATCGCCGCGCTGGAGGACGCGCTCCGCGGCAGTGATGAATACCGGATCAAAACCGCTTCTGAAGATCTGGACGCCATTCTCCGTTCTGTCGGCACCTACGCCTCCTCTCCCGAAGGAGAGAATGACGACGGTGCTTACGACGCCTGAGGAGGCTCCTCATGTTTGGATATATTGCTCCTGTGCTTTCCGTCCTCAATGACGAACAGAGGCTGCGTTACCGCTCTCTTTACTGCGGTGTCTGCCATGCCCTGAAGCAGCGCCACGGCCAGTCCGGACGGCTGTCACTCAGCAATGATATGACTTTCCTCGCCATGCTTCTCTCTTCGCTCTATGAGCCGGAAACTGTGCAGAAGGATTCCCGCTGCGGTATCCACCCGCTGAAAAAGCATTCTTTCTGCTCCTCTTCCATGATTGATTACGCCGCGGATATGAACGCCCTGCTTTTCTTCTGGAAGTGTGAAGACCAGCGTATGGATGATCATTCCCTGGTCGGAAAAACCGGAGAAGCCCTCTTCCGGAAAGCGTCGAAAAAAGTCCGCGCCCTCTGGCCCGCCCAGTCTATCGTGGTGGAAAGAGCCCTTTCCGACCTCTGGCAGGAGGAAAAGAAAGCTGCGCCGGATCCGGATCGTCTCTGCAACCTTTCCGGGGAAATGCTCGGCGCGGTCTTTGTACCGGATCCGGAGGATACCTGGGCGCCTGTGCTCCGATCTGTCGGTAACAGCCTGGGTCGCTTCATCTACTGGATGGACGCCTGGGAGGATTACGACGCGGACCATCGGAAAAGACGGTTCAATCCCCTGGACGGTTATCATGACCGTCCGGATTATGAAGACTTCTGCCGGGAAACCCTGGAGCTGCTCATTTCTGAAGCAGCAAACAGCTTTGAGATCCTTCCGCTGGAACAGGATCTGGATATCCTGCGCAATGTCCTGTACAGCGGTGTATGGCAGCGATATACGCTGCTCAACGAAAAGAAACTGAAACAAAGAAAGGAGGATGCCCATGCCGAATGATCCATTTGCGGTATTGGGGCTTTCTTCCTCCGCAACCGAGGATGAAATCAAATCCGCCTATCGGAAGCTGGCCAAAAAGTATCACCCGGACCTGAATCCGGGCGACAAGGCAGCGGAAGAAAAAATGCGGGAAGTCAATGAGGCTTATACCCGTGCACTGCAGATCAAAAAGACCGGCAGGGATCCCTATCAGAATCCTTACGGTTCCGCAGGTTCCTCTTCCGGTGCTTCCGGCTATTACAATCCCTTCGGCGGTGCCTGGGGAGGGAGCCAGGACAGTTACAGCCAGAACAGCTACGGAGGCGGCGGTCAGCAGCAGGATCCCTTCGGGGATTTTGGTTTCGGCTTTGATCCCTTCTCCGCCTTCTTCGGCGGCCAGCAGGGCTATCAGCAGCAGACCCGTTACCGCACCCGAAACTATGCGAATCCGGAACTGAAAACCGCGGAGAATCACGTCCTGGCCAACCGTTATCATGACGCGATTTCCCTGCTGAACCGGGTTCCCAATCATGACGCTGACTGGCATGCCCTTTATGCCCGGGCGGATATGGGACTCGGCAACCGGATTTCAGCCCTGGATCATGCCCGCACAGCCGTGCGGATGTCCCCCAATGATCCGGATTTCCAGTCCCTGCTGAATTCCATTGAGGCCGGCCGCCAGGCATATCGCCAGGCCCGCAGCAGCGGTTATGATTTCCGTTCCGCCATCTGCGGCAATCCCTGCCTCTCCTGCTTTGTGGCCAATATGTTCTGCAATTGCTGCCTCGGCGGGTGTGGCCGTTATGGTTTGTTCTGCTGACTAATATACACAGCAAAAATTCAGAAAAACAGCATCCTGTGCTGTTTTCACCACCATTATTCATTATTCATTCTTAAGTTTTAAGTTTTCAGTTATTTTACCGCATGAGCGGCAATCCATTTCCGAAAGGAGCTTTTACCCATGAATTTTCTCCAGCGTCTCCGTGAGTCCCTTGCCCGTTTTATGATCGGCCGTCACGGTCCCGATAACCTGGGCATGTTTACTTTGCTGGCCGGTCTCGCCTGCTCTCTTCTGGGCAGTTTTACAGGCATCGGTCTGTTTTCCCTTGTCGGTTTTGCGTCCTATGTCTGGACCGTCTTCCGTATGTTCTCCCGCAATAACGATAAGCGTATCGCCGAAAACCGGAAGTATATCGAACTGACCTCCAACTGGAAGCTCAAGTCCAGCCAGTTCGTCAAGCGGATGAAGAACAGCAAGGACTATAAATACTTCAAGTGTCCCAACTGCAAGGTCCTCCTGCGCATGAAGCGCGGTTCCGGTGAACGCGACATCACCTGCGTCCGCTGCGGCCATCAGTTTAAAGCCAAATCCTAAAAGTGGACACTGGGTACATATCAGTCCCCGGTGTCCACTTCCATCATTGTTCATTCTTAATTGTTCATTGACATCGCTTCGCGATGTCTTACCCTGCGCTTCTCAGTATTTCAGCGGCGTTGTGGGTGACAAAATAGTTTCTTCTCGCCTGTCCTCCCTGTGCAAGCAGGCCTTCATTCACCATCCGGCGCAGATATCCGGCTGTTGTGGAAGTAGACTGCAGTCCGGCGGCCATACCGATCTCCCGGACCGAAGGCTGCCTGCCCTGTTCAGTGGCAAAGTTGATAATATACTCCATAATCTGTATACGTTTTTCAGGATTTCTGGCTCTGGACATCGTCATGTTCATCTCTCTTTCCGCTCATATTCCTGCCAGGCACGGACGCTTTCGTCATCCGCCCAGGCGTTCGCCATCACTTTACCGATTACCTTACCGACGCAGTGAACCGGTTCGTTCTCACTGAAGGTAAGCGGTGCATATGCCGGATTGTGGCTGTGCAGCCCGTCCTTCCTGTATTCCTTGATATAACCGGTATCCCCGCAGATAAAGACGCCGATCTCCCCTTCCCGGACGCTTCCGGTATGCTTCACCAGCACCATGTCCCCGTCCGCGAAGGTGGGCTCCATACTGTTACCGTTGACCCGGATAATTTCATCCGCCATTTCGGTCACGCTGTCAGCGAACAGGTACACCTCTTCGCCTCTGGCGGCTTCCAGCGTTTCGCCGGGACCGGCGGATGCGGCCAGCTCGTTCCGGAACAGGCGGATAATCTTCCGCGGTATCGGTACAACCTCCTGCATGCCGTAGAGCATATCCATCTGCTTCATAACCACCTGGCGGTTATAGGGGTTCAGGGAGGAATACTTCCGCAGCAGGGCTGCCCGTTCTTCCGGAAGGATACCGGTCAGGTCAGCGCCGAATTCCCCGCTTCTGTCCGGATAGCCGAAGAACTCTTCCAGGGAAAGATCAAGCGCGTCACAGATCACCGGTACGCTGCCCACATCCGGACGGCTTCTTCCGGCTTCCCAGGCACCGACGGCGTTCTTCCCCACCTTCACCAGGGCGCCCAGTTCCTCCTGGTTCATCTTCTTGGCCTTGCGCTGACGGCGGATCAGATCTCCGTAAGCAATCCCGGCGTTATTCGTCATTCCGTTCTGATCGCTTCTGGCCATATACTTCTCCCCTTTTCTTTGTACTGAACACATTATAGCACAATTTTATTGTGCTTGTAAATACATAATTTTGTGCTTTACTTTACACAGTATAATATTCTTGTTCAGTTTTATGCTATTTTCTCTGTTCTAAACCGGATATATCACTCTCTGTATATCAGCAGTACAGTGTTATTTTTGAATCCTGTATGATATTCTGTTTTTGTTCAGTATTAATTCTGATTTCTGAATTCTGAATTCTGAATTGAAATTGTTTTTCCCACCTTTTTCCTTTATACTATTCATATTCTTCTATATCGTTTTGAGGTGATTGAAATGGGTTCCCTGAAAGGTAAAAGCTTTTTGAAACTTCTTGATTTCTCTCCGGAAGAAATCAATTATCTTCTTGATCTGGCTGCTGATCTGAAGGCGAAAAAGAAAGCCGGTATTCCGCATGCCTGCTGCGCCGGCAAAAATGCTGCCCTGATCTTTGAAAAGACCAGCACCCGTACCCGCTGCTCCTTCGAAGTGGCTGCCTATGATCTGGGCATGAACTGCACTTATCTGGATCCCTCCGGAAGCCAGATCGGCAAAAAGGAAAGCACCGCCGATACCGCCCGCGTTCTGGGCCGGATGTATGACGGTATTGAATATCGCGGCTACGGCCAGTCCATTGTCGAAGATCTTGCCAGGTTCTCCGGCGTCCCTGTCTGGAACGGACTGACCAATGAATTCCATCCCACACAGATTCTGGCTGACTTCCTCACCATCCGGGAACATTTCGGTTCCCTGAAGGGTGTCAAGCTGGTCTACATGGGCGACGCCCGCTACAACATGGGCAATTCCCTCATGGTGGGCTGCGCCAAGATGGGCATGCATTTTGTTGCCTGCGCGCCGAAGAAGTATCATCCCGCTTCTGATCTGATTGAAACCTGCAACAAGATCGCCGCTGAGACCGGCGCTGTGCTGGAGTTTGAGGACGATGTGGATAAGGCAGTCACCGGTGCCCAGGTCATCTACACCGATGTCTGGGTCTCCATGGGTGAACCTGACAGCGTCTGGGAAGAACGCATCCATGACCTCATGCCCTACCGCGTCACTTCCGCTGTTATGAAGAAAGCCGGTCCCCAGTGCGTTTTCATGCACTGCCTGCCTTCCTTCCACGACCTCAACACCACCATCGGCCGCACCATCTTTGAGAAGTTCGGCATCGACTGCATGGAAGTCACAGATGAAGTCTTCGAGTCCCCTGCCTCCATCGTCTTCGACGAAGCAGAAAACCGCATGCATACCATCAAGGCGGTTATGGCCGCCACCCTCTCCGACACCCTGTAATGAACCGTACAATCAAAACGCACCGTGATAATTGAACCGCTTCCCGTCAAGTGGACAGTGAAATAAAAAACAGGATGGGAACAAGAAATCTCTGGTAACCAACAAAGGCTGCCAGAGGTTTTCTTTGGAGA
>OMZY01000036.1 GCA_900315675.1 uncultured Eubacteriales bacterium
CCTGCCTGATCTGAACTAACTTGCGTGGCCATCCTTGTGATGGTCTGTTTGCTTTACACTTCTTTCCGGCTGTCCGTTAATTGAATGTTTCAAACTTTTTCCTCCTGCTGTTCTGTCAGCTTTGCTGTTTGTCTTTCTGTACCGATTATAAAGATCCCTTCAGCAGGTTGCAATCCTTCGGCCTGTTTTTTCCGGAGGATGTCCAGCGTATGATGGGAAGCGCCGATCAGGTCCTGCCGTTCGCAGATGGCAAAGTGGTATTTCATCCATTTCCTGAAGGTCTCGTCGTCCATTTCGTCAACCATTGTCCACTGGTAATTGGTCGCCCCGTCCGTGGCAATCAGTTTCACCCGTTCCACGGGGATCTCAGCGTCCAGGGATGCGATTTCCTCTGTCCGGATCAGGTCAAACACCTCTGCCGGATCGCTGCCCAGGTGCCAGTCCGGCGAAAGCATATTCCGTTCCAGCAGGTCCTGCACATGTTTTGATCCGAACGCGTAGCTGATCACCGTCGGCTCGTTCATACAGTAGGCGGCCAGGATGTATCCGCCGGGCTTTGTCACCCGGACCGCTCCCCGCAAGGCCCGGAGCTTGTCCTCCCGGGTATACAGGTGATATATCGGTCCCAGCAGCATGGTCAGGTCATAAGCGTTGTCCGGCAGGAAGGACAAATCCAGCACATTCCCCTGCATGGCCCGGATCGGTTCCGTGCCGTCCAGTTTGGACTTCAGCACTTCCAGGTTGTGGGCAACCAGTTCCACTGCCGTCACCCGGTAATCCTCCTTTGCCAGGGTAACGCTGTACCGACCCGTTCCCGCCCCGACCTCCAGGATGGAGGGATCGGCCGCTCCTTCAAGGCATTCCTTGATGTATTTCATGGTCGTCAGGTATTCCACCTGCCCGTGCCGGGAAAGGAGCCGTTTTTCTTCATCAATGGTGTTGTAGAATTCATCCAGGTAATTCATTCTCATCACCCTTTTTCTTACTGAATATTCTTTTACAGCGTTTTATACATCAGGATTTCATCGTGATAGCTTCCGTCGTCAAACAGCATCCCGTGAGGCAGCCTGCCGTATTCAATGAATCCGCTTTTGCGGTACAGCGCTTTTGCCCGCTCATTGTCCGCCACCACAATCAGTTCCATCTGCTCAAGCCCCGCCTGCTTCGCAAGTTCTGACAGGTATCCGATCATGGCAGTCCCGATTCCCAGCCCCCAGTATTTCTCATACAGGGCAATGCCCATCGAGCAGCGGTGACGATTCTTCCGCCTGGCGCCCATTCCGAAGAAGGAGCAGTTCCCGGCGAGTTTTCCGTCCACGGTGGCCGCCAGCATGGCCGCCGCCGGATTCTCCAGCGTCCGGTTCAGGAATTCCGCTTCCTCCTCCGCCTTTTTATCCACCTCGTCCGGATAGCGCGTCAGAAACGGCGTTTCCGCGGCAATCTGCTTCAGGAACCGGATCAGTTCCTCTGCCAGGTCAGGGGTTGCCGGTTTCAGGATACAGGTCCTGCCGTCCTTCAGGGTAATGGTTTTCTCTGCAAACCTCATGGTTCATTCCTCCTGCAATAACAAAAAGCCGCTTATCTGTCAGAGATAAGCGGCTTCGAAATCTGTTCCGGGTATGCCGGAGCTACTCTTCTCTGATCAGCTTTTCATGGTACGTAAAATAGACGCGGACCTGCCATTCAACGTTCGCGACGACAACACTATGCAGTTCACATACGTACCGCTTCACAGAGAATTGCTCCTTTCCTGAAAATATTGGACTGACTATACTACAGGGAAAAGACCCGTGTCAAGCATAAACTTTCAGTTCGTCAGGATTTTTCTTTATTCCCGGCCGGATGGAGCCGGCGGTGAATGGCCTTCTCAATTTCCACAATCAGGATGATAATCAGTGCCAGTCCCATGGCCGTCACATACTCCGTCAGGGTAATCGGGGTAAAGGAGAACGCACGGTTCAGGAACGGAACGAAAATCACAGCTGCCGTGATCAGCAGGGAGAAGGCCAGCGTTCCCCACAGCCACTTGTTCTGCTTCCTGATGCTGAAGAGGGACGAACTGCGGCTGCGCATATTGAAGGAATGGAATATTTCCACCATGCTCAGCGTCAGAAACGCCATCGTCATGCCTGTCGGAGATTCTGCGAATCCCCAGGATCCGGTTTCCATCCGCAGTCCGACAAAGTAGCTGAGGACCGTCAGTGCGGCAATCACAAATCCCTGGAACGCGATGCCGAATCCCAGGCCGTCGGCAAAAATGCTTTCCTTCCGCTGCCGCGGCGGGCGCTGCATCACGTCTTTTTCCGCGTCCTCCATGCCCAGGGCAATGGCTGGCAGGGTATCGGTAATCAGGTTGATCCACAGGATGTGTACCGGTTTCAGGATGGTGAAGCCCATCAGCGTGGCCGAGAACACTGCCAGCACCTCCGCCAGGTTGGCGGAAAGCAGGAACTGAATGGCCTTGCGGATATTGTCATAGATGCGGCGGCCTTCACCCACTGCGGAAACGATCGTGGCAAAGTTATCATCCGTCAGGATCATATCCGCCACAGACTTGGTCACGTCGGTACCGGTAATGCCCATGCCCACGCCGATGTCCGCGCTCTTGATGGAGGGGGCGTCGTTGACGCCGTCCCCGGTCATGGCCGTTACCATGCCCAACGCCTGCCAGGCGTTTACAATACGCACTTTGTTTTCCGGCTGAACCCGGGCATAGACGGAATACCGCCGCACGTCATGTGCAAACACTTCATCCGGGATCGCGTCCAGTTCCGCGCCGGTGATGGCCATCTGGCCAGGCTTCAGGATGCCCAGTTCCCGGGCAATGGCTGTCGCTGTATCCTTATGGTCGCCGGTGATCATAATCGGCCGGATTCCGGCGCTGCGGCACTTTTCAATGGCGTCCTTCACTTCGGGACGGATCGGGTCAATCATGCCGCACATACCGATCCAGGTCATGTCCTGTTCCAGCTCTTCCGGCGCATTGGAAGCAGGCCGTTCGTCATAGATCCGCTGGGCGGCACCCAGCACACGCAGGGCCTGGTCCGCCATTTCTTTATTCTCGGCAAGGATCTGCTCCCGCTGCTCTTTGGTCATCGGAACCGCCTGGTTACCCTGCCAGATTTTTGTGCAGCGCCTCAGCACCTCGTCCGGCGCGCCCTTGGTAAACTGGATGAATCCGTGGCCGGCTCCCGCCCTGTGCAGGGTGGTCATCATTTTGCGCAGGGAGTCAAAGGGCGCCTCGTCCACCCGCGGCAGATCCGCGGCCAGTTCCTCTTTCGGCAGGCCGTTTTTGTTGGCGTCATTGACCAGGGCGCATTCTGTCGCTTCCCCGACCGCTTCGCCCTCTTCCAGCTCCGCGTCAGAGCACAGAGCCATCGCGGTCATCAGCAGCTTCTCATCCGCGGTCACCTTCCGGACCACAGTCATCCTATTCTGGGTCAGCGTGCCGGTTTTGTCCGAGCAGATAATCTGGGTGCAGCCCAGGGTCTCCACAGCCGTCAGTTTCCGGATAATGGCATGGTTCTTGCTCATCTTGGTCACGCCGATGGAAAGCAGCACCGTTACCACTGCGCTCAGGCCTTCCGGAATGGCCGCCACGGCCAGGGAAACCGCAATCATGAAGGTGTCCAGGACGGCTTTTCCGCCGTTGCGTACCAGGTTCACAATAAACACAAACGCGCAGATCACCAGGATCATGGCGGACAGTTTCCGGGACAGCTCCTTCAGTTTGATCTGCAGGGGTGTCTCTTCATCCTTCGCGTTGGTCAGGGCGTCGGCAATGGCGCCCATTTCCGTATCCATTCCGGTGCCGGTAACAACAGCGTGTCCCCGTCCGTAGGTAACGATGGAGCCCATGTACACCATGTTCTTCCGGTCGCCCAGGGAAACCTCTCCGTTCTCAGCGGCTGTCAGCGCCTCGCTCTGCTTCTCCACGTCCGTGGATTCACCTGTCAGGGCTGCTTCCTGCGTCTTCATGGATGCGCATTCCACAATCCGGGCGTCCGCGGGCACAGAGTCTCCGGCCTCCAGGATCAGCAAATCACCCCGGACCACTTCATCCGCGTGGATGGTTTTCAGGTGCCCGCCGCGGATCACCTTTGCTGTGGCAGCCGCCACCTGCTGCAATGCCTCAATCGCGGCTTCCGCTTTACTCTCCTGGTAAACACCCAGGCAGGCGTTGATCACAACCACCGCCAGGATGATAATGGTATCGGTCAGGCTCTCACCGGCATACAATGCCGTGATGGCGCTTACCACCGCCGCGATGATCAGTACGATAGTCATGGGATCCTTCAGTTCCCCGAGGAACTTCCGGAGCAGGCTTTCCTTTTCGCCTTCCTTCAGCTTGTTGTGTCCGTCCCGGGCAAGCCGTGCAGCGGCTTCTTCGTCGGTCAGTCCTTCCATGGAGGAACCTACTTCTGCCAGTACGGCTTCCTTGTCCTCAAGATATGGTTTCAATTTCTTCTCCTCCCGCCTTTTCACGGCATCTTTCCGTTGCTGTACATCGCGGTCATCGTTTCCTGTTCTTCCCATTTTATACCTGTCCGGCATTTCATTCAAGCGCCGCAGCGGCGTCAATATGTGCATCCGGAACTTCCATGATATTCCAGCATAAAGCTGCGCCCGCAAACCCGTGTTCCCGGATCGCTTTCAGCGAATCCGTAACATAATCCGCGTCTGTCCGGACCAGATTCTTATGGTAATTCAGTTCAATACCCGGATACACCTCGCAGGATGCGCTCCGTACCGCTTCCAGCTGGGAATCCAGCAATTCCCTGCCTGCTGTCAGCCTGATCCGGCCCTGCGCGCCGGGCGCATACTGTTCAAAGAGCACATATTCATACCCGATCCCGGCCGGCGCCTCCGTCCGCCTGTACAGCATGGGCTTAATAAAATCCGCGTACTCTGTAATCTTCGTATAATTCTGGCCCACAAACCGGCTGACAAGCGGAGCGAAAAGATCTAGGCCCACAATCAGGTCCTTCTCCTTAAAATACCGGCAAAGCTCCGCGGCCGCTTCCGCAACAATCTCTTCCTTGGCTTCAAAAAAGCGCTGTGCCAGGGGATCCTTCAGCGTAAACCGCCCGTCCATGGGATAGTCGGCCAGATCGAAAAAAGTATCCTTTTGCTGCCGGTACCGTTTCAGAACAGTCTCCGTATCCACACCCTTTTTCCGGAACATCTCCCTGCACCTTGCGCACCCGCAGCTCAGCACTCCGGATACGCCGGCAGCAAAGGACTGGGTCCGGATCCTGTCCAGGAAAACCCCGTCAAAACCGCAGTCCGAAAAATACTTTTCAAACAGTGCCTTAACAGCCTGCAGATTTCTGCGGGAGGAGGGACAGTCAAAGGCAAAGGCCTCTTCCGCCTGCTTTCCGGGCGGAACAATCCGCTGTCCGGCAAGATCCAGCGCCTCTTCCGTTTCGGCCGCTTCCCGTACTTCAGTAAACACCGGAAGCCAGAGCAGCATCTGAATTCCCGCCCGGCGAAGTCCGTGGCCAAGTGTTCTGTACAGGGACGGATCCGTGTTCCAGCCGACAATCACCCGTTCCACCGGAATCCGGCGGCTGATTTCTGTAATTCTCCCGAGGATTTTCTCCGGCTGTTCATGGGCGTCGTGCCATGATCCCGTAAAAACCTGCAGCGTGTATTTCATCTCTTGATCCCCTGTCTGGAATTGATTCGATTATATCACATGCCTGCGGGATCATCACCCTGTTTTCATCAGCCGCTTCGCCAAAAGGAATCCGGAGGCCTGTCCGCCAGGCCTCCGGCTGGTCCTTCACCGCCCCGTTTGCGGCAGGAGATTACTTTTGGATCTGTGCAAGCGCGTCGTTCACCGCGGCAATCAGTGCCTCGCTGGTTTTGGTTGCGCCGGTTACCGCGTCAATCTCGGTGGAATTGGCCGCGATGATCGCGTCAGGAATGGCCGCAAAGGCCGGATCGCTGACGCCGGCGGTTTCGTTGTGGCTCAGCACCTCAATCTTCGCGATCTTATCCCCGTCCATGGTAACCTTTACCTTGACCTCTCCGCCGATCTCGCTGACGCCGGTGCCGATGTATTCGTTGGCAGCCAGTGTCTCCTCCGCGGGAGCGGCTTTCTCTTCAGGTTCAGGTTCTTCATAGCCGTACAGAACGTTCAGCAGGGAAATCGCCTTTACGGCCACTTCAGCCGTCACGGATGCACAGCGTGCCTTGCGCTCCGGGTCCGCCATCTTGTATCCGGTCGCCGCCATATAGGTGCCCACGGAATCAACACAGTTGATGGAGTGCGCCACGGTGGTGATGGACTCAAATTCCGGCTGATACTGCGGAAAGCTGTGCTCCCGGTACCAGGCAAAAAGCTGGTCGCGTACGGTGGCTGCGTCCTGCGGCTCGCAGACCAGGCCGACAAACATTAGGGCGCCCGCCAGGGATCCGCAGAGCGTACCAGCGCCGAAACCTCCGCCCATCAGGGCACATACGCGGCCGGGCGTGATTTCGTTGTAGGGATAACCGGTCACTTCGCTCATAATGTCGATGATGCCGCCAAAGCATCCGCCGCCGCAGCCTCCGTATTCATAGAACTTTTCATAGCAGCGCTTCAGCAGCTCATCCTTGTCCAGCGGCACATATTTCCAGGGCCATACGGGAGTTTCCTTCCCTTCCGCCACTACAGGCAGCGGCAGGCTGCTGACTGCGACCGCACCCAGTGCGGCTTTTCCGGCGGTACGCAAAAATTCACGGCGGTTCATGTCCATTTTTACATTCTCCTTTTCTGTTTTTCAGTCTGTGTGTACATTTCAGACATCTGTTTTCATTTTACGGAAAGCCGCCATTCCTGTCAACAGTCTTCGGCACGCCGCTTTCACCCGATAAAAAAGCTCCCGTTTTCGGGAGCTTCGTATGCGGAATCAGATCAGGATTTGACATGCACGTCCATCTGGGGAAACGGAATGGTTATGCCTGCGGCGTCCAGCGCCCGCTTTCCCTTATCCAGCAGCCGGAAGTTCACCGGCCAGTAATCCGCGGTTTTAACCCAGACCCGGACCGCAAAGTCCATGCTGCTGTCCGCGCATTTGGACAGAACAATCTGCGGGGCAGGATCCGAAAGAATGACTGTCTCCTGAGCTACAAGGTCATTCAGCACACGGTACACCTGGTCCAGGTCGCTGCTGTAATCAACAGAGAATTCCAGATCCAGCCGTCTCGTTCCCTCCCGGGAAAAGTTGACAATCGTTGTATTGGTCAGGGCACCGTTGGGCAGGCAGAGCTGTTTGTTGTCCACGGTGATGAGCTCCGTATAGTAGGCGCCCACTGTTTTAACGGTACCTTCGCTGTCGCCGATCTTCACGTACTCCCCTGCCCGGATAGGCCGGAGGATCAGGAGGATCAGTCCGCCGAGCAGGTTGCCCACTGCGCCCTGCAGCGCAAGGCCGATAGCCACGCTTGCGGAAGCCAGCAGTGTCACGACAGAAGTCATCGGAATTCCCATGATATTCACCGCCGTAAGAACCACAATCACCGAAAGGGCAATTTTGACCAGGTTTTGCAGGAATCCCCTCAGCGTCGGCTCAATGGCCAGGAATTTTTTGTTGTGCTTGAGCAGCTTGCCGATCCAGTGTACAAGAAAGAAGCCCACCACAAGTACGAGGATGCCGCTGAAAAGGTTCATGCCCGCCTGCCGGAAATAATCCAGGATGCCGGTCGTATTCGTACTGCTGTCCGTATCCATGCTGCGTTCCTTTCTGCTTCTGTGCGCTTTTATCCGTGTTCCGAGATGAATCCATTATATCATCTGTGCATTCGGGTCTTCAATCATCCGTTCCCGTTTGTTCTTTAGTTCCTCATAAGCCTCAGTAATCCACTTATGCGGCATGAGCAGCAATCCGTTTGTAAACTGATAATCGATATAAAAGAAGCAGGCTTCCTCCAGTGATTCCGCGGCTTTTTCCCTCAGTTCATCATAGTAAGGCGGAACTCCCTCCTGGTCCCAGGAAATCTTGTCCGCGATAAAGACAAGCTGGTCATACGGACCGGCATTTTCCTTCAGGGTCGTGTGGCATTCAACGGCACTCAGGATATCATCGTCCGCTATGCCGAACTGCTCCTCCGCAATGATTCTGGACATCCTTTGGTGCAGGAGAAAATGATATTTCTCTTCCGCCGGATCGATCGGCATTCCGCGTTCCACGGCCGTCTCATACATTTCCTGAGGCGTCATCACCGCGCTGATATCATGCAGCAGCGCAGCTGTCCTGGCTTTCTCCGCATCCAGGTGATGAATCTCCGCCAGCCAGACTGCCGTCTCCGCCACTTCTTCCGCATGCTTCAGCGTTTTGACTTTATTTCGGGATAAATAGGTATCTCTGATCAGTTCTTTATTCATGCCGTCAGGTTTTTCCTCTTACAGAATGATTTCATAGTAAAGATAATCCCCTGTATATGCGCTTTCCGTCTTATTGGGCTTCCTGTTATATAGAACGAAGCCGGCCGATTCATAATTCCTCGGGGCGGCCAGGTTGCTGTTGGTACAGACAATAATCCGCTTCAGCCCTTCATACTCCCGGATCCTGCGCAGGGCCTCTTCCAGCTGCATGTGTCCGTACCCCCGGCGCTTGTATTGTTCCCGGATGCCGTTATGACCGATCTCGACGTAATCCGGCCTGTGCCGCGGATCCCAGGTCACAAACCCGATCGGCTCTCCGTCCAGGTAGGTAACCAGGCTGTATTTGTCGGCGATTTCCGGATTGTCATAAAAGAAGTCATCCGTCTCTTTCCAGTTCTCATCCCAGATCTGCCGGTTCCTTTCATCGTAGGAATAAGCGTCTGCGAGAATATCATAGAGCGTTCCCCGAGGGAAATCCGTGAATTTCTTAAACTCAACCGTTGGCTCTATACCCTTTTCCCTTCTTTAAACATCCTCATCATCTCGTTGGTGAGGCTCAGGTTGTTCGGCTGCAGGACGATCTCCTCCCGCTTTACCCATTCTGCATATTTCAGTTCATTCGGATCCATCCGGATCACTGACTCCTCGTCTGCGTCACAGTAAAAGCCCATCAGCAGGTCCTGTGCCATTCCCCAGGGCTGGGACTTGTAATACCGGATGTTATGCACTCTGACGCCGGTTTCTTCCATGACTTCCCGCTGCACGGTCTGCTCCAGCGTCTCGCCGATCTCTGTAAAGCCGGCAACCAGCGCGTTATGCGCATAACCTTTCCGGTATCGGGTGATCAGCAGGCTGTCGCCTTTGATAACGCCGACAATGACCGCCGGATTGATCCTCGGATAAATCACGTGTCCGCAGCAGCTGCACTGCAGCGCCCGTTCCGCGGAATGACATCTGTTCTCCCCGCCGCACCGTCCGCACCGGCGGTTGTCGGCATACCACCTCCACAGGTGGTATGCGGTAAAAGCGGCAAAAAGTTCTTTTCCGCTGCCGGCATCCCGCAGTTCCCGCACCGACCTGAATTCAAATCCCGGAAGTGTTGTCTCTGCGGGTGGCAGTGCGCAGAAATACCTGTCTCCGTCCACCGAAAACAGATAAACCGTACCGTCCGCCGGAACGTCTTTTCCGGTGGTAAAGCGAATCCCTCCGTCCTGTATACTGACAAGGATTCTCCCGTCCCCGTCAAAAAGCAGAACGGAATCCTTTGTTTCAGGAGTTTCCGGCTTAAATGCGTTATCTAGCCTGGATGGTTCAATATCCTGGATCATGATTCATAGTCTCCATATGCAAACCTTTTTTCCGGATTATCATAGCTGAAATCCGTTCTGCGATCAACAGCATTCTATCCGCCCTCTGTTCATCCTGGTTGTGTTATCAATATACCTGAGGCAGCATAAATGATCTGTATCCGCTGCGCCGGCTCATCGTCTTTGAACGGCTTCACAGCCTCGCGCCTGGGGAAAGCGCGGAAGCGGTCTTCTCTGTCAACCCCTGCGACCTGGAGATCTATATGGAAAAGGCCGGGAAGAAGGCGGTGGAACCCGGTAAATACATGGTATACACCGGCGGCTCCTGCCTGGACGAGCGGGTTGCCGCGGAGATTGAACTGTAATGGAATATAAGAACATCTCCGGCAGACAGGGATCATTTCCCTGTCTGCTTTTTTGCTGAAGCATAAGAAAAGAGCTCCTGATCCCCCAGGAGCTCTGCATGCGGGAAACCGGACCTGAATCAGTCCTATGTTCATTCTTTTGTATCAGCGGTCAATCCGTACCGCGTCCGGATAGCCCTGGGACGCCAGCACCTTCTGAACCGCTTCTTCCATGGGGAAAGGTTTTGTATACATTTTCTCTGCCAGTTTCCGATCCCCATTGCACATCCGCAGAATGCTGGATTCGTAATAATCGCCGTCTTCCGGTTCTGTTAGCTCAATCATATGCCAGGTTCCATCCGTTTGCTGCTCCATGGTCAGCCGCAGCGGATACCAGGAGCCCGAACTCAGTTTGATTTCCCGATCGTTGTACAGTGCAATCAGTTCATGGCCGCCGTTTACCCACAGTGTCACCTGATTCCCTTTCTGTTCCCGGGCGCACTCGCCCAGCGCCACTACCGTAACGCATTTTGAGGTATCCACCTCCGGGCTGCCGGGATATCCGGCGTATTCTGCGCCATAATAATCGATCAGAAGCTGTGTCGCAGCCCGCAGGACAGGATCCTGCACATATACTCCGGCGTCCGCCGGCTGGAGAATATTCTGTCGTGCTATTTTCAGCGCGTCATACCATGCGCATCCTTCAGCCGGGTCCACATTGGTATTGTCTTTTACGCCCAGCAGCCGGGAAGCCAGCTGTGCCCTCAGGCTGTTGACCCGGTCGTTCCCATCATGTGCCGCCAGTTGGTTCAGCAGTACCCGAAGGCCCTGTTCACCCAGATATTCCTGGAAGAGCAGTCCGTTGCTGACAGTGGTTTCACGGGCCTTCTCCACATCCGCCCAAGGATAGGTCGAAGCATTGTCAATGATACCGTCATCAACCTGAGAGAGCATGGTCAGCGCTTCTGTCAGGTATTTCCCCGCATCCTCATCTGTCGCGTGTTCCAGCTTACAGTTAAACTCCAGCGGTGTCAGCACGGCGTTGTAATCCTGTCCATAATAGTAATACCAGAATGTGCCGCCGTTTTGCAGGTCGAAATAGATGGTGTTTCCCTTGATGCCCCGGGGTGCAGCCGCAATACCCGCCCGTTCCAGCAGCGCCGCCGCGTCAGTGAAATTGGGGTTTTGATTCAGATCAATTTCATCCTGTACGATCGCATTTACTGGAACAAATCCCCGCGTGCGCCCTTTACCGGTTTCCACATCGAGCATAGCCCAATTGCCCATACGGCAGAGATAGCTGGCTTTCGTCCGGGCAGGCAGATCCGCCACAGGCGTTTGGCTGAGCAGCGGATCATCCGTTAATGAGCATGCCCTGTCCAGATGGCAGGGCCGCCAAAGATAGCTTTCTCCCGGCGCATAGCATATTTCATAGGTACGGTCTTTCTCATAGAGGGCGTCCGCGTCAATCCAGCCAATCCGCATCCGTTCTTTGCTGATCGCGTATTGCACCAGAATCCTTCCCCCGTCTTCGCCGCCCAGCACCTGCACCCAATCCCTGGTGCTCACCCGGGCCTTGCCGTTGTTGGCCACAGCATATTCCGGGCCAGGGCCGGTATATACCTCCCATACCTGATCGGGTTTAAGCCTGACGTCCATAACTTTCAGATCGCCATCAGGCAAAACCGGCGCTTTCGTATCAGCTATGGCCGCGCAGACAGACAGAACCGACAGAAGAAAAGCAATGATCAGCGAGATCCTCTTTTTCATATACAAATCGATCCTTTTATGCTTGATTTCAATGATACCCTCAATCATATAGACGATAGAACAACCGGTTTTCTTTCAGAAGCATACGGAAGACGTTTTCTGTCTGCTTTCATTATACATGAATATAAGAAAAAGAGCTTCTGATTTCTCAGAAACTCCTTTTTGCGGGAAACAGGACTTGAAGTCGGAGACGGCTGTAAATGATGCGTCTTTTTGTATAATCCGGGACAATATTGGATTCAAATCAGACAAAATCGATCAATATCATACACTCTGAGTAAACCCTGTTTGGGGTGGAAATTGGGGTGGAACCAAGATCCGGAGATGATCTGCTGAGGCACGCTGCTGAAGAGGCCAGAAACAAGCAAACCGATCACCAATCGTAACGAAGGAGGTCATCACCATGACACAGCTGAAAAAGGTAATCGTAGAAAACGGCATTCATTATACTCTCCACGGAGACTACTATTTCCCTGATGTTGAATATCCTGAAACTCCCCGACAGGGTATTGGCCGATATGGCAGGATGCGTAAGACATATCTGGAGGAGCATCATCCCGGCCTGTATACGCAGCTCCTCCTCTCCGGCAAGTTGTACGATCACCTGGCAGAAATCAATGCATGCTGCTCCGACAGAATGGAGCGAATGATCCGCCAAATGGCAGACGCAGAAGGCATCACTGAGGAACTGAAAGCACGAGATCAATTGACTTGGGTCGGATGCATGAATAGCATCCGGCAGCGAGCGGACGAAATGATTCTCAATGAACTGATCTATGCGTAATCATTCCCCACTTGGCCGTCTCTCCGGAGGCGGCTTTTTGTTACCTGCGGAGAAATGCATTTCTGCCCCAAATAAATCAATAATAAGTGCAATTGAGATTGACAGTTTTGGATTATTGATTTAAAATGCATATTGGAACAATACTGAAGGAGAGAAACCATGATTCAGATTAGCGAGATCCCTGCTCTGCTGGAGCAATTGGAAGACCATATCGCTGATGACCTGGAAGGCCAGGAGCTGGATTTTAAGCAGTGGGAAGACAATTTCAAAGAAATGATGAAGATCCTTGTCCGCGCGGTGGTCAGCTTTGCCAACGCAGGAGAAGGCCTGGTGATTGTTGGCGTAAGGGAACGAGTAAAAGGATGCGAAAGAGCCGTCCTGGGCATACCGCGTGGCGTAGATCCTTTGGGTGTTCAGAAAAGCATTTATGACCAGACTGAGCCTCACATCACGGTCAAGGTTCAGGAGATCTCCACCGATAATGGAACCGGAAGGCTGCTGGCTATTCAGGTTTTCCCCGGCATGCCGCCCTACACGACAAGCGACGGGGCCGGCTGGATCCGTGTCGGCAAAGAAAATAAGCCTTTGACCGGTTCACGCCGCCGTGAAATGATGGAGAGCATGGGATATCACGATGCGACAGCGTCTGTCATTTTGGAAACCTGGAAAGATGCTTATTCTCCCGCCGCTTTGGAACGGCTTCGTGAAATGATGGCTGAAGAAGCCGCCCCGCAGGAATTGCTGAGCATGAGTGACGAAGACCTGCTGCAGGCGATCGGCGCATTGAAAGAAGGCAAGCTGACGATAGCAGGCTTGCTGATGACCGGAAAACCGCAGCTGATCGAAAAATATGTTCCCTGCCATCGATGGGCATTCCGCAAGATGGCTTCCGATACGGAATACACGATCAGAGATGAGGGCAGTGAGGCCATTCCCCTTGCTCTGCGTGAGCTGGAAAGGTATATCGATGCGGACAATCCCGTATCAACACTGGAAATTGGTTTTCTGCATCCGGAATTCAAAAAGTTTCCCAGGATCGCGATCCGTGAAGGGATTATGAATGCCTTTGTTCACCGGGATTATCGGGTGCCCGGTGCGGTCATGGTCAAGCAGTATTCGGATGAACTGATCATCAGCAGCCCCGGCGAGCTGATTGGCGGCATTACACCCAATAACATTCTGCATCATGCACCGGTATCAAGGAACAACGCGCTAGCCAGTATATTTGAGAAGCTGAGGCTCGTAAACCGGAGCAATCTTGGCGTACCCCGTATTTATTCATCCATGCTCCTGGAGGGTAAAGAGACGCCGATTTATGAGGTGTCTGGGGAAAATGTCGAGCTGACACTGCTCGGATCTGTGGTCGTCCCTTCCATCCGCTTGCTGATCAAACAGCTTTCGGAGAAGGGCATCAGGATCGAAGTGGATGAACTGATCATCCTGAATTATCTGTTGCGCCATCGCGAGATCTCTGCTCAGACAGCCGCAGAAATCTGCCAGAGGTCTGTCAGGCGGATATCCGAAACGCTGAACAAGATGGATGTGGATAGTCATATCCTGACTGCGGGAGGAAAAGGCAGGGGACGTTATTATGTTCTTTCCAATGAAATCCACAAACTGATGTCTGAAGATGTACAGTATAGCAGAAGAGAGCAGGCAGAAGAAGGCTCGCTGAAAACACAGATTCTGACACTGTTAAAAGACCAGCCTCTCTCCAACCAGGAAATCCGCCAGATCACCGGACGGACAGCGCAGCAAGTCAGAAAGCTGATGGCAGAAATGGAAATAGACGGTGTCACCCTGGTTGGCAAGGGCAGAGGAAGCAAATACATACTGGGAAAATGATCTGACAATTCATTACGGATCTTAAATCATACGTTGAGCGAAATGAGATTGTCATCCTACTCTATTTGGGTTTCATGACAAAGGTTGGGCCGGGGACTTCACCTGTGGCAAGTACGCAAGTGGTCAAGTCAGGTGGCCAAGTGGTCAAGTCGAGAATGCCGCAATTTCTGTAAAGCTTGATATCACAAAGCTCAATGCGCTGCTGCAATATTGCACTGAACCCAGAACCAGGGCTGAGATGCAGGCCTTCTGTGAAATAGTTTCCAGAGATTATTTCCGAAATAAGGTCCTTCTTCCTCTGCTGGAAAGCGGCAGGCTGAAGCGCACAATCCCAGATAAGCCCAACAGCAGCAAGCAGAAGTATATCCGGGCATGAGCTATATCCTTACCAAACCGGCTATTTGTCATGCTTTCTCCAAAGAAAAACTCAGGCAGCCTATGTCAGCTGCCTGAGTTTTTTTGTTCGTGTTTCCCGATATTTCGCTGTCCATTTGGCGGGAAGCTTTTTACATATCTTGCGGGAACAATTCCATATAGGCTATTACTTACTTCCTGAGTCCATCCCACAGATGCGCTTCCATCTCATCAAGGGCAGCCTGGTTTTCAGGGAAGGGTTCATATGTTTTCTCCCACAATACCGTTGCCCCACCTGCAAGACTTTCTGCTTCCCATACAGTAACGTGCAGCCGGTCAAGATTGGTCGTTTGGATTCCGATTCTGCCTTCCCATACAATGGATGTTTCCTCTTCTGACACCATGGTGCGAATGCTCTTTAGGACATTTCCATCCCAGACACAAATCTCCGCATGAAACAATGTACCCGCATTGCCATCGTTACTCCTTGATACCAGATATTGTCCGTCCACTAACTCATAGTTGATAATATCATCGATCCAGTGTTCAGCATATTCATATTCGCTGCCATTCCAGAGATAGAACTCGTAATAGGCGTTGGAAGCCCCTAAAGCTGTAACCATGACGAGATCCGGATGTCCATCAAAATTGACATCTTCATATCTGACCGGAGGCTCCTTCTCGATGGAGACGAAGTAAATTTCCGCCGAAGCCGTGACGGCAAGGCACATCGTGATCATAAGAATGGCAGACAAGAGAATGAATCCTTTGACTTTCATGTGTATTTGCTCCTTTGAGTGTTTTTTCTGTCTACCTGGCGAAACGCCATCTTCATATTCATCAATGAGAACAACGTTCATTTAACTGAGGCGTCAGCATCTGTCAAATTGAGTGACGGGAAAGCACATAGTGGCAATTCAGACATAGGCTTTGTTTGCTGTGACGTAGTCATGTAACACAAATAAAGCATTTGAGCTTCTCTAATCCAGATAATTTTTTACGCATACATTCACTCTAATTTTGGTGCAGTTGGCTACAGATCTATTCTGTAGTTAACTGTCTTATGTCCAGCAACTCGATCAGAGAGCCACTATAGGCAGAAATCATTAACTGATATACATTCTCATAATTGCCGTCATTCGTTTCATTTAAAAAACAAACTGTATAGTACTCATGTTCGTCAAAGTCCGGCATATTAACTTCAACCCAAAAATCTACGTCGGGGATGTACTCGGGCAAATCAACCTCTCCACAATCGAGAAATGAGCACAGATAATCTACCGCAAGCTTTTTTATGACTTCGATATCGACATGCCTTTCGTCTGGTACACCTCTCCTTGTTCCGACATTATGATAAACATATTTGTTATAGAAATCAGCCTTTTCTTCCAACGACCATGTATAAAATGGACCCAGGATAATAGAAGCTTCTCTATATGCTTCATGAAAAAGACTGCTCTCGTTCGTTTCGGAAGATACTTCTTCTGCATATGCCCCTGACTCGAAAAGGATAATAACTGATACGATCAATATGATAAATTTAGTTTTCAATGCGTTCATCTCCTTTGCGTATCTTTACTGTTTGCCTGGCGAAACTCTGCCTTCAAATTCATCCATGAGAACAGGCGTTCAATGAACTGAGGCATCAGTATCTGTCAAATTGAGCGAAGGAAAAGCGCAAAGTGGCAATTCAGACAAAGGCTTTGTATGCTGTGAGGAAGTCATGTATAACAGATAAGGCATTTGGGTTCCTCTGTTCCAGATGATTTTTGACGCATAGTCTGATGATACTTTGCCAAAATCTCTGGCTTCAGTGGCTACAATTTCACCCTGTGTATTGAACTCAATCTGAACAGTTTGAAATATCCTTTTTGAGTTGGAAACCGCAGTCCCATACAGAGTCATATTTGATCCGGCAGATCTCCCAATAAAGGGACTGAAGACCAAGCCGTCGAAGGATAGCGTTTTCTTCCATGTGGTTTTCCCTTCGGGAGAAAAATGGCGGATCAAGGCTTCTTCGTAATGATCGGTCCGTGCATGAACCAAATAAGCTCCGCCGGTTCCATCTGCGGCCAAAAGAGTCCAGCCCCACTCCACCTGCTGCGAAAACACGGAAGACCACAGGCAGCTGCCGTCCGGTGCCAGGTGATACAGTCCCGTCATGGGTTCCTCTGATAATTCATTCAGTGAAAACAGAACAAACCAGCCTCCGGCCGTATCTTCAATACAGCCTGCCAGTCCATCAAACTCGTAATCCGATCCTACGAAGTCATTCAGATGGACTGACAGAACCTCGTTCATATGATCATCAATGACAACGAGCTTTCTTGCTTCGCCCGCAGTATCAATTCCTGCAATCGCAGTATCCATTTCCTGCGGAAACAGATAATGATTTTGCATCATCCATGTTTTCAAATCTGAAAGACGATTCGAGGTGTAGGAATCAGCAAGCGAAAATGCACTCGATGAAATAATCATGACGAAAATGATGATCACACAGAATGCCTTTTTCAACTTCATACCTCCCGCAATTCATTCATTGAAACAAACCTTTTCAAGCGTATGGATTCGATCACAATTCACTTCCAATGCTTACTCATACCCGCCCATGCCGCCGA
>OMZY01000016.1 GCA_900315675.1 uncultured Eubacteriales bacterium
AAAAAGCTGCAAAACGGCTGGACAAACAAGCGCGACAAGTACGAGGAAGCCCACCGCGCCGAGTTGACCCTATGGAACGCAGCAAGCCGCTATCTCCATCTCCCTTGCTGTTGCGGTTACAATCCGTATGCCTTTATCGCTCATACCGTCCAGCAGCGCGTCAAGCTGCCGCCGCCCGGTGGATTTCTCCGCATTGCTGTTCGGGAAGAAAAATTGATCTACCGAAATATGATACCGGGTTACAAGGTCATAGAATACCTGTAAACTCGGCTGTTGTCCCTTGTTCTCGATATTCGCAAGGTAGCGCGGGGAAATATATAACTCGTCGCTTACCTTTTTGCGGCTCTCGCCGTATTCATTTCTCGCGGCTTTTATAGCTGCCCCGAAAGCCTTAAAGTCGTACAATGGTACGGGTCTTTTTGCCATTTTCATTCACCCTGTTACATTTTACAGTTCACCTTTCTTTTTGGATATGTCCACACAATTCATATCATTAGGTTAAATACTTCCTGTTGTGTATTGACAGTAGACTGATTTTCTGATAAAATAAAATTTATGTAAAAGGAGGCGGCGTTTATGTTGCATAGCATGCGTATTAGATAAGCATTGAAAAAAAGGATTTTCCCATTTTCAACATGGGCTTTTTTGTCATGCTTATTTTGCGGATGCTATACAAAAAACTAACGACGTATAGATATAGTATAGACATAGTGCAAGCTATGCCTTAGTTTTGTTGTACTGCTCTGTGCATTATAAATGCAGGTCAATGCTCATGTTGAGGATTGACCTGCATTTTTTTGTGTAAAAAGGACGAGTGAAATATAATGCTTAAAAAATATTGGATAAAATGTCCGATTTGTAACGGAAAGACGAGAGTTCAAGTATTTCATAATACTGTATTAAAAGATTTTCCTCTTTTCTGCCCTAAATGCAAATTGACGCATATCATTGATGTAGAAAAATTAGAGATTGTAATCAAAAATACAGAAAATGATCCATACGGATTTACTTACAAAGAAATGTCGGAAGTTATTGGCGAGAATGAAGCAAAAGCCTTATATGAAGAATTATATAAGCAATTACCACGCAAAAAAAATCTATCAATGTTGGTAAAAAATATTTGCAAAAGCAGTGATACTGAAAAGTATGTTTACGAACTGAAAGACAACAAATACATTGAAACGGTTTTTATCAAGCGGCGAGATGGTGGAACTGTTTGCGTGAGCACACAAGTCGGTTGTCCTGTTGGTTGTATTTTTTGTGAGTCCGGGCGAAATGGCTTTGTTCGTAATCTAACATCGTCAGAAATCGTACAACAGATTATATTGTTGCGTCGAAAAGTAAACCGTATCGTTTTTATGGGTATGGGAGAGCCTTTATTCAATTATGACAACTTGATAAAAGCAATCCATATTCTCCGAGATAGATATGGGCTCAACTTTCCAACCGACGGCATTACCATATCAACAGTTGGTCCGGTCGATCAATTAAAAAAATTGCGCGAGGAACATCTTAAAATTCAGTTGACAATATCTTTACACGCAGCAACACAATCTGCAAGAAATCGTATTATTCCTCACATGCGCATATATGCTATTGAAGATGTTGTTAAGCAAGCCTTATCCTATTCTGAAAGGCATAATCGCAAAATTGTCTTTGCGTATTTGCTTTTACCGGGTATAAATGACCGGCCCTCAGATGTAAGACAACTTGCAAAATGGTTTCGGGGCAAAAAAGTTATGATTAACGTGTTACAATACAACCCAACAAGCAATTCAAGAATTAAAGCACCACAGAAACGGGAAATAGTTGCATTCAAACATCAATTAGAGCAAGCAGGACTTGAAGTTACTATGAGAGTTTCTCATGGCAGAGAGATTAACGCGGCTTGTGGACAGTTAGCTAACACATATAATAAATTCAAAAAAAAATGATTAAAAGTGCCAGACGCATAGACGCAGAGCCGATAACGCATTAGGTCAAAAAACCTATGTGTTATCGGCTTTTTTATTTAATATTGCGCAAAAGCCGCTGTTCCCTATTATAGAATGGATTGCGGGTAGTGTATTAAAGTCGCCCTTTTTTAAGGATACGGCGGTATCGGGGAGGTATCGCCGTGTCCATTTTTATTTACTGTAACCCGCCTAATGCTTTGCGGTCAAAAAAAGCTATGCTCCGCAAGCGGGATATTCCGGCTATGAGTATGAACTGTCAATACATCTAAATACTTCTTACATTTCCTTTGCGCTCGTCCGCGTCTTGCGGACGGGCGCATTTTGCTTTTTTCAACTTTTTTCTGAAAAACGCACTCAAGAGCCATCTCCCGAACGGGTACGGAGCGAAAGGGGCAGAGAGGACAAGCCCTTAACTCCCGTCCTCTACTCCACGCGGGAAGGAGGTGAACTCTATGGAGCTATCTTCTTCCGACAAGGAAAGAATACAACATCAGTACGACGCATTAGCAAAGAAAACTTTGGTTGGCGAAGCGAAAAGCCACCGCCGCACTCTTGCGAAACGCGCAGCACGCGAAGTACCTTTTTCGGATTTGAGCGAAAGCGAACTCGCGCAGCTTTTCACAACGGACGAATACAAAAGCGATTATTTCCGTTTTCAAGTGTCCGGCTTTGATGTACTCGTCAAAAATGAACTGCTTGCCGAAGCCCTTAACGCTTTGCCCGAAAGGAAACGCGACATTATCCTTTTGTCCTACTTCTTGGACATGAGCGACGCGGAAATTGCTGAACTGCTGAATGTTGTACGCACGACGGTTTTCCGGCACAGGAAATCCGCGCTTGCGAAAATCAAACAGTATTTGGAGGGAAAAGCAGATGATGAATACCGTTAGGAAATCTGAAAATCTGTTGCCGTTCCCTGTTCATTTCCGCAGCGGCAAACGGCGACACAACCGCCATGTGCGCGATCTTGAAGCATTACGAGGGTTACATAGCGAAACTTTGTACCCGCACGCTGAAAGACGACGCGGGCAATACCTATTCCTATGTGGACGAGGAAATGCGTAACAGGCTGCAAGTGCGCCTTATTACCCGCACCCTTGCTTTTCATGTAGGATAATCTTTTAGCCCATGCGGGGAGCGTGTCCCCTTTCCACGCTTCCCGTTATGGGCTATTTGTCGTTCCGTAACAGCACATCGGAAACGGTGTACTGTTACAGGCCGACAAAGCCTATTGTTCCTTGACAAAGAAAGCGGCCTTTGGTGCGCAGCATAACAGGCAACGGGTACATTCCGTCTGTACCGAGCCGGGCGGCGGGTACGCCATGACCGCTTTTCCCCGTTGGGGAAAAGTCGAGCGAGAACTACCGCGCCGTAAAACAAGTTTAGCAGCTTGTGGGCGACGACATACAAGGCGGCACAATGATACTCCCGCGTTGAACACCCTCAAAGTATTGCGCGGCGCACCCATAAGCATGGGCCGGGGTGAAACTCCCGTGAGGTTGCAGCTAACAACCGCCCGTTTTGCCTTTTGACGAATATAGTTTATCCATACAGGAAAAGGAGGTTTTTCTAATGGATAAAAAACAGACAATTACAACCGAACGCAAAATAGGGAAAATCACCTATCTTGTTCAAGCGTTGCCGAGTGAAAAGGCAACCGATACAATCCATAAAAAGATTGAAAAACTCATTGTAAAGGATTTGCAGAAAAAGCCCGGAAATCCGGGCTTTTTAGCGTCCGAGTAGTGCATTAGGCGGCGGGATATGGTATAATGATAGCAACACATTATACCTGTTTATTCGGCTGTCGGAAAGGAGGACTAATGTTACAGTCGAATAAAATCACCGCCCTTTACTGCCGTTTAAGTCAAGAGGATATGCAGGCCGGAGAAAGCGGAAGCATACAGCACCAAAAAATGATACTTCAACGCTATGCGGACGAACACCATTTTTTGAACACAAAGTTTTTTGTGGACGACGGATTTTCCGGCGTGAGTTTTGAGCGCGAGGGGCTGCAAGCGATGTTGCAGGAAGTGGAAGCCGGACGAGTGGCGACGGTTATTACCAAAGACCTCTCCCGTCTTGGCAGAAACTATCTGAAAACGGGCGAACTCATAGAGATTGTATTTCCCGAAAACGGAGTGCGCTATATCGCGATTAACGACGGAGTTGACACAGCGCGGGAGGATAACGAGTTTACCCCCTTGCGGAACTGGTTTAACGAGTTTTACGCCCGCGATACAAGCAAGAAAATCCGTGCAGTTAAACAGGCACAGGCGCAAAAAGGCGAGCGTGTCAACGGGGAATATCCATACGGCTATATCCCAGACCCGAACAACCGCCACCACCTTATACCCGACCCGGAAACCGCGCCGATTGTCAAACAGGTTTTCGCTATGTTTGTTAGCGGCGTGCGTATGTGCGAAATCCAAAAATGGCTTGCGGAAAACAAAGTCTTGACGATTGGAGCGTTGCGCTATCAGCGCACAGGACAGGCGCGGTATCAGCGGGCAATGATCGCCCCCTATACTTGGCCGGACAAAACGCTCTATGACATATTAGCAAGGCAGGAATATTTAGGGCATACCATAACCGCGAAAACTCACAAGGTATCCTACAAGTCGAAAAAGACCCGGAAGAACGAAGAAGAACAACGCTATTTCTTCCCAAACACCCATGAGCCGCTTGTTGACGAGGAAACCTTTGAACTTGCGCAAAAGCGGATTGCTACCCGCCACCGCCCGACAAAAGCAGCGGAGATTGATATTTTTTCCGGCTTGCTGTTTTGCGCTGGTTGCGGACATAAGATGTATTACCAACAGGGCGTAAATATCGAGCCGCGCAGGTTTTCCTATTCTTGCGGCGCATGGCGCAACAGGGCAAGGACAGGCAGCGAGTGTACCTCTCATTATATCCGCAAAAACGTACTTCTTGATTTAGTGCTGGAAGATATGCGGCGGGTTTTGCAGTATGTTAAGGAACACGAACAGGACTTTATCTGTAAAGCTACCGAGTACGGCGACATGGAAGCGAGAAAGACATTAGCGCAGCAGCAAAAGGAACTTTCCAAAGCACAGGCGCGTATGACCGAACTTGACACGCTTTTCCGCAAGCTGTATGAGGACAACGCATTAGGCAGACTGACAGATGAACGGTTTTTGTTTCTAACTTCCGGCTATGAGGACGAAAAGAAATCCCTTGCCGCAAGGATAGACGAGTTACAACAGCAGATCGCAACCGTTACCGAGCGAAAAAGGGATATATCAAGGTTTATTCAGATTGTCGGGAAATACAGCGACATACAGGAATTGACCTATGAAAACGTCCATGAGTTTATCGACCGTATTTTGATACATGAATTAGACCGGGAAACCAACACCCGGAAAATCGAAATCCATTACAGCTTTGTCGGACAGGTTGATACCGAGCAGGAGCCGACGCAAGTTGTCAACCATGACCGCCGTAACATGGTAGATGTAAAAAGTATCGCTATCTAACCCCAGCAAAGTCAATGCCGCGTTTCTCAAAGTCTTCCTGAACGTATCCCATGATGACATCGTACAAAGGCATTACGACGCCGCCGATCTCAATGCGCAGAACTTCAAACTTTCCTGCAATAGGCTTCACTTGCTCCGCAAACTTTTTGTTCTGGAGATACTGAACGTTATCAGCATCCGTAGCAATAGCGGAGATAACACTCATCAAATGGGATTTACCAGTACCATAGTTACCGACAATCAAAACGCCCTTATTGTCTACCACTTCATCCATCTGGAGTTGGTCAATCACTGGGGCCTGAAGGCTCTCAGCCATCGTGTCGGACATTACATAGGTTTTCACATATTCGCGTGCCTTATTCTTGTCATCCGCCGTCACAAGCTGAATGACATCCTCAATCGGATGAAAAGAAATCAGATCTGAGTACTTCATTGTTTGTCCTCCCTCGTTAAACGACGCATGTAACATCGTATTTATCTAAATCAAATGTTTTGAAATCGGAATACCCCGTTTCTGCATACATCAGTTTGCCATCGTTATATGTCCCTGGCCATCTAATTGAGAAATTCTTCTTTTTGCAGGATGCAACCAACACTTGCAAGACATCAATTTGGTATTCAGGATTAAAAAGCACATCAAAGTCCTTTACCAAACAGTTATCCGGCAAGCTTGCAATAATTGAATCGATGATGCCAGGCAATTTGAAAGACCTTCTTGCAGGTTTTATATTGACAAGTTTCTCGGCAATGAGGATATTTAGCGCGATCGCATTCTTTTCCAAATTCTCATCTGTATAGCAGAAGATGATTGGTTTCATCAGTCCATCAGGACCATTTAGTTGATATTCATATTTTGAAATCCGCTTGCCCATCTTCAGAACATTCCTTTCACTATACAACAATCAGGTTTCTTTCACATTTTCCTCATCCGGAATAAACTCCACTATATCATCAAGAGAGCAATCCAGCGTTTTACAAATCCGCTCCAAGATATCGATGGTAACATTTTCGCCGCGATACATCTTGCTGACGGTGTAGTGACTTACTTTTGCCTGCTGCTCCAGTTCCTTCTTTTTCATGTCTTTGTCAATAAGGAGTTTCCATAATTTTTTGTAGCTTACAGCCATAATTTATCCCTCTCTTATTTTCGGCAAGTGGTTAGTATAACTCATATTTTATTATAGCACGAAAGTGTGAACAAATCAATCTCAATGTGTGTCATAAAACACATCCATCCGAAAGTTTTATGGAACGAACTCTTCTTTGGCAAGCAATGCCTTCCTGATCAGAAAGGCTCAAAACAAAAAGATTCCGCCCGGAGGCGGAACCTTCTGTTTCTGCTTGTTGGGGCCAATCCCCAAACCCCGATGATCGAAGATTTCATCTTCGGCGGCGCACCTGACGGCGCTTATTTTTCTTCCTGCTGATGCTCTCGCTGAGGCGTGCTTCTGACATTTTCAATGCCGAACAAACCGGCCAGATTTGCCTGATAAGTCAGCAGCTCCCGGTACTCATCTTTCGCCCGGTAGTATTCCGGGTATGCCGCCTTTTTCATCGCCAGCAACTCGGCGTACTCTGCCCGAAGGGCTTTCAGGGAGGGAAGCTGCTTCTTGTGGGAACCGGCAGTTTTACCGGAAGTGTCAGATGGAAGCAATTCGTCAAATGCCCGCTTGGACGCTTTGCAGAGCTTGATCGCATCCTCGTGCTCCTCGTAGTACGCTTTGGAATAACCGGATGCCCGATAACCGGCATAGATATCTTTGGTTTTGAGATAGTTGGTGATGTGCTTCTGGAGCACCGCAATCTCATTCAGCCGCTTTTCGGCAGAGGTAATCTGCGCGGACAACGCATCTCTGCGCTGCTTTACGGCTTCCACCGATTCTGCAAATGCCTCGAAATCATCTGCGCTGGTGAACCCGTGCTGCTGATAATATAAAAGCGCCCTGGCCTGCTGTTTGGTAATCTGATTCTGGATAGACAGATCGTAGTAACAGCCTCGACCCTGATTCTGCATTGCTTCCAGAGCGCTGACAAGCTGGGCTTTCTGTACTGCCAGCGGACTTCGGCGTTTTCTCGGATTATGGATACGCCTGCCCGCCAGCACTTCCCGAATAGCATCCTCACGATATTCTTCCGTAAGGGAGCGCATACGGATATTGCGCTTCTGGCGCGGATGGCTGAAAGTGATGTTTTTCCCGCGGGTAACAGTGTAACCGGCCTGTTCCATGAGCGAATAAAAGCCCTCAAGATCATGCGGCTTTTTTGCCAGCACCGCATCCATATCCAGACAGAGGCGGTCGCGGTTTGAGGGCTTTTCAATATCGCCCTGCCAGCGGCTGTAGCTTATGCCGTGGGGCTTCGGATTTTCAATGACGGACAACCTGTGCTGAACGCAGATCAGATCGCTCAGCTTCCGGACTGCCATGGTGCTGCCCCAGAAGTTCCGGAATTTCCGGGTGCAGTCAAGACTGGTGGAGTTCCAGTAAATATGATTGTGGATGTGCTGTTTGTCTGTGTGGGTGCAGACAACAAAGGCATGGTTGCCTTTCAGGAATCGCTCGGCAAATTCGTAGCCGATGCGGTTCGCCTCCTCCGGCGTAATCTCACCGGGACGAAAGGACTGGCGCACCTGATAGGCGATCACATCGCTTTCCTGTCTGCGGCCGGTCAGCTGAAAATACTCCCGTTTGGAAAGCGCAAATTCTGCGTCTGCGGTCTCCGGGTCGCAGGCATAGGCACTGATCAGTTGGCCCTCCTGGGTCTTATCCGGATTTTTGCCGTAGTCCAATCTGTCGGACAGACATTGCCGGATGGTTTTTCCCTTGTTCTGATGCATGGGGATAATGCGTGTTGTTGCCATATCGGTTCACCGCCTTTTTCAAAAAAGAAAGGCTCCTGCCGGCAAAAGCAGAAGCCCTCATCAATGTAATTCACTTTGCGCCAACCTGGCGCAAAGTTCTGTTATCCGTACACGCTGTCCTGAATCCAGTAGCGGAATTTCTGCACCTGTCCCAGGAGCATGATGGAGAACATCGGCAGTCCGAACGGGGTAAAGAGAAACGCCGCAATCAGTCCGCAGATGCCCTGGGCAGTCTTTCCGTCAAAAAGGATGCAGAGTGCGCCCAGACCCACGGCAATGGCGATGAAATTCATAACGACAGCGGATATCTGAACCAGCTTCGATGCCAGCCAGACGAAAACGGACAGAACGGCAATCATCGGTGCGCAGAGAATTTTCAGCAGTATTTTCATGGTCAGAGCCTCCTTTTCTTCTTTTCTGATTCTATTGTAATTCTGAAATTCAAAACGCTCAAGGATACGGAGCCGGATAACAAAAAATGCGGGCAGCAAAGCGCACGGCTCTGCTGCCCATGGGGTGTATTGTCCTTATTTCAAGGCGGACAGTTTGGTGAGAATATCATTCAGACGGGTAGCGGTTTCTTTCTGAAACCCCAGTATCTCCTCCAGATCTGTATCATAGATGCGCCCGGTATCGTGCAGATGTCTGGCAATCTGATTGATATTGGCATTTGCGCGCCTGAGCAGATGCAGCATCTCCTGGATCTCCGGCATATCCAGCTTAATGACCATGCCGTCAATGGCCATCTTCCGCAGGAAGGCGCTGAGATTCGTGCTGCCCGACAGCGCCATGTTCTTTTGAATCAGATCATACTCCTCCTGCGTTGCCCAGAAGTGCATACTGATGTCCCTGGTGTCTGCCATCATCAGAGCTCCTGCGCTTTATCCCTGCCGGGTTTCGGCGCGGCGTCCGGCAGGGGCTTCTGGAGCTTTTCCAGAACAGACGGCTTTTTCGCTCTGGGGGCTTTCTCCAGTTCCTTTCGGAAATGGGTAATGAACAGATCCGTCAGACCGGTATGCGGCCTGTCCACCACAAAATAGCAGTTGCGGTCTCCGCCCCATGAATCGGGATTCGGCACGACCGGCACGGTCTGCGCCCACTCCCGGTTGGCGCGGCTGATGCGTCCGTCCCAATCCTTATACTGCACGGTATTGGCCAGCACATACTGGATTCGCTCCATACTGAATTCCGCGCTGACCGCATCAAAAACTGCCTGAGAATTCAAGCGGTTGTTGCCGTAATTCTCAGAAATAGCTTCCTCAATCGCCTCCTTGCAGGCGATGTTGGCCTGATAGGATTCTCTGTACAGCGGCAGCTCATCATGCTCGCGCGCATAGGCTGCATCATGCCGGTATAACGGCGTATCCGTTGCAATTTTCTTTTCCATGTTCAGCGAACCTCCTTCTCGGTTTCATTCTGTTTGGGATGACTGTCCCGCTGCGGCAGCGGGGCGTGGAGTTTGGCCAGCACAGACGGCCTTTCGGATTTTGCACTGACAGCAGAGCGCACCTCCGGCTCGCTGTCCGCAACCTCCACCATTGCCTCTATCGGCGTCCTGTCATCGATATTCAGCTCAATGTTCAACTGTGCTAGACGGGCGGATTTTTCTTTCAGCTCCTGCTCCTGCGGAAATGGCTTGCCCAGCTCCGCTTTGGCGGTATCCATCTGCGCATAAAGGGAATCCAGCTTTTCCTGCACACGGGCAAGGCGCGTTTCCATGCCGGCGAGGGCATTGTCGATGCGGATGAGATTGCCCCTGGGGTCTTTGCCCAGCTCCACACGGTGGGACATTTTCCCCTTGAGGGTCAGCACATACTGCTTGCCGAAATCCTCCAGCGTCAGAGACATCTGAAAGCCCCGGTAACTGCCGATGGGCACCGGCTCCAAGCCCTTGACCTCCTTCATGGCATCAACCAGCGCCGCACCGGCGTTTTCCTTATCGGTCAGCACATCGCCCCGCACCGTCATACCGGCAAAGCCGTCCTGCGGATGGGGGTGTTCCGCCAGCGTCTGCATATCTGCCTGAAACCCTGCGATGAATCCCTTGTTCTGTTCGATCTGTTCCGGGAAGTGGCGGAGAATGTTGTCCTCCAGCCGGTACTGCTGGCTCTGATGATTGGCTTTCATCAGCTTCAGCCGTGCCACGTGCCACATCCACATCCAGATCCATCTTCTCCTTGATGCGCTCATCACCGGCACAGAGCGCCTTGATCTCCGCGTAGGACAGCGCGGTTTCATCAATGTCCTCACAGCTTCTTACGGGGCTTTTACTGGTCATAATCTGCGAAATAAACTTCTGCTTGTTCTCCAGCGTCTGCCAGAGATAGGCGTCAAAGGTGGCCTCCGTCACATAGCGGAAGATGTGGACTTGCTTGTTCCTGTTGCCCTGACGGATGATTCGGCCGGAGCGCTGTTCCAGATCGCCCGGCCGCCACGGCGCATCCAGGTCATGAAGCGCCACAAGCCGGTCCTGCACGTTCATACCGGCTCCCATTTTGAAGGTGCTGCCCATCAGCACACGCACCTGACCGGAGCGGACTTTGGCGAACAGCTCTTTCTTCCGTGCCTCGGTATTGGCCTCATGGATGAAAGCGATCTGCTCCCTGGGAATACCTCTTGCCACCAGTTTCTCCCGGATGTCATCATAGACGGTGAACTCCGGTTCCGGTGTGATATCAATCTGGGATTCCACTGCGTGAAGCTCCGGACTGTCCAGATTGCCGCCAACTGCCTTGGCTGCTTTCGCCGCAGGAGCACCGGTTTTGGGTGTGCTCAAGTCGCAAAACACCAA
Source organism: uncultured Eubacteriales bacterium (assembly GCA_900315675.1). Classification (GTDB taxonomy): domain Bacteria; phylum Bacillota; class Clostridia; order Christensenellales; family Aristaeellaceae; genus Aristaeella. The sequence continues at coordinate 11,104 of OMZY01000016.1, forward strand.
CTGGGTCAGCTTGTCCGCCTGACCCTCGTCCCAGATGCGGTAGATGTTATCCACGCACATGTTGACCTTGCTGGACGGGTCATCCGGCAGATCGGGATTGATGATGCGCTGGTCGAGTCCCAGCTTTCTGCCGTCCGTGGTGATACGGAGCATATTGTCCACGCTGGCATCCACCGCGCCGGCATGGACTTTGGCAGCACGCTCGGACAGTTCCTGCACCATCGCCTGTTGAATCTCTGTCGGCTGTGCCACCACATTGTGATAGACGGCCTCCGGAACCGGAAGGTGGAGCTGATCGGATGTTTTGATGTCGGCCACTTCTTTGAACAGGGTCATCAGCTCCGGCAGATTGAAGAACTTGGCAAAGCGCGTTCTGGCCCGATAACCGGTTCCCTCCGGAGCCAGTTCAATCGCAGTTGTGGTCTCACCGAAGGTGGAAGCCCAGCAGTCAAAATGCGCCAGCCCTTTTTTCTGGAGCGTGTCATGCTGAAGATAGCGCATCATGGTGTAAAGCTCGGTCATGGAGTTGCTGACGGGTGTGCCTGTTGCGAACACCACGCCCTTACCTCCGGTCAGCTCATCGATGTAGCGGCATTTCAGCAGCATATCGGAGGATTTCTGCGCATCCGTTGTCGAGAGTCCGGCCACATTGCGCATCTTTGTATAGAGGAACAGGTTCTTGAAGGCGTGCGCCTCGTCCACATAGAGCCGGTCAACACCCAGTTCCTCAAAGGTAACGACATCATCCTTTCGTCCGGATTCCAGCAATTTTTTCAGCTTGGTCTCCAGTCCTTTCTTCGTGCGCTCCATGGACTTGATGGTAAAGCGCTCCGCACGGCTGTTCTTCAGTTCCTCAATACCCTCGGTGACTTCCCCAATCTGTTCCCGCAGTAACCGCTCCTGCCGTTCCATGGAAACAGGAATGCGCTCAAACTGACTGTGCCCGATGATAATGGCATCGTAATCGCCGGTGGCGATGCGGGCACAGAACTTTTTGCGGTTTTTCGGCTCAAAGTCCTTTTTCGTCGCCGCCAGAATGTTGGCAGACGGGTACAGCCTCAGAAACTCTGAAGCCCACTGTTCGGTCAGATGATTCGGAACCACAAACATCGGCTTGTGGCAAAGCCCCAGACGCTTGCTCTCCATGGCGGCAGCGACCATCTCGAAGGTCTTGCCCGCGCCCACCTCGTGTGCCAGCAGCGTATTTCCACCGTAAAGAATGTGTGCGACGGCGTTAAGCTGATGCTCCCGCAGATGAATCTCCGGGTTCATGCCACTGAAAGTGATATGGGAGCCATCGTATTCGCGCGGCCGGTTGGAATTGAACAGTTCATTGTAGCGCGTCACAAGCTCCTGCCGTCTGTCCGGGTCTCTCCATATCCACTCGGAAAAGGCGTCCTTGATGGCCTGCTGTTTCTGCTGGGCAAGGGTCGTTTCTTTGGAATTGAGAACCCGGCGCTCCTTGCCATCCGGGTCGGTCACGGTGTCGTAGATGCGCACATCCCGCAGGTTCAACGTATCCTCCAGAATCCGGTAGGCGTTGGCTCGCTCTGTGCCGTAGGTCATATAGGCGTTGACATCGTTGTAGGACGGCTGGGATTTTCCGCTGATGCTCCACTCCGCAGTAAACGGAGAGAAATGCACCTGAATACTCCGGCGCAGATAATACGGCGGCTCAAAGGTTTCTTCCATGAACTGCTGAATGTATTTCTGGTCAATCCAGGTTGCACCCAGGCGCACCTCAATTTCAGAAGCGTCCAGATCCTTCGGCTGGGAAGAACGGAGCGCCTCCACATTGGGCAGATAGGCCGGATCGGCAGATGCTGCCTGTTCTGCCTCCCGCAGCTTCTGGCGCACATTGCCGGAGAGATACTCGTCGGCAGTCTGCCACTCGTTTTTCACCGGGTCATGGAAGATAACACCCTGCAGGCCGTCAATCAGCGCAGACTCGTCCATACCTGTCAGCTGTGTCATATACGGCAGATCGACGCAGGCTTTTTCTGAAATGGACAGCGCCAGCGCTTCGGACGGCGTATCCACGGAGGTTACGACCTCATGGGGCTTGATGGTGCGCTTGGTGAAGATATCCGCTTTGCGCTTCAGCTGTTTTTCCTCGTCCAGCTCCTCCAGCGTACACAGCAGGTAGTAGGAGCTGTCGTCCTGAAATGCCAGCGCATTGGCGCGGCTGTTGATGAGGCCGTATTTCGCGGTAAAGCTGTCGTAGAGCGTATTCAGCTCTGCCTGGGCCTGACGGATTGCGGAACAGCAAAAACACGTAAAGGCCCTTGTTCCCTATGAAGTCTTCGTCGCGCATCTGGAAGCCGGCGACAATAAGCAACTGATGATCCACTCTCTCATTACCAACGTGTATAAACTTAGGATCTCAAAGACACACGCCCCGGGTAACATCAGCGCCATAAGCGCATTGGAATATATCTTTGATCACTATGGGTATGAGATACTGGACCGTTCCCTCCGTCTGGCTCTGGGCACCTGGGAAGGCGAGCCCATTTCCCTGACTTCTGGAATGCTGAAAGGCATCGCCATGCTGGTCTCTGCCTACGGAGACAGTCTGGACGACGAAACCTTCAAGGAACACGTTGGAAAATACTCCGCAAAGGCCATTTCCCGGAATGCAAAAGACCGGCGTCCCGGAACCATAGGCTTCGCAGAAGCATTGGTTATTGTCTATAACGGGCAGAAAAAGAAACATCTGTCCCTGAAGAAGCTGTACTGGAGCAACGGCCGAAAAAAAGGAGTCGCACCTCCGGATTTTGAGACGGATAACTGATACCCCCACGTTCCTTGCTATGATTTTCCTTTCACTTCACAACACAATACAAACCAATTATTGCCGCCCGAGCCGTCTTTGAAAAAGGCTTCATGCGGCTTTTCTGCACATAACAGTCCTGCACACTCTTGAAGGGGTATCCAACCTTCCTCTTGCACACCCGTCGAAAATGAGTACAATCATTCTTGCAAAAAGCACAAAAATTTTGTGCTAATAAGACCGGAGTTCTGAAAAAATACAAACGGAGCCCGGCAACTCTCGGAGCCTTTGAACAGCAAAGCCTCAATCACCTTATCCACAACCCCTGTGGGAAGCCTTGTTCGTCCGTTGAGCATAGGAAAATCAAGGCCTGCAGAGCACAAAAAATCACCTGTGGATTACCGAATCTCCCATTTATTCCGACCGGACAGAGTGCTATATTGTCACTCGCGTCCCCCATAGGAGAAGAACATGGAAAGGAAAATGTATGCTGTCTGCCCCTGCTGTGGCAGGCGGGCAACGATCACCAAATTTATCTGGAGCTGGGACGATGAACAGGATCTGGCGCTCATCAAATGCGAATGCGGCAGCCGTTCCCAGATGCCTTATGCGGAACACCGGGTACTGCACATCGACATCGATGATCCCTATGTCAAAAATCAGAATGATACCCATTTTGACCTACTCATTCCCCAAGGCTGGAACGAGAAGATGTGGAAAAAAGTCCGCGCCTGTATTTCACACTACTGATGAACGGAGAAGAAAGATGATCAGCAAACCTGAAGCTTATTGTCCCCGCTGCCGCAGCAAGCTTACTGTACTGGACCCCATTGAAGTCTGTCCCCACGCGGAAACAGTCACCTTCTACTGTGAATGTGACTGCGGAGCCGCTGATATGACCGTTACCCGCGGAGAGATCTCCAGCATAGTAGCACGACCGCCCATGGATATTCCTGAATACCTCGACGTGCCGCCAGAAAGCGAACAGGAATATGAAGACCTGATCCAATAACACACAGAAAGGATGAGCCCCATGGATGCCACTGCAGAAGACTTACTACTGAATGAATACTATCCGGCCGAGGCAGAACGATTAAAAGAAACATGGCCGCTTCCGCCGGAAAACACCGTAAAAGAGTTCGAAGAGTTCTTGATGGATATCGGGCTCCGATTCTGAATGCTGCTTCCTCATCAAGCTGGACGTCGGGCTGGTAAGGTGAGTTGATAACACGTATGTGAAAGGACGTGCCCCCGTCCTGCACTCAACACATACGGAATGGATCCCGACGCATAGATGGACTTCATGGACGAGGAGGACGCACCATGGCGAAAAACAAAGACGATTCTGACTACGCTGTCGATGAAGCACTGAAAGAAGAAATGCACTGTACCAGATGCGGCACCTATCTGGGGCGATATGCCCCGGGATCTAATGCCACCGTTCCCTGCCCCAAATGTAAGGAAAGCAACATGATCGACTATACGGGAGCAGGCCCTGTAATCAAACGCAGGCGCAGCCGCACACAAGCTTAAACGATATACCCAATGCCATCAGGGCTGGATCCCTCATAAGAGCGGAAGGAGCCTGAGGCAGACCCTTTGTTCTGTTTGGATGTAGGAGCCTCATGAAAGGCTGGAACCCGGCAGAAACTGACACTTACAGAAGCAATTCTGTGATGTAGTTTCTGCCGGGTTTTTCTTTTAACCATTACGGTTATGATCCCTTCAAGGGAATAACAAATAAACGACATACGCCCCAGAGTGCACGAGTGGGCGATGGACGCGACACAGACCGGGAATATAAAGCAACACCCCCTGATCTGTGCGGTTCACCGCTTGTTCAGTGCACCCGTTTTGCGTCCACCGCTCCCGGCATCCTTCGGCGGGAAAGAAGGACGCAATGAAAAACGGAATCCCCTGCAACGAAACACAGTATACTCCCGGATCCATGCGCAACCAGATAACCTATCGGTTTGTAACAGGTGACAAAGAAATCCCCGCCCGCTGCACAATACACTTGGGAAGCACTGACCCGGTTACCGGCGAGCGCATGACGGAAGTCAATTTCTTCCGAGAATACTATCGGTTGGCAGATCATGAAATCTATCAGACTCTCAAAGCGAAAAGACCCCAGTACACTCAGAAGCAAAAAGATTGGCGTGAAAGAGAAGCAGAATCCTTCTGCACTTCCTTTAAAGCGATGTACGGATATGCTCCTTCACGGGATGATGTCCTTTATCACCTGGAACAGATTGAGAAATGCCGATATTGCCTTTCCATCGACGAAATGACCAATGAGGAAGAGGAGCTAATTACGGATTTCCGGTCCGACTTTGGTTACGAAGATCAGGATCCATTCGGGGCAGACCTTCCGGATGATATCTATATACTCCGGGAGATAGCAGCCACACTCTCTGACCGCAGAAAGGCGGTATATGAGGCCATGCTGGATAATCTTGCCGGCGGCACCGGAAAAACGACAAACGTGGAACTTGCCCGCCTCTGGGGCGTCAGTGAAGGCCAGATTCGGAAGGATCAGAAGATAATTATCAAAATGATTCGGGAAGCTCTACAAAAATGATTTTATAAGGTACGATTCCACGCTCCTTCTCTACTTGGAAAGATTAGCTCCCCAAATGGAGACTTTACGAAAACGAGGATGAAAAACATGCGCCGAAAAGCAGCACCTCCCATTACAAAGCCACTAACCAGCATGAACCACTGTCGTTTGTTACCGCAGCACGCTGATGCAGAAATGGAGCCCCCCAAGCACAAAGCAAACGGTATGGCTATGTCTGTCGAACAGATGGCCGACGAGCTGGCAATAGGACGCAATGTTGCCTATCAGTTAATCAGGCAACCTGGCTTCCCATCTTTTGTGATCGGCCGGCGTGTGCTAATTAGTCGAAAAGGTCTGCAAAGCTGGATCGATGAGCAGTGCAAAAGAGGTAGCTATATCCCGGATTATGAAGACCAGAAAATCCCTGAACCCATTGAAAAATAATTGTTTGTTCGCCTTGTCATCACATATACAATACAGTAAAATAGTCCTGAGTGAAGTACTCAAAAAGCGGACCTTGAAAACTGTATTGTATTCGTGATGAGGCATGAAAAGGAGGATAAACATGCCCCGTCAAAAACTTATTGAACGCTCCGATGGACGTTATGCATGCAAATACAATGGCAAATTCTTCTATGGCAAAACACCTGAAGAAGCAAAGGCTAAGAGACAGAATTACATTAATGATCTTGGCCTCGGTTATAATCCGGATATGTCTACAGTCACATTCCTTGAATATGGTTATGACTGGCTGGATGCATATCGTTCATCCTGTAATACTAAGCAGCGTCGCCAGTATGAAAACATTATCCAGGATGCTGCTAGAGCCATGAAAAAATCCTATATTCGGACCATTACAGCAACAGACATCCAGAAGCTGTATAACACACTCAACGGCATGTCGAAGAGCTACATTGACAAATACCGGACTACTATCCGCGGTATCTTCCGGGCAGCAGTCCAGGACGGCATCATTGTCCGCAACCCTGCGGAACTGGCACAAACCCCAAAGGGAACAGCCGGCGAGCACAGATATCTGGACCCTTGGGAACAGGATCTCATTGTGCAGACATATAAAGATCATGACTTTGGACTCTTTGCCATGGTAATGCTCTTTGCCGGACTGCGCAGAGGAGAAGCTCTTTACTTTGATATCGATCGTGATGTGGATTTCGATAAAAAAGTAATCCATGTTCGTGGTGCGGTCACCTTCTCAGAAGGAATCCAGGGTAGTGTATCAGAGGGAAAAACAGAAGCAGCGAACAGAACCATTCCGCTAAGCGACTTTCTGGCAGAGGCTCTAAAAGATCATCACGGTTTGTTGCTCTCCAAGCAGGATGGATCCATGATGTCTTTGATGTCTTTCACCCGCAAATATCAATCCTATATCACATTTCTGGAAACCAAGCTTAACGGATGCCATAAGCGCTGGTATGGAAAAACCAGAGAACATAAGGAACTTCTCAAAGAAGGTAAAAAACTCCCACCATGGAAGAACATTCATATTCGTTGTCATGACTTCAGGGTTACATTCTGTACTATGTGCTACAATGCCGGCATTCCTATAAAAACCTTGCAAGCTTGGATGGGCCATGCAGATGCAACGATGATCATGTCAGTATACGCGAAATTAACAGCTGAGAAAGAGCAATTCGATGCCACGAAACTGAATGACTTTACCAATTCAAGATTTGCCCACTGACAAACACATTAACGACCCTCAGCCCGTTTCCCGCAAGGGATAACGGGCTTTCAGCATCTTCCAAACGGCTATATATACTCTGACTACCTTTGACTACTTTCTGACTACTTTTACCCCGTATTACTAAGGTTTATAGAGTGTTAAACAGTAGCCAACATGTCGAATCCGGTCAACCCGCCTTCAGTCAACGGAGCAAGCAAAAAAACCGCAACCCGTTGATATATAAAGCAAAAGAGACGCTTTTCAGCGTCTCCCTCGTTGGTGAGCCCGGCGGGATTCGAACCCACGACCTTTTGATTCGTAGTCAAACACTCTATCCAGCTGAGCTACGAGCCCACATGCTGTCCGTGACAGCTAAAGTATAATAGCACAATGTTTTTGCACTGTCAACGTTTTTTTGATTCATTCTGCGGGAAGTGTGACTTCGGTTTCTTGTAACTGAACCCGCTTTCCGTTATAATGTATGGGTTATATGATCCCTAGGAGGTTTTTCATGGCTGTCAGTCATTCTGTTTTATCCGCCGTCTTCAGTGACGAATCACCGGATTACCGCTTCCCTTCAGAACCGGATAGCGGGGATTCTGTCCGGATCCGCCTGCGGGTCGCGAAGGACAGCGCGGAACGTGTTATTCTGCTTTTTGAATCCAGCACGGTCGGTACAATGATGTACAAGATCCGGAGTGATGAATTTTTCGATTATTATGAAGCCGGCATCATCTGCAATGAAAATGAGGTGATCTACCGTTTCCTGATCGAGTGTCCGGATGGCACCCGCATTGCCTATGATAAATGCGGTGTCCGGGCGGATGAACATCAGATTCCGGATTATAATCCGGCCTATGCCTTCCGGTTTATTCCCGGTTTCCATGTGCCCGACTGGGCCAAGGGCGCCGTACAGTATCAGATTTTCCCGGATCGGTTCTGCAACGGGGATCCTTCCAACGATGTGGTGGATAACGAATACTACTACACCGTCGGCCATTCCAAACACATTGACAACTGGGACGCCCTGCCCACGGACACAGATATCCGCTGCTTCTACGGTGGCGACCTGCAGGGCATCCTGAACAAACTGGATTACCTGCAGGATCTCGGCATTGAGGTGCTCTACCTCAATCCCATCTTTGTCTCCCCTTCCAGCCATAAATACGACTGTCAGGATTATGAGCATATTGATCCCCATTTCGGCGTGATCACCGATGATACGGATCATGTTATGCAGTCCTGGGAAAAACATAACGGATATGCGCCTAAATACATCCGCCGGGTGACCAGCGAGGAAAACCTGGAAAAGAGTGATGCTCTTTTTGCCAGGCTCTGCCAGGAGTTGCACCGTCGGGGTATGCGCATTATTCTGGACGGCGTATTCAATCACTGCGGCTCCTTCAACAAATGGATGGACCATGAAGGCATCTATCTGGGAAAGGCCGGTTTCCAGCCGGGTGCATTCCAGAGCATTCACAGTCCCTACCGGTCTTATTTCCACTTCAATGATTCCGGCAATGGCCGGAGCCCCATGTACGAGGGCTGGTGGGGCTATTCCACCCTTCCCAAGCTGAATTATGAAGATTCACCAGGCCTGTGCGAGGAGATCTATAAAATCGCCGAAAAATGGCTTTCTCCGCCATATTGCATTGACGGCTGGCGTCTGGATGTAGCTTCGGACCTGGGACACAGTCCGGAGTATAACCACAAGTTCTGGCAGGGCTTCCGCGCCCGGGTCAAGGCCGTCAATCCTGACGCGCTGATCATCGCGGAGCATTACGGAGATCCCTCCCCCTGGCTGAACGGCCGGGAATGGGATTCCATCATGAACTACGACGCCTTTATGGAACCTGTTACCTGGTTCCTGACCGGCATGGAAAAGCACTCGGATTCCTACCGGGATGACCTGTACCAGAATGGTTCCGCCTTCTTCGGCATCATGAAGGACAAGATGTCCCGTTTCAAGTATCCGTCCCTCCTGTGCGCGATGAATGAGCTTTCCAATCATGATCATTCCCGCTTTCTGACCCGGACTAACCGGATGATCGGGCGGATCACTACCCTGGGTTCCGGCGCAGCCAGTGCAGGCATCAACAAAGGCGTTTTCCGGGAAGCCGTCACCATCCAGATGACCTGGCCCGGAGCTCCCACCGTTTATTACGCAGATGAGGCCGGCCAGGCAGGCTGGACGGATCCGGATAATCGCCGGACCTATCCCTGGGGACATGAGGATCAGAGCCTGATTGAGCTTCACCGGGATCTCATCCGTCTGCGCCATACCCTGCCCGTGCTGAAGAACGGTTCCATCAAGCCGCTGCTGGCGGATTACGGCCGGATCGCCTATGCCCGCTTCAACAATGAATCCCGCTGCGTGATTGCCGTAAACAATACAGGAAACCTGACCGATTTCCGGCTCCACGTCCGGGATGCCGGAGCGCCGGATGGAGAAACCTTCCGCTGCTGCGTCCAGACCGGCCAGGACGGTCACCAGGCAAGCAGCGAGGTCTGGGGCAAGGTCACGGATGGCTTCCTTACCTTTAATCTTCCCCCGTTCTCATCAATTGTCCTGTGCAACGCGGCGGAAGCCTGAACTGAATCGCATAAATAATGGGGATCGGAGTGCGTTCTCTCCGATCCCCCTGCTTTTACGCACGCCCGGTGTCAGTCGTCCCTTTCGGCGTGCCTTTTTTCCTTTTGCCGGTACAGTTCCTCGTCGCTTCTCTGGATGCATTCCTCAATCGTGGACATGCCGTTCATATGCAGAACCACTGCTCCGCAGCTGGCTTCCACGTTGAACGCCCGGTCCTCCTGACGGTTCAGGATTTCCAGCTGGTTCTGGAAGTCCCGCATAAACCGCTTGGCCCCCAGATCATCCGCCCGGGGCAGCACTGCCAGGAATTCATCCCCGCCCATACGGGCCAGGATAGCGTCCTTAGGCGCCGCCAGGCGGATCGCATTGCCGGTCAGCCGGATCGCATAGTCTCCGGCCTGGTGGCCGAAGGTGTCGTTAATCTGCTTCAGCCGGTCCATGTCAAAGCTGATGAAGGCGGCGCTTTCTCCCGTGGCACACAGGCGCTGCCAGATCGGCGAAAGCTGTTCCTCCAGTCCCCGCCGGTTCAGCAGCCGGGTCATCACATCCGTGATACTGCTCAGCCGTCTTTCTTCATACAGCAGTTTCAGCTCATCCCGCTTGTGCATATTGCTCAGCGCGCCGGAAAGGACGATATTCCAGTGCTGGAAGAAATCCGTGGGAACCTTCCCCGGCTGATAATGGAACAGGGCGTACCCGTAGGCTTTTTCCCGCTGGTGCAGAAGCACCAGGTAGAACACTTGCGGCTCGTCTGCCCGCTCTGCCATTTCCGGCAGAAGATGACGCCGGTCGAAGGTGATCATCGGCATCCCGTGATCCTGCCGGTTTCGCATAGCGTGAACCAGGCAGGCTTTCTCCGTCTGTTCCTCCGCGAATACCGGTTCCCCGTTCACATCCTTGCCTTTTTCAAACAGGCACAGGTAATAGTCCCGGAGCATCGGGGTATCGCCCATCTTTTCCACCAGCACCCGGTGCAGGTCCTTCAGGTCATCACAGGCGTTCAGCTCAATGGTCAGGTAGGTCATACTGACCTCCCGTGAAGCCATTTCATCCACCTTGCCGGCCCGTTCAATACTCGTCCGGACGTAGAAGTCCTCGCCCCTTCCGCCGCAGCCGCAGCTTTCACCCAGCACCAGCTGTCCGCCGATGGCAATCCGTTTGATGTTTTTCTTTTCGGCCGTTCCCCGCTTCCTCCCGCGGATCTGCCTGTCCAGTTCCTCCATGGCCATGGCGGCCATTTCGTCAAAGTCCTGCTCCACGGTCGTCAGCATGGGTTCATCCAGTGCGAAGTTCTGCACATTGTCAAAGCCGGTGATGATCACATCCTGCGGAATCCGGACGCCGTGCTGCCGCAGGGCTCTCATCAGGCCGATAGCCATGAAGTCATTGGCGCAAACCACCGCTTCCGGCCGGTTTTTCGGATCAGAGAAAAAGGCATTGTATGCCGTCTCCCCGCAGTTGGTCCACATGGTTCCGTGGGCGATATCCCTTTCCTCGTCCACCTCCAGGCCGTGGGAAGCCATTTCCTCCTTGTAGACCTGCAGCCGTTTTTCCCCATCCGGATGCCCCTCGTAGCCAGCCAGGAAGGCCACCCGCTTCAGGCCGTGATCCTCCAGCAGGTGTTTCATCAGTGGACGGATTGCAAGGTTTTCGTCCGTATAGACGCAGTCGTAATCTTCCTCCTGGTGACGGATGGATACCACCGGGCATTTTGCCCGCCGTCTCAGTTCCTCGTACAGCTGATCCCGGAAGCCCTCAATTTCATAGGTGTCCGGTGCCACGAGAATGCCGTCCAACTGCTCGATGGGCGCGAAAGCGAACATGCCCCGCTCCTGGCTGTCATACTCGTTCTGGCTGGAGAAAAATCCCACCGTAGTAAATATGATCACGTCATAGTTGAGCTTGTGTGCCGTTTCCTCCAGGGCATGATACACCGCATGGTCAAAAACTGAGTAGGCTTTGCACAGAAAGACCCCGATGGTCTTTCTTTTGCCGGCAATCATCTTTCCACCTCATTTCAGGAACGTAGGCTTTTCTGTCCCGGTTTTATGTCAGTGATATAAAACCGTGAATCAGCCTGCTGGTTCCTTTTATATTGAATATGCGTCTGGTTGCGTATAAGAACAGTGCTGCGAAATCGTTCAGTTACACCATTTCGTATCTTCTCTCTGCGCTGTGCTTTTTTCTTCGGAAGATCTGCAGTTTCTCCGCCTCTGGGAGTTTATCATCTGTATGTGTTCACTGATAATCTTTCTGCGTTATTCCGACGTTTCCCTTTTTCTGTTTTCCGGGTTTCATGGTTTATTATGGTTATATTATAGTTACTTCTTTAATGTTTTGCAACACTTTTCTTGTAACCTCTATGTAACTATATGATTTGCCTATAAAGAAAACATCCGGTCAAAGACCGGATGCGTCACTTCATATATCAGCTTTTCATAAATCGGGCCTGCCGTTCAACCGTTTCCGGATGAATAGCATACAGGCTCGCCTGTTCCTTATCAATTTTGCCGTCCCGCAGAAGCCTGGCCAGCTCGGTATCCATGGACAGCATATCTGCGCCGCCGCCGAAGATCGCGTTATCAATCTGGTGCGTCTTGCCTTCCCGGATCAGGTTCTGGATCGCGGGATTCACGCACATAACCTCAAACACCGGCTGGAGCGTTCCGTCCTTGGTCAGGATCAGGCGCTGGGAAACCACCGCCCGCAGCACCATGGACAGCTGCGCCCGGATCTGGTTCTGCTGGTTGGCCGGGAATGCGTCAATCACGCGGTCAATCGTCTTCGCCGCTCCGAGGGTATGCAGGGAAGACAGCAGCAGATGGCCGGTTTCCGCCGCGGTAATAGCAGTGGAGATAGTTTCCACATCGCGCATTTCACCGAGCATGATCACGTCCGGTGCCTGGCGCAGGCCTGCGCGCAGCGCCCGGGCAAAGCTTGACGCGTCGCCGGGAACCTCCCGCTGGCTGACAATGCAGCTCTTGTGCGGGTGCAGGTATTCGATCGGGTCTTCAATGGTGATGATGTGTCCGCTGCGGGTCGCGTTGATCCGGTCCACCAGGCAGGCCAGCGTGGTACTCTTGCCGTTGCCGGCGGGTCCTGTCACCAGGATCATGCCGCTTCTCAGCCCGGCCAGGCGCATGACCACGTCGGGGATATGATAGGTTTCCGGATCCGGAACGCCGAAGGCAACAACACGGCAGGTCATTGCCAGGGAACCCCTCTGACGGTATGTATTGCAGCGGAAACGGCTCAGATCACGTACAGCGAACGAGAAATCATCGTCGCCTTCGTTGATGAGCGTATCCTGTTCCCGATGTGCCAGCTCGTAGGCTCTCCCCACCAGGACCGTAATATCATTCGGCAGGGCTTTTTCCTGTGAGATCGGAATCATCCTGCCGTTTGCTTTGGTCATGATATGGGATCCGGGCACGACAAACACATCGGAACCGTGATACTCAAGAGCTTTTCTCAGGATTTCATCGAGTGTTTCTACCATTACCAGTCATCCTCCGGCTCTTCCACTACCAGCTTATGAGAGATCCATTTGGCCCGCTGCGTCTCCTCCAGGGGAAGCAGCTGTACGATACACTCAAGATTGCGGTTGTCCAGGGGCTCTGTCCAGGTAATCCTGTCTTCTTCCAGTTCCATGCCTTCCGGCAGCATTTCCTTCACCTTGTCCAGGTAGGCCTTCATGTCTCCGGCTTCGCCGCGTGCCTGCAGCAGGACCGTATCCAGCGCGGCCATCTTCTGTTCGCTCTGAGCGTTCAGTTCATAGACCCGCTGGACCATATCCGCGCTTCTTGCGCAGAGGTTGTAGTCGTTCTTCGCCGCAATCTGTGTCAGCATGGCGATCATGCATAGGGAAAGAACCACAATAATCAGGATCAGGGACGCGGCGCCCGGACCCAGGGCTACTTTTCGCTTGTTCACGGACTCACCTCCCTGGGAATATACCGGGTGGAAAGCAGTGTCAGGAGGGTTTTCTCTCCCGAGATTCCGGAAACCTCACAGGTACGGATCGTACCGGCTTCCGTCTCCTCCGTGCGCAGGGCAACCCTGATCACATAATCTTCTTTCTGCAGCTCCCAGCCGTCGTTTCCCGCGGTATAACCGGCAGACGCCAGCAGGGCTTCCGGATCATCCGTATGATACAGTTCCTCGGCAATATTCTCCGCTTCCAGCATGGAGGCGTTGATCACGTGCGCTTCTTTACTCTTCAGTTTGGCGTTGGCAAACACCTGCACCAGGATTCCGGCAGAGCACATGAAGAAAAAGATCACCAGCAACAGTTCAATCAGAAGGGTATTCGCGCGGCTTCTTTCTTTCATTTTTCCGCACCTCCCGTACGCAATGCCATCCGTATGGTACTCTTCGTTCCGGCAGGAGTCTCCAGTTCCACGGTCAGCATATTGTTCTCTATGGAAGGTACAAAGCCGTTCAGTTCACACAGGGCTTCCCCGTATTCCGGATTGAATTCAATATCTTCGCTGTTATAGCTTTCCCACAGGAAAGAACGGGGTTCCCCTTCCAGCGGATCGGAATTCATGGCACAGTATATCCGTTTATAGTACTTTACGCCGTCATAGTCATACACAACCGTCAGGGCGGTAATGCCGTCCTGCAGCTGTTCGATCATCACATCTCCGCCGTCCTCAGCCCATACAGTGCTGCGGACCATGGCGGACGCAATCCGGGAATGGTTATTCTCCTCCGCGCTGTCCACCGTATTCCGGTAGATCTGCGCGCCCATGGTCACCAGGAAGGTGCTCAGCACAGCAAACAGGGCCAGAAGCAGCAGCACAAACACGCTCTGGATAATACGGGGATGACGGGAAATCACAGGCTTGCTCACTTGTCCATCTTCCCTCCCCACTCAGCAACTTTTATGGAGGGCATCAGATTGGAAGCGAGAGGTTCGTAGAACACATGGTATTTCTCTTCGTTGTAGGAAAGCTGATAGTGTTCCCGCAGGTAATCCAGGTTCTCCGGATAGACGCCTTCAACCGCATAGCAGGTCAGGGCGGCGTTCTTCACCGCGTCCCGTACAACCTGCAGTTCTCTTCCGTTATTCTTTGCCGTAATGCCGTTAATCAGCAGGACAAAGCAGATAATCAGGGCGATAAAGATGAGGATCGATGCAGCGTCTTTTCTATTGATCTTCATGCTTCCGCCCCCTTCCTGTCTTCATTTACTTAGCCATCACAAATGAACCTTGAACGGACCGCCGCCAACTGTTCATTTTTCATTCAGTCTTTTTTGTTTTTCATTGGATTCCATGCATTACATGGAGCTCAGTACGCCCGCCATCGGCAACATCACGCTCAGCAGGATTGCGCCGATTACCACGGACAGCAGGGCCACCAGCGTGGGTTCCACAATGGAGATCAGGTGATCCAGTCCGTCTTCCACCTGTTCCTCATAAATCTCAGCGATCTTTTCCATGACCTGGGGTTCATGTCCGGACGCCGCACCCACCTTCAGCATACGGTTATGGAAATCCGCGAACAGGCCGCTCTTGGTAAGGGCTTCCTGGAATGTATGATCCTTCTTCATTTCTTCGCGGATAAAATTGACCTTGTCCACGGATTCCTGGTCAGCCAGGGCAGCCGGCGCCATTTCCAGCGCGTTTTCCATGGGGAAACCGCTGTGCAGCATCAGGCCCAGGATTCCGGCAACCCGGGAAGCGGAAAGCTTTTCTGTCAGTCTGCGAACCGGTGGGAACAGGTTCTTCAGGAAATGCATGACCTTGTTCCGCATCCTTGTCCGCATCAGGATCACGATTACAATCGCGCAGATGACCAGCAGGCCGATCAGTCCCAGCACAATCCATCCGGCCCAGGAGCCGATCTTCATCAGCACGGAGCCGCTTCCGGTTGCATCAACGCCAAGGGAAGCCAGCACTCGGCGGAAAATGGGCAATACGCGCCACAGCAGCACGCCGATGATGATCACCAGCATCACGCCAAGGATCAGCGGATAGGTAATCGCGCTCACAGCAGCGGAGCGGATGCGTCCTTCACGCTGATAATAGGTTGACAGGCTCTTCATTATGTCTTCCAGGCGGCCGGTCTGTTCACCGATATCCACCATTTCGATCATATAGGAAGGCCATTCTTCCTCGTTTTCCTTCATGGCAACATAAAGGGAACCGGTCTCGTCCACCACCTTGTACAGGTTGGTATAGGGATGGACTTTGTCGTTTCCCTTCATCTCGTCCTCGGCCAGCATTTCAATGCCGTCCCGAAGAGTCATGCCGGAGCTGAGCATCAGGGCAATCTGATCGCAGAAGCTGCTAAGTTCCTCCGAGGACATAATTCTCTTTTTCTTCTTTGCGTCGGTTGCCATGATGTGTTCCTCCAATATATCGCTTTCATCCGATAGGATTAATAATATCTCTCTGTGCTGTACTGTTCATTCTTGGAACTGGCGTTCATTTCCGCCGTAGGATCGAAGAACCGGTTGTCACCGTTCACCACTGCCACAACCCATGCATGATAAGTATTGGAGCCTACCGTGCCGATCACCAGGCGCGCCGGCACTCCCTGGGAGCGCAGCATCGCGCAGGTCAGAGCCGACAGGTCCTGGCAGATGCCCATCTTGTTCTTCCAGCATTCATCAATCTGGGGCAGCAGGCCGGGCTTGACCGTTACGCTCTTGATATAGTCGTAATTGAAGTTCTTCATTACGTATTTGCGGACGATGTCGAAGATCTCCTCCTGGTTCGTGACGCCTTCGCAGATCTTCTGTGCCTCCTGAACACAGGCGGTGTTTTCATCGTAGGAAACATACTGGTTCGGATAAAGGAAGCAGCTGAGCTCATCAGGCATCTTCACGTTCAGTTTAACGGTGCCTTCCTTGGAGTACTTCTTCCCGCTGACATTTTCAAAAAGGGAAACCTGATATTTTCCGCTGCCGAACTGCAGCGGAAAAACCTCATATTCCCCATCACTGTTCAGGTCATAATTCAGTTTTGCACCGGATGTGGCGATCTGGAGCTTCAGCCGTTTGGATGTTTTTTTGGCTTTCACCATCAAATATCCTTCAGACATGTTGCTGCAGTCAACGGTCATCTTACCGTCTTTTTTGACAGTTTTACCCGTCGCCTCCGGAAGATTCAGTCCCAGTGCGACGGCAATCAGGGCCGCACAAACCACAAGAACCAGCGTTGCGCAAACAATGAAGCGCGTTTTGCCCATTCTTGCGATCATAGCTATTTCCTCCCCTGTAAACCATATACAGAACCAATATAGTCAGTTTAGCACAACTATATAGGTTTTGCAATAATATGCGGTCCACGGAAAAACAAAAATCCCGCAGCTTTTCAGCTGCGGGATCAGATAACCGGATTACTTGTTCACGGCATCCTTCAGAGCCTTGCCGGCCTTGAAAGCGGGAGCCTTGCAGGCAGCGATCTTCACAGAAGCGCCGGTGCGGGGGTTGCGGGCAACGCGGGCAGGACGATTCTTGGCTTCGAAGGTACCAAAGCCGATCAGCTGCACTTTCTCACCCTTGGCCATGCTCTCAGCGATCACGTCCAGAACGGCGTTCAGAGCGGCTTCAGAATCTTTCTTGGTCATTTCGGTCTTGGCTGCCAGAGCAGCAATCAGTTCACCCTTATTCATTATGGGGACCTCCTTGAAAGAATTTTCGTTTTAAGTATAACCCTTCCCCGCCTTATGTCAAGAGTTTTTTTGCCGGAACGCCCTTATTTTGTGCCGTTTGGGGCGTTTTAGGCACAAAATATGCCGGTTTTTTGTGACTTAGTCCCTTTTTGATGCCCTTGCACGGCTCAAACCCCTGTGTTATCATCTTTTCAGGCCTTCTTACAGGCGTAAAGGAGTGGGAAAATGCTTCCGAAACTGATCGTAATCGAGGGGACAAACGCTTCCGGGAAAAGCTCCCTGGGGGTTCAGCTGGCTGCCCGTTTCGGAGGCGAAATCATATCCGCGGATTCCCGGCAGGTTTTCAGCCGTCTGGATCTCGGTTCCGGGAAAATCACCCGGGAGGAGATGAACGGCGTCCCCCACCATCTGCTGGATGTCCGGAAGCCGGGGGAATTCTTCTCCATGGCTGATTTCCAGCGCCTGGCCTATGAAGCCATAGACGATATTCTTTCCCGCGGCAAACTTCCCTTCCTGGTCGGCGGTACCGGCCTGTATGTGGATGCCGTAGCAGACGGTTATGAACTCAGCGATAAGGCGCCGGACCACAGCCTGCGCGCTCACCTGGAAACCTTTGAAACACCGGAACTGTATGAAATGCTGAAGCAGAAGCTGCCGGACACGGACATTGATCCGAAAAACCGCCACCGGGTCATGCGGACCCTGGAAAAGCTGGAGGCAGACGATTACCGTCCCGCCGGCAAAAGCCCGCGCTATGAGCTCCTGAAGCTGGGTATTACCTGGCCCCGGGAAATCCTGAAACAGCGGATTGACGAGCGGCTGGAAAGACGCCTGCAGGAAGGCATGGTGGAGGAAGTCAGAGCCCTGCTGGATGAAGGCGTCAGCGAGGAGTTTATGGTCAAGCTCGGACTGGAATACAAGTATCTCACCTGGTACCTCACCGGGAAAATCGGCTATGAACAGATGAAGGAAGAGCTGGCCGCCGCCATCAAGAAGTTCGCCAAGCGCCAGATGACCTGGTTCCACCGCGATCCCCGCATCCACTGGCTGGATATGGCGAACGATCCTCAGACGGAAGCGGAGAAACTCATCCGAGAATTTCTGAATTCATAATAAATCAATAAAACTCCTGCGACACCGCAGGAGTTTTTTCCACCATTTTTCATTTTTCATTCTTCATTGATAAATGCCTGAATTTCTAATTCAGGCGTTCATCCAGATATTCCGTTCTTCCGCCGTTCCTCGCTGCATATCCCTGATATAACGCCTTCCAGAGCTGTTCCCGCTGATCCGGGGACAGCTTTTCATCTTCCCGGACGCGCTTGATCATCTCCGCCACAGGAACCGCCAGTTTCTTATCCTTGTTCCGGTCGGAATGGAACCCCAGGAAAGATCCCATCACCTGGTTGCTTCCCTCCAGAAACAGTTCCACATATTCCCGGCACAGCCGCTGCAGGTATTCCCGCTGCTTCCCTGCCGGATCTCCGAACATCTCCAGGCATTCCTTCAGTTCCGGATTCTCAAACAGCTTCTCCCTCATACGGTTGCGCTTTTCTTCGGTAAAGTCTCCGGGCTTCCGGTACATTTCCAGCACCCAGCACTTGATCACTGAAAAGTCCACGGTCCAGCGGCGCTTGTCCTCCTGCTCACCGGTAAACAGCAGTTCCCACCGGATTTCCCGGCTGTTCGGGCATTTCTTCAGGCCCTTCAGCAGGATTTCACGCCGTTCAGGATAGCTTTTCATCTGAGCTGCCTTCCTGAGCCATTTCTCCGCTTCCGGTGTCTCTGTCATAGGCGCAGCGGCTTCCAGCTTCGTCCCGCAGTACGGGCAGAAAGCAACGCCTTCCGTTTCAATGGTTCTGCCGCATTGTCTGCAAATAATACTCATATATTCACCTCATCAGGCTTTTCATTCATCCCTACAAGCATATGACATTCCGCCGGAAAAAGCAATAAAAAACGGAAGGGCTTCCGCCCTTCCGTCTGTAGATATTCCGTATACCTTTCTCAGCCCTTTTTCCGCTTGGAAACCACGTCGAAGATAACGGCTACCAGCAGAACACCGCCCTTGACCACGTACTGCCAGGAGTCCGTGATACCCAGGATGGACATGCCCATGTTCAGCACGCCCAGCAGCAGAGCGCCGATCACAACGCCGCCCACGGTACCGCTTCCGCCGTAAGCGGAGGCGCCGCCGATGAAGCAGGAGGCGATAGCGTCCATTTCAAAGGAGGTACCGGTGGCACCGGACACGGAACCGACGCGGGCCAGGCACAGCAGGCCGCACAGACCGGCCAGGAAGCCCAGGTTCGTGTAAGCCAGGAAGTAAATCCTGTTGGTGTCAATACCGGACAGCTTTGTCGCTTTCTCGTTACCGCCCACAGCGTAGAAGTAACGGCCGACGACGGTCTTGGAGGTGATGAAGTAGTAGATCAGGCAGATCGCCAGGACCCAGACCAGCATAACGGAGATACCCTTATACTGGCTCAGCTTCCAGCAGTACCACATAACCAGCGCGCCGATCACGGCGGTCTTGCCGTAATCCATCAGAGCACTGTTCATGGTGTAATTGTTCTTTTTCCTGTTCAGCCGGTTGCGGACAGTCATGGCGACAACCGCGATCACGATGATTCCGCCGATGATGAGCGGAGACCAGATATGGGGGTTGTCCACCGGATTGGCCTTGGTGGAGACCACGTCAAGCCCCGGGATGTTGATATAGGAGGTGAACAGGCTGGTGAAGGCTGTGTCCTTGATCGGAACAGTCTTACTGTCCAGGACGAGGCGGCCGATACCGCGGAAGATAAACATGCCCGCCAGGGTGGTGATGAACGGAGGAATCCGCACATAACCGATCCAGTAGCCCTGCCACACACCGACAGCCAGGCCGGCCAGAAGGCAAAGGACAATCGTGATATAGGGGTTCCAGCCGTTGTTATTGATCAGCACAGCCGCCAGACCGCCGGTCAGGCAGATGACAGAACCAACAGACAGGTCGATGTTACCGCCTGTCAGGATGCACAGCAGCATACCGCAGGCAAGAACCAGCACGTAGCCGTTCTGCAGCAGCAGGTTGGACATGTTCTGCGGCAGGAGCAGGCGCTTGTTGGTGAGGAAGTAGAATAAGACGAACACAAGAACCAGCGCGATGGTCATGGAGTTCTTGGTCAGAAAGTTGATCACGTTCCGTTTTCCGCTTTGCTGATTTGCTCCGGAAACTGCGGGTTTGACCGTCATGGTAAACACTCCTTTTCTTTACGTGTTTGGATGATTGTAGAAAATCAGCTGTCCCTGAGGATGTAGCCCATGATCTCTTCCTGGGTGGTCTCCCGGGCATTCAGCTCAGCAAGCAGTCTTCCTTCATTCATAACATAGATGCGGTCGCACATACCCAGCAACTCAGGCATTTCAGAGGAAATCATCACAACTGATTTGCCGTCTGCCACCATCTTGTTCATCAGGCAGTAGATATCGTACTTCGCGCCGACGTCAATACCGCGGGTCGGCTCATCCATGATCAGAATGTCAGGTTCCGTAAACATCCATTTGCCCAGCAGGGCCTTTTGCTGGTTTCCGCCGGACAGGTTGCCCACCTTCTGCTCAATGGTGGGGGTCTTTGTGCCCATTTCGTTCTTCATTTCTTCCGCCACATTCTTTTCCTTGTCGCGGTCAATGATCGAATGATTGCTGACCTTGTCCAGTCGGGGCAGCGTTGTATTGAATCGGATGCTCTCATTCAGCAGCAATCCGTTTGTTTTCCGGTCTTCTGTAATATAGGCAAGACCTGCGTGGATGGCCGCTTCCGGATTCTTCAGGTTCGTCTTCTTTCCGAAGAGGTACAGTTCACCGCTGATATCAGTACCGTAGCTCTTGCCGAAAATCGACATGGCCAGCTCCGTACGTCCGGCACCCTGCAGGCCTGAGAAACCGATAATTTCTCCCTTGTGCACTTTGAATGAGATGTTGTCGTCGACGACCTTTTCCGGATACAGCGGATGATGGACCGTCCAGTTTTTCACTTCCAGGCTGACGTCTTCCTGTACGTTGTGTTCCCGTTCAGGATAACGGTCGTCCATGGAACGTCCGACCATGCCCTTGATAATCCGGTCTTCGCTGAACTCATCGACGCCCTTGACCAGGGTTTCGATGGTGGAGCCGTCACGGATGATCGTGGCTTTGTCGGCACAGTAAATGATCTCATTCAGTTTATGCGTGATGATGATGGAGGTAAGTCCCTGCTTTTTGAACTCCATCAGCAGATCCAGCAGCATTTTCGCGTCTTCGTCATTCAGGGATGACGTCGGCTCGTCCAGGATCAGCAGCTTAACGTTCTTGGAGAAAGCCTTCGCTATTTCCACCAGCTGCTGTTTGCCTGTACCGATATCCTTGATCAGGGTATGGGCTGATTCGTTCAGTCCAACCTGCCTCATATGCTTTTCCGCTTCGGCATAGGTCTTGTTCCAGTCGATAATTCCCGCCTTGTTCTTGATTTCGTTGCCGAGGAACATGTTTTCCCCGATGGACAGCAGCGGGATAAGGGCCAGTTCCTGGTGGATGATAACGATGTTTTTCGCTTCGGATTCCTTCAGCGTTTTGAACTGACACAGTTCACCGTTATAGTAAAAATCTCCGGTATAAGTCCCATAGGGATATATTCCGGAAAGGACGTTCATCAGTGTGGATTTCCCTGCACCGTTCTCGCCGATCAGTGCGTGAATCTCTCCTCTTTCGACAACCAGATTAACATTATCCAGTGCCTTGACGCCCGGGAATTCTTTGGTGATGTTTTTCATTTCCAGGATCACATCAGCCAAGTCGGATCCCTCCTTTGATTTAACAAACAACTCTGAAAACAGGGCGGGGCTGAACCCCGCCCTGTTCATTTGTTTTGCTAGAGTCTAATTACTTGGCCAGCAGATACTTCTGGTCAGCGTCCCACTGATACAGGCCGATGTCAACCAGCTCCTGCAGGTTGTCAGCGGTGATCACGGAAGGCACGAGCAGGAAGGAATTCGCGAAGTTGCCTTCAGAGGTGAAGTAGGAAGTGGTGTCGAACGCGCAGGGGACATCGAAGGTCTTTACGAGTTCTTCGCCGTTGACTTCGCCTTCGAGGATGGCCTTGGCAACAGCCAGGGTCACGACGGCTTCGTTCGCAACGTTCTTGTAAACGGTCATGGTCTGCTTGCCATCAACGATGTTCGCCAGGTTGGCGATGTCGCCGTCCTGTCCGGTCACGACCACAGCATTGGTTCCGGCATAGTCAGATTCAATAGCCTGGGCAACACCGGCAGCGGTGGAGTCGTTGGAGCACAGCCAGGCATCCAGCTGGGTGCCGTCGGCATAGTAGGAAGCCAGGATGTTCTGGGCGCGGGCCAGAGCGGTGTCAGTGCTCCACTGAGCGGTGGCAACAGCCTGGAACTCGGTCTGTCCGGAAACAACCTTCAGGGTGCCGGCATCAATGTAGGGCTTCAGCACGTCGAAAGCGCCGTTGAAGAAGTAGCCAGCATTGTTGTCAGCGGGGTCACCGGCGGTGAACTCGATGTTGAAGGTCTTGTCACCGGCGTTGGCCAGATCCAGAGCGGTTTCAACATACTGTCCCTGCAGCTTACCAACGGTATAGTTGTCGAAGGAGACATAGTACTTGGAAGCGTCGTTGATGATCAGGCGGTCATAGGACAGAACCGGAACGCCCTTTTCAGCAGCGGAGTCCATGCAGGTGTTCAGGCCTTCGCCGTCGATAGCGGAGACGATCAGGAGATCGACGCCGTCGCTCAGCATGTTGTCGATGTCGTTAACCTGCTGATCGTTCTTGTTGTCGGAGTAGGTCAGGATAGCGTCGTATCCGGCAGCTTCGAACTGTTCCTTCAGGTAGGTGCCGTCACGGTTCCAGCGTTCGAGGGACTGGGTGGGCATCGAGATACCAACCTTTTTCTTGGCGCCTTCAGCAGAAGCGAAGGAGCACAGGCTCAGCACGAGAGCCAGAGCGAGAACCAGAGCAAGGATCTTCTTCATAGTTTGGGTACACTCCTTTTTTTAATTTTTCCCGGATTTCTCATCCGGAAATGAACTGACCATATTTTACACTTTCACTCTCTGTTTGTAAATAGATTCACGCAAATTTTCGGAAACGATACCGAAAGAAAACAATATTGATTTTCCTCACTTTTTCAGCAAACGTTTTCACTTTTTGTCGGTGAATCTATCAATTATTGTCCTGGTTGTCTTCGTCCCTGTTTTCGCTTTCCTGCTTCTTTCCAAGGCGGTATATATGCCATGCGTAATACAGCGTTCCCAGCCCGCCCAGGCCCAGGACAACAATTGCAATAATATTCAGTGCCGGCGGCATTTCCCCGGCGTTGCTCCGGTATTTGTCAAGCAGGACCCAGGCAATGTACAGGATGTACGCTCCCACCGCTGCCAGCAGGGCGGAATGTACCCCTGTGTTGTATTTCCCTTTCATATTGCAGCATCTCCTTTTTGAATTGATACCACTATAGTTCATTCTCCTGTTTTTGCCAAGTACGGAAAAACCGGCACCTGTTCAGACAGGCACCGGTGCGGCACAGGTGTGCCTTATTTACAGTTTGAATATACCCATGGCTTCCAGGATGATCAGGATGACCACAATCGTCAGCAGTACGGATACAACCCAGATGATCCGGTCCATCGTTTTCACGCTGACATTGATCCGGTCGTACCAGGATTCCTTCTTGGCCTTTACTGTCTGAGAAAAGAATCCCAGCTCCTTTTCCTTTTTTTCCAGATTCTTTTCCCGCTCTTCCAGCTCTTTTTCCCGCTGTTCGAGCTCCTTTTCCTTATCCATAAGCCTTACTTCTTCGCAATATACTTGCGGATGTCCAGGGAGACGGCCAGCACAATCACCAGGCCCTGCACCACATTGTTGTAAAACGCAGCCGATGTCAAAAATGAGGATCAGCTATTGTTCTGGTTTACTGTATCCTGCCTTCCTGACACCTGATACAGATTTGTGTTTCAGCATAATGCCGTGAATGCAGGCCACAGAAGCAAACGCTTATCAGATAACATCCGGCGCCCGTTAGTCAGGCACCGGATGCTTGCCTGCAGAAAGGGATTATTTTTTCTGAACATACTTGAGGCAGTCGATCGTCACGGCGGAAAGAATGATGATACCGGAGAAAACGAACTGCAGGTTCGTATCCACGCCGAGGATCGTCAGGGAGTAGGTCAGGGCGGTGAACACGAGCACGCCGACCACGATGCCCTGAATCTTGCCGATTCCGCCCTTGAAGGAGATTCCGCCGACCACACAGGCTGCGATGGCGTCAGTCTCCCAGCCCTGGCCGTAGGCCGCGGAGCCGGAACCTACCATGCGGATGCACTCCAGCCAGGCACCGAAGCCATACAGGATACCGGCAATAACGAACGCGGTCACCGTAACCTTGAACACTGAGATACCGGATACCGCTGCTGCTTCCGGGTTGCCCCCCACAGCATACATGTTTTTGCCCAGTTTAGTCTTGTTCCAGACAAACCACATGATGATCACTGCGGCAACCGCCCATAAGATGATTGTCGGAAATTGTCCGCCAAAGATCTTTGGCATGATTGTCTTGGGAATGGACAACTCGATCGCGCCGAAGGAAACACCCTTTGTCGCAAAGGTAATCAGACCAAACATGATCAGCATGTTCGCCATGGTGGAGATAAAGGGATGGATCTTGAACCGGGCCGTAAAGAAGCCCGCAATGGAAGTAAACAGTGTAGTGATGCAGCAGCAGACCACCAATGCCAGCACGATCCGGATCCCTACGGGCAGGGCAGTAAAATCAAAGACGTTGCCGAACAGTGCGCCTGTGTTGATACCCTTGTGCATGATCATGGTGGACATGACCATGCTCGTGCCGACCATCCGGCCCACGGACAGGTCTGTGCCGCCAAGCAGAATCAGGCCGCCGACGCCCAGTGCCAGGAACATGCGGGGCGACGCCTGCTGAAGAATGTTCAGGATGTTATTGATCGTCAGCAGCTGAGTATGCTTGATAATCGGCGTCAGAATGCACAGCAGGATGAAGATGAAAAGGATCGCAATGTACAGTCCGTTCTTCAGCAGGAACTGTTTGACGTTGAACGTATACCTGTAGTTTTCCCACTTCTGCTTCTGCTTTTCCGCGAACGTGAATTTGGAGAGCCTCAGCAGGTCGATCAGGTGATACCGGTGGGCAAAAGCTTCATGTTCCCGATCCTTGATTTCCTGCAGGGTAGCATCATGCTTCAGTTTGGCGTCGAAAAGCCTGTTCTTGAAAACATACTTTTCTTCCTTGATTTCAGCGCTGTTCTTCAGTTTGGCCAGTTCCGCCTGATGACCGGCTTTCAGGTCCAGCAGTTCCTTTTCGTAACGGCTTATCTCCGCCGCTTTCTGTTCCCTGCAGGAAGCCGCCACCTTGGTGAAATACTCCTTGTCATAGTGTTCATCCAGGTATTTCACCGCGTCATCGGTCAGCTTCCTGACCTCCGGCTTGTTCTTCTGTTCAATCGCTTTGGCTTTTTCCAGGGCTTTCTTGTCCTCCGCGATGATGGAAGCCTTCTCATTCCTGGAGTAATTGGCGTTTTCCCTGACCACCGCGATATGGTTGTTCAGGGCAATGATCTGGTCAGTTCCGTCCAGGCGCAGTTCATTGATCTTCTTCTGGATCTTTCCGACATATTCATCAATGGGTTGAAGCAGATTCTGCTCCGCTTCCACTGTAAGGATCATTTCGTTTTCCATGTCGTTCTCCCCCTCTCACAGATATTTGGCGCTCAGTCTCAGCAGCTCTTCCTGGTCGGTATCTCTCGTGTTGACGATACCCGCCAGGCGTCCGTTGGACATAACGCCGATCCGGTTCGTGATACCTAAGATCTCAGGCATCTCGGAGGAAACGACAATAATCGTCTTCCCCATCTTGGCCATCCTGATGATCAGTTCATAGATCTCGTATTTTGCGCCGACATCGATACCGCGCGTCGGTTCATCCATCAGGAATACATCCGGAGCCCGCTCCAGCCACTTGCCGAAGATCACTTTCTGCTGGTTACCGCCGGAAAGCGCTGTGATCGCGTCAGAAGGCCCCATGCACTTTGTGCGCATCACATTGATCTCATTCGCTGTCGCCTTGACCATTTTCTCCTTCGACAGCGCAATGCCCGCAATATAATGTGACAGGTTGGTGATCGTCGTATTGAAGGTCAGGTCGCCCTCCAGAAACAGTCCGGTTGCCTTCCGCTCTTCCGTGATCATGGCAAAGCCGTGGTCCATGGCGTCACGGGAGCTGTTGAAATTGATCAGTTTGCCCTTGAAGTACACGCGTCCTGCCGCCCTTGTCCGGACTCCGAACATGGTCTCCAGCAGTTCTGTCCGGCCGGCGCCGACCAACCCGTACAGGCCGAATATCTCCCCTTCCCTTACGTCGAAACTGATATCTTTCAGGTTCGGCTCAAATTTTGTGGAAAGGTTCTGAACAGAGAGCACCACCTCTCCGGGCGCGTTGTCAACAGGCGGAAAACGGTTGTCAAGCGTCCGGCCGACCATGGCTGCGATCAGCTCGTTCATGTTGGTCTCTCTGATCTCTTTGGTCAGGACCATCTTGCCGTCCCGCAGCACGGAAACCTCATCGCATATCTCAAAGATCTCATCCATCTTGTGGGAAATATAGACCAGTGAGATCCCCTGTGCTTTCAGGTTACGCATCATCTCAAACAGCTTGGCAACTTCCTTTACTGTCAGGGATGATGTCGGCTCGTCAAGAACGATCAGCTTCGCATTGTAGGAGATGGCTTTTGCGATCTCCACCATCTGCCTTGCTGAGACAGACATCGTCTTCATCGGCGCCGTCAGGTTCACGGTCATGTTCAGTTTCCGGAACAGATCTGCCGCCTCTGTCCTCATCCGGTTCTCATCCACAGCGCCGTGCTTCATCGGGTACCGGCCCAGGAACAGGTTGTCCAGCACATTCCGTTCCAGGCATTGGTTCAGTTCCTGGTGTACCATCGCGATCCCGTTTTCCAGCGCCATCTTCGGACCGGAAAAATTGACTTCCTTCCCATCCAGGAATATGGTCCCTTCGTCCTTTTGATAGGTCCCGAAGAGGCATTTCATCATGGTGGACTTGCCGGCGCCGTTCTCGCCCATAAGCCCCATGATGCTGCCTTCCTTCACGTCCAGGTCAATGTGGTCCAGCACACGGTTCCTGCCGAAGGATTTGCACATTCCGCGGATAGACAGGACATTCTTCGTATTCTGTTCAGCCATACTATTTCCGCCTTTTCAGCTTTTCTTGAATCATTGTACCATAAAAACGGGGCATCAGGAAGAGGACTTTCCTGATGCCCCGTCCTCCTATTCAGGATTGGGATTGCCTGTCGGAATTACTGAAGCTTCACCATGTAGGAAGCAGCGTTGTCAGTCTTCACCATGTTGATGGCGAATCCGTCGTACTCATCGGGGTTGCCCAGACGGTCGGTCAGGTTGCCTTCAGTCTGGCCGTCACCCTTCACGTATTCAACATCCAGGTTCAGGATCTTCTGATAGTTCTCCAGCTGGGGAACGTAGGTGGCATTCAGGAAGTTATCGGCGGCGTTGTAAACACTCAGCCATACTTTCTTGGTGGGAGCCTGTTCTTCAGTCAGCTGGAAGTTGAACTTCGCGTTGGGAGCGGTGGCATCCATGAACAGTTCATAGTTGTCAGCGGTCACAGCGCCGTTCAGGGCGTAGAAGCAACGGGTCGCTTCATCATAATAGTACAGGTCGTCGCTCAGCACGTTGCCGGCAGCGTCGGGGTTCTTGATACCAACCATGATATCAGCGTCATCCAGCGCGTTGCGCAGGGTGCGCAGGGTCAGGTAGGCCTGCACGTCAGCGTTCTGGGAGATGGTGCCGCAGTAGCCGTCCGCGATGGCAGCAACAGCGTCGCTGTTGGCGTCATAGCCGAAGGTGGGAACCTTGTTGTCCTTGGACCATGCAGTGAACACAGCCATGCCCATGCCGTCGTTGTTGGAAACGACCACGTCGATCTGATCGCCGAAGGTGCCGCTCCAGATGCCGATGGCATTGCCGGCGGTGGCAGCATCCCAGGTCGCGCCAACGCTGTTCTTCATTTCCTGGGAAGCCAGCTCACGGACGATATAGGTTTTTCCGCCGATCTCAATCTCGCCGTCCTTGACAGCGGTTGCGGAACCGTCGGTGTTGGTGCCGATGGGGGAAGGATCAACATCACCGATACCGGCAACTTCGGTCTTGCCCTGGCCGACGTCCGGCATGGCGGTACCGAGGGCCAGACGGGCGCCGCGGGTACGGGCAATGGAGTCGTTATGGCCAACGTCACCGATGCACAGCACATAACCGATAATACCGTCGCCATTGCGGTCGAGGCCTTCGCCATTGGCTTTCAGGTAGTTAACGACCATTTCGCCCTGCAGTACAGCACCCTGCACCGCGTCAAAGCCGACGTAGTAGGTCTTGTCATTGAAGGTCAGGGCGTCCATGTCGAGTTCGCCCGTCGTGCTGTTGGAAGGCTGACGGTTATACCAGATCACGGGTTTGCCAGCGTTATCAGCCAAAGCAATGTTTACGATACCGAGCAGCATCACAGCTGCCATTACCAGGGACAGGATCTTCTTCATGTTACCGTCTCCTTAAAAAATATTATTTTTTCATGCGGATCCATGCCGCATTGAAACCTGTTTTAAACAGTATGTATCCTATCATACATTTTGGACGAAAATCTACCGGTTTGGACAAGTGCAAATGAATTTGAACTTCGACCAAATAAAAACGAATCGTTTCTGATTTCGGCTTAAATGTACGTACTTAACATGCCTGCAAATTAAGTACGTACAACGCGTTCGCTGATCCGCAACGTTATGCAGTACCACAGGCTTTCAGCCCTTATCCGGCAACAAAAAAGCCTCCTCCCGGGACAGGAGGAAGCTAAAAAGGAGGAGGATAAATTCGTTACTTAATGACCTTCAGCGCCTTGCGGTCAATGGTCAGCGCCACGAAGATCAGGAATACGATGCCCTTGATCAGCTGCTGCACCTGGGGTTCGTAACCCAGGATGGACAGGCCGCTGTTCAGGATCGCGTACATCAGGGTACCGATAATGATGTTGGAGAACCGTACCTTCGCGCCGCCGGTGATCGGCAGTCCGCCGAGCACCAGGGAAATCAGGATCTGAGTTTCCAGCTGGTTACCGGCCGTCGCGGTAATGGAACCGACCTTGATCACGTTGACAAATGCTGCGAGACCTGTCAGAGCGCCGGCCGCCACAAAGGCCAGGAACTTCACCCTTCCGGTCCGTACGCCGGAGAACCGGGCCGCCGTTTCACCGGAACCGACTGCTTTCACGTCGTTGCCGATCCGGGTGAATTTGAACAGGAAGAAGGCCACTGCCAGCACCGCCAGCGTAATGGTGATCTTCAGCCAGTCCTGGTCCAGCGCCTTGATGGCATTGCTGGCAGGCACCGCGGTTTCTGTTGTGAAATAGGCGCAGACTCCGCGGAACAGGTACATGGTACAAATCGTAACAATAAAGCTCGGGAGCCTGAACTTCACATGGAAGAACCCGTTGATCGCGCCGATGGCCGCGCCGGTCAGGATACCGCCGAGGATGGCCAGCGGGATGCTATAGAAGGACAGGACGCTGACCACAATGGAGGCAACGCCCAATGTGGAGCCCTCTGTAAAGTCAATGGATCCGAGCGTCATGATGAAAAATACGCCCGTGGCCACAATGGTGGGATAATAGATCTGGGAAAACAGCAGCCGCAGCTTCTTCGGCGTCAGGATCCTGCCGTCTGTAGCGATGTGCATCACCAGCAGGATAATCACAAAACCGATCAGCGGCAGGGCCGCCTTCAGACGGTCGCCGGTCAGGAACGCGCGGAGCCTGGACTGTTCTTTGGTTTCTGTATGCTTCTTTTCCATTTTCTCCGCCTCCTTTACACCATTTTCTTGATCAGGTCTTCTTCGCCCAGATCCGGATCCCGGCTGAATTCACCGTTGATCCTGCCGTCCTTCATGATGAAGATCCGGTCCGCCATACCCAGCAGTTCCGGGATTTCCTCACTGATCATGATAATGGATCTTCCCTGGGTTTTCAGTTCTGCCATCAGGCCGTAGATCGCCTGTTTGACCTTCACGTCGATGCCGCGGGTGGGTGAATCCAGCACCAGGATGTCGCTCCCCTTGCCCAGCCAGCGGGCCAGGACAACTTTCTGCTTGTTGCCGCCGGACAGGTCGGAAACAAACTGTCCCACGTTCTGCATTTTGGTCTGCATGTTCTTCGCCTGCTCATCCGCGAATCGGGTCAGCTTCCGGCCGTTCAGCAGGCCGTGGCTGGACAGGTTTTCCAGGGAAGGCAGGACGATGTTGTTCCGGATGGATTCATTCAGGATAATGGATTCGTTATCACGGTCCTTGGATGCGTAGGCAATGGAGTGGCTGATCGCGGTGGGGATATCGTTGATTTCCGTTCCGTCCGCCAGCCGCACCGTTCCCTTCCGGTCCCAGGACGCACCGAAGATCGCTTTTCCGACTTCATGCATGCCGCACTCGGACAGGCCTCCGAATCCCAGGATCTCTCCCTTGTGCAGTTCAAAGCTGATCCCGTCAAGTTCTCCAGGCACGCTGACCCCGTCCACTGTCAGGACGACTTCCTCCGATACCGGCTGGCCGTAATCGGTCCGGTAATACGCGGTTCCGATTTCCCGCCCGACCATCAGGCGCTTGAGGTCATCCTCCGTCACTTCAGAGGCATTTACCGTGTCGATGTATTCACCGTCCCGGAGTACGGAAACCGTATCCGTATGGGCCAGTACTTCGCCCAGGTCATGGCTGATGAAGATCACCGTGCGTCCGTCCGCACGGACCGCGTCCATGATTTTGTACAGTTCCAGGCGCCCGTTCTGGCTCAGGGCGGTGGTCGTTTCGTCAATGACCAGGATCTTCGGCTTCATGTAGGTTGCCTTGACGATCTCCACCAGTTTCCGGTCTTCAAAATTGTAGTGATCGATCATCACCCCGGCCTTGATCCGGCCGAAGCCGTAGGAATCCAGAAGCTTCTGGGCTTCACGGTTCATGGCGCGGCTGTCCTTGATGCCCGTGTGCATGAAGGGCTCCTCATGGCCCAGATAAATGTTTTCAGCCACCGTCAGTCCGGACAGCGTGCCCATTTCCTGCACGATGATGGCGATGCCGGCGTTGTTCGCGTCCACCTGGTTGCGGATGTGCAGCTCCTTCCCGTCCAGGGTGAAGGTGCCGCCGCCGATAGTATAGATTCCGCACAGCATCTGGCAGAAGGTGCTCTTGCCCGAGCCGTTCTCCCCGATCAGGCCGCGGATCTCTCCGGCTGCGATTTCCAGGGAAACGTCATTGACCGCATGGGTAATGCCGAACCGTTTGTCTATATGTTCGGCTTTCAGCAATGTTTTCTTTTCCATGCCCATCCCCCTCACTTCACCACGCTGCCTCTGCCGCCGCGTGCGGTCAGGGCAACGATCGCCAGCAGCGCCGCACCGGTAACCACGTTCTGGATCGTGGTCGGGGCGCCCAGTGCCACAAAGCCGTTAAAGATAATGGAGATGATAAACTCACCGATCACGATGGCGCTGATCGGAATACCGTATTTCCGGAAGGCTACGCCGAAGAAGGTTCCCATCAGCGGCTGGAAGTTCCGGCTCATGGTACTCATGCCGGTCAGTGCGGTCATCGTGGTGCCGTAGGAAACCGTCAGGATCGCCATGATGCCAACAAAGAAGTGGAGCAGCATGAAACCGATCAGCTTATATTTTTTCACGTTGATACCCATGTTCTTCGCCGTGAACTCATTCGAGCCGATGGCGTTGCAGTAGGTACCGATTTTCGTATAATTCAGGATAAAGTACATCAGCACAAAGGCCGCCCCGGCCAGGATAATGTTTCCGGGGGCCCCGCTGAAGAACCGCAGTTCCGGAGCCAGCGTCTGCTTGACGCCGCCTGCCACGATCACGGCGATGCATTCCAGGATCAGCATCAGGCCGACCGTAACGATCATGGAGGGTACGTTCAGCTGGTTATACAGCGTGCCGATCAGCAGGCCGATCAGTGTGCCGCAGCCCAGGCATCCGACAATGAATCCGATATAGCCGAAGTGCTGGGACAGGATCACGCCGACGATGGAGGAAAACACAATGTTGGCGCCGACGGCAAAATCGAACAGACCCATAACGACAATAAAGTACAGGCCGCAGCCGCCTACAGAATAAATGATGGACGACTGCAGATAGGAATACAGATTTGCCGGAGAACCAAAGTTCCCCGGTGTCAGTATTTTAAATACAGCATAGAAAAAAACCAGCAGTGCTGCCAGCATCAGGTAGCCGTATGCTTTTGTTCCTTTCAGTTTCTGAAGTCTGGTGGACATAGCCTCGCTCCCTTTTATCATTCCGGCACCGCGTCAGGCGCCCGTCTTTTGAAAAAACCGGGGACGGCTGCCGCGCCTGGCAGCCGTCCGGAGTATGTACAATTACTTGGCGTGACGGGCCACAACGTCTTCAACAGACAGCGCGGCGCAGGCAGCGGCCAGATCGTCATAGGACAGTTCAGCCAGAGCCTTGATTTCGTCAGCGGTGTAGGGCAGTTCGCTGCCGGTGAAGTACGCGGCGTAGTTGGCGTAGCTTTCCGGAGAGTCAACGAACATGTAGGGGAAGACCATGTCATAGAAGCCGTCTTCGCTGGTGGCGTAGTTGCCCTTGATGGCATTGTAAACCATCAGGAAGGCGAAGAAGGGATCCGCATAGTGTCCGCCGGATTCAGCAGCCATCGCGCCGCTTTCCAGTTTCGCGTCCAGGTCAGGCAGGAAGTCTGTGGAAACCACAGCGATCTTGCCGGTCAGGCCCTTGGCTTCGATGCCGGCGATCGCGCCCAGCAGGGTGTCTCCGCCGCCGCCCGCAACGATCAGGGCGTCGATGTCGGGATTCGCGTCGATGATAGCTTCAGCGGTAGCACGGCCGGTGTCGGTGGTGGTGCGGCCGTACTGGGGCTCCAGCAGTTCAATCGTGTCTTCGGGGTTGGCGGCGTTCCATTCTTCCACGCCGGCCTTGTAGCCTTCCCAGCGGCCCAGGAACGTGGCGTCACCGGGTTCCCAGCCTTCCAGGCCGATCTTGCGGCAGCCCTTGTTGCCCAGGATGGTCACCAGGGTCTTGCCGTTGTCGAACTCGGATTCATGCACAGCGCCCACATAGTACTTGGAAGCCTTCGCCTGGGCATATTCATCGGGGTTGGCTTCTTCGTTGATCACACGGAAGAACTGGGCAACATATACTTCGTTCTCGTCGCAGGTCTTGATGACGGAACCCATTTCAGCGGAAGCGGAGTTGCAGATGATGATACCGTCGCAATCCGCCATGGCCAGGGTCTCAGCAGAAGCAGTCACCTGCTCGGAGATGTGAGCCTGGTCAACCCACTGAACATCAACGTCCAGCGCTTCAGCCGCAGCGTCAATCAGGCGCTTGCATTCGCTTCCCAGGGTGTCAGTGGAACTCCAGATGGAGACGCCGATCTTGATCTTGTCATCCGCGTGAGCCACGGCCATCATGCCGCACAGCATCGTCAGAGCAAGAACGAGAGCAATGATCTTTTTCATAAAACTATGTCCTCCTTATGATACTGATAAACAATGACAGATCATTTTCACTGAAGGCGCTCTGTATGAATCTGACCCGTCCGTTTGATTTACCAAAAGTATAACAAACGAAAAAAAGCGGATCAACGATCCGCAGGTTGAATTTCATTGGTTTGGTTTGTTTTCATTCGGTGACCCAGGTAGAAAAATCGTATACCTTTTTGTCGTTAGCTATACAAAAAGTTTCCAAATTCGACAACTTTCTTGAAATACAGGCCGCAGTTTTCCCGCATGAAGCGCTCAATCTCCGGGATGTCGTTGGCCCATCCGGCGGCAGCGAAGGGGACACCCGCGGCCCGGGCCATATCATAACCGGGCTTCAGGTCATCCACCACCAGCAGCTCCTCCGGCTTCATCCCGAAGGTCTTCATGATCTGTTCCAGGGGATAAACGGAGGGTTTGCGCTGTTCCGGCGGCTTCTCCCAGCCGAAGATCAGATCCGGCTCCGGCAGGCCGTTCAGCCGGTAATCCCGACGAATATAATCCGCGAAGGAATGGCTCACCACGCAGATCTTCCCGCCCCTTTTCTTCTGCTCCTCCAGGATCTCCCGGATCCCCGGATAGGCGGCCGGCACATGGTGCTTCACGTATTCCTTCCAGTAATTTTCCTCATCCATCATCTGTTCCCAGGTCATCCCGCAGATTTTTGTGAACAGATCAATGACGCCCGGTTCAAAATTGTACCGGAAATATTCCTCCAGCGTCAGGTGCACGTCGGGAAAGTATTTCTCCATATACTCCACAAAGCAGGGATAATGCACCGTCGCGGTGGAGTTCACCGTGGTATCGTCATGGTCCAGTACCAGGCAGGGATATTTCAGTTTCATTGTCTTGTCCATTGTCTGATCGTTTCCGTCACTTTCTCCGCCAGCAGGCGCTGGGTAGTTTCGCTTGGATGGTAGTCCGCGCCGTATCCGTCCCGGGCCGCATTCTGGTCCTCCAGCATCAGCAGCCGGATCTGTCCATCCCCTGTCTCTGTGCGGTACCGGGCGACTGCCTGCTCCAGCATCGGATTCAGGAGGGTTCCCATCACACCCAGCGCACACAGAATCCGGGCCTTTGGATTATGCTTTCTGACCGTCTTCAGGAACTGCGTATAGCCTTCCGCGTACAGTGCGCCCCGTTCCCCGTCTGTTCCGCACCAGCTCATGTCGTTGGTTCCCAGATTGATCACAATATAATCCGGCTGGAAGGCGCTGAAATCCCGGTCAATTTCCTCCGGCAGCTTTCCGTTCCGCAGCCGGTATCCGTTTCTGCCTTCCTTTTCGTAGTACGGCGGAACCAGCTCCGAGCCGTTGCGGACGGAGGGATCTCCCGTATAGCCGGAAACAATGCCGTGCCCGGAAAAGCAGGTCATCACGGCGTCCGCCCCCAGGGCCTGCGCCGTGAGGCAGGCATATCCCTTCTCCGCGTTTTCCGTGGCGGTGGTAAAGGTTTCCGCTTCGCTCTTCCCCTCCACGCCGTATCCGCAGGTGATGGAATCACCGATGAATTCCATTTTCAGTTTCTTTTCCGGCAGCGGCTCCGTCGTGCCGTCGGTTTCAATCCGTTTCAGGGCCATCAGGCTCTGGGTACATTCGCTCAGCTTGATCAGCCGGATTTCCGCGTTCCGCTTCTCTTCCCCCGCAAAAATCGTCACGGTCTCTTCCTTGTCCGCCATCCGCCTGTCCAGGATCTTCTCCCCGTCCAGCCGCACCGCAAACCGCGGCCGCACCGTCTCCGCCGCCGGATCCAACACCGTATCGTCCGATCCAAGCACCAGCTTCACCTGCGTGGCGCCCTTCACCCGGAACCCGATCTCCGCAGCCGAGGAAAGCAGCCACAGTGCTTCCCCGTCATCCACCACATGCCCAAGCCTTTTCACCATATCCGTTCCACCATCAATTCTTCATTTTTTTACTGCGTGTGACCAAGGGTCACACCACCATTAATTCTGCATTCTGCATTTGTCATCGCTGAAGCGATGACACTGTCCCTTACTACGTCCGCAGGACGAATAATTCTGAATTCTGAATTTACTTTTACTCTTCTCTCTTATTCGTTTCTTCAAGTAATCGCAGCGTCTCCCCGAAATACTCCTCCACTTCTGCGTTCGTCAGCTTCATGGCTTTCTTCAGCATCTCCGGAATCTTCTTCGGCCTCACCCTGGCATAGTACTTCGTGGCATGAATATTCTTCTTCCAGTTTTCCATCTTCATGTTCTTCCAGCGCTCAATATGCCTGGGCAGAATCGGCTTAAGCACGTCGATCACATCGTCAAAATGCTTTTCCACGTTATCCCAGCGGAACACCCCCGCCAGGAGTTCGCTCACCCTGTTCAGGAACCGGGCCTTCATCTCCGGCACCTTGAAAAGTGCGTTCAGCGGTTCATGCCGGAAGCCCTGGATTTTCGCGTTCAGGGGCTTGATATAGTATTCAATCGGCGTGGGATCCAGGTTGCGCCAGCAGGCCTCCACATCGAAAAGCAGGTACTTCCATTTGCCGCCCGGCACCCGGTACACCCGCACGTTTGTAAAGTCCACGTTGCCCAGGATAATCTCATAGGCGGCATGCGTGAACATATTGTCAATGTCCAGCCGTTCCTGCAGCCAGGCCAGGTTCTCCGGCTTGTTCAGATCGTTCTTTTTGCAGAAGTCGCACAGTTCGAGCCAGTCTTTGTTATCCCCGTTCTGCAGGAACTCATCCGTTCCCGTCCGGGCCAGGATATCGATGTTGTCGATATCCGCCTCCTCCGTCACCCCTTCATAGGCGGCAACGAAGTATTTGTTGATTTTCTCCCGCAGATTGTAGTGTCCCCAGTACCGTCCGTTGATATAGACCTGGATCACCTCGTGATCCTGGTACAGGATATCCTGCCCCTCCGCCAGGCTGCTGGCGACAATGTCCCGCAGCCGCGTCGCGTAGGTATCGCTGTTGGCCGCCCGCAGAAGCAGGCTTTTATATCCCGCATAATCCCTGGTCGGGAACGGATTGAATGCGAATTGATCCGCGCCCCAGGCTTTCCGGGCATACAGGGCTATGCTCTTCTGGCTGTTGATCCTGGCGCTGTGCCCGGAGCAGGTCATCGTTCCCGTCTGGCTGATTTCCTGTTTTCCATCCTCGTTGAAATACTCAATATGAACCGGATATTCATATCCTTTCGAATAGTTCGGTACGCTGCCCGTTCCTTTCACCAGCATACCTGTCTTTTTGCTGAACAGGTATTTATCGTCGGAAATCAGGGATACAATTGCCGTCTTCGGCGCGTCATCGATAAAATAGGTAGCCCCGGCAACCGTCGAGGAAACCGCGTCCTTCCGGAAAGCCTTCACCCGCAGCGGCGTGGTCTTCTTCAGCTTCAGCCCGTCAGCCGGGAACGGTTTGCTCTTTTTTGTCGGAGTCTCCCCGTCCGTGGTGTAATACAGCTCCGCCCCGTCTTCGCCCCGGACTTCCACCGTCACACTGCCCTCATAAAATCCTGCCGCCGTGACGATTACCGGTTCCTGCAGCCGCCGTGCAAAGGCTTCCGCTTCATTCTTTTTCCCCCGGGTGGCGTTTTCAAAGAAACCGTATTCCGTGCCTCCGGTGGGCAGGCCGTAGCTGACATTGCCGTACTGTTCCGGCATTTTCAGCTTGTTGATTTCGTTCTCGCTCTCATCCGTCAGCCGCAGGGTTTCCCCGCTGGATGAAATCTTGAAATCCGCATAAAAAGTATGTTCCTTCCCCGGCGTTTTGTTCACCTCACCCGTACACCAGATAGTCAGGTACTCCCCGGCTTTCAGTTTCGCTCCGTCCGGGAAAGTGAACTTGTACAGGTCTTTTTTGCTGTCCGTAAAGCCCCACCCGGAAAGATTCTCCGTGCTGCTGCCGTTGTTATACAGCTCCACCCAGTCCCAGGCATGTCCGCTCTCATAGTACCCGTTGGACGCCATCACCTCATTGATAATTACATCCGCCTGCGCGGCTCCTGCAATACCCAGGACTGTCAGCAAAAACAGACAAACGAATCCGATTATGATCTGTTTCTTCTTCATCTGTCTGCCTCCTCTGGTATATACACTATACAATTCTTCATTTTTCATTCTTCATTCTTCATTGGGCGTTTATTATGTGAAATAACTCGTTATTTCACATAATAATGCCGCGCAATCCATTTGCTAAGCCCTTCCAGCCCGGGATACAGCAGCCGTTCACTGATATTCAGGCTGTCCAGCATATCCCGCACCCGCCACCGCAGCTGCCGGTCGATCACATATTTCACCGTATTGTGCGTATACGCGTCCAGGAACGCTTCGATATCCGTCATGCCCATCGGGATGACCGAGAAGAAGGAATACTGCATGATGATCCGGTCATTGGTGCTCGGTGGCTCGATAATGACCATGGACCGGTCTCCCATGTCCTCATCGTACTGGTACAGGCTGTCTGTGATCTTCGTCAGCATCTCCACGGAAAACAGGGTGGTCTGTTCCCGGCCGATAGCCATCCGGTATTTCTCCGGCAGATGGTCAATCTGCTCGTTCATATCAATCCGCCAGACCACGCAGTCATGGGCGTCCATTTCCTCCAGGCTTTCCTCCGTCATGGCAAAATGCAGTGCCACCAGGGCGGAATGCGTCCAGT
This sequence comes from uncultured Eubacteriales bacterium, assembly GCA_900315675.1. Taxonomy (GTDB): domain Bacteria; phylum Bacillota; class Clostridia; order Christensenellales; family Aristaeellaceae; genus Aristaeella. The sequence continues at coordinate 49,617 of OMZY01000016.1, forward strand.
CCAGCAGACGTGTGGGAAGGCCGTTATGCTGCCCGGTAATCATCTGATACCAGACGCTCTGCGTCACCGTCGGATCCTCCCGTACGGCATACTTGGCAAAGTTGTTCAGGATCGCCGGTTCCAGCGTCTTCTGCTTATCCTTGCAGCAGCGGCTCAGGCTGGTGACCATCTTGTATTCCGAGTTCGGCATCCCCCGGTACAGGTACCCGGACCGGTTCCGTTTCAGCTCCGGCCTGTAATCCTGTTCCGACAGCAGGGGCATCAGATCCTCCAGCGTCGTGATCCTTACTTCCTGAATCATGCCGTCACGCTCCCTTCCCTATCTGATCTATTTTATCATAAAGGGGCTGTAAACAAAAGCGGCGCGTTCAGATCGAACGCGCGCTTTCTTTTCTGATCAGGAAGGAAAAATGAAAGTCTTTTGTCATGGGGTATTGGTATGAATCGCCGGCAATCGGTCCGCAGCTCCCGCTTCCGATCCCGGCCTGGAACAGGGAAACAGCCGCGTAAGTACCGCTGCGAACGATATCTTCCCGGTGACGCATTGAGATCAGTTCCCGGTCTGAATAGGGTTTAATGCCCAGTTCAAACGCGTTTCCGACCGCCTCAAAAATGTAAGTCTCCCGACCGTTCGAGAGTGCGGCGAATCTTGTGTCCGCCCGGTTTCCCGATTCCTGCGGACGGATATAGGGCTCAACCATGTCGGACACGCGGCATTCCACGTGAGCCACTGGCGCATGCTCTTTCATATCCGCATAGCTTTCGCTGTCGCGGCCGTAGTAGGATACGCGGTCAAAGGTTTCGTCCATACGGAACGCTTTGGCGTATCTCGGAAGCAGTGTCCTGCCCTTCACCGGGTGAAGCGTGCACTGTACAAGGACGCCGTCTTCGGTGCCGGTATAGGCTGTTGTTTCCTCAAAGCGCAGCTTTCCGCAGGCAAGGACCTTTCTGACCTCGATCCGTCCGTTTTCCCTGTCGATGCCGGTAATCTTTTCCTTTGTGTGATAGAACTGCTGAACATTCAGGGCCTGGGGAATCATACCCGCAAGAGGTGCGTCGTTATCCGTAGCAGCCCGGTAAAGCAGGGTATCCTCCTGTGCTGAGTTCAGCGAACCGAATGAAATATGGCCCTGCTCATCCACGGTAAAGTCCTTCGGAAGCGCCGTTCTTTTCAGCTCACCGGCTTTTCGGAAACACTCGTTCAGAATGAGCTGCTCAACGGACGCAGTCCTGCCTGTAAGCGTATCCACCGTCTCTGTATCAACAAAAAAGTCAGCTTCGCTGTCATGCTGCGGCAGCGGAATGGAAATGACTTTTTTGCTGAGAGGGGGAACGGAATATGCTTCTTCGTGGAAAAGCTCTCCGCCCGCAGAGAAACGCAGAAGATACCGGTTTCCGTCAGAAAAAGCCGTTGTATTGAAGATCTCAAAGCGATTCCCGCCGCAATAGCTGACCCGGATCGGCCGGTAAATAAACCTGATATGCTTCGCGCCGGAAGACGGCGTCCTGTCCGGGAAGAAAAGTCCGTCGACGCAGAAATTCCCGTCGTGCATATACTCGCCGTGATCACCGCCGTATGTATAGCTCCCGTCCTCATGCCGGACCGCGTGGTCGTTCATCTCCCACACGCAGCCACCCAGCAGGTTGTCATAGGCATAGATTTCTTTCCAGTAGTTTTCCGCGCTGCCCGGGCCAAGTCCCATGGCATGGGCATACTCACAAAGGAAATACGGCCTGTCCATAAACGCGCGCTGTTTATGCGTGCCCTCTCCGATCCTGTGCAGGTCTTCGGCCGGAGGATACATCTGGCTTGCTACGTCGTAAGCAACCCTTTTTGAGTGTACCGCTCCTTCATAATGTATCGGGAGTCCGGAACGGGATCTGAAAAAAGCCGCCATCTCATCCTGGCAGGCGAACCCGCCGGATTCGTTTCCCAGGCTCCACATGATAATGGACGGATGGTTTTTGTCCCGTTCAAACATCTGTTCAGCCCGTTTCACATAGTGTGACGCCCATTTCCGTTCTTTGCTGATCCGGCTGAAATCGGGCGGAAAAGTCATTGTCTGGGCGCCGTGCGTCTCAATATCCGCCTCATCGATGATATAAATGCCCAGTTCATCGGCGAGTTCCAGCAGAAGCGGATCCGGCGGATAGTGGGAGGTGCGGATCGTGTCTATGTTGTACTCCTTGCACAGCTCCACATCCCTCACGATCTCCGCAGCGGTCATCGTATAGCCGGTGCCGGGCGTGGTATCGTGATGATTGACTCCCTTGAGCTTCAGCAGATGACCGTTCAGCTTAAAGAGCTTTCCCTCAATGCTGACGCGCCTGAAGCCAACCTTCGTGCTGACCGCGCAGCTTTCGGTTTCAAGCAGCAGTTCATAAAGAACGGGATATTCGGCGTTCCATTCCACGGGTTCAAGGTCCCCGAAGCTGACAATACTTGATTGTTCTCCGCAGATGGCAAGCGTCGCTTCTTTTTCAATGCCCGGACCTTTCAGCGAGATCCGGCAGGATGCTGCGCCGATACCCTGTACACTGATCTCTGCGCGATATCTTCCCCCGGAATAAAAAGGCGTGAAAGAGAAATCGAAAATATCCGTTTCATCACAGAGGAACAACAGCACGTCCCGGAAAATACCGTTGTTCCGGAACATATCCTGGCACTCCAGGTATGTTCCGGTGCACCAGCGATGAACAACGCATACAAGCTCGTTCGCGCCCTCCGTAAGGAAGGGGGTCAGGTCGAACTCACAGGTATTGTGGCTTCCTTCCGAATAGCCGACATATGCGCCGTTCAGGTACAGGTCAATGCAGCTGGCCACGCCCAGGAAAGAAATAACGGCCTTTCCCGGCTTGTCCGTTATGTGGATAAAACGGCGGTACACGCCGACAGAATTGTATTCATCCTCCGGTGTGACCCAATGAAATCCCGGTCTGGTATCTGCGCCCACTGTGAAGAAAATCCTGCCGGTTTTTTCGGTCGTAGGAATCACTGGCGGTCTGAACGGAAACTGATATCGGGTGTTGAGATAGAATGGCTTTGCATAACCGGTAAACTGCCAGCAGGACGGAACCTGTATCCGGTCAAACGCCAGATTGTCCGTATCAAGCACCGCGGGCAGTTCCTTCGGATCCCGGTAAAAGCGGAAATCCCACTCACCGCTCAGCACCTCAGCCTTGTCAGATCGGTATCTCTTTTCCCTGGTCTCTATTCCCTCCATCCGTTCCTTTCGGCTGAAGGGGATGAAATAGCTTCTGGAAGGCAGAGTATTGTCCTGAATCATATCAAAGTTATGATAATTCTCAGTGTTCAATACATATTTCATGTTCCGATCCTCCGCCCTGATGGTGCTCAGGTCAGCAGATTCCTGCCGATCTGCGTGGTTTCCCCGTCGATCACGTTTCTGACCCACTGCAATCCGGTGCAGCCTTCGCGCTCAAAGCGCATGAATTCCGGAATCCAGAGGCAGCAGTGGGAAGTCGCCCCGTTGGATTCGACCGGACGCCCTTTGATATCGTTGAAGTTGTAGTTATAAAGGAAATAGCTGATGTCGGGAATGGAGGCTGACAGGCGTTTCACCGTGCCGCAGATGATGCGTTCCATACGTTCCCCTGCTTCCGGCGGCCAGCCCATCTCTTTTTTCGTATCGATAAAGTTCTGGTACCGCATCAGGACGCAGTCGCGCAGGGAGATCACATAGCCGATCTTCACCCTGCCCTTTTGATGCGCATAGAGGTATTCCAGCCCGTCAGCCACCGGATCGCCGGTATGAAGCGCGGCGCCGATGGATTCCGGCACCTGCCAGAGCGTCTCGGCACATTCCTTCAGGGCAAAGTCTATGGCTGCCCCATCCACGATACAGGTACAGTCATCACAGTCAGGGAAGCTCTCCAGGATGTCATTGCTGACCAGTGCCGTACCGAAACCGCCCGCGCTGCTGCCCAGCACAACCAGTTTCTCCGGATGCGGGCAGAATTGCTTTGCAAAATCGATACACTGATGCAGATTGAGATTACCGTGAGCGCGGAAGATTCGCTCCTTCCCTTCCGGATCCGTATAGGTAAACTCCCCCGCCCCGCCGTGGAAATCGCCGGTGGCGTAGGGTACACACAGGAGACTCCAGCCGTAAAATGGGCTCTTTTTGCTCTTCTCGTGGAACATGCCCAGCCGGGCATAGGCGTCCTTGCTGGGTTTGCACCAGCTGTCATAAAAGGTCGGATTGTTCTCATCGAATGTATCGCCGGAGGGGCGTGCAGCGGTATATTTGTCATAGGCGAAGCCGCCGCCGTCCAGCATGATGAGCAGTTTGTTCTCCCTGCCCATACGGAACAGCCCGTGATAGCGGCTGCCGTCGCTGCAGACGGTGCCTTCCGGATAAAACCGGAAAAGATGATCCGGTCTGGCCGTTCCGTCATAGTCGTCCACCTTCTGATACCGCTTCATATCGTACAGCAGGCGAATCCATTCCAGATACTTGAATATCATAGACTTCTCCTCTCAATGCCCGGCAAATGCCTTGAAAAATGCATTCCTGTCCTTTAATTCCTCAACGGTTCCTTCATCCTCGATGGTTCCGTTGCGCATCACGATCACATGCTGGGCTTCCGCTACCGTTCGGTAGTTATGTGCCACGATGATGGCTGTCCGGCCCTGTATAAGGGCCCGGATGCCTGCCCTGATCTTTTCCTCCGTCACGGGGTCAAGATTGGCGGTGGCTTCGTCCAGGATCAGATAGTCCGGATTCTTCAGCATGGCCCTGGCAATGGCAATGCGCTGCTGTTCGCCTCCGGAGAGCTTTTCTCCGTTGAAACCGACGTTGAAGTCGAGTCCTCCCTCATGGGAGGCGATCAGGTCTTCCAGGCAGGCCAGGGAGATGACAGCCCGGAGCTCTTCTTCCTTAACATCCCTGACGCCATAGCAGATATTGTCGCGGATACTTCCTTCGAAAAGGCCGGCGTTCTGGCTGACAACGCCGAAGCGGTCACGCCAGGCGCGCAGTGACACCTCGTTTCCGGCCTCGCCGATCCGGATGTTTCCGCCGTAATCCGGATACAGGCGGTTCAGCAGGCGCAGCACTGTTGTTTTACCGCTGCCGTTCGGGCCGACAATGGCTGTAATCTTTCCTTTGGGGATATGCGTGCTGACGCTGTGGATAACTTCCCTGTCGTTGTAGCCGAAGGAGACCTTATCCATACACAGATCCCCGGCTGCCGTAAACTCGCTTTTCCCCTGATCGGGATCCTCTTCCTTCTCTTCCAGGATGGAAACGATCTTTTTACTGCCGCCCTTTGTCGCGGAGAATACGGACGGGAACTGGGCGAAGAACTGGAACACCAGCACCAGGTTGTTGCCGTAAGCGTAGAACGCGGCCAGCGTCGTACCGGACTGAACGCGACCGTTCCGGATCAGCATGCTGCCGATGAGAAAAGCAACGGTAAACAGAACGAAAATCAGAAAGGTCTGGCCGAACATCACAAGGGTATTGGCCATGGCGTTGTATTTGTCGGCCTCGTAGCGATCCTCAATGCAGCGAAGGCCGGCCGCATTCTCTTTTCCCTCGCTGTTCATGGCTTTGATGAAGCGGATTCTGCCGAAACGTTCTGCGAGAAACGCGGTAAAAGCAGACAGCTTTCCGGCTACATACACAGCCCCCCGCTCGCTGAAGCGGGCGGAGAAAAACATAATACCGATGGTAACGATAAATCCGATGAGCAGGTACGGAGTCAGTTCACCGACGGCCGCCTCACCCGCCAGGACAATCGGAAGAAAAGCCAGCAGCGTAAAAATGAGCTGAAGCAGCTTAAAGGGCAGGTAGGAATACTCCGGGTCTGAGGTGACGCGGCTTAAGACCCGGTTGGGACTTTCACGGTCGTAATAGCTGAACGGGAGCCGCATGACTTTCTTCCAGATCTTTTTCCGGATCCCCGCCGCCAGCTCCACAAAGCCGAGGTCCGCCACCACGCTGGCATAGGAAAACACATAGCCGAGGATGCACATCAGCGCATAGGTGACAATGGGCGAAAAATTCTGGAATTTACCGACAGAGATCGCGGCCACAGTGTCAGCCTGCGACGCGACAATCAGTGTACCGACCAGGTACAGCAGCGATCCGAACAAGGTACGGAGCACGGGCAGCTTCACGCCCTGATAGAGGGTTCTCAATGGCTTTTTCGTCCTGATCGTGACGTTTTCCATTGCAAGGCTGGACTTGTTCTTCATTGTTTCGCCCCCTCTCCGGCCGACAGCAGGCTCCGGTATTCCGGACAGCAGTTCTTCAGCTCTTCATGGGATCCGCAGCCCATAACCCGGCCCTTGTTAAGCACCAGGATCGTGTCCGCGTCCTGCACGGTGGAAAGATCGTGCGCAACAATGATCCTTGTCTTCCCTGTCGCGTATCGGTCGATCAGCGCGGCAATACGCCCGGACCCTTCATAATCCAGCGCGCTCGTAGCCTCATCCGCAAGAACCATTTTAGTTCCTGCCAGCAGCATTCTGGCCACGGCCAGCCGCTGTCTCTGTCCGCCGGAAAGCTTCGACGCTCCCGGCCCGACCTCGTAATCCAGGCCGCCGTTCAGCTCGACTGCCTCCAGCATATCGACTTCCTTCAGGAACTTGTTCAGTTCCTCATCGGAATGAGGCGTCCCGGATCCGTAGCAAAGAAAATCGCGCACGGTTCCGTCAAAGCCCGGGGCATTCTGCGGAAGATAGGAAAACAGGTTCCGGTAGCTGCCGATCTCAAATTCGCGTATATCCACGCCGCCCAGTGTGATACGGCCCTGCTCCGGACGGTAAAACTGTTCAATCAGGTTCAGCAGCGTTGATTTCCCGGCTCCGCTTCCGCCCACAATGGCAAACTTGCTGCCGTTCTTCACCGTGAAGGAGACATCTGAAAGCGTTTTAGTTCCGCCGCGGGAGAAGCTGACATGTTCAAACCTGAGATCATCCGGCCGGCCAGCCTTCTGTTCACCGCCGCTGTCCTCATTGAGCGTCAGGATTTCAGAAATACGCAGTGTTGCGCCCTGTGCTTTCTTGCCCAGCACCCACAGGGTAAGATGGTCCGCAATATACTTCTGATAGGTCGCGCCGAGGCCGAAGTATGCGATAAACTGAGCCGTAGTGATATCCCCGCCCAGAAGCAGGATTGCACCGGCCGTCATAATGATCAGCGTCGGCACTGCGTACAGGATGTTTGCGATCAGCTGGTTGAAAGCGGCGGCCATCGTGGTCTTCTTCTGCGCAGCCTTCATCTCGTCAATGAAGCCGTCTCCGTCTGCAATCTCATCCTCGGTCTTGTTGTATGCCTTGATGATCTCCACATGCTCCACCTTTTCGGCAAGCCTGGCTGTCAGGCGGGCAATGGAGTTTTGAAGACGAGTCTGGCTTTTGTATGTTACGCGGCCGGACCAAAGGGCGCCGAGAACAATGACCGGAATGATCAGGATAAAGCCAAGCAAAAGCGACCCGTTGCCCATACGGGAAACCTTCACAAGCGTACTTGTGATGAAATACAGTCTTGGAATCTCAATGACCAGCAGATCAATCAGAAAATCACTTACAAAGCCGGTATCCGTCGTGATGCGGGAGATATATTCCTTGGGATCGCGTGCCTCTGTCTCTGCTGCGGTCAGGGAAAACACCTTGCGGGAGGCCACCGCCTGAAAGTTCCGATGGATGCGGGCCTTGGCGATATAGGTAGTATAGGTCGAGGCAAGTCCGCCGACAAACTCCGCCAGGGCCAGGGCAAAGAGCGTTAGGCAGATACTGACCGCTGTTTTTACCACAGGACTGTTTACGGCGGTAAACTCCAGGTCAGCCAGGCCGGCAATTTTTTCGGGGATTGTCAGTTCAATGGCGGCCCTGCCCAGATTGAACAGGAAAGCGAATACAAGGAACAAAACGGGCAGCCGGATCTGTCGGATTAAGTGAATAAAGTTTTTCCAGATGGGTTGATTCCTTGTCTCTGTCATTTGAACTCCTCGATCATTCATCAAAAAAATCCGCATTAATCGTCGAACAGTTTCGACTCTTCATGCGGATATCCTATCATATTCATTATTGAAGCAAAACCCATCCCGGTTTTATCGTACCGAAACACGAAAAAGTGTTCAATAACTGCGGATAATATACTCCCTTGCAGCCGCGAACCGCGTTTACGGAAGCATAGAGGGCGGATCGGTAAAGCTGTCTATGATTTCCATCAGCGTATCAATCCCCCTTCGGTAGACCTCCTCTTTGATGCGGGGCTCACCCTGGACAGCCAGCAGGTTCTGCAGCACGCCGAAGATGCCGAAAGCATGGTAAAGCGTAGCAACGTTGACAGAGATATCCCCCGGATCACGCGGATGCCTGTCCGTGATCTCTTCCTGAACAATCTCACGCAGATACAGGCTGAATTCCCGTCCGAACATGCCGCTGTCCAGCAGCAGCTTCAGCTCGTCGCCTTCGTCCTTCAGGGAATCAAAGAATTCCCTGGTCAGGCGCCTGCCGCGAAGCTTTTCCATATATGCTTCGCTCATTTCCACAACCACGTCATTGAAAAAACGATAATTGTTGTAAAACGTAGAGCGTGATACCTTTGCTTCCCGGCATAACTCCCTGACGGAAATCTCAGTATAGGGCTTGGTTCGGGACAGCCGAATCAGCGCTTCGCGGATTGCTTTCTTCGAGTATTCGTTTCTCTGGTCCACAGGACGGCCCCCTTTTGTGCCAGGTTCATCCCTTATTGTGCTTCAGGTCCCGGAGCCCGCAGGGAGATGATGGAACACATAAAATTTTACACGATTCATACAAATCCGGCAAGAAAAGGAGAAGCATATCCCAGGTTTAAACCCGGTCTTTCCGAAAGCGGATTCAGCGCTCATGGCAGCGTTGCGTTTGTTTTCCGGTCAGCAAACAAAAAAGCAGCGCATTTTTGCAAATGCGCTGCCTGGAGTAAACTCCGGATTACTTCTTGTACTTCGGCCGTGCCACATAGTGGGTATGCAGCAGCTCGTGGGCCAGATGGCTGTTGGGCTCGCCCAGGTAGTCCTTGTACACCGCCATGATGGAGGCGTTCTCGTGGGACTTCCGCTGCGGCTTGTTCGCGTCCTCGTTGTACAGGGCCGCGGCACGCAGGGTCTTGGGGTCGCATTCCATCCGCTTCTGGGCGGAAACGATGGGCTGTCCGCCGCCGGTTACGCAGCCGCCGGGGCATCCCATGACCTCGATGAAGTGGTAGGTCTTCTCGCCGCTGCGGACGCTGTCCAGCAGCTTGGCAGCGTTCGCGGTGCCATGGGCAACCGCCACGTTCACATCCAGGTCGCCGACCTTGATGGTGGCTTCCTTCACGCCTTCGATACCGCGGACCGCCGTGAAGTCGACCTTGTCCAGGGTCTCCTTGGTGACGATTTCATACACGGTACGCAGTGCAGCTTCCATAACGCCGCCGGTCGCGCCGAAGATGACGCCGGCACCGGTGCTTTCGCCGAGGACGGGATCAAAGTCTTCGTCCGGCAGGTTGGCAAAGTCGATACCCGCTTCCTTGATCATCTTGGCCAGCTCACGGGTGGTGATGACTTCGTCCACGTCCTGCAGGCCGTTGTGGCTCAGTTCAGGACGACGGGCTTCGAACTTCTTGGCGGTGCAGGGCATCACGGAAACAACCTTGATATCCTTGGGATCGATGCCGACCTTCTCCGCCCAGTAGGACTTGATCATCGCGCCTTCCATCTCGTGGGGAGACTTGCAGGAGGACAGGTTCGGAATGAAGTCCGGATAGTAGGTTTCACAGAATTTGATCCAACCGGGAGAGCAGCTGGTGATCATCGGCAGCACGCCGCCGTTGTTCAGGCGGCCGACGAACTCGGTGCCTTCCTCCATGATCGTCAGGTCAGCAGCCCAGTCGGTGTCGAACACCTTGTTGAAGCCCAGGCGGCGCAGGGCGGCGGCCATCTTGCCGGTCACAGCGGTGCCCATCGGGATGCCGAATTCTTCGCCCAGGGCGGCGCGGACCGCGGGAGCGGGCTGCACAACCACTGTCTTGGTTTCGTCGTTCAGCAGATCCCAGACAGCCTTGGTGGAATCCTTCTCATACAGGGCTCCGGTGGGGCAGGCCGCGATACACTGACCGCAGTTGATGCAGGCCACATCGTTCAGGGGCTGTTCCCAGGCGCTGCCGATCTTGGTCTTGAAGCCGCGTCCCATGGGTCCGATCACGCCGACAGCCTGGGTGTTGTTACAGGCGGCAACGCAGCGGCGGCACAGGATGCACTTGTTGTTGTTGCGGACAATGGAGGGGCTCAGCTCGTCGATGTCATACTCGTTCATCTTGCCCTTGTACTTGTCCACATCATCCACGCCCAGATCCTGGCACATCTGCTGCAGTTCACACTTCTGGTTGCGGGCGCAGTCCAGGCACTTCTTGTCATGGTTGCTCAGCAGCAGTTCCAGGTTCACCCGGCGGGCTTCCCGGATCTTGGGGGTGTTGGTCTTCACGTTCATGCCGTTGGTTACGGGCAGCACGCAGGCCGCGCCGAAAGCGCGGGCACCGGTGTCAACGATACACATACGGCAGGCGCCGATCTGGTTGATATCCTTCAGGTAGCACAGCGTGGGGATGTTGATCCCGGCTTTCTTCGCCGCTTCCAGAACCGTCGTGCCGGCCGGAACTTCAACACTGACGCCGTCAATCGTAAGCTTAACGAGATTTTCCATTTGTGTTGTTCCTCCTCGCGCGATTATTCCTTGATGATAGCGCCGAACTTACATGTCGCCATGCAGCTTCCGCACTTGATGCACTTGTTCTGGTCGATCACGTGCTGTTCCTTGACGTTGCCGGTGATCGCGTTCACCGGGCACTTGCGGGCGCAGGCAGTACAGCCGCGGCAGGCGTCGGTGATCTTGTAGTTCAGCAGGGCCTGGCAGTGATGTGCCGGGCAGCGCTTTTCCTTGATGTGCGCTTCATACTCATCGCGGAAATACTTGATGGTGGAAAGTACGGGGTTGGGAGCTGTCTGGCCCAGACCGCACAGAGCGCTGCTCTTGATGTTCTCAGCCAGGGTTTCCAGCTTCTCGATGTCGCCTTCTTCACCCTTGCCCTGGGTGATCCGTTCCAGGATCTCCAGCATGCGGCGGGTACCGACGCGGCAGGGTGTGCACTTACCGCAGCTCTCATCAACCGTGAAGTCGAGGAAGAAGCGGGCGATGTCCACCATACAGTTGTCTTCGTCCATGACGATCATACCGCCGGAACCCATCATGGCGCCGATCTTC
>OMZY01000042.1 GCA_900315675.1 uncultured Eubacteriales bacterium
GATGAAGCCGAAAGCTCGGAAGCCCAATAAAATCAAGGGTTTTGCGTGTCTGAACACCCTTCATACGTTTTCTGTAAACTTTACCGCCTGGTTAGAGCACATCGTTCACATCATGGGGCGCGGAGCCGAAGCGCCGCCAGTGGCGGATGAAGCGGGGTTCGAAACACCTGGAAAACGAGCCATTGTGCTCGTTTTCAGTGAAGAACGGGCGGCAGCCCTGGGCAGGGGTACGCAAATCATCACACCCCTGCGGGCAACTCGTTCACATCTACCGTAATGTTTTAGACAGCTTAAATTCCGGTTGAACTAAACCGCCTTCGGCGGTAGCTCATTCCCCAACTGATCAAAGTTACTCTGACCAGATTTTTGAGCAGCTTTCATTATACATGAACTCCTTTATACTTGAAACACCGCGCTTGCGGAATATCGACGAAATTCTGGAAAGCGATAAACCTATTGAAGATAATGCATTTAAAAATATGGTAAATGATCCTGAATTCGACGAAGCGATTAACGAAATATTTGAAGGCTTACGGGAAACAGATGAATGGAATGACCTGATTGACTATTATATTGCCCTGGAGTATATTTTCGGGGCTGTGGACAATGTATTTTCCATGGAACAGAATCATGACTTCGGGGTAGATTTAATGCTGAAATATGCAGCAATAGGAAATACCTTTTGCTTTTATGCTGCCTTCGCCCACTGCTGGGCGAGGCTCTTTTTTTTGTCATCGGTTGCCAAGCCCGGCTTTTTTGTCCTGTGGGTACTGAAGGAGAGGAACGATACATGCTCCTTCAGATTGGAGCGATCCCATGACAAAAGAGCAGAAACGCCTGATTGATCAGTACCGTCAGTCCGGCATGAAATATTCAGAGATTGCCCGCACGATTGGTCTGCCGGAAACCACAGTCAAATCCTATTGCTACCGGAATCCCGTCACCAATCCTCAGCCGATACCCACAGGGACAGTATGCCCACAGTGTGGAAAGCCGATCGTTTCCGGGAAATTCAGGCCCCGCCGCTTCTGCTCTGACGCCTGCCGGAACAAATACTGGCTGACGCACCATGAAGCCGCCGCCAGCCGTGCAGGCAAAAAGGTTATCTGCCAGCATTGCGGGAAGCCCTTCACGGATTACGCAAACCGGCATAGAAAATACTGCTCCCACCCGTGCTACATCGCCGCCCGCTATGGAGGTGACCAGCATGAGTGAGGAGCAGTTCGACCGGGAGCTGAAGTTTCAGGTGTCCATGGCGCTGGTGGATGAGATGCTGGAGAAAGGGATTATCGGGCAGGAGGATTACGAAAAATGGCTCCGGCACATGACGCAAAAATATAACCCGCCCATCGGTCGCGTTGTATCAAAGAAGAGCTCGTAACCGCTTGACTTTATTGGCTTTTAGAGTGAGTAATATCGACCGAAAGGAGGTCGTGAAATGGCCAAAATTGTAAGGAAAATCGAGGCGGCTGCGCCAGCACCGGTCAAGCTGAAGCGGGTCGCCGCATATGCGCGGGTGTCCATGGAAACAGAGCGCCTGAACCATTCACTCTCCGCGCAGGTCAGCTACTACAGCAAGCTCATCCAAAAGCATCCCGGCTGGGTATACGCTGGCGTGTATGCCGATGACGGCATCTCCGGTACCAAGGTCAACAGGCCGGAGTTTCAGAAAATGCTGGCTGAATGCGAGGCAGGCAACATCGACATCGTCCTGACCAAATCCATCTCCCGCTTTGCGCGAAACACGGTGGATCTGCTGGAGACCGTCCGTCACCTGAAGGAGCTGGGCATCGAGGTTCAGTTTGAAAAAGAGCACATCAGCTCTCTGAGCGACGACGGAGAGCTGATGCTTTCTTTATTGGCCTCTTTTGCCCAGGAAGAAAGCCGGAGCATTTCGGACAACGTCAAATGGGGCCAGCGAAAGCGCATGGAGCAAGGCATCCCTCCAGGACACTTCCGGGTGTACGGATACCATTGGGAGGGTGACACCCTGGTGCCCACGCCGGAGGAAGCCGTCATTGTGAAGCGCATTTTTCAGAACTTCCTCGACGGAAAGTCCAGGCTGGAAACCGAACGTGAGTTTGCTGCGGAGGGCATTACCACCCGGGACGGATGCCGCTGGGTGGATTCGAACATCAAGAGCGTCCTGTGCAACGTCACCTACACCGGGAACCTGCTCCTGCAGAAGGAATTCACCGCCGATCCCATCTCGAAGAAAAAGAAGAAGAATCGCGGGGAGCTTCCGCAGTACTTTGTGCCCAACACCCATGAAGCGATCATCGACAAGGAGACCTTCGATTATGTGCAATCCGAAATGGCGCGGCGCAGGGAACTTGGCCCGCTGGCCAACAAGGCCCTGAACACCAGCTTCCTGACGGGAAAAATCAAATGCGCCTTCTGCGGGCAGAGCTACATGCACAGCCAGCGGCTCAACCGGGCAAAGCGCACCCTGCAACCGGAAAAGATGGAAACCTGGGCGTGCGGATCACGGAAAAAGAAGGGCGGGCATTGTGTTGGAAAGGAGATCCCGCACAGGATCATTCTGCAGGAAGCCGCCAGCGCGATGGGCCTTGAAGCCTTTGATGAGCAGACCTTTACTGAGCAGATTGATCATATCGAAGTGACTGGTGCACGTGAGCTGACCTTCCATTTCAGGGATGGCCACACGGACATCCGGCACTGGGTCAATACCTCCAAGAAGGATTGCTGGACAGCTGAGTACCGGGCTGAGGCCTCCGCGTACCGTCGCCAGCATGCGCCAAACCGGAATGGCTGCTCATGCTTTACGACAAAGCTGAAGTGCACGGTTTGCGGGGAGAATTTCAGGCGGCAGATGCAGCACCTCGCTTCCGTTGAAAACGAGACCGTTTACTACTGGCGCTGCCCGCATCCCACGAAGTGCGGCACCAGGGGCATCCGTGATGAAGAGCTCCGGCAGGCTACCGCAGAGGTGCTTGGTCTTGAGGCCTTTGATGAAGCCCTTTTCCTGGAGCAGATTGATCACATCGATGTAAACGCGGAAATGATCCTGACCTACGTGTTCAAGGACGGTCACACCGTTGAACGGAGATGGGACACGAAACGGCACATGCCGAAGTGGTCAGCAGAGCGCCGGGCACAGTTTGAGAGTCAGCCGAAGAGAACCTACTCCCCGGAGCAGAGGAAACGGATGAGCGAGCACATGAAGGAAGTCAGGAGGAACAAGTATTGGAGCAGCAAAGGAAAGTCGTAACCATCCCGCCGACGGTCAGCCGCTTTACGGCTTCACCCATCGCGGCTCAGAAAAAGCGCCGGGTCGCTGCCTACGCCCGCGTCTCCACGGACAGCGATGAGCAGTTCACCAGCTATGAAGCGCAGATCGACTACTACACCCAGTACATTAAGGCGCGGGACGACTGGGAATTCGTGAAGGTATACACCGACGAGGGCATCACCGGCACCAGCACCAAGCATCGTGAGGGCTTCAAGGCCATGGTGGCGGATGCGCTGGCCGGAAAGATCGATCTTATTGTCACCAAGTCCGTCAGCCGCTTTGCCCGGAACACTGTCGACAGCCTGACCACCATCCGGCAGCTGAAGGAAAAAGGCATCGAGTGCTACTTTGAAAAGGAAAACATCTGGACGTTCGATGGGAAGGGCGAACTGCTGATCACCATCATGAGCAGCCTGGCTCAGGAGGAAAGCCGGAGCATTTCCGAAAACGTCACCTGGGGCCAGCGGAAGCGCATGGCCGACGGCAAGGTGGCCATTCCCTTCAAGCACACCCTAGGCTTCAAGCGCGGCCCCAAGGGTGAGATTCTGGTGGATGAGGAGCAGGCAAAAACCGTCCGGGATATCTACGATTGGTTCCTCGAAGGGCTGACGCCACACGCCATTGCTGCCAGGCTGATGGAAAACGGTGTTCCGTCGCCTCGCGGCAAGGAGGTGTGGCATCAGGGCACGGTAAGAAGCATCCTGAGCAATGAAAAGTACAAGGGCGATGCCCTGATGCAAAAGTTCTACACCGAAGATTTTCTGACCAAACGGCAGATTCCCAACAAGGGTGTCCTGCCGCAGTACTACGTGGAGGGCAACCATGAGGCGATCATCCCTCCTGAGACCTTTGAATTGGTACAGCTGGAGCTTGAGCGCCGAAAATCCAAGGGAGGTCGTTACAGCGGAGTAGACATTTTCGCCTCCCGGATCGTCTGCGGCGAATGCGGCGCTTACTACGGCTCAAAGATCTGGCATTCAAATCAGGCCAAATACCGCCGGGTCATTTACCGCTGCAATCAGAAGTACGGCGGGGACAAGACCTGCTCCACACCGCATGTGACCGAGGAGCAGTTGAAACAAGGATTCGTTGCCGCGTTGAACAAACTCATCTCCAAACGGGATGACATCATTGCCGGACTGACGGAAGGCGCGGAAATCCTGTACGACACCTCTACCCTTGAGGCAGAGAAGAAACGCTTATGGGATGAGATGTGCGTACTGGCGGAGATGGTGCAGGCAGCGATCAACGAAAACGCCCACGTTGCCCTCGACCAGAAGGAATACCAGAAGCGATATGATGAACTGGCCAGCCGGTACGATCGCGTCAAGGCCGAGCACGACAAGGTGGCCGGGCAGATCGCCACCCTGGTTTCCACCAAGACTGCAGCGCAACAGTTCATCGGCACTCTGAAAGGTCTCCCACAGAAGGTGACAGCATTTAACCCGGAGACCTGGGGAAAACTGTTGGATCATGCAACGGTTTGCACCGACGGCAGCATCCGCTTCACCTTCCGCAACGGCATCGAGATCTGACAGCCTTAGTCAAAAAAGCATCCTGCCTACTCATATAGAGTTACAGGATGCTTTTCTTTATCAGCAGTTCTCAGATTATGTAGTGCTTGTGAAATACAAAATCGTTATCATCGTCTTTTTTTTCTAGAGATGCGGGCTTTTTCGGAGGCGTTTCCTCGTTAGCGACTGCAATTCTGACTCTCGCCTCATATAGAGCCTGCTCAAACTCCCTGTCATATACTCCATCCTCATCGCTTTGTTCTTTTGCAAGCTGTCCCATTCGTTCCGCAACATTTTGCGCTATTTTGTGGAGCATACCAAAGTAAGCAGAATAGTGCTCACGCTCACCCTTTTGATATGTTTTGATTTTGATTGATTCGAGATTATAGCCAAAAGATTCCGCAGAACATTCCGAAAGGGCTTTTTCTGTTGCTGTTATAGACGCTTCGAAATGCAACGTATCTTTACACTGCTCGTATAGGGCACCATAGTCCAGCGGTAATTGTAGATATAGTTCGCTTTCCATAAGTGATGACCAACACCTATGAATAAATCCTTGTGTATCCCGCTCCAGATCATCGATAAGATGGACAATCGCTTTTTCCGAAAGGCCAGTCTTTTCACAGATTCTCCTGACTTCAATATCGCCGGATGTCACATTCGTCAAACCAAGTAGGTAATCAGATGAACAATCCAGGTGTCTGCAATATGCCAGAAGAAACTCACCTTGTACATCATCGGCTGCATCAGCATGCAAATGACGGACAATCTTTTTTTCTACGCTACTGATGGCGTTCTTTCGTATGTCTTCCTTACGGGTGTATTTCCCTGGTTTCGATTTTACAGAAACCAACTGCTGATCATATAAAGATGTCGCCAGTGCCCTGGGAGTTGTATACCCTTTACCTGTCATCACATACCAGAGGCGGTTTCCAAACTTTTTCAAGTCGCTATGATCTTCAGTCCTAATTGCCATGGTTTTCTCCTTTCAGATAAACTTGTCTTTTTTAGACATCAATGCATCTGTAATAGACACAAAAAACTACAGGTTTATCTGTTTTGCACGGCAAATTATATAGGCGTAGACCGAGCGTGTCAAGGCATGATAAAGCGAAGGCTCGCGAAAAAAACACGGCCTATTATAGAAAGGGGGATATATCATGCCGTCACTGATGGAAGGTATGCGTAGGCTTTATCCTGCAGAGGATGTTCGCCGACTTGCATACACCCAATCTCCGGGGGGAGACGTTGTATCGGTTGATGTCCACGGAATGAAATGCTGGCAGGCGAAGCAGTTCATCAACAACATCATCAATCTTTCAAACCGCCCATTTCATCTAACGGTGATCCACGGCTACAACCATGGAACGGCAATTAAGGATATGGTTCGGAATCACCTGGACAACAAGCGCATTATGGATCGCGCCGCAGACCAATTCAACCTGGGCATTACTTATCTGGCCATCGCCTAATCGAAGAAGGGAGAACATTTTTATGACTGATCGTATGGAAAAGAAAACCTATCAGGAAATCGCATCTACAACCCAAGCGCAGACCACAGGGGCTTTTATCGACACACTGAATGGAATCCGCCTGAATGAACTTCTGCGGCGCTATTCAGTAATTGATTGTCACAAAACGGGGGCAGAACAGGAATTGCTGGCGTTCAGAGACGATATCAAAAAACTCATTGAGAGTAGCCGGGGTGGTGCTACGGGTATGCACGGGTTCATCGGGGAGCGAGTACAGGTAAGTTTCTCTAATGCTCGTGCCGCAATGCAGGGCCAAGAGAAGGCATATATGCTGATTGATGATAATGGTATGACAGATTATCTGCGAGGGAAAACGCTGATCCAGCAAAAAGCCTGCATTTCCGACAAAGCGCTTGGATTAACGCATGTTGTAGCTCATTCAGAAAAGTATCCTATCTTCATCCAGCAGAACGGAATTTACCAGATTCCAAGGGATTTTTACGAGAAGTATCAGCGGTTTGTAAACATGGCTGAGGAAACCGCTCTGAAGCTTCGCAAGGAAGATTTGCGAATGTGGAAGCGCGTTCAGGAATTCAAAGCCGCTGTGCCTGAAGCAAAAGTTGAGCCGATGGTTGTGACATATGACGAAATTCAGGCTGGCGCTGTGAATGGCACCATTGACAGGGAAATGGCTTCTGTAGAAAAGGAATACAGAAAGCAGCGAAATGCTGCTGAAAACGCATGTAAACCTACTCTTCAAGAAGGTTTGAAGGTTACTGCGTGTTCAGCTGCACTTGAAGGGCTTGTGGATGGTGGTGTCTCTATCCTGGAGCATAAGCAGGAACGAGGAAAAATTCGTAATTTTGAAAAGGAAGACTGGAAAGAGATTGGAATCGATACAGCAAAAGGCGTTGGGAAAGGGGCGGTCAGAGGAGCTGCTGTTTATGCGGCTACCAATGTTGCTCATGTCCCGGCAGGTATCGCATCTGCTACCGTAACCGGCGCATTTGGGGTTATCGAGAATTCTTCCCGTTACATTAAAGGCGAGTGCACCGGGAAAGAATGTGCAATTGGAATAGCTGATGCATGTGCGTCAGCAGCGGTAAGTGCTATATCAACCGAACTCGGGAGGCGTTTCATCCCCATACCTTTTCTGGGGCCACTTATCGGAAACGCGGCAGGCACGTTATTGTATAAGGTGGCGAAGAAACCCATTATCAGGCTTTTCAACTCATTTATGGATGCTGAGCCATGTATCGCCTGATCTATTGGGATCTGATGGCCCAATCCCCCTTCACTCCTGTCGCATTGACAGGAGTTTTTCCGTTTGCGGCGAAATAACAGGTGTGGGCTTGATAGTAAGCTCATGCTCAGCCTATAATGGGATTTATGGAAGATGTCGATATATCGGGATTTGAGTGTGGTGGACAGAGATGGAAATAGTGAAGCTAAGGCTGAGAGACCTGCAGCCCTCACAGTTTTATATTTCTGCAGGAAAGCTGAAAGCAATTGAACGCTGGC
>OMZY01000047.1 GCA_900315675.1 uncultured Eubacteriales bacterium
CTACACCTTCACCGCCACGCCCAGCGACGGCTACAAGTTCAAGAACTGGACGAAGGGCGCGGGCGGCGAGGTGCTCGGCACCGATGCCAGCATCAACGTCACCTGCGAGCAGAACGGACAGTATCAGGTGTATGCGAATTTTGAAAGCGACAAGACAGAGCAGACCATCACTGCAGAGGATGTGACCGTCACCTACGGCGACACGGATAAGAGCGTCAGCGGCACGACCACCGGCGACGGTGCGATCAGCTATTCGGTCAAGAGTGGCGACTCCGTGACGACGCTGCCGAAAACCGGAGACGGAGCGAAGCCGGTGCTCTGGCTGGGTATGATTGCGGCCGGACTGGCCGTGGCGTTTGCGGCGTGGTTTGTAAAAAAACGTCGGGAGAGATAAGACAGCTTTGGGAACGAAAAGGACCGTCCCTCCGTTCCAAAAAAAGCCCTGAAAAAGTGGAACGAAAAAGACCGTCCCTCCGTTCCAGTCCCTCCGTTCCAGTGTCAATGATTGAGCACAGACCACAGGATTCCGTCCAGTTCGCGGAGTGCGGTGAATCCGTTTTCCCTAAGCTGCTTTTTTATTTCATCGAAAACACCGGATAGCTGTTCCCGTTCCTGTCTGTTCCAGACCGGCAGTCCCCCCTCAGGGAGAAGCCTGCCCAGCACGGCTTCCTCCCGCTCGCTCAGCCGTACGCCGCTCATGCGCAGGGAATCGCTGCGGATGCGGTTGTACATCCGTGCCCGTTCCGCCGGGAAATCCCGGCGGAACCGGACGCTCATTCCCCCGTCATGAACACGGTACCGATGAAGCGTATCCGCAAGGCAGGAAATGGCTCCCCGCTTTGACGCTTCCATATAGAACCGGTAGTCCTGCATTCCGTAATAACTTTCCCGGTACGACAGGCTGTTTTCCTCCAGGAACGTCTTTCGGATCATGGCGGAAGAATTGCAGAACTCCAGGTTACCGATCAGCAGCCTGGCCCGGTAGTATGCCGGGGATTCCGGAAACGCGCCGATGGATCCGAAGCTGTTCCCTTCCGGATCCATCAGGTACGATCCCGTTCCCAGGATCATGATCTCCCGGTTGTTTTCCAGAAAAGTAACCTGCGCTCTCAGCCTGTCCGGCGTCGAAAGATCGTCATCGTCCATCAGGGCCAGGTATTCACCCCCGGCGGCTTCGAGGGCCCGGTTCGTGGATGCGGCAACCCCGAGGTTGCGGCTGTTTGTCAGCAGGCGGATCCTCGGATCAGAAAAGCCCCGGACCACGTCAGCCGTGGAATCCGTTGACCCGTCGTCCACAATGATCAGCTCCAGCTTCTGCCAGGACTGATCCAGAATCGAAGATACAGCCTCTCCGATATATGCCTCGGCATTGTACGCCGGCATGATCACGCTCACCAGCGGCTCCCTGCCGGGAGAAAGGGGCGGTGTAAAAAAGCGTTCCCGGTTGATCCGCCACGCCCGGCCTTCCGGCCATGCGCTGCCCGCCCGGTTGTTCCAGGTTTCAGATTCTTCCTTTTCTCCCCGGTCATAGGCGAGCGCGCACAGCTTCAGGCAGGACAGGTAGTTGTCATACCCGGTAAACTCGATCATGCAGGAGCCGGGATTGACCGGTATTCCGGTGGCGCGCCGGTATTGCCTTTCCGCTTCAGCGGGGTCTCCCATTCCTTCGGCGGCCAGGCCCAGATGATAGCAGAGAAAAGCAGACAGCGGAACCCCGTACTGTTCAACCGCGGTGCCGATCATCTGACGGCATTTTTCGTACTCCTTCCGGCGAATCAGCATCATGACCAGGAACACCAGCGCATACTGAACCCGGCCGGCGAAGGGTTTCATATCCAGCAGATCCTGCCAGGCCGCCAGCGCCCTGTCCGCAGCGTCCCGCTGGGCCAGTTCCCGGCAATAATAGGAAAGCGCATAGGCATCGGAAAGGTTGCCGGCGTTCCGGATATGTTCAAAAATCCGCAAATTCCGTTCCGGATCGTTCACATATTCCTTTTTGTGGAAGATCGTAATCTCCGGACAGAACAGGAGATGCCAGCTGCTGTCGATCGGAATGGCTTCATGGACGTCGCCTTCCGTCAGGCAGGCCAGTTCCCGGCGGTGTATCCGGTCCCGAAGCCCCATATCCGTTAAAAACCCATAGTTGCGGTAAGTGGTAAAAACAACATCCGTCCCGGGCGTCAGCCGCTTTTTGAGTTCAATCAGTTTCCGGATATCCTCATCGCGCATGACGTCGTCCGCGTCCATCCACATCACAAAATCACAGCTGGCTTTTGACGCTGCAGAATTGCGGGCCCTGGCAAAACTGTCCGTCCAGGGCTCGCAGAAAACAAGATCCGTGTATTCGCGGGCGATCTCTATACTTTTGTCTTTCGAACCGGTATCCACAACGATCAGTTCATCCGCAAACTGTACCGCCGCGGACAAAACGCGCCCAAGCACCCGCTCCTCATCTCTCACGATCAGGCAGACGCTGAGGGTTGCCAGGGTTTTTGCTCCTTCAGCATGAAAGCAGCTGTTCTTCATACCCGATTACCGTAACCGCGGACAGTCGTCCTTTCACGCTTAATTGGAGTTGTCGATATTGGATATGTTGACTGTGTTGAATTTCGCTGTGTTGAAGTCCGCTGTGTTGAAGTTCGATGCGTTGAAGCTCGATGTGTTGAAGTACGATGCGTTGAAGCTCGCTGTGTTGCCCTGAACCCCTCCGACAACTCTCTCTATCTGATCCGCAGACAGTTCTTCCATGTCCAGCGGGCGGTTTGTTGCCTTTTCGTTGTGATCCATGAATGTGTCCTCCTTTACGTTGCATGACGGTCGGAACGGCCTGACAGCATCGCTTTTTTCTACTGCCTTTGCCGATTATTTTATCAGTAAATCGTTCCGCAGTCAACAACCGCGCCGCCGCGGTTCCGTATTCAGCCCCATCGCGCCCGGATTGGAACGGAGGGACGGTCTTTTTCGTTCCACTTTTTCAGGGCTTTTTTTCAAAAAACTGCCAGCCTTCTTCCTGCTGCGGAACGGGAGTTCCCTTGGATGAAAACAGCCTTGACCGATAAAACACATTGGTCCTGGCCGGGCTGCCGGAGGCGGAAAAAGAAGTCTGAGTAATAGGGTAGAGGGAGGGCGCTAGCCCTCGCCCCTCCCGTTGCACCGTACGTACCGGTCGGGTATACGGCGCTACATCGAAACATGGTTTCAAGTATTTCTCAGGTAATAAGCAAGAGGATCGATCAGTCCCGGTCGGTTCTCTTTCTTATTGGGCATGGAAAGCACTTTCTGGCTTAGCAGGTAGTTGACCACATTCATACCGCATCTACGGTATAATCCCAGTCTGGAGTTGGCTACTTTGTAAATGTCCTCGTCCGTCATGTTGCAGCCAAAGGCAACGTTCAGCTTCATCAGGTTCTTGTAAACCGTCTTCGGCTTCTTCCATTGCTTGAGTATCACGACTCGCACTTTGTGCCGCAGCCATGGACTGAAATCATTCTTCAGCCACTTCTTCATGCTGCCAATCCGGAAATAGTTTATCCATCCCCGCAGCACTTGATTCAGCTTAGTGAATGTATAGCCCAGCGGCAGCGCTGCTGCCCGTTTCCTGCACAGGATTTCCTTCACCTTCTTGCACAGCTTGTCCTTGCGGTCATTTGCCGGCCTTGCCATCCATCCGTCTTTCGACTTCCAGAATGTAAAGCCAAGAAAGGTACTTCCTGTCGGCCTGACGACCTTCGTTTTGGTTGCACTCAC
>OMZY01000006.1 GCA_900315675.1 uncultured Eubacteriales bacterium
CACGCTGTGGATGTACGCGTTTCCATCCGCATCCTTGAACGTGTCGCCGCTCTCACTGACTGTGTAGTTCCCCAGTTTCAGCTTCGTGATCGTCAGCGTGTCGCCACTCCAGGTCGCATTCCGGTTCGCGTCATTTACGCCGTACTTGAATGTCTCGCTGTAGCCTGCTGTCGCTGTTTCCGCGATACCTGCAACTGTGAACTCAAGCTTTGCCTTCTGCTCGTCTGTCAGGTCATTCGCAGCATTGCCGGCAAAGTCCTTGTTGATTGTCAGCTTGCCAAGCGCTTCATTGATGAACTCAATATCATCTGATTCATCTTCCACTAATTCAGCCAAAACTTCACCCGTGTCTTCAACATATGTGACTTTGACTTTGATCGTCTTTATACTATTGTCATAAATAATGCTGTCCTTTATGGGTTTCCCTGAAACTGGATCTGTTTCGGCATCTTCGGGAATAACTTCCAATACATAATAAGTATAGATGATCTCATTTTCTTCAATATCGTCAAAGAGCTCAGAAGTATACTTCAGCTTTGGAGTAAAGGTTATTGTTCCCTGCGCATTGTTCTTACCCGTCGCAACAGGTTTCTCATCCGGGTCCTCCGGATCGGTAACCACTTTGAAACTGAACTGATTGTTCGTCAGATCAGATCCTTCGAGGGTCTTAGTACCAGTCAGGATGACACCTGTTTCCGTACCTTCATCTGTATTTATATAGGTAATGTCAGTGTCGATCTTACCTGTATTCGGATTCCAGACAATTGATCCTTCTATTGGTTCAACAGCATCAAAGTTAACATCTGCCATTTTACCAATAACTACCGGGTCCTCGTCGCCAATTTCCCAATCCGTAATACTGATGAGGTTTTCCTCATCTATTACCTTATAATACTTGAGTGATTCGGAATCATTACTGTCAATGAAGAAAACGGTCTTATCGCCATCATATCTGCGTTTTACTGTGCAGCTGATCAGATATACTGTATTGTCACGGGTTTCACCTTCTTTGAGGCCTTTTGTCTGATCTTCCGAGATAAGGAAATAATAGACCCCATCATGTGTAAAGCTGACATCCTCAAACTTTACAGTACTTCCCTCATTGGATACAGACTGGAGATCTTCCCAGAAGATGATGTTATTATTTGTCGTCTCAAGAGTATCTACTAATTCATTGTAATCTGATGTGGTCAGCTTATTGCGCAATTGTTTCAGATTAAAGTAATACTTCTGTCTGGCTGTCGGATCGGACAGATCAGTTGATTCTTCACTGTCCTTCACTTTCTTGCTGAGATCTATTTCTCCGTAGAAGCCAACCAGATCCCCGCCTTTATAGGGATACAGATGGCCTTCTGCACCGGCCTCAATATATGCATTATTGCATATGACTGTGCCACTGTAGTTACCTGAGCCAAAGTGGACAAATGCTCGTGGTGCAATCACGTGTCCGAATTCGGGCATTCCTGATTTCGTTATCGTACCAGTACAGTAAGGATAATTATATACAATTGATATGCCTCTTCCCGTTTCATCTGTATCAAGTATATGTCCGTTCAATGTCAGTTCCGGGATGCGCATATCGCCTGTTCCTGTAAAGTTGATTACAGTGCCGGGCAGGTCATCTCTGGGCTTAAACTTACCATTAACCCAATAACCCAGTTCTTCATCAGTACCCAGGATATTTACGGTTATTGCCTCACCCGCACTGATATCAACTATGACATTTTGTCCAGGATAAATATTGACGATACCATTCTCTGGCTGCACATGCTCCGGCTCTGCATTGTCAATTAATGCAGAAGAAGCGTTGCGAGCTGTTCTCTGCAGACGTACCCAGTCCACATAGTCATCATTTACAATGGTCGGTCCACTGTAATTGAAGCCATGCCATACACGATCATGTTCATCGCCATAGTGTGTTCCGTTAACATAGTCACCGGCAACTGTGTTCAAACTTCCCATATAGAACGGAACATAATCATCATTATTATGTCTATTATTGACGACTATTGCCG
Source organism: uncultured Eubacteriales bacterium (assembly GCA_900315675.1). Classification (GTDB taxonomy): domain Bacteria; phylum Bacillota; class Clostridia; order Christensenellales; family Aristaeellaceae; genus Aristaeella. The sequence continues at coordinate 2,016 of OMZY01000006.1, forward strand.
TTTGAGTTATCCCGCTAATCAGGCCATCAACAACAGATGGATTGTCTGCGTCTTCACTATCGGCAAATCCTTCTGCGGGGAATACCAAATCACCTCTGATCAGCAAGCCGCCCATCTGGTGATTAGCTATATATGCGTCACCTTGACCAACGTCCGTGGTAAATCCAGAATCTCCATTTTCGCCATCACAAAGTGTAATAACGTTATAGCCGCCATTAAGCAATTTTTCAATCGAATACAGATTAAATGAATCTTCATTTTTATCCAGATAGAGAATATCCGTAATTGTTGTCAGAACTCCGGGATCATCATCTATAATTCTCTTTGCCTTCCCTGTTTCGGCAGAAGGATTATAATCTTTGGGAATATTCGTGTATTGTGTCAGAATATGTGTCTGAATACCACTGCCCTCCGGAAGCTTTCTGTTCTGACGAGGCTGTTCGCTAACCAATGACTGCGGACCTCTGATAACAGCATTCTTCTCAACAACTGCCAGTGAGATTTCCACATTCTGTTCATGTCCGCTGATATTATCCTCATATTGAGAATAGGTTTCATATCCAATCTTTAACCACCAGTTATCACCCGGCAGTTGAACTGTATATGTATAGCCTCCATCAGGGCTTACACTGTCAACTTTTGCATAATTGTATCGTTTGGTTCCGTCAGAGTTCGTTACTGTAACAAGCGCATAAATATCAACATCATCGGGAAGCTCTATCGGAGAATCACCACTGTTAATCTGAACATTGTATATGGATGGATTGGACTCTCTGATAGTAATTGTGGATGACTTTGCTGTCTTGGGATCCCCCTTATTGCTCTCATTAACATAATTGTCAAGTCTGTTTGATACAAAAGTGTAGCCAGGGTAATCTCCCTGATCCATTTGCTTCGCTTCATTATAGTTATTCGGATTATTGCCATCCTGTTTATGCGCTAGACGTGCAGTATTGACATAATAACCCTGTGCTTTTGCCTGCTCATAAGTAATTGTATTGCCATCTTGATAATTAGACGGATTAATATAAGTCACCATTTTGAATGTATCGAGCAGTATTGTGTTGGATGATGCATTAGTTGGTATTTTCTTGACAGCATAGGCGACCAATGTATCGCTCTGATCGTACATTTCTGCAAGAATCCAGCTTGAATCCGTTATTTCAGGTGCGTCTTCCTGTCCAGGAACAACAGGATTTTCCTGTAGTCTGTCCACGAAATTAACAGTAACCTCATATCCAGGTAGTTTGTTCGCTGTTACATGGAAATTGTTATCTGCACCTTTTATGGTAGAAAACTCATCAAAAGAATATGAACCCACCTTGATCCCGGGATTTGCGTTTTGTGAATCAAGAGTGCTTTCATGATATTGTCTTATCAAAGTATTTATTCTTTCAGTAAGCGGTCTGTTCCCGCCTTTATCCTTAGCAATATACCAATATCTAATACTATTTTGATCTATCTCAGAGATTGTCTCTGTAGTTCCAGCTTTAGTATAATTATTTAAAACCGCTGTCGGGCCTGATACAGTAATCGGCGCATAATAATATGATTCACCAGCTTGAATAATCAGATAGTAGCCTTCTTCCATGCTGGCTGATAAATCAGGCTCACCGCCATCCATAAAATCAATTACAACACAATTTTCTGTGGAAACTTTTGTCGCAACAATATCATGCTCATTGGCACTTCTTCTGTGAATTCCCTCATAATTGAGGTTAAACTTTGTGTCATCATTGGCAACGATCAGGTCGTTTTCATCTGTTCCCGTCGAGATATTGGTCAGATTTGCTTCGGATTCTGTACTCATCAGCTGGAACGTAACATTAGGAAGCACTGTGTTGTTCCCTGTTCCATTAGCGTCAGTAAACTCAATAGGCTCATCAGTGTTTGTTTGTCCGGGTAATGCGGCATAGAATGCAGGCATATCCCCGATCAATGCCAACAGGTAATAATGCTTATCTGTCTCCAGGGTGAATCCTTCAGAGACGTTGTCATAACGCATGAAATAGGTATTTTCCTGCTTCGTGGCTTTTAGCTTATAGACATTGTTTTCATCGGCGGGCGGTATTTCAACAGTATAGTATTCCCCTATTGTTCCACCGTCGATAATCGGATCCAGACTGGTCAGGTCATTGATGCCAGCCACTGTTCCTTCCGCTTTAACAAATGCAATAGAAGTAACATCAGTGAGATAACTGGCAGGTGTTCCTTTGGCCTTTATGAAATCATCCAGCCCGGAATCACTTACGGGTGCATAGTACTTAGGCTGGCCATCTGAATCTTTTACCAGCACATAATAATCACCATTCAGTGTTACGTTGGTCTCGGGATCAAAGGTCAAAGTTGCAGTATAGGATACAGGTTTGGATGCAGTTATAGTATAACCATGCGGCGGTTCTGCAGGAGGTGTTACCGCTTCCGTATTCCAGTCAAATTTAATATCATCAACCAATCCACCGCTGGTTGTCAGCCTTTCCTCTGCTTCGTTTTTCAGGCTGTCCAGGGATGCAGCGGTTCCGGAATAATACACAATTTCAAAGGTTGTATTGTTATATAATTTGTTTACAGAGGGATCATAGGTAAATTCCAGTTCATTCTGGGGATTGACCGAAGTCAGACGAGCATACGCTACCGCTTCGCCGGCAACTTTGGCCAGGACGTAAATATTGCTGACCGGCAAAGAATCTGCGTTTGTGAAGTGAACCTTACATTCTTTCTTCTCAGCAAGAGTGAAATGATAATCATTGGTGGCTTCATCCAATTCAGGGCCTGTAACAGTATAGTATTCCGGTCCTCCCGGGCCTTGAGGTCCTCCCCTTTGAATCTCAGCAACTTGGGCCTTGGCAGCCAATTCTTCTGCCGATTTGCCGTTCTCATATTCAACAATCTTGACTGAATCTTTATCTGCAGTATCAGGAATCTTACCATCCTCTGTTTCCTCACCGGAACCAGAGCAGAAATTCCCCACTGTTCCGTCTTCAGAGACCAGTGCATAATACGCAACATTATTGACCTTGGCGACCACACAATACTTGTCCGCTACAATTTTGATTTCCGGGGTTGGTCCGCCGTTATTCTGTATACCGATAGAAGCGGTATGCGGAACTGCTTCTGTTGTTACTTCGCCGATAGTAATACTTGCTGAATCCGAATCATATATAATTACTACAGCATTATCTCCAATGGAATTATTATAAAAAGTGCTTTCCCCACTTGTCACTGTCCCATGATCCAAAACATAATTATGCCAGTTAGGTCCCGTTCCAAAGTATACTGTTGTTGATGTGGCTTCTGTACTATATCCATATGTTGGAGAAGAATCATAATTCTGCTTAAATACATCTGCATCAAAATGCTGCTCTTTTTGTGTAGGATTAACAGCAGCTATGTAGTACACATTTGCTTTATTGCCCCATTCATCAATTGGTGCATTTTCTTGCTTAACTACCAAATAAATATTATTTGGTAATGTTACAGAATCGGCAAGAGTAATATCCACCTCATACTTGTCAGGAACACTTCTATCTCCCGATTTAATATTCAGCGGGCCTCTTCTTCCTTCTTCTGTCTGTTCCGCCAGAACAGACACAGGAAGGATATTCACCAGCATCACAAGGGTGAGCAGGAAAGCGATTGTTTTCTTCATCGTATACTTCATCAGGTTCCCTCTTTTCAACAAACTATTAAGTCGTTAAGAAGCAGCTTGAGCCGTGCCCTTTCCGGGCACGGCAAATGTATATCAGTCTTCCTGACTCTCCTCCACGTATACCAGTATTCTCCAGTACACTATGTTATTTTCAGGAGTAACGACAACATCCATTGTGGTATTGGTTTCATTGGGTATATCGTACCAGGTTGTTTCGTCCGGACTGTACTGCCACTGCACGGTATACTGCAGTTCGTCATATCCTTCCATAACAGCTTCGAAATGAGCGGTATCTCCGATAATCGGATCCGGCACATCCCAAGTCACATCAACCCTGATATGCCTTTCAGGAGCCATTTCAGACTCTGGTATGTTTTCTTCTGTTTCCTCTCCGGTTTCTTCGATATCAACCTGCTCATCTTCTGATTCCTCGGCAGGTTCTTCTTCAGTTAATTCTTCCGGTTCCCCAGCAGGTTCTTCCCCGGTCTCTTCCTCATCGGCCGGAGTCTCTGTCGGTTCTTCCTCTTCTTCTGTTATTTCATCCGGCTCGTCAGTTGTTTCTTCAGTCTCGTCTGTTTCTTCTTCGGGAATCTCTTCAACTGTCTCTTCAGCCGGTTCTTCGCTTTCTTCAGTTTCTCCGGGTTCCTCAGCAGGTTCTTCAGTTTCTTCTGTTACTTCAGCCGGTTCCTCTTCCGTGATCTCCTCTGTCTGCTGCTGGGCCATCCATTCGCCATAAGCAGCGTCATCCAGGATGGACACATTGGCTTTGGCCATCAGGTTGGGTTCGACCGGTCCCATTGTAATAAGGTAGGAACCCGCTTCAGCATGCCAGCTGATGATTGCCTTGCTGTTTTCCGTCAGGGTTCTGGCGGGGTTCTCCGTCAGTCTGTCGGCTTTCTCCACGGCAATCCAGACATGACGGCCCTGGACCAGCAGGTTCACCTGCTGAGCCTGAGCCACATCCAGCTTCAGGATGGCGGGCTTGGTTTTTTTCATTACTCCGCTCCAGGAATCGCCGACGCGTACGGCTTTGGTGATGACCAGCTCCACAGCGTCCGCTGCTTCCTCATCCTCTGCCGGGTCTTCCGGTTCGATTGTCTCATTCACCGGATCCTGCGGCTCCGTTGTATCCGGCACCGTTGTATCCGGTTCTGTTGTTTCAGGTTCTGTGGCTCCCGGTACGGAATCCGCCGTTTCGACCGGCGTCAGATCCGTCGGAGTGGCAGGTGTTGTTTCTTCTGCTGCTGTCCATACGGAAACAGCGCAGACGAACAGCATCGCGGCGCAGATCACGAGAAACTTCCGAATGAAACGATTTTTCATACTCCTGACTCCTTTGCGAAGATAAAATGAATTCCGTCTTTTAATCATCTCATGTAACTTTTCATGTAATCGTTAGTTTGTCATGCGTAACAGTGCAAACGTTTAATAGTTGCACCTATTCATATAATCCTAACATACAAAACTTTGTTAATCAAGCGTTTCAGCGGTTTTTGCGGTCCGTTTTCCGCATCGTTAATTACATCCCGTTTTTGGCCGTTTTACCATGTAATCCTTGTGACTTCGTCACTCCGGCGCCTCTTTTTCGTTTGTAAAAACCTATCTGTTTTTCTGTTTTTTATTTGCCTTTCATTCCTTTTATTTTCCTTTTTTACCTGTTTATCTCTTTATTCAGTTACATTGATAAATTGATTTTTCGTGCTTTGCGCACAAAAAAAGCGCCCCTTTCGGGGCGCCGGATGAGCATTGGACGGCCGGTTCAGATTCCTTACTCCAGTCTGGGTTCGATCTCCGGATGATCCGAAGTCATGTTCTGAGAGTTCAGGGGACCGACGCGGTAGTTGAAGACGATATTGCTGTTGGGATAGCTGCGGTAGAACACCCGTTTGATCCGTTCGAGGACCATGCCGCCGGTGTTATAGTTCACCGTGGGCAGCAGCAGGGCGAAAACCGTGGGGGCAAACCGGGTAATGGTATCGCCCTTGCGCAGGTTCTTCGTCAGGATCTCCAGCAGGCCGTTCATGATGTTGTTCTGCCGCATAGTGTCGATTTCCTTATCGTTGTAGGGAGACACCATGATGATCGCCAGGAACATGGTCGCGCCCAGGCGTTCCAGGTTCCGCATCTGGAGGTTGAAGATTTCCTTGAACACGGTGTATTCGCAAACGAAAGCGCCGCGGCGTTCTCCGCTTTCACGCAGTTCGTTGCGGATGGATTCCAGGTTGAAGTCCAGGGTCTTGCCGGCGGAGACGATCTGCTTGTAGAACTCCTGCAGGTCTTCGCTGGGCTGGACGCCCAGGTAGTGGTAGTTCAGCTGAACCACATGCTTGTACTGCACCAGGGCTTCGCCGGTCCGGTTGATCTTGATCAGAGCGGACATGAGCTCCATATGGAGACGGTCATCGAAGGAATCCACATCCAGTGCGCGGCGGCAGATGCTGACGATGTCCGCGTACTGTCCGCTGGCCTTCAGCATTTCAATGTAGGCATAGACAGCCGCCATGTACTTGTTGTGCATCGTGGTGGCCTTGGCCAGTGCCCACTCGTTCTGCTCGGAATGCTGCAGCAGGTCGCCCTGGTACTTTTCCAGCAACTGGTTGTACAGGCGGCGCAGCTCGGCCTGGGGCACATTGTTCTCCGCCAGGCGGTTAAAGATCGAATCGATCTCATACATGTCGATGGTCATGTTTTCCGGGCACTGCCAGTGATAAGCGCCGCGGTCGGAAACCACGCAGGCGCCCAATGCCGGATCAATCTGGTTCAGCAGCACGCGCAGGCGGCTGACCAGCGTCTTCAGGGCGTTCTCGGGGTTCGTGCTCTTTTCCTCGTCCCACAGTGCAGCCAGCAGCTTCTGGTTCGGGACCCGCTCCCCTTCGTTCAGGATCAGATACTGAACCAGGGCCGCGCCCTTTTTGGACTTGACCGCCAGCTGATCCGTCTTTTTCTCATCTATATAGATAAGGAAGTGGTCCATCATCTGAATGCGAATGGTATCTGCCATGGGTGTTCCCCCTCATGCCTCATGCTCTGGAATAGTTTAGGATCCGTGTCCGAAAATATTGCGTAAATGTTTCATGGAAATCAAATGCTGTTCACAAATCACAATACGGTTACATTTTAGCAGTCTGTATGCCATTTTGCAAGTACTTTGTTACATGAGCATGCAATTCCATGTAAGTTTTTTATTCATGTATCGGTTACAGGCCGCTCCGCGCCCTACCTGCATCTTCTGCATGACGATTACACGGCTTTTCAGTGAAAGTCACACCACAGTTACATAACCGTTACCCGGCATAGTGCCTGATCGGCATCTCGATACCCAGGTAATTATTCCTGTGTGTAACCGCATTTTCCTGTAATTATCCTATTTCTTCCCATGTTGACATTTTCCCCCGTCTCCATAATAATGAAGGCAGACAGGGACTGATCCTGAAAGGAGGGAAACGCCATGAACGCGCAGGACCGGGCCGGTATGCAGGAAGCCCTGAAGGAAGCCCGCAAGGCCTTTGCCGAAGGCGAGGTGCCCGTCGGCGCCGCGCTTTATCACGGTGATACCCTCCTCTGGGCGGATCATAACCGGCGGGAGGCGCAGAAGGATCCCACCGCCCACGCGGAGATCCTGTGCCTGCGCAACGGCGCCGCCAGGCTTGGGGACTGGCGCCTGAAGGACTGCACCCTGTATGTGACCCTGGAGCCCTGCCCCATGTGCTCAGGCGCCCTGCTCATGAGCCGGCTGGGCCGCTGCGTTTTCGGCGCCGCTGATCCGGAATCCGGCTGCTGCGGAAGCATTTATGATCTTCCCGCGGATCCGCTGCTTCACGGACATACGGTCTGGGAACAGTCTGATGCCGGTGTGGAATGTAAGGAACTGCTGAATCGTTTCTTTAGTGAAAGACGTCCGGAAGGAGGAAACGAATGAAGAAGATACTGCTGACATCTGTCCTGCTTCTTTCCATGCTCTTCTCCGCAGGCTGCGGAGAAACGGCGGAAGGAACGGAAATGTCCCTGATGGCCATCAACGTACGCAAGGCGGACGCGCTGCTGCTGCGCAGCGGAACGAGCGCCTACCTGATTGATACAGGAGTGAAGAAAAACTCCGACATGCTGCTGGACGCCCTGCGGAAGGAAGGAATTACCCGGCTCACCGGCGTCATCCTGACCCATACCCATGCGGATCACGTAGGCGGGCTGAAAGCGCTGCTGGAATCGGAAATCGTTGTGGAGAATATCTATGCCGCAGGATATTACGCCCTGAAAAAGGAAGACGGAAAGCACCCGGTGGAAAAGGCGATCAAAAAGACGGATTACACCTACAGCTTCCTCTTCGCCGGGGATGAACTGCCGCTGGACGGCGGAAAGCTGACGGTCATCGGCCCGCTGGAAAAGAACGAGGAGCTGGAAAACAACAATTCCCTGGTGCTGCTGGCGGAAGGCGGCGGCGGAAGCATCCTGCTGACGGGCGATATGGAATTCCCGGAAGAGGATTCCCTGCTGAAGGCCGGCGTCATCCCCCATGCGGACGTGCTGAAGATCGGCAACCACGGCGAAGGCGACGCTACCAGCCGTGCCCTTCTGGCGGCGGTGAACCCCTCCCTGGCTGTGATCTCCACCAACACCGAGGATGAACCGGACACACCCGATCCGCGGGTTCTCAAAGAGCTGAAAAACATGGGGATTCCGGTCCTGATCACCCAGGATACCCAAACCGGTATTCTGGTGACCCTGCGGAACGGCGAAATCCTGACTGAAATGAAATAAGGCCTGAAGGAACAGAAAAAGCTCTCCTGTGCGGAGAGCTTTTTCACGTTGTGCGAGCGTGACCATAAGCCGGGTTCTGTATTGGACGGTCATCTATCCAGGCCGTACGTTACCGTACGGCTCAAGCGATCGCGGGGGACGCGGCGGGCCGCCGACTTGCCCCCATTGCATCTTGCACCGGGTGGGGTTTACAGCGCAGACCTGTTACCAGGTTCGCGGGTGAGCTCTTACCTCGCCTTTCCATCCTTACCGTCCCGAAGGACGGCGGTTTATTTCTGTTGCACTCTCCCTGGAGTCGCCTCCGCCGGCCGTTAGCCGGCACCCTTGCCCTGCGGTGCCCGGACTTTCCTCATTCCCGAAGGCCTGCGACCGTCTGTTCACCTCGCACGCGGATAGCATAAACTTCCGCTGTTGTTTTGTCAATGTGTAATGGTGAAAAATCGGTTGACACAGCAAAATCACAGTGATATAATACGTATCTGTCAGCGGAAACGGCAGGTTTCCACTGAAAGCGCCGATAAGATCGGAAGCCGTCCTGTGGCATGCGCCTGTAGCTCAGTTGGATAGAGCAACGGCCTTCTAAGCCGTGGGCCGGGGGTTCGAGTCCCTCCAGGCGCGCCAATCATATGGTGGGTATAGCGTAGTTGGTTAACGCGTCAGATTGTGGCTCTGAAGACCGTGGGTTCGAGTCCCACTACTCACCCCATTTTTCCGTCTAACGGCGTTAAGCTGGCAGATTACCTACGTTGGGGTGTAGCCAAGTGGTAAGGCACGGGACTTTGACTCCCGCATTCGTAGGTTCGAGCCCTGCCACCCCAGCTTCATTTTTAATCAAGGTGTCTGGAGTTCGAATCTCCAATGGGTCACTTTCCTCTGCTTTCGCCGGTTCTGTCCTGCGGGCGTGGCGGAATGGCAGACGCGCCAGACTTAGGATCTGGTGTCGAAAGGCGTAAGAGTTCGAGTCTCTTCGTCCGCACAGTTTTCCGGTTCCCCAGATATGCGGTAGTAGCTCAGTTGGTAGAGTGCCACCTTGCCAAGGTGGATGTCGCGGGTCCGAGTCCCGTCTACCGCTCCATTTGCGGGTGTAGCTCAATGGTAGAGCTCCAGCCTTCCAAGCTGGTCACGTGGGTTCGATTCCCATCACCCGCTCACAAAAAACGGCCGATGCAAACGCATCGGTCGATTTTTTATGCTTTCTTTATTTCACAGGATGGCAGCGGCCCGTTCAGGCCTTCTCCCCTTCCGGATTCACCGGCAGGACAAACCAGAAAGTGGTGCCCTTTCCTTCCTCGCTCCGCACGCCGTAATCCGCGCCGTGCTTTTCCAGGATGCCGCGGCAGATGTTCAGGCCCAGGCCGCTGCCGATCACGGCGCGGCGGTGGTTCTCCCGGCTGCGGTAATACCGGTCCCAGATAAAGGGCAGCTCGTCCGCGGGAATGCCTTCCCCGCTGTCGGAAATCTGCACGCGGATGCCGGCGGCCGTGTCCCGCTGGGTGATCCGGACAGTCTTATCCGCGCCGGTATAGGTCAGGGCGTTGCCCAGGAGGTTGTACAGCACCTGTCCGATGCGTCCCCGGTCTCCGACCACCGTCCGGTCCTCCGCCGGCTCAAACACCACGGTATAGCCGTCTACGGAGGTCATCCGTCCTATCCTGTTGCAGATCTCCCGGATCTCCTCTGTCAGGTTAAAGGGCTTTTTCTCCAGTTCCAGGTTGCCGGTGCGCAGCCTGCTGAAATCCAGCACCTCATTGACCATGGAACTCAGGCGGTTCGTTTCGTCAATGATGATCTGCATGTTTTCCGGGGTCACTTCCTCAGGAATATCCCGCATGGCCTCGGCATAGCCTTCAATCATGGTCAGGGGCGTACGCAGGTCATGGCTGATATTGGCGATCAGCTCCCGCTGCAGGTCCTCCACCTTGCCCAGGTCCTCCGCTGCCCGCACCAGCGTGTCATTCAGCTCCGCGATCTCCCGGTAGCCGCCGCTGTGGGGCGGACGGGTATAGCGGGAACGGCTCAGTTCCCTGGCCGCCTCGCTGGTCTCAATAATAGGTTCCGAGATGCTCCTGGCCATGGTAAAGCCCACCAGCACCGTTGCCAGCACAATGGCACCCACCGTCAGCAGGAACTGGGTCCGCACGGCGTCCTCAATCTGGATCACGGTCGCGCCCCGGTACAGGTTCCGGAACAGCACGCCCTGCAGCATCCAGACCGTGGAAATGATAAATCCCGCGAAAACCGCGAGATAAATCAGGATCTTTGCCCGGATACCGACCCGGCCGGCGAGGAACTCCTCCCGGTAAGCCAGATTACTCCTTCTCAAAACGATAGCCTACCCCTCTGAGCGTTGTGATCTTGTCCGCATAGGGCCCCAGCTGCTTGCGCAGCAGCTTGATGTGGGTGTCCAGCGTCCGGTCGTCCCCGAAGAAATCATAGCCCCACACATCGCTGATCAGCTTCTCCCGCGTCAGGGCAATGCCCCGGTTGCGGATCATGTAGAAAAGCAGATCGTATTCCTTCGGGCTCAGGTCCGCTTCCACGCCGTCTACCAGCACCCGGCGGGCGGTAAAGTCCACCGTCAGGCCGCCGACGGAAACCGTTTCCTCCGACTTCTTCTCCGCTTCGCCGCTGCGCTTGAGCACGGCGCCCACGCGCATCATCAGCTCCTTGGGAGAGAAGGGTTTCACCACATAGTCGTCTATGCCCAGCTCAAAGCCGTGAATCCGGTCATATTCCTCCCCGCGGGCGGAGAGCATGATCACCGGCACGGGATCCGTTTTCCGGATTTCCCGCACGGCGGAGAAGCCGTCCAGTTCCGGCATCATCACATCCATGATAATCAGGTCATAATGGCGCTGGCGGCACTTCTCCACGGCCTGCATGCCGTTCTCCGCCTCTTCGGTCTCATAGCCCTCAAAGGCGGCATATTTGGCGATCAGGGCACGGATCCGCGCCTCGTCATCCACAATCAATAACTTCATACTGCAATTCCTTTATCATTTCTTCATCATGCGCTGGGTAACTCATAATTATGAATTATGAATTGTGAATTATGAATTAACATTACTCTTCCGTTGGCGTCTGGATAAACTTCTCCACCTTCGCCCGGTCTCCGCCGGCTTCCAGGTAGTCCTGAATCGCCTGCTGGAGCTGTTCGGTGAACTCCTCCAGGCACAGGCCGTTCTCCATAATGTAGGTGGCCACTGGAATGCCCACATAGCGCAGGTGCCAGGGTTCCGTGTTGATCTCGGTGATCTCCTGTTTGTCCGCCGGATAACGGATGATGAAGCCGAACTCCTGGCAGTGATCTGCCATCCACTGGCACTCCGGCTCCTTCATCATTTTATCATTCATGGCCTTGTCCTTCCAGTTGGAAGGCACCACGTCGCAGCCCAGGCCCGTCTGATGATCGCTGGCGCCCGGCTTGGAAACCCAGCCGTCGTCCTTGCCGTGATTCTTCTTCAGGCGGTTGTTGTACATGGTCTTCTGGGTGGAATAGGACCGGTAAGCGCTCTTCAGGTACAGCTTCCGGTATCCGTTTTCCTCAGCGGCCTCGCGGATCGCCGCGTTCATTTCGCACAGCGCGTCGGAGCACACCTTGCGCAGCTTCTGTCCGTCCTTGGGTTTCACGGCCCAGGAGATTCCGCCCTTGTCCGGCTTGGAGGGAACCTTCACCAGATCCTTGGGCACATATTTCTTGTCCAGCAGGTAATGCTTGTTGGCCAGGACAATATATTCCGGATCCATATCCTCCAGCGCCACCGGGAAATCCCATTCGGGAGCCGAAGAGGTCTGTATGCTCTCTTCAGTCTCCTCATCCTCGTACACTTCCTCGATGATCAGTTCCTCCTCCTCGTCCAGTTCCGCAAACGCGAATACGGGCAGGAGCAGGGCCAGGGCAAGCAGCAAACAGCAGATTCTCTTCATACAGTATCCTTTACTTGATCTTATCATTCGTCCGTCACGGAAAAGCTTCCGGCCTGTGCCAGTGTTTCCTCCGGAATGCCCAGCAGTTCCCGCAGCACCTTCACCCGGTGGCCGATCAGCCAGGTTTCCAGCGGAATATTGGCCTCATGGATTTCCTTCGCGTATTCCTTGCCAACGTAGCGGAAATGCCAGGGCTCATACTTGTATCCGGTGATTTCCTCCCAGGGCTCGTCATACCGGAGGATATAGCCGAAACGCCAGCAGTTTTCCCGGCACCATTTTCCGCCCTCGGTCTCCCCGAAGGAGATCTCCAGGTGGATCTTGTGCTTCTGGCCCACGTCCATCGCCACGCCCAGCTGATGTTCGCTGGCTCCCGGCGGTGCGACAAACTCCTGCGCCTTGGCCACGTTTCCTTTGACCGTGCGCAGCTTCCGCTTGTAGATGCCTTCCTGCTTTTCATAGGAACGGTAGCCGCTGATGGACAACAGCGTCAGTCCTGTTTCCTCCTTGCAGACCTGGAACATTTCCCGCAGGGCCGCGGCAGCCTCCCGGCGCATCCGCCGTACCTGTCCGGGCACATCGCTCATTTCCAGATCCCGCGGTTCATAGGCCGATGAAACCGTATACTGGCGGTTCGCCAGGAACAGCAGGCCGTTTATGTCATTCTGCGGTGCCGCGGTGTCCAGGGCTCCGGATACCATCATGGAAGCGGCAGCCACCAGGGACATCAGTTTGGTTAAAGACGGCATTCCTTTTCCTCCATGGAAAAATGTCATTCAGAACATTGCTCTGAATGACATGATTATATCACAAAACTTTGTTTAAGAAATCCTTAGTTCTTTGTTCTTTCGGATTGGTGAAAATCTCCGCGGGAGTTCCCTCTTCCAGGATCTTTCCCTCATCCATGAACAGCACCCGGTCCGCCACCTCGCGGGCGAAGCCCATCTCGTGCGTCACGCAGACCATGGTCATGCCGCTCTTGGCCAGTTCCTTCATAACGTCCAGCACCTCGCCCACCATTTCCGGGTCCAGGGCGCTGGTAGGTTCGTCAAAGAGCATCACTTCCGGCTGCATGCACAGGGCCCGCACAATAGCGATCCGCTGTTTCTGTCCGCCGGAGAGCTGGGCGGGATAGCTGTCCGCCTTATCCTCCAGGCCGACGCGCTTCAGCAGCTCCCGGGCCTTCTTCTCCGCCTGTTCCTTGTTCATCAGGCCGGTCCGCACAGGCGCCAGCGTGATGTTCTTCAGGATCGTCATGTTGGGGAATAGGTTAAAATGCTGGAACACCATACCCATCTTCTGGCGGATTTTGTTGATGTCGCATTTCTCATCCGTAATGGACTGGCCTTCGAAAACAATCTCACCGCTTGTCGGGGTTTCCAGCAGGTTCAGGCAGCGCAGGAAAGTGGATTTTCCGCTGCCGCTGGGTCCGATCAGCACCACGCGTTCACCTTTGTTGATGTGCTGGCTGACGCCCTTGAGCACTTCCAGATTGCCGAAGCTTTTGGTCAGGTTTTTAACGTCTATCACTTGCGCGCAGCCTCCTCTCAAAGATTCCCAGCAGCCAGGTAAACAGCATGACCAGCAGCAGGTAGATAATCGCCGCACCCACATAGGGGTACATGGGTTCATAGTTCCGCGCAGCTACGCTGCGGGCCGCATACAGCAGCTCCTTGCCGCCGATCACGCTGATCAGGGAGGTGTCCTTCAGCAGCACAATGAACTCATTGCCCAGGGCCGGCAGGATCGCCTTGATGGCCTGGGGCACTACCACAAACCGCATAGTGTCTGTATAGTTCATACCCAGGCTTCGTCCGGCTTCCATCTGGCCCTGGTCCACGCTCATCAGGCCGCCGCGGATGATCTCCGCCGTATAGGCGCCGGAGTTGATGCCCAGTGTCAGCGCACCGACCATCACGAAATCCCGGCTGGACGCGAAAATGACCAGGCCCATGATCATCAGCTGCACCATCATCGGCGTACCGCGGATCACGGTCACGTAGGTCTTCAGCAGGGCGTTTACAAAGCCCAGCACCGGGTTCCTGTGCCCGGGGCGCTGCTGGTCATGCGCTGTACGGATCACAGCGACGATGACGCCGAGGATCACGCCCAGAACCAGCGCCAGTACCGTCACATACAGCGTGGTGACCACGCCGTTGAGGTACTGTCTCCAGCGGTCATTCTCGATGAACGCCTGATAAAAAAGAACATAGAACTGCTGCCACAGGGTGGTGGGTTCACCGGCGGACATCAGCGCTTTCCATGCCGTAAACTGTTCCATGGAAACGGATCCTCTCCTTCACAGATTGATAATGGGAAGCCGCGGTAATAACGCAGAAAGGAAAAGGCATTTTGCCTTTTCCTTCCGGCGTGAAATTGCTTTCAGCCTTCTGTATTACTCGTTCCACTTCAGGATGATCTGCTCAATGGTGCCGTCATCGATCAGCTTCTGCAGTTCAGCGTTGAAAGCGTCCACCAGTGCGGTGTTGCCCTTGGCGAATCCGAAAGCGAAGTTCTCAGGATCATAGCCGGTGGAGATCATCTCCAGGCCGGGGATCTGCTTCACATAGGCGGCGCCGACCATGTCGTCCACCATGATGCAGTCGATCTGGCCGTTCTGCAGCGCCTGGAAAGCGAGAGAGTACTTGTCATAAGCGCTCACATGATCCTCACCGAAGTGATCGGTGGCTTCAATCTGGCCCGTGGTGCCGCTCTGCACGCCGATGATCTTGTCGCCCAGGTTATCCATGGTGATGTCAGCACCGCTCTTGAACACGACGCCCTGCACGATCGTCACATAAGGAATGGTGAACTCCAGGGTGGCTTTGCGTTCTTCCTTCACGGTCACGCCGGAAACCACCGCGTCAGCCTTGCCGGCGCCGGGGGCAACCAGAGCGCTGTCAAAGTCGATGGCATAGGGTTCAGCGGTCAGTCCCAGGTTCTCACAGATAATGGCCAGGATGTCGGGCTCGATACCGATCACGGTACCTTCGTCATCCGTGCTTTCAAAAGGCGGGAAGTCCGGGCTGGTCGCATAAACGAATTTGCCGGCTTCGAGTGTCGTCAGTTCAGCGGAAGCCGCAGCCACGCTCAGGAGCATTGCCAGCGCCAGAACCATCGCAAGAATCTTCTTCATTGTAGTATCCTCCTTGTTTCTCTTTGGATTGGGCACAGTATAGCACCCGCATACACCCTTGTCAACACATTTTTTGCATTTTTATACAAATATTTTTGTTATTTATGAATATTATGCATAAGAATACCGATTATTCATTCATTTGAGTCATTTTATGCATTCTGAGTTTATAACCCGCCGGATCAGAGCCTGATCCCCAGCAGCACAATGGTCGCCGCCGAGCAGAGCAGGTATACCGCCAGCGCAATGTCCTGTATGTTCACCGGTGCTTTTCCGTCCCTCTCCAGGCTCCGGATTCTCACCTTCGGCAGGCACAGCAGCAGGCAGAACAGGAAAGGCAGGAAGTAACGTCCCTGGATGCCCTTGATCACCGCGGAGTCCTCCCCGGTCCACCAGACCAGCAGTGCCCCGGACAGCAGTGTCCAGCAGAGCAGCACCGCCAGGATCAGCAGGATCAGGAGTTTTCTTCTCTCTTTCTTTTCCGGAAGCAATCCGCCCGTTCCGGCGTCCGTCAGCGCCACGCCCAAGAAGGAAACGCCCAGCAGAATGGTCAGCGGCCAGGGAGAAAAGACGTCCAGCCGGCCGAAAACGCCGAACAGCTGCCGGATCCATCCCGGCGCCTGGTGAATCAGCGTCCGGACCTGCATGCCGATCAATGTCAGGGGATTGGCCAGCACCCGGCCCAGCCGGTTCATCGCCTCGCCCGTCATCCCCTGCCGGGCGGAAAGCCTCATAATGGAAAGCACGTACCAGAACACGGCCGCCGCCAGGAAGCCCGCGGCCATCAGCAGGTTCTCCCTGCGTTTCTGCTTTTTGGCTTCTCCGTCTGCCGCCCCGGGCATCAGGCCCAGCAGCAGCACCGGCGCGTAGGTCAGCTTGCACAGCACCGCCAGGACGCCCATCCCGGCAAACCGCAGGGAGTCGCCGGGTGTCCGTCTGCCGATGGTGCCGATACGCCTGAGCAGTTCAACAGTAATCCAGCTGATTCCCGCGATCACCATGCCGTCGCAGGAGGCGGAAGCCGCTTCCTGCAGCGTCAGCGGCAGCAGGGCAATCGCCAGGAGAACCGTTTTCCCCGCGGGGCTCCGCCGGATCGCAAAATAGAACAGCAGCCCTGTCACCAGCATACTGCCGATCCGCGCGCTGTACAGCAGCAGGCGGATTTTGTCTGTAAAGAGTCTTGTCAGGAACATGACCAGGCTCTGCGGCAGGTAGGCGGCCAGCGGATAAATACCGGTAGCCTCGTTCCCGGGTTCCGTTACGGTTGCTTCGGAAAGCCGTGCCGTCCGGAGGTCTTCCTCCTTCAGGACGCTTGCTTCCGTTCCGCCTGCGGAATCCGCCAGCAGGTTCCGCAGGTTTTCCGGATAGACGCAGTTCTCCGTTCCGGTCTGTCCGGTGCTCAGCAGCCAGATCTGCCGCAGGTGCGCCTGCTCATCCGGCGGCGCGCCCAGGGGCATGACCAGCGTCATTGCCAGCACAAACGGAATATAGAGCAGCAGAAAAAGCCGCTCTATCCTGATTCTTCCGTTATGTTCTCTTTTCATGGTCTGCTGTTCACCTGCTTCCTTTACAATAGGAAAGGATATCCTTGTTCCTTCCGGACATTTCTATCGGCTGAAAACTGAAAACAGGATCGCTGCCCGGCTTCCTGACCGGGCTTTCAGATTATTCTTCCCCGTGTGAAAGGATTATACCACAGTTCATCCGCTCAATCGCTTCTTTTTTCACGCCGGGAGTCAGACGGAACCGGGTCGGGTCAAAATCCGGGGTTTCCGGCTTCATCCGGAAAACGCCGTACTTGATCGGAATGCCCAGGGCCGTGTATTTTTCCTCGTGTTCGCTGATATAGTTGGGCGTAAAGCCGTCTGCGTGCAGGTCCCGGCCGATTGTCACCGGTTCAAAACCGCACAGTTCAAAATACGCCAGGGAGTCCTCAAACAGGGTATCGTCATCCGTCTTGAACCAGATCTCCCCGCCTTCCTTCAGGAAGGTGCGGTACTGCATCAGCTGCCGCGGATGGGTCAGCCGGCGCTTCTCGTGCTTCGGATGTTCCGTCCAGGGATTGCAGAAATGAATATAAATGCGTTCCGCCTGCTCCTGCGGTCCGAACACCTGGTCCACAAAGCAGATATCCGCCATCACCAGCTGAACGTTGCCCGGGTTTTCCCCGCAGGCGTCCGTGATATTCCGCCGGGCCACGCCCAGGATGTCCGCGCTCAGGTCGGCGGCTATAAAGTTGATTTCCGGGTTGTCCGCGATCATTTTCGCCGTGCTCACAGCCTTGCCGCAGCCCATCTCAATGTGCAGCGGCAGCTCCGGCCTGGCAAACCTGGGCCGCCAGGTGCCCCGCAGCGCACCGGTCTTTGCCTCCGGTCCCTTGATCGCGTCTATAAAGAACGGGCAGGCCTGAAGTTCAGGTCTGGCCCATTTCTTGGTTCGCATATGCATAACAGTTACCCTCTTCTGTCCTTCCGGACGAAGCATGTCTTCATTCTCAATGAATTACAGATCGATGGAGTCCTTCGTTTCCGCGGCTTCCGCGAACAGCG
Organism: uncultured Eubacteriales bacterium; assembly: GCA_900315675.1. GTDB lineage: Bacteria > Bacillota > Clostridia > Christensenellales > Aristaeellaceae > Aristaeella. The sequence goes on from OMZY01000006.1 coordinate 20,035, forward strand.
GGCGCAGCTTGTCCGCCAGGGCGGTCACCTGGGCGCCGCAGCGGCCGGTATATTTTGCCGGATCAAGCACGGAGCGCATTTCCTCTTCAGTCAGGCCGAAGTCCTTCTCCGCGGCCAGGCGTTCCAGCAGGTCGCAGGGTTCGCCCTGCTTCATCTTTTCTGTCGCGGCCATGGAGCAGCGGCGGATGATTTCATGCAGCTGCTGCCGGTTTCCGCCCCGCTTCACCGCTTCCATCATCAGGTTCTCGGTAGCCAGGAAGGGCATGTATTCCCGCAGGGTCTTGTCGATCACCTTTTCGTTCACCCGCAGGCCGTCGGCAATGTTCCGGATCAGGCGCAGGATCGCGTCCGCGCAGAGGAAGGCTTCCGGCAGGGAGATCCGCCGGTTGGCGGAGTCGTCCAGCGTACGTTCCATCCACTGGACCGAGGCGGTCAGCGGAGCGTTCATGGCGTCAGCCATCAGGTAACGGGCCAGGGAGCACACGCGCTCACAGCGCATGGGGTTCCGCTTGTAGGCCATGGCGGAAGAACCGATCTGGTTTTCCTCGAAGGGCTCGTCAATCTGGCGGTCATGCTGCAGCAGGCGGATGTCGTTCGCCATCCGGTAGCAGCTCTGGGCCAGGGCGCTCAGCGCGTTCAGGATCCGGGCGTCGGTCTTCCGGGGATAGGTCTGTCCGCTGACGGTGAAGCATTCGGTAAAACCGAAGGTCCCCGCGATGCGGCGGTTCATTTCATCAATCTTCGCTTCATCCCCTTCATACAGGTCCATGAAGCTCGCTTCGGTGCCGGTTGTTCCCCGGCAGCCCAGGAAGCGCAGGTGATCGATTACGAAATCGATCTCCTCCAGGTCGGAGGCCAGGTCCTGCAGCCACAGAGAGGCTCGCTTGCCCACGGTCACCGGCTGCGCCGGCTGGTAGTGGGTGTAGCCAAGTGTGGGCAGATCCTTGTACTTTTCGGCGAAGGCGCACAGGCTCTTCATCGCGCCCAGCAGCTCTCCGCGCAGGTACTTCAGGCCGTCCCGGTAAATCACCAGGTCGGCGTTATCGGTCACATAGCAGCTGGTGGCGCCCAGGTGAATGATGCCCGCCGCGGAAGGCGCAACCTTGCCGTAGGCATACACATGGGCCATCACGTCATGACGGACTTCCTTTTCCCGCTCCCGCACGCACTCATAATCGATATCCTCGATATGGGCAGCCAGTTCGTCCACCTGTTCCTGCGTTACCGGCAGGCCGAGTTCCATCTCCGCCTTGGCCAGCGCCACCCACAGGCGTCTCCAGGTCCGGTAGCGCGTATCGGAAGAGAACAGCTCCAGCATGTATTTGGAAGCATACCGGGAGGACAGTGGAGTCTCATACTGCTGTGTCATCGTTTTCCCTCTCTCAACCAGTCTTTCAGCATTCTATGCTTATAATTTTTCATTTTTCATTCCATCATCACCATCTGGTAATGATGCTTTCCCGCTCCGGTCCCACGGAAACCCAGCGGATCGGGCAGCCGATGGCTTTCTCGATCATCTGTACATAGGCTTTGGCTTCCTCCGGCAGGTCTTCCCAGGTGCGTACGCCGCTGATGTCTTTCTTCCAGCCCTTCACGGTCTCGATCACAGGCTTGCACTCCTCCAGTGCCGCCGGGAAGGGGAACTTGTCTGTCATTTCGCCGTTGCGCTCGTAGTGGGCACACACCGGAATCTCATCCAGGTAGCTCAGCACGTCCAGCTTGGTCAGGGCGATTTCCGTCGCGCCCTGCACCTGTACGCCGTAGCGGGTGGCCACCAGGTCCACCGGACCCACGCGGCGGGGCCGGCCGGTCTTGGCGCCGTATTCGTTGCCTGCTTCACGCAGCTTTTCCGCTTCCTCACCGAACATTTCGCAGGTGAAGGGGCCTTCGCCCACGCAGGTGGAGTAAGCCTTCACCACGCCCACAATGCGGTCCAGCTTCGCTCCCGGCAGGCCGGAGCCCACGGGCGCGTAGGCCGCAATGGTGTTGGAGGAGGTGGTCATCGGATAAATACCGAGATCCAGGTCACGCAGGGAGCCCAGCTGGGCCTCAAACATGATCCGCTTGCCGTTCTCCTCCGCTTCCCGGAGCAGGTCTCCGGTATCGCAGATATAAGGCTTAATGGCTTCGCAGCTGGTGTTCAGCCAGTTTTCAATCTCATCCCAGGTATAGGGTTCCGCGCCGTATACGCCCTTGATGATCAGGTTCTTCCACTCCATCAGGTCCTTCAGGTGTGCGCGGAGCCGTTCCGGATAGAACAGTTCGCCCGCCATCACGGTCTTCTTCTGATACTTGTCAGAATAGAAGGGGGCAATACCTTGCTTGGTGGAACCGTACTTCTTGTCCGCCAGGCGCTGCTCCTCCAGCTCGTCCAGCCGGCGGTGCCAGGGCATCAGCAGGGAGGCACGGTCGCTGATCTTCAGGTTTTCAGGCGTCACGGCCACGCCCTTGGCGGCCACGTCCTGAATCTCGGTCATCAGGCTTTCCGGGTCCATGGCAACGCCGTTGCCGAGAATGTTGATCACATTCTTCCGGAAAATACCGGAGGGCAGCAGATGCAGGGCAAACTTCCCGTATTCATTGATCACGGTATGGCCGGCGTTTCCGCCGCCCTGATAACGCACCACAATGTCAATCTGCTCCGTCAGCAGGTCCACCATGCGGCCTTTTCCTTCGTCGCCCCAGTTGATTCCAACGATCGCTGTACAAGCCATTTTGTCTTCCTCCGGTCGTCATACTTGTGTCAAAAAACACAACAAGTTATTTTAGCGCCGAACCCCTGGTGTGTCAATCATTCCCGCAATTCAAAAGCCGCCAAAAAACAATGTCTCCGGCGGCTCTGAAAATCACATTCTTCCCTGTACCATGGTCAGCGCGATGCGCTTCTTCTGTTCGTCCACATTCACGACCCAGACCTTCACGATATCCCCCACCTTCACCACTTCGGAGGGATGCTTGATAAACTTCTCCGCCATCCGGCTGATGTGCACCAGACCGTCCTGGTGGACGCCGATGTCCACGAATGCGCCGAAGTCAATCACGTTCCGCACGGTGCCGGTCAGTTCCATGCCGGGCTTCAGGTCCTTCATTTCCAGCACGTCCGTGCGCAGCACCGGCTTGGGCAGCTCGTCACGGGGATCCCGTCCCGGCTTGGCCAGTTCGTTCAGCATGTCGTTCAGGGTCGGCAGACCGACGCCGATCTCCGCCGCCAGCTTTTCATGGCCGTAGCGGCTGGCCCGGTGCACCACGTCCGCCGCGCCGCCCCGGATTTCCTTCATGTCATATCCCAGCTTCTCCAGCAGCAGCTTCGCCGCGTCATAGCTTTCCGGGTGCACCGCCGTGGCGTCCAGGGGATTCTTGCTGTCCATCACCCGCAGGAAGCCAGCGCACTGCTCATAGGCCTTCGGCCCCAGCTTCGGTACCTTTTTCAGGGCTGCCCGGCTGGCAATGCCGTTCTCCTCCCGGTAGGCCACAATGTTCTTGGCCAGTGCCGGGCCGATGCCGGCCACGTGGCTCAGCAGCTCCGCCGAGGCCGTGCTGACCTCCACGCCCACCTGGTTCACGCACTGTTCCACCACGCCGTCCAGGGCGGCGGTCAGCTCATTCTGTTTCAGGTCATGCTGGTACTGTCCCACGCCGATCGCCTTCGGATCGATCTTCACCAGTTCCGCCAGCGGGTCCTGCATTCTCCGGGCAATGGAAACCGCGCTGCGCTGGGTCACGTCAAAGTCCGGGAATTCCTCCGCGGCCAGCTTGCTGGCGCTGTATACCGAGGCGCCCGCCTCGCTGACGATCATATAGGCTACTCCCGGCAGTTCCGGCAGCAGGGATACGATGAACTGTTCGCTTTCCCGGCTGGCGGTGCCGTTGCCGATGGCGACTGCGGTAATGCCGTATTTCTGTACAAAGCTTTTGATCAGCTTCGCCGCGGCCGCTTTGCCGCCTTCGTTGCCGGGCAGGGTGAAATAGCCCACGCCCGTGTCCAGCACCTTGCCGTTCTCATCCACCACCGCCAGCTTGCAGCCGGTCCGGAAGCCCGGGTCCACGCCCAGGGTTACCTTACCCTTGATGGGCGGCTGCATCAGCAGCTGGTGCAGGTTGTCGCTGAACACCTTGATGGCGCTCACGTTGGCCCGGTCGGTCAGGTCGTTCCGGATTTCCCTCTCCAGGGAGGGGAATACCAGCCGCTCCCAGGCGTCCGCGCAGGCTTCCGCCACCTGCTGCGCCGCGGGAGTACTGTTGCGCACAAATGCCTTCCGGATCACGTCCTGGGCCTTTTCTTCCGGTGCTTCCAGGCTTACCTTCAGGAATTCCTCCCGTTCGCCCCGGTTCACCGCCAGGATCCGGTGAGCCGCGATGCTCCGCACCGGCTCCCGGAAGTCATAATACATGCTGTATACGCTGTCTTCCTCTTTGGCGGCCTTGCTGCGCAGCACGCCCTCCCGGTTCAAAAGCGCCCGCAGCTCTTTCCGCACTTCCGCGCTGTCGCTCACGGTCTCCGCCAGGATATCCCGCGCTCCGGCCAGGGCCGTTTCCGCGTCCGGCACTTCTTTTTCCGCGTCGATATATTTCGCCGCTTCCGCCGCGGGATCTCCCGCCTGCTGCAGCATCAGCCACAGGGCCAGCGGTTCCAGCCCACGCTCCTTTGCGATCGTCGCCCGTGTCCGGCGCTTCGGCCGGAAGGGACGGTAAATATCCTCCAGTTCGCTGAGGGTCACCGCCTTGGCCAGCTGCGCCTTCAGTTCGTCGGTCATCACGCCCTGCTCTTCCAGGGAAGCCGCGATTTCCTCCCGGCGCTTTTCCAGGTTCCGCAGGTATTCCAGCCGTTCAGCCATCTCCCGCAGCACCTGATCATCCAGCGATCCGGTTGCTTCCTTCCGGTACCGGGCAATAAAGGGAATCGTATTCCCCGCGTCCAGCAGTTCCACCGCCGCCTGCACCTGCTGCGGCCGCAGTTTAAACTCTCCCGCCAGTCTGTTTACAAAATCCATGTCCTGTTTCTCCTCTGTTAATATATGTTATATCTATATCCATTGCTCATGATTATCCTGTCATTCTGAGCAAGGCCAAAGGCCGCGTCGAAGAATCCCCCGCCCGCCCACGTTCGGGAATCCAACCGGAACAGCGAATAGTAAAGGTGTCATCCTGGGGTTCGGAACGCCCGGAAATAGAGCCAGTGGCTCTATTTCAGTGGAGAACGGGCGGCAGCCCTGGGCCACGAAGCGGAACGTAGTGGAGTCGAAGGATCTCCTCGCCCGTTCAAATTCGGGAACCCAACCGGAACTGCAATGCTTTCACTTTGTCATTTCGACCAAAGAATCCGAAGGATTCTGCGTGGAGAAATCTCCCAGCCCGCCCACGTTCGGGAACGTCACAGGAACACCTCATAATTCAATGACAGTATACCATCTCATTCTGCATTGTACTCAATGCTTTTGCATTGAGTACCCGCATCCGCAGTAATCCTGCCGGTACAGTTCATACTCCCTGGACAGTTCCAGCGATCTCAAATACCCGTTCTTCTTCTTAAAGTCCGCAAACAGATATTTCACCCCGTACCGCTTTCCCGCTTCCTCGCCGATCCGGTTCACATTGTCCGCGTTCTTATGCGGGCTGACGGACAGCGTGGTCGTGAAATACTCAAAGCCATGTTCCTTCGCCTGCTCCGCGGTATAATTCAGCCGCATGGCAAAACAGGCCAGGCACCTCTCCCCGCCTTCCGGCGCGTCCGCCAGGGCCGGCGCGAAAGCCTCAAACGTTTCATGGTCATACCCGCAGGGCAGCATCGGTACCTCTTCCGGCAGCAGCGACAACAGCCGCTCCTGCTCCGAAAGCCGGTGAAGATACTCCTCCTCCGGTTCGATATTGGGATTGTAATACAGAAGCGTCACCCGGAAATGCTCCGTCAGCCGTTCAAGCACCGCGCTGGAGCACGGGCCGCAGCAGCTGTGCAGCAAAAGCGTCGGCCGCCGGCCTTCCATCCCTGCGATCTCGGCTTCCATTTCCCGCTGGTAGTTCCTTTTTTCCATGCGCTTCGCTCCTCCGGTTTCTGCATCGCCACTTTACACTTCTCTTTCATTAAAGTCAACCAACGATCCGGAACACCTTATCCATCAATACAGTAAACCATATAATTGTTAATTATTCATTGTTAATTGATTAATTATGGCTATAGGCCCATTTTATTGAAGCCTATAGCCATAATCAATCCTATCGCCTATTGACTTAGTAGGTTTACTATGATATAGTATGCCCAACACATCGAGGAGGTTGGGAAAATGTCTAAGATTTACAAAGGATCACTGGAGCTGATCGGGAACACCCCCCTGGTCGAAGTCGTGAACATTGAAAAGGAACTGGGACTGGAAGCCACCATCCTGGTGAAACTCGAATACTTCAATCCCGCCGGCAGCGTGAAAGACCGTATTGCCAAGGCCATGATCGAAGACGCCGAACAGAAGGGCCTGCTGAAGGAAGGTTCCGTCATCATTGAGCCCACCAGCGGCAACACCGGTATCGGCCTGGCGTCCATCGCCGCCGCCAAGGGCTACCGCATTATCCTGACCATGCCTGAAACCATGAGCGTGGAACGCCGGAACATCCTGAAGGCCTACGGTGCCGAACTGGTGCTGACCGAAGGTGCCAAGGGCATGAAGGGCGCCATCGCCAAGGCGGAAGAGCTGGCTAAAGAAACGCCCAACAGCTTTATCCCCGGACAGTTTGTCAACCCCGCGAACCCCGCTATTCATAAGGCAACCACCGGTCCCGAAATCTGGAACGATACAGACGGAAAGGTTGACCTGTTCATCGCCGGCGTCGGCACCGGCGGCACCCTGACCGGTGTGGGCGAATACCTGAAATCCCAGAATCCGGATATCAAGGTTGTCGCGCTGGAGCCGGAAGATTCTCCCGTCCTGTCCGAAGGCCATGCGGGTGCCCATAAGATCCAGGGCATCGGTGCCGGCTTCGTTCCGGATGTGCTGAATACCAGGATCTATGATGAAATCTTCAAGGCCGCCAATGCTGACGCCTTTGCCACCGCGAAGCTGCTGGCCAGGACCGAAGGTATCTCCGTGGGTATCTCCTCCGGTGCCGCCCTGTTCGGTGCGATCCAGCTGGCCAAGCGTCCCGAGAACAAGGGTAAGACCATCGTAGCCCTGCTGCCCGACAGCGGCGACCGCTACTACTCCACTCCCCTTTTCACAGAATGATTATGATGCATTTCGCATTGTAAGCATAAAACACCTTCCAAGAGCAGCCCCCGCAGCAGACCTCCCGCGGGGGTTCGCTCATAATCACAAAAATCGCACCCCTCCGGGTGCGATTTTTTCCACCATTCTTCATTTTTCATTCTTCATTCTTCATTTCTGAAGGTCTGAATCTCTGATTCAGATCTTCAGATCGACCCACTTTCCCTGCTTAAACCGGATAGCCACCATGATAAACCGGCTCAGCTGGTCCGCGAGGATGCCCAGCCAGACCCCGTGCAGCCCCCAGCCCAGCACATTTACCATCAGCAGCGTGGACAGGGTCCGGATTCCCGCGATCGAGATCATTGCGGCATACAGCACATACCGCACGTCGCCTGCCGCCCGCAGGCAGCCCGTAAAGATGATCTGGCTGATCTGCAGCAGTACGATCACCATCAGGTAACGGCAGATAATCTGGCCCATCTCCAGGATGTGTGCTTCATTGAAATACAGCCCGTAGAACCACCGGCCGCCGAAGAACAGAAGCAGCGCCAGGATAAATGAAATCAGCAGGCCGATCCGCTGGCAGATGCTGCCGTAGCGTTTGGCCATTTCCTTCTGTCCCGCGCCGAGGGACTCTCCCGCCAGGGCCACCGCAGCCACCTGCATGCCGTCCGCAAAGGAAAAGCCCAGTCCCAGGATACTCATGCCGATATTATGGGCCGCAAACTCATCGGTACCCAGGCGTGCGGCAATCATGGCCGTAGCCAGGAAGCCGATCCGGGCCGCAATATTCTCCAGGGACGTATTCAGCGCCAGGTGCCAGATCGCCCTGGAACAGCTGCGGGAAAACCGCAGCTTCAGCTGTTTCATCAGGGGAATGCGCACATAGCTGGTTCTGCGGAACAGGGAGGCCACCGACATGCCGGCCGCCACCACCGTGCCCAGCACCGTGGCAATCGCCGCGCCCCGGATTCCCCAGGCCGGGAACCCGAAGTGGCCTTCAATCAGCAGATAGTTGAAGATGATGTTGACCACGCTGCTGGTCAGGTTGGTGGTCATGGATAGCTTGGTGTTTCCGCTTCCCCGCTGGGCGGAGTTGATCACCATGGTAATCACGTTGAAGAACGTGCCGCCCATGATAATCTGGAAATAGGTTACCGCCGCCTCATGAGTATCCGCGTTGCTGCCCGCCAGTTCCATCATCCACGGGGCGAAAACCACAAACAGCACCGATACCGCTACACAGGCGATACTCGCCAGCACAATGGCCGTCAGCAGGATTTCATTGGCGGTGTCCTGGCGCTGTTCTCCCTTGCGGCGCGCCACCAGGGCGGAAACAGCCACATTGATGCCGAAAAAGAGCGTCAGTCCGATAAACTTGGGCTGGTTGGTCAGGCCTACTGCCGCCACGGCATAGCTGCCCAGGGCGGATACCATCATGGTATCGATCATACCGGCCAGCGCCACAAAAAAGCTTTCCGTCATAGCCGGCCATGCCACAGACAAAGCCTTCCGGGTCATCGAACGCGTATTCGTTAATTCATAATTCATAATTCACAATTCACAAATTTACATTGACTGCTGGTATTTTCAACATTTGATCATTATGCATTGTGCATTGTGCATTATGCATTGGATCAGAATCCGTGGCTGCTGCCGCCTCCGCTGAAGCCGCCTCCGCCGCTGAAACCGCCGCCTCCGCCGAATCCTCCGTGGGATCCGCCGGAAGAGCCGCTGCTGTGATGTACCGTGCGCGACAGCTTCTTGGCCGCAATCACCGCGCCTGCACCGGCCGTAGCGGTGATGATCTCCGGCAGGCTGACTTTCACTTCCTGTTCATGCCGTGCGGAAATCAGCAGGTAAGCCAGCAGCAGGGCGATCACAATCGCCAGCAGGGCGTTGCTGATATACTTCATCGGGCCGGAGACCTTTTCGCCCCTGAGCACCCGCAGCACCTGGTTGAAGGTTGTCTCTGCGCAGCGGGCATACTCTTTGTCCGAAGCATAGGTATAGACGTTGTCCACAATAATGTTGCCCTTGGTCTGGGTAATGGTTTTCCGCATATCATCGCTGGACCAGAGCATCAGCTGCCTGGTGGTCATGTCGATGATAAACAGGGTGCAATGCCCCGTAAAAGTCTGGTTTGCCCACACACGCGCCTTATTGCCCACATATTCGGTGGATCCGTCCCGGCAGGTGTAAAAGCCCGCGTTGCAGTACTCCGTGATGCCCATCATCGTGTTCATCACATCGCTGTATTCCGCGGAATCCAGCAGCTGCGCGCTGTCGTCAATCACCGCGATATAGCCGGTTTCCTCATTGGTCTTTGTCAGCGTTTCAGCGCCTGCGGCACAGGGAACAATCAGGATCAGGAGCAGCAGCAAAGCTGTGAATTTTTTAGCAATCACAGAAGCTCACCTCCTGCGATCGTCATTTCTGCTCTGTCTTCGCCTTCGGCTTGCCAATCGCAGATTCCTGTGGCAAGGTTGGCTTTTACTGTTCTGACTTCACTCCGTTCGTCAATCACAGCAGCTCACCTCCCTGATGAGATTCAAACTGCGGCAGCGTATTCGAGCAGGATCTGTTGTACAGCCGGAGCAGTTCCAGGCATTCCAGAATCACACCTGCCATGATGGCCAGTGTCACAATATACACCGGCGTGTCCGCGCTGTGGAAAGGATCAAAGGCCATAATAAAGGCGCCTGCGGCCACCGCTGCCAGGGTAATCAGGCAGCCAATGGGCATCTTCGACCGTTTTTCGCCCAGCGGTAAAACCATCATGCCGATCACCACCAGCAGGCCAATGGATGCATACCGGTAAATCCTGATATTATCCAGGCCGGACAGAATGTTCAGTGCCAGGCAGGAACACGCGCCGAGCGCGAAAATGCCCAGGTACCGGAAGATCCCGTGATTCTTCTGGCGTGCCACCCGTTTCTCCAGCCGTTTCATCTTGTTCATCCGGTCACGCACGTCCACCGTTTCCCCCTGGATCACGGCTTCCATCATTTCCTTTTCCTTCATCCGGGTTCTCCGGGCATTCACAGCCCACTGGGCAAAGGCCGCCAGCAGCATTGCCGCGATCATGACCATTTCCGGGCGCAGGGCCAGGTAGTTCTGGAAGAGGGCAAACAGCGCCGCGGCCAGGACCAGGGCCACCAGGGCAAACCGCGGAATATCCATCGGGATATCCGCCCACATTTCCCCTGTCACCGCGTTCTGGACCGCGTAGAGAACGCGCCTTCCGGTTTTCATGGACATGAACCATACCGGCAGGAGCGCGTCTCCGGTGTATTCCGCCTGGGTCTTGGATGTCAGCGCCTTTTCTGCTTCCGAGGTGGAATAGGAAAGATCGTCATCCTCCAGGGTCGGCAGCGTATCCTCCAGTCCTTTGCGGATGGCTTCGGATTTGGCGTAGGGCACATACAGATCGGGATCTGTATCCGCCACGTCCGCATAAAAGCCGCTCAGGTAGGCCGGTGAGAACGGCACCATCTTCTCCTGCGCGCCGTGGGCAATGGAAATGGATTCAGAGATGTTATCCGGCATTTCCCGGGACGCGTCATGCATGATCCCTTCATACCGGTGATTCAGCTTGATCTGGGTTTTGTAATAATAGGTGGCGTTGCTCTTGTTCTCATGGCCTTCAATGGTGGCGCTGCCTTTGACAGTGGCATTGTAGGTATGGTAAGGGACATAGATTCCGCGGAAGCTGTCCGCCGAAATGTGTTCTTTCAGCCGGTGATCGGCGCAGAAGCTGCCTTTCAGCATCTCCTGGTATTTCTGAAAGCACTCTTCTCGGGTAATCATGAAAGGAATGATCTTCTCCGGCGGGTCATACTCCGCTTCCTGCTTCTCCAGCATCACGGAGGAACCGCAGTAGCTGCAGAATGCCGCTGCCGATGTGTTGAGGGCGTGAATTCCCGCACCGCAGGTCGGACAGGTCAGCAGTTCCATCCCGAAGCTTCCGCCCGCGTGCCTGGCTTCCTTTTCATCCGCTTCAGCAATGCTCATCTGCCGGTCACACCGGCCGCACTTCAGCTGCTGGCTCGGAATATCAAACAACATCTGGGCTCCGCACCCGGGACAACTGTACATGCATGTTCCTCCTGTAAACTTATTTCAGCCTGTTCTTAAACCAGACAGAGATCAAATGGAAGTCCCTCGCCGTAGGTACGAACAGTCCGCCTTTGAAGGCACCTACCAGCACGGACATCAGCACCGGTCCGCCGATCAGGCCGATAATCCCGCCGAACCGCATACCCACGAACATGCCGATCAGGCTCTGCAGCGGGGAGATGCCGATGGAATCGGACATCAGTTTCGGCTCCAGCACCCGGCGCAGCAACTGCAGGCCGAGGGTCAGGAACAGGAGCTGCGCTCCGGCAGCTGCGTTTCCCAGCAGGAACTGAATGATGCTCATGATGATATAGGGCACGCCGCTGCCGATCATCGGCACCAGCTCCATCACGCCGCAGAACAGCGCTGTCACCCCCGCATAGGGGAACCCGAAACAGGTCAGGTAAATCCAGGAAACAATCCAGACAATCAGGCCGAAGGTGCCCTGGACCCGCAGGTAGCCAAACAGGCTCTTCAGCGTGGAATTGGTCAGCTGTGTTGTCCGGCTGTCCTGCCTGCGGCGTTTTCCGCCCGGCAGGTAGCTGCGGATCTCGTCATAGTTTTTGGCGATAAAATACAGGCCGATGGTCAGGAAGCTGATATAGATGATACTGTAAGGTGTAGCGGCAGCCAGGTTCAGGGCAAAGCTTCCCACATATCCGGCCGCGCTGGTTCCCCACTTGCTCACTGTTTCCAGTCCGGAGCTCACAGCGTCGCGGATCCAGTTTTCCACGCCGGGGTCCGTACTCTCGCCAATACGCTCCAGCAGGTTACTGAAAGCCTGCCGGATCATGTTGATGCTTTCTGTGATCATGTCTCCGGAATGAGCCACCAGTTTAGGCGTCTGCTCGATGGCAAAAACCAGCAGCCAGATCAGCAGTCCCAGGAAGATCGCCAGCAGTAAAAGCACAGGGATCAGGGATGCAGGGCTCCGCTTCAGCCTGATTCGTTTCTGGAGGAAGCGGATCACCGGCTGCAGCGCGGCAGCAATCGGCACAGCGATGATAAACGGAGAAAGCTTGTCCCATATTTCAGGCAGCACCCAGCGCACAACAGCAAAAGCCGCGGCAACACCCAGCAGGCGCAGCAGCAGCCGCTCAGCCGCTTTTCTTTCTTCGCTCATACATTCACCGCCCTTCAGGCAAAAGACTATTGTTTATTTTACCTCTGTCCTTCCGTCTTTGTCAAAAAGAAAAAGCCCCTTAACGGAGCTTTTTCACGGCTTCTGCTATTTGATCCGTACCGTTCAGCGGATGTACATAGCCTTCCAGCAGTTTTGCTTTCACGCTCAGTCCCCTGGAACGGGGATTCAGGAAAATATCACAGCGGCCGCGGCCGTTGCGCGCCTCCTGGATCAGGTTCATCGCCGGCGCGTTGCCGTCAAAGGCCAGCAGTACGGAATTCATCCGTTTGAAGATTTCATAGGCAAAGCTCTTGTACAGGCCCATGCCGGAGCTTTCAATGGAAATTCTCACCGATACGCCGGCTTCCTGCAGCCGTTTCTTTTCCGCCCGGCTGATCCGGGTGGGTACGATGGCGACGATCCGGAAGCGTCCCCGGTTCCGTTCCGCCAGGCGGCCTTCCAGGCCCGTCAGGCTGTGGCCGATGACAAAGAAAACCTTTTCCGGGTCCAGGGTGTCCAGCAGCCGGTCGATCATCTCCAGGTCTTCCCCGCGGATCACCGTCCGGTGGCCGCTGTGATTGAAGCTGCCTCCGGCCACCACCACAGGGAACAGGCCTTCCGGCAGCGGGGCAATCAGCTCCTTCAGTTCCTCCGCCGCGTCAATCCGTCCGGATTCCTTCCACAGGTCCTGGGTAATCCTCGGTGTTTCCTCCAGCCTGCGCCGGTACCACTTTTCCGCGTCTCCCGCGCCGCAGGCCTCCCTGAAAGCTTCCATCCGCTGTTCAAAGACCTGCCGGCTCCGCTGCAGGATCCGGTCATCCGCCCGTCGCATCTTCTTCAGTTCCTCAAAGCTCAGCCCCAGCAGCTTTTCCAGGGACAGCTCCTCATCAATGGAATCCGTTCCGTACAGGGCGCCGCCGTCGGTTCCCTGCACGCAGGCAATGCCCGCCCGCAGGTACATCCGCAGCGGATGGTTGTCCAGCCGGGACAGGTTATTCAGCCGCACATTGGAGGTGATCTGGAATTCCAGCGTAACTCCCAGTTCCTTGATATCCTCCAGCAGTTTCTTTCCCCGGGCCGTCTTCAGGTCGCAGGTATACAGTCCGTGACCGATCCGCAGGGCCGGCATCTGCTGTCCCGGTGCCAGCGCGTCCTTCACGCAGTCAATACTGTTGGCCACGTTATCCCGCAGGGAGTCGTTCTCGCCCGCGTGGATCCGGATCACGAAGCCTTCATGTTCTCCCGCAATCCGTACCAGTTCCCGGATCACCGCCCGCAGTTCCATGATGCTGTTGATTTCCTCACCGATAATATCGCTGCCGGCCACATAGGGATCCCCGGCAATCGCCCGGAGAATCTGCAGGTTGTCCGCCAGGTAGTCGTTCGGTGTAATCCGGTCCCGGATGATGGTCAGCGGAATCCGGCGGATACCGGCCAGGAACCGGAGCATCACGCCGGTTTCCCGGGTGACCGCCGGCATCACCTCATGGATCTCCCGCAGCCGGGCGGCAAACAGTTCCCGGTTCAGCAGGGCGGTATCGGATATCTCCGCGTATTCGATGCCCCGCCGGCGGTATTCCCGGGCGATCCAAAGCAGCAGGTCCTGGTACAGGGTATTGCTGCCGAACCGTTCCGTTTCCCGGTCCCGGCGCATCTGCTCTGCGTAGGCCAGCACTTCCCGGTCCGGGATCAGCGCCAGGTTGATCCCGCTGAAGGGATCCTCCGCCGGCACTCCCTTGGTGAATACGTAGCGGTACAGGTAAACCTTTTCCAGATCCGCGAACACCGCCTGCCCGTCCTTGGGAATGGTCAGGGAGTTCCGGATCCGGTCGATATTATATTGTGCGTCCGCCGGGTTGCCCAGGATCAGCTCGGCAAAGTTGATGAAGGTATGGTCGTCAATCCGGCGGTCCCGGTGTTTTCCGGTCAGGCCGGTTTCTCCCAGTTCCTTTTCCGCCGCGGTCCGCCGCTCCTCCAGTTTTGCCGTCTGGGACAGGTCGCACCGCAGTCCCAGTTTTTTGATGTAGTAATAGGGATAACGCAGCTGGCGCACAATGCCCAGGGCAATCAGCGCGTCCGGCGGCAGGTTGCCGTTCATATGCGTATGCAGGTCCGTGCGGAACTTGCACTCGCTGCGGATATAGGTTTTCACGATCGTCTTGGCCACGCCCAGCTTGTATTCCCGTGTCTGGCTCATCAGGGTCTTGGAAATGGCGGGAATCGAAGCCTTCAGCTCCACCCTTCCGTCCGGGAAGATGTTGGCGATCTTCGTGTTTCCCAGCCGCAGGATGTACATCTTCCGGTTGTCCCCGTCGTAGTAACAGGGAATCTCGTCCCGGATCACCTTCAGGCCATGGTCATCCTCTGTGGTTTCCAGGCCGCAGAGCCGGGCCAGGTTGGTGATCAGGTTGCCGGTATGGTGGTTCGGCGTCCGGATGGTATAAAACAGGCGGTCTCCCTCCATGCAGAGGTCGACCGCAATATCCTTTTCCTTATCCAGGTAGAACTGCTGAAAAAAGATCATGCCCTTTCCTTTCCCGCTGTGCGCTCCTTCAGTTCCCTTTTTGCCCACTATATCACGATCCGGAAATGCGTTCAACCCCGTCTGTTTACTGGACGGCTTTTCCCGGATATGGTACTATGGCGTTGTTCCAAAGTGTTCTCTGATCCGGAGGTTGATCCATGAATTACGAAAGTCTTGACGAGGCCCTGCGCCCTCTTGATCCCGGTTCGCTGCAGTCTGTGATCTTCAGCAATCCGATTCCCTCAAAAACAAAATACCGGAAGATCCGGGCGGAAAGAAACGGCAGTGACTTCTTTGTTTCCTCTTTTACGGTCACCCAGGTCTTCCATGAGACCGTTCCCGCGGACCGGATCCTGGCTTTCTGCCTGGAAACGGCGTCCGATACCTACCGCCAGCTGAACCTCTGGCTCAGCGACGGCCGGGTCATGGAGATCCTCCTGTCCAAAAAGGGAAAAGCCCACGTCAGTACCACCGCTGCCGTCCAGGCTCCCGCCCTGGTGCGGTCCAAAGCCCTCCCCAACCGGCAGAAGAACCATATCCTGCAGGAGGGCATGATCGTTCCCCCGCTGGTGGATATGGGGGTCATGACTCCGGAAGGCAAAATCATCCGCGCCCGGTATGACAAGTTCAGGCAGATCAACCGTTTCCTGGAAATCATTGATGATGAATATAAGGACTATACTTCCGAAAAGCCCCTCCGCGTCATTGACTTCGGCTGCGGCAAGGCTTACCTCACCTTTGTCCTTTACTATTATTTCACTGAAATCCGTCACCTGGCCGTGGACATCATCGGCCTGGACCTGAAAACCGACGTTATTGAAAAGTGCAACCAGGCAGCGCAGAAATACGGCTATGCCTCCCTCCGGTTTGAGATCGGTGATATTGCCGATTATTCCCCGGATCAGGATGTGGACATGGTGATTACCCTCCACGCCTGCGATACGGCCACGGACTACGCCCTTTACAACGCGGTTACCTGGAACGCGAAGAAGATCTTCTCCGTTCCCTGCTGTCAGCATGAAATCAACAACACCATCACTTCGCAGAACCTGAATGTTCTCACCCGCTACGGGATTATCAGGGAACGTTTCTCCGCCCTCCTGACCGACGCCCTCCGGGCGGACCTCCTGGAGTGCTGCGGCTATGAAACCCAGGTCCTGGAATTCATCGACCTGGAGCACACACCCAAGAACATCATGATCCGCGCCTCCCTCCGTCCCGGCGGACCCAAAGCGTCTGCCGCCCGCAAAAAAGCCCTCCTCCCGGAAATCGAATCCGCTCTGAAGGAATTCCGTGTGGAACCCACCCTGTACAAACTCCTTCATTCGTGCATTTCCGACGAAGATAACACCTGAACGAACCATCCACAATAATCCCGATACTTAAATTCCAATACCCACTACGCCTGGCGGGAATGTGACTGCGGGACAGCACCATATGTAACGCGAAGTGTGACATTTGGTCTGTCCCTCTGTCATGTTCCCGCTCTCCGTTGCCTCCAGGTTGTCATTTCGACCAAAGAATCCGAAGGATTCTGCGTGGAGAAATCTCCCCCCACCGCAGGCGGAATAATTGTTCATTATTCATTGTTAATTGTTCATTTTATTCAGGAATCCCCCGCCCCTCTCCTCCGTTATATCATCAGCAAACTCAAACCTGTTCAAAGAAAGGGGTAATGAAATTGCGGAAAACAAATCATTCTTCAGTCCTGAAACGTATCCTGATCCTGACCCTGTGCCTGATCATGCTGGCCGGTACCGTCCTGGCCGAAAACATAAACGTGGACGAATTCTGCACTGGAGACGGTGACTACTTATACTTCCTCTGCACGCTGTCAGACGGACGTCTGCTGTGCGGCGGATCAAAAACACTGGATGAAAGCAAGGATATCGCCAGGAAATGGCTGCTGTGCCTGAACCCCGACCGGTCCGTCAGCTGGGAGTATATCACCCCGGAGGAGGAAGCCAGCACAGTAATGAGGGCGTCAGAGCGTCCGGACGGAACCATTGCCGTGGTGTTTGATATGGGCGACGAAGATTATGAAGCACCGGAGAGCGCCAGATCGAAAATCAGATACTATACACCTGATGGTCAGCCCACCGGAAAAGAAACCGATCTTCCGGGAGTTATCATGTCGATAACAGATACGGATATCGTACAGATGCTCCTGCCGGAGGAAGAAAATGACGACTACCGGTATATTCTGACGGACTGGGAAGGCAATGTGATGGATGAAAGCGATGAGTTACAAACGTTCATCCATTCTCGCTGAAAACAAACAGAAGCGATCGCTGATCGCTTCTGTTTTCATATACTCTTTCTCAAATCCCGTTATTCAGCTTTTATAAACACCGGACTCCCATCCTCCGTATACTCGATCACCCGCAGGAAGCAGTGCCGGTTCGGATCGCTGAGGGCGTCTCCGTGGAATCCCGGATAGGGCCTTGCATGGAATACAATCAGGTCCCGGCCCTCTTCATCCACGGTAAAGGAGTTGTGTCCCGGTCCGTACAGGCCGTTTTTCTCCTCGGTCACCATCACGGGCACCGGGGATTTCTCCCAGTCTGCCGGATTCAGCGGGTCGCCGTTTTCCTTCAGCGTCAGCAGGCCCACCGCGTAGCGTTCATCCGTGGCGCTGCCGGAGTAGGTCACGAACAGCCTTCCGTTATGGATCAGGCAGCCGGGGCCTTCGTTCACCAGGAAGCCCTGGCATTCCCAGTCATATTCGGGAATCTCCTGTGATCAGTTTCGCAGCAGCATCCTGTCATTATCCAGCGTCCTGCCGCTCAGCTGGCGGAACTTGTCCGTCAGATCGCCGATGGTCAGGCTCGCCCGTTCCTCGCCGGTCACGTCATAGATCACCTTGCCGCGGTCCATCATCAGGGTCCGGTTGCCCAGGTCCAGGGCGGACTGCATATTATGGGTAATCATCAGGCAGGTGATGTGGTTTTCCTCCACAATGTTCTGCGTCAGTTCCAGCACCTTTTCCGCCGTTCCGGGATCCAGCGCCGCCGTATGCTCATCCAGCAGCAGCACCTTCGGCACGTGATAGGTGGCCATCAGCAGCGTCAGCGCCTGGCGCTGTCCGCCGGACAGCAGTCCCACCGGCTGGCGCATCCGGTCCTCCAGTCCCATGCCCAGCAGACTGAGCCGGTCCCGGAATGCCTTTTTATCCGCGTTGGAAACCCGTGAGAGCCAGCCGCCGTTTCCGGCTGCCAGCGCCAGGTTTTCCTCAATGCTCATGTCCGGCGCGCTGCCCCGCATGGGGTCCTGGAACAGCCGTCCGATCTGCCGTGCCCGCTGGTGTTCCGGCACCATGGTCACGTTCTTTCCGCCCAGGTAGATGGATCCGGAATCCAGCACAAAGCTTCCGCAGATCGCGTTGAACAGGGTGGATTTTCCCGCTCCGTTCGCGCCGATAATGCTCACAAAGTCCCCGTCTTCAATCTTCAGGGAAATATCAATCAGTGCCTTCTTCTCGTCCGGCGTACCGGCATGGAAGGTTTTGCATACATTCTTCAGTTCCAGCATCAGGCACTCCTCCCTTCCCGGGAAGCCTTCCACCGGCGGATGATCAGCGGCAGCTGCTGCCGCAGATAGGGACCGGAAATGGCCAGCACCACAATGATGGAGGATACCGCCTTCAGCATAAAGGCCGGCATATTGAACCGCAGCGCCAGGGCATACACGATCCGGAAGAGAACCGCGCCCAGCACAGCACCCACCGCCCGCAGCGGAATCGGCTTATGCTTCGCCACGAACACGCCGCCGATCAGCAGGCTGGCCAGGGCCACCGTCACCATGCCGGAGCCCATGTTGATGTCAAAGCTCTTCGCCTGCTGCGCCATCAGGCAGCCGCTCAGGCCCGTGAACGCGTTGGAAACGCACAGTCCTACGGTGGTCGTGAACGTAGGATTGATGGAGGAGGAACGCACCATATCCGCGTTGCTGCCCGTTGCCCGGATGGCCAGGCCCAGCTTCGTCTTCAGGAAGAAGCACAGGAAGCAGATCACCAGCACTACCAGGAGCAGCGCTACCAGCAGCGTGCTCTGTCCGGCCAGCGGCGTTCCCTTCAACAGGTCCTTCGCCATGGAGAAGATCGTGGGGGTCTTGTTCATGCTCAGGGTGGCCTTGTTGCCGGTCAGTGCCATGTTCACGGAATACAGGGCGGTGTTCACCACAATACCTGCCAGCAGGCTCTGCACGCCCATCCGGGTCTGCAATGTCGCTGTCACAAAACCGGAGATCATACCTGCCAGCATGGCCGCCGGAAGCGAAAGCCAGGGATAACCCGCGATCGCCACCAGCGCGCCCACCGCCGCGCCCAGGGTGTAGCACCCGTCCGTGGACAGGTCGCACACGTTCAGCATGGAATAGCTCAGGAACAGGCTCAGCACCGTCAGGGAATTGATCAGTCCCAGTTCCGCGGCTGTCTGGCCCAATGCAAGAATCTTGTCAAATGTCATAATACACAGTCCATTATTTCATGATAAGAAAACACCACAGCGGAGGGAAGTACTCTTCCCTCCGCGTTGTTTCGGAAAATCAGGAGCCGGAATCACTCAAAGGCTTCCGCCGTGGTGATTTCCTGCACCTTTGTGCAGTAGGGTCCGAAGGCTTCCTTGATCGCTTCGAAATCAAAGCCGATCGCTTCGCAGGTTTCGGTGTTCACGGTCGCGGTGCCGTTGTCGAAGGTCTGCACGGGAGTCGCGGCAGGATCCGCGCCGTCCACCAGGATCGCGGCGATCATGTCGCCGGTCACGCGGCCCAGGTTGGCGTAGTCCACGCCGTAGCCCAGGAAGGCGCCGTTCAGGGCAAAGGAGTCTGCGCCGGTGTAGTGCGGAATCTTCGCTTCAGCCAGGGTCTCGTAGATGGACAGTTCAGCCGCCATGATCGTATTGTCCGTGGGGGTGAAGACAGCGTCCATACCGTCGCTCACGATGGCTTCGGCCGCCTGCATGACCTCGGTCACGTTGGCGCCGGTGTATTCCTTCACTTCCACGCCCTTGGCGGTCAGGATTTCCTTCGCTTCGGCAATGGGAGCCGCGGAAGCGTCTTCAGAGGGATTGTACAGCAGGGCTACCTTCTTCGCGTCGGGGTTGGCGGCGAAGATCAGGTTCAGCACAGCGGCGGTGTCCAGGTAGTCGGAGGTACCGGTGATGTTGGCGCCGGGCTTTTCCAGGCTTTCCACCAGCTGAGCGCCTACCGGATCAGACACAGCGGCGAAAACCACCGGGATTCCGTTGTCCGCGGTCATACCCTGCATGCCGATCGCCACAGGCGTCGCCACGCCCACCATCAGGTCCACTTCGTCGGCGATGAAGTTGGCCACGATCTGCTGCATCACGCTGGTGTCCAGGTTGCAGTTGTCTTCAGCGATTTCAAAGGTCACGCCCTTTTCCTGTTCGATCTCGCCCAGCCGTTCCTGGATGTTCGCGATGATCTGGTTCAGGCTCGCGTCGTCCACAAAGTTGCAGATGCCCACTTTGAAGCTTGTCTTTTCCTCAGCGGAAACCAGGGAAACCATGGAGAATACCATAACCAGGGTCAGTACCAGTGCCAGTGCCTTTTTCATTGTTTTGTCCTTCCTTTCTTTTGTGGTTCCTGAATTACAGGGGAAGGTTTTGAGCCGGAAACAAAAAACCTCAGCACACGTTATCCGTGTACTGAGGCGAATATTTCGCGGTGCCACTCAGTTTGACTTTCCCGGAGGAAGGTCATCTCTTTCATCACGTACCCCTGATACGTGCCGCCCTGGTAACGGGTGCGTCCCCCGTCGCTTCCTACTCACTGCTTTTCGGAGCGCCCTCAGAAGGCCATTCACATCCTCCGCACGCACCGCCGTTCCACTATCGGCGGCTCCCTGTTCCGTGCCGCGGGGTTGCTACTATTCTTCCTCATTGGTTTACATGCAGGATACTCTTCCTCTGCCGGTCTGTCAAGGGGCCGGATTGTTTTTAAGCTGTACTGACCCGGCAGTACATCCCGCCGGCTGTTCCGGCGTCCTTATTCCTCCCGGTGATCAAAGACCCGGCGAGTCTTCTTTTCGGAGCGCGGCAGGGTGTTCAGGGCGATGACCACCACCTTGGGGGTAACGTTCAGCCTGGATTTGAAGAGCTGCCTGATCTTCTCCGCGGTCTGCGCGAAGTCCACCCGGCCCTCCGCCTCCGCGGTGACCATAATGATGTCCCGGTTCACACTTTCGTCATGGGCGATATCGATCTTGTACTCGCTGGAAACGCCGTCCACCATGCCAAGGACTTCCTCCACCTGGCTGGGGAACAGGTTCACGCCGTGCACCTTGAACATATCGTCGCTCCGGCCCTTGATGGTCTCCAGCCGGGGATAGTGCCGCCCGCAGGTGCATTCCCCGGGGATAATCCTGGACAGGTCGTGGGTGCGGAACCGGATCAGCGGTGCGCCTTCCTTCACCAGCGTGGTGATGACGATTTCGCCTTCCTCCCCGTCCGGAAGCACTTCGCCCGTCTGGGGATCGATGATCTCCGTGTACAGGTAGTCGTCAAAAATATGCATGCCGGTCTGGTCCGGGCAGTTGATGCCGATGCCGGGGCCGTAGATCTCCGTCAGGCCGTAGATGTCGTACAGTTCAATGCCCAGGGCGTCCGCGATATACTTCCGCTTCGCGTCGCTCCAGCGTTCGGAGCCGATGACGCCCTTTTTCAGCTTAATCTGGTCCTTCAGGCCGCGCTTGTTGATCTCCTCCGCCAGCAGCAGCGCGTAGGAGGATGTGGCGCAGATCACGGTGGACTGCAGGTCAATCATCATCTGCAGCTGCTTGTCCGTGTTGCCGGGGCCCATGGGGATAGCCATGGCGCCCAGCTTTTCGCAGCCGGCCTGGAAGCCGATTCCCGCCGTCCACAGGCCGTAGCCGGGAGTAATCTGGATCCGGTCTTTGTTGGTGATTCCGGCAATCTCGTAGCACCGGGCAAACATGGTGGCCCAGTCGTCCACATCCTTCGCGGTATAAGGAATGATTACCGGCTTGCCCGTCGTGCCGGAGGAGGAGTGAATCCGCACCACCTGCTCGTCCGGCACCGCCTGGATTCCCAGGGGATACGCGTTGCGCAGGTCCGCCTTGTCGGTAAAGGGGATCTTCTCAAAGTCCTCCGCGCTGCTCACGCCCGTGATGCCGGCTTTTTTGTACACTTCGCTGTAGTAGTTGCCGCTGGCCAGGATACGCTTGATCTGCTTGTCCACCAGTGCCAGCTGGGTGTCGTTGATCCTCATGTCCGCTCTCTCCTTTCAGTTTACCGGACCCGCCTGTCCGGCGATCTCAATCCCGGTCTGGAATGCCCGCAGGTTCACGTCCAGGAACCTGGACGGTACGCGCTGTTCAATCTGCTTCAGCAGCGTGTCCTTCTCCAGGCCCAGATGTCCGGACCCGGCTGCCACGCCCAGCATGATGATATTGAAAAACTTCGTGGAACCGAAGGGTCTGCACACTTCCTCCGCGTTCACGAAAATGCAGCTGCACTTTTCTTTCAGGTACGCGGTCATTTCACTCCCGTCATAGCCGGTTTCCTTCAGGGACTCCGTCACCGGTTTCACGGCGCTGGTGTTCACTACGGCGATCCCGCCCTTTTTCAGGTACCGGAGGTTCCGCACCGCTTCGCCCGGCTCAAAGGCCAGCAGCATATCCGCGCCGCCGAAGGGAATCAGGGGCGAGTACGCCTCCCCGCCGATCCGTACATGGCTGGTCACGGAGCCGCCGCGCTGCGCCATGCCGATGGTCTCGGCGGAGTGAACAGGGCTTCCCTCCTCCATAGCCGCCGCGGCAATGATCTTGGAGGCCAGCACGGTTCCCTGGCCGCCCACGCCGCAGATCAGGATATCCTTGTTCATTGCTCCTCACCTCCGATCGCTTTCACCGGGCAGACGAAGGTACACAGCCCGCAGCCCGTACACAGATTCCGGTCGATGGCAGCCTTTCCGCCCGCCGTCACCAGGGCCGGACAGCCGATCTCCCGGATGCACTTTTTGCATCCGATGCATTTGTCCGCGTCCACCCGCATCTTCTTCTCCGGTTTGGTGATGGCCACGCAGGGGGATTTGAAAATAATGGCCCGTACGCCTTTCCCCTCCGCGCATTCCCGCACCGCCGCCACCGCTTCGTCCAGCTTCAGGGGATCCACGGTCAGGATCTTCTTCACGCCGATCCCTTCCAGCACCTTTTCAATGCTCACCTTCTCCACGAAGTTGCCCATCATATTCCTTCCGGTACCCGGATGGGGCTGGTGGCCGGTCATGGCGGTGGTGGAATTATCCAGCACGCACAGGATCATATCCGCTTCGTTGTACACCGCGTTCACCACGCCGGTCATGCCGGAGGCGAAGAAAGTGGAGTCTCCCACAAACGCGAAGGAGACGGTATCCGGGTTCATGTGGCTCATACCCTGGGCCATGGTGATACCTGCGCCCATGCACAGGCAGGTGTCCACCATGTCCAGCGGCATGGCGTTCCCCAGCGTATAGCAGCCGATATCCCCGCAGAAAACCGCTTTTCTTCCCTTCATAGCCTGTTTCACGGCGTAGAAGGAAGCCCGGTGCGGACAGCCCGCGCAGAGTACCGGCGGGCGGACCGGCAGGGCCGGGGCGTCCGAGATGTCTGTCTGTTCCAGCCCGGTTTTGATCTCCAGGAACCGGTTCAGGATTCCGGAGCTCAGCTCCACGCTGTTTTCTCCGTTGTGCGGCACGCTGCCGTCCAGCTTGCCGGAAACCTTCAGGGCCAGGTGATGCTTCCCGGCGATCTTCAGGATCTGCTCCTCAATGTAGGGGCTGAGTTCCTCAATGCACAGAACCTCTTTCACGCCCTCCAGGGCTTTCAGGAGAAAATCCTCCGGGAAGGGGAACGCGGTGGCAATCCGGATCAGCCGCACTTCCTCATGTCCCTTCAGGCATTCCTTCACATAGGTATAGCTGACGCCGGAGGTCACCACAGCCTTTTCGCCCTTCCCGCCCTCAAGGGTGTTGAACCGGTAGGCGGACAGGTCTTTGCCGATTTCCTCGTTGCGCTTTTCAATCTTTCCGTGGTTCATATAGGACAGCCGGGGGAAGATCACCCAGCGTCCCGGATCCCGTTCAAAGCCTTCGCACTTTCCCGGTGCGAAGCTGTCCGGGGTCTCAATGGCCGCGTAGGCATGGCAGACCCGGGTGGTAGGCCGGAACAGCACCGGCGTATTGTATTTTTCGGAGTATTCGAAGGCGTCCTGGATCATGGTATAGGCTTCTTCCGGGGTCGCGGGATCGAACACCGGAATCCGGCAGAAATCCGCGTATCTCCGGGTATCCTGCTCCGTCTGGGAGGAGATGGGGCCCGGATCGTCCGCGCTCACGATCACCAGTCCGCCCTTTACGCCGATATAGGCTACGGACATCAGGGGATCGGAAGCCACATTGAGTCCCATCTGTTTCATGGTCACCAGGGCCCGGGCGCCGCTGTAGGCCGCGGCAGCCGCCACTTCCAGTGCCGCCTTCTCGTTCACGGACCACTCCAGGTGAACCCCTTCATGAGGGGCTTTGGAGACCGTCTCTATAATTTCCGAAGAAGGGGTTCCCGGATACCCCGCCACCAGGCGTACGCCGGCGGCCAGCGCGCCCAGCGCGATCGCTCCGTTCCCCATTACGTATTGCTTCATGTGCTCACCTCAGAATTGATGTGTCAGACAACCGGGTTTCGTATGGTTGTTATCTTATCATCCCTGTTTTCTCAGGACAAGAACAGGCAAACAGAAAGAACAGAGAAAAACCGCCGGAGCCTTCCTCTGTCCGAGCGCTCCGGCGGTCTGTTTCCGGTTGTTTTTCAAGGTTTATTTGGTCAGATACGCCATGGCGCTTTCCGCTGCGATCCGGCCGAAAATGACGATGTCCGCCACTGCGTTTCCGCCCAGGCGGTTGCCGCCGTGGACGCCGCCGCAGACCTCGCCGGCCGCGAACAGGCCGGGAATGGCCGCGCCTTCGGTATTGATGACCTCAGCCGCCGTATTGATCTTCACGCCGCCCATGGTGTGATGGATACCGGGAGCGATCTTGATGGCATAATACGGCGCGGTGGTCAGGTCTTCCTTCATGCCTGTCGTCCGGCCAAACTGGGTATCCCGCTGGTTCTTTACGATCTCGTTCCAGTCATTCAGCGTCTTGGCCAGCGTGGCGGGATCAATCCCCAGCTGTTCTGCCAGGCCTTCGATGGTATCGGCCTGCACCGTGATGCCGCTCTTCACATACTTTTCGATCGCCTTCAGGTTATCCCGCAGCTTCTGGTCAAAGATGATATAGGCATAGCTGCCTTCCTGGGCCAGTTCCGCTGCGGATACCGCGTCGCGGGTCAACAGCTCGTTGGTAAAGCGCACACCGCCCTGGTTCACCAGGATAGCGCCGTCGCCGCGTACGGATTCGGTAATCAGGATGGAGGTGGTCTGTTCCACCGTGGGGTGCAGCTGGATCTGTTCAATATCCACCAGGTCCGCGCCCAGCGCCTGGGCCATCACGATACCGTCGCCGGTCGCGCCCGGCGCGTTGGTGGTCACCGTACCCTTCAGATCGGGACGGTAGGTGGTGTACATTGCCTCGTTGGCGCCGAAACCGCCGCTGGCCAGGATCACCGCCCTGGCATTGATGGTATAGATCGCGTCCGGTCCCACCGCTTTCACGCCGGCAATCTTTCCGTCCGCGTCGGTCAGCAGTTCGGTTGCCGCCGTCTCCAGCATCACTTTCACGCCCAGCTCATTCAGCTTGGCGGAAAAACGGTCCACCAGGTAGGCGCCCACGCCGGAGCCGTCTGCCGGCGCATGGATCCGGTTGACGGAAGCGCCGCCGGAGAAGGAAATCTTCGGAAGCTCCGCGCCGATGGTATCCAGCCAGTCAATCGCTCCTGCGGAGCTGTTGGCCATCACGGCCACCAGGGACGAATCGTTCAGCGCATGGCCGCCCTTCATCGTGTCGGCCGCAAACAGCGCGTTGGAATCCTCAATTCCCTGTTCCTTCTGGTAATGGGTTTCGGAGGCGTTCATGCCGCCGGTCGCCTTGGTGGTGTTGCCTCCCACATAGGGCATCTTTTCCAGGATCACAAAATCCTTTCCGGCCTGCTGCAGCATGATGGCCGCGGTCATTCCCGCGCCGCCGGCGCCGATAATCACAATCTCCGTGTCAATCGTCTTTTCTTCCTTGGGCCCCTCGTCCTTGGTATCTTTCCGGTTTGCGTCCAGCACCGCGATATCCGCGCCCGCCTGTTTCAGGGCGTCGGTGGCGGCGGCAATGATGGCCGCGCTGGTCACAGTGGCACCGCTCACAGAATCCACGTTCGGCGTCTGCGCGTTCATGATGGCCATGGCCATCTTTTCCGCGGCAATCCCGCCCAGTTCGGGCGTTTCGCCGGTCGCGTCAACCAGTACGGTTTCAATCTCGTTTTCGCTCACCCGGACAGTCACCTTCACCGGCACAAAAATGCCCTGTGCTTCCGCGGTATAGGATCCGGGGGTAAACAGGGACTGCTCCGGCTGTGCCTCGGCAAGCGCCGTGGCGGAAACCAGCAGCATAGCAAACGCAAGCATAAGGCATAACAGCTTTTTCATCGTTTTTCCTCCATTCGGCACTGTTCAGTTGTCAGGCAGTTTTCATCCTTTATTATTTTACATGATCTGCGGAAGAACTGTCAATCTCTTCCAGCCCGGAAAGCGCTGCCGGATCAAAAAAGGAGGGCAGGCATTTCTGCCTGTCCTCCCAAAAGAGGATAACCCGGATTCGCTTATTTCATGTAGCGGTCATACGCTGCCTGGTAAACAGCCAGCACATCCGCCAGGCCCATGCTGTCGATCTGGGCCACATAATCGTCAAACTTGTCCAGGGATTCCACGCCCATGATGAACTTATCCACGGTCTCGTTCATGTAGGTTTCGATTTCGGTATACTTTTCGTTGATGATATCCTGTTCATCCTCGGTGAACGCCAGTGTCGGGAACGCGTCGCCGATATGGCCTTCCTGCTCGTAGATGTCGCGGATCCGGTTGACCTCGTCGCTGACGAAGGCACGCTCATAACGGGCGTCCTGCCGCAGGGTCAGCATGCTCTGGATACCGAAGGAGCGCAGCGCGTCCTGGGGAGACAGGCCGTCGGGGTTGTTCATGATCAGGTCGGAATACTTGTAATCGCCGTCCACGATATTGAAGTGGGTTCCTTCCTCACCGAAGTTCATCAGGATCATGCCTTCATCGCTGTAGACATAGTCCAGCAGCTTCAGGGCAGCCTTCTTCTGCTCATCCGTCGCGCCGACATAGATACCGGCGTTCCAGTCCTCATCCACGGTGATGGGCTGCAGCTGGTCGCGGGTCTCGCTGATGCCGGTGGGGCCTTCCGGGGGCACGGTGCCCACGATATTGATATCGCTCTCCACATCCTTGAACAGGTTGGCTACGTTGTCAATATAGGCGCTCCAGTCATAGCTCATGAACACCTGGTTGTTGGTCCAGGCGCTGTACCAGGACGTCTTGTCCCGGGTCAGGTATTCCTGGTCCAGCAGTCCGGCCGTATAGCAGCGGTTCAGCCATTCCAGCGCGTCCTTCATCCGGGGATCGGTAGCGCCGAATTTCACCTGGCCGTCTTCCGCGAAGAAGGTCTCGGCAATGCCCCAGTTGTTGATGAAGGGGATCACGTTGCCGCGGTTGTTGCTGCCGTTCTTGCGCACTGCGAAGGGGATTTCATCCGCCTCACCGTTGCCGTTCGGGTCGCCTTCCTTGATGGCCTTGAAGACATTGAACAGGTCCTCGGTGGTCTTCGGAGCTTCCAGGCCCAGCTTGTCCAGCCAGTCCTGGCGCCAGAAGTAAAGCTTTCCGGCGGTGATGGCGGTCCGCTGGCCGATGAAGCGCATCACGCCGTCCGCGTCGGAGACCTTCCGGCGGATTTCATCGTCGCTGTAAACCTTCCACAGGTTCGGGGTGTCGGTTTCGTTGATCAGGTCGTTCAGGGGAGTCCAGACATCCTTGTACAGCAGCAGGTCCTTCGCCTTGTACTGCACGATGGTGGGGAAATCTCCGCCGGCAATCAGCAGGCCGAATTTCTCAGCCAGATTTTCCGTCGGCGCGGAAATGATCTCAATCTTGATGCCCAGCTTTTCCTGCAGCTTGTCGATGGTCCACAGGCCGTTGCGGAAGGGCATGTTTTCACGGTCGGAGCCCCAGATCGTGATGGTCACGGGTTCCTCCGCGGACGCGGCTGCCATAAAGGTCAGCGGCAGCAGGCAGACTGCCAGCAGCAGTGCCAGGAGACGGGAAAAGTGTTTCATGGTTCTTCCTCCTTCTGTGATTTGGTAAACTGTCTATCTTAACCCCATTTCCGGGGTCCGGACCTATGGATGGGATCACTCCTTCACGGAACCGATCATAACGCCCTTCACAAAATACCTCTGTACAAAGGGATAGATGCACAGCATCGGCAGCATCGCCACCACGATGGTGGCATATTTGATGCCCTCCGCCATCACGTTTTCCGTACTGGTGGAGTTTTCCACAATTTCATTCAGCAGCACCACCTGGCGCAGGATGATCTGCAGCGGATACAGTTCAGGCTTGCTCAGGTAGAGCACTGCCGAGAAGTAGGCATTCCAGTGCGCGACCGCGTAGAACATGCCGATAGTCATCAGGCTGGCCAGGCTCAGGGGCAGCACAATCCGGAACAGGATTCCGAAGTCCCTGCATCCGTCCAGCTCCGCCGCTTCCACCAGGCTGTCCGGAATCTGTCGGAAGAAAGTCCGCATCAGGATCATGTTATAGGTGCTGACCGCGCCGGGCAGCACAATCGCCCAGATCGTATTCAGCATGCCCAACCCCTTGACCACCAGGAATGTCGGAATCATGCCTCCGTTAAAGAACATGGTAAAAACGCACATCAGCGTAAAGAACCGCCTGCCCACCATCTTTCTCTGGCTTAAGGCCCACCCGCCGAACACCGTCAGTGTCAGGTTGATGGCAGTGCCCAGGATCGTGTACAAAAGCGTATTGCTGTAACTCTGCCACAGCAGCGGATACACAAAAACCTTCTGATAGGCTTTTACGTGGGCACCCACGGGAATAAAGGAAACGTCTCCCCGAAGAATCGCCGTTTCCTCGGAAAAAGACGCGGCGACAACATAGATCACCGGGTACAGCATGACAAAGCAGATCGCCAGCAGAAACACCGTGTTGAAAACCAGGAACGCCTTCCGGCTGGGGGCGACCCGGATTCCGGTATGCTTTCGTGTCAGTTCCATTTCCGCCCCTCCCTTCACCACAGGCTTGTGTCCGAATAGCGGCGG
This sequence comes from uncultured Eubacteriales bacterium, assembly GCA_900315675.1. Classification (GTDB taxonomy): domain Bacteria; phylum Bacillota; class Clostridia; order Christensenellales; family Aristaeellaceae; genus Aristaeella. The sequence goes on from OMZY01000006.1 coordinate 49,296, forward strand.
CTGAGCCAGTTCGCAAAGATCACCAGTGAAAAGCCGACCACGCTCTGGAACATGCCCACGGCGGTGCCGTAACTGTACTCTCCGCCCTTCAGTCCGCGGCGGTATACATAGGTGCCGATCACATCGCTGGTTTCCTGGTTGGCGTTATTCTGCAGCAGCAGGATTGTTTCATATCCCACGTCCATCACATGACCCAGCCGCATGATCAGCAGCACTACAATGGTACTGGCGATTCCCGGCAGGGTTATATGCCACATCTGCCGGAGATAGCCGCCGCCGTCCACCCTGCAGGCCTCATACAGTTCCCCGTTGATCCCGCTGATGGCTGCCAGGAAAATGATGGAGTTCCAGCCGATGCTCTTCCACAGATTCATGATCGTGAAGATTGTACGGAAGGACTCCGGCTGAACCATAAAATACTGCCGTTCCCCGCCCAGGAAAGCAATCAGGTTATTGATGACGCCGCTGGAAGGAGACAGGAACTGAACCACCATACTGGCCAGCACAACACTGGAAATAAAATACGGCATATAGGTAATGGTCTGAACCGTTTTCTTGAACCGGCGGTTCTGCAGCTCGTTGATCAGCAGGGCCAGCATAATGGCCGCCGGGAAATTGAATATCAGGTCATAGAGGTTGATCAGCAGCGTATTGCGGAGAAGTCTCCACAGATAAATGGAGTTGAAAAACTGCTGGAAATACTTGAATCCAACCCACTTGCTCCCTGCGAATCCCTTGATTAAATCATACTTTTTAAAGGCTATGGACAGGCCCAGCATCGGTCCGTAGCGGAAAACAACATAATAAATCAGAACAGGCAAAAACATCAGATACAGGTATCTTGCAGCCCATATCCTGCGCCAAAGCCGCGAACCGCGGGATGTATGCATGAGGTCCACCTCCGTTGCTCTGAAGGTAGCATGAAAAGTCCTCCTCAGGCTATCCGCGATTCTGTGAAACTGTTTTCAGATTTGCCGAAAAGCGATCATCCATTCTGCGAATGAATCGCCTGATTTGCCACCCGGTACTGTCCCGGCGTAACGCCTTCCGCCTTTTTGAACGTACGGATCAGCGTATTCTGGTTCTCGATTCCCACCTTTTCGCCGATTTCGCGCAGCGTCAGGTCCGTTTCTTTCAGAAGCCGCCTTGTTTCCTCCATCCGGATATCCGTCAGGTACTTCAGGAAGCTGGTCTCCCCCACCTTCCGGAATACCAGGCCGATATAGCTGGGCGACATGTCCAGCGCCTCCCCGGCGCTGTCCAGGGAGATGTCATGCATATATTCCTTCCGGATGTATTCCGTCAGCCGCGCGTAATGCTTTTCCTCCCGGCTTTCCTCGCCGCTGCGCAGATCGATCATTGCGTCCACCAGCGACTCCGCCGCCCGTTCCTTCTCCCGCACGCCGCCCAGGCCGATAGCGCAGGGACATTCCCCGAACACCTGCTCCCGGCAGGTCTGCAGCCATTGCTCAATCGACGCGGTGGCAGAGGGCTGCCCGTCCAGGTTGAACAGGATCAGGATCATACCGTCCGTTCGCCGGGCACACCAGACCCGCATCAGTCCCAGGTCGGATTCCGCCGCCAGGTTCTCGATCCGGTCCGCTGTGTTGCCGCCCGTCCGGGCCTCCAGGCGTTCCAGGTCCCGCGGTGCCGTTTCCGCCACCGCGATCCTCACCAGCTCATAGGGCAGTTCCACCCCGGCCTTCTCCAGGGTATCCTCGGCTCCCTTCAGCCGGCCTTCCATCCAGTCGTTCAGCAGCCGGTTCTTCAGCAGCCGGTTGATCTCCCGGTTGGAAAGGGACAGTTCGTGGTTTTCCGCCGAAATCAGGTGAATGGCGTCGTCCAGCATCTTGTATTCGTTGCCCCGGCTGTCATCCGGCAGCTCCCGGCACAGCTGCCGCACATTGCCCAGCAGCCGTTCCAGCGGCGCGTAAAGCCGCCGGGAGGCCAGCACCGCCGCCAGCAGGCCGACCACCATGCAGGATCCCATCACCAGCATCACCACATCCCGCAGCCTCATGCTGGGCTTGAGCAGCTCGCTGTATGGAATCACCGCCGTACAGTACAGGCCTTCCGCTTCCGTCTCCTGGCTCAGCACGCCGTATTCGCTGCCGTTGTACCGGAGCCGGTTCTGTTTCTCCCGCATAAACTGCCGGCTGATTTCGCCGTTTTCCTCCGCTGTTCCCGGCATCACTGGACTGCCTTCGTTGTCTGTCAGAAGCAGCGTTCCCGCCTCGCTTTCCGGCAGGCAGTCAAAGAGCCTGTCCGCGTTCAGGTGGAAAAAGGCGTAGCTTTTCCCTGTCTGCGCGTTCAGCGGCAGGCTGCTCACAAAAGCCAGCACCGGTTCCGTGCTCAGGATCCGGCTGACCGTTCCGCTCCCCGCGTACCGGCCCAGCGCCACCTTGCCGGGTACGGAGCGCGCGCCGATCATCTGCTCCGGCGTAATGCCCTCATGCCGGTTGTAAAAATCATCTGCCCGGTAACTGCTTTCACCGGTCACGATCGTATCCATGCCTTCCGCATAGATGCCGATATCCGCCATCGTATTGCTGAAGGCCTTCATCTGCTGCAGTTTTTCAATGATTCCCCGCTTGGTCAGGATATCCTTCGGGGTCTGTTCCGTCAGGTGGAGATACCGCTGCACGCCGGTGTCGTTGCTCAGCTGCCAGGAGAAGGATTTCACCTGTCCGATCTCCCGGTTCACCGCTGCGCAGGCACTGCGAAGCAGGGCCTCCTGCTGCTGCCAGGTATCCCGGATCACCTGTTCGGACGTCCGGTCGTAGATGATCCAGCCCGTCAGCAGGGTGGTCAGCAGTGTAAAGAGCAGCAACAAAACAACCATCTGCAGCTGAACCCTGCGATGGCGTGTTTTGTTTCCCGCTCTTCCTGCCATATTCCAAACCTTCTGTCTGCTTTTTTGATAAGAAGAGTATAGCACAATCCCTTACGGGATCTCAACGGCTGTTTCTGTCCCCAGGCGGATCTGCCCGGTGATGGCCACGGAAAGAATCTGTCCGTCCCGCGCCTCCGCGCTCACGCTGATGGTTCCGCCGGGCTGGCTGACCTGCGTAGTCTTTGTTCCGTTCCCGGCCCGCAGCGCCTCCGCCGCGCCCACCGCGGCGCTTCCGCTGCCGCAGGCGTTTTCCCAGACCATGCTTTCACTGCCCCGCACCCATACCAGGGGCGTCAGAAATCCGTTTTCCGGGTTCCACTGCAGCAGGCCGATGGCTTCATCCGGCAGCACCGCCGCCTTCACCGCCAGCAGCTTCTCCGCCTTGGCGTTTCCAAGTTCCGCGCCTGTGTGAATCAGGTGCACAATGCCCTGCATCCGGACCAGCGTGAAGGGAATCCGGCTGAACATTTCCTCCCGGATCTCCTGTACCGGCGGCATTTCCGTTGTTCCTTCAAAGCCTACTGCCGTTTTCCGGACCGTGCAGCGCACCGGATCAGCTGCTCCGGACACCTGTAACAGAAGGGCCTTTTTCTCTCCCTCCGCCAGTTCCTCCCGGACCAGCCAGGCCGCTGCCGCCATCGCCGCGTTGCCGCAGAATTCCCCGCCCATCAGCCGGATGGCCGCGACCGCTCCCGGCTGCGTCGGCGCTTCCAGGTAGGCCACCTGTTCGCATTCCTCCAGCAGCTTCCGGGTGACGGCCTTTTCATCCTGCGGTTCCGTCGGATCCAGCACCAGGCAGGTGATATTGCCCGTCGGATCCAGCTTCACGTATCGGTATGTTTTCATTTTTCCTGCAGTCTCCTCAGGAACTGGATGGTTCTCTCGTGGGTCGGATGGTCAATCACTTCCCGGGGATCGCCCTGCTCCACGATAACGCCGCCGTTCATGAATACCACCCAGTCCGAAACGTCCCGTGCAAAGCTCATCTCATGGGTTACGATGACCATGGTCATCTTTTTCTCCGCCAGCTTCCGGATAACCTTCAGAATTTCCCCTGTCAGCTCCGGATCCAGGGCAGAAGTAGGTTCGTCAAAGAACAGGATCTTCGGGTTCATGGCCAGCGCCCGGGCGATGGAAACCCGCTGCTGCTGTCCGCCGGACAGCTGGTAGGGATAGGCGTCCGCCTTGTCCGAAAGACCCATCTGCTCCAGCAGGGACAGGGCTTCCTCCCGCACTTCCTTTTCCTGCCGCTTCTGCACCAGCATCGGTGCTTCCATCACGTTTTTCAGCACGGAATAGTGCGGGAACAGGTTGAAGTTCTGGAATACCAGGCCGAACATGCCCCGGATTCTCTGCAGCTCCGCCTGCGTCGCGTAAACGGCTTTCCCGTTCACGTCCCGTGCGGCATAGTTGCCCAGGTAGATCAGGTCTCCGCCGTCCATGGTTTCCAGCAGCGTCGCGCAGCGCAGCAGCGTGGATTTGCCGCTGCCGCTGGGCCCGATGATGGACAGCACCTGGCCCTCCTCCACGGAAACGCTCAGGTCCGTCAGGACCTCTGTGGCGCCGAACTGTTTCCGGCAGTGATTAATCTCTAACAGCTTGCTCATGTATCCTCCGAATAAACTGTCCTGAACGCTGACTGAATAATCATCCCGTCAGCGGGACGTTTTCACCATTCATTATGAATTATGAATTGTGAATTATGAATTCCGGTTTATCTGTAGTAGCTCAGTCTCTTCTCAAACCGTCCCATCACCCATCCCACAATCGCGTTGAACAGGAAATAGAATACGCCTGCAATCACGAAGGGCATAAAGCTGGTCTGGGAATTGGCGATCTGCTTGCCGATGGTGAACATCTCCTGGTACGCCACCGTGAATGCCATGGAGGTATCCTTGACCAGGGTCACAATCTCGTTGGTCACCGAGGGCAGGATCCGCTTGATCACCTGGGGCAGAATAATCCGCATGAAGCACTGGAACTTTGTGTAGCCCAATACCTCCGCCGCCTCATACTGTCCCTGGCTCATGGATTCAATGCCGCCGCGGTAGATCTCGGCAAAATAGGCCGCGTAGTTCAGAGAGAAGGCGATCACCACGGGAATCAGTTTCTCCCGGGATACGCTGATTCCGAAAAGATAGTACGGTCCATAGGTCACCGCCAGCAGCTGCAGCATCAGCGGCGTTCCGCGCAGCACGGAAATATAGACCTTCATGATGGAGGAAACCACCTTGTTCTTGCTCATCCGCAGCAGGGATACAATCAGTCCCAGCGGCAGGGCAAAAAGGAGCGTAAGGAAAAAGATCGCACAGGTTCTGCCGAGACCTTCGCTCATCTTGGTGATCATCGTCAGGATCGTCATGATTAGGAAGCTCCTTCAATGTGAAATCGCAGGGGCCGGTTACCGGGCCCCTGCGTGATCAGACACTCTGTCATCTCCCGCGCTGCGGGAAGGCGCTTACTTGTTGAGCAGGCACAGTACGTTCTCGTCCAGGTTGTACTTCTTCGCCAGTTCCAGGTAGGTGCCGTCTTCCACCAGCTTCATGATGGCTTCTTCGAACTTCTTGCACAGTTCATCATCACCGTTGCGGAAGCAGATGCCGTACTGTTCGCTGCCCAGAGGCGCGTCCAGAATCACAAAGCCGTTGAAACGGCCGGCCAGGTTCTGGGCCACCGGCAGGTCAATCACCACCGCGTCCACACCGCCGGCATCCAGTTCGGTGCCGCAAATGTTGAAGTTTTCCATCGTCACAGGCGCCCCGCCTTCAAAGGTCTTGGCCAGCTCCAGCTGTCCTTCCTCGTCAGCCAGCAGGGCTTCGCCGGAGGTGCCCAGCTGCACGGCCACGCGCTTTCCGGCCAGGTCTTCCAGGGAGCTGATGCCGTTTCCTTCCTTGGTCAGCACAACCTGGGTATTGTCATAGTAGGGGAAGGACAGAACATATCCGGCTTCCTTCATGGTATCCAGAATCGTCATGCCGGACCAGACGCAGTCATGTTCCTTGTTGTCCAGAGAGATCAGCTTGGTGTCCCAGTTCACCGGAACAATCACCTGTTCCAGGCCGAGAATGTCGCAGGCTGCCTTGCACATTTCAACGTCAAAACCGGCGTAGTTGCCGTCGTCATCCAGATAGCTGAAAGGCGGATATTCCGCGTCAATACCCATTTTGAATTCGTCCGCCAGAGCGATTGCGGCACTGAGGACCAGGCACAGGGCTAAAGCCAGAGCAAGCAGTTTTTTCATGAGTGATATCCTCCTCAGATAATCAGATACGGATCCGCTTTTTGGGATCACATCAGTACATTATCACTTTATCGAGCTAAAGTCAAGCTCTTTTTTTCCCTTTTCTTGCATAATTTCCTCTTTTCCCGTATACTTTCACATGAACAGCGGGAAGCTCTCCCGCCGTTTCTGCCGAATCGATCCGGAGGCTGATACATTATGGGTAAAATACTGGTCATCGGTGGCGGCGCAGCCGGCATGATGGCCGCTGTTTTTGCCGCCCGCGCAGGGGCTGAAGTCACCCTGCTGGAAAAGAATGAAAAGCTCGGAAAGAAAGTCTATATCACCGGCAAAGGCCGCTGCAACCTGACCAACGACTGCGATCTGGACGGTTTTCTCGCCCAGGTGCCCCGCAATCCGCGGTTTCTTTACAGTGCGCTGAGTTTTTTTTCGTCTCAGGATATGATGGCCCTCATGGAGGAAATCGGCTGTCCGGTCACGGTGCAGCGCGGAAAGCGGGTCTTCCCGGCTTCCGAAAAGGCCAGTGACGTCACCAAGGCCCTCACCGGCCTCCTGCGGAAACTGAATGTCCGCGTCCGCCTGAACAGCGCTGTTCACCGCCTGCAGACAGCAGAGGGCAGGATCACCGGAGCGGAACTGGAGGACGGCACCGTCCTTTCCGCGGACGCGGTCATCCTGGCCTGCGGCGGGCTCAGCTATCCCTCCACCGGTTCCACCGGAGACGGATTCCGCTTTGCCGCGGATCTGGGACACACTGTCACGCCGCCCTCTCCCGTCCTGGTCGGTCTGGAAACAGAAGAGGCCTGGCCGAAGGAGCTGCAGGGGCTCAGCCTGCGGAATGTGACCCTCACCCTGTACTCCGGCAAAAAAACGCTGTACTCCGAACTGGGGGAAATGCTTTTCACCCACTTCGGAATCTCCGGGCCCCTGGTGCTGGAAGCCAGCTGCCACCTGCCCCAGCCCGGTAAAGACTGCCGTCTGGCTATTGACCTGAAGCCCGGCCTGACCCGGGAACAGCTGGATGCCCGTCTCCGGCGGGATTTCTCCGAAGCCGGCAAAAAGCAGCTGAAAAGCGTACTGCCCGGCCTGCTGCCCGCCAGCTTTGCGGCGCTCTTTCCCCGTCTGTGCGGTGTTTCACCGGACCTGCCCTGCAACCAGATCACTTCCGCCCAGCGGGAAGCCCTGATCACCGTGCTGAAGGCCCTGCCGCTGACCGTCCGGTCTCCCCGGCCCCTGGCCGAAGCGATCGTCACCCGCGGCGGCGTCACCGTAAAGGAAATTGAGCCCGGTACACTGCGCAGCAAGCTGATTCCGAACCTCTTCTTCGCCGGCGAAATGATTGACGTCGACGCTCACACCGGGGGATTTAACCTGCAGATTGCCTGGAGCACCGGAGCCCTAGCAGGAAAAAGCGCAGCTGAAATGACTGTTAATTCTGAATTCTGAATTCTTAATTCTGAATTGTCAGATAATTGTGCATTATGAATTGAGGTTGCTAAACCGTATGACCTACATCATCCTTGACCTGGAATGGAACCAGCCCATTTCCTACCAGAGCCGTACCTATCGTGAGGTCGGCGACAAACTGATTTTCGAAATGATCCAGATCGGCGCCGTAAAGCTCGATGCGGACCTGAATCCCGCCGATTCCATTTCCATTCCCATCGCTCCGACCCATTATCTCCGGATTCATCCCCGGATCCGCCGCATGACCGGCCTGGACTCGGAAACCCTGGCAGGAGCTCCTGCCTTCCGTGAGGCGTTGGAACAGTTCACCGCCTGGTGCGGAGAGGACTATACCCTGCTGACCTGGGGCATTGATGATGTCAGCGTTCTGTACCAGAACATTCATTTCTTCCACTGTGAGGATATCCCGCTCCCGCCCCTGTGCGACATTCAGCAGCTCTTCAGCCAGGAACACAAGCTGAAGGACCGGGCCGGCCTGAAGGCCGCCATGGAGCTGATGAATATCGAGCCGGATGAAAACATGGCTTTCCATAACGCGCTGAACGACGCCTGGTATACGGCGCTGGTTTTCCGGACCCTGCCGGATCCCTCCGCCGTCCTGAACTATGCCCGTCAGCCCCGGGAACTGATCCACGGCCGGCGTTCCGTCCGGGAAAAGACCCCCGGCGAAGTCTTTGACACTGTCCGCGAAGCCCTGCAGAGCGAATCCGCGGTTCATCCCGTCTGTCCCCGCTGCGGAAGGGTTCTGGAGCTTGACGGCGAATATATTAAACAGAGCGCAGATAAGTACATTGCCATAGCCAAATGTAAAAACCACGGCCGGATCCTGATCCGCCTGCGTTTCCGCATTGATGACGACGGCCGGAAAATCATGACCCGTTCAACGGCTCCGGCCACCCACGCCAATGTGGCTTATGTACATACCAAGCAGCTGCAGATGCAGCAGCGCCTGGAAAAATACCTGGCGGAACACGGCGCTCTGCCCGATCCGGATGAGGAGCTGCTGAACGCGGACGTGTCCAGCATGCCGTTTGATTAATTCAGGATTCCTGTCCCCGCTTTCATCATTACAACCCTTTGTCCGGCTCGTTTTGTGATCCCTGCATGGTGCAGGCAATCAGCCATGTCGCAATAGTCCCCCAAGATTATTGACAGGAGGGTTACCATATGATTATCCGTTCCATGAACAACGAAAAAGAATTCCCGGAAGGCACCACTGTTGCTGCGTGCCTGAAAGCGCTGAACGCTTTTCCCCGGGGAACGCTGGCTGCCCAGTCCGGCGGCGTGGTCTGCGAGCTCAACGATGAGCTCCGCCAGGACTGCACGCTTGTTCCCCTGACGCTGGAGAATGAGGAAGGACGCCGGATTTACGAGCGCTCCCTGCGTTTCGTGATGCTGCTGGCGCTACGCCACCTCTATCCCTACCAGCGGGTCCGGATCGAGTACTCCGTCGGCTACGGCGTGTTTGTCCGCCTGCCCGGAATCGACCTGCACCGTCAGGATATCGTCCGGATTGAAAATGAAATGCGCCGTCTGGCGGAATTGGACCTGGTCTTTGAGAAAAAGCGCTGGACCAAGGAAGAAGCCATCCGGTACTTTGAGGAAGAGCAGATGCCGGACAAGGTCAACCTGCTGAAGCACCGTCCCGTTCCCTATTTCAATATGTACTGCATCGACGGGATGTGGGAATACTTCTACGGCGCCATGACCGTTTCCACCGGTTATGTCAAGGTCTTCACCATATTCGAGCTCCGGGGCGGCTTCGTCCTGCAGCTGCCGGCCGGGGCGGACTTTGACCACGCCGCGCCCTATATCTACCGGCCCAAGCATCTGGAGATCTTCAACCAGAGCGCCGAATGGTGTGAAATTCTGGGCGTTACGAACGTCTCCGATCTCTCCCAGATGATCGAGGACAAAAAGCTTCGAAATTTTATCCGGGTGAACGAGGCGCTGCATGAAGCCGCCATTCACAGGATTGCCAAAAACATCCATGAGCAGAACAAGCACATCGTTCTGGTCGCCGGCCCCTCCTCCAGCGGCAAGACCACTTTCTCCGGCCGTCTCGGCGTACATTTGCAGATGTACGGTCACGCCTGCCGCCGGATCTCCATGGACGACTTCTTCATCAACCGGGATGAAATGCCCCTGCAGGTGGACGGCACCAAGGATTACGATTCCATCGACGCGCTGGATCTGAAGCTCCTGTCCGACACCCTGACCGGGCTGCTCAACGGCGAGGAAGTCTTCATGCCCAACTTCGACTTTGCCTCCGGCGTCAAGGATTACATGACGCCACCCACATCCCTGGCTCCCGGCGAAATCATCATCATGGAAGGCATTCACGGCCTGAATCCCCAGGTCTGCGAGATGCTGCCCGCGGATGAAATTTACAAGATCTTTGCCAGCGCGCTGACCGTCCTGAACCTGGACGACCACAACCGGATCCGTACCACGGACGTCCGCTTGCTGCGCCGGATCGTGCGGGACAACCAGTTCCGCGGTTATCCGCCGGAAACCACCCTGGAGATGTGGCCCCGGGTCCGCAGCGCCGAAGAGAAATACATTTTCACCTATCAGGAGAACGCGGACAGCATGTTCAACACCGCGCTCCAGTATGAGCTGCCGATCCTGAAGCTCTATGCCTACAAGCTGCTGATGGACGTGCCGTCCTCTTCCCCCAATTACCTGCTTTCCCGCCGCCTGATCAAGGTGCTGAACTATCTGCCGGATGTGGACGAGGCCTCGCTGGACGAGATCCCGCCGCTCTCCCTGCTGCGTGAGTTCATCGGCGGCTGCACTATGGAGGAAGTCTGAAGACAGCTTTACTGTCTTCAGACTTCCTCAACTCTAAACTCTAAACTTTTAACTTTTAACTTTCAACTCTCCACTCATCTCTGAAAAAAGGAGCACCTCTTATGAAACGCTTTCTTGTGCTGTGCCTTGCCCTGGTGATCTGCCTGCTTCCCCTGTCCGGCCTGACGGAGGCAGCCGGCACCGTCTCTGCGGATTACGATCCTCTCTGGACCCTGGCGGAGCCCTACGGGTTTAAGCTGGGCGGCGCCTTCGGTTTTCAGGATATGAACAACAGGGCCTTCCTGGAATTCCTGGCCCGCCACTTCAATTCCCTGACCTGTACAAACGAAACCAAGGCCTACTCCCTCCTGGACCAGCAGGCGTCCCGGAAAGCGGAAGACGGCATGCCCCGCATGAATTACTATGCTGCGGACAAAATGATTTCCTGGGCGCAGCAGCACGGCATCCGGGTCCGCGGCCATGTGCTGGTCTGGGACGCCTATATGACCCAGTGGTTCTTCCACGAAGATTATGACCAGGCCAAGCCCGTTGCGGACACGGAAACCCTGAAGGCCCGGCTGGCCAGCTATATCGACCAGGTGATGACCCATTTCGAGAAAAAGTTCCCGGGCGTCATCTACTGCTGGGATGTGGTGAACGAGGCGATCGGCGATAACGCTGGGGAATACAGCGCCGCCGATCCCAGCCATCTGCGCACAACGCGCAACGGCGAGCCCAACTGTTTCCTGGAATACCTGGGCGACGACTATGTCGAGTATTCCTTCCTGTGCGCCCGCAATACCCAGGAAAAGCTCGGCGCGGATATCCGCCTGTTCTACAATGACTATAACCTGTTCTTCCCGGAGAAGCGCCAGGCCGCCTGCGCGCTGGTGAAACGTATCCAGTCCTACGCGACGGACGAGGACGGCAATCCCCGGTCTCTCATCGACGGCGTCGGCATGCAGGGCTATATGGGCGGCTACGGCACCCAGGACGGCTGCCTGTCCCCTTCCATCATCAGCAATGTGAAGCTGTCCATCACCACCTACGCAAACCTGGGCCTGGAAGTACAGCTCACCGAAATGGCCGTCCGCAACTTTGATAAAACCAAGGTTGCGGAGCATGACGCCTTCTATGCCAGACTGTTCAGCGATGTGTTCATGAAGGCCAACAGTGAAGAGAAGAATCCCCTGACCGCGGTATGCATCTGGGGCCTGGTGGACGCGCCCGAATTCCTGAAAGGCAATTATGTCTACAACCTCAACAGTCCCTACGGCTGCCTCCTGACTACCGACTACAAAATCAAAACCTGCTTCGACGCTGTCTACCATACACTCAGGGGAGAATGATATAATTCATAATTCACAATTCATAATTCATAATGAATGTGTCTCCCCGGCTAAATCATCTTAATTCTGCATTCTGAATTCTGAATTCTGAATTGAAATAAAAGGGATCAGGCTTCTAGAAGCCTGATCCCTTTTATTTCCTCCTCTTCCGGCGTCATATACGCTGTTTTCTGGTGGGTATAGATCACCTTTCCGGGGGCTGCCCCGGAAGGTTTTTTCACATATCGGCGCAGGGTATAGTCCACCGGCACCAGGGAGCTCCGCTGGCCCTTGCTGTACCACGCGGCCAGCAGGGCGGCCTGTTTCATTGTCGTCAGGGGGATCTCCCCTTCCCGGCAGATGATCACGTGGCTTCCCGGCATGTCCTTGGCATGCAGCCAGGTTTCATCCGGCTTCGCGCCCAGGGTAATCCGGTCGTTCTGGGCGGCGTTCTTGCCCACCAGGATTTCGATTCCGTCCGCGGACAGGTAGCGGTAGGGTTTGCTTCCCGGAAGCTGGCGCTGCTGCCGGCGGTTGGTGTTCTTCTTCATATATCCGGTGCGCACCAGTTCCTGCCGGATTTCCTCCAGTTCGCTTTCTCCGATGCACTTGTCCACGTCCAGCAGCATTCCCTCAAGGTAATCCGTCTCCTCCAGCGTTTTATCCCGCTGCTGCGCGGCGACTTCCCGGGCCGAGCGGGCCTTCTGGTATTTCTTGAAATACCGCTGGGCGTTCTGGCTGGGCGTCAGCCGGATATCCAGGGGCACGGTCAGCGTTCCGCCTTCCGGATCGTTCCAGTCCGGCAGTTCCGCCTCTGTCATGCCCTTTTTCAGCTGGTACAGGTTGGCGTTGATTGCCTCACCCATCCGGCGGTATTCCTCCATCCGCTCCGCGGAGGCCAGCTCCTCCTGCTGCATAGCCAGCTTCCGCTGGCAGCGTTCCAGCTGGCTCTTCAGCATCCGGACCATCGCCGCGCTCTTCTGGCTCAGCCTTTCCCGGGCGTCCCGGCTGCCGAAGTAAACCTCCAGTGCCTCGCTCAGGGTTTTATAGGGCCGCTGGTTTTCCGTCGGCCTGGACAGGTAGATCATGGGAAAAACGTCTTCCGCTTCTCCGTTTTCGTTTACCAGCACCCGGGGATCCGCCATGGAAGGCAGTCTCTTCAGGAAATCGGCAATCCGCCGGCAGGCGTCCTTCAGGTCCGATGGCTGCGTCTCGCCGGGCTGCAGTACACGGCAGGCCAGCTCCTCTGCCGCCCCGCGGCTGAGGCCTGTGATGGCATCCGCCAGTGCGCGGCTCAGCCGGGCGTCCGGCGCCGCGCTCAGCCGCTGATACAGTTCTTCTTCCGTCAGCGTTTCCGGGTTCAGCTTCTCCTGCGCCGGCGGCGGCAGATAGGTCATCCCGGGCTGGATCTGCCGCACACGGCTCATTTCCGGGTTCACGTGGCGGGTTGCTTCCAGGATCCGGCCGTTTTCATCCAGCAGCAGCAGGTTGGAATGCCGTCCCATGATCTCCAGCACCAGGCGGCGAAGCACATGGTCGCCCAGCTCGTTCACCGCGTCTAGATCCACATAGACAATCCGGTCTCCCTCCACCTGGCGGATCTCCAGGATCCGGGCGCCGGTAATCTGTTTGCGCATCAGCATGCACATGGCCGGGGGTTCCAGCGGATTGGAAAAGCTGCTCATGGTCAGGTGGCAGCGGGCATTGTTCGGCGAGGCGCACAGAAGCAGCCGGTGATTGGTTCCGCCCGCGCGGATTACCAGTACAATCGTATCGCGTTCCGGCTGCGTGATCTTGTCGATCCGCCCGTCCCGGAGGATCTCATTCAGTTCCCTGGCGGCAAATCCCACCGTCAGTCCGTCCATCGGCATAGTTCTCTGTCCCTTCTCCGGTCAGTTCCTGACCGTATGTTCCTTAAAGCACCTTCCGCGGTCCGTTCTCCTTTTCCGGGTCACCTCCGGATTATACCATGGCCGCGGGGAAAAAAACAGGACCGGGAGGGATTTCTCCCTGCCCGGTCCTGAAAGGATGAGGCTGTTTTTACCGGATCCTTTCGTGAAGGATCGGGGACAGCGGTTTGTAGATCAGTCCGGCTACAACACTCAGCACAACGCCTTTCAGCAGGTTGAAGGGACCGGTGATCAGGAGCAGCAGCTTCCACTCGCTGTCCACACCGGCCACTCCGGCAGCCTTGATGATCCCGTCCATATCCATGTGGAAAGCGCCCATGTAGAAAGGCAGCATGATCCACTTGTTTGCCATAATGCCGGCGATCACCATGCAGATGGTACCGACGGCCATGCCGATGATCGCGTTCTTGCGGGTCTTGTTCCGGTGATAGATCAGCGAAGCCGGAATCACCAGAGCCGCGCCCATAATGAAGTCCGCCAGTTCGCCGACGCCGGCGCTGGAGGAATGCAGCAGGCCGATGGCGCTCTTGATGCCCAGGATGATCAGTCCGGGAACAGTTCCCATGGAGAAAGCGCCCAGCAGGACCGGAATGTTGGAAAGGTCCAGCTTATAGAAAGCCACCACAGGAATCTCGATCAGGAACAGGATGGATGCCGCTGCCGCCAGAATGGCAATGCGTGTCATCACGCCGACAGAAAACCGGGTTTGTGTAGTACTGGTCATGAAAAAGCCCTCCTTATAATGCGCGCGCCTCCTTAAAGCAACTTCATCATGCTTCAAGGAGGCGGAGATCTTTGCACGCAAAAACGCGTTATTTCTCTGTTCCGTTCTTCTCTCATCCAGACTGTACTGTCGGCTCCGGAATTGGACCGGATCGGCTGAGCGTTGGCTCAGTTCGCGGGCTTTACCGCCGGTAGGGAATTTCACCCGTCCCCGAAGAAGCTTTAAGCGGTACGCAATGTACGGATATATTATAGGGATTTGTGTCCGTTTCGTCAATCCCCGTCTTCCCTGGCGGCAATCAGCTCAATAAACGCTTTGATCTGCTGATCCCAGAATCCCCACTCGTGCGTGGCGTCCGGTTCCTCATGGCTCATCACGTTCCATCCGTTTTTCCGCAGGGCGGGCACAAAGGCCTTGTGGGATTCAAACAGGAAATCCTTCGTCCCGCAGCTGACATACAGCCAGGGCCTGTGCGGGGCGTCCGCGTTCCTTTCAATCAGGTGGAACAGATCCAGTTCCGTTCCCTTGATCTCCTTCAGATCCCCGAAAAGCCGGTCAATCTCGTTTCCGTCATGCCGCTGCGGGAAAATCCCGGCCAGGTCCACCGCGCCGCTGAAGGAAGCCGCGCCGGCGAAATGCCCCGGATAGGTCAGGGCCAGCCGCATGGCGCCGTAGCCGCCCATGCTCAGGCCGGCCACATAGGTATCCTCCGGCCTGCTGCTCAGCCGGAAGAAGCGGTGCATCGTCCGGGGCAGCTCGTCGCTGATATAGTCCCAGTATTTTTCCCCGTGGGCTTCATTGCAGTAGAAGCTGTGGTTCACCGCCGGCATGATCACTGCCAGGTTATGGTTCGCCGCGTAGCGTTCCACGGAGGTCCGCCGCATCCAGATGGAATGGTCGTCGCTGTATCCGTGCAGCAGGTAGAGCACCTTCGGCGGCCGTTCATCCCTGGAGGCTCCCATTCCGATCCCCTGGTTGACTTCAGGCAGGATCACATTCACCGTGGAGGCCACATTCAGTGCCGCGGAGAAAAACTGAACCTGTAAAAATGCCATAGTGTCTGTCCCCTTTCCGTTCGTTCACGCCGGATCTGCCGCTGTTATTCGCACAGGGCTTTCGCGATCTTCGCGCCAAGCTTCGCATTGTTGTAAACCAGCTGGATGTTGGCCTTCAGGGAATCCCCGCCGGTCAGCTTCTGAATCTTGTCCAGCAGGTAGGGCGTGGTCTGCTTTCCGTGAATACCCAGTTTTTCGCATTCCGCGATCGCTTCGTCGATGTTTTTGTTGATATATTCCGGATCCATGGAGTATTCCTCCGGAATCGGATTGGTCACCAGCATGCCGCCCTGCAGGCCGCAGTCCAGCTTCACCCGGAAAGCGTCCGCAATTTCCTTCGGCGTATCCAGGCGGTAATCCACCTTGAAGCCGGAGGAGCGGGTATAGAAAGCCGGCAGTTCTTCCGTGCCGTAACCAATCACCGGTACGCCGTGTGTTTCCAGGTACTCCAGCGTCAGTCCCAGGTCCAGGATGCTCTTGGCGCCTGCACAGATCACCATCACCGGGGTCTGAGCCAGCTCCTCCAGGTCCGCGGAGATGTCCATGGTGGTTTCCGCTCCGCGGTGCACGCCGCCGATGCCGCCGGTGGCAAACACCCGGATACCCGCCAGCGCCGCGCCGATCATGGTGGTGGTCACGGTGGTAGCTCCGTCCTCTCCGCGCATCAGCAGCACCGGCAGGTCACGCCGGCTTGCCTTGGTCACGGCCAGGCCCTTTTTGCCGAGATACTCAATCTGTTCCGGGGTGCAGCCCACGGTGATCTTTCCCTGGATGATCGCGATGGTCGCGGGAACCGCACCGTTTTCCCGGATAATCTTTTCCACGTTCAGCGCCGTTTCCACGTTCTGGGGATAGGGCATGCCGTGGGAGATGATGGTGGATTCCAGGGCCACCACCGGTTTGTTGGCCGCCAGTGCTTCCTGCACCTCGGGGGAAACGGAAAGATATTTGTTCAGATTCATGATAACACTCCTTCTTACATTGAGAAACCCAGTTTCAGGTCGATTGCTTTCCGGCTCAGTTTCGGGCTGACCGCGGCGGAATCTTCCGCGCAGATCGCGGACGCCGCCAGGGCCCGGTCCGCCGCCTGCATGGTATTCAGTCCGTTCAGGTAAGCGTCCGCGGCGGCCGCCACAAACGCGTCTCCGCAGCCGGAGGAATTCACCACCGGTCCGGGAATACAGGGAAGCAGCACTCCTCCCTCCCGGGGATCATCCGCCCATACGCCCCGGTTTCCCAGGGAGATATAGACCCGCTGGACGCCCAGGCGGTGCAGCGCGTCCGCCGCGTGCGGCAGGTCGCTGTCCTCCCGGATGGTCATACCGGTCAGCAGCTCCGTTTCCGGCACATTGGGTTTGAGCAGCGTCAGACGGCACAGCAGCGGTTTCAGCCGGCAGGCTTTGGAAACGGAAACCGGATCCGCGGCCACCGGTACGGTAATATGCTTCGCGATCCATGCCAGGGTTTCCTCCGGCAGGTTTGCGTCCGCAATCACCATGCTGCCGTGGTTCAGCAGCGGCAGCAAAGGTTCCAGTCTGTCCGGGGTCAGCCTGTCGCAGATGGACATGTCCGACACCGCCACATTCAGGTCCCCGTCCTGCCCGTTGATGCACAGATAAGCGGAGGTGTTCTCCCCCGGTTCCGTAAAGCTGTACTGCAGATCAATACCGGCTTTCAGGCAGTGGTCCCGGATCATCTGCGCGTAGGGATCGTTTCCCATGATGGTGATCAGGGAAACCTTCCTGTCCAGCAGGCTGAGGTTCTCCGCGATGTTCCGGCCCACGCCCCCGGGCGTCAGGGTGATGCGTCCGGGATTGGAATCTCCCTCGCGCAGCGGGTTTGTCGGAGTTCCGGCCAGATCCATGTTGACCGCCCCGATCACAAAGACCGGCGCGTCCGTTCTCAGGCGTGCCTGGCGGTCAAAAACGGGGCCTTCCCTGCGCGGTACAGGGCATGTATACAGGTTCACCGGGATCACTCCCTATCATTTCATTCCGGAAAGAAGGACAGCCGGGCAATCGGCCCGGCTGTCCGTGTTTTTTATTTCAGCATGGACTTTTCCCAGCAGTCATAGGGCTTCAGTCCCAGGAGCTCTACCACCGTGGGTGCCACATTGGCCAGGCCGAAGGGGCTCTCCGTGTCCATCTCGTGCCGTTCATCCGCGTCATGGATGATGAAGGGAACAGGCCGCAGGCTGTGTGCGGTACGGACAGAAATCGCGCCCTTCTTATTCTTCTCCAGCATCTGGTCGCTGTTGCCGTGGTCGGCAGTCACCACCAGGATGCAGCCGTGCTCGTCGCAGGCCTTCAGGATCCGGGTCAGGCAGAGATCCACCGTCTCCACCGCGATTTCCGTGGCTTCCAGGTTGCCGGTATGGCCGACCATGTCGCCGTTGGGGAAATTGCAGCGGATGAAGCCGTACTTTCCGCTTTCAATCGCGGCGATCACCAGGTCGGTGATCTCGGTGCCCTTCATCCAGGGGCACTCGTCAAAGGAGCGGACATCGGAGGGAACTTCTTCCCAGGTCTCCAGCTCTTCGCTGAACTTCTCGCTCCGGTTGCCGTTCCAGAAGTAGGTCACATGGCCGTATTTCTGGGTTTCGGAGCAGGCATATTCATTGATGCCGTTTTCCACCAGCAGCTCGGTCAGCGTGTGACGGATCTGCGGAGGATTCACCAGGAACTTGTGGGGAATGTGCAGGTCGCCGTCATATTCCAGCATACCGGCATACAGCACCTTCGGTACAACGCCCCGGTCGAACTTGTCAAAGGAAGCGTCGCCGTCAAAGGCCATGGAAAGCTCCAGGGCGCGGTCGCCGCGGAAGTTGAACAGGATCACGCTGTCGCCGTCCTTCATGGCGCCCACGGGCTGTCCGTCCGCCGCAATCACGAAGCCGGGCAGATCCTGGTCAATCACGCCGGGCTGCTCCGCACGGTAGGTTTCGATGGCTTCCTTTGCGGAGGCAAAGGTCCGTCCTTCGCCATGCACATGGATGTTCCATCCCTTTTCCACCATGCTCCAGTTGGCCTGGTAGCGATCCATGGTGATCTGCATACGGCCGCCGCCGGAAGCGATGCATACGTCAAAGGAGGCGTCCTTCAGCTCCGCGATGGTGTTTTCCAGGGTATCCACATATTCCAGGGCGGAAGTGGCGGGCACGTCACGGCCGTCCAGCAGGATATGTACGCGGGCCTTGCTGACGCCTTCAGCCTTGGCTTTCTTCAGCATGGCCAGCAGATGGCCGATATTGCTGTGCACGTTGCCGTCGCTCAGCAGGCCGATGAAATGCAGCGCGCCGCCGGAAGTTTTAACGCCGGCAACCAGTTCCTTCCAGGTGTCGGAAGCGTAGATGCTGCCGCCTTCAATGGATTCATTGACCAGTTTGGCGCCCTGGGAGTAAACCTGGCCGCAGCCCAGTGCGTTGTGGCCGACTTCGCTGTTGCCCATGTCGTCGTCTGAGGGAAGACCGACGGCAGTGCCGTGGGCTTTGATAATCCGGAAAGGATCGTTGGCCTTCAGCGCGTCCAGGGTCGGGGTTGTGGCCTTCATGACCATATTGCCCAGCTCTTCGGCTGATTCACCCACACCGTCCATAACAACCAGTACAACGGGCTTTTTCATTTCGGAAGTTCCTCCTGTAGAAGATATTCGGAATCCCTTTCCGGAAAAGCCGGAACGGGAATAGACTAACCCTATAAACGATACAGGAAACCCACCAAAAAGTCAATGTCGGGGATGGCTGATTTGGTGAACAAAAAAGCCCTGACGATGATTCGTCAGGGCTTTGAATACAAAGCTTACTTAACCGCTTCAGCGCCTTTTTCCATGGCCTGCCGGTTAATGGGCAGCAGGTGCTCCTTCTTCGGGCCGAAGGTGGCCTTCAGGGCTTCCATGGCGGAATCGATACTCACCACGCCGGTCTTTGCCAGGATCGCGCCGAGCATGACCATGTTGGCAGTCCGGCTGTTGCCCAGCTGTTCCGCGATCCCGTTGCAGTCCACGGGAATGGCGGTGATATCGTCCCGGTCCGGGGTGATATCGATCAGGGAGGAATTGTACAGCATGATGCCGCCCTTTTCCATGGCGGGCGTGAACTTGATCATGCTGGGCTTGTTCATAATCACGGCGATCGGGATCTCCGTCACCAGCGGGGAACCGATGGGTTCGTCAGAGATCACCACGGCGCAGTTGGCTTCGCCGCCGCGCATTTCCGGGCCGTAGGAAGGCATCCAGGAAACGTTCATCCCTTCGTGCATGGCCGCCTTGGCCAGCAGCTGGCCGATCAGCAGCACGCCCTGTCCGCCGAAACCTGCAATCAGAAATTGAGCTTCCATGAATCACTCAACCTCCTTTTTCACACCCAGCGGGTACTGGGGAATCATGTTGGCTTCCACCCACTTCAGCGCCTCCTGAGGCGTCATACCCCAGTTGGTGGGGCAGGCGGACAGCACTTCCACCAGGGAGAAGCCCTTGCCGGCGATCTGCATTTCGAACGCCTTCTTGATGGCCTTCTTGGCTTCCATGATGTGCTTTACGTCATGCACGGACACCCGGGAGATGTAGGCCGGACCGTCCAGGGTCGCCAGCATTTCGCTGACCCGGATCGGATAACCGCACAGCTTGGGATCCCGGCCGTAGGGAGAGGTGGTGGTCACCTGACCCGGCAGGGTGGTGGGGGCCATCTGGCCGCCGGTCATGCCGTAAATGGCATTGTTCACAAAGATAACGGTGATGTTCTCGCCCCGGGTCGCCGCATGGGTGATTTCCGCCGCGCCGATGGATGCCAGGTCGCCGTCGCCCTGATAGGTGAACACGATGTTGTTCGGATTCACCCGCTTGCAGCCGGTGGCTACAGCCGGTGCGCGGCCGTGGGCCGCTTCCATCATGTCGCAGTTGAAATAGTCATAGGCAAACACGGCGCAGCCGACCGGCGCAATGCCGATGGTTTTGCCCTGGATGCCCAGTTCGTCAATGGCTTCCGCCACCAGGCGGTGGATGATACCGTGGGTGCAGCCGGGACAATAATGCAGCGGCTTGTCGGTCAGCAGCTTTGTCTTCTCATACACAACAGCCATGCTTATTTCCCCTCCTTGGCAAGATTTTCAACCTGGGTAATGATTTCCCGCACCGTCGGCACAATACCGCCGGTGCGGCCGAAGAAGTGCACGGGCTTTTTGCCGTCCACCGCCAGCTTCACGTCGTCCACCATCTGACCCATGCTCATTTCCACGGTCAGGAAGGCCTTGGCGTGTTCAGCCGCCTTGGCGATGGGCGCGTTCGGGAAGGGCCACAGGGTAATGGGACGGATCAGGCCGGCCTTGATGCCTTCGTCACGCAGTTTGCGCATGGCGCTGCGGGCAATACGGGCGGTGGTGCCGTAGGCCACGATCACATAGTCCGCGTCCTCGGTCATCTCCTCCTGCCAGCGGCATTCGGTCTGTTCCATCACGGCGTACTTGGCGTACAGCTTGTTCACATGCTTTTCCAGCACGGCGGGATCGATGTACAGTGAGTTGATGATCGCCCGTTCCCGGCCGCAGTCCGGCGTCCAGCCGGTGGCCGCCCAGGTCTTCTCGGGCAGGTCTGTCCGCTCCTTGCGTTCCGGCATTTCCACGGGTTCCATCATCTGGCCGATCAGACCGTCGCCCATGATCAGCACGGGATTGCGGTACTTGTCCGCCAGGTCGAAGGCTTCCTGTGTCAGTTCCACTGCTTCCTGCACGGAAGAGGGAGCCAGCACCAGCATCCGGTAGTCGCCGTGTCCGCCGCCGCGGGTGGACTGATAATAGTCGCTCTGGGCAGGCTGGATGGATCCCAGTCCGGGGCCGCCGCGCACCATATTCACGATCACGCAGGGCAGTTCCGCGCCCACAATATAGCTGATGCCTTCCTGCTTCAGGGAAATTCCCGGGCTGGAGGAAGAGGTCATAACCCTCGCTCCGGCACCGGCCGCGCCGTAGACCATATTGATGGCGGCAACTTCGCTCTCCGCCTGCAGGAAACAGCCGCCCTCAATCTTCGGCAGCCGTTTGGACATGTATTCCGGGATCTGGTTCTGAGGGGTAATGGGATAGCCGAAGAAGAAGCGGCATCCTGCCTGGATCGCAGCTTCGGCGATGGCTTCATTTCCCTTCATGAGCATTTTTTCACCCATGGATTCGCTTCCTCCTTTATTTCTCCACCTTGATTACGGCGTCGGGGCACATCCGTGCGCAGAACGCGCAGCCGATGCAGGCTTCCTGATCCGTAATTCCGATGGGATGATATCCTTTGGTGTTGATCTCCTTGCTCAGCGCAAGCAGATGTTTGGGACAGACATCGGCGCAGAGGCCGCATCCCTTGCAGGTCTCACGGTCGATGGTCAGCTTGGCCATGACTTCCGCCTCCTTAGAAAATGATTAAACCTATTATAGGTTTCTGCCTGTTGAGAGTCAACGAAGGTACAGCAAAAATACCGAACAGAAAAAACTGTTGCTCAGACAAAAGCATCCGTCATCACACGGATGTTTTGTCCGGAACTATTAATTCTGAATTCTGAATTCTGAATTCTGAATTTCTTTCAGGAATTCCCCCAGCATTATCCCGACCTTCCGGTTATACTCCGCATTCGGATGCCATCGGGCGCCCATATCCTCCGGACCGTAATCCGGCACCGCAAAAGAGTACAGCTCCTGCATTCCCTCCGTCTGCATCCGTTTTACCGCCTCCGCCGCCAGTTCCGGATGGCAGTCGGTGCCGGGCAGGATCCATACGATCTTCGCGTCCGGATTGTATTTTCTTACTTTCCGGATCAGGTTCATGGCGCCCCGGATCACGTTCTCCCGGTCCTCCTCAAAGGATTTCCGTTCGTTCATGCCGTTATTGTCATTGGTCAGCAGGCGGATGCAGATGATATCCGGCTTCCAGGACTCAAAGTTCCACAGCTTCCTGCATCCCCGCGCTTCCGCCTCCGTGCCCTGCAGCACGCCGGCCACATATTCATAGGCGTCCGTCAGGTTGTTTTTCTCCGTATGCTGCCAGTCCCAGCAGACGCCCCAGCCGCTCTGGGACAGGATGCTGCGTTCGGCGTTCAGCGCTTCACAGGCATACCAGGAATAGTTCCCCCGGGCGGAAAACCAGGGCGTCACCCATTCCATGTTGCCCTTGGCCGCCAGTGCGCCTTCCCCGCTGGTCAGGCTGTCGCCGAGGAATTCAATCTTCATCTTCCGTTCCGGCAGTTCCGTCAGCTCCCCGTTGATCCGCAGGCTGTGAAGCAGTACTGTGGCTTCCGGCTGTTCCGGCATGCACTGGGTTTCCTTCATCAGGGTCACGGTCCGCTCCTGCTCCGCCTCCAGTCCCAGCAGCAGCGGATACATCCGGATCCCCGGCTCCACCGGGAAACGGGTCACCGGCTGCCCGTCCGCAAGGACAATCATCCACATAACAGGGGCTGCTGCAGGTGCCTCCAGCTTTGCCCAGGTATCCGTTCCGCGGAAGCGAAACTCCATTCCGCTCCCGGTCCAGTCCAGGGCCAGGGGGCTTTGGGTCAGGTCCATCCGCCCCATCAGGCGGATATTTTTCATTCCGGCAGTAATTTCAAATGTCTGAAAACTCATGGCAATCCTCTCTTATCGGAACACAGATTCGTAATCCGCAGTGAACACTGAAGATCCTTAAGCATAGCTGTGGATTCCCGGCAGGAATGTATTTACACCGATATAGGTAAAAATCACGCAGATAAACCCGATGACCGCAAACCAGGCCGCGGCCTTTCCCTTCCATCCCCGGCGCAGCCGCAGATGAAGGTAAACCGCATAGATAATCCATGTTACCAGCGACCAGGTTTCCTTCGGATCCCAGGACCAGTAGCTTCCCCAGGCCTGTTCAGCCCAGATCGCGCCGGTCAGAATTGTGAGCGTCAGGAACAGCATGCCCAGGCACACGCTGCGATAGCTGATCATATCAAGCTTTTCCGGCTGTGGAATGTGCTGCCCCCAGAAGCCTTCCTCCTTTATCCTTCCCCGGAAAAGGAAGATCAGGGAAAGGACGAAAGCAACCCCGAAAGATCCGTACGCGATGATCGCTGTGGAAACATGAAAAGCCAGCCAGCTGGAACGCAGTGAAGGCATCAGTTCCTTCACTTCCCTGCTCTGCATGGCCGCATAGCCGATCATCAGCAGGATCAGCGGCGAAGAAAACGCGCCCAGCACCGGAAAACGGTATTTCCGGATAAAGATCAGGCTGACCAGGCACAGCGCCCAGGCAAAACTGGTGGCAAACTCATACTGGTTCGTCATCGGCCAGCGTCCCGCGCCGATTCCCCGGAGCACCAGAGCTGCCGTATGCAGTATAAACAACCCGGTCTGCAGGAAAAACGCCGCAGAAGAAAGCTTTTCCTTTTTCAGTGCCACAAAGGCAAAGTTCAGGACTGTCAGCACAAAATATCCTATCACTGCGATGGTAAAAAGCGTGTTTTCTGCCTGAAGCATCAATCATTCCCTCCCTTTTCCGTATCTGCCGCTGTAAAGCCTGTCGCAGCGGCAGCCTTGCCGAACTCATCCCGGAACAGGGCTCCGCCTTTCCGGTTCATTCCGTAAACATGCCAGCCGTTATCCTCTCTGACTGCCCACACAGCGCGGGGCTGCACCCAGAAGGCCAGGACAAGTCCGGCAAGCGTAATCAGCCCTCCCAGCAGTACCAGAAAAGTGAAACGGTCCCGCTTGACTGCCAGCAGCGTATAATTCCGGGGATGATCAAAACGCACCGTATATTCATCGATGGTCACTTCTTCTCCGGACATCAGGGCATTCATGCCCAGGAGTTCCCCCTTGTAGTAAATCCTGTACAGATAGGCCGGATTGTTCAGTTCTTCAGAAGCTGTCATTGGGCTCATTCCCGTCATCTGAACATAATCCGGATAAAAAGCCTGGAGGTAAACCACCAGTTCCTGTTTGTCCTTTACCGGAATATACTCTCCTGCACACAGGGAATCCTTCTGGAGCACCTCTCCATTCTTCAGTACTGTTACGTCAGCGCCCCAGCCGACCGAATTCTGGAAGAATTTATAGCCGAAAAGCGCGGCAGGAGCGTTCACGCTGGCAGTTCCGCTTTCAACGGTATGGTTTTCCGGGTCTGAGACAGTCAGCATGGCTGTATACTGCTGAACAGCCCCGCTTTCCGCACGTTCAGTCCGGAAATCGTCCACCCTGACTGTCAGGCCTGTATTTTCAAGCGGTTTTGTCTGCCCTGGCAGCGCATATACCGTATATTTTTCCGCGGTCATCTGTCCCAGCGCAAAGCCGAGGATCAGAAGCAGAATACCCATATGGCAGATCCACGCGCCCCAGAAGCCGGCTCTGTTTCCCGCGGAAAAAAGCATTTCCCGGCCGTCGCCGGTTTTTCTGCCCGCCGGTTTTCCCATCCGCAGTGCAGTGAACATCTGCTGCGGATCTCCTGTTCCCTGTGCTTCCGCGGTAGCGTTAGCGGAAATCATTTTCTCAGGATTCCCAAATGCCCTGACTCTCTTCAGCAGCGAAGGCAGCCGGATCAGGTTGCAGCAGAGCAGGTTCAGGCACAGAAAAGCACTCAGCCCGATAAACCACCAGCTGTGGAAAGCGTCATCCAGCTGCAGGCCTACAATCCATCCTGCGGTCCGCTCCCCGTATTGTACGGCATACTGCTCCCAGGTTGCTCCCTGCGGGATTGCCGAGCTCATGGCACAGGCAGCCGCCAGCAGTACCAGCAGTGTAATGGCAAAGGGCATGGATGAGAGAAACTTTCCGATTCTTTTCATTTTCAAACGATCCCATACACAAGGGAGACCGCGGATGCATTCCGTCCGCGGTCTCCGTAATGTTTCACCCACATTGGGATATCATTTCCCGTTTATTTTGTCAAGAATTTCCGTCATGGCCTCCTGAACCGAGCCGGCGGAGAAGGTCAGCGTAGCACCTGTAATGGCATCCGGAGCGGCACTGCCGCTTTCCAGGATAGCCTTGCCCCATTCATCGCGAATCGCGTCGGTCAGCAGGTCTTTGCCCTCTTCCCCTTCGGAAGTGATCTTCACATCGGTCAGGGTTCCGTTCTTCGCGTACGCGACAACCGTCACCTTGCTGAAGGCGTTCTCTTTTTCAGCCCGGTAGCCTGCATAAAGCGGCGGTTTTTTCGGAGTTTCCTCTTCCGTCGCGGCAGGAGCAGATCCGGTTACGTCGGATTGGCCGGCAGAAGCAAGCAGCTCCTTTGCTTCGTTGATTTTGGATTCCGAAGTATCCAGGCAGTTATATGCCAGCGCGGAATTATGAGCACCTTCCGAATTCTCCACATAGCAGAAATCGAAGAACCACTGGGCTTCCCGATGCAGTTTCCGCACCGCGTCCAGTTCTTCCCCGCTCATTCTGCCGGCGGCAACTGCCGCCGCCAGTTCATCCTTCAGTCCGGACAGCATGTTGCCCACTTCTGTTTCCCTGGCCGTCACTTTTACCTGGATACCCTTCACCAGTGTGATCGTATTGTCTGCACTGCCGTGGCATGCAGCACATTTCGCCAGCAGGGTTTCGTTTTCCAGGGGACTGACCAGGTGGTGGTCATGATACTGAATGCCGCTTTCCGTCGCTTCAACCGGCATATGGCAGTCCGCGCAGCTCAGCATGGCCGCATGCTTGCCGTAAGCCCAGGTTTCCAGTTCCGGATGCTGCGCCTTGAGCATCTTCGTTCCGGTGCCGGGCTGCTCCCAGTCATAGAAGCCCAGGGCATCGTAGTATGCCAGGATCGCCTCGGGAGTCATCTCGGCTTTGCTGTGATAAGGCATCATGGCTTCACTGTCTTCCGGCGTGAAGTAATACTCAATATGGCACTGGCCGCAGGACAGGGACGCTGCCATGATTTCGCTGACATTCTCTCCCAGCGCTTCATTCACATACTGATGGGTCACAACCATTTTCCCGCCGTTCCCGTCATCTGCTCCGTGGCAGGTGTAGCAGGTAATGGCGTTGGTTGTCTGCGCCATCATTTCTTCAAAGGGCATGGAATAAACGCTGACGCCCTGTTCCGCAATCAGCTTATGTATATCCGGCGTCTTGCAGGTCAGGCAGTTGGCCTTGGGATGCGGCCTCTGGGTTTTCTGCACATCTTCCAGTGTGTAGGCATGACTCCTGGCACTGCCGTAGTCCTTGGCAAAGCCGTATCCTTCATAAATATTAACCAGATAAGGATCCTGCTCCAGGTAGTCTGTCACATAGCTGTTCTCCTTTTCTTTCCCCATGGAGACAGCGATTGCTGACAGGATGTCGTTTCCGTTTCCGGACGTCTTTTCCGCGGCAGGTTCTTCAGCCGCGGGTTCCTCTGCGGGAGCTGCTGCGGTCTCTCCGTTCATCCGGGCCAGGATTTCTTCCATGGCTTCCTGCACGGATCCTGCGGAGAACTTCAGGGTTGCGCCGGTAATAGCGTCCGGCGTTGCGCTGCCGCTTTCCAGGATAGCCTTGGCCCATTCGTTCCGGATTTCATCGGTCAGCAGGTCGTTGTTGCCTTCGCCCTCGGACAGGATTTTCACGCTGTCCAGCTTGCCGTTCTTCGCGGAAGCGATAACCGTGATTTTGCTGAAATTGTTCTCTGCAACCGCGCGGTAGGCCGCGGATGCGGGAACCTTGCGTGCAGGCGCTTCCGCAGCTGCGGGAGCTTCCGTTGCGGCGGGAGCTTCTGCAGCTGCGGGTTCCTCAGCGTGAGCTTCCGCTCTCTCACCCTTCATTTCAGCCAGGATTTCCGTCATGGCTTCCGTCACGGACGCGGCGGAGAACTTCAGCGTCGCGCCGGTCACAGCGTCGGGAGCAGCGCTTCCGCTTTCCAGGATCGCTTTCGCCCATTCGTTCCGGATCTCATCGGTCAGCAGGTCTTTGCCTTCCTCCCCTTCGGAAGCAATCTTCACGTCGGTCAGGGTGCCGTTCTTGGCAGAGGCGGTCACCGTGACCTTACTGAAGTCATTTTCCTTCGTTACCCGGTAGACCGCGTAGGCCTGTCCGTCCGCACCGGCTTCCTGCTTTGTTTCCGGCTGTTCTGCGGGAGTCTCCGTTTTTTCCTCTGCGGGAGCTTCAGCCGGTTCTTCGGCCTTTTCCGTTTCAGCGGGGGCATCAGCGCCCGCTGCCTTGTTGATCGCCTTCAGGGCAGCTTCGGAGGTAATCGTCGCGCCGGTCAGCGCTTCAATGCCGTTTTCCCCGTAAGTGAAGGGGCCGCTCTTGCCGATGAACTGACTGGTGAACGCTTCCTCGGAAGCCCGCTGGCCCAGGCCGGCGGTTTCATTGGGTGTATCAATGGTCAGCGTCTGGATCTTGTCTCCGTCCAGGGTCACATGCACTGTCACGTCACCGCCGAAGCCCTGTTCGGAAACTGTCAGGGCGTTTTCTTCCGCTGCGGGGGCTTCCGCTTCCTTCGCCGGTTCTTCCGCCTTTTCCGGTTCAGCGGGGGCTTCAGCGCCCGCTGCCTTGTTGATCGCCTTCAGGGCGGCTTCGGAGGTAATCGTCGCGCCGGTCAGCGCTTCAATGCCGTTTTCTCCGTAAGTGAAGGGGCCACTCTTGCCGATGAACTGACTGGTAAACGCTTCCTCGGAAGCCCGCTGGCCCAGGCCGGCGGTCTCGTTCGGGGTATCAATCGTCAGAGCACTGAGCTTGTCGCCGTCCATCGTCACATGCACCGTCACGTCGCCGCCGAATCCCTGCTCGGAGGCCGTCATGGCAGCTTCATCCTTCGCGGCGGCGGAAATATCGCCTGCGGGAGCTTCCGCTGTTTCAGCGGCAGGTTCTTCTGCGGCGGGAGCTTCAGCCGTCTCCGGTTCTGCGGGAGTTTCAGCGCCGATGGCCTTGTTGATGGCCTTTAGGGCGGCGGTGGAGGTCACCGTCGCGCCGGACAGGGCTTCAATCCCGTTCTCGCCGAAGGTGAAGGGACCGCTCTTGCCGATGAACTGATCGGTGAATTCCGCGTCAGAAGCCCGTTTTCCCAGGCCTTCCGTCTCGTTCGGCGTATCAATGGTCAGTTCCCGGATTTCATTGTTATCCAGGGTCACATGCGCCGTTATCTCACCGCCGAAGCCCTGTTCGGAAGCTTCTGCGGAGGCTGCGGCAGATCCGTTCGCAGCAGAAGGATCGTATACCAGTGATCCGGTGCCGCTGAAAACGCCGGTCATTGCCAGGACAATCACGCCCACCAGCACCGCGCAGACCGCGATCCGGATCCATTGTTTCTTCGCAAAATAATCCATATCTTCTTCCTCATCTCCGCCGAAGCGGATCATTCTGAATGATGAATGATGAATTAACTTACATCGGAGTGGTCATAATGACCTTGGCAGGGCACTTCTCCGCGCACTTGCCGCAGAGCGTGCACTTTTCCGGATCGATCCGGGCCAGCGTGCCGTCAAACACAATCGCGTCAGATTCACACTGTTTGACGCACAGGCCGCAGCCGATACAGCCGGCGGAACAGACCTTCCGGACCAGCGGTCCCTTGTCCCTGTTGGAGCACTGCACGCGGATGATCCGGCTTTCCGGAATCAGGGAGATCAGTCCCCTCGGGCAGGTCTTCGCGCACAGGCCGCAGCTGACACAGCGGTTCCGGTTCACCACGGCAACGCCGTCCCGGATGGAGATTGCCTGTTCCGGGCATACCTCGGCGCAGGAGCCGAAGCCCAGACAGCCGTAGGTGCAGTCCGTAATGTTCATACCGGAAAGTACAGCCGTCCGGCAGTCCTTGATTCCGATATAGTTGCCCTGGTTCTTTGTCACGCCGCAATTGCCCTTGCAGGCTACGAACGCAACCTTGCGTTCCATGGCTCCGGCGGTGATTCCCATGATGTCGCCGATATCCTGCGCCACAGGAGCGCCGCCCACCGGGCAGGCATTCACCGGAGCTTCGCCCCGGGCGATGGCGCCGGCCAGCGCGTCACATCCTGCATAGCCGCAGGCGCCGCAGTTGTTGCCGGGGAGCTTTTCCCGCACAGCCACTTCCCGCTCGTCCACTTCCACAGCGAACTTCTTGCCGGTGAAAACCAGGCCTGCGCCGACGCAGACGCCGATCACTGCAATAACCAGGGTCGTGATCAGAATAATATTCATCTCTCCGCCCTCCTCTTACAGCACCAGGCCGCCGAAGCCCATAAACGCGATGGACATCAGCGCGGCAGCGATCATGACAATGGGTGCGCCCCGCAGCGGCGCGGGCAGGTCCTTTTCATTGATCCGGGACCGGATACCCGCCAGAAGCACAATGGCAATGGTGTAGCCCACCGCCGTGCCGAAGCCGCTGGTCACGCACTGGATGAAATTATAGCCGTCCTGCACGTTGGTCAGAGCCACGCCCAGCACCGCGCAGTTGGTGGTGATCAGGGGAAGATAGATGCCCAGGGCCTTATAGACCGCCGGGGACTTTTTCTTCAGGAACATTTCAACGATCTGCACCAGGGCCGCAATGACCAGGATGAAGATGATCGTCTTCATGAATTCCATGCCCAGGGGCTTGAGAACGTAGTCATACAGCAGGCTGGCCACCGCGGAGGCGATCGTGATCACGAAGATCACCGCGCCGCCCAGGCTGATGGAGGCCTTCATCTGTTTGCTGACGCCCAGGAAGGAACAGATGCCCAGGAACTGGTTCAGCACCACATTGTGCACCAGCGCGCTGGTCACAATGATCATGATCAGACTCGTGTTATTCATGCGTCAGCGCCTCCCTTCTGTTCTTCTTCCGCTTTCGGATCAGCGTCCCGCGTATCACAGGCCGTGCTGCACATTGCGCAGTTGCCGTCGCAGCCGCTTTCCACCAGCTTGCGCTGACGGGTCTTGATGCCGACGGCGTTCATCACGGCGATGATCAGGGCGAAGACCAGGAAAGCTCCCGGAGGCTGGATGAATATGGTCATGCCGAAGCTTTCCGGCAGCAGACGGAATCCGAAGACCGTTCCGGCGCCGAGGAGCTCACGGATCATGCCCGCCAGGGTCAGGGCCACGGTAAAGCCCAGGCCCATGCCGATGCCGTCCAGCACGGACAGCAGCGGAGTATGCTTGTTGGCGTAGGCTTCCGCCCGGCCGAGGATGATGCAGTTCACCACGATCAGCGGGATATAGATGCCCAGCGCCTCATACAGGCTGGGAATATAGGCTTCGATCAGCAGTTCCGTCACCGTCACCAGGCTGGCGACGATCACAATGTAGGCGGGCAGCCGGACCTGGTCTGGGATCACCTTGCGCAGGCAGCTAATCACAAAGTTGCTCAGTACCAGCACCGCCAGGGTGCTCAGGCCCATGCCGATACCGTTGGATGCCTGGGTGGATACCGCCAGCGCCGGGCACATGCCCAGCATCAGCACCAGTACCGGGTTTTCCTTAATCAGGCCGTTCCAGAGGCGTTCAATATACTTTTTCATGATCAGTTGCCTCCTTTCAGCACAGTCTCATAGAAGTCCAGGCCGGCATTCAGGGCGTTGGTCACCGCGGTGGAAGTCACCGTAGCGCCGGTAATGGCGCTGATCTGGTCTTCTCCCGCGTCGCCCTTCACCAGGCTGACGCTGCCGCTCTTGCCCGGGAACTGGTCCTTGAAGGCGTCTTCATCCGCCCGCATGCCCAGGCCTGCGGTTTCGTTCAGCTCCGTGAAGGCGATTTTGCTGACCTTGCCGTCCGGCGTCAGGCCGAGGGCCATGGTCACGTCGCCGCCGAAGCCCTTGGAGGAAACGCTCAGGGCGTATCCGGCCAGATTCCCGGAGGCGTCTTTGCCGACGAACGCTTCGTTGATCCGGGTCGCGCCGAAGTCCGTGCCCCAGTTCGCGCCGCTCAGCTCTTCCAGCTTTGCCTTGGCAGTGTCGGAAATTTCAAAGGTTTCCGCTTCGGGGCACACTTCCTTGTAGGAAGCAGCTTCCGCCAGCAGTTTCTGTTCTTCGATGGTGTCCTTGGTCATGGAATATACGCCGCTGAGGGCCACGCCCGCGATAGCGGCGATCAGGGTCAGGGCAATCACAGGACGCGGGATCCGGAAGGGTTCCTTGCGGGTCTTGCGGGTTTTGCCGATCATCTTCCGGTAGGCAAAGGGCTTCTGGACGATATAGGTATCGATCAGCGGAGAGCACACATTGCCGATGATGATCGCATAGCTGAAGGAGTCAGCGGTATTGCCCTTCAGGCGGAACAGTCCGCCCAGAATACCGATCAGGCAGCCGTAGATAAATTGGCCGAGGCGGCTGACGGGGCTGGTCACATAGTCCGTTGCCATGAAGAAGGCGCCCATCACCACACCGCCGCCGCACAGATGTGCCAGCAGGTAGGCGGGATCAAAACCCTTGCCTCCGAACAGTCCCAGGAACACAGTGAAGCCGATCAGCACGGAGAAGCAGATCTGGCCGTGGATGATATCCATGCTCCACAGCAGCAGGCCGCCGGCCAGCAGCGCCAGGATGGAGCTGCCGATGACGCCGTCCGCCGTGCCCAGGAACATCCTGGTGATGTCAACCGCTTCGCCGGCTTTCATGGCGCCCACAGGCGTCGCCGTCGCCACGGCGTCCACCAGCGGCTTGATCGCCATCGCGTTGGCAAAGGAGATCAACAGGAAGCAGCGTGCCGCCAGGGCGGGGTTGATGAAGTTCTTGCCCAGTCCGCCGAAGCAGCCCTTGCAGACCACAATGGCAAACACGGAACCGATCACCGGGATGTACAGAGGCGTCTGCGGTCCCAGGGACAGGGCAAGAAGAAGACCGGTCACCACCGCGCTGCCGTCCCAGATCGTGCTCGGTTTTTTGCAGACCTTGCAGAAAAGCCATTCGGAAGCCACTGCGGCAACAATTGCCAGGGCAACAATACCGAAGGCGTTCCAGCCATATACCAGGATACCCACAATCGTAGCAGGCAGCAGGCTCAGGGTGACCATCCGCATGATGAACGGGGTCGTCCATTTATCCCTTGCATGAGGAGCCGCGGAAAGATTCAGCGTCGTATTCACTTCTGAGCGCCTCCTTCCCGTTTTCTTTTCTCAAGGATTTCCGCCTTCGCCTGCTTGAAGGTAGGCGTCAGGGGCCGTTTGGCCGGACAGGCGAAGCTGCAGCTGCCGCACTGGATGCAGTCCATGCCGTACAGCTTCTTCTCATACCGTTCCAGGTCGCCGGCGATTGCCGCGTCCGCCATCAGCTGGGGCGTCAGGCCCATGGGACATACTGTGGTGCAGCGTCCGCAGCGCAGGCAGCTGGTCATCACGGTTTCCGCCTCTTCCACCGGGTCTGTGGCCAGCAGGGTCAGGCCGTTGTTCTGCTTCTGGATCGGAATATCCAGGGAGCCGATGGCGATGCCCATCATCGGACCGCCGGAAAGTGCCTTGCGGATCTCCAGGCCTTCCTTCACGCCGCCGGCTGCCTCCAGCAGTTCCGCGTAGCTGGTGCCCACCCGGACCATATAGTTTCCGGGTTCGGTAACCGCCTCACCGGTAATGGTGAAGCACTGGCTGAACAGCGGTTCCCCGTAGAGCACAGCCCGCTGGATCGCGTAAAGCGTACCTACGTTCTGCACCACGCAGCCCACGTCAGCCGGCAGTTTACTGGTGGGGAAATCCACGCCCGCCACCGCCTGGATCAGGCTGCGCTCGCCGCCCTGGGGATACTTGGTAATCATGGCCCTCACGCTGATTTTCGGCTTGTCCGATACCGCGATGCTCATGGCTTCGATGGCTTCGGGCTTGTTATCCTCGATGCAGATCACGCCCTCCGCGTTCGGGAAAAGCCGCAGCACCAGCTCCAGGCCCTCCGCGATTTCATTGGAATGAATCCGCATCAGCTGATCATTGCAGGTCAGGTAGGGTTCGCACTCCGCACCGTTGGCGATCACATATTCGATCGCGTCCGGATTCTTCGGCTGGAGCTTCACAGCAGTCGGGAAACCCGCGCCCCCCAGACCGACGATACCGGCTTTCTGTACCCGTTCGATGATGTCGCTGTTGGAAAGCGTGGAAGGCTCCGTCCGCTGGGAATAATCCTCTGCAGGCGTGAACAGGCCGTCATTGTCGATGACAATGCACTCCGCCATACCACCGCCCAGAACCCGGCGCTTTTCAATTGCCTTGACCTTACCCGAACAGCTGGAATGAATCGGTGCGGAAACAAAGCCGTCCGCTTCCGCCAGCAGCTGTCCCACCTTCACCTCATCATTCTTTTTGACCACCGGTTTCGCGGGTTTTCCAATGTGCATGGAAAGCGGGAAAACCATCTCTCCCTTCGGATCGAAGAGACGCAGACGGCTTTCCCTGCTCAGGTCCTTGTGGCCTGCGGGATGTACGCCGCCGCGAAATGTGTTTTTCACTGCAACGCCGACTCCTTTCATTATGTGTTTTCATATATCCGCAAACGAGCGGGCTTGACTGCCTGCTTCGTAATGGGCTTCAGGGGTTTTGTATTCTTTTTTTCGTACTGATTATTTTACCAGATTGTCGTTGTCCTGTAAAGCGTAGGCTCGTTTCCACACACGGCCTGCAGCCAGTCCCATCCACAGGCAGGCCAGTCCCGCGAGCAGGTGGCAGACGTCCGCCGGCCAGGACTGGATCAGGGTGATCTTCTTCTCAAAGGCGGCAAACTCCATCGCCACCACCACCAGCACAGCCGGAATCACCTGGGCAAAGCAGCGGAGCGCTTCCCTGCCCCGTTCCTCCTTCGCCAGCCGCTTCAGGCACAGGATGATGACCGTCACCAGCGCCGCCGCGCAGATCACCTGGTTGGCCCGGACAAATCCCAGCCACGGCAGATGCAGCACCTCGCCGCGCAGCATGGCCTCCAGTACAATCTGTCCGCAGGAATACAGGATCACGAACAGCACCGTCCGGCCGCCGGCCGCAGCCCGGCACCGGGAGGTGATCCAGGCCGTCATGCAGGCCCACAGCGCCTCGGGCACAAAGATGGCCCAGCACCATTCGTCATAGAAATTCTGCACCGCGAAGGGCAGCCGTTCAAAGAAACTGTAGTCCTCCAGCGCAAAGAGACTGAAGCGGTTGGCGTATTCCGCCTCCTCCGGATCCAGCCAGTCGGTGCTGAACCAGTCTGAAAGCGGGAAACCGATTCCCTGCTCCTTAAAGATCAGGCCGCAGATAATCCGGCCGGCCACGATCAGCAGGCAGGCGCCCACCACCGCGGAGTCCATGATCCGGGACCCCGGCTGCTTCGTGATTTTGCCCGTCAGCCATGCCGCCAGCATACCGCCGCCCAGCGCGCCCCACAGCAGGAAGCCGCCTTCGTTCACCCGGAATATCATCCCGAAGCCTTCGTTGCCCAGAATTTCGTCAATCATAAACAGGCAGAAGCCCAGCCGCGCCAGTGCAAAGCAAAGCGGAACCGCCAGCAGGGCAAACCAGCCGGCGGTTTCCTTTTTCAGTCCTGCCTTCCCCATGCTCCGGGCTGCCAGCAGCAGCGCGCCCAGCGCCGGAAGAATCATCAGCAGGCCGAAGGGGTAGATGGTCAGAAAACCCAGTTTGATCGGTTCCATCTCTTATTCCTCAACATAGCCTTCCGCGGATGCAAAGTAAATAATATCGGTAATCTCCCGCAGGCCGGGGGTCTTGCAGATCTTCTTGTTGTTCATGATCAGGTTGGTGGATCCGCCGCCGTCAAAGTTGTAGGCGATGATGGCTTCCGGCACTTTTTCCGCGACCAGTTCCGCGAATTCCTCCAGCGTCAGGCCCGCGGTGGAATCCGTCTGGCCGAACACTTCCACAATGGCATACTCCAGGTGACCGGTCTGCACCAGCGCAATCCGCTGCTGGGGATAGCTCCACTGATAGTCTCCCTGCTGTGCCGCCTGGGAGGAGGCGATATCCTGCACTTCTCCGTTGATCACCAGGGCGGGGCCCAGGTTGAAGGTATCCATGATCGTCCTGCCTTCAGGGGTCAGTGTTTCTTCCGTAAATGCCTCAATATCCTTTGTTCTGGCATGGGGAACAATGTGGAAATCTCCCTCGCTGTCCACCACCAGCATATCGAAGCAGATGGGCTGCCCCTTCTTTTTCCGGGTGGTGTCCGTCGCGTCCCGGATAAACTCGCCCTGCCGGACCACGTAGCCCACGTCGTTTTCATATTTGAAGAAGTCGCCGTTCATGGCCACCACGGCATTCTTGCTCTTGGCAATGTCCTCACCCTTAGCTCGGCCATTGCCGCTGTAGGTGTCCTTGCTCACCGCGGTGCGCAGCTGAGAGGCGTCCTGGATTTTCACCCGGACAACCCAGACCTCGTGCTTCACGCTCTTGCCCTTCACCTTGGCGGTCACAGAGCTTTTTTCCGAGGTGACTTCAATCGTGGAATCGCTGTAAGCCACGGGAAGCTTTCCGTCGTAGGTCCATTTTTCCTTTTCCGTTTTGACGCCGCCTTTGGTAAAGTCCATCGGCAGTTTCACGGCGTCTTCCGCCACCACGATCGACGGGCAGGAAAGACCGGCTGCCATCGCAAGCAGCAGCAGTACGGCAGCAATCCAGCGGATCAGATTACGGTTCATGGCATTATCTCCTTACTCTTCGGTACCGGCCGGAGCGATCTCATAGGGATCCTCCAGGGTGCCGGATCCTGAAATGATCCTGTAACTGCCTTCCGCCAGGTACAGGGCAGGACGGACTCCCTCATTGTCCCGGCCGACCTCGATCCGGCCGACCTGGCCGCCGTCCTTGGTGCAGACTGCCTGCTTCTTGTCCGTGGTGGACGGTGACCGGCCCCAGTAGGGACTGCAGGATCCGTACTTGGACTGGAACACATACAGGCGTTTCTCCCCCAGCGTGATGTTCGCGGTATCCGTGGCGTTCCGTACCTTTGCCTTCGGATCCGGATATTCCGCCGGATCAAATCCGTTGTTTTTGATGGCCCATTCGGTTCCCCAGGCGCGGACGGCGGGATTCTCCTCAATCTGCTTCAGCGTCGGGTCCTTCTTGGATGTCCAGGCTCCCAGGCCGATCTCCTTGTTTTTCATATCCTCCCGGGTAATCAGGAACACCTTGCCGAAGTTCTCACAGGGAAGCAGCATGGACAGCTCCTCCTCCGTGAAGGCCTCCTCCGCGAAGGTGGTGTTCAGGTAGCCGCACAGCTCCGTCTGCGCAAAATCGCCTTTGAACTTTGCGTATTCGTTCCGGTTGTTGTGCAGCGCCCGGGCAAAGAGGATATATTCGCTCAGCAGGTAGGCCTTCTCGTCGTCCCTGGTCAGCACCCGCCACAGGATCGGTTCCACGCCGCCCTCTGCGGTCTGCGGATAGCGTCCCAGCCGCAGATAGGTATAGCCTTTTTCTTTGGAATAGCCTTCCAGCCCGTCTTCAGCAAGGGCGCAGGAAGCCAGCAGAAGAACCGCCGCCAGCAGCGCCGCCAGCCATTTTCTTCCCGGAATCCGGGTGTTCTTCCGTATCTTCATTGCTGTTTCACCTTTCTGAATTAAAAAGCGATCCATGACTCATGGACATCCTGTTTATTATAGCATTTCCTGATTGTTTTGCATAGGGGAATCCTGCCTGTTTACACTTGTAAAAAGAAAGCGGCGCCCCTGTCAAACATTGACATTTTGGCAGCTTTTAGTGTATATTTGTATAGCTGTACTGACGTATTGTAAATATGAAATAAATTGCAGGGAATCTACATGGCTACAGATCGGAAGAAAAAGTTCCGGATTGCATTTCTGACAGCCGACTGGAACTACGAACTGGTGGAAAGCACCCTCCACGGGCTCACGCAGTATACCGTGGATCATCCGGATGTTCAAATCCGTGTATTCGACTGCTTCGGCAAGGATCAGGGCAATGATAAGGACCGGAGTGAATACACGATTTTTCAGCTGCCCAATTTATCCTGTTTTGACGGTCTGCTCATCCAGAGCAACCAGATTGTCCTCCGTTCCGCGAGGGAATCTCTTGAAAAGCAGATAGAAGAAAGCGGTATCCCTGCTGTTGCCATCGGTCAGGAAATGAAGGGGTGCTCCCTTGTTTTCTTTGACAACATCCAGGCCCAATACGATATTGCCGAGCATGTGATCCGTGAGCACGGTGCTCGCCGCCTGGCCTATCTCACCGGTAACCTGCACTGCGGGTCTGAAGGACCGGACCGGCTGAGCGGTTTCCTGGCTGCCTGCCGGGACAACGGTATCCCCAAGGAACAGGTCGAAATTGTTGAATGCACCTGGCGCACCAGCGATGCCGTAAACCTGGCAAAGCGCTGGATCCGGGAAAAGCATCCCCTGCCCGACGCTTTCCTCTGTGCCAACGATGAAATGGCTCTTGGCCTGATGGAAACGCTGCAGGAGAACGGCCTGCGGATCCCGCGGGATGTACTGGTCTGCGGTTTTGACAACCTGCCCTCCGCGGAGCTGTCCAGTCCCCGCCTTTCCACCGTCCATACCGATCACAGCAAACTGGATTATTTTGCGGCGGATGTACTCCTCGGCTTGATCCGCGGGGTGGAATCACGCACGCGTATTTCCTTCGGATATGACCTGATCTGTTCCGAATCCTGCGGCTGCCACAACGCGCCTCGCCGGGGTGTGATCCGGGATCTGTATTTCCAGCAGACCCGTTTCCTCCGTTCCTTCTATATCCAGCAGGACCTGATGGCTGAAGAACTGTTTGAAGCCCAGGACCTGCAGGATCTGATGCGTATTTTCAACCGGAGCCACGCCATCTTCGGCTGTGAGCATGTCTATCTGTGCATCAACGAATACTATTACGATAATTATGATAAAAACATGTGGCCGCGTTACGCGGAACATTTTGATTCCAACATGGTGCTGTTCGACAGCAGCTCGGATAACGAAGTCGTCCGTTTCCCCACCAGCAGTCTCCTGCCGGAGCGCCTGATGGAGAACGAGCCCTTCCTGATCTTTTATCCCCTGCATTACAACACCTATTCCATCGGTTACATTGTCATGAACGGGATCTGCGGCGCGGCAAAGCACAACCTGCACGAAAGCATCCTGAACTTCCTGGAAATTGCCATTGAAAACGTGCGGAAAAAGAGCCTGCTCCATAACCTGAACGATACCCTGGACGAGCTGTACGTCCATGACGCGCTCACCGGACTGTACAACCGCTTCGGTCTTACCCGTTTCGGTCAGCAGCGCTATGATGACCTGATCCTTTCAGAGGGATCCGTCCAGGTTCTTTTCATTGATATGAACGATATGAAGGCCATCAACGATCAATTCGGCCATGAGTCCGGCGACGCCGCCCTGAAGGCTGCCGCCCGGATCCTCCAGCGGATCTGTTCCGAAGACGCCTTCATCATGCGCTATGGCGGCGATGAGTTCATCATCATCGACAGCGGTGTCAGTCCTTCCCTCTGTGACGAAATCAACGCCGCTGCGGAGCAATACAACCTCACCTCCGGCGTCCCCTTCACCCTGAGCCTGTCCGTCGGTGTTGTCCGGACCGATGTCCTGGAGCGGAAACCGCTGGACGAATGCATCCGGGGGGCGGATTCCCTGATGTACCGTAACAAGCAAATGATAAAAGCTGCCCGTAAAGCCGGGCAGCCGGTTCCGGATCAACCGGAATAAAAGTTTTTCGCGTCAGTCCTTCCGGATGGAAGTGTCCCCCTGGTAACAGCGGTAATAGACCTTGTTGGGCTGCAGGGTGACCCCGTCCTTGGCAAAAAGCTCGTCTATGGTCAGCGGCATATAGCCTTCCTCCTCCAGATAGCGGATAATCTGCCGCGTCGATTCCGGAGTGTGGTCCTTGATGTCATGGCAGAGGATAATATCCCCGTCATGCAGCTTTTTCCTGACCTTATTCATGACTGCCGAAGTGCTCAGTCCCCGCCAGTCGTAGGTATCCAGGCTCCACTGGATATAAGCCCAGCCCACCTTGACCTCGATCATCCGCGGATAGCGTCCGCCCGGTACCCGGTCATAACGCACCGGAATCCCGATGGATTTGATCATGGCCGCGTTCACCTTTTTGGGCATGGCCCGCAGTGCGGAACCGGAGGACTTGGTTACGTTGCCATGGTGCCAGTTGTGGGAAGCTACCGCGTGCCCGTTGTCATGCTCCCGCTGTACCAGCCAGCGGTTTTCCTTGATCCGGTTCCCGATCACAAAGAAAGTTCCCCGGGCTCCGGTTTCCATCAGCGCGTCCAGCACTCCGGGAGTGTTCTTCGCGCTCGGACCGTCGTCAAAAGTCAGCGCACAGGTGTTGTAGTACGCCTCATTATTGGTTTCATCCCGGCCTTCTTCGGTCATCAGGTCCCGGATCTCAGGATAAAAGAAGGTCACGTCCATGAGGGTGCAGTGATCCTTGTACAGCGTTTCCGCCGGATAATGCAGCACCAGGGACATGCCGTGCAGCGTAAAGTCCGCCCCGGCCAGCGCTTCCCGGCTGCAGAGGCTCTCCAGGGTATCCGGGTCGGGTTCCTCTTCGGGCCAGTAATCCGTCAGGCTCTGCCGCACCCGGTCTCCCAGCGTCTTCCAGGTATTGTCCGTATCCTCGAACAGGTCTGTCAGACGCACAGGATCCCCGGTTTCCATATTATAGGTCCGGGTAGTGAATTTCTGGGCAGTCAGTTTCTGATGATAGGTGGTCCGTGCCTGTACCAGGAAGCTCATCCAGTGCAGGCCGGTCCGGCTGTAGCGGATCTCCACGTCCAGCCGGCTGTTTTTCTTTCCGTTGTTGCCGGCCTTGGGCAGTTCCGGTCCCAGTTCCTCCGCCCAGGCTTCCGCGATGCCGTTGATTTCCTCCGTCACCGCGGGATGCGCTGTTTCCGCGTGCCACAGTTTAATCTGTGACTTGTTTTTCTGCGTGCTCAGTGTCGCTGTATTGGTCACCTTATGGCATTCCTGCAGCGTTTCGGCAAAAGCGGTGCTTCCGCCGGCCAGCAGGCAGACCGCCGTCAGGAAAACCAGTACGGTTCTTACTGTCTTTCTCATCGTTTCCCTTCCCGCGCGTATGGCGCAGTCTTTCCCGGTTTCACTGCACGGATTGGTCGGTTTCGTTCTTTTCCGTTTCCTGTTTCAGGTGTTCGGTCCGCCAGGGCTCAGGCATGTTCTCCGGGTCGGAATCCGCGAACGGTTCATAAACCTTGGAATGGAAAATCCGCTGGATAACCTCCTGGTGCGGATGCTGCACCCATCCCTTCGACCGGGATGTGCCCCTCGCTTCGATCAGGCAGTCCGGCAGGGCCGCCTGCAGCATCTTCACGGTCGCCTCGTCCGGGGATTCCAGGTCATCCTTGATGTTCCGGTAAATCCACAGCCGTTTCAGGCTCTTGATCTCCGCCAGGGGGGACAGATCCTCCACATAGTTCTGCACCAGGTCCAGGTCCATCAGGTGGTCCAGGTCTTTCAGGCAGGAGACGTCCGTTATCCGGTTATGGAAGATTTCCAGGTATTCCAGATGCTTCAGGCTCGCGATCGGCGTAATATCCGTCAGATCGCACAGTGCCACAATCAGCACCCGGAGTTCCGGCATTTCATAAAGGAAGTCCAGCTTCTTCACCGGATGGTGCCCGATATCCAGGGCATACAGGTTTTTGCACCATGTCAGCATTTCTATTTCCTCATAGGAATGCTGCCGGTCTCCCCCGCTGTAGAGGGTGGAGAAGGCGGTGTCATCCGTCCGGACCCGGTGCCGTCCGTAGCGGAACTGGACGCCGAACTCCACATCCGGGAAAAGCTCGTTCAGTTTTTTGTACACTTTCAGGTTGATCACCGTATTGTACATATCTACTTTTTTGAGGTTCGGCAGCTGCTGCAGAAAAGCGTAAAAACCGTCCCAGTCAGTTACGCCGCGTTTCTCCAGATCCACATATTCTGTATCTGTGCTGACCGTAATTCCGCGGTAAGTGACTGTTCTTTTCTCCTCCGCCGAAACAGGCGCGAGGAGCATCAGCAAAAGCAGCAGAAGCGCTCCAGTCCTTTTGAAAACCATTCCGTTGGCCGCACCTTTCCATTATTATAATACTATATTATAGTAAATTCCCGTTTCCGGCGCAAGTTTCCCTGTGTAATCGTGTACATGGCGAAAATAGCATCATATAAAACCAGATTCTCACTTCTCATTCCATCCAAATAATAGTATAATGATTCTGTTCGAGTTTCCCTGACCATTTGAGGAGGATCGCCATGACAGATTTTGTCAGCACCTGGAACAAAGACTCTTTTCTGACTTATCCCGTTGGTCCTCTTGGGCTGATTGCCATGCCCGGCACCGAAGAGATGGGCGTTAAGGTAAACAGCTGGCTGAAAAAGTGGCAGGATCATACCGAAGAATCTCTGCCCGGAGACATGAGCACTACCCCCGGCGCAGAAAGACAGGACTTCCTGATCGAGGTCAACTGCCCCCGCTTCGGAAACGGCGAAGCCAAGGGCATGATCAAAGAAAGCATCCGCGGTTACGACATGTACATTCTCTGTGACCCCGGTGCCTACAATGTGCAGTATCAGATGTTCGGGCAGACAGTTCCCATGAGCCCGGACGAACATTTTGCCAACCTGAAGCGGATCATCGCCGCCATGGGCGGTAAGGCCAAGCGGGTTACGGTCATCATGCCCATGCTGTATGAAGGCCGTCAGCACCGCCGTTCAGCCCGTGAGAGCCTGGACTGCGCCATGGCGCTCCAGGAACTCGAGAACATGGGCGTCAGCAATATCATCACCTTTGACGCGCATGACCCTCGCGTACAGAACGCGATTCCCACCACTGGTTTTGAAAGCATCATGCCCAGCTATCAGATCTTCAAGGCCCTGCTCAAGCGGGACAAAACCCTGCGGATCGACAAGGAGCACATGATGATTGTCTCCCCGGATGAAGGCGCCATCGACCGCAACATCTTCTACGCCTCCGTCCTGGGACTGGATATGGGTCTGTTCTACAAGCGGCGTGACTACACCCGCATCGTGAATGGCCGCAACCCCATCGTCGCCCATGAATACCTCGGCGACAGCGTGGAAGGCAAGGACGTCTTCGTTGCGGACGACATGCTGTCCAGCGGCGAAAGCATCATCGACCTGGCCAAGGAGCTGAAAAAGCGCAAGGCCAACCGGATTTTCGCCGGCTGCACCTTCGCCCTGTTCACCAACGGCCTGGACGCCTTTGAAGAAGCATACCGCAACGGTTTCATTGACCGGGTCATTTCCACCAACCTGACCTACCGCAAGCCTGAGCTGGCCCAGACCGAATGGTTCATCGAAGCGGATATGAGCAAGTACATCTCCTTCATCATCGCCACCCTGAACCACGACCGCAGCCTGAGCAAGCTCCTGAATCCCTACGACAGGATTCACGCCCTGCTCAAGCGCTACAACAACGAGCAGAAGGATGCCGGCATGCGCCTGGTCTGATCACTCTGAAATCAATAAAGGAAGGGATTCTGAAATCCCTTCCTTTTGTTTTTCCTTTTCCCCTCCGCGGAATGCAGAAAGCCCGGTCCGGCGTGCTGCCGGACCGGGCTGTTGTTTGTTTTACCTGTCTGCGGTTACTGGGAAACCTCGTCCACCACAGCCAGTTTGACTGTCAGGTCGATGTATTTGCCTTCGTAGGAAACCCTGCCGTCCTCCGTGACATTGGCGGGCCGGAAGACCTTCACCGCGACCTCGTCGCCTTCCTTCAGCTTGGAGATGATCTCGATTTCTTCCGTCACGGTGGTGATCACCTGGCCGTTCACTTCCACCATGATGTCGCCCACCTTCAGGCCTGCGGCTTCCGCCGGGCTTCCCTCGTCCACGCTGTTGATATAGACGCCTCTGGGCAGCTGGCCGTTGGTATCCTTCACCGTGCTGACGGTCACGCCCATACGGGGTTTGCCGGTCAGACCGCCGGTGGTTTCATCCTTGCCGTCAGTCGCCTGCTCAGCCGGTTCCTCATTGCCCTTGTTATTCAGGGCGTCATTGATGATCTCCTTGGCTTCGTTGATCGGGATGCACATGCCGATGCTTTCAACAGTGGCGTTGGAGCTGTACCGGGTGCCGCTGTACTTCAGGGTCGGGATGCCCACCAGCTGTCCGGCTGTGTTGAACATACCGCCGCCGCTGTTGCCGCTGTTGATGGCCGCGTCCGTCTGGATCATGCTGTTCACAACCGGATTGTTCCGGCCGTATTTGTCCATCTTGGTGTTGTCGGATTCAATTTCCCGGTTCAGGCCGGAGACGATACCCGCTGTCGCGGTTCCGGTAAATCCGATAGGATTGCCGATGCAGATCACCCAGTCGCCGATCACCAGATCGTCGCTGTTGCCGATTTCCACAGGATTCAGCTGCAGACCGGGCACTTTCAGCACTGCCACGTCCTTGTCGGCATCGCTGGCCACCACGGTCGCGTCATAGAGGTTTTCCTCATCGTCGCCGATGGAGATCTTCAGGCTGTGGGCGCCTTCCACCACATGGTAGTTGGTCAGCACATATTCCTTTTCGATCACAACACCGGATCCGCTGCCGTACTTCACCTCTTCAGAGGATTCCGGCCGGGAGTATTCGTAGTTGCCGTAGCCGTTGCCGAAGCCGCCGAAGTAGCTCCAGGGGAAGTATCCGCCGAAGTTGTCATAGCCGTTGCTGTAATTGTTGTTGACAATCTGGTAGTTGTTCACGCCGACCACGCTGTCCCGCACCTTGGCAATTGCCTCGGTAAAGGGAGAAGTCAGCACCACTTTTTCTTCCGCGCTGGCGGAAGGCTGCGAACCGCCGATCACGGTTCCCGCAAATACACAAACAAGCGCCAGAGCAATTACGCTCAACACTTTCTTATTCAGAATCTTACTCATCTCAAAAACCTCCTTTCCGGTTTTCGTGATCAGTATATCCCCCCTTTTTGTCCGGAATATGAACGCAATATGAACACTCAAAAAAAGACGATGTTTTTTTGAAATGCAGAATTCAGAATGCAGAATGCTGAATTAAATGGTCAAACACCAAAGCTGTTTTGTATTGTTTGACAATATTCAGCTTACGATGAATTCTCATAAGGCAGAAAAGACTATATCATTGTGCATTATGCATTGTGCATTGTGCATTGAAAAAGGTCTTGGCTCAGCCAAGACCTTTTTCTGCCAGTCCTATATTGTACATAAACTCTCCTGCCCAGTAGATCGTGCCCGCCACATATTCCTCCTGCTTTCCTTCAAAGAAGAAGCGGACCCGCTTCGTTCCTGAATTCTTGCACAGGGTATTCACCATGCTGTAGCAGGCCAGGGGTTCTTTTTCCTTTCCCTGTTCCTGGATCCGGATCCGGAAGTTTTCGCTCAGGTTCACCAGCAGCGTATCTCCTTCTGCGGAAATACCCAGGATATCGTCCTCCCGGATGTCTCCGGGCAGCGTAGCCGCTATTCCGCCTTCCCGCTCGGTCTCGTCAGGCCCTTCCATCAGGGCGCATAGCTGTGCCCGCAGGCTGTCCACGGACCGGCGTGCCACCGGTCTTTCACATTCACAGAGGATCCCGTTCCGGGCAAAATATACGGTGACGCTGCTTGTCAGGAACTGTTCCACCGCGCTGCGCCGGACCATGCCGCTCAGCGCGATCACGGGTTCAAACCGCGGCGTTTTCAGCTCTGTTTGCGGTTTGTCACCGATCCGGATACAGACCACGGAAATATCGGGGATGAAGGTGGTCAGTGTATAGGTCATCGACGCG
This sequence comes from uncultured Eubacteriales bacterium, assembly GCA_900315675.1. Taxonomy (GTDB): domain Bacteria; phylum Bacillota; class Clostridia; order Christensenellales; family Aristaeellaceae; genus Aristaeella. The sequence continues at coordinate 94,260 of OMZY01000006.1, forward strand.
GCGAAGCAGGCCAGGTCTGTTCTGGCGGCTTCCAGGATGCTTTCCGCGTCCTCCCGCAGGTTCAGCGTCATCAGCCTTCCGCCGTCCGGCAGGTCGCTGATCACGGGATCCCGCAGCAACAGGTCTCTCAATTCCGGAAAGGACTGTCCGCCGGTCAGGCTCCTCCGGATGCTGCTGACCTCATCCATCAGTGCTACCGCCAGCTGGGACGGATCCTGCCCTTCAAAATTGACCATCCGGATGGTACAGGCCATGCCCCGGTTGTCCGGCAGCGGATAATACAGCGTCGCCAGCGCGTTCAGCGGATTCTTCCTGGGATCCTTGTTGGTCGGCGTCATCGGGGTTTTTTTCGCTTCCATCTGTTCCCACAGCACCGGAAGCGATTCCCCCGCGTGGCCCATCAGGGTTCCCATGGGCAGGTATCCGGGAGTGTCCAGCGGAATGCTCTCATCCTCCACCAGCACATTCACCCCGTTGATATCGTTCAGCTCGCACAGGGTCGTGGCGATGGCCAGGCAGTTTTTGTAGTAATTGCTCAGTTTCAGTTCCTTGGCGGTACGGGTCAGGTTAACCGTGCATACGCCTCCGCTGATCTCAATGGGATGCGTGCCGTACAGTTCCAGCGGCTTCGTTCCGCCCATGGCCAGCGCGTCCTTGTCTCCTTCATAGGAAAGCAGCTGCTGCATCAGTTTTTCCACGGCATCGTTCAGGTTCTCCGCTTCCAGCAGTACACTGCGGGAAACCAGGCGCAGCCCATCCCTGCCCGGCAGATAGATACTGTATTCCCGGCTCTCGGTGACCATGCCGTCTCCGTCCGGCGCGGTATAACGCGCTTCTGCCGGTGGAAGGGTTGAAACCGGCGTCCGGGCTTCTTCGGTCTTTTGTCCTGTGCATCCGGACAGGAGAAGCAGGCAGCAGAGAGCCAGCAAAAGGCATACTCCTTTTTTCATCATGCCTCTTCTCCTTCCTGGGGGAATGTCACCACAAACTCGGAGCCCTTTCCCGGAGTGCTCCGGACGGTAATCGTACCGTCATGCATCCGGACCATCTGCTTCACAATGCTCAGGCCCAGGCCCGTGCCGCCGGTCTCCCGGCCTCTGGCTTTATCCACCCGGTAGAAACGTTCGAATATATGCTCCTGGTCTTCCTCCGGAATACCGATGCCGTTATCCCGTACCCGCCAGACCACATTGCCGTCCTCTTCCCGCAGGGACACGGAAATCTGTCCGTCCTCCGGGGTATATTTGATAGCATTGTCCATCAGGTTGTACAGGATCTGACTCAGCTTGCTCCGGTCTCCGTACAGGAACATTTCTTCCTGCACTTCCTCTGTAATCGTCTGCCGGTTCTTTTCCGCAGCGGGCGTCAGCTGGTGGATGGTCTCCCGGGTCAGCTCGGTCATATTCACGATGCCGCGCTTCATTTCCTCTCCGTTGTCCATCCGGGTCAGCACCAGCAGATCCGTCACGATCCCGGTCAGCCGGTCGATTTCATGGTTCATATCCTGCATGAAATCCTCCCGGACCTCGGATGGCATATCCGGCTGGTACAGCATGGATTCCAGCAGAATCTTCATCGTGGCCAGCGGCGTTTTCAGCTCATGGCTGGCATTGGATACGAACTGGTTCCTGGTCTTGTCCAGGCTTTCAAGCTGGGCAGCCATGGTGTTGTAGTTTTCCGCCAGTTCCCGCAGTTCTCCGCTGCCCCTGACCGGCACGCGGACGCTCAGGTCACCCTTCCCCATCTTTCTCATGGTCCGGCTGACGGCGGTGATCGGATTGGTCAGCAGTCGGCTCAGAAGCAGCGCGAAAGCCAGCGCCACCACCGCAATCACGGCAAACACGCGGATCAGCTGCACCTGCACCCGGTTCACGGAGTCCATCATGCTCTGCACGTTGCTCACAAACAGCGCCGCGCCGATCCGGCCCTTGTAGCCGTTCATCTCATGGGCGCTGCAGGCAATGTAATCGGCGGGTTCGCCGATCATCGTCTCCACAACCTCCCTGCCCGGATTGTGGATACTGTAATCCTCCGTTGCCTCGCCCGTCAGGATCCGGATTGCTTCATCCACCTGGATTCGCTGTCCGCACAGGCTCTGGAAGGTATCATACTGGATTTTCCCGTCATTGTCGGTCAGGATCAGCCGGCCGCCCATGGTTTCCGCTTCCTCTTCCAGCAGATCGTTCAGTTCGCTGGAGGAAACAGACTGAAAAAGAGGAGCCGCCTTCTGGGCAAGCTTCTCGGTCTTCAGGGTATCGTCCCGTCTCCGCTGTTCATACAGATAGTCGCTGACGATCCCGGTCATGCTTTTTGCCGCTACGATAAAAGAAATGCCTACAATGAGAAAAAAGGCCAGCAGGATCTTCCACCTGATGCTGGCCAAGAATGCGAGTTTAGTCCTGATCCGTGAAATAGTAACCAACTCCCCATTTGGTAAAGATGAATTCAGGCTTTGATGTGTCCCGTTCAATCTTTTCCCTCAGACGGCGGATATGTACGTCCACCGTACGGGCGTCGCCGGCATAATCATATTTCCAGACGGTTTCAAGCATCTGTTCCCTGCTGAAAACAGTGCCCCGGTTGGTCACGAACATCTGCAGCAGGTCAAATTCCTTGGCGGTCAGCTTAATGTCCTTGCCGCCCAGGGTCACGCTGCGCTTGATCAGGTTCACTTCCATATCGTGAACCCGGATCACCCGGTGCTCCTGCTGCTGGACACTTCCGGATACACGGCGGAGAATCGTCTTGATGCGCGCCTTCACCTCAAGGATGTTGAAAGGCTTGGTCATATAATCATCCGCGCCGTACTCAAGGCCGAGGATCTTGTCCATATCCTCTCCCTTGGCCGTCAGCATGATGATCGGAATATCGCTCCGTTCACGAATCCGCTGGCAGACAGCAATACCGTCCAGCTTCGGAAGCATCACGTCGAGAAGGATCAGGTCAAAAGAACCCGTCTCAAACTTGGACAGGGCCTCTTCTCCGTCCATGGCACTGTCCGTCTCGTAACCTTCCTGTTCCAGCGTATATTTCAGGCCCTTCAGGATCAGAGGTTCGTCGTCCACCAGGAGGATCCTTTTACCCACTGAAAACACCCTTTCGTAACCAATACTGTACGAATTGTATAATACTTATTAGAAAAAATCAAGGGTTTGTTACATACTATTGCAAAACCTGTAACGATTAATTACTCTTCCTGTGTCATCCGGTCACATATTGGCCCGTGGCGGCCCTCCGCAGCGCCTTATTCGTAGCTGACGCCGGTACCCGAATTGTTGTATCCCATCAGGATGATCAGCGTACGTCCCCGCTGCATTTCGATCTCATTTCCGTCCGGTCCGTAGAAAACCGTGCGGTGGTCATAATCCTCCCGTTCCCATACACCGGCGATATGCTTGCCGCCCATAAAGTAATCGGCGTTTCCCCGGCCGGTCAGCACGGGATCCGGCCGTGCGCCGCCCCGCCATTTCATCGTGATGCCCTGGACAATCACGTTGCTGAAGGTGATGGTGTTCCCGGGCACGCGGTCCTCATAGGCAACCCTGCGGGCAATCCGCCCGTCGCTCAGCTTGTCGTCCACATTTTCCGCGCCGATCAGCGTGGTCTCCCGGTAGGGCATATCCACGGATTTCTTCACGGACATATAGCGGATATACACGTTGTCGTCCGGGTCATACTCCAGGCGGCTGTCGGAATCGTACTGGCTCCCGAAGGTTACATATACAATGGAAGCGTTATCCCCTTCTGTGGGCAGCTCGTCCGTGAATTTCCAGGTATGGTTTGCCGGCACATGGTCCTTCGGAACCACGTTCTCCAGCAGGTCCTTCAGCAGGAACACTTCACTGTTGGCGTCCTTGATGCCCCTCAGGCGTCTGACGTACTTCTTCCAGGGTTTGTTTTCCCCCGCGTCGCCCACATAGACCACGCCCGGATCCTTTTCGTTCCGGTTCTTGGACATCGGGTTCTTTACGCCCAGGATCCGCCACTCGTCCGGCACATCCGCCTTGGTGTAGCCGGAGGTGCAGAAAAACGCGTTCCATTCCTGCCGGATCCGCGGATGAGTTGCGCGCGTACTGCGCACAAAGCCCACATAATCCGGAATCGTATCGGAAAAAATCATGCTCATGCGGGTTTCGGCGCCGCCCTTCCGCTGGCAGGCCTCATAGACCACGTCCGCGTAGGAGCCGTTCACCGGCGCGGGCGCGTACAGTCCTCCCGCCACCGTCCCCACGCCGTTGTTGGCATTGGAGATCTGAACCATGAAGGGGGTGTATTTTCCGGTCACCGCCGCGCCGGCAAAACTTTCCGGCACCTGGATCCCGCTCAGTTTCCGGCCGGTGGTCGGACTGATGCCCATCGCGATCATTTCCTCCGCGGACGGGTTCAGGCCTGCCGGCTTCACCTCAATCTCCCTGGGCGTAACACCGTCAATCGCTTTCGGCTCCGCCGCGGCAAACGCCGCGCACAGGATCAGGGCCAGTACCAGGAACAATCCAGTCAGCTTCTTCATGTTTTTTCCTTCCGGTATATCCGGAGCCGCCGTGGTACCGGCCTGTCCCCTGATATCCTTCTTCATAATACTGCAGGATGCTGCAGCGCCTGTTCTTAAGAAAAAGGAACCACTTTGCAGTGGTTCCCGGAATCCCGTCTTCGGGGATTATTCGTATTTTACGCTTCTGCCCTTGCTGTTGTAGTCCATCAGGATGATCAGGGTCTTGCCGCGCATCAGTTCGATTTCGTTGCCGTCTTCGCCGTAGAACACCGTGCGGCTGTTGTAGTCCTTCCGTTCCCACATGCCGGTATAGTGTTTGCCGCCGATGAAATAGTCGGCGTTGCCCTTGCCGGTCAGTTCGGGATCGGGACGTTCGCTGCCGAACCAGTTCATCTTGATGCCCTGGACGATAACGTTGGTGAAGGTGATCAGTTCGCCGTATACGCGGTCATCCGGATCCACCATGGTCAGCTTCGCGCCGTTCACATTCTTCGCGGTCAGCTTCGGGTTCACCAGGGTCTGGGTGCGGTAGGCAAAGTCGTCCTTGCCGTCAATCGGGATGTAGCGGATGTATTCGTTGTTTTCCTCATCATATTCCAGACGGCTGTCGGTCTTGGTGCCGCCGCCGAAGGAAACATAGACGATCTCACCGGAGTCGCCGCCGGCGGGAACTTCATCCGTGAATTTGAAGGTGTGGTTGGCGGGAACATGGTCCTTCGGAATCACGTTCTGCACAATGTTCGCCAGCTGGTACACATGGTCGTTGGCGTCGAATATGTTGGTGCAGTGGAACATGTACTTGGCCCACACCTTCGGGAAGTTCTGCACGTAGACCAGTCCGGGGTTGTCCGGCGTGGCCTTCTGGGGGCTCATCACGTCGAAGCGCTGCCACTCCTTCGGAACATCCGCGGAAGAGTAACCGGACGTCACAAACGCGCAGTCCCATTCCTGACGGATTCTCGGATGGGTGGCACGGGTGCTGCGGACAAAGCCCACATAATCCGGAACGGTATCGGAGAAGAGCATGCTGAAACGGGTCAGGCTGCCGCCGTTGGCGGAGTTCGCCTGGCAGGCTTCGTACACCACATCGGCATAGTTCGCGTTCACCGGAGCGGTGGTGGGTCTGCCCTTGGAGTCCACGTTCACGCTGCCGCCGGCATTGGAAATCTGAACCAGGATCGGCTGATAGTCGCCGGTCACGGCGGTTCCGACAAATCCTTCCGGAGCTTCGATTTCATCCAGCTTCCGGCCGGTGGTGGGGCTGATCATCTGGCCGATCATTTCATCCGCGGACGGATTCAGGCCGGCTTCATTGATCTTGATATTCCGGGATGCAAGACCGTCGATAACGGTCGGCTCCGCGAGAGCCGCAGACATGCTGAAAATCAGTATGAAAGCAAGGATCATACTCAGCAGTTTTTTCATTGGTTAAATACCTCCAAAGATATTCTTCAAAACATAAAGATTTTATCACCTTGTTCTGTTTTTGTCAAACATTTGTAACAAATTTGCATTTTCGATTGCACCATATTTGCACCTTTAGTTTACAGGTTCATGATATAATGATATGATTCCATTTCAGGGGGTGTTCAGGCATGAAAAAAACGGCTTCTTTTCTTCTGGCTCTCATGTTCTGCCTGTTTTCGCTGATTCCGGTTGTTTCAGCGGAAAACAAGGTTGAGGAATACACTGAACTGCTGACAGGCACCTGGAAGGTTGTCTGGCGTTATCTTCCGCAGACCGCCATGGCGCTGAACAAAATCAGTGATCCTGTCAAGCCGGTTAACCTTTTTGTCTTCCCCGGGGAGCTGGCCAAGGCGGGCATGACCGTTACCAGCTACCTGACCGGGGACGATACCGGTGAGGTCTGGCTCACCCTGGTGACCGCCGGCAGCTCCCACGGCATCGTCAGCTTTGACGGCGGTTTCTACGGCAGGGTTTCCCTTTCTGCCGACCACAACAACCTGCTGCTGACCGGGCTGGACGGCGCCGCTGTTCTCTATACCCGTGCGGACGGCACGGATACCGATTCCGAAGAATGATACCCGGAGGTTCCTGTTTATGAATCTGAAATCCCTGGTTTCCCTGCTGCTTTGCTTCTGCCTGGTCCTGGCCTGCGGTGCCGTCCTGGGTGAAGAGATCACCCTGTCTGTCGGCAGCCAGACCTTTTCCGCGTCTCCGGACGCCGTGGAACTCGACCTGGGCGAATTAAAGCTGCCGGACACGGATGAAGCCTATGCGGCTCTGGAGACCTTTCTGCAGCAGCTGCCTTCCCTGACCCGTCTGGATATGTTTGCCACCGATATCCCGGTGGACCGGGTTCTGTACCTGGGTGAGAAATATCCGCAGATCCGGTTCGGCTGGACCATCCTCATTCCCTGCAAGAACACGGAACGGAAGGACCGTCCCCCGCACCGCCTCCGCACGGACCAGACAGCCTTCTCCACCCAGCACAATCTTTCCTGCACCTCCCATGGCCAGGATATCTGGGAAATCCTGAAGTACTGTCCTGACCTGCTGGCGCTGGACCTGGGTCACAACAATTCCATTGACGACCTGTCCTTCCTGAGGTACTGCCCGAAACTGCGGGTGCTGATCATTTCCTTCAACATCTGGCAGCGGGGTGAAAAAAAGCCTTACGTCGATATCTCCCCCATCGGGGAAATGAAGGATCTGGAGTACCTGGAAATCTGCAAGAGCAACGTGGCGGATATTGCTCCGCTGGCCAACTGCACCAAACTGGTGGACCTGAACATCTCCACCAGCTATATCAAGGACCTGTCTCCGCTCTCCGGGCTGAAAAGCCTTCGCCGGCTTTACCTTTACGGCTGTGACGGAACGGGCAAGCCCATTGATAAAAACAAAGTCCGGGAACTGCAGGAACAGCTTCCGGACTGCGTGATCAACAATACCCATGTAAACTGCGGCGGTCAGTGGCGTCACCACCACCGCTATGACACCCTGGCGCATATGTTCAGCTATCAGCTGCTGGACAAGCCCCAGGCTTACGAACCCTTCGATAATCTGGACTGATTCTTCCCCGCTGCCCGGACTCCCGCGGCGATCATGCCGGCGGAGCACAGGGCGAAAACGATAATGGCCAGCGTGCCGGCGTCCACACTTTCCGGCAGCGGGAACAAATACGGTTTGTCCTGGACGAACTGCATCAGCGCGTTCAGGCCCATCAGCAGGGCTGTCACAATGGCAGGCCCTGCTTTTTTGATCCTTACGGACAGGCGGATTACCAGGATCAGCAGGATCACCGCACAGATCACCTGATCCAGGTGGATAAAGCTGATAATGAACGGAATCCAGTAATTGACGATCAGCATTTCCAGGAACAGCTGCAGGCTGCACAGGACAATACAGGCCTTCTCAAAAGCGCCTTTGACACCCGCCTGTCGCTTTTCGGAAATCAGGAGCCATACGGCGCAGCCTGCCGCCGTGATTGCCTCCAGCGTGAACACCGCGAGACTGGCTCCCCAGGCGTCCTTCAGCGCAAAGGGAAATACCTCCGGCAGGAAGGAGGGCATATCCCCCTGGCCGATGGTTTCCATCCCTGCTTCCGCCATCCGGGCAAAGATGATCAGGATGCAGCCGGGCACGGCAAACAGATCCAGCGCCTTCCCGCCGGGAACCCGGAGGATTCCGGCCGCAACCCGGATGCCCAGCACAAAGCCCAGGCAGCCGCCCGCAAAGGAAAGTTCCTCCCACCGGGGCAGGAACATGGTTTCCGCGGACCAGTTCCGGAGATCCAGGCCCGCGTTATGCAGCAGGAAAAAGAGCTTCGCGCCGGCATATGCCAGCGGAAGCCCCAGAATCATCCCGATCAGCGCGCACAGGCGCTTTTCACCGGCCTTTCCCAGGCGGTATGCAAACAGGAGGCCGGAAACCGCCAGCCCCGCGGCATACAGTCCAAGGATCAGCGTCATGTTTTCTTCCATGGTTTACAGCCCCTCTGCCGAAACAAAATAGATCACATCCTGCAGCTTGCGGATAGACTGGTTCGGCTTCTCGTTGATCCGTTTTCCGTGGAAATACAGTAGCGAGGAATCCCCGCCGTCCAGGTTGTAGGCGGTCTTCACACCCTGCTGCCCGACCAGGCGGGTAAAATCCGTCAGCGTCAGGCCTGTGCTCTTCATCAGGGTGCTGGTGTTCGTATAGGGTCCGCTGCAGCAGACCACCTTGTAATGCAGCTTCTCTACCTGGCAGAAGGCGATCCGCTGGCGCTCATACTCCCGTCCCATGTTCATCCAGGTATCCGCGCCGTCAAAATCCTGTACCGTTTCACCGTCCACCACCAGCGCGGGGCCGAAGCAGAAGGAGTTCATAATACGTTTTCCGTCCGCCTTCATCTCCGCGATGTCACCGGATTTCGCCCGGCGGATAATATGAAAATCACCGTCTTCGTCGATCGCCAGCACATCCATCAGGTGGCTGTTCCACCGTCCGGCGGTATCCAGGTTATCCCTGAACAGCACGCCCTGGCGCACCACATAGCCGAAGTCCAGCTTCTCCGTGCCGTTCACAAAGTCGCCGTTCAGACCCAGCACCGCGTTCAGGATATTGCACAGTTCCAGTCCGTCGCGGGTACCCTTGCTCCGGAAATCCCCCTTGGCAGCGGAAGTCCGGATCTGGGAAGGATCCTTGATGGTGATATCCGCGGTCCAGTAATCGCAGCGGTCTTCAAACCGGCCGGATTCGATCACAACCGCGATTGTGCTGTCCTGGTAGCCGTTTTCCGTATAGTTTTCTTCAATCGCTCTTTGGTCCAGAATGGCAAAGTCCACAGGCAGCAGATAATTCCTGTCGGAAAAATCAAGGCTCGGAAGCTCTCCGCCAAGAGCAGACGCCGCCTGTGTGCACAGGAAGGCTGCCAGAATCAGCGTCGCAAACAGCTTTCGAAGTATCTTTTTCATGCCCAGTAAACACCATTCTTTCCGTTATGATCCGCTTGCCGCACAGCGGCCCGGTGAGCGATATTTTACCATAATCATCCTTATATCACAAGAGGAAGCATCCCGGGATGCTTCCTCCTGATCAGGTACGATATCTTGTTTTTCAGCCTTCCGCGTCAGTTTCAATGGAGTCTTTCGCGGTCACAATCACCTTCCGCTCATAGCAGGAGAAGATGTGAGCCACGGTGTCCTGATCCGGCGCCCTGGAAATCAGGCTGAACAGCGGTACAAGGATCAGGCCGGCGATCATGCAGAAGGCGCCCGCGTTGATCGGGGACTGCAGGAACCCGAGGCTGATGTTCAGCACCTTCAGGTTGGCCAGCATGTCGATGATCATGAATACGGAGGAGAAGAGCATGGAAGCCCAGCAGCCCACCTTCGTGGTGCGCTTCCAGTACAGGCCGTAGAGGAAGGGAGCCAGGAAAGCGCCCGCCATGGCGCCCCAGCTGACGCCCATCGCCTGTGCGATGAAAGCTACGCTGGAATTGGCCTGCACAATGGCCAGTGCGGCGGAAATCACGATGAAGACTACGATCAGCACCCGCATGATCAGCAGCTGCTTCTTTTCATCCATGTCCTTGATTACGCGTCCCTTGAGCAGGTCCAGCGTCACCGTGGAGGAGGAGGTCAGCACCAGGGAGGACAGGGTGGACATGGAAGCGGAAAGCACCAGGATGATCACAACGGCGATCAGGAAGGGAGACAGCGTCTGCAGCATGGTCGGAATCACGTTGTCGAATCCGCCCGCCGGGCTGCCACCTTCCGCGGCGCCGAGTTCCGCTGCGAAGAGGCGTCCGAAGCCGCCCAGGAAGTAGCAGCCGCCCGCGACCACGATCGCGAAGAAGGTGGAAATGATGGTTCCTTTATGAATGGAACCCTCGCTCTTGATCGCGTAGAACTTGCCGACCATCTGCGGCAGGCCCCAGGTGCCCAGGGAGGTGAGCAGCACAACGCCCAGCAGGCTCAGCGGATCCGGTCCGAAGAAGGAATTGAAGATGCCCGGAACGGTGCCGTTCGCGAAGCCTTCGCTGGTATCCTTTGCCGCGGATAGGCCTTCCAGGGAGGCCATGAAGCCGCCCTTGCTGCCCAGCACTGCTCCGATGACCGCAACAATACCCACCAGCATGATAATGCCCTGGATAAAGTCATTCACGGCCGTCGCCATATAGCCGCCCACAATCACGTAGATGGCGGTCAGTACAGCCATCACGATCACGCAGACGGAATAATCGATGTTGAACGCCATCCGGAAAAGCCGGCTCAGGCCGTTATACAGCGATGCGGTATAGGGAATCATGAAGATAAAGATAATAATGGAAGCGGCAATCTTCAGGGAAGTCGCGGAGAAGCGCTTCTCGAAGAAATCCGGCATCGTCGCACTGGACAGATGCTGGGTCATGATCCGGGTGCGCCGTCCGAGGATTACCCAGGCCATCAGCGAACCGATCAGGGCGTTGCCGATACCGACCCAGGTGGCGGCAATACCAAACTTCCAGCCGAACTGTCCGGCATAGCCGACAAAGATAACGGCGGAAAAATAGGAGGTGCCGTAGGCAAAAGCCGTCAGCCAGGGGCCGACGCTCCGTCCGCCGAGCACGAAGCCGTTCACGTCCGTGGAATGCTTCCTGCAGTAGAAGCCCACATAGACCATGACGCCGAAGAAAACCAGCAGCATGCCAAGTTTGAGAGCCAGATCACCGAATGCCATAATACTCCTTCTTTCTGCGGTGCCGTGCAATAAAAAAGCCTCTGTGTCCTTTCGGACGCAGAGGGCGAAATTATTCCGCGGTACCACCTCGTTTTTGCCGTTCCGTACGGAACCGGCCTCCGGATACTTTCATATCCTTTGCGCTGTATCGGGCGCGCCCGGTTTTCCTACTACCCGAACGGGATTCAGATCACAGCTCCGGAGAGTATTTCAGGTAAACAGGCCCGGCTGCCTCACACCGCCCGGCAGCTCTCTGTGCGGAATATCTGTTCCCTTACTGGATCTCCATCATTGCACCGCAATCGTATTACGAAACCTGGCCTCCGTCAAGAGTCCGCCCCTGAAAAAACAGCAAACAAACAATCAGCTCTTCAGAAGACCCGTACCAGCAAGAGTCTTCCCTCCCGCACGGAGATCCGGGCGGTCTCTCCCGGAAGCACTTCGTTGCTGATACCGTACTGGTATTCGCAGGAAATTTCCCCGTTCTCCAGCGGATACTTTGCTCCCCGGATGGTGATTCCCCTTGCGGTGCCGCTGATGTTCAGCAGGGAGAACCAGGAACAGTCTCCCTTTACTTCCGCTTCCTTCCGGGACACAATGCTCATCTCGGAGTAATCGTCCAGGATGCGGGCGGGAATCCCCTGGGAATCCAGGTACAGCAGCAGCGATACGTTGCCGAAGGTATGGTCAAACCTTTCCCCTGTGACGCCGATCAGGAGAAAATCCCGGAATCCGCGCCGGATGGCTTCCTTCACCGCGTACACCGTATCCGTATCATCCTTTTCCCGGGGCAGCACGATGGTTTCCGTGTCGGTAACCGGTCTTTCGTGGGAATCAAAATCCCCGACAATCAGATCCGGTTTCCGGCCGAGCTCCCGCTGATGATTCAGTCCGCCGTCGCAGTAGACAAACCAGTCATCCTCCCTCAGGCTGTCCCGGATCCGCTGATAGCAGCCAATCCCTGCTCCGCCGACAATGACGCATCTTGCCACCGGTTGTTCCTTCCTTTCGCGGTTTCTGCGCGTAAAAATGACTTTCTTGTTATAAACTGCATTCCGTTTCTGTCTTTCCGATCCGGTGAACAGGGTAATGCCGTCCGTTCAAAAAGTCAAGAACTCCAATACGGAAAAGCTCTCCGGGTCTGTTGACAAACAGATGCCGGGTGATATAATGACGCTGTTCCGTTGCGAACATTGACGCTGGGGGGGCCGGTTTCCGGCTGAGAGGGCGAACGCCCGACCCTTGGAACCTGTGTAGGTAATCCTACCGTAGGGAAGCGGCCGTCACCAATCCAAACCGCTTCCCGCATGTTGCCGCACATGGGGGATTTTCTTATGTCCGCAGAACCGGAAAAAGGAGGAAAAAACATGAATAAGAACCTGACCCGTAAACTGACCGAGAGCGCGGTCCTGATCGCCCTGGGCACTGTGCTCAGCCTGCTGAAGATTGATCTTCCCTTCGGCGGAGGCGTAACCATTGCAAGTATGCTTCCCCTTGTCCTGATCAGTCACCGCTGGGGATGGAAGTGGGGCATTCCCACAGCTTTTGTCTACAGCGCCATCCAGCTGCTGCTCGGTCTGGATAATGTAGGCTATGCCACCAGTTTCATCATGGCGGTTGGAATCATCCTGCTGGACTATATTATTGCCTATACCGTCATCGGTTTCTCCGGCGTCTTTGATAAAGTGATCGGAAAAAGCCGCGGAAGTATGGCTGTCGGCATCGCGGTAACCTTTGTCCTGCGCTTTGCCTGCCATCTGCTGACCGGTGTCTGGATCTGGGGTGAATGGATGCCTGAAACCTTCATGAATATGACCATGACCAGCCCCTGGCTGTATTCCTTCCTCTATAATGGCTGGTATATGCTGGCCGAACTGGTTGTGACAGAAATCATCGCCATGCTGATTTATCAGCCGCTGGCCCGGTTTATTCGCAGGGAAGACCTCCGCTGAGGTCTTCTTTTTTTATGCAAATTAATTGTTACATGACACTTCCGCATATTCAGTTACGTAATTTTTGCAAAAACTGTTGACGTTGGTTACATTCTGCTGTAAAATGATGAAAAAACAGCAAACGATTTCCGTTTTGCGGAGGGAGGATTCATTCGATCATGGTCAGGCTGAAAGACATAGCAGAGGTGTGCGGTGTATCGGTTGCAACGGTTTCCCGGGCTCTGAACGGATTAACAAGCGAAAGCAGGGAGAGGACCGCGTTCATTGTCCAGACAGCCAGGGATATGGGTTACTACCCGAACACGACCGCCAAAGTGCTGAAGACCAGCAAAACCAATAACATCGGCATCATCTATGAAGACCGGATGAATCATGAATATTTCAGTTCTCTTTTTGATGAACTGCGCCTGGAAGCGGAACGCAACGGCTATGACCTCACCTTCATCGGCCGGGGCGGTTCCTCCGAGGGCAATTATTATGAGCATGCGCGGCAGCGCAGTCTGGACGGTGTCATCGTTGTGCAGGCCGATTTTGAATCCGCCGGCATCATCCGTCTGGCCACCAGCAGTATCCCCACCGTCATCGTGGACCATGTCTACGACGGTGTGGACTGCGTCACCAGTGACAACCGGAAGAGCATGGAGCAGATCGTCCGTCATGTTTATGCCCGCGGTCACCGCAGGATCGCCTTCATTCAGGGCGAAAAGGGCGCTGTCAGCCGTGAGCGTCTTGCCGGCTTCTACAAAATCTGCGCGGAGCTGGGCATCCGCGTGCCTGTGGATTATGTCTGCGAAGGGCACTTCCATAATCCTGCCGATTGTGTTAAATTTATTCAGGGACTGCTGCAGCAGAAGGAAAAGCCCACCTGTGTGCTTTGTCCGGATGACTACAGTTGCCTCGGAGCGCTCTGGCTGCTGGATGCCCAGGGGATCAAAGTCCCGCAGGATATCAGCCTGGTCGGTTTCGACGGCATCATGCTGAGCCAGATGATTGCTCCCCGCCTGACCACCTACTGCCAGGATACACAACGGATTGCCAGGGAAGTGTTCAGTCTGCTGATCGACTCGATTGAGTATCCGGACAATCATATTCCGAAGCAGGTTACGGTCACCGGTAAGCTGATCGAAGGAGAAACTGTCTGATGTCTTTCACCCTGCGCAGGAGTGTTTCATTCCTGCTGGTATTCCTCTTCCTGGTCTCTCTCTTCCCTGCGGCGGTTTGCGGTGAAGAGGAAGTGGAGGAGGTTTCCCTGGACGGGGATTTCCTTTCTGAAGATACAACCGCTGATTTTACGGATGATGAAGACGCCCCTGGCACTGCCCGGGACGCCTTTATCAATGATATCATTGCTCTGGGCAAGGAGCTTTATGACAAAGCCGACGGCAAGCTTCAGCGGGCCCATTACAAGGGTGATATCTATGTCTGCAAGAACTTCACCGTTCATCTTTTCCGCCAGACCCGCGGCAGTTACCGCATGGCGGAGTTCCCGGACGTGGAGCTGAAGATTCCCAACAACCTGCCGGAAAAGAAATGCCGACCCTATGCTTACGGCTACTGCTGGGAGGATATTGCCGCTTCCGACGGCAACCCCTTTGAAGTCGCCGCCCAGTTCCTGTATGACAAACAGCTTTCCAAAGCGGAGAACATCGAACTGGCCAGGGAATTCATGAAACAGACCCGGAAGGGCGATTATTTCCAGATGACCGGCGATTACTCCGGCGGCAAGGGTGCCCACAGTGCCATTTTCATGTCGGATTACGATCCGGAAACCGATACTGTCCGTTCCCTGGAGAGCAACCGGAGCGGCAAGCGGATCAACGGCCTGCGCTACGGAAAAGTCATGTATGACTGCGAACTTTCCATTGACGAGTGGGTCGGTTTCTTCTGCCGGAAAAAATGCGGGGCCACCCTCTATCGGCTCCGGGATGATATCATTTTCGCGGATGAATAAAGACAGCGTGTAAAAAGGCCGTATCCGGATTTCCGGATACGGCCTTTTGCTGTATGATGCTGTTTACTGTTTCCTCTCCCGCAGCTTGGCGAATACCGCCTGCAGCATGATGAACAGGAACAGCAGGAAGGCGGATACCACATTGGGCACCGTGCCGCCCAGCCGGGTCAGTTCTCCGTTGAAGCTCACCAGGCTGTTGATCGTACCGTTGATCAGCACGCCCACGAAGGAACCGAACACATTGCCCACGCCGCCGGTCAGCAGCGTACCGCCGATAACCGCGGAGGAGATGGCCTTCATTTCCAGGCCAAGCGCCTGGGTGGTGGTTCCGCACATGGTGTTCATGCAGTACAGGATGCCGCCGATGGAGCACAGGAAGGAGGACAGGATGTAGGTGATCATCTTGGTCCGTTTCGTGTTCAGGCCCATCAGGGCGGCGCTCTGCTGGTTGCCGCCCACCGCGTACATGCTGCGGCCCGTCCGGGTGTAGCGCAGCATCAGGAATACCAGGATCACAACCACCAGCGCGATAACCACCGGAATGTTCACATACGGGACCATCTTCACACCCCGCTTGTTCACCACCGCGCCCAGCTCAAAGGGCATATACACCTTGACCGCCGCCAGGTCCTTGAACCAGTTCTGGGCGGTGATGTTCACCTGGTCCGTGCAGATCATGGCCGTCATGCCGCGGGCAAAGAACATGCCCGCCATGGTCACGATGAAGGGCTGGATCCCCAGATAGCCGATCAGATAGCCCTGAACAGCGCCGAATACAATGCCGATCAGCAGGACGAAAGGCACCAGCAGCGTGGGGGAAATCCCGCTGTTTTCCATGCCCACGGAAAGGATCATACAGTCCATGGCCACCAGGGAACCCACGGAAATGTCGATGCCGCCGGTCAGCATCACGCAGGTCATGCCGCAGGCAATGCAGATCAGGGCCGCATTGGTGCGGAAAATATCCAGGAAGTTCTGAAGCTTTTCAAAGCCCTTCGCGTTCTCGCCGAATCCGTACATGAAGTATCCGGCCGCGTACAGCAGGATGAACAGGCCTACGGTAATCCACAGCAGTATAGTGTGGCTGTTGAGGTTTTTCTTTGTCTTGATCGCTGTCTTTTCCATTTTGCTCAAACCCTCCCCGCGGCAGCAAGGCTGCCTTCCTTCTGTGCCTTGCGGTGCGCGAAATAAGCTTTCACCGCCGGGGACTGCACCACCACGATCAGGATCACGATGATGGCCTTGTAGACGGGAGCCTGGGCCTTGGCGACGCCCAGGGCGTACATGGTCGTTGTAATGGCCTGGATGGTGTAGGCGCCGATTACGGAGCCTGCCAGGTTAAACCGGCCGCCGCCCAGGCTGTTGCCGCCCAGGGCTACCGCCAGGATGGCGTCCAGTTCCAGGTTCAGGCCGATATTGTTGGAGTCTGCCGAATAGATACGGGATGTAGCCACAATGCCCGCCACACCGGAGAACAGGCCGCAGATCACGTAGCACAGCAGGATGATCGCCACGGAGTTGATGCCCGCGATCCGGGATGCCTTGGGATTGATACCCACCGACTGCACATACATGCCCAGGGAGGTGGTTTTCAGGATCAGCGCCATGATCAGGATACAGGCTGCGGCGATAAGCGTCGGCGTAGGGAAAATCCACAGTTTGCCGCCGAACACCTTGAACTCGTCCAGGTGGACGTAAACCATCTTGTTGTTCGTCAGCAGCAGGCCGATGGCGCGGCCCGCCGTAAAGAAGATCAGGGTAGCCACCATGGGCTGGATCTTCATCTTCGCTACGAGGAAGCCGTTAAACAGACCGCACAGGCCCGCTACGGCAATACCGGCGATCACGCCGACAAAAATCGGTGTCTGCAGTTCGCTCAGTTCCCGGACATGCGTCACGCCGAAGCCGGCCAGCAGCATGCAGCACAGGCTGCCCGCCAGGCTCATCACGGAACCGACGGAAATATCCGTACCGGCGGAAGCGGATACCACCAGCGTCATGCCGATGGCCAGGATGGCCGCCTCGCTGCCGCGGTTGAGAATATCGATGATCCGGCCGTACAGGGCGCCTTCCTTCAGTTCAAACTTGAAGAATTCGAAAATGTAATTCCCCTGGACCGCGTCATACACCACGTTGATGACCAGCACCAGGAAAACGCTGAACAGCGGCAGGAAAAGCGGCTTCTTGGAAACCTTTTTCAGCCAATCCATTACTCTTTTCAACTCCGTTCACCTCCGGCAATGACTCTCATCACCGATTCCTGGTTCAGGTTCTCGGTCAGTTCGCCCACTTTTTCCCCGTCGCGCAGCACTTCCAGGCGGTTACAGGTGCGCAGCATTTCCTCGATTTCGGAGGAAATAAAGATCACGCTCTTTCCCTGCCGGGCCAGTTCCACCACCAGCTTCTGGATCTCCGTTTTCGTACCGACGTCGATACCGCGGGTGGGCTCGTCCAGGATCAGGAAATCAGGATCCGTAGCCAGCCACCGGGCGATAATCACCTTCTGCTGGTTGCCGCCGGACAGCTGCTTGACCAGCGTCTCAGTGCTGGGTGTTTTGATGTCCAGCAGATCAATGAACTTCTTTGTGATCTCCATCTGCTTTTCCATCGGGATCTTTTTGACCACTCCGGCCAGGGATTGCATGGCCAGCATGATGTTTTCACGGACGGACAGGTCTTCCACAATACCTTCCGCCTTCCGGTCATCCGGCAGCAGGCCCATGCCCAGCCTCATGGCGTCAATCGGCGCGTTGATTTTCGTTTCTTTTCCCTTCACCTTCAGGGTACCGGTCTGGGCTTTGTCCGCGCCATAGATGCATCGGGCCAGTTCGCTCCGGCCGCTGCCCAGCAGGCCCGTCAGGCCGATCACTTCGCCCTTATGGATGTCCAGGTCAAAGGGTTTGATCTTCCGCGCATGGCTCAATCCCTTCGCGTCAATCAGCACCTCGTCGGACACCGCTTCATCCTCTTTGGACTTGATGGACTGCAGATCGTCAAAGTCCTTGCCCATCATGGCAGCCACCAGCTTCAGCCGGGGCAGGTCGGAGATTTCATACTCGCCTACCAGCTGGCCGTTCCGCAGCACGGTAATCCGGTCGCAGACCGCGTACACCTGCTCCAGGAAGTGGGTCACGAAGATGATGCCGATGCCCTGTTCCCGCAGGGAGCGCATCATCCTGAACAGCTTTTCCACTTCGTTATCGTCCAGGGAGGAGGTCGGCTCGTCCAGGATCAGCACCTTGCTGTCCATATCCACTGCCCGGGCGATGGCGATCATCTGCTGCAGGGCAATGGAGTAGTTTTCCAGCGCCTGGGTAACGTCCACCTGGATGTCCAGTTTCTTCATCAGTTCCCGTGCCCGGGCCATCATCGCCTTGTGGTTGATGGTGCCCAGCTTTGTCAGCGGTTCACGGCCGATAAACAGGTTCTCCGCCACGCTCAGGTTGGGACAGAGGTTTACCTCCTGGTACACCGTGGCAATCCCGTTCTTCTGGGCTTCCAGGGTGGAATGGTTCCGGATGGGCCGTTGTTCCGGCCCCATGAAGATCTCGCCCTTTTCAAAGTCGTTGACGCCCGTCAGGCACTTGATCAGGGTGGATTTTCCCGCGCCGTTTTCCCCCATCAGCGCGTGAATCTCACCCTTCCTGAGCGTAAAGTCCACATTGCTCAGTGCCTTTACGCCCGGAAAGGTCATGCAGATTCCGCGCATGCTGAGGATCACTTCATTGCTCATGACTGCTATCCCTTTCTCGTGTTTGTTCCGGATTTTGTTTTTTATTCATTTTATCATCCCTGCCGCGGCAGTACAACCGTCCGCAGGGCCTGGTATACTCGTTTTTTGAAATGGCGGTTTTAACATCAAAGGCGGAAGGAACCTTCCGGTTCCTTCCGCTGAGTGTCTCTTGTTTCTTCGCAGAACCGGCTGCTGTTTGACTGATTAATACTTGCGGGCAGCCAGCACTTCGTCGGTCATCACGGTCACGATAGAGCTTTCGATTCCGGGAGCGCAGAAGCCTTCGTCGGGAACCAGGGTGAACTTTTCAACCTCTTCGCCGGCCTGCAGCTTGTTGATAACGTTCATGACGATAACAGCCTGGATGGGGTTGCATTCCACGTTGCACAGGATCTGGCCGTTCAGGGTGCGGGTCAGGCCTTCCTTGGTGGCGTCGAAGGAGATGATGATCTTTTCGCCAACGCCGTACTTGATGCCGGCAGCGTCCATAGCGTCCATGGCGCCATAAGCTTCGTTATCGTTGTGGCACACAACCACGTCGAACTCGGGGAAGCGTTTGATGAAGTCTTCCATGACAGCCTGTCCGCCGTTCTGGGTGAAGTCGCCGTCCTGGCTGGCCAGGATTTCCCATTCGGGATGCTCAGCAGCAACCTGGTTGAAGCCTTCGGCACGGCCGATGGCAGCGGAGGAACCGGTGGAGCCTTCGATCACCAGGATCTTGGCAGCCTTGCCGGCCAGGTATTCTTCCAGCCACTTACCGGCGGTCACGCCTTCAGCGGTCATGTCGGTACCCACAGCGGTGGTGTACAGATCAGGGGAAGCGTCCACGGAACGGTCAGCGATGATGCAGGGGATACCGGCATCCTGGACTTCCTTCAGAACATCGTCCCAGCCAGCGGTCTGGATCGGGTCGATAACGATGTAGTCGAAGTCCTTCTGAACGAACTCACGAACCTTGGCCAGCTGCAGAGCGTGGTCGTTGTCGCAGTCGATCAGTTCGAGTTCGAAGCCCGCGTCTTCAGTGAACACATCATAGTAGTTCTGGGTGTTCGCCATACGCCAGTCAGATTCATGTCCAACCTGAACATAACCGATTTTCAGCAGTCCGTCCGCGAAAGCGGAAGTAGCGGCCAGCACCATCACCAGTGCGATAACCAGAGCCAACAGTTTCTTCATGGGTAAAAACCTCCATTTCTATTTTTGGCATCCCTGCCATGTTGGTTAAAGTATAAAAATAATCCCCTGTATTTGAAATACAGAGGATTATTGTTTTGGTTTGTTTTTTTCCGTTTCTGCCATTCCGGCATCCGGCTTCTGTTCGAAATCCTTTTCCCGAAGTTTGTTTTTTTATTCTCCGGTCCGGTTCGTCCGGCGGTACTCGCTGGGGGTCATCCCCGTGGTTTTCTTGAACAGATAGCTGAAATAATGGGAATCGTTGTACCCCACTTCCTGCGCGATCTGGGAGGAACGCATCTCCGTCGCCTCCAGCAGTTCCTTCGCTTTGCCGATCCGCAGTGCCGTCAGGTACTGGGTAAAGGTCAGGCCCGTTTCCTGGGCGAAAACCGTGGAGAAATGGCTCTGGGACAGGTGAACCTCCCCGGCCACGTCCTGCAGCATCAGGTTCGGATCCGCGTAATGCTCGGAAAGGTATGCCCGGGCCCGGCTGATGGTCGGATCGCCGTATCCCGCCCGGTTCCGGTTGCGGAAGGCGATGGCCTTGCGCAGCAGCTCAGACAGCAGGCGGAAACCTTCCTCTCCTTCAGTCCGCAAAGTTTCCTCCACCTTATCGTCGGACAGGACTTCTTTGGGAACCCCTTCTCCCTCCTGGATAATCCTGCGCGCCGCCAGCAGGCCGGCCACCCGCAGGTAGCCCAGCGCCAGCGCGGGATCCAGGGACCGGGTATACTCTGTCAGGATCGGCTCCACCTCTTCCTCGGAGGCGTACTGCAGCCGTTCATACAGGGGACTCAGTTCGGTTTCAGACAGGGGCTGCAGCTGGCTGTTGGTTTCGTTGACGCCGATGATCCGCCGCTCCTCGTTGGCCTCCGGGCCCTGCAGGTGCCGGGCGTGCCGGGCGCCTTTCATGGACTGGCGGATATCATGGAAATCCGTTACCGTTTCTCCCACGGAGATCAGCAGCCGCTTTTCCTGGCTCAGCTCCGGCAGGTGCATGGCCGAGTTGGCAAAGGAATAGGCCCTCTCCTCCGTATCCTCCGGATTGTCGCCCAGCACCAGTGCCCGGGCCCCCTTCGGCGCGCCGCACACATAAACGCCGCCGCCGCTCATTTCCGCCAGGGAGGTCAGCGCGTTCCGGCAGGCAATCCGCTTCTCTCCCTCCGCGGGGAAGGCGATGTCTATCACCGCGTAGCAGCCGGCCTTCAGGTTGACTCCCAGCTCCCGCATCTGCCGGAGCATGGCTTCGTCGTCCTCACTGTCTCCTTCGTCGGTAAACAGGGAGGCCAGCAGCTTGTCCCGCAGGAACTGGTTGCCGGAGGACAGGCGTTCCCGCAGCGCGGTCAGGTTTTCCCGGTCCCGGCGTTTTTCCTCAATCTGGCGGCTCACCCGGTTCAGCGCCGCCTCCAGTTCCGCGGCGGTCACCGGTTTAAGCAGGTATTCCTTTACGCCCAGGGAAATGGCCTTCCGGGCATAGGTAAAGTCGTCGTAGCCGGAAAGGATGATCCGTTCCACCCAGGGCATGGTCCGCTGAACTTCCTCGCACAGTTTGATTCCGTCCATAAAAGGCATCCGGATATCGGTCAGCAGGATATCCGCGTTCAGGTCCCGCAGCATCGGCAGGGCCATTTCACCGTCCGGCGCTTCACCAACCAGCTGATAGCCTTTCTCTTCCCATGGAAAGGAATTCCGGAGATTCTCCCGGATAGCAATTTCATCATCCACGAGAAAGACTTTCATCATGGTCGATTTCCTCCCTTGTGCGAATCGGAATACTGAATGATACCTCGGTTCCCTCCTGGCCTGACGTGATCAGGAGGCCGGTCTGTTTTCCGTAATACAGGCGGATCCGCATGTCCACGTTCCGCATGCCGAAGCCGGAATGTCCCGGCTCAGGCGCCGGCTGGGCTGTCGGTTTGTTTTCCTTCAGCAGCATTTCCACTTCCTCCAGCTGCTCCGGGGTCATCCCCTTGCCCGTATCCGACACCGTGAAGGTCATGATCCGGTTCTGCATCTGAACCTTCACCCGGATCATACCGCCGCCCCGCTTGTTTTTGATCCCGTGATACAGGGCATTCTCCACCAGCGGCTGCAGCAGCAGTTTGAGCATATAGATTTCTTCCATGCCTTCCGGCTGATCCACTTCATAGTCCAGGATATCCCGGTACCGGGTCTTCTGGATACTCAGGTAAGCGGAGACATGCTTCAGTTCCTGGGTGACCGGGATCCAGTCCGCGCCGGAGGACAGGGAAATCCGGAAGAAGTCGCTGAGGTTCCGGGTCAGGTGAACCACTTCTTCTCCCTTGCCGGATTCAGCCTGCCAGACAATCGCGTCCAGCGTATTATACAGGAAATGCGGATTGATCTGTGCCTGCAGCGTGCGCAGTTCCGCCCGCGCCAGGTGATCCTGGTTCCGGCGGATCTCCCCGATCAGGGTCTCCAGCCGGTCCGCCATCTGGTTGACTTGTTCGCCCAGTTCCCGCAGTTCCTCCACGTTCATGCCCTTTACCCGGTCGCCGAAGTTTCCTTCCGCAATCCGTCGGACCGTTCCCTCCAGGGAATAAATGGAGGAATGAATGGATTCCGTCAGTTTTTTGGTTTCCCGCCTCGTCCGCAGGAACGCGATCAGCAGCAGGAGGACCTCCGTCAGCGCCGCGGTGATTACAACGGTTCTCAGCCGTCCGCTGGCCACTGTCGCATTTGATATTTCTTCCGTAGTAAAGGCGTCCAGCATAGCCACTACCAGACGCCCCACACCCCGGACCTCGTCCACAATTTCTTCAATTGTACTGATGGGCGTTCCGGCTTCCATGCCGTCCCGCACAGCCATCACATACTGTTCCAGCGTAGCCATTGTCCTCCTGGCAATGGTCAGCTGTGTCTGTCCTTTGCCTTCGGTTTCCGCCAGGAGCCGGTCCAGCGTACGGTCCGTGCCCGCAATCAGCTCCTCCACACCGCTGTCTTCAAAATTGGTCCGGCCGGCGGCCACGGAGAACAGGTTCTCCGCGATGGTGCTTTCCAGTGCCGGTTTCATCCCGGCAATGGTGTCCATCCGCCGGATCATCGCCTGTGTCCGGTTGGAATAAAGCATCATGACCACCAGGCCGATGACCGCCGGTACCGCCAGCAGGAAGGCAATGGAAAACACTGAACGGCGGACCTGGGCGGTAATGCTGGTCATCCCGCTGCGTTTCATCATCAGAAGCCCTCCACCGCCGGATCCGTCAGGTCATCAAAGTCGCTGAACGCGCCTTCCTCCGGATGATACACCTTGGGAGGTTCTTTTCCCGCTGTCATCTCCCTGACCAGTTTCATGACCGAAGGCCCCAGATGCGGCGTACACTGCACCACGCAGTTGATCCGGCCGGCTTTCAGGGCGTCCACCGCGTCCTTTTCCCCGTCCACGGTGATGATAATCATGTTCTTTGTCGCGGCTGCGTCCGTCTTTTCCAGTACGTTCAGCGCGCCCAGCGTCATGGCGTCATTGTGGGAGTATACCACGTCGATGCCGTCCGCGCCGTATTTCTCCAGCAGTTCCCGCATGCATTCCTCGCCCTTGGACTGGAGGAAATCGCCGTCCACGCTGTCAATAACCGTGAAGCGCGCGTCCTTCCCGATCACGTCCATAAAGCCCCGGTGCCGGTCCCGCATGGGGGTGGAATCCGTTGTTCCGCAGATCTCGGCAATCCGCAGGTGCTCCGCGCCCAGGGCGTCCGCTTTCCGGACCAGGTATTCGCCTGCCCGGACTCCCTCCGCGTAAAAATCCGCGCCGACATAAGCCTTATACAGGCTGTCGTCCTGGGTTTCAATCATCCGGTCCATCAGGATCACGGGAATCCCGGCCTGCTTCGCCTCGGAGAGTACATTGTCCCAGCCGGTTTCCACAATCGGGGAGAAAACGATTACGTCCACCCGGTAGGCAATAAAGGAGCGGATCGCGTCAATCTGCTTTTCCTGCTTCTGGTTCGCGTTTTCCATCATCAGCCCGTAGCCGGCTTCCTTGGCAGCCTGCTCCATGCTGACCGTGTTCGCGATCCGCCAGGAGCTTTCCGCTCCCAGCTGGGAAAAGCCGACCACCACCGACGCGGTCTCCCCGCCCGGCTCCTGCTTCCCGGAGCATCCGGTCAGAAGGAGCAGCACCAGCAGCATAAGGACCGGCACGAATCGTTTACGCATTTGTTTCACCTGCTCTTATCTGTCTTAGGCTGCCTCGTCCGTTTCCGCCGGTTCTTCCGTTACCTCGGCAGGTTCCTCCGAGGATTCACCCGGATCTGTTTCGGTATCAACTGCGGTATCGGCTGTCCCCGCTGAGCTGTCCCGGGTTGCGGGATTCACGATGCTTCCGTCCTCCAGGCCCTGGATGTATTCCTCCAGGCACAGGTCATGATCCCTCATGTACAGGGCATGCTCGATCCCCACATAACGGATATGCCACGGTTCCGCTTCGAACCCGGTGATCTTTTCCTTTTCCTCCGTATAACGGATGATAAATCCGTATTCCCAGCAGTGTTCGTTCAGCCACTCGCTCTGCTTGGTTCCCTTGAAGGTGGAGGCCCCCTTCTTGTTGATGTCAAAGGCCAGCCCCAGGTGATGCTCGCTGTATCCCGGTTCCGCCACGGTCCGCAGGGCGGCCCGCCGCGCTTTGGAGCTGCTCCAGTCCTTATGGCTCTTCTGGTAGCTGCGGACCTTGGAGTTCAGCATACTCACCTGGTCATCCCAGGTCCGGTAGCCCGCGCTGATCTGCCATTTGCCGATCCCGTCTTCCTTCGCCGCTTCCAGCATTTCCTTCAGCGCGTCCACGGCGGCCTTCACGCCCCGGGTCTTCTTGTATTTGATGGTAACCAGCTTGCTGCTCAGTTCCTTGTTCAGCTGTACCAGATCCGCCGGGTTAAAGAACTCTCCGCCCGGAACCGGATGGTCCTTGTTCACCAGAATCGGAACGTCGCCCGTCAGCACATCCACAGGGCTGTCGTCCGGAGCGGCAATCGCGTCCTCCGCAAACAGTCTGTCCTGGGTTTCCTGCCCTGCCACACCGTCCGTTGTCAGGCCGTTTGCCCGCTGGAAGGCAATCACGGCCCGCTTGGTGCCGCCGCCGTACTGGCCGTCCACCTTGCCGTCCAGGTATCCCAGGTCCTTCAGCCGCTGCTGCACTCTCGTCACTTCATCGCCCTTCGCGCCGACGGACAGGATCCCCTGCGCCTGGAGCTCCGCTGCGCTCATTTTGGGCTTTGCGGTCTGCTCCGCCTGGGTCGTTTCCGCCGTGTTCTCCGCGAAAACGGACTGTACAGGATAAAGGCATATCAGCATCAGTATAGCCATCAGCACCGCTGTAAGGCTTCTCAAACCATGTTTCATCTATTACTCCTCCTTCGTTTGAAGGCTTTTCCCCGGCGCTGTGCCCGGATGTGATCAGTCTGATTATATATCACAAATGCGTTCCCGGCAAATAACTTGTCGGTCTGAACGAAAAAATGTTATACTTGATGGGTAATTTGCACCCAGAAAGTACAGGTGAGAACGATGCCTGATGTTGCGGTTCACGCGGCCTTCGGCCGCGAAGTCCTGGCCTCCCTGCCGGAGGAAATCCGGGAATATCTGCTTCCCGATCCTTATACCTTTGCGCTCTTCGGTCCGGATCCCTGGTTCATGTATAAGCCCTGGCACCGCCGGGAAGGGCGAGGCCGGCGCATGCATACCGGAAAGCCCGGCCTTTTTCTGTCTTCCCTGCTCCGGCAGGCCGGGAATTCCGGCGCCCGGCGGGAAATGTTTTCCTATCTTTCCGGTTTCCTCTGCCATTACGCGCTGGACAGCATTGCCCATCCCTACATTATTTATGTCACCGCGGAGGAGCGGGTTTTCCCCCGCAGTCACATGAGCCTGGAGCACGCCCTGGATGCTTTTGAAATCCGCCGCGGCGGCTATGGGGCTGAAAAGCATCCGGTCACAAAGCATTATTATCCCCTGGTTCGCCTGCCGGAAAGCCTGCGTCCGGATCTGGATGCCGTTTTTGAAGAAGTCTACGGCTGGAAAAACTGCTGGAAGGTGCTGAACCGTTCCTGCCGCCGGTACCGGCTGTGCTACCGTTTCCTGGAAAACCCCCGCGGTCTGGCGGCGCGCCTGGCCCGGCTGACAAAGCGGGATGTGCTTTGCTCCATGGCTTATTCGGAATCCCAGTTCCTTTCCGCGGACCCGGAAAACACGGAGCACCGGGTCTGGAAGCATCCGTTTGATCCCTCCCTGTCCTTCTCCGACAGTTTTCCGGAACTGCGGGAAAAAGCCCGGCAGTTCGCGGTGCAGCTGATCACTGCCGCCTTCCGCCTGCTTCAGTACGACGAAGGCACCCTGGAAAGCGTATCAGCGCTCATCGGCAACAATTCCTACCTGAGCGGCCTGCCGGCGGACGATCCGCGGAATTACCGGGTCAAATCCCTGCTTCCCCCTGAAAAGGAGACGCGCTGATGGATTTTAACAGCATCAAGATCAATGTTCTGATCACCTTCCTCGTCGCGGTTGTGGTTTTCCTGCTGCCCTGGGCCGACCGGCGGATCTGCCGCCGCCTCCGGCTGAACCTGGAAGGCGGACTGAGCGAGAACCCGAATGCCGACCGGCTGCTGCGGCTCCGCCAGCGGCTGCTGACCCTCGGCCTGCTGCTGTATTTTGTGCTCTTTGCCTGGCTTGTATTCTTTTCCCGGGCGGCCACCGCGTATTATACGGTTCATGTTGCGCCGCTGGAAGACCTGAAGAACGCGTTCTCCACGCCCACCGGTTTCTCCGGCTGGTTCCGCACCCTGTTTACGGAGGGCATTGCCTCCGCCTTTTCGCAGATCTCCATTGTCCGGCCGGAGGACATTTCCCAGTTCTACCTGAACGTGATGCTCTTCCTCCCGGTCGGCTATCTGCTCCCCTATGTTTTCCGCTGGTTCCGTTCCCGGGTCCGGATCCGTCCTGTGGCCTTCTGCCTGCTGCTCAGCTTCATCGTGGAAAACCTGCAGCTGATTTCCCGCCGCGGCATGTATGACTTCGACGATATTATTTCAAACACCCTCGGCGGGCTGATCGGCCAGCTGCTCTACATTGCCGTCGGCTATGTGGTCACCCATCCCGGCTGGAGAAAGGAACTCCGGCAGTACCGCGCGTGGAGGCACCACGCCCGGCGCAGGACGCTCTTCCCTTACACCCGGAAAGCCCAGGCCTTCCGCACCACCCTGATGGGTTCGGATGAGGAGGCCGTCCGTGATTTCTTTGTCCGGCAGCTCGGTTTCCGTCTTCGTCAGCAGATCGACCGGCGGGAATCCGGGGATGTGGTTTTCCTCTTTGAAATGGGCAAAGTCCAGGTTCAGGTCTTCTGTTCCCCATCCCAGCCCATTCCGGAAACCCAGTACCTGACAATCTTCGCCACCCGCCTGTCCGCCGTGCGTTCCCGTCTGGAAATGAACGGGATCCGGACGGGCGACTACCGCCGGGATCCCAGCACCGGGCTGCGGTTGCTTCGCTTTACCGGTCCGGACAATCTGCAGATTGAAATCATCGGCGCTGAATAATATACAGGAAAAAAGCCGGGCATGCCGCGGGGATTTCCCCCGGTCTGCCCGGCTTTTGATTCACGGCTTTTAAAGCACTCTTTTCCGTTTATCCTTCAGTTTTCCTTCTTTTCCGAGGGCCACCAGCCGCTCGTAACGTTCCACCGCAGTTTCCAGCACCTTGTCCCAGGGTACCGGAATGGTTTCTTTTGCTTTTTCGCCGATCAGCTCCAGCTTTTCCGGATCCTTCAGCGCTTCCGTCATCACCCTGGCCAGGTCTTTCGGATCGTTGTCGCACAGCAGGCCGTTCTCCCCGTGGCGGATAATCTCCGCCGCGGTGCTGCCCCGCACCATGACCGAAGGCGTTCCCATCACGGCCGCTTCCCGCACTACCATGGGGGCCGCGTCATACAGGGAGGGGAACGCGAACAGCGAAGCCCTGGCATACAGGGCGTCCAGCAGGCTTGCGTCTGTGATATGGCCGATCTGCTCCGCCCGGTCCTGGATGTTCAGGTCATGGATCTTCTGGCCGATGGCGTTCATGTCCATGCCCTGGCCTGCCAGCAGCAGCCGGTAGGTCATGCCCGCCTTTTTCATTTCCGCGCAGGCTTCCAGGACGGTCAGGATATTCTTCTTCCAGTCCATCTGGCCGACGAAAAGAATCAGCGGATCCTCTCCCAGGTTCCACCTGCGGTTCACCTGCTCCACGTCGCTGGGGGAAACCGTGCGCAGGGTGGCGCCGTTGGGCATCACCTGGATCTCGCCTTCGTAGCCGTATTCCCGCAGGACGTCCGCCGTGTTTTTGCCCACGGCCCAGACCTCGTCGCAGCGGTTGTAAAAGCTCACAACCAGCTTGACGCCCATCTTGGCGATGGACTCCGAACGGGTTGCCTTGAGGAAATCGTCATAGTATTTGGAATGAAAAGTGGCTACCAGCGGGAGTTTCCTGACCGAGGCCAGTCGCAGCGCTTCCGATCCCGCGGTAAAGGGACTGTGCGCGTGAATCACATCCAGATCAATCATCCGGATCCGGTGCCGGTAATGCGCGTCCAGCACAGCTTCCCCGACCTTGTACTGTTTCAGGCCCGGCACACTGCTGCCCACATATTCCACCAGCTGGTAAGGGAATCCGCCCTGAAAGCCTGTATCATACATCGGGGCCACCACGGTCACCTGGTGCCCCATTTTGCACAGCGTCTCTGAATAGGCCTGGACCACCCGGCCCA
This sequence comes from uncultured Eubacteriales bacterium, assembly GCA_900315675.1. GTDB lineage: Bacteria > Bacillota > Clostridia > Christensenellales > Aristaeellaceae > Aristaeella. The sequence continues at coordinate 122,973 of OMZY01000006.1, forward strand.
CGCCGTCCACAATCGGCAGAAATGTATCTGTAAACTGCCCGATCTTCAGCATCACAATTCACCTTCACCACAGACGTTTGTCTGTTTTTCGCCATTTATTATCTCATGATATGATGAAAAAAGCAAATCAGTCCGCACAGTTCGAAAAACAGAAGGAAAACCGTTGGATTCCTGAAGAAACATTGACATCCCCGGCCCCGGGGTATATTGTTTCCGTCAGGGAGGGATACCGATGAACCGCGAAACGATCACCCTGTCTCTTGGTGAACACAGTTATGATATCGTGCTGGAACCCGGCTGTCTGAGCAACGCGGGTTCCCTGCTGAACCTGAACCGGAAGGTTCTGGTGGTCACGGACTCCGGTGTGCCCGAATCCTATGCGGATACCGTTGCCGCATCCGCCCTGGCTGCGGAGGTGGTCCGGATCCCCGAAGGGGAATCCAGCAAGAGCTTTGACAATTACCGCCTGCTGCTCCGCCGCATGCTGGCCCTGGGCATGGGCCGCGGGGACTGCGTGGCTGCCGTCGGCGGCGGCGTGGTCGGCGATCTGTCCGGTTTCGCCGCGGCCTGCTATATGCGCGGCATTGATTTCTACAACATTCCCACCACCGTCCTTTCCCAGGTGGACTCCTCCATCGGCGGCAAAACCGCCATCGACCTGGATGGAATCAAGAACGTTGTCGGCGCATTTTATCAGCCGCGCTGCGTCCTGGTGGATCCTGCCACCCTTTCTACCCTACCCCGCCGCCAGATCGCCAACGGCCTGGCCGAGGCGGTGAAAATGGCGCTCTGTTTTGATCAGGAAGCTTTTGCCCGCTTTGAAGCCCTTGATTTTGAAGCGGAACTGAATTTCCTGGCTTCCGGAAAGCCTTCTCCCGGGCTGGTGCGGATCATTTCCGACGCCCTGCACCTCAAAAAGAAAGTGGTGGAGGAAGATGAAAAGGAGCAGGGTCTGCGCCGCGTTCTGAACTTCGGCCATACCCTCGGTCACGGAATCGAAAGTGTCGGTTCAAAGAACGGAATGCTTCACGGCGAATGCGTAGCCCTCGGCATGCTGCCCATGTGCTCCGCCTCCGTACGCGCCAGTCTGCTCCCGGTGCTGGAAAAGCTCGGCCTGCCCGTCGCCTGCGCCGCTGATCCGGATCAGGTGATGCAGGCGGTCATTCATGACAAAAAGCAGTATGCCGGCAAAATCCGCTCCATCTTCGTGGAAACAGCCGGTACCTATACAGAAAAGGAACTCACCCCGGAAGAACTCCGTCAGCTTTACACAGAATACTTTTTCTCTTAATCTCTCCAGTCAGCAACGATTCTCCGGCAAATACAGTTAATCTAATTCTGCATTCTGCATTCTGAATTCTGCATTAGTATTGTGGGGTTATCATGAAAAACACCTTTGGCACTTCCCTCACCGTCACCCTCTTCGGCGAAAGCCACGGAGCGGAAATCGGCGCGGTCATCGACGGCCTCGCACCCGGTATTCCCGTGGATGAGGACTGGATTGCATCCCAGCTGACGCTCCGCCGCCCTGCGGGCCGCATCTCCACCGCACGTCAGGAAGCGGATGCCTTCCGCATCGTCAGCGGCGTTTTCAACGGCCGGACCACCGGCACCCCCGTGGCAATCCTGATTCCCAACGCGGATACCCGCAGCGGGGATTATCAGCGCGGTCCCGCCCGTCCCGGTCACGCGGACCTGACGGCCTGGGCCAAGTATCACGGATATGAAGACTACCGCGGCGGCGGACATTTCAGCGGGCGGATCACCGCTGCCCTGGTGGCGGCTGGCGCCATCGCCATTGCGGCGCTGCGGCAGAAGGGCATCCTCATCGGTACCCATATTGCCCGCTGTGCCGGCATTGACGACGCGCCCTTTACGGATCTTTCCGCGGATCTTCCCCGTCTGAACAGCCTGCCCTTTGCGGTGCTGGATGAAGCCCGGGGCCAGGCCATGCGTGAAGCGGTGGAAAAAGCAGCCGCGCAGTGCGACAGCGTCGGCGGCATCCTGGAAACGGCGGTCGCCGGACTGCCCGCGGGTGTCGGCGAGCCCTGGTTCGATACCGTGGAAAGCGTGCTTTCCCACGTGCTCTTTTCCGTTCCTGCTGTCAAGGGCGTGGAATTCGGCGACGGCTTTGCCCTTGCGGACATGACCGGCAGCCGGGCCAATGATCCCATCCGGATGAAGGACGGAAAGCCTTATACGACCACCAACCGTAACGGCGGCGTCAACGGCGGCATTACCAACGGAATGCCGGTCATCTTCCGCTGCGCGGTCAAACCTACGCCCTCCATCGCGCAGGAACAGCAGACTGTTGATCCCTCCGCCGGAGAGGAAACCACCCTCACCATCAAAGGCCGTCACGATCCGGCCATTGTCCACCGGGCCAGGGTAGTTGTAGACAGCGTAACGGCCCTCGCCCTCTGCGACCTGCTGGTCCTCCGCTACGGCACCGACTGGCTGGCTCCTGAAAAATAACCTTTGTATCTCTTTTTCCTTATCCTGAACCATTTGTCATTATGAATTGTGAATTATGAATTATGAATTAGAATACGGATGCATCGGCGAGCACCTGCCTCACAGTTTTTCCCGGGAAATCCACGGGGAAATCGGCGGCTATGCCTATGAACTGAAGGAACTGACGCCGGAGGAGCTGCCCGCCTTCATGACGGCGCGGCAGTTCAGGGGAATCAATGTCACCATTCCCTACAAGCAGGCTGTCATTCCCTTCCTGGATGAAATCGATAAAACCGCCCGTGCCATCGGCGCGGTCAACACCGTTGTCAGCCGGAACGGGAAACTGACCGGTTATAACACAGACCTGTACGGCCTGACCCGGCTCATCCGCCGCATCGGCCTGGATCTGTCCGGTAAAAAAGTGCTGGTTCTCGGCACCGGCGGCACCTCCCGCACCGCGGCCTACGCCGCGCAGCAGCTCGGCGCCCGGGAAATATACCGGGTCAGCCGCACTGCCCGGGAAGGCAGCCTTTCCTATGAGGATGCCCTGTTCCGTCACGCAGACGCGGAAATCATCCTGAATACCACGCCCTGCGGCATGTTCCCCCACCCGGCGGAGCAGCCCATTCCCCTGGAACCGTTTACCCGGCTGGAGGGGGTGGCAGACGCGATCTACAATCCCCTGCGCAGCCGCCTGGTGCTGGACGCCTGCTCCCGCGGTATCCCCGCGGAAGGCGGCCTGTACATGCTGGTTGCCCAGGCGGTCCGTGCCTCTGAGCTGTTTCTGGACAGGATCTATCCGGAAAGCCTGACGGACGAGATTTATGACCGGATTCTTCGCCGGAAGGAAAACCTGGTCCTCATCGGCATGCCCGGAAGCGGGAAATCCGCTGTCGGCAGCGTCCTGACCCGGATCACCGGCAAGCCCCTGGCGGATACCGATCAGCTCATCGTTGAAAAAGCCGGGAAATCCATTCCCGATATCTTCCTGGAGGACGGGGAAACCGCCTTCCGGAATCTGGAAACTGAAATCATCCGGGAGCTTTCCCTGCAGGGCGGACAGATCATTTCCACCGGCGGCGGCGCGGTTCTGCGTCCGGAAAATGTCACCCTGCTCCGGCAGAACGGGCGTCTGTTCTGGCTGAACCGGGATCCGGACAGCCTGGTGCCGACGGATGACCGTCCGCTGGCGGACACTGCCGCGAAAATGAAACAGCTGTATCAGGTGCGGGAACCCATTTACCGGGCCGCCGCGGATGAAATCATCCCCGTCTCCGGCACCCCCGAAGATACCGCGCAAAATCTCCTTCAGCATTAACTATTCATTCTTCATTTTTCATTATTATCTGCGGGTTGGTGTTTTCATGAACATTCTTGTCATTAACGGTCCGAACCTCAACATGCTGGGAATCCGTGAACCGGAGATCTACGGCAAGGCCACCTATGCGGATCTTTGCCGGCTCATTGAAGCCCATGCGGCGGAGATCGGCGTTGAAGTTTCTCTGTATCAGTCCAACCACGAGGGAGATCTGGTGGACGCCATCCAGCAGGCCTACGGCAAGGCGGACGGCATCGTCATCAACCCCGGCGCCTATACCCACACCAGCGTCGCCATTCTGGACGCCCTGAAAGCGGTGGGCATTCCCGCGGTGGAAGTCCATATCTCCGATCCGGACGCCCGGGATGAATTCCGGAAGATCAGCTATATCCGCGCGGCCTGCGTCAAAACAATCAAAGGCCATGGCTTTGACGGCTATCTCGAAGCCATGGATTTTCTTGCGGGAGTAAATCAATGAATGTTGTGATCCAGCCCGGTACTGCCCGGGGTTCCGTGGCGGCGCCGCCTTCCAAGTCCATGGCGCACCGCCTGCTGATCTGTGCCGCCCTTGCGGAAGGGGAAAGCCTGGTACGCGGCATGGATCCGAGCCAGGACATCCTCGCCACAGCGGACTGCCTGACAGCCCTCGGTGCTTCCCTCACCTGGGAAGGAGACGCCATCCGCGTCCGGGGCTGCGATCCCCGGAAAGCCGCTTCCGCAGTCCTGCGCTGCCGGGAATCCGGGAGCACCCTGCGTTTCATGATTCCCCTGTGCCTGCTCTCCGGACAGGCCATGCGCCTGGAAGGCAGCGAAACCCTGCTGTCCCGGCCCCTCTCCGTCTATGAGGATCTCTGCCGGGATCAGGGGCTGCTGCTGGAACACGCCGAAGGCGGTCTCCGGGTGCAGGGCTGCCTGACTGCCGGGGAATATACGGTTTCCGGAAGCATTTCCAGCCAGTTTATCTCCGGCCTGCTCTTCGCGCTGCCGCTGCTTCCCGGAAACAGCCGGATCCGGCTCCTGCCCCCGGTGGAAAGCCGTTCCTATCTGGATCTCACCCTTCAGGCCCTTCGGGACGCCGGTGTCCCGGTTTCCTGGTCTGATGAATATACGCTGGAGATTCCCGGCAACTCCCGCTTCCATGCCGGGGAAACCGTCGTGGAAGGCGATTATTCCAACGCTGCTTTCTTTGAGGCCTTCAACTGTGCCGGCGGCAGCGTCGCCGTTACCGGCCTGCGCCCGGACAGCCTGCAGGGAGACCGGGTCTACCGGGACTTTTTCCCGCTGCTGGCGAAAGGCCCCGCGGAACTGGATCTGACCGACTGTCCGGATCTGGCGCCCGTGCTTTTTGTCACCGCCGCCCTCTGTCACGGTGCCGTCTTTACCGGCACCCGCCGTCTCCGCTTCAAGGAAAGCGACCGGGGAAATGTCATGGCTGAGGAAATGGCGAAGTTCGGCGTCATCCTGAACGTGGAGGAGAATCGGATCACCGTTCCCGCAGGCGTTCCCCATGCTCCGTCCGAACCGCTCGACAGCCACAACGATCACCGGATCGCCATGGCCTTGTCCCTGCTGTGCGCCCGCACCGGCGGAGAGATCCGCGGCGCCGAAGCGGTGCGCAAAAGCTTCCCGGATTACTGGGACCGTCTCCGTTCTTTAGGAATCAATGTATCCGTTCAGAACGCCTGATTCTGAACGGGAAGGAGTTTATATTATGGCTGTTTTTCAAACGCTCACGGAAGCCCGCGAATTCTTCAGAAAAGACATCTTTGCCATGTCCAACAGCATGTCCCTGGACGCGCTCCCGGAAGGCAGCGCGGTCTGCAGCATGCAGATCACCGAACGCCATCTTAATGCCGAGGGCGGCCTGATGGGCGGCGCCATTCTGGCCCTGGCGGATTTCACCTTCGCCGCCGCTTCCAACAACGTCCACCGGCCCACAGTAGCCCAGCAGGTCAGCCTGAATTTCCTCAACGCTTCCAAAGGCACCCGTCTGATTTCCGTCGCCACCTGCCTGAAGGACGGCCGGACCTCCTGCGTCTATGTCATCAGCATAAAAGATGACCTGGGCAAGGATATTGCCCAGGCCACATTCACAGGCTTCAAGCGCTGAACTGTTTTTCACGCTTTTTTCTCAAGCAGCTTCAGGATGCCGCCGGCCTTAAGGGCCGGACGCACCGCGTGGAAGAAGATCGGCGCCGTCACCACCGCGAAGGCCGCGTTGATCAGGGAAGGAATCAGCTTCGCCACCATGATTCCGGGAATCGTATCCACCGGAACCGGCTCCACATACAGCTTAAACAGCCACGTCTTCAGCATATACAGCGCCACATAGGTCAGCGCGCCCAGCACGCAGGACACAATCAGCGGAAGGAGATTTTCCTTCCAGCTTTTTTCTTCCCGGCTCAGCACCCACTTCTGGTACAGGATGCCGGTCACCCAGGCCATCGCGAACTTGCTCACGAAGGTGATCAGCGCGTCAAAGAAGCTGTATCCGCCCAGCAGCACGTCGTAGATCGCGGAGCCGAGTCCGGCGGCCGTGCCGCCCCAGACCGGTCCCAGCAGAAGCCCGCTCAGCAGGCACATGGAGTTGGCAAAATGGACCTTGCTCTGTCCCAGCGGAATCCGGAATGTGGTAATCACACAGATAATCGCGGCCATCACGCCGGCAAACACAATCCTGGTAATCAGCGCGTTGCTGTTTTTTCCCCCTGCTGCATTGCTCATAACAATAACCCCTTTCAGAACCTTGACTTTGGATGCAAAGGAGTATATGCTTCACTTGGCCATATGAAAAGTGCCAGAAACGGAGAATTTTATAAGACCAGATGAAACAGAGAAAACCGGCTTACCTGAGCCTCTACGAATCCCTGCGGGAAGAAATCATTTCCGGCGTCCGGCCTTACGGAAGCCGGCTTCCCTCCCGCCGCGTCCTTTCCCGGGACCGGGGGGTCAGCGCCATCACCGCGGAACACAGCATCGAACTGCTGTGTGAAGAGGGTTATGCGGAATCCCGTCCCCGCAGCGGCTGCTATGTCGTCTACCGGGAAACGGACGGTTTCACCCTTCCCCCCGCCGCTGCGGACCGCCGGATTGTTTCCGCCCCGCCGGCCCCGGACCGGGATACCTACCCTTTCCCCGCCCTGGCCCGCGTGATGCGCCGGGTCCTGACGGAATACGGGGAGGAAATCATGGTTCGTTCCCCCAATACCGGCTGTGTTCTCCTGCGGGAAGCGCTATGCCGTTATCTTGCCCGCAACCGGGGCATCCGCGTCCGGCCGGACCAGATTGTTATCGGCGCCGGTGCGGAATACCTTTACGGCCTGGTGGTGGAGCTTCTGGGGAGCGGCAGGATCTACGGCATTGAAGCCCCTTCCTATCAGAAGATCGAGCAGGTTTACCGCTCCCGCAATGTGCAGGTGGACTTCTGTCCGCTGGGAAAGGACGGCATTCTTTCCGAGGCGCTCCGGTCCACAAAGGCCTCCGTACTGCATATCACTCCCTTCCGCAGCTTCCCCAGCGGGGTCACCGCCACCGCTTCCAAGCGCGGAGAATACCTGCGCTGGGCGTCGGAACCGGACCGGTATATTGTGGAGGACGACTATGAATCGGAATTTTCCCTCCTCCGCAAGCCGGAAGAAACCCTCTTTGCGGGTACCGCCCGTCAGAATGTCATCTATCTGAACACCTTTTCCCGCACGGTATCCCCTTCCTTCCGCGTCGGATACATGGTGCTTCCCCGCGCCCTGCTCCCGGTCTTTGAGGAGCGCGTCGGCTTTTACAGCTGCACCGTCCCCACCTTTGAGCAGTATGTGCTGGCGGAGCTGATCAGCGGCGGGGATTTTGAGCGCCATATCAACCGGATCCGCCGCAGCGAGCGGAAAACCTCCGCGGTCTGAAGCATACGGAAAAGCCCGGAACGGATTGCCTCCGCTCCGGGCTTTTTCGGTTTCCGGCTTATTCCGCCGCGCCGTAGGTGCACAGCGCGCCGATGTCAAAATCCGCGATGTTCAGGATGGACACATTGCCCTGCAGATCCTCGTACAGGTAGACGATCGCGTAGGCAGGCTCCGTTTCCATGCCGGGATAGGCGGTCACCCTCTGGCAGAGAAACGCGTGATTTCTCCCTGCCACCACCTGGGAACCCAGGTAGGCCACCGGATTGTATCCGGCTCCGGTCAGCGTCTCCGTTCCCTTTTCAAACAGCGCCCGGAGTTCCTCCGTTACGGCAGGATCGGCGCTGGGCGTCCATCCGCCAGACAAGGGGCCGGTTTCCGCACAGGCAGCGGAAATCATCAGCAGCAGCGCGCACAGAACAGCCAACATCTTTTTCATGATTCTTCATCCTCTCTTCCGGCCTTTTTTTCCGGCCTCACTACTATATACGTTCTCTTCACCGGAAAGTTCCCTGTCTTCACATTTTTATTTTCAGAAAGAGCCGGGAACAAATTGACGTTGGATTTTCCGACATATATAATAATCCGGACAGATGAATAGCCGGTGTATCTGCGCAGCGATGCGCGATATCCGTCTCTTTGGGACGGATACCATAGGAATCGGATGAAATTTCCGGGCTAACCCAGTAACCGTGAAGCTGACAAGGCACGATGAAACCACTGCCGCAGGGCGGGAAGGTGTGCCGGAGGATGAAGCCAAGCCGGGAGACTTGTTTACACCGTGAATCACTGTAATCCCCTGGGTAACGGGATCTGCTAGCGAAAAAGCCCGCGTAAAGGCTTTGTTTCGCTTGGCGTTCCTCAAAGGGGAACGTCCTTTGTTTTTTACGGGAACGTCCCCTTGCTGATTCATCTGATCATTTTTGAGGAGGGACTTATATGTCCAGGAAACTTGTATCCCTTTTTCTTGCCCTGCTGATGGTTTTCAGCGCGTCAGCAGTGCTGGCGGAGGACGCCGGAATCACGGTGACGGATATGTACGGCCGTGAAATCACCCTGGCGGAGCCTGCCACCCGCATCGTGGCCCTGCAGCCTTCCGACTGCGAAATCCTGTGCGCGATCGGCTGTGAAGACGCCCTGGTGGGAATCGGCCAGTACTGCAATTACCCCGCTTCCATCACAAGCCTGCCCACGGTTCAGTCCGGCAAGGAAACCAACATTGAAGAAATCCTGGCCCTGGAACCCCAGGTTGTGCTGATGAATGACATGAGCCAGTCCGAGGATCAGGTAAAGCAGCTGGAGGAAAACGGTGTGAAAGTGGTCATCAGCACCACCTCCGATATCGCCAGCATTTATACCGCCATCCGCATGATCGGCGCGCTCATGGGCAAGGATGAGAACGCGGAAGCGCTGATTGCCGACATTCAGGCTACCTGTGATGAAATCAGGGCGAAGACCGAAGGCAATGAGAAGAGCGTCTATTTTGAGATTTCTCCGCCTCCGTACCTGTACTCCTGCGGCAGCTCCAGCTTCACCCATGAACTGGCTGAAATCTGCGGGCTGAAAAATATCTTCGGCGACCAGGCGGATCCCTGGCTGATGATCAGCGATGAACAGGTCATCGAGCGCAATCCGGATTACATCATCCTGATGAACGGTATGGGTGCCGAAGGCATCGATGAGATTTCTGCCCGTGACGGCTGGGGAGACATCACCGCGATCAAGGAAAAGAATATCTATTATGATGAAACCAGCATGATGACCCGTCCCGGCCCGCGCCTGAAGGACGCTGTCATCGCGCTGTATGACTTTGTCTACGGTGATGAAGCCGCGGAAGTCCCGGCTGCTTAATCCGACTGATTCCTGGGGAACCGGCTCGGTTCCGGTTCCCCTTTCCTTCTGATGAGGTTGCTATGCAAAAATCACGGCTGCTCCTGCGGGAGCGATTTTCGCCCGTTACCTATCTGTTCCTGTCGGCAGCGCTGTTCCTGACCATGGTGCTGTGCGTCTGCGTCGGCAGCGTCAGGATCACTTTTTCCGATACCGTCACAGCGGTATGGAACGCTGTCTGGGGTCTGCCGATTCCTCAGAATATTGCCAAAAACATCATACTGAATGTCCGACTGCCCCGCGTGCTGTGCGTCACGCTGGCCGGGGCGTCTTTATCCATATGCGGCGCCGCCATGCAGGGGCTGCTGCGCAATCCTCTGGCGGACGGTTCCACCATGGGCGTTTCCTCCGGGGCTGCCCTGGGCGCCATCATTGCCATTGTCATCGGATTCACCATCCCCGGTTCCGCCTACGGCGGCACCATGATCATGGCCATGGTTTTCGCCTTCGGATCCCTGATCCTGATTCTTTCCCTGGCTTACGCCCTGGACCGGTCCCTGAGCACCAGCAGCATCATCCTGATCGGCGTCATCTTTACCATGTTCATTTCCAGCATTATCTCGCTGCTCATCACCTTCTGCAGTGACCATACCCGCTCCCTGAGCTACTGGACCCTCGGTTCCTTCTCCGGGGTCAACTATGACCAGGTCAAACTGCTGTTCCTGGCGCTTCTCCTGTGCGGCGGAATCCTGTTCCGCTTCAGCCCGGAGCTGAACGCCTTTGCCATCAGCGAAGACAACGCGCGGCACATCGGCGTGAACGTGAAGCGGGTGAAGCTGATCATCATGATTACCGTCTCCGTGCTCATCGGCGTTTGCGTGTCCATTTCCGGCACGGTCAGCTTCGTCGGCCTGGTGATGCCCCACATTGCCCGGATGCTGGTCGGGCCGAATCATAAGCGCCTGCTGCCGGCTTCCCTGTTTTCCGGCGCTATTTTCCTGCTTCTGGCGGACCTGGTCGCCCGCACCCTGCTCAGTCCCATTGAACTGTCCATCGGCGTGGTCACCTCCATGGTCGGCGCAGTCGCGTTTGTCATCATATTCAACAAGACGAGAAAGGCCAGGTGACCGTCATGCTGCAGGGAGAACACATCACCGTCCGTTACGGCAGCTTCACGGTTGTCGAGGATCTTTCCTTTGACCTGAAGGAAGGGCAGTGGCTCATGCTGGCCGGGCCCAACGGCGCCGGCAAATCCACCCTGATCGAAACCATCGCCCAGGGCACGCCCTATACCGGCTCCGTCCGGTGGCAGGGCCGGGATATCCGTACGCTGAAGGCCGCCAGCCTGGCGCAGAAAATCGGCGTCCTGGCGCAAAAAAACAATGTAGGCTACGCCTACACTGTTGAGGAAGTTGTGGGCCTGGGCCGTTATGCCTACAAATCCGGTCTCTTTTCCGGCCGGGACGATGACGGCAAAGAAGCGGTGGAGAAAGCGCTGGAAATCACAGGGCTCACCGGACTCCGGCACGCCAGTATGCTGACGCTGTCCGGCGGAGAAATGCAGCGCGTCTTCCTCGCCCAGGTCTTCGCCCAGAATCCGCAGGTGCTGATTCTGGATGAACCCGCCAACCACCTGGACCTGAAGTATCAGCAGCACATTTTCTCGCTCATTCAGGAATGGCTGGAACAGCCCGGCCGGGCCGTCCTGTCCGTGGTTCATGACCTGAGCCTGGCCCGGCGCTACGGAACGCACGCCATCCTGCTGGATCACGGAAAAACCGTGTCGCAGGGACTGATTGCCGATGTTATGACCCCGGAAAACCTGAAGCAGGTTTACGGGATGGATGTATACGCCTGGATGCGGGAAATGCTGTCCCAGTGGCAGGATCCTTCACAGGCCGATGCCGGTGTATGATCCGTCCTCCTGCAGGATGTATCCGCAGCCGTTTTTGACCTGGAAATCGTAGTAGTTCCCCTTGGGCCGGGCCATGGCTTCCATGATCGCCATGACGGTGCCCCCGTGGACAATCAGCGCGCAGTCCTCCCCGTCCGCTCCGGGCAGGAGGGACCGGAACGCCGCCAGGCTTCGCGCCGCGAAGGACGCCCTGCTTTCTCCTCCGGGAAAAGGCAGCTCGCCGCCGGAATCGATCCAGGCCTGGTAATCCGCCCGTCCGTTCAGTTCTTCATAGTTTTTATATTCAAATTCGCCGAAATCACATTCCCGGAAATCCGGAATGATTTCGGCTTTTATTGTGGGATACAGGATGGCGGCGGTCTCCGTGCACCGTTTCATGGGGCTGGCATAGACCTTCCGGACTTCCGGATACAAGCCCTGCTTCAGCCGCGCGATTCCCTCGGCGCACAGCGGTTCGTCCGTCCGGCAGCCCACATACCTTCTCTCCAGGTTTCCCTGCGTCATGCCATGCCTGATCAGGATCCAGCTCATTTGATCCGCACCCCGATTCCGCACACGCAGCGCGTGACCTGTTCCGCCCTGCCGGCGATCACACACAGCGCCCTGCCGGCGGCCTCCCGGAAGGCCCGGTCTTCCGCAGCCAGGGGCACCACGCCCGCGCCAACCTCATTGGCAATGACCACCGCCTCCGGATGCTCCCGGCAGAACTCCTCCGCAAAGCTCCGCGCCTCCCGGCCGTTCTTCAGCACCGCTTCGCGAACCGTCTCGTGAAAATCAGGAAAAAAGGCGCCCTCCGGATTTTCCTGCCGGGCCAGCTCTTCCTGTCCCTGGTATGCCCCGCCGATATACAGTTTCAAAGCAGTTTCCCTCCGATCACAATCACCGCAGTCAGCGCCAGCTCGGTCACCTGCAGGAACCATCCCGCCAGGTCCCCCGTCACGCCGCCGAACTGCCGGTAAGCCATCCGCCTGTATCCCATGAAGCACAGGACTGCCGTTCCGGCGCAAAGCAGGGCCGTCCAGCCTCCCGTCAGTCCCCACAGCAACAGGCAGGCCAGCGCGTATACGCAGCCGCTGACGGATACCATCCGGATCCGCGTCACCCGGGAGAAATCATCCAGCATGCCGTCCTGTCTTGCCCCCTTCAGGACCGCCAGTGCCCAGGCGCTCAGCGCCCTGGACAGGGTGAAGACGCCCACAAGCCGCAGGCCGGCCGCCGCGTCCGCCTCGCTGTACAGAGCGGCGGACAGCAGCAGGTATCCCGCGCAGGCCATCACCGCAAAAGCGCCGGTATGGCTGTCCTTCAGGATCTCCAGCCGTTTTTCCGCCGGCTGCCAGGAAGCCTGCGCGTCCACCGTATCCATAAAACCGTCCATATGGATTCCGCCGGTCACCGCCAGCGGGATCAGGGCCGCTCCCGCGCCCCGGAGCAGCAGGTGAAAGCCGAAGTGATCGCACAGCGCCAGCCAGCCCCACAGCACAAGGCCGGTCACCAGGCCCACCAGCGGGAAAAAGCACATGCTGTACCGCCGGTTCTCCTCCGTCCATTCCACCTGGGGGACCGGAATCCGGGAATAGGTGGAAAACGCGATCAGCAGGGATCGGATCATACGCATGGCAGTTCTCCTTTCAGCGCGACGGGAACGGAATAAACCACTTCCACTGCGCAGTCGGCCATTTCCGCGGCCTGCCGGTTGATTTCCGCCAGGCACCGCAGGTATTCCTGTACGGAAGGGGAATACTCCATCCCGTCCGAAAACAGGTCGTTGGTCACCATCACCAGGTGGCTGCACCGTGCCGCCAGGTTCCGGATCGCGGGAACAATCCGCGCCGGATCGCCCCCGTCAAACATTTCATTGGCGGTCAGGTTTACCAGGTCCTCCAGCAGCACAATGCTTCCGTCCTCAATCGGCGCGTTCGCCAGGTCCTTTTCGCACTCAACGGTCCGGAACCCCTTGTCCGCCCGCTGTTTCCTGTGCCGTTCCACCCGCAGTTCCGATTCCCGGTCATAAACCTGCATGGTGGCCACATAAACCCGTTTTTCCATCGGCAGGGTCTGCACCAGTTTTTCCGCCCAGGTGGATTTTCCGCAGCCGCTGCCTCCGGTTACCAGTACGATCATTGTTTTCCCTCCTGCGGCGTATAGGCGTCCATGCCCAGGCTGCTGAAGGTATGCGGGCCGTTGTATACCCGCAGCGCCATATCCAGCAGCGGCAGCAGCAGGATGCCGCCGGTTCCCTCTCCCAGGGCGGTCTGCGCGTGGATCACCGGTTCCATGCCGAGGACTTCCAGGATCAGCCGGTCCGCCGGTTCTTTGCTCACCGTCCCGGGCAGGATGGACTGCGTCACACCGGGATTGATCCGGGAGGCAATCAGGGCGGACGCCGCCGGAATCATGCCGTCCGGAATCGTCGGAATATGGTATTCCAGCCCGCCCAGGAACGCGCCTGCCATCCCGGCCAGTTCAAAGCCGCCCACCTTGGCCAGCACGTCCACCGGGTCCTCCGCGTCCGGCCTGTTGACCCGGATCGCTTTCCGGATCGCGTTGATTTTCCGCTCCAGTCCGGCGTCGGAAAGCCCCGCGCCCCGGCCTGTCACTTCTTCCGGTTCCCGTCCCAGCAGCACCGCGGAAACCGCGCTCGCCGCCGTGGTATTGCCGATGCCCATTTCACCGATCACCGCAATCCGGTATCCTCGGTCCCGGAGTTCCTTCATCTGCTCCATGCCGGCCCGGATCGCCTGCTCCGCCTGGGCCCGGGTCATTGCCGGGCCTTCTGTCATGTCCGCGGTTCCCCTGCCAACATGCCGGTCCCGGACCCCGGGCACAGGCGTCAGCATGCCCATGTCCACCGCCAGCACGTCCGTATCCGCCGCGGCCGCCATCAGGTTGATGTTGCCTGTTCCTTCCGCGATCGCTTTGGCCACCAGGGCCGTCACGCTGCTGTCCGTCTGGCTGACGCCCTGCCGCACCACCCCGTGGTCCCCGCAGAAAACCACCGCGCATCGGCGGTCAATGTTCACGTTTTCCGTTTCCTGAACGCCGGCAATCCGGACAATCAGATCCTCCAGCAGTCCAAGGGAATGCAGCGGTTTTGCCACATTGTCCCACCGTCTGCGGGCTTTCTCCTGAACGTTCATTTCATCTCTCCGTCCGTCATCCGGACAACCTCCGCGATCTCTTTGAACCGTCCTGTCACCTTGTCGTAGTTTTCCCTTCGGTGCGGGAAAGCGCAGTCCTTACAGCTCTTGATGTTTTTCTCCGTATACACATAGTTCCCGCCGCATTTCCGGCCGAGCGTATACAGGGGGCAGTAACAGAACAGGCAGTTGAATTCCTCTTCCGGAACCCCCGTGTGGCAGGGAAAATACCGGCATTCCCGGTTCTGGAAAAAACGGTCGCTGTTCGGAACCTTTTTCATCTCTCATTCTCCTATCCAATCAGTCCGGTCGTCGCCGCAATCAGCATCATCAGGAAGCTCGTCCCGTACAGAAGCAGGTTCACCCGCAGGATATCCGCTTCCTCCGCCGGCCGGTCCGCGTCCCCGATGGTCGGCTTTTCCACCGGTTTTCCGAAGTACAGATGCGTACCGCCCAGCCGGATATGCAGGGCGCCTGCCGCCGCGGCTTCGCTCCAGGCGCTGTTGGGGCTTTTGTGATTGGCGTGGTCCCGGCGGACGATCCGCCAGGCGTTCTTCCCGTCCAACCCGGTCAGGAAGGCCGCGCAGGTCATCAGCAGCGCCGTCAGCCGGGCCGGAAGATAGTTCAGGAGATCGTCCAGCTTCGCGCTGCTCCAGCCGATGTCCCGGTATTTCTCATCCATATACCCCACCATGGAGTCCAGCGTGTTCACCGCTTTGTATCCCCACAGCAGCACCGGTCCGCCGATCAGGGCGTACAGGATGGGGGAAATCACCCCGTCTGTGGTATTCTCCGCCACGGTTTCCACCGTGGCCTTGATGATCTCCTCTTCACTCAGGTTTCCGGTGTCCCTGCCCACAATGCGGGCCACCTGTTTCCGGGCCGGCTCAATGCCCTTTTTCAGGGCTTTTCCCACGTCCCGGGCTTCCTTTGCCATGCAGGTTACGGCAATGCCCATCCAGTCCATCAGCGCCATACCGATGAACAGCGGGACGCGTCCCGCCAGCTGCAGCAGCCACAGGATCAGCGCGGCCGCCGCCATCGTCAGCAGGGTGGTGGAACCCGTCAGGATCAGCGCGCTCCTGCGCAGGTTTCCGCCCCGTTTCCGGAGGCGTTTTTCCGCGAAGGAGATATACTTTCCGATCAGCCGGACCGGATGGTAAAGCCATTCCGGATCCCCCAGCAGCAGGTCCAGGACATAACCGGCGATCAGCGCTGCGATACCCAGCCTCATCCTCTGTCCTCCCCGCGCAGAATCCGGTACACCGCTTCCATGTCCACGCTGCTCCGGACGATGGAGGCAATCCGGTCAAACTCTTTCTCACGGAAAGCTTCAAAGCTGACCGGCGCGCTGTCCTTTCCGGTTTCTCCCCGCGCTTCACGGATCCGGGAAGCCAGCGCGGCAAACATCTGTCCGTCGTCAAATACGCCGTGCAGATAGCTGCCCAGCACGTTTCCGCCGGCGTTCATGACGCCGTCCGTTCCGTTTTCAGTCCGCAGCCAGGGATGCGCATCCTTTCCGAAGGTGCTCTGTCCCGCATGGATTTCATAGCCGTCCAGGGCGGTGCCGTTGTATTTTGCCAGCCAGCCTGTCGTACACGCCACCGTGCCCACTGCCTGGGTTGTCTGCTTTTCCTTTTCAAAAACCACGTCCATATCCAGCAGTCCCAGTCCCGAGGTTTCCGGCACGCCGGACTCTGTGTGTTCCGGGTCCCGCAGCCGGTTGCCGAGCATCTGGTATCCGCCGCAGATGCCGAACACCGTGCCGCCGCGGCGGGCATGCCGGATCACGGCCTGGTCCATCCCGCGGTTGCGCAGGTCGATCAGGTCTTCGATGGTATTCTTGGTTCCGGGCAGGACGATCAGGTCCGCTTTCTCCAGGTCCTTTGCCGTTTCCGCGTAGCGCAGCCTACAGCCCGGCTGCAGCGCCAGGGACTGGAAATCGGTGAAATTGGAGATGTGGCGCAGTTTGACCACCGCCACGTCAATATCGCCTTCGCCGCTCTGCCGGCGGAAGCGTTCCGTCACGCTGTCCTCATCCTCCAGCTCCACATCCATCCACGGCACAACGCCGATCACGGGGATATGGATCCGGTCCTCCAGCATGCGAAGGCCCGGTTCCAGAATTTTGACGTCGCCCCGGAACTTGTTGATGATAATCCCCCGGACGCGTTTCCGCTCCTCCTCCGTCAGCAGCATCACCGTTCCCAGCAGGGAGGCGAATACCCCGCCCAGGTCGATATCCCCCACCAGGATCACGGGGGCGTCGGCCGCCTCCGCCATGCTCATGTTGACGATATCGCCTTCCCGCAGGTTGATCTCCGCCGGGCTTCCCGCACCCTCGATAATCACATAATCGTTTTCCGCCTCCAGCGAATCATAGATTTCCTTGATTCTCCTGCGGAGCGCGGGTTTGTATTCATGGTATTCCATCGCCGTCATGGTGCCGATGGCTTTTCCTTCCACAATCACCTGGCTGCGTCGGTCGCTGGTGGGTTTGAGCAGCACCGGATTCATCCGCGCGTCCGGTTCCATGCCCGCGGCCTGGGCCTGGGTCACCTGAGCCCTGCCCATTTCCAGTCCCTGCTTCGTCACAAAGGAGTTCAGGGACATGTTCTGCGCCTTGAAGGGGCGGTTTTCCATCCGTCCTGCTTCAGGATCCTGAGAAACGCGCTGCAAAGCACGCTCTTCCCGACGGAAGACGCGGTTCCCTGGATCATCAGGCATTTACCGTACATGCAGTATTTCCTCCAGTCCGGCAATCAGCCGTGTGTTTTCTTCCTCTGTTTTCACCGCCAGCCGCCAGAAGCTTCCCGGCAGTCCGAAGGACCCGCAGGTGCGGACCAGGATCTTCTTTTCCTTCAGTTTCTCTGCCGCGGCCGTCATGTCCCGGCCGAAACCCGCCAGCAGGAAATTGCTTTGCGAAGGATACACTTCCGTGCCCAGCTTCCGCAGCTGTTCGCCGAACCGGCTTCTTCTTTGTCTGTTCATTTCCCGGTCGGAAGCAATCTGCTCCCGGTGTTCGGGAAGTGCCGCCGCGATTTCCGCCGCCGCGGCGTCCGGCGTCCAGGGCAGCGTTATCCGCCGCAGCCGGTCTATGGTTTCCGGCGCCGCGCAGAGATAGCCGAGCCGCACACCGGGAATGCCCAGGATTTTGGTAAAGGAGCCCAGGATGACAAGTTCCGGACCAGGCTCCCCGCGCAGGCTGTATTCCGGGCAGAACTCGATGAACGCCTCGTCCACGGCCAGCTTTCCGCCGCCCGCTTTCAGCGTTTCCCGCAGCGACCGCATTTCCTCCCGCGTCCGGACTTTTCCCGTCGGATTGTTGGGATTGCAGATCACCAGCGTGTCGCCCGGTTCGCACTTTCCTTCCCATACGGCGCTTTCCCGCCCGTGAACCGCCGCGCGTGCGGCGTACTCACCGAATGTCGGGGGCACCGTGTAAACGCGGCCCCGGTCCAGCTGCAGGGCCAGGTCGATCGCCGCCATTCCGCCGGATACCGGCAGTACGCATTCCTCCGGAACGCCCAGGAACAGGGCGATTCCCCTGCGGGCCTGCTTCATCTCCGGATCCGGATAATACCGTACCTTTCCAAGCGCTTCCCGCAGGCTTTCCCGAACCCAATCTGCCGGGCCTTCCGGCCGCAGGTTCGCGGAAAAGTCAAGCCATTCGGATGGATCTCCGGAACCCCACACATACCCTCCGTGATTCACGGTCCATCCTCCTTTGTTGTATACGATCAGTCGTCTCCATATTTTACAATGGAAGCACAGGTGCGTCAATTTGCGAAACACAGTCTCCCGCCCGATTTCCGCGTTGCGATTCCCCGTTGTCTCTGGTATACTGATATCTACAGTCCAGAAACAGTCCTCATCAGAAAATTCCGAAAGGAGAGCGCGCGCATGAGACGCTCCGTTCTGATATCCTTTTTGTCCTTGCTGCTGGTCTGTATCTGTGTATCATCGGGGCTGGCGGACGCCCGGAAGCTGAACCTGATCTTCATCGGCGGGGATTCCGACACGGAAGAGGGAAAGAACAATCTTTTCCGGAACATGATGATCAGTCATGAAGCCTTTCAGGAAGGCGCCGAAGCCTTCTTTATCAAATCCGCGGGCAGGGATTATTCCAACGCTGCCGCTATTGAACGGACCAAAGCCGCCGAAGCCCTGCTGGAAGACGGCAGCCTGAACGTGGTCGGCGGCTATTCCCACGGCGGCCAGTCCATCTTTTTCATGGAGATGGATCAGATCAGCGATCTGTATCTGATTGACGCCTGCGTCAGCATCGGCGGAAAATGCTCCGAGCCGGAGAAGAACGGCATCGTCTGGGCGGACTGGATCCTTTCCACCGCCCGCCAGGGCGTAACGGTCCACCTGCTCGTCTCCATCGGCAAGCACGACGAACCCTCCGGCGCGAAATTCGCCCTGAAAAACCTCAAAAAAGCGGCGGAAAAGGACCCCCTGCTCGAGGCGCAGGAGGACGGATGGTACCGGGTGCTGGATGAGAACGGAACAGAGCTGGGCCGGATTGAAACCGCCCTGCTGGACAGCAACCACAAAACCATCATCTCCATCATTGAGGAGCGGGTGGCGCAGTATCTCCTCGGCCTGTGGCAGGAGACCGCCGACTGATCCCCGCAGTTATCGCCTCAACCCTGTATATCCCGGCCGGAAACGACAGTTTCCGGCCTGTCTTTTGACGCGGTCAGAAAAGCTCTTGACTTAAAGTTTACTCTAAGTTTTATCATGGTTTCAGTGAGATTCCGATTCAGCTTCATCATACAGAGTCTGGAGGGAAAACAATGTTTGGATTCAATTACTACACGCCCACCAAGGTGGTCTTCGGCAAAGGCACGGAAACACAGGTTGCCTCCCTGGTCCGGGAGTTCGGCGGCAAAAAGGTCCTGATTCACTACGGCGGAGGAAGCGTCATCCGCTCCGGACTGCTGAAAAAAGTCACGGACTGTCCTTACGGAAAATAAGCCTGAAAGAGGAGAAAACGGAATGGAAAACAGAATGAATGTACTGATGCTGAACGGAAGCCCGCGGACGAACGGCAATATTGCCCTGGCCTTTCAGGAGATGGAGCAGGTTTTCCGGGAAAACGGCATCGGCGTGGAAAACATCCAGCTGGGTAAGCAGGTCATCCGGGGCTGCATCGCCTGCGAATCCTGCCGGAAAACCCACAAATGCGTCTTTGACGATATTGTCAACAAGCTGGCCGAAAAGTTCGAAGCCGCGGACGGGCTGGTCATCGGTTCCCCGGTGTACTTCGGTTCCGCCAACGGCACCCTGATGTCCGCGCTGCAGCGGCTGTTCTACAGCACCTCCTTCGACAAAAGCCTGAAGGTCGGCGCCAGCGTGGTCAGCGCCCGGCGTTCCGGCTGCACCGCCACCTTTGACGAGCTGAACAAGTTCTTCACGCTGGCTAATATGCCTGTGGCCACCAGCCAGTACTGGAACAACATCTACGGCTGGGAACCCGGCGAGGGCAAGGCGGACGCGGAAGGCCGCCAGGTAATGCGGGTGCTGGCCCGCAACATGGTTTTCCTCATGAAAAGCATAGCCCTCGGAAAACAGGAACTGATCGTTCCCGGTTCCGAGGAGCAAAGGGTCTGGACCAACTTTTTCCGTTAAACAATAGAAAGGCTTTTTCAGCAGCAGGGGATCAGAACAGGTAGCGTCCTTTTCCGACCGTTCTGGACTTTCCGTTCAGGATGATTTCCGTCGGAACCTGGGTATCTATCTCGTATCTGATCCCCTGTTCCGTATGTTTCCAGGCGGAGCGGATCCGGCCGTGCACGGTGTCCAGCACCGCGCAAAGGCTGTTCAGCCGCGGATCCGGCTGCGGCGCGATCCGGGCCCGGGCATACCCCGGCTCCGCCGGCTGGATGCCGCAGGCTACCCCGAACACCCAGTCGGCCACGGAACCGTAGGCATAATGGTTATAGGAGTTCATATCGTCCGACCAGAAGGAACCGTCCGGCTTGATGCCGTCCCAGTGCTCCCACATGGTGGTGGCACCCTTTGAAATGGGATAAAGCCAGCCGGGATACTCCCTGCGCAGGAGCAGGGACCAGGCGATATCCGCATGGCCGTACCGGCTCAGTTCATGCAGCAGGTAGGGGGTGCCGACCATGCCGGTCTGCAGCTTCATACCGGAGGCGCAGACCTGCTCCGCCAGGCTGTCCGCCAGTGCCTGCGGATCCTCCGCCAGGTTAAAGTGAAGCGTCAGCAGTTTTTCCGTCTGGGTTCTGAGGCGGCCGCCGAACCGTTCCCGGTAGGCACCCACAATCCGTTCATACAGGGCTTCATACTCGCTCACGTCCCTGCCCAGCAGTCGGCCCGCCCGGATCACAATATCCACGGAGTTGGCATAGAACACGCTGCAGATCAGATCATCACTGCTGTATCCCCGTTTGGAATCCTCGATATCGCTCGGCTGGTAATCCTCCGGCACATCCAGCGCCAGCCAGTCGCCGTAAGTCCAGCACCCGGTCCACAGGTTCTCTGTGGTGGATATTGAAGCAACATAGCGGATCCATTTTTCCATGGTTTCGTACATTTCCGCCAGGAAGCTCAGTTCCCCGTAGGTCTGGTACAGCTGCCAGGGAATAATCGTGACCGCGTCGGACCAGGCGCCGCAGCCGGGTTTGTAGGCCGTCACGGCCGGCACCACTTCCGGGATCCAGCCATTCTCATGCTGCGCAGCTCGGACGTCCGCCAGCCATTTCCGGAAAAACTGCCGGACGTCATACAGAAGTGTGGCGGAACGGCAGAACATCTGGGCGTCTCCGGTCCAGCCGTACCGTTCATCCCGCTGGGGACAGTCCGTCGGGATATCCAGGTAATTGCCCTTCTGGCTCCAGAGGATATTGCTGAACAGCTGGTTCAGCGTCGGATCGCTGCTGTCCAGCCAGCCGGTCCGCCGCATTTCCGAATGAAGCACCACCGCGTGGATCTGCTCGGCGGTAAACCCTTCCGGCGCTTCGTCAAGGCGCAGATAGCGGAAGCCGAAGAAGGTAAACCGGGTTTTATAGCTCTGGTGTCCTTCCCGGCAGATATAATGCAGCTGGCTGCGGGCAGACCGGTAGTTCGCGTTATAGAAATTGCCGTCCCTGTCCAGCACTTCCGCCGTGGAAACGGACAGTTTTTCCCCGGCACGGGCGTCCAGCTCGAAGGCCATATATCCGGCCAGATTCTGGCCGAAATCAATGACCCATTCTCCCTTCGGCGTCCGGAAAGAGGAGCGGGGATACACAATCTCCTGCTCATGAACCTCCGGTCCTTCCTGGGGAATGAGCATGGATTTCGGATAATCGCAGACCTGCGCAGGCCGGAACGCCGGCACCCGGGTCATATCCACATCCTCGCCGATAAAAATACCGCTGAGCGTGACGCTGCTTTCGGATACTTCCCAGCTGCCGTCGGTCAGGATGAAGGTCTCCTCGCCGTCCTCCGTCACCACCCGCAGGGCGGCGATCAGCATGGCCGGAAGAAATTCATCCGCATTGTGCGTCCCGGTCCAGGGCGCGTTTGTCCGGCGGTACCAGCCGTTGGCCACGGTGATCTCCAGCGTGTTTTCCCGCTCCAGCAGTTCCCGGACGTCATAGGCCTGAACCTGCAGGCGTTTGCGGTACTCCGTCCAGCCGGGCGCCAGGATAAAGTTCCCCACCCGCTGCCCGTTCAGCACCGCCTCATAAACGCCGTCGCAGGTGACCTCCAGCATTGCGGAACGGACGGGCCGGCCGCAGGAAAAGCGCCTGCGGAATACCGGCACCACGGTGGACGCCGCGTCTTCCATGGTTATCCAGGATGCATTCTGAATCAGCATAACGATCCCCCTGTTGTCCTGCATAGGATATTCATTTTCTTCTGTCCATGATTTTACAGGTTAAAGCATGCTCTAAGTCAAGGGGCCTTTTCCCGCAGAAAACACTTGACGAAACGCCCGGGAAATGATTTATCATGATGGAAAGAGCTTCGGCAAGAAAGCGGGAAGAGGAAAACAGATGAGGATCCTGAACTTTGGTTCCCTGAACCTGGACTATGTATACCGGGTGGATCATTTTGTGCAGCCCGGGGAAACCCTGTCCGCCCAGTCCCGGGCGGTCAAGGCCGGCGGAAAAGGCCTGAACCAGTCCGTTGCCCTGTCCCGGGCCGGCGCCGCGGTCTGCCATGCCGGCTGCTTCGGTGCGGACGGCGCGGTACTGAAAGACCTGCTGGAGGAAAACGGGGTGGATACGGCGTTCCTGCTTCCGGTTCCGGAAGCCCAGGGGCATACCGTCATCCAGGTCAGTCCGGAGGGGGAAAACTGCATCCTGCTTTACGGCGGGTCCAACCGGTGTATACCGGAAGGGCATATCCGCCGGGTTCTCGGCTCCTTCAGCCGGGGAGACTGGCTGGTCCTGCAGAATGAAATCAACGATCTTCCGCTGATCGTGGAGCTTGCCTCCGCGCGGGGCCTGCAGATCGTGCTGAATCCTTCGCCGTACAACCGGGCGCTGGACAGGGTGGACTTCGGGGTACTGGACTGGCTGCTGGTGAATGAAATTGAAGCGGAACAGATTACCGGGGAAACGGAACCGGAAAAGGTCTGGGAAACGCTTCACCGGCAGTACGGCCGCCTGTCGCTGCTGCTCACCCTGGGAAAAGAGGGCAGCGTCGCCTGGCGGATGAAAAACGGCAAAGTGGAAACCCACCGGGAGGACGCCGTCAGCGTCCGGGCGGTGGACACCACCGCCGCCGGCGATACCTATACGGGCTATTTCCTGGCCGGGCTGGCGGAAGGGCGTTCCCTGCAGGAATGCATGAAGCGGGCCAGCCGGGCCGCGGCGATATCCGTCACCCGCCCCGGCGCGGCGGAATCCATTCCCTGGAAAAAGGAACTGAACGAAAGCAGATAAAGGAGAGAGCTGAAAATGAGTCAGAAACAGGCGGTGGAGGGCCTGTCCCATATTGCGATCCGCACCCGCGATATCCTGGAAAGCGTCCGGTATTATACCGAGGTGCTCGGCCTGCAGGAAGCCTTCCGCATGCACGCGGAAGACGGTTCCCTGGCCACAGTCTATATTTTCATTGCCCCGGGACAGTATCTGGAGCTGTTTGCCAACGGAACGCGGGACCGCGGCCCGGTGGGCGCGGAAACCGTCGGTTTCTGCCATCTCTGCCTCATGACCCGGGATATCCGGCAGTCCTATGAAGCCGTCCGCGAAAAGGGCGGGCCGCTGGATTCGGACGTCCGCCGCGGAAAGTCCCGGTGCCTCATGTTCTGGACCCACGACCCGGACGGTACGCAGATTGAGATCATGGAAATGCCGCCGGAATCGTTCCAGGCCCAGGCGGATCAGCGGCTGGCCGGTACGAAGGAATAACAGGACGAACTGTTCCGGATGTCCAACTGTCTCCGCATCCTCAATCGGCGCGAGATGCTCTTGGGGCGAGCATCTGACTTGTTTCGGATGATTCGTTCGGGTCGTTACTGCCTCCGGCAGTTTCCCCACTGGGGAATCTCTCCCCTCGCTCACCACCACGAATCCGGTAGGCGTTCAAGTTCAACGCTTACCGGATTTTTTTGCGTACCCCTCAAGGGTACGCACTTTTCGAAGTCAGGAGTACGCACTTTTTTGTCAGAGGGGTACGCAAAAAGGGTACGCAGTTCACCTGAAAACTGCGTACCCTTGGAAGCATTTCGTTCACATCCATCGTGATGCTTTAGCCAACTTCCGTTTTTTTCACCAGAAACATAAGCAATTAACGAGCAGTTTTTCTTTCGAGTTTCGTATGCCTAATAGGAAAAAATTTCAAAAAATAATAAACACTCACCTAGTAGCAGTGCTATGATAATATATGTTGAACAAAGGAACAGAAATCCAATAAAGCACTGTTCCAATGCTTAAATTAACATGGCATGGCTGCCAAAGTGATCAACACACGAGGAGGAATCCTTCTTAAACTGATTAAATAAGGAGCACTGCTGTATGTTGTTTCAATCATTGGATAAACTCAAGCGGCAGTCGATACTGGCTGCAATTCTCATGATGGCTCTCGGTGTGGTCATGCTGATCTGCCC
>OMZY01000039.1 GCA_900315675.1 uncultured Eubacteriales bacterium
ATCAAAAGGGAAACTGCATCGCCGGCTGCGAGATGATGAAGCATCTCTCACGGGAAATGGGCCTGCATATGTTTCAGGATAGACAAAGCGGTTGCTGATGGTCTCCGCAAAGCACACACAAGCCGAGTTCCTTTTGTTTGAAAGAAAAAGACCCTGTCGGCCTTTGCTACGGCCTAATAGGGAAGTAATCAAAACAGAATTATAGGTGTTGCAAAGGCAAAGACAGTCCCAGAAGAGCACTTCTTCCGGGGCTGTCTTCTTTCGTGACCAGAGCTGTCACATCAACTGTTAATGAAACCTTTTTTGCTCATATTCCGTTTTCATGGTACCGCAAGGCCTTATGACGATTGAAGCAGAGGCTTTTGCGGGCACAAATGCCACTATCATAATAATTCCAATATCTGTTGATACCATTGAATCGAGAGCATTTGCTCACTGTACCGGATTGCAAATACTGTATTTCGAAGGTTCTCCGTTTAGCATTTCAAGCGACATACTCGAAGGTTGTGAAAACGTAACAGTAAGTGTTGTTAAGGGGAGCTCCGCAGAAAAATGGGCAATACGATATGGGTATGCCGTCAACTATCATTGAAAAAGCGTATAGTTCCCAACTTTGTTGCGTTTCCTGAGAGAAATGTTACCTCCGCTCTAACGGTGTTACCTCCGCCACCTCTTTGTTACCTCAAAGCGCTAATAAAGTGTTACCTTGCTCCAAAAAGTAACACATGGTAACATTGTATCAAAATTCACGTTTCTTTCCAACGCGGAAGAAGCTTGAGAAATCAGGCTTCTTTCTTTTTGTCTTTTCTTCGGCAGGGGTTTCACTTTTTCCTTCCAGGCGGTTTCATTTTTCGATGTTGACAGGTTGGTCGATCAACCCGTTCACCTCTACTCGATGTGAACGGCAGCCTGGCGTCGATGTGAACAGGTTGCTGTTTGCGATGTGAACGGGTTGGTTGTTTGAGTAGCTTTCTTGCCCGTTTTCGATGTTGACGGGTTGCCCGCTCGATGTGAACGGGATGCCTGCAAGCAAAGTGGTTGCACAAGTTGCAGTCGCCTGGATTACCCCAAAATCTCCTGAAGTTTCACGGCGTCTTTGATCAAGATGACAGGCGGTGTATAAGAAACGATGCCTCTCAACTCCAGATTCTTCAGTTCCCTGTGTAAAGATGGCCGGGAAACATTCAGCATCATGGCCCATTTGGAAACGGAGTCTGGGATTCGGATTTCATTTTTGCCGGTCTGCCTTGCCTGTGTCAGCAGCCAGAAAGCGGCCTTCTGCGAGATCCCGTTGTAAGACATCAGTTCCAGCCGCTGCTGAAGCATATAGGTAGCTGAGGCGATTTCCGTCATCAGGTTTTCCAGAATGCGAACATCCTTCTGCATAAGGCTGAGCAGGTCTTCCCGCCGGAACATCATCACTGTGGAGGGCTCTACAGCGACCACATCACAAGGGTATGCTCTGTTCGCGGAGAAAACGGCGGCGGGCCCGATCAATTCACCCGGGCCGCGCAGGGAAACATTCACCTGGCTTCCGTTGGGAAAGGTCTTCTGCGCCTGCACGCGGCCTTCCAGCACAATACCAACGCGTGAAGCCTCTTCCATCAGGAAAAAGATCGTTTCGCCTTTATCATAGCATTGGATATGATGCGGGGTGGCTTCCAGGTCATCCCGCAGTTCTTTTGCCGGGATGCCCTTGAACAAAGAACTGGTCTCCAACACAGAATAGTCCATGCCCGTTCTCCTCTCGGATTGATGATCCTATTATACACCAAAAATCTTTTTTGTGTGTATCTCCAGATACAGAATTTCTCTTTTTGATCGGTTATAATATGACCGTACCACGAAGGAGGGATGAACGATGGTTCGCAAGATTATCCACATTGACGAAGAGAAGTGCAATGGCTGCGGGCTGTGTGCGTCTGCCTGCCATGAGGGCGCGATTGATATGGTGAATGGCAAGGCAAAGCTGGTCAGGGAGAATTTCTGTGACGGATTTGGCGACTGTCTGCCGGGCTGCCCCACCGGGGCGATCTCTTTTGAGGAACGTGAAGCGCCGGAATACGATGAAAGCGCCGTGAAGAAGGCGCAGGAGGAGAAGAAAATGGAAGAGATGAAACATGAGCATCCCGCAGGCGGCTGCCCGGGTTCGAGAATGATGCAGTTCACCCATAGCGATGAAGCGCCCGCTCCGGCTGTGGTCGGCAAGTCCGTATCCCGTCTGGCCCAGTGGCCCTGTCAGATCAAGCTGGTGCCCACGCAGGCTCCCTTCTTTGACGGAGCGAAGCTGCTGATCGCTGCCGACTGTACCGCCTATGCTTATGCCAACATGCACGAGGATTTCATGCGAGGCAAAGTGACCATCATCGGCTGCCCCAAGCTGGACGATATCGATTACACCGAAAAGCTGACGGCGATCATCCGGGATAACGACATCCAGAGCGTGACGATCGTGCGCATGGAGGTGCCCTGCTGCGGCGGCCTCCAGCGGGCGGCACAGAACGCTTTACAGGCCAGTGGAAAGTTCATCCCCTGGCAGGTGGTCACCATCTCCCGTGACGGCAGGATTCTGGACTGAAAGAGGAGGATCAGACAATGAGCTGCGCAGATTGGAAGGATCAGGTTTCCAGCTTCAAAACCATCGACGTGCGGGGCATTCAGGGCAACTTCTTCCAGGGGCTGAAAAAGCAGGCTATGGCGCTGCCTGCTGGCGGCGGGCTGGAGATTATCCAGAGTTTTGATCCCATCCCGCTGTACGAGGTCATGGAAGGACTGGGCTTTGAGCACTACACGGAGCAGAAGGGCGATGCGGAGTATCACGCGTACTTCTACCGCGTGGAAGTGAAGCAGGAGGAGAAGGACATTCCCATGCGCCCTGCGGCACTGACCAACATGCCACTGATTGATGAGAAGCTGGGCAATATCGCAGTAAACTTCTGGGATCTGACATGGAACGATGAGCACCGTCATCTGCCCTACGAGATGCGGCTGCTGCTTTCCCTGACCAACGCGGTCGGCGCGGGACGGATGCGCCAGGCCACCCGCGAGCTGGTGAAAGCCTACATTCACGGGCTGGACAGCGCAGCGCTGGACGATGTGTTTGAACTGCTGGCCTGGAACCAGGGCATCGGGTATTTCAGCAGTGAGATCGGCCCGTCCACCCTGTTCGCCGCCTACAAGACCATCAAGAACATGGAAAAGCAAGGTAAGGATCGTCGTGATATCTGCGAAACGCTAAAAGAGAAGTTCGGCGAAAAGAATCCGGATGTGAAGGTGATGGGATGAAGGAGAAGGTTGGAGAAGTTTTCTCCATCGCGTCGGATAACCCGCCAGTTCCGGGCTGTACCATCTCCAAACCTGTCTACAACGGAGGGAATGATATTATCTATTTCTCTCTGGCAAGAAATACGGACATCAGCGCTGAGATCTTTCCGTACCATAAGTTGCTGATCGTCGCAAGCGGCAGCATGGAGGTTTATGGCGCGGACGGATTTACGAAAAGACTTCATACAGGCGAATGCATCATCACCCCGATGGGTATTCCTGTGGGCATGCGCACATCGGAATCCGCCATCTATACCGAAATCACGATCAGGAGGGACGATACCATGAACGAAGCAATCAAGGCAGGAGAAGTATTCAAGCTGGCGGAGCTTGTCCCTTATGTGGACGGGAAGATTGTCAATATGGACGTTGCGCACAATGACAAGATGAAGTTTGTCGTCATGGCTTTTGATGAGGGCACCGGACTTTCCGAACACGCCGCACCTGGAGAAGCGCTGATCTTTGCGCTTGACGGTGAGGGCATCATCGGCTATGAGGGCAGAGAACATCCCATCAAGGCCGGTGAGAATTTCCATTTTGCCAAGGCAGGACTGCATTCCGTGAAGGCTGTGAAGAAGTTCAAAATGGCGCTGCTGCTGACGCTTGAATAAGCAATTGATATGCAAACAGGATTCCCCAGAGGAGGTGATGGGATGATCAAGGTTGCTTTTTATGACACGAAGGAATATGACAAACCGTCCTTTGAACGGTATGGCGGCCTGCATGATATGCAGTTCCGCTTTCTGGAAACCAAACTGAACGAGGATACTGTTGATCTGGCCAGAGGCTGTGACGCGGTATGCGTGTTCGTGAACGACACCGTCAACGCCGCGGTGATTGAAAAACTGTACGAATACGGCGTAAAGCTGATCGCGCTTCGCTCTGCCGGATACAACAATGTGGATGTGCAGGCGGCCTTTGGAAAGATCCACGTCGTTCATGTCCCCGCTTACTCGCCTTATGCGGTGGCGGAGCACGCCATCGCGCTGCTGCTAACCTCCGTCCGCCGCATCCACAAGGCATATAACCGGACGCGGGAGTTTAACTTTTCCCTGAACGGGCTGACGGGATTCGACTTTCACGGGAAGACCGTGGGCGTGATCGGCACGGGCAAAATCGGGAGGATATTCATTGACATCTGCCGGGGCTTTGGGATGCATGTCATTGCCTATGACCGTTTCCCTGTACAGGACAGCGGTATCGAATATGTGTCCCTGGATGACCTGTTCGCCCGGAGCGACATTATCTCCCTTCATTGCCCGCTGACAGAGGAAACGCGGCATATGATCAGCGGGGATGCCATTGCGAAAATGAAAAAAGGTGTGGTCATCGTCAACACTTCACGAGGTGGGCTTATTGACGCGGAGGCGCTACTGGAGGGCATCAAGGCGCGGAAAATCGGCGCAGCATGTCTGGATGTTTACGAAGAGGAGGCAGACATTTTCTTTGAGGATCGCTCAGGCCACATTCTGAACGACGACCTGCTTTCCCGCCTGATCTCCATGCCTAATGTGATCGTCACCTCTCATCAGGCTTTCCTGACAGAAGAGGCTTTGAACAACATCGCAGAGACGACGGTGGGCAACATCCTTTCCTATTTTGAAAACGACGGTATCTGTGATAACGAACTGTGCTACCGCTGCGGCAACATCGAGCGGTGCAAGAAAGAACGAAAAGAAAAATGTTTTTGAGGAGGGTAAGACTATGAAGTACATCGTCAATGAAGGATGCATCGGCTGCGGCCTGTGCGAAGCAACCTGCCCAGAGGTCTTTTCCATGAGTGACGCGGGTGTCGCTGTGGCTATTGAAAGTGAAGTGCTGGAGGAGGTGCTGGACACCGCTGCCGAAGCCAAAGAAGGCTGCCCTGTAGGTGCTATTGAAGAGGCATAAGGTTTGTCCGAATCATGAAACAGCGCTTCACTGCCAATGGTGAAGCGCTATCGTTATTATGAGATTTTTTCCTAATCAGGTTTTACTCCTGACCGAGGAACTGTTTCAGTGAAATCCTGAACTTGATGTGTACCTTGTACCCGGTGCTGACATCCACCCGCTCCACCAGCCGGGCAACGATCAGGTGCTTGGTGCCGATGTCGGCCTTCTCAAAGCACTCTGCCCAGGAGAGCAATTCGTCGATCTGTGCTTTGGTTTCTTTTGCATTTTCCTTCTTTGCCTGCATCCGGGTCTGCGCCTCTTCCATAGCGGTATGGGCAGCTTCCAGTTTGGCCCGGTGCTTTACCAGCATGGAGTTGACGACACTCAGGTCGAGCTGGCTTTCCCCGGTCAGCGCCTTGACGGCTTCTTCTTCCAGTGCCGTGACCTGCTTTTCGGCATTCTCGAAATCCTTCTGCGCCTGTTTGAAAGCTACCTTATAGGTTTCTTCGTTTCTGGCACTGGCCAGTTCCATCAGCCGTTCCCTGGGTACGGACTCGATTTTGGAAAGGAACATCTTTACCTGCTGTTCAACTGCCTCGTTCAGAGCGAACGCTTTGTAAACGGTCTGCCCCTGACAAGTTCTCTTTGAGGAGATTTTCCGGTAGCAGCGATAGGTCTCATAGTCGTACACACTCGTGCCGCCACCTGCAAGCTTTCGTTCCTCGTGGTGATGATTGAAGCAGAGCCTGCATCCACAGTGCCCGCAGTAGATGATGCCGCTCAGCAGGCTCCGGGTGTCCGTCCGGAAGACCACGGCTTCTTCACCGAAGTTCTTGGTCGATCTGCCTTTCACCGTCTGCTGGCAGCGCTGGAACAAGTTATCGTCAATGATCCGGAGATGTTCGAACGGCTCTGACTGCACTCCCTGCATGTGGTAAATGCCAATGTAAATCGGATTGTCGATGAGCGCCCGAATGCTTGTTCCGCGCCACAAAGTTGTTCCGCGCTTGGTCTTGACGCCTTTCTCATTCAGGTACTGGGCGACCCGGTTTGTGCCGTAACCGTGATTGGTCAGCAGATCGAAAATCTCTCTGACGATGGCAGCTTCATCTTCGTCGATCATCAGATCCCGTACTTCCTGATTCTTTTTGTTCGTGCGGCCCTGATGCTCCAGCTTGTAGCCATAAGGCAAGTTTCCTCCCCGGTAGGTGGTGGACATATACCCGTGCTTCCCATCTGGGGCGGTCACTTCATACCAGGAAGCGTTTGTTTTTGCGATCACCTGCACCAGCGAGGTATTCTTGTAAGCAGCGAGAATCTTATATTCTCGGCCAGGGCCGTTCCGCAGGTTCAGCGTCCCGCCTCTGGTTTCTGCGCCGGAGAAGTCTGTGTGTACCCGCCAGACCTCCGTCCGGTTATCGTCCCCCGGCGCTGTGAAGTTGACGCGAGGCGTCATGGCGGCGGGCACAGGAGCACGGAGGATACAGCCCTCTACCAGCCGCTGCCATTTCCCGGCTTCATCAATGGGGTGCACCAGCGTCAGTTCGTATTCGCCGTTCAGCGTTTCCGTCACCTCTGCCGACAGCGGGGCCAGGGTGCCGTTGCCGTTGGTGGAGAAGTCGGTGCAGTCGGCGGGATAGACGCAGATCATGGGGTATCACCTCCAAAAGGGTAAAAAGAAAGCGCCTCTTGATGAGACGCTCACGTATTAAGACGAAGTTGAACCAGTTAATCACAGAATGTCTGTGTCATTCTTCAGTATCATAAATTGTTCTCTGATAATCGCAATGATCTCATCCGCATTTTCCTTCCTGCCGCCTTTCAGCCAGGCGAACAGGATATTGATCGTGAATCCGGTTCTGACAGACAAATAGTATTCCGTATGCGCTCGGGGTAAATTAGGAAGAACGCCGTATCTTTCTTCCAGAATATACGCGTTTTTCATGTGACAGGTAAAAATGATATCCGGGCGGCTGATCCTCATGAGTATTTCGAGAATCTGGTAATTCTCAATCCAGTAATTGACAAAATGTCGTGCCAGATCGAATTCACCGCGGTAATCCGGCGGTCGGTAACTACTGAAAGCTGCTTGAAATGCCGCATCGCATTTCCAGAGGAACACATCCAATATATTGTCAAAGCAGCGATAAAAAGTGGTTCGGGCGATTCCCGATTTACGCTGTATATCGGTCACTGAAATCTTGTCATAGGATTTTTGATCCATCAATTTCAGGATACAGTCGTATATCAGTTCCGCGGATTGCTCTGACCGTCTGTCTTCACGGATATGGTACATAGCGTCCTCCTGATGTGCTACAATTTTTTTAAATTTGTAGCTGATAGTTATGCTACTATTGTAGCGTAAAATTGCAGGTGATACAATAGACTTATAGAATTTCCAACGGGAGGCTTTGCGATGTTCACTCTTTCCTGTGAATCCACGGTAGATTTGCCCTGGTCTTACATACAGTCCCGAAACATCTCTGTGATCGAGTACTCCTATCTGGTAAACGGTCAGGTGTATCCTGATGATATGGGAAGAAACCCGGACAGTATGCCTCAATTTTATCGCTTTCTGCAAGAAGGCGTTATACCGAAAACGTCTCAGATTACGGAGTCGGCTTATGAGGCATATCTCGAAGGACTCCTTCAGAAAGGTGATGTGCTGCACCTTGGATTTGGCACAGGAATGACGCCTTCCATTTTGAATGGGATCGCAGCCGCGGAAAAACTGCAGGCAAAGTATCCGGACCGTCGGATCATTGTCATCGACACAACCTGTTCCTCTTCCGGTTATGGCATGCTGGTGGATGACGCTGCGGATCTGCGTGACACAGGAAAAGGTCTGGATGAGATCGTCGAATGGATCG
Organism: uncultured Eubacteriales bacterium; assembly: GCA_900315675.1. Lineage (GTDB taxonomy): Bacteria > Bacillota > Clostridia > Christensenellales > Aristaeellaceae > Aristaeella. The sequence goes on from OMZY01000039.1 coordinate 8,067, forward strand.
AATGTCATTGTCGAAGAGTTCATCATCAGTTTTTCTCAACCACGCTCAGTTATTATCGCCGCAGCGGAAGACTTTCTGGCCCTGCCGCAGCCATCGGCACATTGCTTAGCATTTGTCCGATCATGCGCCTGAACTATGACGGTAAAATTGTTGCATACAACAAAGTCCGAACAAAGAAAAACGCGATCCTGCGCACTGCGGATGAAATGGAGCAGCATGCTGACAGAGGGAAAGAGTACAGCGGGAAATGCTGGATCTGCCATTCAAACTGTCTTTCTGTAGCAGAACAGATGAAAGCCGCCCTTCAGGAACGTTTTCCGAAAATCCACGGCGATATCCGCATCTGTGATATAGGTACGATCATTGCTTCACATTGCGGACCCGGGACTGTAGCGGTATTCTTCTATGGTGATGAACGGCCTCAAATGAACGATTCATCAGAGACTGAAGGTGATCATGAATGACTCCAGCCGTGCGCAAAAATGATCTTTGGAAATCCATCCGAATTCTGACAACCGCTCCCATTCTGGCAATGGCATCTCTCGCGCTGCTTTGGATATGCAGGAGGAATATTTTTTCAAACGCGCTGCAGCTTTGGGCTTTGATCGCATGTCTCGGTCTCTTTCCGCTGATGGCATATCCGCTTCAAAGGTGCATGCCGCATTTTAAAGATAAAGGACGTCACGGGCAAAGATATCTCGCCATGATATTTGCGGTTGGAGGTTATGTTATCTCCGTTCTCGTGAACGCGCTGACCCATGCTTCACGGGCGGTCTGGTTTTTCTGCCTTGAATACCTGTTGAGTGGAATCATAATCATTCTGTTCAACAAGGTTTTTCATCTGAAAATCAGCGGCCATATCTGCGGCGTTGTCGGGCCTATGCTATTATTGATTCAAAACGGCTTGTGGCCAGCATTCCCCATTGGTTGTATTATTTTGATGCTTGTTGCTATTGCCAGTTTGAAAACAGGTCGACACACCGTCATGCAAATGGTCGGTGGTGGGATTGCGGCGCTGGCTGCGTTTGCTGCTTTGTCAATCATGATTGGATGATAGCGTTAGCTCAATGCTATAATGAGAGGGTGAAAACGGCAATGGTAAGAACAGAATACGGCAACGTTGATGGAATCAGAAAAGGTGCTTGTACCGTTTATATGGGAATGCGGCATATTTGGGCCGACTTCGCAAGAAATGGAACCCCCGGATGGGAATGTTATTCGATACAGAAATGCACGAAATACATTTCTTGAGAGGAATCGAGCCGCATGACAACCGCAGACTGATGTTGCGACCTGTTAAACTGGTCTCGTAAAGGATTTATTTATCTCGGTATCATAATGCAACTTCTGTTTTCCTCCGCAAATCCCGATTGTCGGCCCTAAGGCCAATACCAATATGGCATGGATTTATGGGATTTGAAAGGCAGAAGCCGTTATAAGTACCGCCAATTCGGCCTGACAACGACCCTCGTCACAGTTCCCGTCCAGCTGATTGCATTCGCGCCGGGCTTCAGCCTCGGGAACTCGCCGCTCATGTGGTCGTTCATCAGGGTCGAACCCTGATAGGCTTCCTGCAGCACGGAGTCAATGACGATGCTCCCGGATATGTCCGTCAGCTCCACAATGGTTGTGCCCACCATGAGCGTAATATCCCCGGAACCTGTCACCGTCAGGATCGGCTCGGCATATACACTTCCCGGATTAGTGATAACCGTTCCGGAGGTAGTAACCGTGATGTCAGCGGCGGCATCGGCATAGAAGAACGGGTAACAGCGGAAGTTCACGGCAAAGGTGCAGTGCGGATTGCCCCGGAGCACCTTTTCAAAAGGGATTTGGTTACTGATTCGCGCTTTGTAGTATCCGCCAGTTCGATTGGCAAACGTCACGGTGCCGCTGCCCTTCAGCCATGCGGCGATGGCCGGGATCTGGGATGGATCGGAAATAAAGCAGGTGGCTGTCAGGATCATATCGTCGTAGACATCATCACCCTCCAGCTGTGTCAGGCTTCCAGGCCTGCCGGGGACATTGGTCTGCTTGCTTCGTTCCAGCGGAATGGTAATGGGCGGCAGTTCCGATACATGAATGCCTTTTGTCCGGCAGTCCACACCGTTCCAGATGAAATAGTCTGTCATGGGATAACCTCCAAAAAGAGGAAGAAGCCGCCCGCAGGCAGCTTCCTCCCGGTCAGTCGTTTCAGTCGATCTTCTTCACGATGTCGATTCCCCAGAGGGCTCCGAGTGAAACACCATTCTCAAACTCACAGTGAATCGTTCCCGTGTCATCGACCGCCAGTACCCGGCCCTTCGTCCCTGCCGGGATATCCCGGTACTGGTCATGGAACTCCACCACCTCAACGGCGGTGCCGGGCGGATACTTCTCCCGGATGCTCTTCAGGATTTCAGGCCGGATGCTCATAGAAAACATAGGGTTTCCTCCTTTGCGTTTGGTAGGAACATATATCCTCTGAACCCGATGAAAGTCAAGGAGTTTATGCCATCCGGAGACCCCTGCCGCGCTGTTGACGGCGAGTCAGGGTAGCAATCTCGACAGCCAGGGAGCGGATATCTTGTTCGTCCCGCACATAGAAGTTGTTTCCCGTCAGGTTAACGGAAGAGGTGTTATTGTAGGTTTTCCGGTTATCTGTGGAGCCAAAGGCAATCTCGCCTTCCTGCGCTTCACCGGTCAGATACCGGGCGGCATTCTTCACGATCTTCGCCTGCACCTTGCTCTCCTCCAGGATTTGCTCCTGGCTGACATGACGGTATACGTTGACAATGAACGGTTTGTTTTCCTCCACCGCGCGGAAAATATCAAGAAACCCCTGCTGCCAGGTATCATAAGTGGTGTGCCGGGCCAGCGCCTTTTTGGAATCCTCTTCACACGACCATTCGATCAGCGCGTAGATATCCTGAAAATGATAATAGAAGGTGGCGCGATTGACACCGCAGTCCTCAACAATGTCATTGATTGTAATCTTATTGACAGGCTTTTTGAGCAGAAGATTCTTCAGAGACGCTTCCAAAGCCCTTTTTGTAATGTCAGACATGCGGCTCACCTCCGTGAAAGAGAATTCGGCGGGTACAAACACATATTCATTATACCAAAACCGGGATGCTTTCGGAAGATAGTGTATGTTATTTCTTCCCAGACGTTTTGACGTTTTTGACCCCCGGTTTTGACATTTATTTAGATAGGAATGGATCATGACAGACAGCGGTGAAGATCTGATCATGGTATATGACGGCCAGGGAACGCTGCAGAACCTGCTGAACAATAAAAGCGGTGTGGATGACAGTACCTTCGTGCAAATAACGGATCTGGACACGCCGATGGAAAAAATGACTGAACTGTACCCGGAGCAGCTTGATGAGATAGTCGGAGAATATGTATCCCATTTTCTCTACAGCTTCCGACCGGACCTGATTTCCGGGAGCAATTATATGCAGTTTCTTGAACAGTGGAAACACGGAAGTGACTGGTTTGCTGTATTTGCGCTTCGCCGGACGGTTATGGATGTGCATGAGGATCCGTATCTGGCCATGATTGAGCTGCAGATGTATCCGGAAATCAGGGTAGTGCGAATGACCACTGTGCAGGATCAGATGACGAATCCAGGCAATGGATAAACATGAGTAGGATTTCCCATGAATCGCGGTCCTTTTGTCGGCTGATTGACAAATTCGGAGATCTCGACAAAGCATTCCAGGAGGATTTCACATGAAGCTATGATGCACTCCTGAATGGCAATGGTTGATGACTTTTCAACAGAAATCAGGCACGGAGGCTGGAATGAAACAGAAATTGCTCAGAACAATATCAATGATACTTGTTGTTCTCACTGCCTTTAGCAACGGAATCATTTCCAAAGCCGGCGCGGAGGAACAGAAATACTGGATCAATCCGAAAGGCGGATCAAAATATCACCGGGTACATCACTGCCCATCCATTCATCCGAGATACTATGACGGTATGATCGAAGTTACGGAAAACCAGTTAAGTATGAATCCCTATAATATGCTTTCGCCCTGTAATGTATGCATGGATCTGGATCCGACCGAGTATGATCTTCCGATCGGAGATCAGGAAAACCTGTCTTTTGCCGCTGTGGATTCTGAAACACTTCAGAATTTGGTCATTCAACACGCAAAAGACAATCTGACTGAGGTGTATGGATATACGGAAGAGCAGGCGGATCACTTCCAATTTTTGTTTCATGCGGAAGGTGAACTGGAATACTGGCCAGATGAAGATCACACCGCGTATTGTTACAGACTGTACTTCGACCCTGCTACCGGAGATACAATCAATTACACTACGCCCTTCTATGATGGTGGCTGTGAGAATTATCCCGGCGAAGGAAACATCCGGTCCGTCACCAACGCCTTTGTGGAAAATGACTGGCTGCACCATTGGGACAGTGATTCCATCGCAGCTTTCTCGCAGAAAGTATATGAATGGGGTGAAATCGTTCCTACTCAGACGCTTGCGGAAGGATTAAAGT
>OMZY01000043.1 GCA_900315675.1 uncultured Eubacteriales bacterium
CCTCTCTCAAGCTGATTTTACCAGAAAACGGGCAAATTTGCGGCGCCTCGTTTTCATCACTATTTGTGCCGGTGCCGCACCGGCATGGAGATTTTTATGTCGGAAGTGATGAACAGAATCGTGATCGGTGAAAAAGAACTGTATAAAAGCGATGAACAACTCGGCCAATATACGCTGGACGGCTCATTTGTTCCCCTGGTCAACGATGATTCGAGCATCACTTTTTTGAATACCAGCTATTCTGAACAACCCTATTTTCATCGTTTTATCGGTTCCGCTGATGATCCTGTTCGTAATGATGTTCAATATGAAATGGACTATAACGGGTGCCTGGACTGCTGGCCTGCGGGCATATGGATTATGAGCGCTTATCGCTTTCCGGACGGATTGCTGGCAGGCTTTTGCCACAGGGAGCTTGTGAGCCGTACAGACCCAGGGTTCGGTAACTGTTTCTTTGTTGGGCTCGCTGTTTCAAAAGATGGGGGCAAAAAGTGGAAATACATTGGAGATATCCTGTCGAATGTATTAAATGGTGGTCATCTGATGGCCAATATGGGCGGCGTTCCGCTACTGGTCAGGGAAGGATATTTCTACGTTTATTTCAATGATGCCGACGAAATGCTGCAAAAACGGATTTCGGCCGCCCGAATGAAGATCGATGAAACCTATGAATGTCTTAAAGCCGAAAGGCTTCCAGAAGTCTTTAAGTATACAGGCACCGGGATGTGGAAAACGCATCCTATGAAAGGAATCGGGGCCAACATCCTGCCCGATGTTGGCGCTTTGCTGGACTCGCATTCCAAAGGGTGCTACTGCAGAGCTCTGGACCGATATCTTTTGACGATGCAAAGCAATGCTGATTCAAAACTTTTCCTTTTTATCTCGAAGGATTGTGAACATTTTGACGATTATATCCTTGTGGATGAAGCTGAAAAAGGCGTTTTTATGCAGCCATATTCTTTCTTCGTTTCGGCGGATGGGGATTGTTCGAAGGATATGAATGAGGTCGGAAGCGATTTTTACATTTACTATCCGCACAAAGGTATGATTGAAAGTGGCTGTGATGATGAGCGAAGCTATGGTCACGATGATTTGTACAGAAGGAGGGCGAGAATCCTGCCAGAATGATGATAACAGCGTGTTTTACCCCTCCCGGAAACAAGACCTAACAAGCATCTTATGGTTCGTATAAACGGGCCTGAAACAAGGAGGAATTAGCCATGAAAAGAATGTTTCACAGGTTCCTGGGTCTGACGGTGGCCATCATGCTGCTGTTGACCTCTGTATCGGGTGCTTTTGCACAGGGAGACGAGCTGAGTGGTACGATTACCGTATGTGTCCTTGCGAGAGCCGGAGCACAGGAGGCATGGGAGGCTGTATCGAAGGCTTATATGCAGATGCATCCAAACGTGAATATTGCTTTGGATCTGAAAGCAAATGACGGATATGGAGACTGGATCACCAATGTAGGGCTTCTCGAAAACCCTGATGTGGATATCGCCGAGTTTTTCTCCGCTGCTTTTGACCATTCACGTCTTCTGGTTTTGAGCGACTATATTGACCTTGACAGCCCTTATTCTGATGGAACATGGGGCGATCAGATTGAAACAAATGCGCTCACCACATCCAGTGTGACCGGAGAACAGGTTTGCCTGTCCATGTTCTCCACGCAGGTGATGTGGATCTACAACCGAGATATCTTTGAAAAGGTCGGTGTCGAGCCGCCCGCAACATGGGATGAATTTGTTGAGGTATGTGAAAAGCTGAGCGCGGCCGGTTACAGACCGATCGCTACCAGTTATGATACAGCGTTTGGAAGCGGATGGCTTCCCTGGATTTATCTGGATCAGAGCACGCGGCCTTTGATCAATCTCTACAGAGCGCATGAAGGCGATTTCTGTTACGATCCGGATGTGGATGGCGTTTGGGAATATGATCCCACCGATCCATGGAATGACGATGAAGACAAGGTAAACCAGAATATTGTCCGTGTGCTGGCCGCTGTAAGGGATGGTGATTACGCGCTCAATACACCCGGCTACAAGACAGCCTGGACGAATTTCTCGAAAATTTTCCCCGCATACGCCGGCGGTGATGCGTTCTTTGCGCAACAGGGCAGCGACGGAATCGATGATGCGTTCTATAAGCAGGAAGCCGCAATGACGCTGCAGGGCGGTTGGGCCCTGATCAGTTTCCAGCGCACACTGGACGAGGTTAAGGAAAGCGGAATCTACACCGATGAAGAAGGAAATCAGGTTGAATCTACAGGATTCGAGCTTGGAACATTTGTCATGCCCACGATGTCAGGCGAAGGCCTTGCAGCGGACGCGCGCTCGATCGAAGTACCGACCTCGGGATTCTCTGTGCTGAATAAAGACCAGGCGCACAATGATCTTGTTGTCGACTTTCTGATGTACTATACAAGCGTAGAAGGCATGAGCCTTTATGTGGACTCCCTGCTGGAAGCCGGCGGTGCGTTGGATGGACCTATCCTGGTGAAGGGAGTTGAATTCCCGAGCCATTATGCACCGCTTTACGAAAATCTGAAGAGCATCGGCAACTGCCAGAAGGGTTACGGTCATATCTTTGCAGTTGGCGTACCCGCAGTTGAGGAATCTGCCCGCGAGTTCAAGAATGCGGCCTATGAATTCCTGAATGGCAGAACGGATGTGGATACTTTCCTGAACCTGGCAGAGGAAAATGTGAAGACCTATCTTCCCATTCTTCAGCAAATCGTTAATATCAGTGACGAAGATCTGAACAATCCAGCTTCAGCGCCTGTCGGATATTGATAAGTCAAGACGCTGAGGGGCCTGAAGGTCCTGCACTGGGGGAAAATATCCTGGGCTGCCGCTGTAGCGCTGTCTCCGCGGCAGCCCATATGATTTTATATTTCCTGATTGATGCGGCGAGAGAGGATAAGGGGTAAACAGGAGGGTTGAACTGTGAAGATGAAAAGCAAAAGAACGCTAATAGGCCTGTCCCTTGTCTGTCTGGCTCTGATGGTGGCTGCTTTTGTGACAACCAGGATCATTTCAAACGGAGCGGAAGCGGTTCAACTGACAGAGATTGATTCTGGAGGCGGCCATGACCGCGGCGGAGAAGGCGCAGGCATTTATCGAGGGCCGCTACGCGAAGGGAAGTTCCGACAGCGGCCGGGGAGACTTTGGCGGCATGATGGGTCCCAGCGGCATGAATGGAGCAGCTGACTTTGGCGGAGGACGCGGCGGAAAGGACGGCCCCGGCGGCACGCTTCCGGACGGCATGCGCGGCGGCCCCGGAAATGGTGAAATGCCTTCCGAACGCGGCTTCGACAACGCGGATATTGCCGAAAACAGCAGCGGGGATGAAATGGATGTCGGCACGCCCGACGCGGGAACCACCCAGGCCGCGGGCAGCAGCACCAATTCCCGGAATTATTCCAGCTATGCGGAAATGCTGGCTTCCTATGAGGCGGACGTGGCGGAGATCGCGGCGGGAGATGCCTACGGAAAGAACATCGTGGATCTCTACAACCCCCTGAACTACATCGGCGCCGAGGGAACGGCCAACCCCGTCTGGATGCGCATCGTCTGCGGCGCGAAGGAAGGCGACATCTCCATGTTCAACTCCCTGAATATGCAGATCGCCGCCCTGAACGCGGGCATCGATGCCACGATTGAATGGCAGTGGGACGGCGGCCATGTGCCCAGCGAGGTCCTCGGCAACAGCCTTCCGCTGTGGGTGGATCGGATGTACGGCGAGTATGTCAGCGGGGTGGAAACCGTCCAGCCGGCGGCGGAGGCACAGACGGCCAACGGCACCGCCGAATCCGCCACCGGCACGGATCTCTCCGGCTGGGTGAGCCTGGACGGGGAGGGGAAGGTCTCCTTCACCCTGGCGGACGTCATGGCTTACCGCACCAGCGGAGCCAGCAAGGCCGTTCCCGGTTTCGACGTTATCGATTACGGCCAGGAGGATTATGTGTTCGGCGACAGCGATACCGATGCCCGTCACTGGAGCGAATGGGTGCTGAAGGTGCTCCGGGAGAATCAGGATACGCTGGAAAGCCTGTTTAACCAGTAATCGATCCGGTACGGCAGCCTTTGAAACTGCCGTGAACCAATGCAATCGCCTTTATGCCAACGCCTCCCCGGATTTTTTCCGGGGAGGCATTTCTATACCACTTCAAAGCTGCCCGAGGCAGTTTCGGAATTCGACGAAACGCTCTGGGGCAGCCTGGTGGATTATGTGACCGTGGGTAAGGACAAGACGATGGTGTTCACGCTGATTGGCGGAACAGAGATGAAGGCGTGATCCTTCCTATGCATGAAAGCATTCCCTTTACTCCAATTGCCATATCGTCATGATTTTTCATTATTACTATTGAAACGACCTGCAAATTGATGGTATAATATACGCAACATGTCAGCAGTGATTGGAGGACTTTAATGGATGTCCGAAAGCAATGAAAAGATTCTGGCGGTCGGAAAGAATGCCAATGATACGGCGGGAATTGTATGGTCCGTGGCGGATGACCTTGTTGGCGCTTACAAGCCCCATGAATATGGCCTGGTCATTCTGCCGATGACGGTCATTAAGCGTTTCCATGATTGTCTGCTGCCGACGCATGAGGCAGTTCTCGATACATATAAAAAGGTGGAAAAGCTTGCTGTGAAGGATGGCTTCCTACGGAAAGCTTCCGGATATCAGTTCTATAACACCAGCCCTTTCACGTTCAAGACCCTGCTGGCGGATCCGGAAAACATTGTGGACAATTTCCGGGCGTATCTGAACGGTTTCTCCGATAATGTCCAGGATATCCTGGCACGGATGGAGTTTGATGCCCAGATTAAACACATGGATGAAGCGGGGCTGCTGTATCAGGTGATTTCTGATTTCTGCGACGCCCGGGGTGATTTCTCGCCGGAGAAAATCAGCGCCGTGGATATGGGTTATGTGTTCGAGAACCTGGTTCGCCGCTTTTCTGAGTCGTACAACGAAGAGGCGGGAGCACATTTTACCAGCCGCGATATCATCTATCTGATGAGCGATCTGCTGGTCGCCGGGGATCAGTCCGCGTTTACCGGGGACGGGATCTCCAAAACCGTATACGATATGACGATGGGCACGTCCCAGATGCTGACCTGTATGGAAGAGCGGCTGAAGCAGTTGGACGCGGACGCGGATGTGACGGTGTTCGGCCAGGAATTCAATCCGTTCACCTTCGGCATCGCCAAGGCGGATATGCTGATCCGCGGCGGCGATCCGAACAACATGCAGTTTGGCGATACGCTTTCGGATGATAAGTTCTTCGGGTATAAGTTTGACTATATCATTTCCAATCCGCCCTTCGGAATCCCGTGGAACCGGGAAGCCAAAGAAGTGGAGGCAGAGTACAAGAAGGGTAATGCCGGACGTTTTGCCCCCGGTCTCCCGGCCAAGGGCGATGGGCAGATGCTGTTCCTGTTGAACGGTGTAGCGAAGCTGAAGGACGATGGCCAGATGGCGATCATTCAGAATGGCTCCTCCCTGTTCACCGGGGATGCCGGTTCCGGCCAGTCCGAAATCCGGCGGTATCTGATTGAGAATGACTGGCTGGATGCGATTGTGCAGCTGCCGACCAATGCGTTCTATAATACGCCCATCACGACCTATATCTGGATTGTGACGAAGAACAAGGCCGCCCACCGGCAGGGCAAGGTCCAGCTGATTGACGCCAGCGCCTGCGGCATGGCCCGGCGGAAGAACATCGGCTCCAAGAACACGGACATCTCCCAGAACTGCCGGGATCTGGTGGTGAAGGCCTATGGGGAGTTCCGTGACGGAAATCTGGAAGGCACGGACGAGAATGGCGCGAAGATCCTGGTCAAGAGCAAGGTCATCGACGCGATTGACTTTGGGTATAACAAGATCACCGTGGAATCGCCGGAGCTGGACGAGAACGGAAATCCGGTTCTGAAGAAGGGAAAGCCTGTAGCGGATACTTCAAAGCGGGATACGGAGAATGTGCCCCTGGCGGAGGATATCGACGCCTACTTCCAGCGGGAAGTGCTCCCGTACAACCCGGATGCCTGGATCGACAAGGCAAAAACCAAGGTGGGATATGAGATGACGACGATATTGCCCGGGTTACAGCAATATACTTTGACGAAGACAAGCGAAAGGCGAATAAGACGCAGGCCGCCATCACGAATGCTCTTCTTCCCATACAGCAGAAATATGATGATCTGAACCAGGAACAGAGGTATCAGTTCCGGAAGACATGCCGGACGTTCGTGAAATGGTATGGGTATATATCCCAAATCACAAGAATGTTTGATAAGGCGCTGCATGACGAATATGTTTTCTGCTCCTATCTTGCGAAGATTGTTCCGCCAGATCCTTCTATTCCCTTCGACCTTGGAAACAAGGTAAAGCTGGAATACTACAGCCTGGAAAAGACGTTTGAAGGAACGATTCCGCTGATGAAGGAAGAATCCGGCGTGTGGGAACACCAGAAGATAAAGCGGCCTGTAAAAATGGAAGAAACGCTGAGCCCCCTGGAAGAGGTTATCGCAAAGATCAATGAGCAGTTTGTGGGCGAGTTTACCGAGGGCGACAGGGTTATGATTACAGCCCTTCATGAGAAGCTGAAGAACAACAAAAAACTGATAAAGGCTGCGCAGACAGACGGACGGCAGATCTTTGAAAAGAACATTTTCCCGCAATTGTTCGATGATGCCGCTCAGGAAGCGTATGTTGAGAGCACGGAAACGTATACGAAGCTGTTTGAGGATGCTGGCAAGTATCGAACAATAATGATGGCGCTGGCTCATGCTCTGTTCGATGAACTTCGCACTGCAAGTGCCTGAGGAGGAAGTCTGAGATGCCGAGAGAAAAGAAAGACGCAAAGAATTTTGCCTGTAAGTTTGACCGGGTGATCTTTGAAAGGCTGGAAGAATTCTGTAAGATTTCCGGTATGAACAAGACCACGGTTGTTGAACGTGCTGTGGAAAAGTATCTGGAAGAGAATATGGATAAGATGCGGGAGTTCAGCAAGCAGCTTTGACTTTAAATTTGTCATCATGTTCTTTTTTAGCAAACGATGGAGAAAGCTGATGGACGGAAGGGAGGGAAAATCGGCGTGAGCCTGGATTTTGGCACCTTGGCAGTGCTTTTTCCCTTGAACATCGACGCATCATGCTTGTCATCGTGGTGCTTTGCCTGAATCTGAGTGCCCAGAATCTATGGGATAACGAGCTTTTCATCCGCCATAAGGATCTGGCCTGGAAGAAATTTTTAGCCGCCTACGGTTACTCCGTTCGACCGGTGATTCTGAATCAAGCCGATTGGGAAAAATATGTATGGATAGAGGAACACGGTTCCTTGGATGGCTTTCCCAAGTAAACTGCTTCTGAAACGCGAATAAGCGTTCATGAATAGAAAAAGAAAGGAATGCGAAGAAAATGGACATCATCAAAAAAATCGCTGCCATCATTCTGGCTGCCGCGCTGTGCCTGGGCGGCGCTGCGCTGGCGGAGGATCCTGAGGATTTCATGGGCGAGTGGGTGGACCTGGACGGCACCTGCAGAATCGAGATTGCGGAGCATATGGCTGAAGAGAGCGTAGACGGTTATGTTGTCAGCGTTCATATGCCCGTCATTGCCGAGGAAAGCTACAGCTATGTGACCTGGGCTTACGGCTGTGTGTGGGATGATGAGACGCAAACGCTGAAAAGCATTTC
>OMZY01000025.1 GCA_900315675.1 uncultured Eubacteriales bacterium
CGACATGGAAATCACCCTGATCACCCCCATCGCTATGGAGCAGGGACTGCGCTTCGCTATCCGTGAAGGCGGCCGTACCGTTGGTTCCGGCGTTGTGGCCAAGGTCATTGAGTAATTTCAACGCTTACACGGAACGCTCCCGAAGCGGGAGCGTTCCTTTCTTCTGTCTGCGAAAAAGGAGTGTGCACAATGTTCAATTACAAATGCCACGGAACCTGTTCCACCTCCATTGACCTGGAGATTCAGGACGGCATCATCACCTTCTGTCGGATCAACAACGGCTGCAAGGGCAACACCCAGGGTGTGGCCAAGCTGGCTGTCGGCCGGCCTGCCGATGAAATTGCCGCTATGCTCGAAGGCATTCAGTGCCGGGGCGGTACTTCCTGTCCCGATCAGCTTGCCAAAGCCATCCGGGCTTATCAGGATTAATCAGCTGATCACTCTGACTCTGAATTAAACCATTAATTGTGAATTGTGAATTATGAATTCTGAATTATCTTTTGAATCCATGGATCTCTCTTCCGAGATCCTCCGTGCCGTTCAGGCCATGGGGTTTCAGGAACCCTCCACCGTCCAGGCGAAAACCATTCCCCTGATGATGGAAGGTCATGATATCAACGCCATTGCCCCTACCGGTACCGGTAAAACCTGCGCCTTCGGCATTCCCATGCTGGAATATGTCCAGCTCAAGGACAGCCGTGTGCAGGAAATCGTCCTGGCGCCCACCCGGGAACTGGCGCTGCAGATTGGCGAGGAGCTGACCAAGCTCGCCAAGTTCATTGACGGCGTACGGATCGCCGTCATCTATGGCGGACAGTCCATTTCACGCCAGATCACCGCGCTCAAACGCCGGCCCCAGATCGTCATTGCGACGCCCGGGCGCCTTCTGGACCATATGCAGCGGGGCAACATCCGCCTGGACGCGGTCCACACCATGGTGCTGGATGAAGCGGATGAAATGCTGAACATGGGTTTTGTCAAAGACGTGACAAAAATCATCGAAGCAACGCCTTCCGACCGTCAGCTGGTGCTTTTCTCCGCCACTACCAATCAGGACGTGCTGACCATCGCCTGGAAATACCAGCACGATCCGGTGGAGATTACCGTTGAGGCCACCAAGGCGGACCGCCCGCAGATCACCCAGTACGTCATCGCGACCGAACAGGATCACAAAACGGATAATCTGCTCTATCTTCTGGATGCCAATGTGTATCAGCGCGTCATGATCTTCTGCAATACCAAGTTCATGACCGATAAGCTGACCAGCCGCCTGATCAAGGAAGGCTACAACGCCCAGTGCCTCCACGGAGACATTCCCCAGTCCAAGCGGAACACCGTCATGAATGATTTCAAGCGGGGTAAGTTCCCGATCCTTGTTTCCACCGATGTTGCCGCCCGCGGCATTGACGTGGATGATGTGGAAGCCGTCATCAATTACGACCTGCCGAATGAGAACGAGTATTATCTCCACCGCATCGGCCGTACCGGCCGCGCCCATAAGCACGGCGTTAGCTTTTCCCTGGTTACCTTCCGGGAAAGCGTCCGGATGGATGAAATCCTGAAGTATATGCTCACCGCGCCGACGCCCCTGAAGTTTGAGGACGATGTTCTGCGCAGGGAAGACGGTACTCCCTTCTTCGAAAACATCTGACAGCTTACCGCTGTTGGATCTGCGTCTTTCCGAATTGATTGCAAAATGCCTTTTCAGAAAACTGAAAAGGCATTTACTGTATGGACATTCCGCAATTCTTCATTTTTCATTCTTCATTCTTCATTCAAAAAAGATCCCCGAGGCGATTCCTCGGGGATCTTTCCTTGTGTCTGCGATTATCCGCGGCGAGCGGCAAAGCACTCGCTGCAGTATACGGGACGGTCCTCTTTGGGCTCGAAGGGAACCTGAGTGGGCTTTCCGCATTCTGCGCAAACAGCGTCGTACATCTGACGCGGAGCGCCGGCAGCACGGCTTGCCTTACGGGCCTGACGGCAGGCCTTGCAGCGGGTGGGCTCGTTCTGGAATCCCTTTTCGGCATAGAATTCCTGTTCACCGGCAGTGAAAACGAACTCAGCGCCACAGTCTTTGCATACCAGCGTTTTGTCTTCGTACATGATCTGGTAACCCCCATAAAGATTTGATAGGCGACTCCTTCGGCTGACCTGGTCTTTGACCCCACACACGCCGTCTGGAAGTCTGCTCTGTGCTTTACGCACCCTCACTCGCTTCTCTCGGGATTGCTCCCGGACGGACTTACATCTAGACCGCACCATGCTCCCCGCCGCTTTGGACGGATTACGTGGACCGCTTTGCCTGCGACTGGCATCGGCTTGCAACCACAGACCCGAAGGACCCAACCGGCGACATTATATTACCACCATGTACAAAACGCAAGATTTTTTTCCATTTTTGACAAATAAAGACAATCGAAATGCATTCTTTGAGAAGGATTCCCTCATTTTTCACTTTTTCTGGCCGTAATAAGCGTTCGGACCATGCTTGCGCATGAAGTGTTTTTCCTTCACATACTCCGGCAAATTCATCCGGGGCTGCGTCTCCGGCAGGGCCTCGGTATGCCATGCCATCATGGCAACTTCCTCCAGCACCACCGCGTTATGCACCGCTTCCATGGCGTCCTTGCCCCAGGCAAACGGTCCGTGGTGCCGTGCCAGCACGCAGGGTACATAATTCGGATTCAGGCCGTTCTGTTCAAAATGAGATGCGATCACCCGGCCGGTTTCCAGCTCGTAGGCGCTTTCCACTTCCTCTTTGGTCAGGTCCCGGCAGCAGGGAATATTGCCGTAGATATAATCCGCGTGGGTTGTGCCGTAGGCGGGGATATCCCTTCCGCTCTGGGCCCAGATCGTTGCCCAGCGGGAATGAGTATGCACCACGCCGCCGATGTCCTTGAAGCGGCGGTACAGCTCCGCGTGGGTCGGCGTATCGGAAGACGGATTCAGGCTGCCCTCCACCTTTTTGCCCTCCAGGTCAATCACGACCATGTCTTCCGGCTTCAGTTCCTCATAGGGAACACCGCTGGGCTTGATGACGAACAGTCCCTTTTCCCGGTCAATTCCGCTTACATTGCCCCAGGTAAAGGTTACCAGATGATAGGCGGGCAGCAGCATGTTGGCCTCATATACCTGTTTTTTCAGTTCCTCCAGCATAATCGTTCCTCCTAAGATTAATTCATAATTCACAATTCATAATTCATAATGATATACACTGTAGCAATCCAGTTGAAGTATAAAAAGTAAGGACTATTACCTCCTACTTCCTACCTCCTACTTCCTATCTCCTGCCTCGTACATTAATTCTGAATTCTGAATTCTTAATTCTTAATTTTCAATGTTCCTAGGTCCCCGTTGCGCCAGTGCTTCCTGCACAGGGACACATAGCTTTCATCCCCGCCCAGTACAATCTGCTCGCCTTCCCGGGCCACTTTGCCGTCAATCACACGGGCGTTGCATGTGGCTTTCTTGCCGCACCAGCAAATGGTCTTCACTTCTTCAATCGTATCAGCCCAGGCCATCAGCCACTGGCTTCCCTCAAAGAAATTGCCCTTGAAGTCTGCCCGCAGGCCGTAGGCAATGACCGGAATTCCCATATCGTCCACAATATGCACCAGGTATTCCACCTGGGCCTTTGTGAGGAACTGGGCTTCATCCACAATCACGCAGTCATAGCCTGTCAGGTCCATTTGCTCCAGTTCTTCCGCAAACACGCACTCTGTTTCCAGACCGCTGCGGGAGCGGATGATCCGGGCACCGTCACGGTTCTCCAGCTGCGGCTTGACCATCAGCACTTTCTGGTTCCGTTCTCCGTAGTTATACTGGACCATAATCGCGTTCGCCGTTTTGCTTGACCCCATGGCGCCATAGCGAAAATACAGTTTAGCCAACCGGATCTTCCTCCTTCTCCGGCGCAGCCGCGGCTGTTTCCGGATCCGTGTTCTTCTTTTCAGGCGTTGTACCGACCGGTACGATTGTATCATTCACCACTGTCAGCCGGATTTCCTGTCCAAGCTGTACGTGACCTTCCAGAAGTTCCTCGCTCAGCGTGTCTTCCACCGTGCGCTGAATCAGCCTGCGCAGCGGCCGCGCGCCGAACTTGGGATCATATCCGTCCTTCGCCAGTTTTTCCGTCACTCCGGCGTCCCAGGTCAGCAGGATTTCCTGTTCCTTCAGTCTGTCCGCCACCTGTTTGAGCATCAGCTCGGTAATCCGGCGGATCTCATCTTCGTTCAGGCTGTGGAATACGATCAGCTCGTCCACCCGGTTGATAAACTCGGGCCGGAAGATCTCCTTGACTTCCTTCATCACGGATTCCTTCATGGCCTCATAATCCCGGGCTTCTCCCTTCTGGTCCGCGCCGAAGCCCATGGTCCTGCCGTTGCCGATCACGTGGGCGCCGGCGTTGGAGGTCATCACCAGAATTGTGTTCTTGAAGGAAACCACCCGTCCTGTATTATCGGTCAGCCGTCCGTCCTCCAGGATCTGCAGCAGCATGTTGAATACGTCCGGATGCGCTTTTTCCACTTCGTCCAGCAGCACCACGCTGTAAGGTTTCCGGCGGACTGCTTCCGTCAGCTGGCCGCCTTCCTCATATCCCACATATCCGGGAGGAGAACCTACCAGCCGGGAAACCGTATGCTTTTCCATATACTCGGACATATCCAGGCGGATCACCGAGTCTTCGTCTCCGAACATTGCCTCGCCCAGTGCGCGGCACAGCTCGGTTTTGCCCACGCCCGTCGGTCCGAGGAAGATAAAGCTGCCGATGGGGCGTTTCGGATCTTTGAGGCCTGCCCGTGCGCGGCGGATTGCCCGCGCCACGGCGCTGACTGCCTCTTCCTGGCCGATCAGCCGCTGATGCAGCGTTTCCTCCAGGCGTACAAGCCGCTGAGCTTCCTGTTCCGTCATCCGGGAAACCGGAATGCCGGTCCACTGGCTGACCACCTGGGCAATATCGTCTTCCGTCACGGTATCCCGTGCGGTGCTCTGCGCCCGGTTCCACTCCGCCCGTTTTTCCTCTATTTCGCGGTTCAGATTCCGTTCCTGATCTCTGAGCGCGGCTGCCTTCTCAAAGTCCTGGTGCGAAATGGCTTCCTTCTTTTCGATCACCACTGCCTCCAGGCGCTTTTCCTGTTCCCGCACATCCGGCGGTGCCGTGCAGGCAGCTATCCGCACCCGGCTGGCAGCCTCGTCCATCAGG
Organism: uncultured Eubacteriales bacterium; assembly: GCA_900315675.1. Classification (GTDB taxonomy): domain Bacteria; phylum Bacillota; class Clostridia; order Christensenellales; family Aristaeellaceae; genus Aristaeella. The sequence continues at coordinate 5,207 of OMZY01000025.1, forward strand.
TCAATGGCCTTGTCCGGCAGGAACCGATCCGGGATGTACCGGTCGGAAAGCTTCACCGCCGCGGCCAGCGCCTCGTCCGTGATCCGGACCTTATGATGCGCTTCATACCGGTCGCGCAGGCCGTAAAGGATGGACAGGGTTTCCTCTGCCGTCGGCTCGCCCACCATGACCGGCTGGAACCGGCGTTCCAGCGCCGCGTCCTTCTCGATATGCTTGCGGTATTCATCCAGCGTCGTCGCGCCGATGCACTGGATTTCGCCGCGGCTCAGGGCCGGCTTCAGGATATTGGCCGCGTCCAGGCTGCCCTCGGTCGCTCCGGCGCCGATAATGGTATGAATTTCGTCAATGAACAGCAGAACGTTGCCGGCTTTGTGCAGCTCGTCCATCACATTCTTCAGCCGTTCCTCAAACTCGCCCCTGTACTTCGTTCCGGCTACCATGCTGCCGATATCCAGGCTCATCACCCGTTTCCCCACCAGCAGTTCCGGCACGTTGCCCTGTACGATGCGCTGCGCCAGGCCTTCCGCCACGGCGCTTTTGCCCACGCCGGGCTCGCCGATCAGGACAGGGTTGTTCTTTGTCCGGCGGATCAGGATCTGGATAATCCGCTGAATCTCCGTCTCCCGGCCGATTACCGGATCCAGCTCGTTCTTTTCGGCTGCCGCCGTCAGATCGCGGCTGTATTTCTCCAGTTCGCTCTTGTTGTTCTCATTTCCGTTTCTGCCCCTGGCAGTCGCAAACGGCGGGAATCCGGGCATCCTGCGCGGCGCTTCCTCATTGCCCGCGTTCTCCCGCATCTGTCTGAGCAGCTGTTCCCGTGCGGCTGACAGGTCCACGCCCGCTTTCCGGAACAGTCCGCCGGCCACGCCATCGTCATTGCCCAGCAATGCCAGCCAGATATGCTCCACCGTCACATAGTTCTGTCCCAGCTTGTGGGACTCCAGCACGCTGTTTTCCAGCGTTTTCTTTGCCCGGGGACTCAGTTCGATCCGGGTGCCTCTGGCTTCCTCCGGATCGCCGACTTCCTTCAGATGTTCACGCAGTTCTCCCACTACGGATTCATAGCTCATCCGGGCGGAAACCGCTTCAGGCACGGATGCGCCCGTCTTCAGCAGGGCAAGCAGGAAATGCTCTGTGCCGACATACGGCTGCTGAAGTTCCGCGGCGATCCGCTGGGCCAGCATCAGCGTCTGCTGGGCTCTCTGGGTAAAACGACCGAAAATAGGCATGGAAAATTCCTTTCTGTTATCATCTTCTGTTGTCCTGATGGCATTGAGCACCGTGCTCAGCAGGTTCCTGACGTTTCCTTTCATCAGGTCCGCGTTCATCCGGCTCATACAGTCGGCGCACAGGTGTCTGACCGTAGTTTCTTCACCGGCCACTACGGAAACCGTAAAATTTGCTTCATTCACATGGCATTCTTCGCACAGCATTTCTCTCGCCTCTTTTCTTCTCCACACTGCGGACTTTTTTCAGCATCTTTCTCGCATTGTTAACTGTTTATCTTGATGTTTCGGCCATAGTACACCAATAATTGTTGAGCAACTGTCCAAATCTTTGATTTGGGCGAAGCTCTTTCGACTGCCATGATGAACTGTCCAAATCTCTGATTTGGGTAACAGTTCACATACAGAGGAGTGGCAGAAATCTCGAAAGAGCTGAGGTCAATCGAAAGGAAGTAATCTCCACTGTGTGGAGTTACGACCTTTGAGATTGCGGAATACAGTTGCCATGCTACAGCTGTCAAAGTTTTCAAAGAAAACTTTGGTAACAGCGATCGCAGAATTATTGCCTGTTTCTCGCCGCAATGGTCATCAGCATGGACTTCATCATCTTTGCCCGCATTGCGTTTTTCAGGGAGTCCGGAACCGGAACGCTCAGCGCCCGTGTGCTGATCGATGAAGCCATCAGGGCGGCTTCATCCGCTGTCACAATCCGCTGCTCCTTCAGCTGGCTGATCAGCCGGAGGCATTCCTCCTCTTCCAGACTGTCTCCGATTCTGTCGTTTACCAGGTACATCAGCCGCTGTGAGCCGGCCTGCACAACCCGTACAATCCGGATATATCCTCCGCCGCCCCGGCGGCTCTCTGTCAGGTAACCGTGGTCCGGGGAAAAGCGGGTTGCCAGCACATAATTGATCTGGCTCGGCGCGCAGCCGAAATACTCCGCCAGCTCATTCCGCTTCAGTTCCACTTCCGTGGACTCCTCATTCAGAAGCTCTTTAATAAACTGTTCTATCGAATCGCTCAGACGCATAATATACCCTCCCCTCGTCAAAGCGCATCTCTGACTTTCTTTGACCTATTGAGTATACCACACAAGTCCGACTTATTCAACAACTGCTTTTAAACCAAACAGTCTGTTAAGGTAAACACTATATGATTGTTCATTGTTCATTGAAAGCAATTTCCGGAAGCTGCAAAGCTTCCGCAATTGCTTTATGCAGGTGCTCATCCTTCTGGTGAACATACTTCACGGAGGAGGGAATCCGTTTCCCGTCATCCCAGATCACATATCCGCTGCCATCCTCATTCAGGCCGTAATCCGCGAAGGTCTTTCCCTCTTCCGGAATCAGCATGGTCAGCCTGCCCTGCACCCGGTTCCCCAGGAAAAAGACAAAGGAGCCGTGTTCCGGATCCACCGACAGGTGGTTCCCCGTGAATCCGGCATTGCCGAAAGCCCGCATGCCCATATACTGCGGAATCTCGGAGTAATACTGATTGGGATGCCTGACATAGCACTGGTACCCCAGGTACTGACTGTGGGTTCCGTCCGGTCTCCGGTATCCGGTCCGGTTCACTGCCATTTCCCGCAGGGAGGCGCCGCTGATAATCTTCTCTTCCAGCACCGCCCGGCAGAAGCGGGTCATATCCGCCGCCGTGGAGAAAAGTCCTGCGTGGCCGCACAGGTCTTCTGTGCCGCACTGGATCACCGCCGCTTTCGGATCATGGGGCACGCCGGGCTGCAGTCCTTCCCGCAGGATGTGTTTCCCGTTCATGATCCGGTACTCCGGATCGTACCGCTGACAGTCCGCGATCCGCTCTTCCGGCACCCTGGCCCAGGTTTCCGTCATACCGGCCTTTGTCAGCACCGTTTCCCGGACAAAGTCCATATACGGCATTCCTGCTGCCGCTTCTATCACATATTTCAGCACCATGGAGGGAATATCAGAATAGGCGCGGCCTTTCGGCGCGCCGGTTGACACCGTACCGAACAGGCATCGGAGAGCTTCCTCCCGGTCCCGGCACTCATCCACCCGTCCCGGCGTCTTCAGCTCCGCGGTAAAGCTCATCAGCTGTTCCACCGTTACGTCCTTCAGTTCTGTAAAGCGCGGATCATATGAAAAAACAGGCCTGCCGATATCCAGCAGGCCGTCTTCCTTCAGCCGGAGGGCGCAAAGACCGGTAAACAGCTTCGTCAGGCTCGCCAGATCGAATACGCTGTTTTCCTTTACTTCCCCGTCCAGTGCGGTTTCTGTCCGTCCGTCGGCTTCGCACACCAGCAGCAATCCGGACATGATTTCCTTTTCGCGGGTAAAGTATTGCAGTGCCCTGAGGAGTTCAGGATTGTTTTTCATGCATCCACACCGATCCGGGTACACGGTACCCGGCCTTCTTTCAGGTCGCTCAGCCGGTGGCGGGCATGACCGATGATCACCGTGGTGCCTCCCTTCACGCAGCTCAACGCGTATTCCAGCTTGGCCCGGGCGCCGTTTGCCCCGGCGCGGCTGGCGCCGATGCAGGCATTCTGCAGTTCCCGCACCTTTTTCTCCACTTCTTCATAGGTCTTGCCGATTACATCCCGCACCAGCGTGCCGGGATCCCGGCGGTCCTGGTAAATACCCTCTGTGGAGGTCATCAGCACCAGGGTCTTCGCTTTCACCAGTCCGGCGATAACCGCCGCCGTTTCATCGTTGTCCACGCACTCGTGAACCTCTTCGCCCTTCTCACGCCGGGCTGCCAGCTCCATCTTCCGGTTTTCCTCGTCGGATACCGGGTCGTTGTAATTCACAATCGGGATGGTTTTCTGCCGTGCGGCGCGGACCAGCAGCGCACGGATATGTTCGCTCTTTTCCGGATCGTTGAAATGGGTATGCTCCACAAGGATCTGCCGGATGCCGTACTCCGGTGAAACAAACTGACGGTAATTCTGCATCAGGATGGTCTGTCCCTGGGCGGCATAGTCCGCCTTGTCCTGATCCGGATCCCCGCTCAGCTCGCAGCCCGTCCGCTTGATATAGTCCAGCCGGCCGATTTCCGTCGCGCCGCTGGTCACCCAGATCATCCCGGGCTTCAGCTCCGCTCCGATTCTGGAAAAAATGTTATAGTCAATATCCCGGTCTTCCTTCCGGATCAGTGCCATGCTGCCGATCTTTCCAACCAGTTCAAACTGATAATCCATGCTCCGTTCCTGCTTTCCGCGGTCAGAGTCTTTCCCGGACCAGCCGGGTCAGAATATACACCGCCATATGATATCCCTGATCATTTCTCAGGGTGATGTCGGCCAAGTCGCGGTATATCGGGAGCCGTTCATGGTAAACACGTTCCACCTCAGCCAGGCCCCCGTCCCGCAGGGTAGGTCGCCGGTCCAGCTTGATGTCGCTCAGGATATCCTCCAGCGGCCGGTCAATCAGCACAATCGTGCCCCAGGACCGCATGATATGGCGGTTCACCGGGTTCAGCACCGTGCCTCCGCCCGTGGAAATAATCATCGGCCGGGCATAGGTCAGCGCAGCCAGTGCGTTGGTCTCCGCCCGCCGGAAGGTCTCTTCCCCGTATTTTTCAAAGAACTCGTTCACCGTACCGCCGGCGCTCTGGGCCACCATGACATCCGTATCCGCGAACGGAACGCCGGTCTCTTTCGCCGTACGCTTGCCCAGACTGCTCTTGCCGCAGCCCTGCATGCCGATCAGAAACAGATGCTTATCCACTGCCATGGTCCTCCTTCCCGCCGGTATCGTTCCCGTTGTTCTTCTTCAAGATGATACAACTTTTTCCTTTTTCGTCAAGTACCGGAAGCCTTTGGAACCGTTCTTCCATGGTACTTTCCCGGCGTCATCCGAATAGATAACGAAGGACCCGTCCGTCAGCTTCCCTCACTTCTCAGCTGTTTTCAAAGTAAACCGGAAAGCCGCGCCTTCCTCTGTATCCAGCAGACGGATGCTCTGCCCGTGCATATCCATGATCCGCTTGCAGATGCTCAGTCCCAGGCCGGTTCCTTTCCCCGCAGTATGGGCCCGGTCTGCCGTAAAGAACCGGTCAAAGATCTTCTCCCGGTCTTCCGGCGGCACGCCGCTGCCGCTGTCCCGGACGGTGATTTCCGCCGTATCGTTCTTCACTTCCGTTTCCAGGGTGATCCGCCCGCCTTCAGGGGTAAACTTGATCGCGTTATCCAGCAGGTTAATCACCACCTGCTCAATCCGGTCGCTGTCCGCGTGTACAGGACAGGGATCCGTCTCAAACTCGCAGCTGATGTCGATCTTTTTTTCTTCCAGGTCATTCATCCGGCAGATCACCGCCCGCCGGAGCATTTCGTTGATATCGAAATCCGTATAGTCCGGTTTCGCGTCTTCCCGTTCCAGGCGGCTCAGCGCCAGCAGGTCGTCAATCAGTCCGCTCAGGCGCTTGCTCTCATCCGCCACCAGCCGCAGGTATTTCGGCTGTTCCTCCGCGGGAATCACACCGTCCGCCATGCCCTCCGCAAAACCTTTGATGCTCGTGATCGGGCTGCGCAGCTCGTGGCTTACATTCGCCACAAACTCCCTGCGGCCTGCCTCCACCCCCTGCAGTTTCCGGGTCATGGTATTGAACGCCCCGCTCAGCTCCCGAAGCTCCGGGTCTCCCTTTTTCTCATCCACCTGCACGGAGAAATCTCCCTCCGCGATGGTTGCGGCGGCCGTTTCCAGCTGTTTGAGCGGCTTCAGCCGCCGGCGTACAAACAGGAAAACCACCACGCCGGTCAGGGCCGTCACCGCTGCCGCGAGCGCCACAACCCGCCACAGGATTTCTCCCAGTCCGGACTCGATTTTCTGCGCCCTCGTCCTAATCAATACAGCCCCGCTCACCCTGCCGCCTTTTTCAACGGGCTCTCCAACCGTGAACATAGGCGCGTTTCCGCTTTCTGATCTCATCCGGAGTTTTTCACCGTCCAGGATCTTCTGCAGTGCTTTGTTGACCTCGTCCTGACTCATGCTTTTCACAAAAGCGGGATCTTCGTTGCTGATCGCCTCATTATAAACCAAAGCCTGGTGATTCCGGTCTATGATCATGATAAAGGCATTGTATTCCTTACTCACATCTCCCGCGATCTGGTTCAAATAGGCCAGCGTCTCACTGTCCCTGTTCCACATTGGATCCATCAGGCCGCTGCCGGACAGGTTTCCCGCAAGGTAGGCGATCTCTTCCGCCTCTCCGCTCAGATGATCCAGTCTCACGTTAATCTGCTGATTCCGCAGCGTCAGCCACCAGACCGCAGAAAGGCACACCGTGGTCAGCAGAATTGCCGCCATGACCACCGCCATGATCCGCGTAAACATTCAATCACCCCAATACTAATTCAGAATGCAGAATTATGAATGCAGAAATATATAGTGTTTCTTCTTCCGCATTTCCACACTTACATCAACCTGATAAATCCTGGTCGTTTCAACTCTGGCAGATAAGCTGTAAACCATTTCATTCTGCATTCTGCATTCTTAATTCTGCATTGGTATAAATTTTCTACCGATCGGTAGAAAATTTATACCCTACTCCCCTCACCGTGTACAGGCTCCAGCCGTATTTCTCGCTGTCCGCCAGTTTTTCCCGCAGCCGTTTGATATGCACGTCCACGGTCCGGCTGTCGCCGAAAAAGTCAAAGCCCCAGATCTGGCTCAGCAGCTGTTCCCGCGTAAACACCTGGTTCGGGTGGGAGGCAAGGAAATACAGCACTTCCAGTTCTTTCGGCGGCATCTCCAGGCGCTTGCCCTCATAGTGCGCGTCATATTCCTTCAGGCTCACCGTCAGTCCCGGGAAAGTCAGGTCTCCCGCCTGTTCCTCTTCGCTGCCGTGTGCCCGCCGGAGCACCGCTTTCACCCGGGCGATCATTTCCTTCCCGTCAAAAGGCTTCACAATGTAGTCGTCCGCCCCCAGCTCCAGGCACAGCACCTTGTCAAAGGTTTCCCCTTTTGCCGTGACCATGATCACCGGGATGCTGCCGCTCTTCCGGATCGCCTTCAGCACTTCATATCCGTCTGTTCCGGGCAGCATCACGTCCAGCAGTACCAGATCCGGAGGCAGTTTCCGGAAGCTTTCGATGGCCTCATTGCCGTCCGCTGCCACCTTGACTTCGTATCCTTCCTTTTCCAGGTACAGCTGTTCCAGCCTGCTGATGTTCAGATCATCATCCACCACCAGGATGTAAGGCTTATCCTTCATGTTAACGCCCCCGTCTTTATTAATTCACAATTCACAATTCACAATTCATAATTCATAATGATGATTACTGTCTTTCATCTGATAAAGCATATCAACAGGCACCGGTTTCATAATTCATATGTTCTGTCTTATGTGATTCACAAACTCTGATTATGAATTGTGAATTATGAATTATGAATTTCTGCACGGTAGTGACGCTGAAGGTTACTTCAGCGTCACTACCGTGACTCCGTCTTCTCCTTCGCCGTACATACCCCGGCGGAAGCTCTTCACGTGCTTGTTTTTCCTCAGGTCCTGCTGGATTCCGGCCCGAAGGATACCGGTTCCCTTCCCGTGAATGACGTAAACCTCGTTCAGTCCGGCCAGCACGGCTTCGTCCAGGTACAGGCTCACCGCGTCCAGTGCTTCCTCCAGGTTCATGCCCCGCACGTCGCATTCGCTCTTCACCGTCCGGGTCATCATGCCGGTTTTTGCCTTCACCGTTGTCTTTTCCTTCGCTGGAGCCTGGCGGATCAGCCGGAGCTGGGAAAGTTCCGCCGTAAACTTCATCATGCCGGCCTGCAGGCGCACCTCGCCTTTTTCATCCGGCGGCGCCAGGACCGTTCCTTCCACGCCGAGCGTCAGGATCTTCACCTGGTCTCCGGCCTTTACAGTCTTCGGTGCTTCCCCGCCGTCCGGTTCACCCCGTCCCAGGCCTTCCGCCAGCGCGTCGCTTTCCTTGTCCAGCCGCCGGCGCAGGTCATTCACGGACGCGTCGCCCGACGCGGCGTTCTTCTTCATTTTCTTCAGCTCTGCAATCACGCTCTCGCTTTCACGCCTGGCCTGGTCCACGATGTGTTTCGCGTCCTCACGGGCTTTGCGCAGCGCCTGCTCCCGCTTCTGCTCCATCTCTTTGCGCAGCTGTTCCGCTTCATTGCGCAGACGGATGGTTTCCCGGTTCGCTTCCTCCGCCAGCTGACGTTCTTTCTCCGCTACCTGCCGGTGGTATTCCGCATTGGCGATCACGTCCTCAAACCGGATTGCGTTTCCGCTCAGCAGCTTCCGGGCGGCGTCAATCAGGTTCTCCGGCAGGCCCAGCCGCCGGCTGATCTCAAAGGCATTGCTCTTTCCGGGAACGCCGATGGACAGGCGGTAGGTCGGCCGCAGGGTTTCCACGTCAAATTCAACCGAGGCGTTTTCCACCCCTTGCGTGGTCAGCGCAAATGCCTTCAGTTCGCTGTAGTGGGTGGTAGCCAGCGTCCGCACCTTAATGTGCAGCAGCCGCGTCAGGATACTCTGGGCCAGCGCGGCACCCTCGGTAGGATCCGTACCGGCACCCAGCTCGTCAAACAGCACCAGGTCCCTGGGCGTCACCTCGTGCATGATCTCCACAATGTTGGTCATGTGGCCGGAGAATGTGGACAGGCTCTGCTCAATGCTCTGCTCATCGCCGATATCCGCAAAAACCTGCTCAAACACCGCCAGTTCCGTTCCCGGATCCGCCGGTACCTGCAGACCTGCCTGCGCCATCAGGGTAAACAGACCCACTGTCTTCAGCGTGACGGTCTTACCGCCGGTATTCGGACCGGTAATGATCAGAGAGGTAAACTCCTCCCCCAGCCAGATCGTGGAAGGCACCACTTTCTCCGGATCAATCAGCGGATGCCGTCCGCGGATGATCTTCAGCCGGCCTTCATTGTTCATCTTCGGGCTCACGCAGAAAAACCGGCGGCTCAGCAGGCCCTTGGCAAAGATGAAATCCAGCTCCGCCAGCTGCTCCTGCGTCTCCGCAATGGCGGCGGCATAGGGCGCCACTTCCGCGGACAGCGCTGCCAGAATCCGGGCAATCTCCTGCTGTTCTTTCAGTTCCCACTGTTTCAGTTCATTGCCCATTTCCACAGCGGCCATGGGCTCAATAAACAGCGTTGCGCCGGAGGAACTCTGGTCATGCACCAGGCCCTGTACCATGGAGCGGTATTCCGCCTTGACCGGCAGCACATACCGGTTGTTTCTCACCGTAATGATCGGATCCTGCAGCGCCTTCTGCAGCGTGGCGGAGTGAATCATCTGGTTCAGCTTGTCCCGGATCCGGTCCTGTGCGCCTCGCAGATGCCGCCGGATATTCATCAGTTCGCTGCTTGCCCGGTCGGCAATTTCATCCTCGGAAATAATGGCGTCCGTAATGTCCTTTTCTATGCTTCTGGAAACAAAAAGCCCTTCCGCTTTCACACGCAGGAGAGGGGTGTTCTCCCGCTCCGTCACCAGCGCGTCCTGGGCGGCGCGGCTTGCCCGCAGCAGCTCTGCCACATTCAGCAGCATGCCGGCGCTCAGGCTTCCGCCTTTCTCGCAGATCACCAGTGCAGGCTTCACATCCGGGAACGCGATCATCGGATGGCCTCCCGCGTACTGCAGGATCACCGTTGCTTCTTCTGTTTCCGCCTGCAGGGCCTGCACGGCGGTCAGTTCGTCCGCCGGCTCCAGCTGCCGGCATTTTTCCGCTCCGGCCGGCGTCAGGGCGCCTTCCGCCAGGAGCTCGCGGATCCTGGTAAATTCCAGCACCCGCAATGTTCGTTCCTTCATCATCTTTATAATTCCTTATCCTTATGTCTGTAATATGAATACAATGTCAATTATTCCACAGCCCGTTTCCAGTGCCCGGAAGTTGTTTCTCCGTCCGTCTTCCGGCCTTCCTTAAAAGCCTCCAAAACCATTCTTGTTTCTTCCGCATCCTCCGTAGTCAGAACAACGGCCTTTAATTGTGCATTATGCATTGTACATTGTGCATTGTATATGTTGTCCGTCGGCAGTGCATTCATCAGCTGCACCAGACAGCCTTCCGGCAGCCGCTGCCGCAGCAGCGGAAAACGGTATCCCTTCCGGTCCTCCAGTACCTGCCCCCGGAGTGCGTCAGGATGCCCCTCATCGCACATCCTGCACCCGGCATGCCCTTTCTTCAGGCCCAATGCGGTCCTGGCCGGGCAGTGGTGAAGCAGCATCAGCCGCGTCCGCCCGTAAACTGCCGTCACAATCGGCACGCCGCCGGCCAGGAGCGTTTTCAGTTCCTGCCCGGTCAGTTCAGGAGACGCCGTCACAAACACGCATCCTTCCTCCAGAAGCAGCGAAGCCGCCTGCCGGTTCATCACCGGAATACCGGGACCTGCCGCAAAAGCAACCGGCCAGTCCGCGCCCAGCTGACCCACGGAGCCCAGCACAATGCCGCCCAGCAGATCTTTGTTCTCTTCTGCATAGCGGCGCAGCGTCTGCAGGGTTTCTTCCTCGCATACGTCCGGCAGTGCCAGCCAGTCTCCCGGCTGCATGGCGGTTTTCAGCTCCTGCAGGGCCTCCGTCCGGTAATCCTCCGGGCACCAGATGACCCGCAATCCGGCTTTCCGCGCCGCATCCGCCTGCTCCTTTTTCCGAACATAAGCAAGATTCGGCACTTCCATACTGGGGAGGTATTCTGGCACAGCCATTAATTCTGAATTCTGAATTCTGAATTCTGAACTAACTTGCTCAAACGCGTCAATACGCGCTTGAGCAAGTTGTTCCAGCGCTTCCCGTCGGATGGCATTCACCTGGCTCACCGGTACAAACGCGCCGGCTGTCTTGGCCCTGATTTCCCTGGGCACAAACACGGTTTCTCCGGTTTTGCCGAGATTCCGTGCCAGTTCTTCTTCCGTTACTGCCCGGGTTTTGGCAGCCTCCACTGTTTCTCCGGTGACTGTTACGGTACTTTCACCATCCGTGGCCGTCAGCCGCAGCGCCTCGCCCGGCATTGCCTTCAGGAAAAGATCCGCCGGCACTGTCCGGCCCTTCATCTTTTCGGCTTCCTCCAGCTGTTCCGCAGAGGTCAGGCGGTATGCAGTATCTCCCGTCTTTGCCGTTGTTCCCGGCCGAAGTCGCAGAATGGCCGTCTCCCCTGCTTTCAGATCCGGTCCGGCATAAACCAGCCCGGTTTCCTCATGTGCGCCCCGCAGCGTCAGGCCGTCTCCGTTCCGCAGATCCTTTTCCAGCTGAACTTTCGCCAGTTTTCCGTCCGCCGCGGTCACCCGGCCCATCCGGACGCCCTGGTGATTCACTGTATCGGGATAGATCACGCCCGCGTCTTCGCAGCCCAGGGCATAGCCCTTCATGAAGCCGCCCCGGTTAAAAATCTGGAGCAGATCTTCCTTTTCCGCTTCATCCGCTTTTTCAAACCTGCCCTGTTCCAGGCTGTCCAGTCCTTTCCGGTAGCTGGCTGCCACAGTGGCCACGTATTCCGGCCGTTTCAGCCTTCCCTCAATCTTGCAGGATGCAACACCCGCTTCCTGTAGCTTCAGCAGTTCGTCCCGCAGGCACACGTCCCGGGGACTCAGCCATGCGCCCCGACGGCCGCGGTAATCATATTCCATCCGACAGGGCTGGGCGCATCGGCCCCGGTTCCCGCTCCGTTCTCCCACCATGCTGGAAAACAGGCAAAGTCCGCTCACTGCCACGCACTGCGCGCCATGGACAAACACTTCAATCTCAACGCCCGTATCCGCACACTTCCGGATTTCCTCCAGGGAGCATTCCCGTGCCAGCACAGCCCTGCTGATTCCCTGCCTGCCGCACCAGATTACCCCGGTCCGGTTGTGTATGGCCATCTGGGTGCTTGCGTGTACCGTCAGTCCCGGGAAAAGCCGCCGGGCGATCCGCAGCACGCCCAGGTCCTGGATCAGCACCGCGTCTGCCTTCAGGTCATTCAACAGCCGCAGCACCTCTGTCACCCGGCCCAGTTCTCCGTCCTTCACCAGCGTGTTCACCGTCACATGAACCCGCATATGGCGCAGATGGGCAAAACGGATAGCGTCCTCCAGCTCCTGCCGGTCAAAGTTTCCCGCACCGGCACGCGCACTGAAAGCGGCATACCCAAGGTATACCGCGTCCGCACCTGCCGCATCCGCCCGTTCCAGGGCCGCGCGGTTTCCCGCAGGAGCCAGGTTCTCCATCGTCGTTACGCCCCCTGAATTAATTCATAATTAAGAATTCATAATTCATAATTATATATGGTTATTCCGGATCTTTCATATCTTCACAAATCTATTAACAGCACCATTGCTGATAGTGTCAGTATCCAATCATTGTGAATTATGAATTATGAATTCTGAATTGCTTTGGCGCTCCGCGCCAATTGCTCATTCTGCCTTCTCAGCATCATGTTCTCATCCTGCGCCTTCAGCAGATCCTCAGCCAGATTGAAACAGGTCAGCACTGCCGCCTGTCCGGAGGGCAGGTTCGTGACCGCCGTCGTTTCGTTCAGTTTCCGGTCCACAAAGGCCGCCACCCGTTTCACAAATTCCGGCGGATCTCCGGATACCAGCGTATAGTTTTTCCCTGCCACCGTTACAGTGATTTTCTGCTTTTCCATTTATCCTGCCTCCTTGTCCCCGTACGCAGCCTTGTCAGGTGCTTCCGTTTCCGTACATAAGTGAAAAGCGCAGAAAGGGATTAAACCCTTTCCGCGCTTCAATGCATTTGCTCAGATCTGGTCGAAGGGATAGCACTGTCCGAATGTATCCACACGGATAGACGCCATGACCTGCGGTACGAGCGGCTTGTCGGAACCGTCCCGCTTCGTCTTCACAATATCCTCCGCCACTTCCATGCCCTCCAGCACCTTGCCGAAGGCAGCATACTGTCCGTCCAGATGCGGACTGTCGCTGGTCATGATGAAGAACTGGCTTCCGGCGGAATCAGGCATCATGCTGCGGGCCATGCTCAGCACGCCGTAGGTATGCTTCAGCGGATTGTTGACGCCGTTTGCGGCAAATTCGCCCTTGATACAGTATCCGGGGCCGCCGATGCCAATACCCTTGGGGTCTCCGCCCTGGATCATGAAACCCGGAATGACGCGGTGAAAGGTCAGCCCGTCATAGAAACCGCTGTTGGCAAGCGCGGTAAAGTTGCCAACGGACTGCGGTGCGATTTCGGGATACAGTTCGCCCTTCATTTCACGTCCGTCGCTCATTGTGATTGTAAACACAGGATTCTGTGCCATATTTTCTGTTTCCTCCTTGGGAGCCACGCTCCGCTGTTACATATATTTTTATCAGATAACAGTAGAGGTCTGTTCTTTCATTATCTCAGCCCCGTTCATCTGATAAAGCTCGCGTCATTCTGAATTCTGAATTCTTAATTCTGAATTTCTGCTGAGCTTCCCTATTATAACGATTTTTCCCTTTCATGGCAAGCAGTGCCGCAGCACTGGCCTTCTTTGCCGCAGCAATGCATTCTGAACTTCTGCTTTCCGGACAGGATATAAGGCTCACCTCCTTCCCTTGGGCGGATATTTCACACAGGGACGCACAGCGGCGCTGTATTGCACATCGCGAAGGCTATATTTCATATTTGCCCTGCAGGCAGATATATCATTCAAAAAAGGCGCGGAGCACACTCTGCGCCTTTTTTGACAACCTCCTTCCATCTTTGTATAATAAGTAGATTCCCGAAAGGAGTACACGCTATGACGATCGTACATCCCCAGCAGCCTGTAAACGGGCTGAACCCGGAAGATGTGTTCTACGCGGTGGATGACCTCGGAACACAAACCGGTTATGGCTTTATCCTTTATCAGCTCCAGCCCGGTCTTTATCCGGACTGTCCTGTCAATCTGTATTTTTCACTGGCCGGAGATCCCGCTTCACGGTATCTCCTGTTCGGCGCGCTGATTGCCCGCGCGCGTATCCTGCAGAACGTAAATCCGCAGATGCGCTGCCGCCTGTATACCAGCATTGCCCCCAACGATATCCAGATGAAGGATTTCTATCTGCATAACGGCTTCGACTGCAACGAAACGGACGAGGTGCTCCAGCTGACCATTCCCTTTGGGGACGGCCGTATCCCCATGAGCTGTACCGTTGCCCCCACGCCCCTGAACACCTGGGACGAGCAGAACAGCCTCATCTACCGGCTCCAGATGAATGAGATCTCCTTTGTGGATATGAATTATCTCAAGAATCTCCAGCGTATGCCCCATTTCATGACCCTGGGCCTGTACCGCAACGCGGTGCTTATCGGCGAAGCCATTATGGCCGGCCAGGGCACAGACTGTGAACTGGTGGCAATCTATATTGAACCCGGCAGCCGGAACCAGGGCATGGGCAAGGCGCTCCTGCACCGGCTGATGGCCATCATGGCCGCGGAGGGTGTCACCCGGGTCACCACCCGGATCATGAGCCGCAGTGTGCCCCAGCAGCGTCTGGCGGCGGACTTCGGAGGTACGGTTCTGGGCGTGAATATGCTCTTCCCGGGGATGTATCTGAACTGAGTTCTTTTCCGGTTCTTTCCCTTGATTTACCTTGAATTGCGCTTGACGGAAAATCGTCAGGCGTTTATAATATCTTCAACTGTGTTTTCGAAGGAGGAAACGATCAATATGAAATCCGGCAATAAGCGCGTTGGCGGCAAAACCGGAGCCATCATCGCGCTGTGTGTGCTGCTCGTCGTCACCATCGCACTTGGCGTGATTGGTGTCACCGGGGTGAGCCTGCCTCCGCGGGGTCTGCACAAGGTACTGTCCTGGCTGCCCACCACCAACTCCGACAATTGGCCTGAATCCCTGCCTCTGGGTCTTGACCTGCGGGGCGGTATGTATGTGGAATACTCCGGCAAAGCTCCGGAAGGCTCCACCGCGGACTTTGACAGCCTGCGTGAAGGCACGATGTCCATCATCCGCTCCCGTCTGAGCGACAAGGGCTTTAATGAAGCCAATGTTCAGCGGCTGGGCTCCGATGGAATCCGTGTTGAAATTCCGAACGTGCAGGATGACACCGTACTCGACCTGATCGGCGCCGCCGCCAAGATGGAGTTCAAGGACCCCAGCGGCAACGTGTTCATGACCGGTGATATGGTGAAAACCGCTGCCTACTCCTACGGTGAAAAGGGTCATCAGATCGCCTTTGAGCTCACTCCCGAAGGTGCCAAAATCTTCGGTGATATGACTGCTGCCAACGTCGGCCGGAACCTCGTCATTGAACTGGACGGTGAAACGCTGATCGACGCTACGGTACAGCAGGCCATCCTGGACGGCCACGGTGTCATCACCGGCAATTACACCCAGGATGAAGCCACCAGCGTTGCCGCCAAGATCCAGTCCGGTGCTCTGCCGCTGGAGCTGACCCAGCAGAAGGTTGACAAAGTGTCCGCCACCCTCGGTCAGGACGCTGTGTCCTCCTCCGTACGCGCTGCTCTGATCGGCATCCTGCTGATCATGCTCCTGATGATCGTCCGTTACCGCCTGAACGGCCTCATCGCCTCCTGGGCGCTGACCATTTACACAATCCTGCTGTTCATGCTGATCGCCCTCTTCGGTATCCAGCTGACCCTGCCCGGTCTGGCCGGTGTGGTTCTGGGTATTGGTATGGCGGTTGACGCGAACGTTATCATCTTTGAACGCTTTAACGAAGAAGTCCGCAAGGGCCGCAGTGCGAAAGCCGCTGTCCGCGCCGGTTTCAAAAACGCTATTTCCGCTATCCTGGACGCCAACGTAACCACCCTGATCGCGGCCATCGTGCTGCTGTTCTACGGCACCGGTTCCATCCAGGGCTTCGCCAAGACCCTGCTGCTGGGCGTGGTTGTTTCCATGTTCACCGCAGTCATCGTCACCCGCTTCCTGATGAACCGCTTCGTGAACGCGGGAGCCACCAATACCTCCCTTTATACCAAAGTGAACGCTGAAGCTGAAAAGGAGGTTGAGGCATAATGGTTATCAAGAATCGTTCCAGAATTTGCCTGATCATCTCCGCTGTTATCATTGTCGCTGCCCTGCTCCTGCACCTCTTCGGTATGGGCATCAACCTGGGTATCGATTTCTCCGGCGGCCTCTCCATGCAGTATGACATGAAGACCGCGGTTAACGCTTCTGACGTGACTGCCGTGCTGGACAAGATGGGTGTTGTGGACAACACCGTCCAGATCCAGGGTGCCAACAGCAACGAAGTAAACGTCCGGATCAAGAATCTTGACAAAGATGATGTCCAGAAGGTTCAGGCCGATTTCGAAGCCGGCGTGAAGGAAATCTATCCGGAAGCCGAATCCGTCGGTGATGTGAACTACGTCGGCCCTGTGGCCGGTGAAACCCTGGTCCGCAACGCGGTGATCTCCGTGCTGCTCGCCGCCGCCCTGATGCTGATCTACATCGCCATCCGGTTCGACCTGAACTCCGGTATTGCTGCCGTGTTCGGCCTGCTGCACGACGTGCTGATCATGCTCTCCTTCATGGTCATCTTCCGCTCCGTGATCCAGATGAACTCTTCGTTCATCGCCGCGGCACTGACCATCGTCGGCTACTCCATCAATAACACCATCGTGATCTTCGACCGTATTCGTGAGAATGCCAAGAAGATGCCCACGATTGCCCGTGAGGAAGTCACGAACATCTCCATTCGTGAAAGCCTGGGCCGCACCATCTGCACAACCGTCACCACCCTGATCACCATCGTGGCCCTGTGCATCCTGGGTGTTGCCTCCATCCGTGAGTTTGCCCTGCCGATCATCGTCGGTATCATCTCCGGTGTTTACAGTGCCAACATGATCAACGGTTATGTCTGGGCCTTCCTGGAAGAAAAACGCCGCAGCCGCAAAGCTAAAGCCTGATTGTTCATAAAGTGGAGGGACTGCGCTTGCGCAGTCCCTCCATTCATTTCCCTGGAATACTGAAAGCTTATCATTTTTCATTCTTCATTTTTCATTGTTTACGAAAGGAGGCCGCCATGACCCACACCCGTTTTATTCAGCGCTGCGCTGACAGCGGCAGCCCCTTTCCCTCCCTGCCTGGCTGGATGTCTGCCCTGCTCCGTGCCCGCGGACTTCAGACGGAAGAAGAAGTCCAGCACTTTCTTTCCCCTTCCCTTTCGGATCTTCATGATCCGTTCCTGCTGCCTGGCATGGCGGAAACCGTGAAGTTTCTCCGGGAAGCCATTGCCCGCGGGGACACCATACTTGTATACGGCGATTATGACGCGGACGGTGTCTGCGCCGCTTCCATCCTGATGGAAACCCTGCATGAGGAAGGCGCGTCCCTGGCTTACCGTATTCCTTCCCGCCATACAGAAGGCTACGGACTCCATGCCGACGCCGTCCGCGAGATCGCAGAGAAGGCGAATCTGCTCATTACCGTGGACTGCGGCGTTTCCAATGTGGAAGAAGTCGCCCTGGCCAAGTCTCTCGGCCTCACCGTGATCGTCACGGATCACCATCAGCCCCCGGAAATACTTCCGCAGGCTGATGTAGTCATGGATCCTCTTCTCGGCGATTATCCCAGCCCGTATCTGTGCGGTGCCGGCGTAGCCCTCAAAATCTGCCAGGCGCTGCAGGGCATGCCCGGTGTGGAAAAACGGCTCGATCTGGCCGCTCTCGCCACCGTAGCCGATATCGTCCCCCTGAAGGGTGAAAACCGGATCATTGTCCGGGAAGGCCTTCGCCGCATGGCGTCCACCTCACGGCCTGGTCTGAAGGCCCTGATGCAGAACGCCGGACTGCAGTCCGCGGTCACCGCCGACGACCTGGCGTTCCGCCTCGGCCCCCGGCTTAACGCCGCCGGCCGCCTGGGAGACGCAAAGCTCGGCGTGCATCTGCTGCTGTCGCCGGATCCCGCCAAGGCCGCTCATATTGCCGGTCTGCTGGAGGAAGCCAACCGTACCCGGCAAACCCTGGAACGGGAAATGACAGCCTCTGCCCTCACCCAGCTGGATCTGGATGTTCTGGCAAAGTCTCATGTGATCATTGTCTCCGGGAAGGACTGGAATCCCGGGCTTATCGGGCTTACCGCGGGACGCCTGTGCGAGCGTTTCCATCTGCCCGCCATCGTCCTCAGCGTCCATGGGGATACCGCCATCGGCTCCTGCCGTTCCATTCCCGGCGTCAATATCTACCGGATGCTTACCGCCTGTTCGGATCTGCTGGAGCGTTTCGGCGGCCATGAACAGGCAGCGGGCCTGACCGTAAAGACAGAAAACATCCCCCTGCTTCAAAGCCGCCTGGAGGAAGCCATTTCCTCCGCCGCGCCGGAGGAATGTTTCCTGCCCGCCATGGAATATGATCTGATTGTTCCCTTCCGGACCTGGACCACGGATACCCTGGACATGCTGGAGCGGCTGGAGCCTTTCGGCTGCGGAAATCCCGCGCCGCTCTTCCTCCTGCAGGCAGCGGAAGTCCAGTCCCTCCGCAGGGTTGGCAAAGATGGCTCCCATCTGAAACTGACCGTCCTGGATGCGGATCTCACCGTTGTGGATGGCATCGCCTTCTCCAAAGGAGACATCGCAGACGAAAACCCTTCGGTGATTGATTTGCTTTACCGGCCCATCCGTAATGACTTCCGGGGCCGCGTCAGCATTGAGGCACAGGTGGCATGTATCAATAATTCAGGAAACATGGTATAATAATATGTTGTGAAACTGTCCTTTCGTTATTCCTGAACTGACAGTATTCATCAGCATCAATGATCCTGCATTCATTTTCCGGAATATTGTAACACTATATAATTGTTCATTATTCATTGTTAATTGTTAATTATTTGGACTCCCGAAGGGAGGTGTAATCGTGGCTTTCACATCTTATGAGGCAATGCCTCTGGATCAGATGCTCAACCGGGTACAGAAGTACCATCCCGGCGACGGCTATAAACTCGTGGAAAAAGCCTGGAAGTTTGCCGAAAAGGCCCATGAAGGTCAGTTCCGCAAATCCGGTGAGCCTTATTTCACCCATCCCAGTCTGGTTGCTTCGATCCTTACGGATCTGATGATTGATCCCCCTACCATTGCGGCAGGTCTCCTGCATGACACAGTGGAGGACTGCGAAGGCATTACGCTGGATACCATCCGCGAACAGTTCGGCAATGAGGTCGCCGACCTGGTGGACGGCGTCACCAAACTGAACAAGCTCGATTTTGCCGACAGGGAGGAAGCCCAGGCTGAATCCCTCCGCAAGATGATCCTGGCTATGTCCCGGGATATCCGCGTCGTGCTCATCAAGCTGGCGGACCGCCTGCACAACATGCGTACCCTGCGTTTCCAGTCTGAGGCCCGCCGTCAGGCGATTGCCCGTGAAACCCTGGATATCTATGCGCCCCTGGCGCACAGACTGGGTGTTTATGCCATCAAGCAGGAGCTGGAGGATCTTTCCCTCAAGTACCTGGATCCGGAAGGCTACAACCGCATTGTCCATCTTGTGGGCATGAAGCGCCAGGAACGGGAGGAAAGCATCCGCCTGGTGATTGATGAGCTTTCAGAGCGGCTGGATCAGCAGCATATCCGCTACAATATCGACGGCCGCAGCAAGCACTTTTATTCCATCTACCGCAAGATGGTCATCCAGCAGAAGGCCTTTGACCAGATCTACGACCTGATTGCCATCCGGGTTATCGTGGATACCATCCCGGACTGCTATACCGTGCTGGGCATTGTCCATACCCTGTGGAACCAGGTCCCCGGCCGGTTCAAGGACTATATCTCCGTCCCCAAGGCCAACATGTACCAGTCCCTGCACACCACCGTCGTCGGCGGCCGGAAGATTCCCTTCCCCTTCGAGGTGCAGATCCGCACCTGGGACATGCACCGCGTGGCGGAATTCGGTATCGCAGCCCACTGGCGCTATAAGGAAGGAGCCTCCCAGCAGGACAACCTGGACCATAAGCTTTACTGGGTCCGCCAGATGCTGGACTGGCAGACGGAAACCCGGGATTCCCGGGAATTCCTGGACACCCTGAAAACAGATCTTTTCTCCGAGGAAGTGTTCCTTTTCACTCCCAAGGGAGACGTCATTTCCATGCCCAAGGGAGCCACTCCCCTGGACTTTGCCTACCGGATCCACTCCGCCGTCGGCAACCAGTGTGTCGGTGCGAAAATCAACGGCAAGATCGTTCCGCTGGATACGCCCCTGGGCACCGGCGACCGGGTGGAAATCCTGACCTCCGCCTCTTCCAAGGGGCCGGGTACCGACTGGCTCCGGATCTGTAAAACTCCCCAGGCCAAGGCAAAAATCCGCCAGTTCCTGAAGAAATCCCTGAAGGAAGAGAACGTCGAACTCGGTCGCGGCATGATTGAAAAAGAATGTACGCGCCGCGGCGTCCGCATGTCCGACATTGTCAAGCCGGAGTATTATGAACCGATCCTGAAGCGTACCGGTTTCACGGACTTCGATGATATCTGCAGCGCCGTCGGCTACGGCGGCATGGCGGCTGTCTATGTGGTCACCCGTCTCATCGAGGAATCGAAGGCCAAGGAGCAGACTGCCGTCCAGAACGTCCAGACCGTGGACGATATGGTCTCGGAGGAAAAGCGCCTCAGTCAGCACCGCGCGCATCACGGCATCGTGCTCACCGGCAGCGAGGATCTGGATATCCCGGTTCGCTTCGCAAAGTGCTGCAGTCCTGTTCCCGGTGATGAGATCGTGGGTTATATCACCCGCGGCCGCGGCGTCACCATCCACAAGGCGGAATGCGTCAACGTTGCCTCCGGTGAGGAGGAGCGCCGTATCCCTGTGGAATGGGCAAGCGACGGACAGAACACCTTCTATGCCACCATTACCATCATTGCCTATGACCGGCTGAATATGCTCAGCGAGATTGCCACCATCATCGGTGAAAACGGCGTGTCCATCCGGGCTGCCTCCATCCAGAGCGATGAAAAGACCCGGATCTCCACCCTGCATCTGACCCTTGAGGTACGTTCCCGCGAGGAAATGAACAAGGTCATCCAGGCTCTCCGCAACAAGTCTGATATATTGGATGTATACCGTGCCACAAAGTGACACGGTATACATCCAATAACTCTTCACTTTTCACTCTTCACTCATAACTGGTCTCTCTTCACTTTCATCTCCTGTTTCAGCACTCATTATTCTGTCCCTGCAGCTACCCTATTTAATTCTGAATTCTGAATTCATAATTCTGAATTAGCCTGAAAGGATTCTTTATGCGAGCAGTTGTCCAGCGCGTTACCAGCGCTTCCGTAACCGTTGAAGGTGAAACCGTCGGCGCCGTCGGTCCAGGCCTCATGGTCCTGATCGGCGTCTCCAGGGAAGACACCGACAAGGACCTGAAATACATCGTGGACAAGGTGCAGAACCTCCGCGTTTTCGATGATGAAAACGGGGTTATGAACCGTTCCATTCTGGACGCGGGTGGCAGCATTCTGGCCGTCTCCCAGTTCACCCTTTACGGCGATGCCCGCGGCGGCCGCCGGCCCTCCTATTTCCGGGCTGCCGGTCCGGAAATGGCCAATGAGCTGTACGAGCGGGCTGTGGCTGCCTGGCGGGATCAGGGAATCCATGTGGAAACCGGCCGCTTCAGGACCGAGATGAAGGTCTCGCTCATCAACGACGGACCGGTTACCATCCTTCTGGACAGTGAAAAGGCTTTTTAACCCACAGAGGAGTAACAGCCATGATCATCGATGAACTCACAGTCGGTATGGTGCAGACCCGCTGCTATATCCTGAGCCCGGAGGGCGGACAGGAATGCATTGTCATTGATCCGGGTGATGAGGCTTCGCGGATCCTGAAAGCCGCCGGAAACCGGAAAATCGCGGCCATCCTGCTGACCCACGGCCACTTTGACCACATCGGCGCGGTGGACGCGCTGTACCGTCATTCATCCGCGGCTGACCGTCCCAGGATTGTAATCCATGAACTGGACGCACCGATGCTGACCAATCCCGTTCTGAATGCCGGTATGGGCCTGATGGGGTGCGAAATCACCGCGCCGCAGGCAACCGACCTGGTCCGGGAAGGCGATGAACTGACTCTGGCCGGACTGAAAATTCAGGTACTGCACACTCCCGGTCACACTCCCGGAAGCGTATGCTATCTGATTGAAGGAGAACTGTTCACCGGGGATACGCTGTTTGATTACGGCTGGGGCCGCACAGACCTTCCCGGCGGAAATGAAGAGCAGATGGAAGACTCCCTGAGACGGCTCATGCCCATGGTCCGGTCCATTCCCATGCATGCCGGTCACTGAACCAATCCGAATGATGAATTACGCTTATGAATTGTGAATTGAATGCTTACCTTGAAACCATTGAGCCCGAGTTGAGAGTATTGACTCGGCTTTTTGGATTTCCGGAAAGCGTCTGGGACGAGCCGAAGAAATTCGTACCGATTACCGCTGAACGGGACGGGCTCTTCATCATCCGCTTTGAAGCGGACGGCCGCTGCGCTGAGCGGGCTGTGTCCGCGCCTGAGGATGCGGATGAGCGGGTTCGTACCCTTCATCGCAGACGCGCTGCCCGGCGCCTGTGCAAACAGACCCTGTATGTTCTTCTGCGGGAGATCACCGGCTTACAGCCGCCCTGGGGCAGCCTGACCGGCGTCCGGCCTACGCACCTGATGCTGGAGGCGCTGGCGGAAGGGCTGACGCCGGAAGATGCAATCCGGCGTCTGGTTACGGATTTCGATGTTTCTCCTTCCCGGGCTGCCCTGCTGGCTGAGATCGCGGCAGAGCAGCAAAAGCTGCCCGCGCCGGGCGACAGCTGGATGGACGTTTATATCGGCATTCCCTTCTGCACCACACGCTGCGCCTACTGTTCTTTCTCCTCCGGGGAGATCGGGGACGGCAGCCTGGTCGGTCCCTATATGACAGCCCTGATCCGGGAAATGCGCGCCTGCGCGGAAATCCTGAAGGAAAGCGGGCGGACGCTGCGCGCTCTGTATGTAGGCGGCGGCACGCCCACTGCCCTGCCGCAGGACGCCTTTGAGCAGCTGCTCACTGAAACGCTTTCCTGTTTCCCCGGCGCCATGGAATACACGGTGGAAGCCGGAAGACCGGATACGCTCACACGGGCCAAGCTCCGGGCCATCCGGCAGGCCGGAATCAGCCGGATCTCCATTAATCCCCAGACCATGAATGACCGGACGCTGGAGGTCATCGGCCGGGCGCATACCGCGCAGCAGGTGCGGGATGCCTACGCCCTGGCCCGGGAGGAAGCAATCCCCCATATCAACATGGATGTCATCGCGGGTCTGCCGGGTGAGAACGAGGCGGATTTCGCCCATACCCTGGAGGAGGCCCGGAAACTGCGTCCGGAAAGCTTCACCGTGCATACGCTGGCCATCAAGCGTTCCTCCCGTATGAGCCTGGAAAATCATCCCCTGCCGGACGGGGAAATGACCGCCCGCATGGTGGACGCCGGCCGAGAAACCGCCCGGGCCATGGGCATGGTTCCCTATTACCTCTATAAGCAGAAACAGATGGCCGGAAACCTGGAAAACACCGGTTATGCGCTTCCCGGGCATGCCTGCCTGTATAACGTGGATATCATGGAGGAAACCAGTCATATCCTCGCCATGGGCGCAGGCGGCATCTCCAAGCGCATCTGGCCGGAGGAAGGCCATATCACCAGGGCGCCCAACGTCAGCAACATCCTGGAATATATCAGCCGGACGGACGAAATGATTGGCCGTAAGCGGGAACTTTTTCCCCCGCTGAAATGACAAAATAAAAAGGAAAGCAGATAACTGCTTTCCTTTTTTGTATACTTCCCTACTTGCCGAACTGCTCTTCCAGCTCGCTGCAGATCCGCTTAGCCTCATCGCCTGGGTCGATCACAATACATTCCTGCCCGTTCTCTTTGTTCAGGACATAGCATCTCGTCTGCACCGGTTCCACGGCAAGCTCATTAATCCGCATATAACTCATCTCTCTCACTGAATCACTGCCATCATCATACTCAATTCGTTCCTTGAACGCAAACAACCTTATGCCTGTAGAGCGTCACATACAGTAAAAAGGGTAAGCATTTCTGCTTCCCCTTTGAATCATTTTACCTCGTGGTCATAATAGTCATATTTGGTTGTCCTGATCAGTTTGCCGTTTTCATCATACTCATACCGGTGACATATTGATCCGTCTTCCAGCATAATAGCAGATGCGTCTGTGCCGTAGAATTTTTCATATACAACCCGATTATATGCATCATACTCCCGGTATACAATAGCATATCCCTTTGCACAGCATACAGGTTTCCCATCCGCATCGTAATATTTTTCCCGGTTGATATTTCCTACCTTGTCATAGGTATATTCAATCCGATAGTAAGTATCATCTCCAAAGGAAACGGGTATATCATTTTCGTCCAGCCAGCTCACAGAAACAGTCATTTTGCCATTCATCACCCGCAGCCGTGTCACAAAGCCTTCTTCACCCATCACCTTGTTTCCGGCATAGTCATAGTAGGATTCCCTGATGACATTTTTCATGCCGGAATCTTCCTCACGTAGCTCCGGTTCTGGTACCGGTGTAGGTTCCGGAGTATCCGTCGGAGCTGCTGTCGGTGTTGGTGTTGGGGCAGGTGTCGGAGTTGGTGTAGGTGTAGGTGTGGGTGTAGGAGTCGGCGTAGGAGCAGGTGTTGCTGTTGGTGCAGGTGTCGGTGATGGAACAGGTGTCAGCGTCGGGGTAACCTCCGGAATCACTGTCTCTGTAGGCGTTGTTGTCGGTGTCGGGGTTGGAGTAGGTGTAGGAGTTGACGTTGGTGTGGTTGTGGGAGTTGGTGTAGGTGTAGGAGTTGGCGTCGGAGTGGGTGTAGGTGTGGGGGTAGGAGTTGGCGTTGGAGTTGGAGTCGGTGTGGGTGTGGGGGTAGGAGTTGGCGTTGGAGTTGGAGTCGGTGTAGGTGTGGGGGTAGGAGTTGGAGTCGGTGTGGGAGTAGGTGTAGGCGTGGGTGTAGGTGTAGGTGTCATCACCAGCCCAAGCATACCCAGCTTCTCTTCCTCCGATGTTGCCGTAGTTTTGGGGGTGGGATTCGGCGTCTGGACCGGAATCATCGTAGGTCCATAGTATTCAATTTCTGGCGTCTCACTTACAGGAGCCGGTATTTCCGGCACTTTTGTCGGTGCAGGGGTATCTGTCGGAACCGGTGTCGGAGCTGGTGTTTCCGTTGGAGCCGGCGAAGGGGTGGCCGTAGGTGTCGGAGTAGGAGCTGGTGTAGGTCTTATTCTCGGTCCCTGTTCAATTTCACCCTCCGGCAGCATTTCCACACTGGGTTTTCCTTCCGGCGTCAGCACTTTATACAGTAGCGTTTCTGCGTCTTCCTCCAGGATAACCCGTTTTCCCATGGTATTGCTGTATGACGCGCTTATAATCTCTTTTCCCTTGTTATATCTCAGCGTAATCCGGCAGTACTTTTCCTCACCAACGTTCACCAGTTTGGTATTCTCATCATAAAATGTGATTTTCGTCACCAGGCGGTTAGCACTGTAATCATATTTGATGGTAGAATACCCGTCCTGATTTCTTACCCGGTTGCCTTCCGCATCCAGATAGCGAATCTTCTCCGGCCACTTTCTCCTGCCGTTATATTCCAGTTCAAGCATTGCATACTCTCCGGAGATTTCCGCAAATTGTCCCGCATTCTCCGTAAAAATATACCGGATCGTATTCTTTTTTTGATCCATTTCGCTTTGAAAGGCAGCACCCTCGACTGCAGCTGCGCTGCATATCAGGAGTACAAATGCCATAATCAATACTAAGATCCGTTTCATCTGCAATGCCTCCGGCCTGTCTTGTTTACCGAAAAAATCCCCGAATCTCTTCGATTCGGGGACTGAATTCCTGATTCAGACTTATTTGCTGACGGGAATCACAACGAAGGGATTGTTGGAAATCTTCGTCAGTTCTGCTTCCGTAACCTTCGCTTCCACATCACCGTCTGCATTGCCTTCGCCTTCCAGCACAAGCCATTCAACGTCGGCATCAGCGGGAGCAATACCGAGCAGCAGGGTAACCTTCTGGCCTTTTTCATAGGGCGTTTCAAATTTGAAGATCAGGGTAAATTCCTTTTCTCCACTCACATCACCGGTGAGCTTGTAGCAAACCATCTCGTTGATGGTCTTGTTTTCCTCAGGAATCTTGCCCTTGACATCTTCCGGCAGTCCGTTCAGCGCGTCTCCGGCTTTCTGGGCTTCAGTGATCTTGTCAATCGCTTCAGCCAGTTTTCCTTCGGGCGTAATCTTTTCCATGCCGATGTCTGCTTTGTCCGTCGTGCCCTGATTGATATCCTGATTGCCCTTGGAATTCTCTGCCAGAGCGCAGGCGCAACCCAGGATCATCATCACAGCCAGTACCAGTGCGAGAGCCTTCTTCATTTTGTCATCCCCCTTATGTTTATGTGGTAACAAATTTGGTTTTAAATCAAGTAAGCGGTAAACGTTCTCAATATGTTGATACACCATATATTAACAGATAGTGCAATAATTGTAAAGGCTTTTCCGTACATTTTGGTTACATATTTCTTGTTTTTATTTGCCCGTAACCTCATAGCTCTCAGAAGCTATTTTACCATCTTCTCCATACGTTTGTACTATCTTAAAATACCCGTCCGCACAGTTCATCGGCAATCCATTCGCATCAAAATACTGTTTTTGTACAATCTTTCCCTTTTCGTTATAGTCGTAGGTAGTCTGGTATACGCCTATTTTGTTTTTCATCGGATTTCCGTCATGATCCATGTAGGATTCATAGATCACCTGTTTCAGGTCGTTATACCGTTTCCAGACCATCTCATATCCCGAAGCGCAGCAGGTCGCGTTTCCATCCCCGTCCAGGTATTTTTCCACACTGACGTTACCTACCTCGTCATATTCCCGGACAACAGCACAATAAACGTCCTTGAGTGATGTTGGTTTTCCCTCTGTATCAAACCAGGCCTCCCGAATCACCTGCTTCTTTTCGTTGTATGTTCGCCGGACACCGGCATACCCCTTGGCGCAATTCATTGGCTGCCATGAATCATCATAATACCATTCGGCACTGACATTTCCGGCGTCGTCATACTCGCTTTCCTTCGCCGCATAACCATCTTTCAGATAAAACGGTTCATCATTCAAGAACCACGCAGTCCGGCCTGCTTTGTTTTGATCATTATAAACCCGTTTCACGGTATCATATCCGGCTTTGCAGGCAATCCGTGCTCCGTCCGGTCCGTAATACCGTTCTTCAATGGTATTGCCTCGCTCATCAAACTCCCGCTCAACCCTGACGTAGGTATTCCCCAGCGTCATAGGCTGCCCATCTGTGTCAAACCAGGCCTCACTCGTTGCGTGTCTGTCATCCTGCCAGATCCGGTCAATCCGGTGATACTTGTTTTTCTTATGAATCACCGGCTCGCCACTCGTGCCAAAATAGGATTCCGTCGCAGTCCTGCCGTTCTCATCATATGTTCTTTCGATTTTCGCATATTCATTGGCAGTCAGCACCGGTTCGCCGTTCAGCAGATATTCCGTTCGGATTGCCAGATTGTTCTCATTGAAGGTTTTCCGGACCTCATCATATCCATCCACGCAAGCCGTTGGCTTTCCGGAAGCGTTCAGTGTAACCTCCCGGACGGTATTTCCTTTGTCATCGAATTCACGGGTGATTTTCACATAAGCGTCGCCTTTTGTCATGGGCTTTCCATCCGTGTCAAACCAGGCTTCGCTCAGCACATGTTTTGCGTCCAGATAGGTCTTCTCAATCCGGTGATACTTGTTCTTCTCGTGGGTCACCGGTTCCCCGCCTGTACCATAATAAGCTTCGGCTGTAATGTTTCCGGCTTCGTCATAAGCCCTTTCAAGCACTGCTACCCCGTTCACATCCGTCGCCGGTTGCCCATTAATCAAATAAGTGGTTTTTACTGCTCGTCCTTTTTCGTCAAAGATTCTCCTGACCTCGTCATAGCCGTCCTTCCGGGATGTCCGGTTTCCATACCGGTCATAGGTAATCTCATCTATGGTGTTGCCCTTTTCGTCAAACTTCTTCTTAATCTTTACATAAGTATCTCCGTGAGTCATGGGTTTCCCCCAGGGATCAAACCATGCTTCACTGGTCACATGCTTCTCATCAAGGTATGTCTTTTCAACCCGGTGATAGTTGTTTTTCTGGTGGATTACGGTTATCCCATTCTGGGACAAATACCATTCAGCCGCTACATATCCTGCCGTGTCATATTCCCGCTGCACCACGGCAACACCGTATATGTTGTCTTTCAGTTTTCCGGCACTCAGGTATTCTGTCTGCACCGCCTGCCCCTGATCGTTATACATCGTGCGCACTTCGTCATACCCTTCTGCGCACTCCACCGGATTCTCTTTCGTGTCAAAGGTCTTCTGGTCCGTTACCCGTCCCCGGCTGTCAAAGGATCTCTCGATGATGGCATACGTATCGTCAATCGTCATGTATTTGCCATCTGTGCCGAACCATGCCTCACTCAGTACATGCTTCGCATCCAGATAGGTCTTATCTACCCGGTGATATTTCACTTCACTATTGATTACCGGATTCCCTTCCGCGTCAAAGTAAGCTGTGCTTAAC
Source organism: uncultured Eubacteriales bacterium (assembly GCA_900315675.1). Taxonomy (GTDB): domain Bacteria; phylum Bacillota; class Clostridia; order Christensenellales; family Aristaeellaceae; genus Aristaeella. The sequence continues at coordinate 33,899 of OMZY01000025.1, forward strand.
GCCAGCCCCCGCAGATCATTTTCCCTCGTCAGATAGTGATATCCTTCTGCCAGTGTCACTTTTCCGCCATCCGCGCTGTAATATGCCTCCCGGGACACTGCATCCCACTGGTCATATTCCCGCGCAATCACAGCATAGCCGGCCTTCAAATTCACAGGCTGTCCTTCGTTGTCAAAGTAGCTTTCCCGGATAACCTTGCCCGCTTCATTTGTCAGCTTCTCCACACTGGCATAGCCGGCTTTTAAGTTCATCAGCTTTCCGTCTGTCCCAAAGTATTCAATTCTTGATCCCTGTGTCTCTGTATCTACATTCTCTTCTTCACCATCTATTTCAGCCTTCAAAGTTGTATTATGCTCATCTTCATCTAATTCTTCCTCTTCATCCGCTTTTTCTTCGGATTCTTCCATGTCCTCCTTTTCTTCATCAATCATGTTCAGATCCTGCAGAAGAACCTTCCGTGCATAGGCATATTCTTTCCCCGGTGTCAGCATCAGTGCGCCTTCTGTATTATAATACCGTACACACACTACACCGCCCTTACTGTTGTATTCTGTTTCAGCTGCTGCCCAGCCGTCTGTCGATGCTGTCGGTCTGCCAACTGCATTATAGAATGCTTCCCGGGTCACCTTTCCCTGTCCGTTATATTCTGTCCGAACCTCATGATATCCCATTGTACAGTTTGCCGGCACCCCATTTGCATTCCAGTAACTCTCTGTGATTTTATTGCCTCCGACCCATTCATTCCGGACTTCTTCCGCTCCGGGTTCTCCATTACACGGTTCCCCTTCTGCGTCATACCATTTTGTCCTTACAGGATGTCCTGAAGCGTCCCGCTCATAAGTCACCTTTGCGTATCCTGCTTTGATGTTTATAGGCGTCCTCTTGTCCGTACCGTAATAAGTCGTACTGACAAGCTTGCTGTCAGCATATTTGTTCTGAAGACAGGCATATCCGTCTGTATTCAGCACCGGTTTTCCCGCTGGATCGAAGTATTCAGATGTAGCTATATCCCGTTTGTTGACAATCGTATTCTTCAGCCGACTGTATCCCAGCTTTTCCACCGTCATCGGCTTGTCATTTTCGTCCAGGTACTGTTCTGATACCAGCTTCTGATACTGTGTGTATTTTCGGATCACACCGCTGTATCCGTCCGTGCTCTTTCCTCTCTGATTCTCTCCGATAAAGTAATATTCTTCAGTTACTTTTTTCAGCACAACACTACTGACTTGTTCTATTCCGCAGATCCCCTTTTTCGTGAAATAGGGGGTCCCGTCCGCATTGTAATACATCACACGCTTATGCTCATTGGGATAATAGCTGTACAGTGCGTAAGCATATCCGTCAGGTCCCGGAATCATTTCTCCGTTCACTCCGTAATAACGGATTGCGGTTTCCCGGGTTTTGTTGAATTCCCGTTCCATCCGGGCATATCCCGCCTTCGCGTAGAAAAATGGATTCCCTTCTGCGTCATAATATGCAACCTTGCTCTGGGTTTTTGATACATATTCCGCTTCCATGCGGGCATAACCGTTCGGCCCGGCTGTCAGATTGTCATTCACATCATACCAGCTGTCACTCTTGATTTTCTTTCCTTCATAGTACAAGGTAATCTGATGGGTATTCACCGGCTTCCCGTCCGGACCATACTCCCACACCTTCCGGTATTTGCCGTATGCTTCAGTAACCTCCATACGTGCATACCCTTCCGGACCGGTTACTGGTTTACCATCAGCATCATAATAGCTTTGCTGACTTATCTTCTTTTCCCGGTATTTCCGTTCAATCCGGGCATAACCGTCATTTCCGTTGACAAGTTTTCCCTCTGTGTCCAAAAGCTCTGTCCGGATCACCAGATCATTCAGCCCATAAGTATACCGGATCGTCGCATATCCTTTGTCAGACGCAATCACCGGATTTCCGTCCGCATCCACATAGGTTTCCGATGCTATTTTTTTGTTGCCCCGATTAATCTCCTTCCGAGTCTTGAGATTCGCGGAAAGCTCTGCCCCTGCCCGTCCGCAAAACACGAGTACCGCAAGCAGCAGATAAACCCCAATCCGTATCTTCATGTTCTGCATATTTATGTTCCGCCTTTCTGCGAAAGGCACCCATGAGGTTATGAAACCGGGGACCATTTCGCGGGAATAGTTTGATATACTTTTTCTGTAGGCCTC
>OMZY01000044.1 GCA_900315675.1 uncultured Eubacteriales bacterium
GAAATTGGTGGGGAACCAGTCGACGTTCAGCCCGGCGGCCTTCGCCTTGTCCGCCATGTCCCGCACCTGGGCAAGATAAGGCTCGGCAGACGCTCCGTCTCTGACAAGGTCAAAAACGGTGGGACCTTCGATGTACTCCTTCACGATCCTCTCGGCGTCCAAATCAATGGCCAGCATCTGCGGGATGCGGATGTCTGCTGCCCGAAGGCGTTCGTAATCCTGCTGTTCCGCTTCGATCTTGTTGCCGAAGGCATAGTAATCACAGGGCTCATGGTGGATTTGCTTCACCACCACCCGCTGCCCGTCGCCCTCCGCCAGGTAGGAATATCCACCCTTGCCATGGCCCAGGAGCCTGAGGATACGATAGGATATCCCGCAGATAATCAGTTGTTCCGCCATGCTTTTCTCCTGTTTCATTTCATCTCTCCAGGAATCCGGGTGAAGGAAACATTACCTTTCGCATGATGACCCGAAACGGAAATATGATAGCTGCCTGTTTCAGCGATTTCCAGAACAAAATCGGCGTACTGCTGTCCGTTTCCCCGGTAAATCGGCGCTTGTCCTTCCAAGCCCACGGTCACATCCACAGACCCTTCTGTATGCGACAGGGAAACCCGCAGACGATCGCCCTCCCTCAGGTTCAGATCTGCCGATTCCTCCCGATTCAGAATGCTGTATTCCATCTGGAATCCGGATGCGTCAGATACCCTGGACCCGTCAAAAACGCTGCCTGTCCCGCAGCCAGTCAGCAGGAAAAGCATTGCGGCAAGCATACAAATACCTGCCGCTGTTTTCAGTTTGGACTTCCGCGCTGTCTTTCCTCGCATCAATGCCCCCGCCTCTTTTCCTTCTTTTTCGCCTGTTTCATTTCAAACCGGCGCTGCGCTTCCGCATCCCGTTCTTCGCGGCTGAGCTGACGGCGTTCCGTTTTCATTTCCTCCCGCTGCAGTTGGAGCGCCTGCTGGGATTTCGTACCGATCCCGCTGCGCTCCGTTTGCTTTCGGACGTTCCTGAGCCGCCGTTTGGGATTGTCTGCGATTTGCCGCATTTCTGTTTCTACAGCCGGACTGAAAACCAATTCATCATAATGCCGCAGGACATATTCCCACACGTCATAATCCTTGGGCTCTGCGCCAAAGGTTGCTTTGCAGACGGAAAGTTTTCCCTCATCCACACGCTCAAAGACGCCAACCCAGAAGGGGGCTTCAAAGAATACCGTCAGGCTTGTTTTCATGGTTCCCAATCATCGCAAGAACATCTTTCCGGGTGCCGAACTGCAAAGCATAGTCTCTCACCTTTTCCCAGCATAACGCTTTTCTGACCAGCACTGGGTCTATCCGGTTCCATGTTTCTGTCAGCGTTCTTTTCGTGATACCATTGATCCTTTTCAGCGCTTCTGTGTCATGCCTTTTCCGCTCCGCTTCTTCCGGTGGATAGCCGCAGCCGAATGCGCCGTCAAACAGTTTGTCCAGTACGCATTGAAGGTTGATATCTCCCAGCCATCCGTAATTTAGTCCCAGCGGCAGGGATACGGCGTTCCCGCCATTGATCCGCCCGAACAGATAAGCGTCCTGCGGCGTCTGAACAAAGCCGCACAGTACACCCGGCAGACTGTTGCAGGCCAGCATCATCCCCTGCCCGGAGGAGCAACCGGTGACGATAAAGTCCACGGCCCCGCTGGACAGAAGCAGGCTGATATTCAGAGCAGTTTCAATGTACGAAAACGAAGCCTTTTCATCCGGTAATATGCCAAAGTTGATCACCGTATCATCCCACCCGTTGTTCGCCACAGCCCGGCAGGTGCAGCGATACAGCGCTTCATTTTTGTCTTTCTGAGAGGATGCCTGGATCACGCCAATTTTCATGTGCCGCCTCCTGATTTATTCACCGTAGTCTGTTTGGCATAACATCATTTTCCAGGATCGCATATATCAGCGTTTGCATGTATGATCCATGGTATACACCGCGGTTCTGTACAAGAGGTACAATCCCGCGCTCAGCAGCACAGAACCAACGATATCCGTGAGCCAGTGCACTCCGGCCACCAGTCTGCCAATCACCATGAACGCGGAAAACAGGATGACAAACGCCGCATCACGCTGAGCACCAGCAGCGTGGTGGAGGAGGGATAGGAAGCTTCCATGGCTCCGTCGATCAGGATGGGACGATAATTGATGGGGATCATCTCGAAGATCAGGTACCCCAGAATGACCAGGATGTAATACCCACCCAGCAGCAGGATATCCATGTCCACTTTGGTAATACTTTTCCTGCGGATCCACTGCGTGAGCCCCAGCAGGCCGAAACCGATGCAGACCGCGATGGGCACCAGCCCTAGCCAGTCCGTTATGGTATAGAGGCCCATATGCACGCCTGTCAAACGGTGAAACCAGGTGTTGACAGCGGCAAAGCCTACGCTTGTTCCGTTCACACCAACAGGCTGCACATCCACCGTCTGAATCAGAATCGTCCATAGAATAAAAGCCAGGATCAAGGCCGCTCCTGATATGAATCCTCTTATGCCGTGTTGTTTCATGGTATTTCCTCCAAAACAATAATCAGCCGTCAAATTCACCGCAGCATCTTCATCATGCCGGGGCCGTCCCATTCACACGGCCTTTCTTCAAACCCCATATGTTTGTAAAACGGCACTGCCTCTTTGGTACTGATCAATTCCAGGCTGACCGCCCAGCCGGGGGCAACGGTGTCGCGTATGTACCTTTCCAGCGCACGAATGAGCCCCGTTCCGATTCCTTTGCCCTGATGAGACGGAAGGATCGCAAAATCCTTGATATAGAAGGACATCCCGCCGTCTCCAATCAGCCGCGCCATGCCAACAGGCGTTCCTTCTTCAAAGGCCGTGAAGGTCGCCAGGCTGTTTTGAAGCGCGGTCCGAACCTGCGCCTCACAGGGCGGCTCCCAGCCCACCGAAGTATACAGCGCCAGGAAAGCCTCCGCAGTCAATGCATTTATCTTGATATCCAGCATATCTGTTTCCCCTTCAGGCGAACAGTTGCCCCGGCAGTTTCAGTTTTTCCTTGGGCGGGAATTGCCGGTCGAAGGCTTCCACGTCCTGATCGTCCACATAGTAGCCCTTGGGCGTCTGCCCCCTCCGGCAGGTCGTGATAGCGGATGCCGAACTTCCGGGCATAGTCAAAACCGCAGTGGCTGTAGAATTTGATGTTGCCCTCAAACAGCACCGCGCCAAAGCCCATGGCCGCAGCCTTTTCCAGGCAGAAGTCCAGCAGCTTCTTTCCGAAACCCTGGCGTTTCAGTTCCGGGATGATGCCGATGGGGCCCATGGTCAACACGGTGATTTCCCGGCCGTCGTCAGCGTTGATGACGGTTTTCATGAACATGTTCTGTCCGATCAGCCGGCCGTTCTGCTCCATCACAAAGTCCAGCTCCGGGATGAAGGCTGGGTCGTCTCGCAGCACATGCATCACATAATGCTCGCTGCAGCCCGGGCGGTACACGTTCCAGAAGGATTCCCGGATCAGGTTTTCGGTTTCCCGCCAGTCTTCTTTTTTCTCCAATCGAATCATGTATTTCTCCATGTTTTTCGTTCCTTTCAGGTTCTTTTTTCCAGCCGGTTCTTCCGGATCCTTTCATTGATCTGCGCTGCGGTTTTCGCGTTGAGACCGTAATCCACCAGATGCCACAGCGCTTTGGCCAGCAGAATAAATCCCGCATAAACCAGAATATCGGTTCCGCCGTGCCAGAAGCCCCAGAAATGCGCCAGCGGCAGCAGCACCGCTTCCAGCAGGAGCAGGCAGCAGCACCGCTTCCAGCAGGAGCAGATGCAGCGCAGTTCGCACCCACCAGGCTTTCCGTATTGGCATTTGAATTCTCTCGTTATACGCCGATGCCCTATGGTTTTTGCTTTAATACCCGTTCGATCGGCACCCAGCCGATGGTTCTTGGGCGATCACCGGAGAGCGCCGTCATGGCTTCGATTTCCCGGTAATCGTCGATTCGCACCGCATGCCAGGCATGGATGATCTTGCCGTCCCCAAGGCTGATACCACAGTGACCCCAGTTGACCGGACCGTCCGGGCCCTGACAGATGCAATCATAGAAGACAAACGCGCCTCGCTCAGGTATGCCCTGACGCATTCCGTCAGCATAGAGCAAAGCAGACTCTTTCGCAGAATCCCCGCCGAAGATCTCAATGACGTTGCTCTTTTCAAGCGCATCCTCGATGAAGGACAGGCACCAGCCGGCGTATTCCCTGCTGCCGAGTTTATTCTCTGCCCAGCGGATCATGTTTTCTGTGAGTACGTTCAGCCATTCTTCTCTGGTAATCACGGACACATGCGTTTTTCCGTTGATTTCATCCGGATATCCGCAGGAAAAACGCATCCCGATGGATTCAGCCGTCCGGAAGGAAGGCTCATTGGTGTATTTGCAGTAGGAGTACAAGGCAGGATAATCCGTATTCCGAAACGCCCAGTTACGCACGGCCCTGGCCGCCTCTTTGGCATAGCCCTTCCGCTGGCAGTCGCGGCGGATATGAAAGCCGATTTCGGGGAGCGTTTCTCCGTTGATGTTTTGCAGCGTCAGCCCGCAATCGCCGATCATTTCCCCGGAATCCTTCAGGCACACGGCCCACAGCCCGAAGCCGTCCTTCCGATAGCGGTTCATGTTCCGCTCGATCCAGTCCCGAACGTGCTTCCCGTCGAAGGTATAGGGATAGTGCCACATGGTTTCCGGATCGCCAAGCACCTGGAACAGCGCCTGAAAATCATCTGGATTCATTTCCCGAAGCAGCAGCCTTTTCGTCTCCAGAAGCATGGTATCCTCCCCGGTCAGGCAAAGCGGTGGACCCGTATATTCGCAAAATCGTGTTCGGTGGTATAGTAGACGGCGTTCTCATTCCCGGAATAGACGAAGGACACGCGGGTGCCCCAGCGTCCCGTCTGCTTGACGGCGTCCAGAAGCCCAAGCCCGTCGCGAACCGAGAAATCGTCGTCGCTCTCCCGCAGGCTCGACAGGGCAGTGTCGTACCGGTCCTTGCCATAATAGCCGAAATTCTCCGGCGTGAAATCTCCCGGCAGCTCCAGCACCGCGAAGTTGGTCATCACGGCATACCTCTCAGAGAGAGCAGCAATCCCGTTGCCGGGCTCCACCACCAGGATGCGGCCTTCGCCGTCGCACATCAGCGAATGCATCCCCATGTCGGGAATGCCGACAACCCCCTCGGGCAGGTTGACGACCCGCTTTCCCCGCGCCAGCCCTTCGACCTCGTTGAGCGCGTACCTCCCGCGGATAAAGCCGTCCACCAGGTGGTACAGCGGCACGCAGTCCTCGCCGATCTCAAAGGCCGCCTTGGCAAAGCGCATGTTGTTCAGCTGGCCCGCGAAGCAGCCGTTGCGATTGACCCCGTGGATGCGCAGCACGCCGCCCTCCGAATCCGTGTATGCCGGGGGGATGGGCGCGCCCTTGGGTGCGAAGCCCGCAGGGCTCGCCATGGGCAGCGCCACCGCGAACCGGTTTTCATCCATGAGCAGCTCCCAGTTCATGGCTTCCGCGTTGATGTCCATGTTGAAGCCGCAGATATAGTCCTTTCCGTATCTGACAAATGCCGTACACACGTCGATTCCCCCTCACTTTCTCACCGCCAGGCAGTAGCCAACGCCCGCCGGGGCGGTCATATCGCAGTCCTTGAAAAACGCCTCGGTCGCCTCGTCCGCATCCATGTGATCATAGATCAGAAAGCCCGCCCTTGAAAGCAGCACTTCCATCTCCCCGTAGGAATACCTCGCCTTCATCGCTTTGCCCGCCGCCGCGGCCAGCTCCCGGTTCCACGGGTCTTTCGCTGTTTTTGTAGTGATACGCTCTCGCAAAGCAGCTGACCAGCGCGGTCATGTTATCCAAGTTCAGCACCTCCCATGCCTTTGAAGCCATTGAACAAATAGCATCCCAGCACAGCATTGAACCCCACCGCGGCAAAGACGCTGAAGCGCTCCACGATGCCGAAATACTCCGGCGGCATGACGCCTGTGCCGATGGAGCCGACCAGCATCATGGCAAACGCCACGGCGGCCCAGACAGCGATGCCTCTGACCCGCCTGTCCCTGCACCCGGCGACGATCAACCCGATCAGCGAAGCGATGGACAGCAGCACCACCGCCGCCGTGACAGCGATGTGCATGACCTCTTGGAAGGAAGCGATGTCCTTGCCGCCGTCGGCAAGGGGAAACATCCCATAGCCCACGGCTGAAACCCAGTTCATCGCCATAAAGAGATACAGGCCGACCCGGAACAACCGGGATGAAACGCGCTCCTGCGCTACAAAGAGGGCGCCGCTGGTCGCGCACACGACGCTGCAGATATTATAAAGCGCTGCCAGCCGATTCCACAGTTGCCTTGACGGCGCGGCTTCGGCTGACAAATCGCTGACCGCCTGGGCCATCCAGTTGTAGTCCGGATAGGCCAGGGGCGAAAACACCACCGCAGCCGTATAGGACAGAAGCGCGACGACACCCGTCAAACCGAGCCAGTGAATCAATCGCTTCCTCATGCCACATCTCATAGGTCAAAATCCCCTTCCTTCTATAGTCCCTTCAGGCGCTTCATGGTGTCAGGATTATTGCTGATAATCGCACCCAGCTTTTCGCAGGCATCCATCCCGCCACAGCTTCCGCAGGTCTCGACACCTCTGGCAATGGCGCATTGGCGGATCGGACAGAGCGAGTCACAGTAGGGCGTCTTCACACCGTCAATCCGGCAGCCAGCGCAGCTAATCATCTCGGGAGTGATCTCCACGCCGTTCAGTTCAGACCACCCCCTGGCAACCTTGCGACGCATCACGTCGTCGTGGTTCACCGTTGCAATACGGGCCTCACAGGTCTCGCAGTCCAGCCCACAGTATGCAATATACGCTTTCACAGGTATTCCCCCCATCAATCCTCATCGGTATTGAGGAAAAAAGGGTCTGAAACCGGCCCATGGGGGAGCGTACCAGCCCGGCGATCACCACATAATCCATCACGCCGGGATCGTCCTTCCAAATGTGCAGCGGGGATAAATCCACCTTCCTGTCCCGGTAAAACGCCTGCAGCATACTGGCACCAAACATGAATGCTGCTCATTAATAATCGGTATTCCTTATGAACAGTTTCCTGATTCGGCTAAGTCTATCCATTTTGTTCGGCTTCCTGGGACGAGGGAACTACCCGGCACATCAACCGGTGGCTTTTCATCAGGCGCGGTTTCTCTTCGATCGTCATTCATTCCGCTGAAGCTGCCACAAACTGAGCTGTTCGAACGGCTTCTTTTCTTCGAAGCGGCTCAGATCGGCGAAAATCTCGTTGTTATCGTGCATGATCCCGTTTTGCCCGCAGGTTTGATGAAACAACCTCATCAGCTCATCGCTGCGCGGACTGGGGACCTCGTAACGGTCTCCGTATTCCCTGATATAGCGCTCCTTCAATCCGGGGAAATGCCTGTCAAGCTGGCGATAGAAATACTCACGGCTGCCGTCGCGAAGCGTCAGCCCCATTCCAAAGCAGATCACGCCGCGCACCTGTGCCTCTATACACATTTGAAGGATCGACGCAATGTTCTCAGGGGTATCGTTGATATAGGGCAGGATCGGACACAGCCACACGACGGTGGGAATGCCGTTATCGCGCAAGGTTTTCAGCGCCTCGAACCGCTCTTTTGTCGGGCATACATTCGGCTCGATGATCCTGCACAGGTTTTCATCCGCTGTTGTCAGCGTCATCTGAACAACGGCTTTGGTCTTTTCATTGATCCGTTTCAGGATATCCAGATCTCTGAGCACAAGATCGGACTTTGTCTGCAGTGCGACGCCGCAGCCGTATTGCTCGATGATCAGCAAGGCTTTTCGCGTGTATTCTGTTTTCAGCTCCAGCGGTATATATGGATCGCTCATGGAGCCTGTGCCGATCATACAGCGTTTTCTTTTGCGGCGCAGCGCGTCTTCCAGCAATTCAAGGGCGTTTTCTTTGACCTCGATATCCTCAAAAGCGTGATCCATCCGATAGCAGCTGCTTCTTGAATCGCAGTAGATACATCCGTGCATGCAGCCCCGATAAAGATTCATTCCGTTTTGAGAAGATAAGATCCCCTTTACCTTCACATAATGCACAGCATTCCCTCCGCACTCTCAATCTGCTATGATCGATATTGCTGCTTTCCTGAGCTTCAGCGCGCAGCCAGCTTCCCTGCAGGCCCATGTACAGCAGACGCTCTCCGAAAGCCGACCGGCAGTTCATGATCAGATCAGCCAGGTATTTGTCCAGATCAAACAATGTTACTTCACCCCATAGGCCGCAATAAAGTGCCGGCTGAACGCTTCGATCTTCCTGATCGCATCCTCTGTTTTCTCCGGCTCCCGGTCACAAAGATGAATGAGCGCGGAAATCGGTGTGGCATAGGCAAAGGCCAGCATCTCCGGATCGTCCCGGCGGATCAGTCCTTTCTCCATCATGCGGGATAAGATGCGCCCGAACAACTCCGTCAGCCCGGTCAAAAAGTGCTTCGTCGCCAGATCCCGCGCGCGCTCGTCCCGGTACTGCTCCAGGGTGAGCACCTTTCTCGTCTTCACGATCTGCTCGTCATGGATCGTGATATTCACCATCCGCATGGTCATGGAAACGAAATCTTCCATGGAATCTGGCACAGGGGGCAGATGTTCAGCGGAGCCGAAGTGTTCCCCGTAATAGGCGATCATCCTGTCCAGCAGGGCATTCCAGATGGCTTCTTTGCTCTCATAGTGCTTGTAGATGCCGGACTTGACCAGTCCGAGAGATGCAGCCAATTCCCGTATGTTGGTGCCCTCATATCCCTTTTTTGAGAACATATCCAGCGCTGCCATCAGGATTCTTTCTTTCGTGTCTTTTGCCATAGTAACCTCCGCATCAAGCTGAGTGACCCTTCGGTCACTAATTATAGTGAACGAAAGGTCACTTGTCAAGTGCGTTTTATTTCTTCAGTTTTTTGTATAGTGGCAAGCAGGGCAAATGTATCACATTTTGCATAGCGGCAAGCAATGCAAAGTTAATACATTTTGCAAAAAGCTTGTTGAGGGCTCCGCCCCCAAGCCCCTGAAAACCAGCACTTTGTGCTGTGGTTGTGGCAACCGCTGAATGATAAACAAAGGCCCCTGTGCCTGTTGGTTGGTCTTTGATACCAACTTATCAGGTGCAGGGGTTTGGTGCGCTTTTGGTATGAACTTTGTTACGGGTGATTATTCATCCTTTGGCACGATGCACAGTCATCCGTTTTTTTCGTTTGTCTTTCCTCAACTTGGACTGGTATTACAAGTGGTATCATTTTTTCTTCCGTCGTGATACTACTTGTGGTGCACCCCCTCAGAAGCAGTCCAGGAAGGCTTCAATATTCGCTTCTGTTTCATCAGGTGGATCAGGCTGTGCCTGCGGCTCAGATTTCTCTGTTGTCGGTTGCGCAGTCGTGATCTGGAACTCTTTCATACAGCTGGCGAACGTTTCTCGGATCGTGGCCTCGATCTTTTTCAGCAGCGCTGTTTCCCATTCCTGTTGCTCCTCCATGCGATCCTGTCGGGCGAAGTGATCGTTGATGGCGGTGACGATTGTTCGGCAGTATGAACTGTATTCCGGTTGGGTACTGTCTGCGCTCATCAGATTGTTCCAGGCTTCCATGTCCTGTGTATTGTTCAAGTTCAGCCGGAGCGTCGTCGTAAAAAGGTTATCTTTCTTGCTCATGCCGCGTTCGCCTTCTTCAGCTTCAGATTGGCCAGGAACTCATACCCCTTGGCCGTGGCGCAGATATCGTCATTGATCGTTACCCGATTGGGATCATATTCCCCGAAGTGCCGGATCAGGCAACCGCCGCCTCCGACAATGTAGAGTTTCATCAGTTCCGGATTGTACTCATGCTCACGCAGCCGGCGCATAATGCCGGCGACATACTGCCGGGCGACTTCCCGGATCACTGTCAGGTATTTTTCGCCGATATCCGCAGTGCCGTACCTGAGCGCATCGTCGATCACATCATCATCGATGGCCGTACCGAACTTCCGCATGAGCTGCTCCCGGATGGCCAGCATGCACTGGTAGGTTCCATATTTCTCCGTATAGCATTTCTGCGGATTGGGTTTCCCGTTGCTGATGGTCATGATGTTCATGGTGCCGTTACCGATATCGCAGAGCATGGTTGTGCCCTTGAATTCGGCCAGCTTATCCGCCACAGCCGCGAAGCCCTGAGGGAAGACGTCGCAGCCGACAATCCGGATGCTGTAAGCAGTGCCATCGAAGCTGAACTTCACATCCTTCCTCTGGATCAGGTATTTGCGGAAACGGTCTTTCTGCTCCGATACCCAGGTCAGGGGCAATCCGACGGCCAGGTGGATGTCGGCGCTGGTCATATGCGCCAGCTCCAGCTCCCGGGCGATGGCGGCAAGCGTCAGGATGTAATAGTCCTGATCCGTCATCTTGTCCGGGATGAATTCCTTGTGTTCTTCGCTGATGCCGTACCACTTGCCGTTGTACTGAAGCGATCCGATGATGAAGAATGGTTCCTTGTCGTAGGCGGTCACACCTGCCCGGAAGCAGGTGTTGGCCGTCTTGATGTTTCCGTAGCCATGGTCGATTCCAATGACTACGATGGGGTTCTTTGTGGTGTTGCCGTTGGTATTGTTGGTATTGGTAAGCATATTACTCTCTTTCTGCCGCTCAGGCGGCGCTGTCGTTTTTGATCAGGGTCAGTTGAGACGCATGAGGTGGCTTGTCGGGCGGCTCCGGCGCTTCATGCATGGCCTGACTCAGCTGCTTTGCCATATCCTGCTGCTTTGAGGGGAACAGGTGGGCGTAATTGTAGGTGATCTCTATGGCTTCATGTCCTACCCGGTCCGCGATGGCCAGCGGGGAGAAGCCCATGTCGATCAGCAGGGAGATTGCTGAATGCCGCAGGTCATGAATGCGTATCTTCTTTACCCCGGAAGCTTTGCAGCCTCGCTCCATCTCATGGCGGAGGAAGCTGCTGGTGAAGGGAAATATCCGGTCATCTGATTGTATCCTGTACAGGGAACCGATATATTCCTGCATCTCCGCTGCCAGGAAATCCGGCATGGTGATGGTTCGATTGCTCTTTTCAGTCTTGGGATCAGTGATTACATCTTTGCCTTTCAGCCTTTGGTAGGATTTGCTGATGGTGACTGTTTCCCTGTCGAAGTCGAAGTCTGCGGGCGTCAGTGCCAGCAGCTCTCCCTCCCGGATACCGCACCAGTACAGCATCTGGAACGCGTGGTATGCCATGGGCTTATCCTGGATCGCTTTTGCAAATTGCAGATACTCTTCCTTTGTCCAGAACAGCATTTCCCGTGCCTTCTTCTTTCCCATGCTTCCCGCTTTTTTGCAGGGATTCTCCCGGAGCCTATAGTATCGGACCGCATGGTTGAAGATGGCGCTGAGCTGGTTTTGGATCGTCCGCAGGTAGACCGGCGAATAGGGTTTCCCTTGAGCATCCCGGTAATTCAGCAGTTCATTCTGCCATGTGATAATTTGCTGCGGCGTGATATTGCTCAGCTTGAGCCTTCCGAAGTAGGGAATGAGTTTGCTGCGAATGATGTGCTCCTTGGTACTCCAGGTGTTTTCCTTCAGACGCGTTTTCATGTCCTCCGTGTAGCGGTCGATGAAGCTGGCGAAGGTCATATCCACATCCGCTGTAACCTTGTTCAGCTGCTCACGCTCCCAGGCCTGGGCCTCCCGCTTGGTGGAAAACCCACGTTTTGATGTCTGCTTTCTTTCTCCCTTCCAATCGGTGTAGCGGTAGATCACCCGCCACGTATTTGTTTTTTCTTCCTTGTAAACCGGCATTAAGCGATCTGTCCTCCTGATATCTGGGAAAGCTGCGGACTTCTGCCGGGCGAGTAGCAGGTTTTCTCCAGGAAGTAACTCCTGTTGACCCGTCCCGCAATCGTCAGGTAGCCCATGGCTTTCAGGTTTTCGTTGAGTTTGTGTACGATCTTGTAGGCGTAGGATTTGGATATTCCCATCATCTCCGCTACCTCCGCTACCGTGATAAATGTCTGGTCTTTCACGTTGTTCTCCTTCCGCGCTTTTCGTCCGTTGGTTTTATCGGTTCCGTTGTTGTTTCTTACTCCATGGTCGCATCGCCTTTCTCCTGAAATACTCTCCGCTTTCATTACCTCCATTATACTAAACATAAATGCTTGTGTCAATAGCATCGAGTAGGAAATTAAATAAAAATATTTAACTTAGGAATTTGCAATCGTGCCTGTCTGGATGCAGGCTGTATATAGAAGAGTAGAGTATATATTATATATATAGGGTTAGGCTCCACCATGGAGCCAGATAACGCCGTTGTGGCCTCATGGTGAAGCCAGTCTGGCATCGTGATGGAGCCAGTCCGGCTTCGTTTCTGGCCTCAGCTCTGGCCTCACCATGGAGCCAGATAAAAAATCTGGCCTCGTTTTTGGCTCCATGATAGAACCACCTTGGCCTCATAATGGAGCCAGTCTGGCTTCGTCTCTGGCTCCATGGTGGAGCCAGAGGAATCAGCTTATCGGATTTCAACCACAGCGCTCGCGCTGGTAATCGGGGTTTGGGGCGAAGCAGCCAACAAGCATTTTGCAAATTCTAGCAGATTTGCATTGCTTGCCACTTCCGGCATGGATGATTTCCGCAATGAAATACCCCATGGCTTTTTGAACCATGGGGCTGTGTTTCAGCTATAGATCAGTTCTCGCAAAACAACTTCTTCCGCCTGGAGTCGAATCATGTTCATGGCGCCAACCCATGCCATCTGGTCCTTTGCTTTCATCGCTTCGTTGATGTTCTGAGCCTTTGCCATCTTTTCCGTAATGATCTCCATTCTTTTTTGTGCTGCCTTCTGTATATCCAGCAGGTCTTCGTACAGTTTCCCGGATAAGATCAGTCTTGTATAGAGACCAGGACGATGCTCCTGCAGATACCGCAGCCGCATCCTGCCATATTTATTCAACGGCGTTTTGTCCGTCTCGTTCAATCCCATGTCCGGCAGCAGATAGTCTCCATTTTGATGATACATGATACTCATTTTCTTTCCTCCTTCAGTCCGCCCATGATGGCGGCAATCGTGTCGATCAAAGCAAGCAATTCCTGATCAGCTTTTTCTCCGGCTTCAATCCGCCGTAATTCCGTCAGCACTTCTCCCATGGTATCCCGCAGTGCCTTGTATACCCTGGGATTCCCCTTGACGACCACATCCCGGTTCAGCAGGCGGCTCATGATGTAATCCTGTTTTGTTAAACCGCTCAAGCCGACCAGCGTTTCGATCTGGCTGTCTTCCTCAGGTGAAACCCGGAAAGCCACCGTGATATTCCGCCAGCGTCCATGCGTGTCCAATGCTTTTGCAGACAATTCTTTCAACCCCTTTCCATATTCAGCCTTGCCGCCATCTCAGTCTGCTTGGAGGGAAAGAGATGGGCGTAGTTATAGGTGATGTCGATACTTTCATGACCCACACGATCGGCAATGGCAATGGCGCTGAAGCCCATGTCAATCAGCAGACTAATCGCGCTGTGCCGGATATCGTGAATCCTGATGCGCTTGACGCCCGCCTGCTTTGCTCCGCGGTTCATCTCATGGTGCAGGTAATCCTTGGTGAAGTTGAAGATGCGATCCTTCTTGCCGATCCCATCCAGGGAATCCATGTATTCTTCCACTTCCTCCGTCAGGAAATCCGGCATGGTGATGGTACGGTTGCTCTTTTCGGTCTTTGGCGTGGTGATCTTGTCTTCGCCGTGTATCCGCTGATAGGATTTGCTGATCGTGACGGTGCCCTTCTCCAGATCGAAGTCAGATGGTGTCAGCGCCAGCAGCTCGCCCTCCCGCATACCGCACCAGTACAGAAGCTCGAAGGCATAGAAGGATTTGGGCTTATCCATCATGGCATCGGCAAATTTCAGGTATTCTTCCTTCGTCCAGAACAGCATTTCCCGGGATTTCTTTTTGCCGAGCGGACCAGCTTTGCGGCAAGGGTTTTCCCGGAGATTGTAATACTTCATGGCATGATTGAAGATGGCGGTCAGCTGGTTCTGTACGGTGCGGAGATAGACCGGAGAATAGGGCTTTCCATCCTTGTCCCGGAATCGTAGCATTTCATTCTGCCAGGTCATGACGATCTGCGGCGTGACAGCGCACATTTTCAGTTTGCCGAAGTAGGGGATCAATTTCGTCCGGATGATATGATCCTTCGTGCTCCAGGTATTTTCTTTCAGCCTTGTTTTCAGGTCCTCGGTATAGTGCTCCACAAAGCTGGCGAAGGACATATCCAGATCCGCCGTTACCTTGTTCATTTGCTCCCGCTCCCAAGCCTGGGCTTCATGCTTGCTGGCAAACCCTCGCCGGGAACTCTGCTTCTGCTCTCCCGTCCAATCGGTGTAGCGGTAGATCACTCGCCACGTGTTTGTCTTGTTGTCCTTATAGACACTCATCCCGCTGTGCCTCCTCTTCTGTAGCTTTTCCCACGGTACGCTGCAGAAGATAATCCCAGCTGATGCGTCCAGCAATGGTGAGAAAGCCCTGGGCTTTCAGCTCCTGATTCAGCCGGTGGATGACCTTATAGGCGTGGGAAGTTGAAATGTGTAGGAGCTGGGCCGCTTCCGGTGCGGTCAGAAAAGTGCTCCCATACCGCTTTATTTCACAATTCTCCAATTTCATATTGATTCTCCTAAACAAATCTGTTATACTAAGCATATCTCATTGAAAGGGGACTTTCTCATGGCCACTGGCGA